>NZ_JAEMHK010000028.1 GCF_016458235.1 Geomonas propionica | reverse complement strand
TCGCTAAGTACCTGAAATAGGCCACCCCTTCTCGAACCCCTCCGGATAGAAGCGCTCCTTGGTGCGGTTGAAGTAGCCGTACTGGATCTTCGGGAATGCCTTCTTCACCTCCTGCAGCAGCCGATACATGCCGATGCCGCGCGTCCGCACCCCCATCCGCTCGTTGTAGAAGGCGGGATCTATGGAGAGGTTGCGCATCTGCAGCATGTCCACCCCGGTCTTTTCGATGAACTTCAAAAGCGCTTCGACCTCGGCGGGGCTGTCGGTCACGCCCGGGGAGACCAGGTAGTTGATCATGGTGAACAGCCCCTTCTGCTTGGCGGCCTGGACCGATTCGACCACGTCGGCGAAGCGGTACCCTTTGGGGCGGTAGTAGCTGTTGTAGAACCCTTCCTGCACCGAGTTCATGGAGAAGCGCATCGAGTCCATGCCGGCGTCGCAGAGCATGCGCACCCGGTCGGGGATGGAGCCGTTGGAGTTGAAGTTGACCGTGCCGCGCGAGGTCCCCGCCTTGAGCCTTTTGGTCGCCTCCGCGATGGTGTCGGCCTGCATGATCGGGTCACCCTCGCATCCCTGCCCGTAGGAGACGATCGGCTCCGGCGCCTGCAACAGGTGCGGCAGCATCAGCTCTACGATCTCCTCCGGCGTCGGCACGAACGGGATGCGCTCGTGGTTGGACGGGCAGCAGTCGGAAGGCTGCAGGCTGATGCACCCCAGGCAGCGCGAGTTGCAGACCGGTGAGGTCGGGATGGGGGCCTCCCACCTGCGGAAGAAGAGGTTCTTGGCGGCGAAACAGTGGTAGTCGACGGCGCAGCGGGACAACTGCTCGATGAGCCGGTTCTTGGGGAACTCGGCCAGCATCTTGCGCACCAGCGGATCGAGTTTCCTGTCGTCGTAGTTCTTGGGGAGCCAGTTCTCGTTGTCGTCCACGCGGGTGGCGGCGACCACGAAGCATTCCTTCTCCTCGTCCCACCCCACCGCGGTATATGACCACAGCGGGAGATGCACCTTCTTCTTGCTGTAGTCGCAGGCGGGGAGCAGGGTACGCATGTATCCCGGGGCCATGAAAGCAGACACCGCCTGGATCTTCATGCTGCGCCGTCCATCCCGGACCTGGCTCAGGGTGATGAAGCTCCCCTGCTCCTCGTCCCAGGCGATGGGAGGCGTGTCAGGTATGGTGAACAGGCGGCTGTCGTCGGGCAGCGGGATCAGCTCCACCGACTCCGGCAGTACCGCCTCATCGGCGCTCATGCCCGCCATGGTGAGGTAGGGGTGGTCGTAGATGTTGCCCTGGCTGTCGGCGTAGAGCAGTTTCGGCAGTTTCTTCGTTTTCATGTCTATCCTGTGGAAACCGTTAGCCACGGAGAACTTCTGAGAAAATCTGAGAACTGCAAAGCCGTGTTAGAAACGAGAGCAAAGGCTTTCGATTAACAAAGCCTTCCGTTTTGTGCCTTTCTCAGAAGTCCTCGGATTTTCTCCGTGGCCAATGGTTTTGGGTTTTGTTTCGGCAGCCGCTTACAGTAACAAAAAACGATGGCGCGGGCAAGGGATGCGTCCCGGCGGCCCGCCACCATTTTTCTGGCAACGCCTCCGCTAATCGGCTACAATCCCCGCCCATGAAGATCCTGCTCACCACCCTGCACGCCAAGTACGTCCACGCCTCGCTGGCACTCCCCTATCTCGCCTCGGCCTGTGCCACCCTGCCGGACCTCGATTTGAGCATCCTGGAGCTCACGATCAACGAGCTGCCGGACCAGCTGCTGGCGAAGCTCTACGCGGAGCGGGCGGATGTGGTCATGTTTTCCTGTTACATCTGGAACACGGAGCTGACACTGAAACTGGCTTCGGATCTGAAGCAGCTGGCCCCCAACACCTTCATCGTCCTCGGCGGCCCGGAAGTATCCTTCGGCTCCTTCGACATGATGGTGCGCAACGGCGCCATTGACTGCATCGTGCGCGGCGAAGGGGAAGAGAGCTGCCGGGAGTTGCTGGAAGCTTTGAGCCAGGGGGTGCCGCCGGCAGAGATCGCCGCTATCACCTATCGTGAGGGGGAGGAGATCATCGCCAACCCGGAGCGTGCGGCGCTCGCCGACCTGGACCGCATCCCGTCGCCATTCGCCGCCGGGCTGGTCGATCTCAAAAAACCGCTGGTGTACTACGAGACCTCGCGCGGCTGTCCCTTCTCCTGCGCCTTCTGCATGTCCTCCATCGAGAGCGGCGTCCGCTCCTTTTCCACGGCGAGGATCAAGGCGGATCTCCTTTTGCTTATGGAGGCCGGGGTGCAGACAGTGAAGCTCGCCGACCGCACCTTCAACTACGACGCGAGGCGTGCCAACGAGATCTGGCGTTTCATCCTGGACCACAACCGCGGCAGCAAGTTTCATTTCGAGATAGCGGCGGAACTTTTGACCGAGGAGAACCTGGCCCTGCTGGCGCAGGTACCGCCCGGGGCGTTCCGTTTCGAGATAGGGGTTCAGTCGGGGGGAGAGGAGACGCTGGCCAAGGTGGAGCGAAAATCGAGTCTCGACAAGCTCTACGCCAACGTGGAGCGGCTCAAGGCGGCAACGGCGGTCACCGTGCATCTCGACTTGGTGGCGGGGCTCCCGGGTGAATCTCTGCCGGGTTTTCTCGCCTCGGTGCAGGGGCTCTTCGCGCTCGACGCGGACCACATCCAGGTCGAACCGCTCAAGGTCTTGAAGGGGACAGCGATGCGTGGCATCGCGCGCAAGGAAGGGTACGCGTACGCGGAAGCCGCCCCCTATAAAATCCTGCGCACCCCGTGGCTCAGCTTCGAAGAGATCCGCCGCATCGAGGGGATCAGCCGCCTCCTCGACCTGGTTTACAACAGCGGCAGGTTCGCCACGACGCTGCAGGTGTTCGCCGCCGAGCGACCGCTGTCGCAGCTTTTCGACCAGGCCGCCCAATTCTTCGACGCCGCCGGACTCTTCTCCGGCAACCTTTCCCTCGCCTCGCTGTTCGAGGCACTCTGGCGCTTTGCTGCCGAGGGGAGGGACGGCGAGGCACAGGAGCGCCTGCGCGACGCCCTCTGCTTCGACCTTTGCCTGATCGGCTACCCGAGCGGCAATCTCCCCAGTTTCTTCTCACGTGCGACTGAACCGGGCGAACCGGCCATCCCCTTGCGCCTGGAGTCCAAACCGGGCGAGCGGGTGCGCTATTACCGTCGCACCTTCGCCAGGGATTACCGCTGCACCCCATGGGGGGAAGAACCCGCGGCGGTCACGTTCATCTACCGCTCCGCCCCCGGCGCGGGACTCCAGGTCCAGGTCCTGTAGCCCGCCTCACGCCGGTTTCCCCCTAGCCTCTCCGGAGACTCTCCACAGACTCTTCGCAGGCTCGCCGCGTCCTCACGGCGTCCCCACCGCAATCCTTCCCCTTGCAGTCCCGGCACCGCAGGCGATACTTGCGCCTTAACCTATTCTCATCAATCTATGCCTCAGCGGAGAGACCATGGAATACTTCACGGTTTGCTGCCAGCGCAGGGGAAGTGTTTCGGTGGACGGGATCTACCAGGGAGAGAACAAGGACGGCGAAACGCCCCGGGTGTTCCGGTGCTGTGCCGGCCTGCACGACATCTCCCTGCAGTGCCGCGTGGGGCAAGCCTGCAAGGAGATGACGCAGCGGGTAACCATCTGCGGGACCAACGCCATCGTCCCCCTCGTGGTCCGTTTCTTCTGCGACCTGCACGAGTAGCGGCTCTACTGTGCGGCCTTCAGGATTTCCAGCACGAATCTCCAGTACCTGGCCACGCTCTCGATGTAGACCCTTTCATCCGGCGAGTGCACCTTTTCCATGTTCGGCCCGAAAGAGATCATGTCCATGCCGGGGATGCGCTCCCCGATAATCCCGCACTCGAGCCCCGCGTGGATCGCCTTCACCTCCGGTTCCTTCTGGTACAGATCGCGGTAGCACCTTTGCGCCAGCTTAAGCAGGGGCGAATCGATGTTGGGTTGCCACCCGGGATAACCGTCGCTCCCCTCGACCGCCGCCCCTCCCAGTTCCAGGATCGCCTGCACCGTCTCGACCACCTCGGACAGCCGCGAGGCACTGGAGCTGCGCTGGCTGGTGATGAGGACCAGTTCGTCCTTTTCCGTGTGGATCACGGACACGTTGGTGGAAGTCTCGACCAGTCCGGCAATCTCGGCGCTCATACGCTGCACTCCGCTCGGGAGGGCGGCGATGGTTTTCATGAGCTGCCGCTGCAGTTGCGGGACCAGCACCGATGCCGCCCCCGCCTCATCCGGCTCGAGGAGCAACCGGACGCCGGGATCGACCGTCGGCAACTCGGCCAGAAAGGTCGCACCGAGGTCCGTCACCATCGCTTGTGCCGTTGCCACCTGCTCCGGCGCGAGGAAGACGGCCGCGCCGCACTCTCTCGGAATGGCGTTTCTCATGTTGCCGCCGTCGATGGACGCCAGTTTCGCCCCCAGCCCTGTCAGCCGCAGGAGTGCCCTGTTCAGCAGCTTGATGGCGTTGCCGAGCCCCTTGTCTATCTCCAGCCCCGAGTGCCCCCCCTTAAGCCCCTTCACCGTGAGCCGCAGTGCCGCCCAGCCGGCAGGCGCCGCTTCCCGCACCAGCGGCCATCTCCCCACGGTGTCCTTGCCGCCGGCGCAACCGATATAGAGGGCGCCCTCCTCCTCGGAGTCGAGGTTCAGGAGGATTCGGCTCGACACGATCAACGGGGACAGGTTCTTCGCGCCGGCCAGGCCGGTCTCCTCCTCGACCGTGAACAGCAGTTCCAGCGGACCGTGTGCCACGGCTTGGTCCTCCATGATTGCGAGCGAGGTGGCCACGCCGATGCCGTTGTCGGCTCCCAGGGTGGTGCCGTTCGCCGTCAGTACCTCCCCCTCACGCAGCAGCTCGATGGGGTCGTTGAGAAAATCATGAACCTTGCCCGCGTTCTTCTCGCAGACCATGTCCAGGTGTGACTGCAGGCAGATGCTGCGCACCCGCTCCCTCCCCGGCGTCGCAGGCAGTTTGACCACGATGTTGCCGCGGTCATCCTTGACCCGCTCCAGGCCCAGTTGCCCGGCTCGCTCCAGGATGTGCTCACCCAGGCGTTCCTCGTGTCCCGAGGGCCTGGGAATCGCCGAAATTGCAGCAAAGCAGTTCCAAAAAACCTGTGGCTCCAAACCCCGAATCGCGTCAGTCATGTCCGCTCCTAACAAAAGAATTCCCCTGCAAGGTCTTGCAGGGGATCAGGTGGTCTTAGCTGCTGTTCTCTACATAAACCCGGCTAGAGGTGCTGGACCTTGGCCTTCACCCGGGCGAACTCGGGAGTCGAGTCGGGGAGCCAGTTCTTAGCCGGGAGTTGGGCTATTTCCTGCTGTATGTCCTTGATCCTGTCCACCGTCTCAGGGTGATCGGAAAAATACTTGGCGATCTTGCCGGGCTGCTGCTCCCCCGCGGCGTCGAGCTTCTTGAAAAAGCTGACCATCCCCTGCGGGTTGTAGCCAGCCTTGTACATGGTCTCCACGCCGAGATAGTCCGCCTGGCTTTCCATCTCGCGGCTGTAGTACATGCCGCCGGCCTTGCCGAACAGTTCCGCCGCGATCCTGGACAGGTCACCCCCCTGCCCTCCCAGCAGCAGGCTGGTGACCAGGCTGTAGCCGTATTGCTGCGTCATCTGCCGGGTAGAATGCCTGGCCACCACGTGGTTCATCTCGTGCGCCATGACCGCCGCCAGTTCCGTCTCGGTGGCCGCCGCCTTGATCAGCCCGGTGTTGACATAGGTGTGGCCTCCCGGGATGGCGAAGGCGTTGACGCTCTCATCCTTCACCACCTGGAAAGTGAATGGGAAATCCTGCTTGCGCACCCCGGTCAATAGCCTCCTCCCCACACCATCGATGTAGGCCTGCACCTCCGGGTCCCTCACCACTTGGTGCTGCTTCTCGATCTCCACGGCGAACTTGTCCCCCAGGTCCTTCTCCTCGGCAACCGAGACCAGGTTGAAGCCGCCGACCGAGGACTTGTTCACGGCGCAGCCGGATATGAGAGTAAGACTCAACAGGATCGACAGGAAAAATCTTTTCAGGTGCTTCATGAGGTACACCTCCAACCAGATGCTTATTCAAAGGGCAGGAACTAACGCTCGGCAGGTTCTCTCCATTCTACGGCTCCGAAGGCCCTGTCACTTACAAAGGTGTAGACCAGGCTTATGGTCCCTTCAGAGCGGTACTTCGTTGTGATATTAGCATAGTTCGTGTTCCTTATCGACTCGGAATATTGTAATCCGATGGCATGGCTGCCGTGGATTCTCACAGTCAGCGCAGCGTGTCCCCTGAAGACACTTTCCGACCCGTCATGATCAGGACCCACGCTGCTGACATAGTACCAGCGGCCGGTAAGGTCCACCATCGCTCTTTCCCCAAAGAGAAAGTTCGTCGCCAGCAACACCTGTGGAGTCACCCCGTAGTGGTACCCCCGCTCCTCGACCACATCTGATTCCAAGCCCGTGGCGCCGAAACCCACCCCCCCGAGCAGCGAGCCCTGAGCCGCCACGCCGGGACCGATCCAGTACTGTCCCGTGGTCCCCAGGGAGAGGGCGGTGCTGGAGACCCTGAAAACGTAGGGGGAGATGTAATCATAGCTGCCGTAGAGTCCCCAGATGCCCCGATAGTCACGGCCTATCTCGTATGATTTGCCTTTCAGCAGCCCCCTGATAGTGAGGGTGTCCACCAGGTTGTGCTGTCGGGCCCTGGTTGAAACCTCGAAGTTGAAGTAGTCCAAAGGGCGGTTGTAGCTGTAGCCGGGTTTCCCGGGGAGGCCGTACGCCATGGAAAACTCCACGATGCCGATACTGTCCTGGCTGGGCTCCTTCACCGGCGCGCTCGGGTTCTTCGAGTGCACGTCCAAGCTGAAGCCGGCCCGGCACAGCCATAACGTCGCCGGGCTGTGGTTCGGGAACACGGTATCAAACCGCTTGCCGAAGAGCAACCGGTTCACCGCAGTCGGTGGGGATATGGCCGCTGCCGCCAGCCGGTGCCCCAAGGGGGGATTGCCCCCCCCCTCTTCCAGGACCAGGTCGGCCATCCGGAACAGCGCCTCTCCCAACAGGGCACCCGCGTTACCGGTGGTAATGAGATCGTTGGTCGACGGGCGTGAGTTCTCGCCGGCCATTTCCCACAGGAAGCTTCCGGTATTGCTGTACACCAGTGATTGCCAGAAGTTGAGGCCTGCGGAACGGGCCAGGCCGTACATGGTGGCGCCTTCGTACGGGTGCCCGAACTGGTTCACCTTGAAGGTATCCTGGTCGAAGGTCCAGTCCTGGTGGCTCAACTGGTGCCAAAAGGTCGAGGGGTTGGTGGCATAGGTCCTCTTCCCCTCGTCGGTCTTTTTGTCATGCAGGGCCACCCTGTCGAAGGCGTTCAGAAGGACGATAAAGGCAGGAATTTCGAACGCGGGCACCAGGTAACTCTTCCCTTCACCGGTCTCCCAGGAAAGGATTCGTTGCGGTGCTGCGGGCGTGAACAACTGGGGGGCGGTGTCGGCCTGGGCGACGGCAAAGCCGGACCGGCTTCTCATGTTTTTCCAACTGTAGAGGGAGGCGCCCTCCAGCGTAATCAGCCTGCTCAACTCTTCTGGGACAGGCTCGGTGGAGGCTGGGCCGGCGCCTGGGCGAGTGGCGGCACCAGTGTCGGACATGGCCAACGACCGTCCCGGGGATGCCAGTACCAGGCACACCGTGGCCACCGCGAGCAGAAAGACAGGAGCAGATGTCGGTAAGGTTCTCATACCCCCTCCCATGACTTGGTGGCCAACGCCGAGCCTCAGTATTATCGAGCCCATGCGCTGCCGTAGCTGACGGGAAAGTGTCAGTAAAATTAACAGAATATAATCTATCTACCCTCCTTTCATTGTCAAGGTCGCGCCTGCCTTGCGGCCAGCGGCAGGCCGTGGAACAAAAAAAAGCCCCACCGGCGAAACCGGCAGGGCTGTAGGGTGAGGCGAGAGTGAGGCTACAACTTGCGGAAGGTCTCCATCTCCCGGTGCACGGCAACGATGAGCCCATTGATGGTTTCGATCTCGCCCAGCATCTTCTTGGCCTCCTGGGCGGTCCCCTGGATCAGGCGATCGACCTCGACCACGTCGTTGCGCAGCACGTCCCCTATGGCGATCTGCTCCATGCAGGTTTCCTTCAACGCCTTAACCTTGTCGTTGTCTTCCAGCACGCTCTGCATGTACAGCCGGTTGCCGCGTACCTGCTCCTCGGTGGAACTGGTTATTTTAGCTGAGAGAGAGCGCATACGCTCCAGGCTGCGGACGATAAGTTGAGCACCGGTCTCCTCTTCCTGGACGGCCCGGCTGAACTGTTTGACACGGGTCAGGTTCTTTTCCGCCTCCTCCGTAATCAGCCGGCTTCCGGAGGCCTGTTCATCGGTAGCTGCCGCGATTTGCTGCACCATGCGCGACGCCTCGGCGGCGCTATCCTCTATCCGGTGCAGCGCCTCGTCCGCCTTCTCGGACACGGTGACCCCTTCGGCGACCTTGTCCTTGCCAAGGCGGGCCGCAGTCTCGGCTGCTGCGGTTTCCTTCTGGATATTGGCGACCAGTTCCTCGATCTCTTCTGTGGAAGCGGACGTTCTTTTGGCCAGCGCGCGCACCTCTTCGGCAACCACCGCGAAGGCCTTGCCCCGCTCTCCCGCCTGGGCCGCGATAATGGACGCGTTGAGGGAAAGGAGGTTGGTCTGGGCCACCACCTCCTTGATGACATCGAGGAACTCCCCGACCCGCAGGGAATGCTGCGACAAGCGGTTGATGGCGTCGACCGAGCGGTCGCTGTGCTGTTCTATCGCGGTCATGGCTGCTATGGTTGCCGCCATGGCCTCCATCCCTTCCACGGCCTCGACGCGCACCCTTTCCGAGCAGTCGGAGGAGCGCCGGGCGTTGTCACGGATTTCACCGATGGAGGTGCCGATGGTAAGGATGGAGTTGTAGGTTTGTTCCGTCGAGGTGGTGAGGGCTTCGATGTTGGAGGCCGTCCCCTTGATGCTGACTGCCATCTCCTCGATGGAAGCCGAAGTCTCCATCACCGAGGCGGAATAATCCTGGATACTGAGGGCGATGGCGTCGGTGGCGGCGCTCATTTCCGTGGAGATGGAAGCACGCTGGTCGGTGCGCGCGGCGATGTCCTCGATCTCTTTCAGCAGGTCCCGGAAGAAGGCATTCATGTCATCGACGGCCCCGATTGTTTCCTGCTCCCTGGCCGCCTGCTTCTCGTGGTTGTGCACCGTCTGGCTGAATTCGTTGGTGAGCCGGCCGTGCCTGTTGGAGATGTCGGCGGCAAGCTTGGATACGTTTTCCACCATCACCAAAACCCGGTTCATCAAGGCTTCGTTGCACTCCATCAGTTGCTGCAGTTCATCGCCTGTGCCGGATACCGACACGGTGGAGGTTTCACCCGTGATCCGTCCCAGGATCTTCAGTTGTTGCTCGATGTAAAGCCGGAGCGCTTCCTTGATGATGTGGTAGCAGAAGGTGCCGACGATGAATCCGGCAGCCAGGCAGCCGAGCGCATAAAGAGGAGCGAAGGCCTTGGCTCCGAAGAAAATCCAGGAATAAAAGGGAAAGATAACCCCCATGAGCAGGCCGAAGCAAACCATGAAGATATACGTGCTGCGCAGAGAAGAGAGGTATTTCCTGAAAAACATAGGCACCCCATTGTCATATGAATATGCCAATAACTACATTAAAAATGCTGGAGTGTCAATGCAATAGGTATATCACCCTACTGATAGCACCATGACAGCACTTCATACAGTAAATGGAAAGGGATAAGAGGGTTTGGTGAGTGCACGACTGCATCCGGTAGAGTTGGAAGCGGCGTCATGTCATTAGGTTAGGACGCGAAAAAGCCCCGTCTGGAATCAGACGGGGCTTTTTCAATTAAATTCCCTGCGGCGACCTACTCTCCCACATCGTTACCAATGCAGTACCATCGG
>NZ_JAEMHK010000027.1 GCF_016458235.1 Geomonas propionica | reverse complement strand
TGTTTCGTCTACTATTTAGTTTTCAAAGACCAAGCCGCCGTTTGCGACAGACTCAGCACCCTACCTGAACCGGATCAACCTGTCAAGATTTTCTTTCAAAAAACTTTCAAGGCATTTTGCAGTGGCTTGATCCGAGGATCGTACCCGAAAGGCTGTCAGAACACCGCTAGGTGCTACTGTGGCCCTCCTTCCTGCCGGCTCTATTTGGTTGCAAAGAACGCCGCGTCTTGCTGCGGAGTCGACGTTTATAACAAAGCTCATCCCCATCGTCAACGATTTAATGAGTAAAATTCTTTAACCTTGAAAGGGCGCCGAAAAGATTCACTTTATCAGCCGACCTCAGTTATACTCCGGCCATGTCAAACCTCGCCTTCGCCCTCATCATCTTTTCCGCCGTGATGCACGCCGCCTGGAATACCCTGGTAAAACAGAGCCGGCACAAGACGGTCTTCATCTGGTGGATGTTCATCGCCTCGATGTTTCCCTTCACCGCCATCATTACAGTAGTGAACGAACCGTTCCACTGGCCCGGCCCGCATACCCTGGCCATGATCTCCATAGGCTCGGTCAGTTTCGTCCTGTATCACCTGCTGAACGGCCGCGCCTATCGCGACGGCGACCTCTCCATTATCTATCCGCTCTCCCAGACCTCGATGGTATATGTCCCTATCTGGGGCGTACTGCTACTCAAGGAGCGCCTCTCCCCGGTCGGGATCTGCGGCATCCTCCTGGTCATCTTCGGCACATTCTGCGTCCAGATGCAGAGGCTGTCGCTGGCCGAGGTGGCTCGCCCCTTCCGCGATCTCAAGAGCAGTGCCGTTCGTGCCGCCCTGCTGGCCGGCTTCATCTATTCGATCGGCTCCATTGCCGAGAAGACCGGTGTCAGGGACTACCCGCCCGTCTTCTTCACCTATTTCCTGGTCATCGCCATGTTGTCCCTGATGACGCTCAACCTGTGCCGCCCAAAGTACCGCGCGCTCATTGCCGAGGAGTGGCGCACCAACTGGCGCCTTATCCTGTGGAGCGGCCCCACGGTAATGCTCTCCTTTTTGAGCTTCCGCTATGGCCTCAACCTGGCCCGGGTCGGCTATGCGGTCCCGGTGCGCCAGGTAAGCATCATGGTCGGGGTCCTCATCGGCATCTTTTTTCTGCGGGAATCCTTCGGAAAGGTCCGCCTGATCGCGGCAGCCCTGATCGTGGCCGGTGCAGCCATGATCAAGCTTGGCTAGGACAAGCTCGGACAAAGAAAAGCCCGCGGCCATCACAGCCGCGGGCCAGAATCTTTAGTTGATCAGTAGAACGGGGACAGCCTCTCCGTTTAACGCAGGTGCATGAACTTCCCGGCCTTTCCGCTCATGCCGGACATGGTGTCCACCAGTTCGTCCATCCTGTCGCTCAGATCGCGCATCATCCGGTCGCTCCTGTTGCCGATCGACTTACCCATGCGCATCATTTTTTTGCGGCTCTTCTCTCCCGCGCACGGAGCAAAGAGAAGCCCCAGACCAGCACCGAGCATCCCGCCGCCAACCAGCATCATCAGCCCTGTCATCGGTCTCTTAATCTTTTCTGACATGATAGCGCCTCCTTTTGGACGATATCTACTGATGCCCCATTTTACCGCTCTTCAAAAAAGGAAGTCCACAGGGAAATGACGGTTTTCTGAAGAAGTTCATGGCTTCGAATGTTTGTGCAGCTGGTTATGTATTCAAGATGGACAGTGAATCACCTTTGGTGTTAGAAAAAATCACAGTTGATATTGTATTTTTTGGTTGTATGTTTACGTCATCATTCTTCAAGGAGCGCCAGCCATGCTACTGGAACGACTGATTGAAAAGGCAAACCAGAAGTCCGAATACGATTGGGATGCATATTACCACTGGTTTTTCACCGAACAGGCCGGGCACGAGGCGAGTGGCTATACCTTCTGGGAATGCAAAAAATGCCTCACCGTCAACATCCTTTATCTTCCTGCACGCTATGGTAAGTGCCGTTGCTGCTCCCTCATCTACTTGGCATCCTCGTAGCGCTCATCCAGTCACTTCCGGCTTCTCTAACACGCTTACCCTTTTCAAATACCTGAGCGGCACTGTCACGTTCGAAGATCAACGATCTACAGCATCTCCTTAACCAGCCCTCCCAGTATTTCAAGACCCCGTTCGGCCTTGTCATCCCAGAACGCAGTCGACAGCCTGATGAAATTCCGGTACTTCCCGGACAGTGAGAAGATCGTCCCGGGCGTGATGCTGATTCCCCGTTCCAGGGCCCGGTGGAACAGTTGCACCGAGTCCACCTGCTCAGGCATTTCCACCCAAATCATGAAGCCCCCGCCGGGACGGGTCATCCGTGTACCATCGGGGAAATGGCGCACCACCGCATCGGTCATCTGCGACGCGTTCTTGGCGTACAGCCTCCGGATGGCGCGCAAGTGGTGGTCGTAGCCGCCGGTGGCGAGGAACTCGGCGATGCCGAGCTGCGTCGGCGAGGCGGTGGCCAGGTTATTCATCATCTTGAGCCGCTCCATTTCCGCCTGGAACTTGCCGCCGATGGCCCAGCCCACGCGGTAACCCGGAGCGAGCGTCTTGGAAAAGGACGAACAGTAAATCACCAGGCCCTTGCGGTCGAAAGATTTGGCGGCAACGGGACGCTGCTGCGCGAAAGTTAGGTCGCCGTAAATGTCGTCTTCGATGAGTGGGATCTCGTGCTGTGCCAGGAGCTGAACCAGTTCGCGCTTGCGCTCGTCGGGCATCAAGGCGCCCAGGGGATTGCTGAAATTGGGAATCACCAGGCAGGCGCTGATCTTGTTGTTCTCGATGGCATAGCTCAGGGCCTCAATACTGATCCCCTCTTTCGGTGTCGAGGGGATTTCCAGGGCCTTCAGCCCCATCTCGGCGATCAGTTGCAGGAAGTTGAAGTAGAAAGGGGATTCGACCGCGATGGTGTCGCCGGCCTTGCAAGTGGCGCGCAGGGCGAGCTGCACCGCCTCGACGCACCCCGAGGTCACCAGGACCTGGTCCGGCCGCACGCTGACGCCGTACAAGAGGGAGCGCTTGGCAATCTGGGTGCGCAGCCGTTCGCAGCCTGGCGGCATCATGTAGGAGATGCTCTGGGCGCCGAAGCGCCTCATTTCCGCGGCGGTGATCCGGTTCAGCTTGTCCATCGGGAAGTGCTGCGGGTTGGGCACCGCGCTCGCCAGGGGGAGGAGTTCCGGCTTCATGAGGTTACGGATCACCAATTCGCAGAGGTCGCTGAAGGTCACCGCGGTTGGCTGCAGGCGCGGTTTCTTCGCCAAAGGCGGCGCCGTGATCTCGGGGACTTTGGGACAGACGTAGTAACCCGACTGCGGGCGTGCCTGGATGACACAGCGGTCTTCGAGCACCGCGTAGGCCTGCATCACGGTGTTGATGCTCACGTTGAGCTTGGAGCTCAACTGCCTGATCGACGGAAGCCGCTCCCCGACCCGAAAGGTGCCGCCGTCGATGAGCGAGACGATCTCGCTACCCACCCGCTCGTACAGCGGCCTGCAGTCTCTCGCCATTTCCAAGGCCATACCACCTCCACCCGTCCTCGCCCAAGGCACACCAATGCGCGGGCTGTCGTTGTCAGGAGCTGCCAACTCTTGAAAGTTACAGGCCAACTGTACCCCATAACCAGCGCGGGCCACAGTCACAGTTGAGTTCATTTCAAAAGGGTACAGTTATCATAAACTGCAACTGTTACCATTACAATCTACAATGACTGAAGCAGTACCGCGACCTCTAGTTATAGGACCGGCTCTGGGTCGTGCTTTTGAGAGCAGGAAGGAAAATCCCCCTGTCAAGACTGTATTAGCCCTTGAAGCGCTGCACGAGCCCCCACGTCCTCCCCTTTGCGAAGGGGAGACAGAGGGGATTTGCCTTGTATCAATGCAGGCAGTGCCTCCCAGGCGCCGAACCAGCCATTTTCCCTTTGGCAGCCGCGCCCACTGCTGGTAATGTGCCGGGGCAACGTCATAAAGGAAGGATCCGAAGCAATGACAATAGCTGCAACCATTCCGGCGGTATCGATACTGATGCCGGTGAGAAACGAAGAGAAGCATCTGCCGGCGGCTCTCGCCTCTTTACTGGCGCAGAGCTTCCGAGACTGGGAACTGGTGGCCGTGGACGACGGTTCCACCGACCGCACCGCGGACATCCTCGCGCGTGCCGCAGCGGCCGACCCGCGCATCCGGGTGCTGGCGACGGGTGGGCAAGGGTTGGTGCCTGCGCTCAATCTGGGCCTTGCGGCCTGCCGGTCGGAACTGATGGCGCGCATGGACGGCGACGACGTCTGCCACCCCGCCCGCCTGGAGGCGCAGACGCGCTACCTGGCCGCACACCCGGAGGTAGGACTCCTCGCCTGCTGCTTCCTGCACTTCCCCCTGCGCCGCATCGGCAGCGGCATGATCGGCTACCAGCAGTGGCAGAACTCGCTGCTGACCCACGAATCCATCCTCACCGACCTCTTCGTGGAATCGCCGTTCGTGCACCCGAGCGTCATGTTCAGGAAAAACGACGTGCTGCGGGTGGGAGGCTATCGCGACATGGGGTGGGCCGAAGACTATGACCTGTGGCTGCGGCTGGCGGCGGCCGGGACCCGTTTCGCCCGGCTCCCCGAGACGCTCTTCTTCTGGCGCGAGCGCCCGGAGCGGACCACCCGCACCAACCCCGCCTACGCCGCCCAGGCGATGCGGCTGTGCAAGCTGCACCACCTGCTGCAAGGCTTTCTCAAGGGGGAGCGGAGCGTGATCCTGGCGGGAGCGGGACTGGAAGGACGTGCCTGGTACCGGATACTGCACGGGGCGGGGATCGGGGTCGAGGCGTGGGTCGACGTCGACCCGAAGAAGATCGGGCGGCATTTGCACGGCGCGCCGGTGCTGGCGACAGGGGACCTGCAGAAAAGCGACACCAAGCTTTTGATGACGGTCGGGGCCCGCGGCGCGCGGGCAGTGGTACGGCAGAGCACCCGGCAGGCGGGTTTCGTTGAGGGGGACGACGCCGTCTGCGTCGCCTGAGCCTGCCGCCCCTCTATTCCCTTCTGACCGCTATGCTCAACACGGGCGAACCGGCGGCGTCATTGCCGGTCGCCACCATCATCTCCTTGCCGTAGGAAAACTGGCCGTGGAAAGCTGAGAGAGCCGCCGCAGTCAGCTTCCCCTGCTGGTCCATCGCCAGCGTGTACCCCGCCGGCAGCCCGGTTACCCCGGTGGCGTTCCTGAAGGCGGAAAACAGCGCCCCACCCGCGGCATCCACGGCCAAGTCCCCGTAACCCCATCCCGGTGCAGCACCGTACAGTTCATGAACGCCGTAGCGACCCGTCAGGTCCGACAGGAGGTAGCTGGTTGCGGTAAGCAGAACCGCGGGCGGATGCACCAACTGCATGATGCGTAACAGCGGAGCCCCATTCGCGTCGGTGGCCGTCGCCACCACGGTCATCTTGTCCGCTGACATGATCCCCTGACTGATCAGGGCCGCCGGCTGCGGCAGCACCCCGGGGTACAGGCTCTCACTCACCACGCCGTCGACGGTGATGGCGAGGCTCACGACCTTGCTGCCGCTGCCGGGGAGCGCCCGCGGCGTCGGGCCGTTCAATGAGAGATAAGTCACCCCCTGGTCCTGTCCCACCTGGCAACTCGCGTACTCCCACTCCGGTACGGTCCCCCCGCTCAACTGGTGATAGACATAGGCGAGCGGTCCCGCCACCAGCTTGCCGGTGCCCTTGATGTCGGCCGCACTGAAGGTGATACCGGGGACACTCTTCTGCAGTACGACCAGCATCCTGCCCCCTCCGGCCAGCGTCGCGGTCCCCACCATGAAATCCTTGTAGAGGCTGGCGGCCAGGGTGCCGTGAAAGCTCGCTGCTGCCCCGTCCTGGAGCACGGTGCCGTCGGGTAAGAGCGTCAGGTTAGTGAAGAGGTCCGGGGGCTGCGCGTTTGCCCCGAGACTGTCGTGGTAGGCAGTGACGCTCGCCGCGCCGCCGACCGCGATCCCCACCGAGCCCCGTACCCAGCGAGGATTGACACCGGTAACCAGCCCGTTGAAGCGCCAGCTCCCCTCCAAGTCCGCCTGGGCGAAGGGCCCCGGTGCCGCGGGGACCGCCGACACTTCCTGGGAAAGAACGCTCTCGCCCTTGGAATTGTAGGCACTCACGGAGAAGAAATAGCGGGTATCGTTTTCCAGGCCCGGTACGACCACGGTGGTGCCGGTGATTTGCGCCACCTTGGCCCCTCCCCCTGCCGCAAGCCCCGAAGCGCTGGAATAGTAGACGTTGTAGCCGGCCGCCCCCTGCGCGGGTGCCCACGAGAGCGAGACCTGCTTGTCCCCTGCCGTCGCCACCACCCCCGCCGGGGTAGATGCGTTACCGGGATCGAAACGCCATGGCGAACCGCCGCAGGCGGTCAGCGCGCCGGCGGTGATCAGTCCCGCAAGGAAAGTAATTATGTTGCGCCAGGTGCAGTGCATCCGGAAAATCCTCCTGGGCCCGATGGAGCGGGCCCGCTGTTACAGGCGGTACTCGAAGCCGCCGTAGATGTAGCGGCCCGGCTGCGGAAAGCCGTAGCTGGTCTCGTAGTTCTGGTCGAAGAGGTTGTTCGCGCCGACATACAGGGTCACCCGGTCCTGCAGCACCTTCTGGCTCAACCTCAGGTTGACCACAGTGTAGTCGTTCAGCTTCGCCTTCTGCACCACCGGGACGTTGTCCTTGGTGTAGAAGTACTGGTTGGCGACATGGTTGACGGCGAGGTAGGCGGAGCCTCCGCAGCGCGCGTCGTACCTCGCCTCCAGGGTGACCTTGTCCCGCGGGTTGTACTGCACCTCCTCCCGGCCTGGGCGGGAGCGGTCCTCCGAGTGAAGATATGTGTAGCCGGCACGCAGCAACAGGCTGGCCATGGGTCGGGCCTCGCCCTGCAATTCGGCGCCGGCGAAGCGGACCTCGGAGAGGTTCATGTTGTGGCCGGTGGTTTGATCGTTCTGGATCAGGTTCTTCGCCTCGGTGTAGAAACCGGTCAGCGCCACCCGGGCCTCGCGCGGCAGCTTCTGCTCGATGCCCGCCTCCACACTCCTGGAAGTCTCAGTGGCAAGGAGTTCGTTCCCCTTTGAAATATCGTAGAGATCGCCCAGCGACGGGAAGCGGACGTTGCGCTTGAAGGAGGCCTTCAGGCGGGTATCGGTTGCGAAGTCGTAGTTGGCACCGAGGAGGAAGCTGTAGTCGTCCTGGGCCAGCTCACTTCTGTGCTGCCAGTACCAGCCGTACCCCGCCACGAGGCCAAGCCCCGGCACCGGCGATAGTTCGTACTCAACTCCTGCGGAATAAAGCGAAAGGGACCGATCCTTGGCAAGATCGCTATAGCTCGGGGTTCCGCCGGAGACAAGGTTCACGGCTTGAACGCCTGCATTCTCCCATCCGTCCCGCTCGGCTCCAAACGAGAAGGTGAGCGTGCCCCCCTTGCCGAAGTCGTACCTGGGCTGCAGAGTGGCGCCGTAGATGGAGGTGTGCACCCGCTCGCGGAAGGAGCCGTCGGCCTGGAACGAGTCGAGCCGGGCATCGTCGTACTGGTTCAGATCCTGGTCGGAACGGTTCAGATAGCCCCAGCCGCGCAGGGTGAAGTGCTCGCTGAGCGCGCACTCGCCGGCCAACTGCAGGTAAAGGCCGGAGAAGCCGTCCACCCTGGCGTACTTGGGAGGCGAGGCGAAGGTGTCGATCGGGTTGACGATGGTGCCGGCCGGTTTGCCGTAGCTCCCCTCGCTGTAGCTCATGGTGAGGCCGAGCGCGACGTCGGCGGTCGGGGTGAAGCCGATGGTACCCAGGAAGTTGCGCCGCTCGCGGTCGCTGTTGGCGCGGTAGCCGCTCCCTTGGTTCGCGGTCGCGGCAAAATCCCCAGCGAGGGGAAAGGCGTCGACCTTGGTGCCGCTGCCGCTCAGAAAGTAGCTGAAACGGTCGGTGGCGGCGGACAAGGTCCCCTTGGCGAGGTAGGGGGCATGATCGCCGAACTCGCCGGAGATGGTACCGTGCACGCCGGGGGTCCCCTTGCGGGTGATGATGTTGATCACCCCGCCCAAGCCCCCCTGCCCGTACAGGACGGAGCTGGCGCCGGAGGTTAACTTGATCTCAGCGATATTCTCGGTCGGTATGGTGGTCGGGTCGAACTGCATGTCCAGGGCGGAGTTCATGGGGACCCCGTCCAGGAGCAGCAGCACGTGGCGGGTCCTGAAGCCGCGGATGTCGATGCGCGGCACCCCCTCGGCGCCGGTCCTCACGTTGACGCCGGGCAAAAGCCGCAGCGCCTGGTCCAGGGTCCTCGCCCCGCTCGCCTTGATCTGGTCGGCATCGACGGTGTAAAGTGTCTGACTCGCCTCCGCTCCCGGCCCACCGTCGGTGCAGTTGCCGGAGACCACCACCTCACCCAGGGCATAGCTGTCCGACGCCTGCCCCGCCTCACCGCCCCGGGCCTCCGGCGCCAGGGTGCAGCACAGCGCCAGCGCCCATAATCCTGCTTTCATATTCATAAATACACTTCCGCAACTGTGACGTTATTGGTATGCCCCCTCCCGACCTCCACCATACTGGGGGAGGAGGCTGGCCGTCCACGTTCCCTCCCCCGGAGGGGGAGGGTCAGGGAGGGGGAAAGGGGGCTCGCCGCCCTACTGAGGAATGACCTGTTTCGGTGAGGTCTGTCCGCCGCTTTCCAGCCCGGTGCTACCAACCGCGGTTACGGAGATCCAGTAGCTCGCGCCGGGGGTAAGGCCGGTGATAGTGAGCGGGGAGCCGGCAGAGGGGTTCGGGGATGTCGAGATCACCGTCGCGGTGGTCGGGGTGCCGGAGTTCTGCAGAAGGCAGTAGACGTTGTAGGAGGTGGCGAGCGGCACCCAATCCCACGATACGGCGGCCGATCCGGCGCCGGGAGCGACGGTCACGCCGGTCGGCTTGGCCGGGGCCTGCGCGGTGGCGGACGGTTTCGCCGATGACTGGCTGGACGGCGTCACGCTCTCGCCGGCGATGTTGGCGGCGGTCACCAGGAAATAGTAGGTGGTGTTGTTGGTGAGCCCGGTGACCGTCAGCCCCGGCTGGGTAAGGCCGGCAAGCGACTGCGCCGCAGTGAGGCTGCCCTTGGTGCCGCTCGTGGTCGCGAAGCCCGAGGTGGTGGAGTAGTAGACGTTGTACGAGGTAGCACCCGCGACTGCGCTCCAAGCCATGACTACCTGCCCGTTATCGCCGGAAACCCTGAGCCCCTGCACCTTGCCCGGCAGGGCGGGAAGCGGTGTGACGGATACTTCGTCCGAAGGCGCACCTTCGCCGGCGAGGTTGGCCGCTGCCACCACGAAGTAGTAGGTGGTGCCGTTGACGAGGCCGGTGACAGCCTGGCCGCTGGTGGCCCCGGCGATCCTGGTGCCGTTGCTCGGGGTCACGCCGGGAGCGGTGCCGTAGTAGACGTTGTAGGAAGCGGCGTTCGGCGCCGCATTCCAGGAAATGGTGGCCTGGACGTCGCCGCCGGCCGTCACCGCGCCGGTCACCTTGGCCGGCAAGGGGGGCAAGGGAAGCGCGGAAACCTCGTCCGACACGACGCTTTCGCCGTGGGCGCCGACGGCGGTGACCACGAAATAGTAGGTAGTGCCGTTGGCAAGCCCGGTGATGGCCTGGCCGCTCATGGCGCCGGCCACCTTGGTGCCGTTGGCGCTGGTAACGCCGGAGGTGGTAGCGTAGTAGACGTTGTACGAGGTGGCGTCGCCGGCGGCGCTCCAGGTAAGGCTCGCCTGGGTATCGCCGGCGCTCGCCGCGACTCCCGCGGGTTTGGCCGGGGCCTTGGTGGCGGGGTCACTGGAACCGCACCCCCAAAAGACCAGCATCAGGACCGACAAGGTGATGGCGGCAAGCCACCGTAACAATTGATTTTGCTGCTTCATGCGTTCTGCTCTCCTTTGACAATTCATTATCAAAACGGGTTTTCCCATTACTCCCATTACTCCCATTACTCCCATTCCCAAACCGCCCAAAATTCCGAAAGCCGCCCCTATCTCAGTGCAAAAGTGATAGTCACCTCGAACGGCTCCTCCAGCGGCAGCTCCGCCGGAGGCGGTGGAAAGCTCCCGACCGAACTGACGGCGCGGCTGGCCGCCGCGTCGAGGAAGGGGTGGCCGCAGGAACTTGCCACCTCCACCTGCTGCAACGATCCGTCCCGGCGCAGCACGAAGCGGCGCCGGCAGCTCCCCTCCCGCCCCGACTTGCGTGCGGCGAGAGGATATTCCTTGTGTGCCTCGATGAGCCGTTTCAATAGCGCCTGGTAGCGGCCGCGCACCTCCAGCGCGCCGCCGCTGGTCCCCGCTTTGGCCCGTGGCGCTGCAACGGCAGAAGCAGCACCGGGCAGGGCTCCCTGTGACGGTGCCGCGGCGCGTGGACCTGCAGTTTCACGCCCCAGCGCTTCCGCCCCCCCTCCGGCAAGGTGCCCGGCCGGCTGGCGGTTGCCCGGGTCGTGGCGGTCGGCATCTCGAGACGATGCGCCTGTGCCAGGGGGGACGACCGCCGCGGGCGGCACTGCGGACGATGCCGCCTTCGGCGCCCCGGCAAAGGGGGCAGCCGATGCTGGGGGCGCCGCTACGGCGGCCAGGGGCACCTGCCGGGGAATCACGGCAACCGGGGCGACCGCTCCCCGCGCCGTAGAAGCAGGTTCGCTGCTCCGCATCGCCGCGCCTAAGTCCAGGTAGGCGACCACGGACTCGGCCGCCCGTTCCGCCCGCACGTGGCATAGCGTGAACCGGCGGGCCCCGTATAGGAGCGCCATGTGCAACAGCAGGGACAGCAGCAGCACCGGTCCCAGCCGCGACATCCGGGGCAGCGGCAGCCCCACTAGGCGGAGGCTCCCTGGTCGATCAGCCCGTTCTTGCGCAACCTGCGGATGATGGCGGGAACCGCGAGCGCTCCCAGCCCTCCCCAAAGGCCGTTCAACCCTGCGGAGATGACCGCCTTATTCAGCATGATCTCCTCGTCGATGCCGAGCAGCCACTCCACCCCGGTGTTGGTCCCGGCGCGCAGCAGCGAGGCCAGTACGCCGACCGTGGCGCAGGCAATGAGGCTCGTGACAAAGGACGGGGCGATCAACCCGGCCAAATCGACCACTAGGGCGGGGAGCAGGAACTTTACCAACGTGATCACGCCGCCGCTCCCCATGCCGAGCAGGATGCTGGCCAGGCTGGTGATCAGCCCCACCAGCGTCGCGGCCCCCAGCCTAGGCACGCAGCCCCGGGCCAGGAGAAAAAAGAACATGGTGAAGAACATGACGTGCCCGGGCATGTGCAGATGCAGCCGCAAACCGGCGCGGGTCAAAATGATCAGGGTGGCGCAAAAGCAGAGCAGCACCGCCTCGCGCAGGGTGAAACGACGCCAGAGAAAGACCTTTTCCTGTTCCATGTATGGTGACTCCTTCAAAAGTTTCCTGCAGATAGCGGCCGTTGCTGCCCCTCGGTCTCCCGCGCTCCCCCCTCGGGGGCGCCAGGGGCGAGCCGTGAGGTATCGAGGTAGGTCCGCTGCGGGTAAAGGCCGAAACCGCGCGCCTCCGCGGAACGGGAAACCTCGTCGGCCGTTTTCAGCGCGCGCACCATGAGCGGCAGCACCAGGCAGTTGAAGAGATCCGGCCAGTTACGCGGATCGAGTTGCTCACGCGGGGAAAGGCGCGCGCCCCGCATGCGCTGAAGCGCCACGATGTCCTCCAACTCGCTGAAAAATACCGGGACGAACCTGACGCTCACGAACACCAGGAAAGAAAGCCGGTAGGGAATGATCCGGCGCAAACCAGCCATCGCCTCCGAGGTCCGCGTGGTGCGCAGGAAGACGGCACCGGGGAGATAGAAAAGAACGATCTGCGTCGAGATGCGCACCCCCGGCCAGAGCCCTTTTTCCACGCCGTCGATCAGGCAGTAGAGCGGAATGACCAGCGCCGCCTGGTAGGCGAACAGGCGGACGTCGCGCCACAGGTCGGCCAGGGTGAGCCGGGCCGCCAGGTAGTAGGCCAGTGCCGCAGCGACCAGCACCGAAAGGGTGACGGGATTGCGACCGCCTGCGGCAAGGGCGCTTAGCACCATGCCGAAGAGGAGCTTCCACCCCGCCCCCAGGCGGTGCACCGGGGAGTCGTTGGTGGCGAACTGGCAGGCGTAATCGCAGCTTCTCAGCGAGGAGCGGAACTTAGGGAGCCGTTTCTGCAATCTCCCCTCCCTGCAGCCGAAGACTACGGTCGGCCCAGCGCCGGTCGGGCAGCTCGTCGTGCGAGACAATCAACACCGTGGTGCCATAGCGGATCGGCATGCGGGCCAGCAGGGCCAAAAGGCTCAGCCGCTGCGGGAAATCGAGCCCTGCGAACGGCTCGTCCAGGAGCAACAGGGTCGGTCGCGGCGCCACCACCGCCGCCAACGCCACGCGGTGCTGCTCCCCAAACGAGAGGGTGAGCGGCGCGCGGTCGGCCAAGTGGGCGATACCGCAGAAGGAAAGCGCCTCGGCGACCACGCGGTCGACCTCTTCCACCGGATAGGCCAGGCGCTGCAGCGCGAAGGCAACCTCCTCGCGCACCGTCTCAGCGAAAAGCTGGCGCGCCGGGTTCTGGAACAGCACCCCCACCTGCCCGCGCAGGTCGCCCGGTCCGGGGCTCTCCTTGCCCGCCACCCAGATCCTACCGGCATCGGGGCGAATCAGCCCGGCCAGGCAGCGCAGCAGGCTCGACTTGCCGGCCCCGTTGCAGCCGAACAGGTGCACCCGCTCGCCGCGACTTACCCGCAGCTGCGCCTTTTTCAGCACCTCCCCCGTTTCCGGGTAGGAAAGGTCCAGCCCCTGCACGTCAAGCACCGGCCGGGTGCCGTAGAGCGTGGACGAATAGGGGAGCAGGAACGCCTTGGGGCGATAGCGCACCGGGTCAGGGGGGACCCGGTCGCTGCCCACCAGCCGTCCCCGCTCCAGCTTCAGGTAGCGGTCCACCAGCGCCTCGAAGGGGCGTGGATCGTGTTCAGCCATCACGATGGTGTGCCCCCTGCGCTTGAGTTCGGTGAAGACCGCCACCAGTTCCTCTTTTCCCTGGACATCGAGCTGGGAAGTCGGTTCATCGAGCAGCAGGAGCCCCGGCCGCATGGCGAGCACCGACGCCACTGCCAGCCGTTGTTTCTGCCCCGCCGAAAAGCGCTCCACGCTGCGCCGCTCCTCCCCGGTCAGCCCTACCGAGGCGAGTCCCTCGCGCACCCGAAGCGCGATTTCGTCCGCCGGCACGCAGAGATTCTCGGGACCAAAGGCGACCTCTTCGGCGACGGTGCTGCACAGGATCTGCGACTCTGCGGTCTGAAACACGATCCCCGCTGCCGGCGCGCGGTCATCTACGTCGGATGGAGTCACCCGGATGGTGCCCACTCCCCTACCGCCACGCAGCAGCCCCATGATGCCAAGGAGCAGCGTGCTCTTGCCGCAGCCGGAATCGCCGGTCAGGCAGACGAATTCGCCGCACCTGACCTGCGCGCTGATCCCCGTGAGGCTGGACTCCGCGGCGCCGTGATAGGTGAAGCCGAAATCTTCTATGTCGAGAATGGTGTCATGCAAAAAAACGATCCCCTAAGCCGCCACGTGCAGCGGCGGCAGGCGCAGGCAGGTGAAGGACTCGACGCTCCAGCGCCGATAGCGGCAGTTATAGCAGGAGAGTTCCTCCTCGACGACCTGCTCCTCTTCGACGTCCGCCACGAAGCACCCGCAGCCACCGGCCACTTCAGCCGCCAGCCCCCAGGCCTCCTTGCCGTGGGCGAATTCCCGGTTCCCCCTCTGATCGCGGTGCCACATGCTAGTACGCCTTCAGCTGCTTGCGATGCAGCGTCTGCCAGCGTGCCTCGCAGTTCCCCGATTGGGAAGCGGCGACCAGCAGCACCGATTCCCCCTCCAGGAGCACCGTTTTCGGCTTTTCACCCAGCACCACCAGGTCCTCGTCTTTGAGCGCCTCACCCGTCACGCTCTTCACCACGTCCACCACGGGGTGCTGCAGCAGCTCGTCCACACGCAGCATGCGGTAGGGCTGGCCGAACTCCAGGAAACCCTTGAGGCGCCCGTCGTTGCCCGACATCCTGAGCCCAGCACCAGCCAGGGCGCCGATCACCCCCTGCCCCGTGCCGCCGTGCTGGGAGAGGTGCACACCAAGCCGCCGGGCGAGGTCGTAGGCCTCGTCCATACCGATCACCTCGCCCTTGGCGCGGCGGCCGAAAGCGATCAGCTCGTTGCGTGCCGCCATCTTGGCCGGCACCGCAACGCACAGCCCCGGATCGGAACCCGGCGCGCTCTCCTTTTCCAGGAACCCCGAGACATACTCGATCACCGGTTCCAGCCACCCCTCGCCGACCTCGGCATAAAAGCACATGGCGCTGTTGTGGGACGTGTAGGGAATGTCCGGGTGCACGTAAAGCTGGTGCCGGGTGATGTAGCTGCAGCTGCCCCACCCCCGCTGCTGCAGCTCCTCGGCGATCAGGGAAGCGATCTCCCCAGTCCCCCTGCTCTCGAGGTTGTCGGTGTCGTCGATTGAAATTGCTATCCGCATCTGGTCCTCACTCCTGGTCGTTGTATTACAAACTACATAACGGTGGACAAAAAAAAGCCCCGATCCTGGATGGAAAGGGGGCCTTTGACAGTACGGAGTCTCCGCTCTGCCACAAGGCTCTCCTTTCCAAAAGGGAGGCACCGCCGTTTCCGGCAGCACCCGTTGGCCCGCAGCCATGAGGAGGTCCTTTTAGGCTGCGTAGCTCGGAGAGGCTCAGATTGATTTGGGCAGAAGCTTTAACACAGGTAAAACGTATACTCCAGAAAAATATGACACGAAGCGGCGAACAACCGCCAGGTTACTCGTCCTTGTTCCCCTGCTCGACCTGGTCCATGGTGTCCAGCACCTTCTCGGGCTGCACATCCTTGGTCAGTTCTTCGAGCTCCGGGTTCTTCGATTCCTCGACACCCAGTTTTGCACCGATGGCGGTCAAAAGGGTAATCATCCTGGTTACCTCGTGCTCCGCCAGCAGATCGATGTGCAGGTTCAATTCGGCGCGCCGGTCGGCCGAGGCCTGCATCCGGTTCTGGCTGATGAGTACGAAGGTGGAAAGGAAGATCGCCTCGACCGAGGCGACCATGGCAAGAATCACCAGGGTGGGGTCGAAACGGGGCAGGAGATCGAGCCAGCCGACGTTGACCAGGATCCAGCCGCCGAACAGGATCAGGTGGATGTAGACGAAGGTCATGCTCCCGGTGAAGGCGGTGATGGCGTCCGCCATCCGTTCCTGCGCCCCTTTGCTGCGCTCCTCGACTTGGCGCCGCTCCAGGAGTGCCGCGATGTTGCGGCTCACCACAGAAGCCATGGTCTGGTCGGATTCGGGCTGCCGCATCGCTCCCTCCGCAGTGCCGGAGCCCGGCGGGGCTGGGCTCAACCCCGCAACAGTACCAGTACATCATGGCAAGTCAACGCTGCGCCGCGGGCTTCGGTCCCGCGGCGCAAACCATCACCTCCCCTAGTTCAGCGTCACGATGCAGGGCGCCGCAGCCAGGGTGTAGCCACTCTCGGCATAGCCGCTCTTCACCGCCTTGACCCTGAAGCTGTAACTGCCGCTGGTGGCGGTGCTGAAGTAGGTATAGTTGCCGGTGCCGCTGTACAGCTGCGTCCACGCACCGCCATCGCGGCTGTAATCCACAACGTAGGTTGCGCCGGTTATGTTGCTCCCCCCCCAGCTCACCTGGAACTTCCCGCTACTGCTGGAAGCCGGCACGGTCATCGAAGCAGGAGCTCCACAGATCAAGTTGACCACGCACAGGTTGGCGGCAGTCGCGTACGGGCTGTCGTCATAGCCGGTCTTCACCGCCTTGACCCGGAAGCCGTAGCTGCCGTTTTGGGTCACCTTCGGATAAACGTAGGTGCCCGTGCCTCGACTCACCTCGCTCCACGGGGCATCCCCCAGGCGGGACTCCAGCACGTAGGTCACACCGGAGATGTTGCTGCCCTGCCAGTAGACCTGCAACTGTCCCGTGCTGTTGCTGGTTGGCACCATGATGCCCCCGGGGGCCCCACACACCAGGTGAACCGCACAGACGGTAGCAGAGACGGTGTACGGGCTGTCGTCGTAGCCGCTTTTCACCACCTTGACCCGAAAGCCGTAACTGCCGTTTTGAGTCACCTTCGGGTAGAAGTAGGTGCCCGTGCCGCGACTCACCTCGATCCAGGGGGCATCCCCCAGACGGGACTCCAGCACGTAGGTTACGCCGGAGATGTTGCTGCTCTGCCAGTAAACCTGCAACTGTCCCGTGCTGTTGCTGGTTGGCACCGAGACGCCACCGGGGGCCCCACACACCAGGTGGACCGCACAGACGGTAGCGGAGACGGTGTACGGGCTGTCGTCATAGCCGGTCTTCACCGC
>NZ_JAEMHK010000026.1 GCF_016458235.1 Geomonas propionica | reverse complement strand
GAGTGGTTTATTACACTCATCATGAGTATGTTGCCATCACTGTAACCTTCACGTTGTACCCCATCTGCTCATCACTTATCAGACCGACAATAATATTAGCGTCTTCCGCAACGCGATCATGAACTACGCGACTAGCATCATCAAAGTCGTCAATTGTGAGCGCAGATGACCCATGAACGCTAACCAGAACACCCGAAGCATGAGCTAATGGCACTCCCTGTGCCTCCAGTCGCTCAATGGCAGCCTTTGCTGCCGTGACCGCTCTGGAGTCACTGGAGCCAACACCAACGCCAAGCCTTCCCATACTTCCTTCCCGCATTATCGCTGCCACGTCAGCGAAATCGATACAAATCCCTGTCTGATGGGTGATCAAAGTGGTTATGGCGGTGATCATGTGTCGCGTCGCATATCCTGTTAGTGCATCGCCCTCTGGAATGACAGGTTCGGGCTGGGGTGGTAGTGAGCGACCAGAGACGGTGAAGAGAGAGTGATACCATTTCCCCTCTCCTGCAAGGTGTTCTGGGAGGCACATTTCTGCACCCAGACGTGCTATTGCAATCGTGAGTACACCAGCGCCACAGGATTCCCTGCCAACCATTTGCGCCATGGCTGCGCACTCGAGATCAGCTGCATCGATCAGAATGAAGACGAGGTCGCTCTGCTGCAGGGTGTAGAGAAAGGTTGAGATCTGTTCACTTTGTTCTGTGATGAGTGATGGTGTGACTTCGTAGCAGGTGATCCCGCGCAGGCTCCTTGAGAGCAACCTTGCAACGCTTGCCCCGAACTTCCCAATCCCTATTGCACTGATCTGAGCGGCTACGTCACTTGCAGATCCAATGGCTGCGGACGGGGTGGTGGTCGGTAGTGGTGTTGCGCGGTGAGTAATGACCGACCAATTAGTCGCTACAGGAAACGGGTACGACGTCAGTGTTGCGTTTAAAGTCTGCGTCATGCTGGCGATCACCTCTGTTTGTTCAGGCTGCTCACGATGTGCTGGTAGCTCGTTGGTCTTCTAGAAGCGCGACCGTTTCCATGGTTCAGGCCAAGATTCCACATTGTTGCGGTGTTCTGCGTAGCTCAGATCGCACCATCTGCTTGTGGCGCTTCCTTGAATTGATCTGACTGACTTTTATTGGATTCTTCAATCAGGATTTTCATTTGGAGGTCGGATATATCATTTGATTTCCAGTATTCGACGGCATTGTCCTCTCCATTACGCGCTCCAAAGTCAACGTAACTGTTGAATCGATCAAACCTTTCAGTTTCCAAATAATCTTTAACCTTGTAATCCTTGTATTTAGCTTTGTAAGCATCTACCATCTTGGAGTAGTTTGCTCCAAAGTTCCCTGTGATGCGGATATGGTTAAGGTAGTAAGGCACTTGTCCACCGAACGAAGTTTTTCCAAAGTGCAGAGTGACTAAAGATGGTGTATTGAAGAGAACGATATTGCCCCTGATAGTACAACCGTCCACGCCTTCTGTGACGACTTTAGCTTCTTCATCAGTTATAGATAACAAATCGCTCTGGTTTAAAATATCTGTGACTTTCTTTGTAGGCCAATCATGTTGGCCCTGAATTTTGGCGATCACTTCAATTGAATCGGGGTCACGCCCAAACACGTCTTCATTCAGATGGCAATCAGCATTAACGTTAGAAATTCCATTGACTTTGCTTAGTTTCTTAATGCCATCAACAACTTCGTCTCCCCATGTTAGTCCTGCAAATAACGGCATGTGATACTCAAAGTTGAGCATGTTTTCTTTCACAAATGTTGCTTCATTCTCGGTTGCTTTTCGTTTTTGAGCTTCAGCCTTTTCTTCAATTTTATCATGAAATGGAAGCAGGAACATCAGTGTAGTTACCATTTCCTTGTGTTTAGAGCTGTCGTAAGAAAAGGATTCGACTCCTCGTTTTATGGACACGTTGGTCAAGACGTTGCCGGAATCAATATAAAGTTTGATGTCAGTGTCAACTGTGCCAATCTCTATAACATATGATTGAGATGATTTATAGATCCTAAGGTTGCTTTTAGCCCTAATCGCACCTTCATTTATACCATATATAAACTGTCCTAATGTATATAAGCTTGTGTAGCGAACATCGTTTCCCGCCATCACAAATATCTTCTTATTGTACATTGTTTTGGGAATAGCAGATGCATTGACATTAGTTGTGATAAGTACCATAATGACAAACAAAATGAATTTTCTCATAACATTTCCTTATAGTAAATTACTTCGGTTGATGCTAGCTAAATGGAACAGAGGATACTTCTGCTGGTGAAGGTTAAAAGTCTACGTCGCAAATCACATCTACTCACTCCCCATGCCAGCGGTGAGCTGTTCAATTCCTCTCTGTACTGTCGCCACAACGGCATGAACTGTCCATCCGCCACGTGAACCTTTCCAGTATACAATCACTCCAGCAGGTGGACGTGTTCGTGAACGATGATGTACACCAGACAGTGGACAGACTTCTTTGCCAGCTTCAAGTTCAGCCATTCTACGTTATAACTTCCTAGCGCCTTCATGGGCTTTAAGCTAATGTCCGCCCCCCTTATCAACCGATCATTGCGGTAACTGCAAAACAAATAATGAGCTTCTACCTTCCCAAATCTTTCTGAGGTCTCTCTGCCTGTCGAACAAAATGAGGCGTATCAGGAAAGAGAAAAGCTGCAATCGAAGCAACTTGCGGAGACGGCTTGTAGTCTCCGTTGTGGCCGTCTCTAACTACTTGCAACTTTTCATCGAAAGTCTTGATGGCCTGCCCTTTCTTGTTTGTCGGCCGTTTTGCTCTCGCTTCCTCATCCTGCTTCCTCAAAGACGGCAGCATTTGGTATTGTGATGCAAGGACACAGAAGTACCAAGCATACCCTTTCCAGTTTTGGAAAATGTTATTCCAAACACCTAAGATATCTCGTAGATTTGTTCCTACTGGCTTTCCGCTCATAACACTTAGCATGTGGTAAATAAAATGGGACATACTCTCGAAATTGCTACCTTTGTCACTGAAAGATGACAGGGTTACGCCTACAGTCATTAGGTTATTTCTCAACTTAATACATTCATCCTTTACAGATTCATCGTGGAATATATGATAGTGGATTGGATCATGCTTCAGCCATAGCTCACGTAGTGTATTTCGGTATGTCTCTTTCCTGAATTCTAATTCATCAACCATGACATTTGCAAGAGCTGACTCATAATCAAAGCCATATGCGCGCTGCGTGCCGACATCGAGTGTGAGTGCATCAAAAGGGACTAGCTCTCCTTCAGACCATGTTGGAGAATTTACTCCAGCTGTTACCTTAGGGATTAAGTGGTAGTTTCGTAGGTACAGTCTTCTTTCCTGCATTGAAGTAGAGACGGTCTCGTCGTCTACCACAAACAGATTTCCGTTATTATTGAAAAGAATATCGCCTTGGTATAAACGAGGATTTTCTTTTTCTACAGCCTGAAAGATCCAAATCAGGATTCCTCCCTGCCGCAGATAAAATTCACGTCTTGCAACTACCTCGTCAATTAAGGTAGAAGAGAGCTGGACCTCAAAAGCTATCCGTTGATTGTTCCTCACTGCCTGTACGTCAGGTTGTCGATATTCCCACGGGGAAGCCCCTTCCCATCTTCGTTCTTCAAGTATCGAATCCTTAGCAAACGAGGAATCAGCATACAGACTATAAAGAAGGCGCTTCTTCATTTCTTTGTGTGCGTCACTTTCCTTTGCACCGTTGTACTTGGCGGCCCTCACATCATCTGGAAGAGCATCCCTCGTCTTGTGAAGGCATCGACCGTCCTCTTTGAAGGCGTGTCGGAAGAAGAAGTTACCTCTCGTTGAGGATGAGAGCTTGACTGGCACGTCGCAAAGAGGACACGCCCAGACAGGACTATTCCTTTTAATTGCCTCAACAAGCTCCTTCCGTTTCTTGTGTCTCCAATCTTCGTCAGTGTATGCTCTAGCAGCAAGTGGATATGCATCGACAATCGCTCCAGTTGACTTCACTCGAAGCTCAGGGATTCTCGGATCAATCACCGTACCCTTCGGAGCACTCTTACGACGGGCTCTGTTATCCTTTTGAACGGCATTTTCTTCTTCCAAGTCCTTCTCCATCAGCACTTCCTTCCTCTGTCGGAGATGACACCTAAATCAACACCTGCTTCAGCGAGAATCTCCATCCGAAGAGCAGCCCACTTTCGCAGTCCCTCTTTGAGTGTCAACTCGCAAGAATCCATTGCACATTCCAACTCTTTGCGTGAAAGCGAATGATCATCGGGCCTTTGGGCAAGTAACTCGCGTCCTTTGCCGATGGTAAGCATGAGGCTATCTATCTCTTCTGCTTCACGATATGGAAGCCAATGAATAGCCTCACTGATCATGTCGCGAATGTGACCTTTAGTACCAGTAATCGTTTCAAGCTGGTCGATGTATTTGGCAAAAAAGACGATAATCTCATGATGAAGGGCGGAGATCCAGTGGGCATGCGATTGTTGGTTCAATAGATCGGTAATACGGAAGTCAGGGTAACTCTTGGGGAAATGCACAGTCGCGTTTCTGCATTTTCTCAAAAGTGATTTGAAATCGAGAGGATGGTCTAGGAGGCGGTCGACGATAGGATCTGTAAACCCCATCTCTGTCCATGCTTCTACAACAACGAAGAGACTCGCATACCAGTAGCACATAAGCCCAAACCAACGCCATTCATGTTGCCGGATTTCTGACTCATCGCTTGATGGTGAATGGTCCATCTCTGCTTCAAATTGTTTGCGCAGTAATTCCGCCCATGATAGGCATCCTGCAAAACGTAGAATTTTGTCGAGGTGAATATCGAAAGGTTCGCGGCCTCCAACTGGGCGCTCCTCTGGTGATGTCTGACTCCAAGAGGAAAGTTCTGCTACAGTTTCATCGCGGATTTGAAACCAGATATGGTGACCGCCAATATGGTCAAAATCAAACACCTCACCGTGTAACTTCGGAAGACTAAGTGCAAGCTGACAAGATCCAAAATTGACGTATAGATTAGTTTTAAACTTCCCACGGACTTCCCATCTTGGTTCTGAGATACCGTGCGCATACGCACAACGAACCATGTGAACGAGAGTTCTCAGCTTGACCAACCTATTCTCTGAGGCAGGATCTGCTTTAATTCCAGCCACCTCAAATGCTTTATCCAGAGCTAAAGCTGATGCCCCCATCGCAAGTGCAAAAGACACACTTGCTGCTCTAACAAGGTCATCTGCTTCACTGAATTGCCCTGACGGGAAGCAAAGGTTTCCGTTCTCCAGAAGAATGGTGTGGTCGGTATCGAATTCGCTTGTGTCAATCTTACCTCCCTCGCAGTAACTGAGCATCTTGATTGCATATTCCACCTGCAGAAAGGCAATTTTGACATCTTCGAGGGCATCATTGATCGTCATTTGTGCTCCGATTTTTAACCTTCACGGTCCATACTTCACTTTCTCTACTGGATTCAGGGAGCCTTATTCGTCCTATAGGCTTTGGTGGTTTTGATGGTGGCTTGGAGTTCCTTGTACCTCGGTGATTCTATCGCAACAAGAGCAAGCTTCCCATTCATATCCCGATGAATTCCCCAACCATGGACTTTCACTACAGGCGCACGTTTGATGTTGTACGATTCGAATTTGAGGTCTGGTCGATTTCGCCTCACTGCATGCAGTTCGTAGTAAAATTCACGTTCTGTGTACTTGTACGGGTGCTCCATAAGGATCTCGTACCCGAGTCGAGCAATCGTCTTGGAATTACCATCTGGAGGTGCCTCTGCACGATCCACACGGCAGTCTTCAGCGACTTCAATCAGTTCTTCTGGCCCCTCGCGACGAATCCTCTTCGGACGACCGATAACTTCATCTTGCTCAGGGGCCGCCAAAGTCAGAACAGAGACATCCTCAGCCTCGCATGAGAATGGTGCGGCGATGGTGGATGCTACAGCTATCGCAGTCTTCAAAGGAGTGGCAAAGAACTCTCGATCCTTCCTTGATCGAAATTCAGTAAGCTGCTGGTGAATAAGGCGCTCGACATAGTCACAATCGTTGACCAGTGCATCCCAAGCGACAGCATAAGGAGCTGGAACCCCTGATCCAACAGACAACTGACGTGCTCGATCCTCTGGATCATTGATGGTCTTGCCGATCTTCACGAACCCTGTGAAGGCAGGGTTTACTAAAATGTAAACGTAACCTCTTTTTGCCATGACTACCTGCCCCCTCTATGGACTCATCCCTTTCAGAAGCTTTTATCTGGAATGGGGTGTCGCCGGACTAGGTCACATCGGCAAATGCCGACATGAGTAGTTGTTCGGCGCTTCCTGCGTGACAAACGACATCGCCTGTGGCGAAATGGGAGTGTTCGTGCTCCTCTTCATACTCGTAACTGGCACGAAACTCTATGTATTCTTCATTGTTAAGGTCCAAACCAAGAAGCCGAAACTTTTCAAATACATGGACAGCAAAGTTGAATATGCAAGGGTTAATATTCACCACATTCCCATACCACTTTAAAGTTATGCGGATTATACTTGCATCTTGCTCCCGCCTCTTGCGGTTGATTTGTGCAATCGCTTTTTCCACAAGTTGGCGAGGGACGAGGCATAGATATAACAGGTCGCTTGTTACTGGAGGCATTTCTTCAACGGAGAGTATGCGGACATCATGCTTCAACTCTTCTTCATGGTGAAACAAATTCCTAAGTGCCTTTAATGCAACAAATTCATTGCATTCGAAGAAGTTGGAGCCAGTTCGCTTGTTCAACCTATCATTCAAGCTATGAGCAGCTTCCAGCAATCCGAAGAGGGTGTCTTGGTCGGGTTGCACACAGTGTTTGTGATATAGCCGGAAAAACCTTTCTCCTGCTACAAAACTCCTTGTGGAGTGCTTAGGCGCCATGGGACCCCTTTACCGTGATTCTGAGACAATTATTTTGGCGGTAGTTATCGGTGTTGTGAGGATACAGGATCACCAACTATCTAAATTCAGATTCGATTCTCATTTGCACTTCTGGACTGATTGCGCATCTGCCACTCCCTCTTGCTATCTGGTATACCGTCTGGCTGCAATCAAGGAGGAGATCCTTGGGGATGCGTGCAAGCGAATCCAGATAAAGAGGATCACGGTCGGTTTGATAGTCACCACACCAGATTTTCTTCAACCAATCATCGATATCCAGCCGACCGTAGCAAGAGGGCAGTTCGACGTGTCGGAGAATGAAATCGACAATCGGCCTTCTCTCCTTTTCCGAGAATCCTCTTTTCCGTCGCACCTGAAGGCAAAAGTATTTTAAGGCTTGAATTGCAGGGAGAAGAGGTCCAACTACAGCGATGACTCTGGGGCTGTCGTTTGGCTCTTTGTCTAAGCCGAGCGACTCCCACACGTTGGTCAAGATCTCTCCAGTACGCAAATCAACAGCCTGACGGATGTTAATGAGATTAAAGGTCCGAGCCTCATTGCGAAGATGGCAATATGCCATAACCGAGTTTGGACCGACAGGTGCGATGTCAGTTATTTTCCGAGCGGAGACAGTCCCAGAACCATCTATATACTCGATCATCAGCTCCATCGCTTCACCTTTTGCCTGTCCTTTGGCGTGCTCGAGAGGGTTATCTATATTCATCTAGGCGCTTCAGGTCGTGGCACTCCAAGGAGCCGAAAGCGGAGATTTTCGTCATCGTGACCCGAGGGCCGAAGGTTCATCCGCATTTCTCTCATCAGAGCACTAAGGAGTCCATCATGCCGATTGATGTCTTTATCAGGGTTTCGATATGAAGTGTGAGCAATGAATGCTTCGAGTGCGTGAAGAACAGAAGGGGGCGCAACCAGTTGAAGGCTGTTCACCGCATCGGAATACCGAGCTTGTCCCTCTGGAGTTACCCGCTCTTCGACATTAGCGGATAGGGCTAAGATGTACTCACGATATCGTTCTAGCTTCATCTTCCGCCAGTCCGCTTCATGTTCCCGCTTCTTGGTGAAGTAGTTGGTGAGTCCCACGGCAACAAGGGCTGTACCCGCTGAAATAACCGCAGTCATTGTTGCTGCATCCATCTCGATCACCTCTAAAAATCTCATCCAATGAAAACAAGAGTCCAACTGGAACTTATCAACCTTACAGTCGCCCCAACGACTTCTGAAAAAGACATTTGGGGGCTTTACACTCAGTCCTTCTCCCAAGCCAGCATGCTAACATGCATGTAAGAATTCTCCAATACCTTTCTCGGCTGGCTTCCCCCTCTACTGTACTATTCCCACACCACTAAGCCCCTGCAGGGTATGGAGCACGGCTACCACATGGAACTGTCTGAGGTGGAGCTTAGGATTTGTGGATACCAGATTGAGGTGTAGGTGTGAGCCACACCGCAGTTATAAATACAATAAAACCTGCATGCTGCGGACGGGAGACTTTGATGAAAACTTACGGCTACATTCACACCACCAGCGCCAAATACGACCTCGACCATCAATATTGGGGATTACGCGCCTTTGCTTCAAACAACTCACTTGGGGAGGTTACCTTCTGCCATGAACCCGATCCGGTCCAGCCCAACGGAGAGAAGCAGATATTGTCTGGCATGGTGGCAAGCCTGCAACGAGGCGATGTCGTCATTGTCACAGAGTTTTTCAGGCTAGGGGACTCTACAATGGAAATTCTGGACGTCTTGTCCAAGTTTGCAGTGCACGGGATACGTGTGTATGTCACCAACTGTGGATTCCGACTAGATGATAATTTCAACGCTCAGGCGCTGGCTGCTGCGGTCGCGCTGGTGAACCAAGTTGAGAAGGATCTACGCAGCAACAGGCAAACGACCACCGAGCAGAAGGCAGAGGAAAGTAAAACTATCGGTCGTCCTGCAGGCAGACTTGGGAAATCAAAGCTCGATGGACGAGAGAATGAGATCACGGCGCTGTTGACGGATGGCATGTCCCTGTCTGCAATTGCACTAACCTTGGACGTGAGCAGACCTGCTCTGACAAATTTCATTCGGTCGAGGCATCTGTCTGACTAAAGAAGAGTTGAGCAAACTGAGTCATCGAAGAATTCCTGTAAGCTTTCATTCTGCCACCTAGAATAGCTACTTTCAGGAGCTTCTTCTGGTATGTCTGGGACTGGACCGATCGACCTGATCATACACATCATCACCAGCCATTTCTCTTGTCCTGTTTTGCAATGCTTCAGTACTTGGTGAGTCGATGTCAATATGGCGATAGCTGTTTCCTCTCCGACTTCGTCAACAGTTTGCCTGAACCGGATAACAGATTCTTCGAATGGGGACATATTTGTAATCATTTTGTTGCTCCTTTAGAATCATTGATTGATAGCATTACTAAATGTATTTATACCTGCCTTAGACCTGCTGCTGGCAGCATCACCACACTTTTCTGTGCCGTCATAAAAACACCCACCCTCCTATGAATTGTTAATGATCTATGATATTTTGTGCTGACGAGTTTGATTGACATAATCAGGTGGTTATGAGCGCAGATGCTTTCGCGAGTATAGATAGAGGATGTATGCACGCTAGGAAAGCGGGAAGGCTATTGGCGATCAGCGACATTCATGGAGCTGCGTCAACGTTCAACTGCTTACTTCAGCAAATCGAGCTTTTCCCATCAGATACACTGATCATATGCGGAGACATGATAGACCGACTTGGTGGCAGCAATGGAGTGATCGATACCATCATCAAGCTACAGAATGATGGGTATGACATCCGCCCCATACGGGGGAACCATGAGGAACTCATGCTCACTGCTGTGCAGTCAGGTGTGTTCGAGGATTTGCTAGACTGGCTGGAAAATGGTGGTGACCAGACATTGAGAAGCTATGGCGTGTCTCACCCGCAACTCATGCCGAAGGAGCACCTCCAGTTTCTTAGTAGTCTTCCACTATATTGTGTCACCGATCATTTCGTGTTCGTTCACGCTGGCATCAACTGCACGCTCGATGATCCATTCTCACCCCGTGGTCGGCATCACATGCTCTGGGATCGCTCAGGGATAATCGACATCGGCAAACTCTGTGCGTTACGCGTGGTCTCTGGCCACTCAACAAGGAAGCTCGACGATATCCAAAAGAGTCTGAAGATGGACCACATACGAATCGACAATGGCGTCTATCTCCGTGGAGTCGAGGGAAAAGGCAACCTTGTTTGCGTCGATCTGGATGCCCAGCAGATGTGGGTCCAACCCTGCATTGATGAGATCTTAAATGACATTAGGATGCGGAGTTAAGAATTAGCAGGGGGGACGATGGCTGTGCAGCTTGAATTCATCAACCTGATTGTGCCTATCCAAAGGATCGAGGTGGTCTATCCAAATGGTTGGTCGGGATGCCTACTTGATCACGCCAAGAACCTCGGTAAGACCTTTTGGAGTGATCCGAGACTAGCTAGGGTTGGCGGCGTGATGGACTCAGACATGATAGACAACCTAATCACAAAATGGACTCGACTGGGATTCAATGCGACCGAGGTCGCCGATGGGAGGACGGTGTGGGGGGATTTCTGTGTTGTTACGTCTTATGGGATGTCACCATACGACTGTCCATGGATCGAAGTTGATGGCGCAATGCGAGTCGCATGGCTGCGAGGGACGGCACAGGGAGAGGTAATTGGGCGCGACCAGTTCAGATAAATAAAGAACCCCTCTGGCAGTGACCAGAAGGGTTCTTCAACAACTTGAGCTTACAGACACCGACTTACAGCTGATCCAGCCGCCCTTTTAGCTGGGGGGGGGCTCAGGTACAAGACGCTCCCTGAGTCATTGTCCGAATAAGTGCTTCTGTGCGTCGGCTGCTGCATTTTGAAGAGCCTTTTCCACGTTCCCCTTGAATTTGTTTAAGCCAATTATCCAGTAGGGGTCGCCATCAAGACCATCCTTCCCAAACAATTGCTTTTCTCCATAAACATTAGTGAGAACCTCATTTTGGTTCATTCCGTCGTTTACAATGGTGCCGGAAGGGACCTCGACCAGAGCAAATTGATCTACATTTATTGACCGCTCTTTCTCTTTGTTATCTTTATCATACTTAAATCTGATTTTTAAAGCATATCTGCCATTGTTGCTAATGTACTTTTTGACGTCACTCCCAACCAAATATTCTAGCTTATGCATATTTTGAGCAGCAAAAAAGGCACCACCAATGCCGAACCCTTGATATAATGCAGCCTTTTCAGCGTCACTCGCCATAGCTGTATCAACACTTGGATCTTTAGATCTTGCGTTGTTAATAGGACCATCGATGTTTTTGGAGGTCTCTGCAGTTGAGACCACACCTGTAAAATCTACAAACTCGCGGCCATTTTCTGTTTTAACAATCTCCCATTTTTTGGACTCAAAATATTTGTAACCGTCCAACGCTTTTCCTATCGTTATACTTTTATCAACAAACCAATAACTGTCTTTGATACTTTCGACTTTGCCTTTGCATCCTGCCAGAATGACAATAAGCCCAACTGCATAGAAAAACTTTAATAACCCTTGCATGATTTCCTCCAAATAAAATTGATATTAACAGGTTATGGAATTTATCCCATTACATGTTCATGCTGACCGTTCGGACTCTTTGCACATTCACCAAAATGTACAGAACCACAGTACCTGCATCTCGACCTATTCCCGTACTGATCAACAGGGGATCGTCCAGCGATCTTCCGCCCGATGTTTGAAACGCCATTAGATTTGAGAAACATTCCTACCAATATAAGAACATACCCAAAAACCTTCATACTTCCCCCCTGTTCCGAATCCGGTTGTGTTGCATACCGCCGTCAATCAGGACACAGACCAGTTCCAGTTACCCTGAGTGAATTCGACGTTGCTGCCGATTAAATAACATACCTATCCACTCAAATCAATCGTAGGTTTATAAAAAATCAATTAACGGTTTGTGTATGACCCTGTTGCCATGAGTTATCGTCGAGGCAAAAAGGGGGTGTCAATACTGTGGCTGACCATTTGACCAGCAAAGATATCGGGTTTAAATTGCGAATACTTAGGCAGGAGGCTGGATACACGCAGGAACAACTAGCTGAAAAGGTAGGCGTTTCAACACAACAGATCCAGAAATATGAGGCTGGTCGGGACAAAATCAGTATCGAGAGAATTCAGTGCCTTGCTGAAGTCTTCTCGATTCCAGTGCAGAACTTCTTCCGTGTGACTGGCGAAACCATTCCATTGAACGTTTCAGAACAGGCACTCCTTGAATCCTTCCGTGCTATTGAAAATGAGGACGTCCGTCAAAGCATCCTGAAGTTGACCATCGTTGCGGCGAATGTTAAGGAGTAAAGCATCGACCCCGATCTACCAACTGGCAGTCTTTCCCAACGCCTTATCATGACGACCATACTCCCTACGGAGTCGGTTCCAAACTCTTCATCCCTCTCACTCCTCCGAACTTTCATCAGATCTATCTGCTTCATCAATAAGAAGCATTGATAATACCCTTGCCCCTTTAATCAGTCCGATCAACAATTGATGACTATTTTATTGACAAATACTCCGGCTCTGATATTACTCATTTAAAATAAGCCTAATGGAGGATAATTAAATGGCAACTCTAGTAGAGATTGCAGCACAGCTCGTGTCCTCTCACGCTTCAAGTAACCCAATGACTACAGATGAACTCCTCGCGGAGATCAGCAAGGTCCATGCTGCTTTGAAAAGTCTCGATGCTGGTCAGACTGTAGAGGGCGTTGAAGAAGCCAAACCGACCATCTCCTTGAAAGAAGCGTTCAAGAAGAGCGAGGTTGTCTGCATGATCTGCGGTAAAGGCGGCTTCAAGACCTTGGCTCGTCACTTGAGCACTGCCCATGGTATGAAGCCCAGCGCGTACAAGAAACAATTCGGCATCCCGAGTAAACAGGCACTCTCCGCGAAGAGCTACTCTGAATCCAGACGAAAGATGGCTGTTGATCGGGGACTGGCCGATAACCTCGCAAAGGCAAGAGATGTGAGGATGGCCAATATCGAGGCGAAGAAAGCTGTAACCGCCAAGGCTGAGAAGGCAAAGGCACTGGGGGCGGTCAAGGCTCCGACCAAAGCCAAGGCACTGAAAGCTAAATCTCCTGCAAAGGCGAAAGCTACGAAGTAGGACGGGTAGATTATCTCTGGTTGACAATCGGCACCTCTCATGGGGTGCCATTTTCGTGTCAATATAATTTATACGGATATGCGGTGAGATACTATGAATTGGTTTAAGGGGTTGTTCGAGCCAAGTGCTGACGAAATAAAAATGCTTGCCGATTACAACAAGCACGCTTTTTGTCCAACAAAAAGAGATTACGCAGAAGGTTTGTGGATTTGTGATAGGTTAGCAGATGAAATACGAAGTTCAGGCGGAAAGGTAGCTGTAGCCCTATCCAGACCTAGCACTTATAGTGGCACTCCAATTCACGAAATAAATAAAAACGGCACATTCTCGTCCAAGGCCCCATACTTTGTAAGCAGGTCCACAAACAACTGGAACCAGAGCGGAAAACGTCATTTAATACAAACATTGTACTCAAAAACCAACTTGGGATTTAAAACATCCAACAAAGACAGTGGTGTGACTCCAGAGGTTGGAATAGCTATTGTAGAGTACAATACCGATAAATTCCCTCCAATAACGATGTCTGATCTCCGTCAGATGTTGAGCTACGTAAAGCGAGATGAAGAACTTAGGCGCCTTTTCACTGCCCGAATGAGTGGGCAACACTACTTATACCAAGGTTCACCTCTCAAGCCTGAATTCATGTTTGGCAAATGGTAGTATTCGTCAAGTGAGGTAATTGACTTGTCTATGACCGAAGCACGTAGTGGCAATCATGTTGTCGGATCAACCGACAGTTTCATGAAGTGTAGACCACCGGCTGTTGTATCCCACGCAAACGGATATGATCCGACCAAGGTGATGGGATCGCCATAGGGAACAGCCGTGCGATATGTGGCTGTCGTCCCAGCCGTATAGGTTAGCCCATGGCGGAAGTTCAAAGTCGGAGGTGTCTTTCGAGTATGAACTTTGACTTACGTAGTGCGGTAAAGAGATCAACATTGCCCTCTCGACATATTGGGCGGCACGATTCTCTGCTGGAGTTATCTGGACGCGGCCGAACTTCCACCGAGAGTACTAGCTGCACCGAGCAGAAATCCGAAATCGTACCATCCGCCGGTATTATTCACTGCATAAATTGCAATGTCATCACTGAATATCCTACCGATAAACGAAAACGGCAGAATAAGCCCATGCCAAAGTCCACTCCAAAAACCTGCTGACTTCCCCTGAAAGCCTGAAACATGCTGGACGTCTGCACATCCAGTTAATATGCAGATACAGCTTAGTGCAAGAATTCCCACAATCCATTTATTCATCTGAACACCTCGTAGACCATATTCAAACGTGGCGGCATGGCCGCACCTACCTATCAAACTCTTCTGGGATTATGGAGATCAAATGGTCCGTTTCGTAATGGCTGTCTTGAATATACTTCACCCGCTCTCCCCTGAGGCGAAAGTCCCTCTCGATTATCAGGCGTCTCTGCGGGTTTGAAATCGTCTCGGTAGAACCGTAGACGAGGAAAGTGCTGTCTTTTTTGGAATATATGACGCGCCCTCTGGGAACCCGATCATATTCAGTCCCTTTCAGATTTGGGATCTGCGTCTTGAGGTGTTCCCAGAATTCGTAGTGGCCAGAGGGACCATTTACGAAGTCGCCATCGTCATCTCCCTCGGTCCTCGGAACCGAATCTTGAAGGATCTCCGATGGTGTAATGAACCAATAAATGCCGACCTCACCAAGGTTTGGATAGGCAGAATCTTCAAAGTGTCCAGATTTAAAATGTTTCTGTCTCACATTAATGGTCATAGGCTCAGCAGTTTTTCCCAGCGATAGCAGGATTAATTTTGCAAAGCCGTAGCGAAGTTTCAATGTCTGTGACGATCCCGTTCGCTTCTTTAAAATACAAATGGTGCAGGTGTAACTTGTCGGATTCAATGCATATATGTTTTCCGGCGAACGTGTAATCATTTTGTGACGATGAAGGCATCACGCAAGCAACATAGAGATTGAGCGACTTCGGCAACTCTCCTTTAAACCCAAAGACCTTCCACCAGTGATTACCGGACTTACTCCTAAGCAGTTCTCTCACAAATGTTGCATACGCTACCGCTTGTTTAATTACCTTTGATGGCGGTTCTTTCGGGGTGTTCTCATCCTTAACCTCCATAACGCACAGCTTGGTTGCCTTGCCGATTCTGGTGAGTATATCTATGCCTCCTCCATTTGCTGCTGCATACTTCATTTCTTTTACGTTACTGGCACTCAATGGCGTTGGCATCTGAAACCTTGCAATACCCGCAAGCTTGACTGGCTGTATGCGCCAAAGGGCTTTATCAACTCCTGCTTTCTTCGAAAACTCCCCCAGTAGCATACTTTCGATCCGATGCTCTTCGTTCCCTTTTCCTGAAGCCTTTGAACTTATCGGATTGTTAGAAAAGTGTTTCCTGAATTTTGATGCACTTTTAGATTTCCAATCGGCCCAATCCAATTCGATATCACACAGGAAGTCCCTTTTATTGGTTTTGTGGTGTTGTATAGTAGATATATTAATAAACTCTTTGTTTACCCTAAGTTTTGCAACATCTTGCCCCAAATACCTCAAGCTGAATTGTGTGTTGCTTTTTGCGGCACCTACTGTCATGTACACATGCAGTGGCTTCCACTCTCGGAATTTTGATTTGTGAGAGATGATTTCATCACAGTTTTTCAATATAATTGGGCCATAATGAGCATATCTATCAATCCATTCTGAATCTTGAAGCAATAGTTTTCTAACATCATTTACTGTCGTTTGACATCCTCTAAGCAAAATATCATCAGTCATTAAAAAGCTCCTTTATATTGTTACCTCGATACCACAGTTGATAGGGTGAACATTGTCAAAGTAGCGTGAAAAATCTTCGTTGTATTCGGTATGGATAGGAACTAACATTTTAGGGCTCAACGCATCGGCATACCGCTGAAGGTCTTCAACGACGGCATGTCCACTGGTATGCGCGTACACAAAGTTGATCTGCGGATCACTTTGGCATGATGCCATCGCTTCGGCCCCATAGTACTCGTCGTTTGACGACTTCAGATAGCCGAGCCATTGGGAGTAGATGACGTTGACGGGCTTGTCGCCTCGGTACAAGTCTATGATCTTGGCGTGGGACATCTTGCCAAAGAACAGAAACCCAGCCGGATCGGCAGCCAGCTCTTCCTTTGTCACTCGATACCTATAGACTCGTCTACGGAAGTCACCGAAGAATTCAGGGTGCTCCTTCAGTTTCTCATCGTGGCTGTATGAGGCATATACCCGTACCTGATCCCACTCCATGTTCGGAGTGCTACCAGATACAAGTTTAAGCTGCTCAAGAACCCACGCGGTGTACATATCGATCACCAGTACCTTATGAGCACGAAGGCACGCACGATAAGCCGAAACAATCCGGTCGATGTTCTGAGACGACGAAATCAGGAAGGAGATGTTCTCCTGCCCGTAGATCGTTTCGTAGATCTTCTTTTCGACGTTGGCCTCTGTTGGGAATTCGCTGTTGTCACGCTGCATCATGGTCCCTTCCATGAACAACAGGTCAACTTCCTTGGGAGGGTTCTTGAGCATGTTCTCGAATAACTTGGATTTCCTGCCATGGGCCCTGAAATCCCCGCTGTAGAAGATTCGTTTCCCTTCTGCCTCGATCAGGAACCCATATGCATCAACAGCAGAGTGATCAACGAGGTAGGGGGTTATGGTGAAATCACCAACAGTAAACGGCTGCCAGCTCTTGAAGTGTCGGAAGCTGTTGGCTGGAAGTTCCTTACCTAGCAGTACCCGAGTGGCGTCGATAAGTTTCTTTCCCAACTCCCCGATGTAGACCGGAATGTCGTGATTAAGTTGGTCGATCAGGCCGAAATGGTCTTGATGCGGATGGCTGATCAAGACTGCATCGGGGTTTAGACTGGCGACATCGATAGTCTTGCTTTCGTTGGACAGGGGCAACCCGAGATCAAGAAGGATGGTGGTCTTCTCGGTGGAAAGTTGGATGCAGGTGCCGCCGATTTCATTCGCACCTCTGTGGATCAAGACGTTCATTGCAGCTCCTGTTCGAGAGAACCTTCGTCCAAACGTAAAGTTAATGAACGACTGAAAGTGATCCGACTTCCGAAAGTAGCATCAGGTTCTTCCCCGATACACTTGATCCTGTCCCGGAGTTTTCGTCTGGCGCAGGGACCGCCCATAGAGAAGTCTCTGGCCAATTCTCTCATGAAGCGGGGTGGCTTGGTGTTCAAAATTAGATCAATGTACGCTAATTTACCTTTTTCGGAAACATAAATCTGGCACATTGATTGGGTTGTCGAGAGTACAAAGTCATCTGGGTAGAAGACGTCCTTCTTCTTGGGAATGCTAACTTTCAAAGAAAGGCATTGGGTTGAGGCATCACAGGAGTCTATTCTGTATGCACCGACTCTCTCAAGCCAGAAGCCAACATCCACCTGTTGGTGCGTATTCGGCGCGGCGAGGATCCAAGGCTGCCCGAGCGTCAGCTTTACGGTTATCCCTTGCAAAAGCTGCCTATGTGCCTCGGCAAAGACGTTGGAAAGGTATGTATGAAGAACTGGATAATCCCTAATTGTTATCTTGTGGTATACCCCGAGTTCAAACCGTCGGTTTTGGCTTCGAATTTGTTTTTTAGTGAGGCCCGACGTTGACATCGTGCCAGTAGCGGGGAAGCTTATTATAGTGTTCAAGACGGGCACTCCTTCAGGCTAAGCACTGATCTTATTTCTAATAACAGTGATAGGACCCGATCACAATCAGTCAATTTGAAGTCGCCAGTCAAATTGTAAGTTATCCACGGACAGGGATAATCATAATGTTCCCCCTCACTCTCCCAATTGAGGCCGAAGTGGTCACAGATCTTTTTGAATCCAGCTTCCAAGTCACTAAACCATTCTGAAGAACAGAGGTCTAGCATGCTACTGACCGTTTCTACATCGTTTCCAAACTTGAGAAGGGTCTGGTGATGTTCAAAGGATAGGCTGACCTCGATGGTATCATCGTCTCTAAACGTCAGAACCACTCTAGTATGGTCAGCATGGACCCAAAACGGCTGGGTCATTGGTATCGCAAAGGCAACTGGGGTAATCTCGAAATCTGCGGCCAGAAGGGTCTTCATAAAGGTATTTGCTGATTTCATCTTGGATTCCTTTGTGGCGATTGTTTGTCGGGTCAGTTCTGATAGGTTCCTATGTATTCAAGTGAACAGTGCTGGAATTCACTTTTTTAATATTATAATCTAATAATATATAGATGGTTGCTGTCGTTTCCCTAGTATGTATGTGATACGTGGGCATAATTTAGAGCTGCGCTGTTTCTGCTCATGCTATTGCCATCTGAGTTATCACACCGCCACACCAACAAAATCACACCTCTGCGACAGAATAAGTCCTAAACCTCCAAAAACAAAAAAGGCAGCCCCATATAGAACGACCCTCTTTGAACCATGTACTGACAAAACTGTGCGTGAGGGCGGCGATCACACAAAGTGCGGCCGGAGACATATCCGTGAGGTCAGTGGAGTTTCGGAAGCGAGGGGAAGAGATAGGCTGCAGGGGGGAACTGTGAAGGTCATCGATGGTGCAGCGTATGAATCAGGAATGTCCAGCCGAGATTCGTCTGTTTGCTCTAACTCCTAAAGACTGCCGCATTTGTGTGTGTGCAATATTTCACAGGGCCATAGGTAACTTGGGCTGAGCATCGAGTGGCCGCAACAGTTAAGCACTCCCACAGATTGTCCATTTTTAAAACTGTTCTGCAGTTGGAATGATCGATGTATTCGGGAACCTCTCCGCGCCAGTGATCGATGTGCATGAACCCTCTCTAAACAGCCCTTGGCTTTATTGTGGAAATTGTGCGACAACTCTGCGTGAACTTACTATACTTGCTAACCCAAGTAAAACGTTCTAATTTGGCTTTCTGACGTCATACCTTCACGGCCACCACTCCCGACTTCCCCGCGCCGATGATCCGGTACACCGATGCGATCCCGATGCCCAGATACTTTGCCACCTCGACCTTCTTCTTCCCCTCTGCAATCATGCGCAGCACGTCGTCGGCCTTAGCCTGAGCAGTCGGCTTCCTTCCTTTGTACCGTCCCAGCTCCTTCGCTTTGGCAATCCCCTCACGTTGACGCTCAAGCATCATCTCCCGTTCGAAGGTGGCGATAGCGCCGAGCATGGTGAGCATCAACTTTCCAGTCGGGGTGGCGGTATCCAAATTGATGTTGAGTACACGGAACGCAACTCCCTTCTTCTCTAGCTGGTCCACGATCTCCAGAAGGTTGTGGGTGCTACGAGCGATCCTGTCCAACTTGCAGCAGATGACGGTATCTCCTTCACGAACATACTCCATCATCCGCTGCAGCTCCTGTCGGTTTGCATCGGCTCCTGATGCCTTCTCTTGGAAGATTTTCTCGACACCAGCTCTCTGGAGCTGGTCGAGCTGGGCATCGAGCTTCTGATCAAACGTACTGCACCGAG
>NZ_JAEMHK010000025.1 GCF_016458235.1 Geomonas propionica | reverse complement strand
TCTGGTACGATGTTGCCGCCCAGGACCAGAGCGCCCCCGATATGATGGCCGTAGCAGCCAGAACCGCCAGTGTTTTTTTCAGCATATCCTTCCCCTGTCTCTCATCTATCTAAGTGCGGCAATGGTCGATTGGTAGATGCAAATTGCCCTTCAGGCCGCTTACAGGAGCAAAAAACGTACCCGGTATACGGCTACGTTATATAGCGAAGCAGCTAAATTGTGCAAAGACGCGGTAAAACCCCAGTTTGTCGCGCGTTTTTTGGAAAAAGGCTCCTGGCGAGCTTTTGTGTTTTTTAACGACATGATGCCGTTCACGACCGCGCAGGGGACGGTTTCGGTGATATCACCGGAAGAGACTGGGAGAAAAGGACTCGGATTGGCAATACAACGGTAACGGAAAGGTAACAGGGGGATGAAAAAGGCCGGCGGCGCAGGTTTCGCCACCGGCCGGAGGGATCAGGCCACTTTCTTCATGCGCTCCTTCATGCGCTCCATGTCGGCGCCCGCGAAGTCGAAGCTCTCGCCGTGGTCCTTCATCATCAGCATGAAGGCGCTCAGGAGGTACTTCCTTTTGAAGCCGTCCTCCATCTCGACGATCTCTTGCATCTTGTTGCTGTAAAAGGACATATAGCACTTGCCCAGCGCCTGGGTGATCTCTTCCATGGTCATCTGGTACGGCTCGATGATAGGGCAGACCAGGTTGTACTTGGAGTAGTCGAAAACGCGGATGCGGTCCTTCATCTGCGCGTGGATCGGCGTGAAGGGCATCGGCGTCACCACCGGGAACACGGCGATATCCGGATTCAGGTAGATGGCGGAGGCGATAGTGTTGTCGATGGAGTCCCAGGTCTCGGTCGGGAAGCCGATCATGAAGGAGGCCTCGGTGATGATCTCGGCCTCGCGCAAAAGGTCGAGGGCCTGCTTGTTCTGCTCGAAGCTGGTTCCCTTGTTCAGGCTCCCCAAGACGTCCTTGTCGGCGCTCTCGGCGCCCAGGTAGACGTGGATGATCCCCGCTTCGCGGTACTTGTGCAGTATGTCGGCGTCGCGGATGATGTCCTCGACCCGGGTCTCGATCAACAGGTGCACGCCGAGCTTTCTCTCGATGACCAGGTCCAGGAACAGCTCCCAGCGCTCGCGGTGCTTGGTGGGATAGGCGTCGATCAGGGTGAAGAAGTTGACGCCGTAGCTGCCGATCAGGTGCTCCATCTCCTCGACCACCTTTTCCGGCTTCCTGCAGCGCCAGTCCTCGCGCCAGAACATGCGCTGGCTGCAGAAGGCGCAGTCCATGTCGCAACCGCGCGAAGTGAGGATGGACGCCATGCGGCCATAGGGGGCGACCAGGTAGTTGTAGTCCTCCCAGTCCAGGAGATGCCAGGCGGGCTGCAGGGTGTCCAGGTCCTCGATGTGCGGCTGCCGCCCCGTGTAGAGGATGCGCTCCCCCTCGCGGTAGGCGACTCCCTTGACCGCCCTGGGGTCCCCGGCGCCGTTCAACGCTCCCAAAAGTTTTTTCAGGGTCTGCTCCGGTTCCCCGGTGATGATGTAGTCGACGCGGTTGTCCGGATCCTCGAGAATCTCCTCGTACATGAAGCTCGGATGGGGTCCGCCTAATAGCGTTACGGTTTGGCTACAAATTTCTTTGGCGATATTAAGAATACGCAAGGCGTAGGGAACGGTGGCGGTACTGATGGCGCCGGTGACCGGGAGGTAGTCCAGGGTCATGACCAGGTCGGGCTGGAAATCCTCGATCTCGCGCCTGATATCGTCGAAGGAAAGCCGCTTGTTCATCGCATCGAAAATGCGCGCCTCGTGACCGGTGTCGCAGGCGGCGCCGGCCAAGTAGGCCAGGTGCAGCGGGGGCCAGGTGCCGACGACCTGCACGCCCCAGCAGTGATACGGTGCGGTGATGAAGAGGATCTTGCTCATTATTTCTCCAATTTCTGTACAAAAGCGTGTTGTTGCAAGAATGGTGCTAGCGCGCCGAACCCCACGGGTTCAGCTTGCCGATGACGAAGGAACTGCTCATGAGCAGCTTGGTCGCCCGCACCAGGTAGGCGCGCCGGAAGGTGTCCTTCATGGTCATAACCTCCAGCATTTTACCCATATAGAACCTGCGATAGCAATCGTTGATTGCACCCTGCAGCTCCTTCAGGCTCATGAACTCCGACTCCAGCACCGGGGCGATGAAGTTGTAGCGTGCGTAGTCGGTTTCGCGGATTAGCGGTGCCAGCTCCGGCATTCCGCCATATGGCCAGGGGGTCAGCGCGAAGAAGTTGGCGCTGTCCGGGTTGTACTGTTGCGCCGTCTTCAGGGTCGCTCGCACGCTCTCCGGCGTCTCATCCGGGAATCCCACCAGGAAGGAGACTTCGCTCACGATGCCGTGCTCGTGGATGATGGCGAGCGCCTCTGGGACGGCGTCGGGCACCTGGTCCTTGACGAGCCGCGCCAGCCGTTGCCGGTCCGCGGACTCGACCCCCAGCGAAATGTGCGCCACTCCGGCCTTGGCGTACTTCCAGAAGATGGCGCGGTCGCGCAAGACGTCCTCGGCGCGGGTCTCCAGGATCAGGTGCACCGGCAGCGCCTCTTCGATCAGGGCGTCCAGGAAGCGCTCCCAGCGGACCGCGTCCCGGGTCGGGTGCTCGTCGGTGACTAGGAACACGTTTACGCCGTGGCGCCGGTGCAGCTGCGCCACCTCCGCCGCCGCCTTCAGGGGATCGCGGGCGCGCCAGGCTTGGTGCCAGAACTGCTGCTGCGAGCAGAAGGCGCAGTCGTGGCTGCAGCCGCGCGAGGTACTGATAGCGGCGAAGCGGGAATCCGGGATGACGAAGTAGCTGTACAGCGGCCAATCCACCAGGTCCCAGGCGGGAACCAGCGAGTCCAGGTTCTCGATGAGCGGCGCGGCTGGCGTCACCTTGACCTCGCCCCCCTCGCGGTAGGCGATACCGGGGACCGCGGCCGGGTCTCCCCCCTGTTCCAGGGTGCGCAGCAGGGCCGCGAGCGTCTGCTCCCCTTCCCCGATGACGATGTAGTCCACATAGAACGACTGTTCCAGGATCTCCCGGTACAGGAAGCTCGGGTGCACCCCGCCCAGGATGGTGACAGTGGCCGGGTCGAGCGCTTTCGCGGTGGCCAGCACCTTGACGGCGTCGCCCACCGTCGCGGTCATGGCGCCGGCAGCGACGTAGCGCGGTGCCGCCTCCGCGATGCGCCGCTCGATCTCGGGGTAGCCGTCCCCGGTGGCCATGGCGTCGTAGATCACGGCCTCGACCCCGGCCTCGCGTGCGGCCCCGGCCAGGTAGACCAGCCCCAGCGGGAGCCAGCGCCCGGAAATCTCCGGGATGCCGCTGTGGTAGGGTGGGGTTACCAGGAGGATCTTGTGCCGTGCCTCCCCCGTCACCGGTGCAACCTCATCATGCCTGAGAAGGCGCCGCTGAAAAAGGCGACCAGCCAGCAGCTGTAGATGGTCAGACTGACCCGGTGGAACACGCGGTTCACCGCGTCGGCGCGGCCTGCCAGGGTGGCCGCCAGGGCCAGCAGGAAGTGGAACGCCATTCCGGAAAGGGAGGCGAGCCCGGTGATGTTGTGGATCTGCGGCGCCTTGCCGAACGCCTGCGCGTAAAGGTTCATCTGGTGCGTGCCGATGTAATCGCAGAAAAGGCCGATGCCGAAGATGACCAGGTGCTTGGTGCGCAGCCCCTGGCGGCGGCCGCTGAAGACGGCCCAGGTGTAGAAGATCAGCGCCATCGTCATCCAGAAGATGGCGACGGCGAGCATGGGGCCGGAGCCCTGCATGGTCGGCATCACGGCTCACCCCCTGCCACCGGCTGCAGCTGGTCCAGCAGGTCGTGGAAGCGCCCGGCGTGGGCGCGACGCCCCCCCTCGGCACGCGAGAAGGCGCTAACGCCCTCCGCATGGCGCACAACCAGGATCTCCTGGCGCGGCCTGAGCAGCCGGACCGGGACGAACCAGCAAAGGGACCAGAGCAGCAACGCGACCGCGCTCCAGATCAGGGGCACCCCGGCGTCCTGCACGAAATCGGTCACCACCACCCTGCGGAATTCCGGCAACGCCACGCGGTAGCCGCCGCCGCTGGTCTCTCCGCCCAGAGGCGCGCTCCCGGCGAAGACCTGGGACTCCCCTTTCAGGACCCTGAACTGCAGCGTAATCCTGCCGCTGGCGTAGGGATCGGGGCCTTCCCCCGGGGCCATCTGGAAGATGAAGCGGTACGGGGAGCCCGGTATCTGGAAGGTGTCCTCCTTGCCCGGAGGGTAGATACTGAGCACGGCGTACTGCTCGAAGCCGCCGGGGAGATCGGGGGCGGAGAAGCGCAGTAGCGGTGCCACACCCAGGTAGCGGGGGTAGAGGTAGTAGCCGCGATGCTTCCCGGGCGGATAGAGGCCGAAGTGGCGCTCCCCTCCCCCCTCGACAGCGACGGCGATGTCGAGAGTGCGCTGCAGCAGGAGCCCCGGTTCTTCCTTGAGGACGATGCGCTGTACCAGGTCGCGGCTGACCGGCAGCGCTTCCCCCTCCAGCACCACCTGGCGGTGCGTGGCGCGTCCGGTGAGGCTCGCGAGCAGGCCGCTGAAAAGGAGCGTCACGCCGAGCAGATAGAGAAAGCGGGCGGGGAAGAGCGTGACGCCGCGCCCGGCGGACAGCCAACCGGAGCCGGCGCGGACCCGATACCCCTGCCCTCCCAGGCGTTCCCCCTCCCCCTCGAAGGGAGCTTGTTCCGGCAGCGCGACGGCCTCCTCGAACAGCCCGGCCGGGTCGCTCCCTGCCACGCCGGAGAACATCCGGCGCCGTTTGAGGAAGGTAGCGGTCTCGGCGACCAGTCGGGCGGCGCCGCTCAGGGGCACCAGCGCCAGCAGGGCGAGCAGCGCGACGTTGCCGCGGGTGATGGCCATAAGCGCGGTGAGCGGTTCGTTGCTCCCGAAGGCGATCCCCACGTAGAGGAGCAGGAACAAGGCGAGCACGCAGGGGGTGACGGCAGGCGAGGTGGCGACCCTTTTGGCTATGGACGCGAACCGGCTCATTTACCCATCCCCTTGCCGTGCGCGGTGACCTGCACGGTGCTCTCCCAAGTGTTCAAAAGGGTCATCGCGTCGATGACCACGGCGTCCCCCTTCACCGAACAGGGGACCGGGACCGGGTTGCAGCCGCCCGGCTTACCCACCGTCTCCAGTGGGATCAGCGTCTTGCAGTAGTAGCAGATGACGGCATTGCCAGCCTGGCCGTAGCCTTCCGGCTGGCAGATGGCGCATGCGTCCAGGGTGGTAACCAGCTGCCCCGCAGGGGTGAGCATCACGAAAAAGCGCGCCTGTCGCCCCCCCTGGCTGTAGCTGAACTTGTGCAACTTGCCATCCTCCAGGTCCATTTCCCCCTTTTTCGGGATCACGATCTGCCCCGCAGGGGTGGCAGTGACCTCGACCGGCTTGGGATCCCAGTATTCGGTAGCGGGGAAGCGGCTCTGGTAGGCGGCGCCGGTCAGCAGGACCAGGGCGAAGAGCGGTGCCACCAGGCGCAGACGGCGCTCGTGGATGAAGGACGCCAGCAGTTTGCGGCGCGCGGCCCCCTGCCTGATGTGGGCCACCGACGGCAGCCGTTCCAGCCTGAGCGCCAGCGCGATGAAGAGCACCGGGAGGTACCAGAGCGCGAGCCCGCCCCACAGCCCCACCTTGTCGCTGAACAAGAGACCGATGTAGCCCCAGACGTCGCTGCGGAAGAATGGGTGGTCCGGGATCAGCATCGACTCGAAGAACTGGTGCACGAAGTCGTGGATGAACTTCATCACCTCCATGGATAGGGGGGAGAAGATGTCGAGCCGTTGCACCGAGCAGGCCATGACCATCAGGGCCGACACCACCAGGGCGAGCAGCGGGATCCCCCGCGGCGCCAGCCGCTCAGGCAGGTACCGGGCCGGGAACGTGGCGGCCAGGGCCAGCACTGCGCCGGCGCAGGCAAGGGAAAGATACGGGACCAGCCGCACCGCGCCGCCGTCCAGCGGCGCCAGGCGGCAAAGTGTGAGGGCGCCGGCCAGGACGCCGGTTGCGGACGCCGCGAGACCGGCCGCAAGCGGCCCGGGAGAGGAGACCGCCTCCGCGTCGCTCCCTTTGGAACCGCGGCGGTACAGGGCCCAGACCGAGGCGCCCCAGAGCAGCAGGAAGATGACGCCGCATACGCCGCGCAGCGGGCGGAAGGGGAGTTCCCCCCCCACGTAGGCGAGCAGCAGGTTCTCGCCGGCCACCCCGACGACGAAACCCGCGGCGGCTGTGACTGCAGTTGCCATCCCGGTCAGGCTGCGGCTCATGACCGGCACCAGGACCGCCCAGCACAGGAGCTGGGGTATCACCTTGAGCGCGGTCAACAAGCCTTGATCCTTTCTTCGCGCACCAGGCAGCCGTCATCCATGTGGATGGTACGGTCACCCCAAGCCGCGACTTCCTGGTTGTGGGTGACCATGACGATGCTGAAGCGGTCCTCGTCGCGCAGCTCGCGCAGGAGTTCCATGACCATGGTGGTGCTCTTGTGATCGAGGTTGCCGGTCGGCTCGTCGCCCAGCAGTAGGCGCGGGGAGTTGATGATGGCGCGCGCGATGCAGACCCGCTGCTGCTCGCCGCCGGAGAGCTCACCGGGACGGTTCTTGAGCCGGTGCCCGAGCCCTACCCTTTCCAGGGCGTGGCGCGCCTCGGCCTCGTCGGGGACGCTGTGGAAGTACTGCGACATCATCACGTTCTCCAGCGCGGTCAGGTAGGGGATCAGGTGGTGCTGCTGAAAGATGATACCGACACAGTCGCGGCGGAAGCGGGCCAGGCCGTCCTCGGAGAGGGAGGCGAGATCGGTGCCGCGCACCTGGATCGAGCCGCCGGTCGGGCGGTCCAGTCCACCCAGAAGGTTCAACAGGGTGCTCTTACCCGAGCCGGAGTGCCCCATCACGGTGAGCCACTCCCCCTCCGGGACGCAGAGGTCCAGGGGCTTCAACGCGCAGATGTCGCCGTAGCTTCGGGTCAGGCCGGATGTTTCTATGATTGCTGCCATTAGGGTAAGCCTCTCATTTCAAGTCCCCCTCCCCTTGCGGGAGGGGGTTAGGGGGTGGGGGAAGATGCCATCATCGACGCGGATGGCGGCTTTGCCCACCGGGCCAGAACCAGGGCGAATGATTATTCGCCCCTACAGTGGACGGTTCGTGGTTTCCCAGGGGCTAATAAATATTCGCCCGCCTCTCGTCCATGCATCATTACTCGCCCCTCAAACTCTGCACCGGATCAAGCCGGAACACCGACAGGAGCGGCCCAACGCTCCCGGCCAAGGCCAAAAGCATGCTCACTCCCACGGCGACCGGGAGGAACTCCAGCCGGAGCGCCGCATCGGCGGCGAACACGCTATGCGCCACGAACTTGGCGATCACCACTCCCAACAGGAAGCCTCCCACCCCGGCACCGACTCCCAAGAGGAGCGCCTCGGCACTGAAAATCTTTAGGAGGTCCCAGCGCGAGCCGCCCATCGCCTTCATGAGGCCGATCTCCTTGCCGCGCTCCAGCACTGTGGTGCTCATGGTCCCGGCCACGCTGCTCCCCGCGGTCACCAGCACCACCGCGGTCACCAGCAGCATCAACAGCTGCACCTTGCCCAAGAGATCCTCGCTGGTGCGCCCCACCTGGCGCAACTCCTTCACCACCGCGCCGGAAAGATGGCGCTGCAGCAGGGCCGCCTGGTCCTTCAGGCTCCCGTTGCCCGGGTCGGCCAGGAGCCGCACCTCGCTCACCTGCCCCGGGCGTCCCATCTGTTCCTGCAATTCCTTCAGATCTATGAACAGCGTGTCGTCCTCGTCGCCGCCGGTGGTAACCACGCCGGAGACCCGCGTCCGCACCACGCCTTTTCCGCCCCCAAACTCGAAGAGGTCGCCGGGGTGAACATGGTGGCGCGGGGTGAGGTCTCCCCCTCCCAGTACTTCGCCCTCCCTGGGCCAGTCCCCGTCCACTTGCCACCAGGGAGAGAGCCGGCGCACCTGGGCGAAGTCCACCCCCTCGCAGGGGATCTCCACCCCCTTCAGGGTGAGCGCCCCCTCGAGGTGAAAGGAGTAATCCCCCTTCACGCCGCTTTTTGCGAGGGCCGTCAGGAACTGCTCCTGCGAGAGATAGGCGGGTTCGCCGATGGCGCCAAAGTGCAGTCCCCCGCTCCCCACCTCGACACGGGCGCTTTCCGGCACGACGACCAGGTTGGCCCCGTACTTCCTGGTTTCCTCGGCCACCCGCGCCCGCATCGACGCCGAGACGAGGCCGAGGGCAGTGGCGAGGCTGGAGGCCAGGGTGAGCACCGCCAGGAGCAGCAGCGTGCGTCCCCGGCGGTGGACCAGGGCCCGGAATACGATATGGGCGAGCCAGCGGCGCTTGTTCATATCATCCCTTCAGAACCCGCACCGGCTCGATGGCGAGCGCCCTCTTTAAAGGTGCCGCGCTCCCGGCCAGGGCCACCACGAGGGCGGCGCCGATCGCGGTCGGGAAGAGCCACAACGGCGAGGTGACGGTGGAATTAAAGACGGTGCGGCTGATGACGACGGCGAGCCGGTCGCCGGCCAGATAGCCGAAGAGGCCGCCTATGACGGAGATGACGAGGGTCTCGCCCAGGAAGATCGCTGCGATCTGGAGTCGGTCCGCCCCCATGGTCTTCATCAGGGCGATCTCGGGGCTCCTTTTGGCCATGGCGGCCATGAGACTGGAGGAAACGGCACAGGCGGCGGAAAAGAGCGCAAGCCCGGTCAAAAGGAGCATCAGGCTCTCCAGCTTTTTGAGCAGCGCCCCCTCGGCGCTGGCGATCTGCCAGATCGGCTTGGCACGGCTGCCGCTCATCGCTTCCTCCACCCCCTTGGCCACCGAGGTGACGTAGGCGGTGCAGTACCACTTCTCGTACTCCTCGCGGGTCATACGGGAGGGGTCCTTACGCCCGAAGTCGTCCATGGGGACGGTCAGAGCGCTCACCAGCACGCGCGAGAGCTGCCCCGGCTTGTTCAACAGGGCCTGCACCTCGGCCAGCGGCGCGAAGAGCTGTTCCTCCTCGAAGCCCCCCGTGGAAGCGACCCCGACGATCCGGAAGCGGCGCTCCTTGCCGGCGGCAGTCGCCACGATGTCGCTGCCCGGCGCCAGCTTGAGCCGCTTGGCCAACGCCGCGCCGATCACCGCCTCGTCCGGGGTCTCCGGCCAGCGGCCGTCCAGTTCCCACCAGGGCGCGGTCACCTTGACCCCCTGGATGGAGTCCGGCTCTCCCGGCACCTGCAACGGCCTACCAAACCAGGTACCGGCCAGCACGGCGCGCTGCCGCCCCGCCGCCGAAGCGAAGTCCACCTGCCCAAAGAGGTACGGGGCGAAGCCGACGATGTTGTGTTTCCAGAAAATGGTCTTGATCTTGGGAAGGTCATCGGACTTGAGCGCCCCCGCCTCCCCCGCCGCCGGTTCCAGCACGATATTGGCGCCGTAGCTTCTCAACTCCAGCGCCATCTTGTGCGACAGTTCCCCCGAGATGCCCAAAAAGGCGGTGGCGACCGCCGAGCCCATGACGATGGACAGAAGCACCAGGAGCACGGGCTTCGGGCGCTTCAGGAAGGAGCTTTTCAGGATGCGGATCAGCATCCGCAGCTATCCTCCTTGAGCCGAGCGCTCAGCTCCGCAGGGAGGCTCTCGGTAAGGCGCGCCACCTTGGCCTTCAACTTCCTCCAGGCCAGCACGCCCCATACCACCAGGACCACCATGAGCACGTGCTTCACCATCAGGGCCGGCACCTGCTGCTTGTCGGCAAAATGGTTCCACTCGAAGCTCACGTAGAAGATGGTGCGCGGCACGCCCCCCAGGATGATCCACCAGAAAGCAAAGCGGAAAAAGCGCACCATGATCCGGTGCGTCTTCAGGAAGAAGAGCGCAGCCTCGGGCGTGCCAAGGGACGCCTCCACGCGGTGCACAGCGTACAGGCAGAAGGCGGAGGCCGCCAGCATGGCCGTGGCGACGTCGTGGAAGTAGTTGTTCATCATCACCGCGACGCCGAGCCAGGGGGACTGCTGCAGGAGCGAGGTGAGGTAGAGGTTCATTTGGTCCATTACAGTATTCCTTTCGCCTTCAGTTCCTCGCGTTCGCGCGCGAACTGCTTGAAGGCCCTCCCCTGCGGGTACTGGATCATCCAGGAGGTGATGTGCGACATGGGAAAGCCGCGCCACCCCACCTGCGGGATGCGCGACAGGATGCGCGGTATGGTGAACAGCTCGGCGCGCAGCTTGACGATGGCGTCCTCGCGGAACTCGACGCTCATGGCCGGGTCGTCGTGGGAGAAGACCGCGTGGTTGCCGTCGAAGGAGTCCCAGTCGTGCCCCGGGATCAGGTGCGGTTCATAGATCTTGTACAGTTCGGTCCCCGGGAAGGGGGTGGTCATTACCGGGTGCGCCGAAACCTTCAGCTCGTCGCACAGTTTCAGGATCCCCTCGTAGTCCTCGGGACGGTCCTGGCGCCCGCCGATCATCATGAAGAGCATGACTTCGATGCCGGCGTCGCGGATCTTCTTGATGGCGTCGCGGCGTTGGCGCCCCTGCTTGTTGGTCGCCTTGTACTCCTCCAGGCTGCCGATATTGTTCGACTCCCACCCGACGAGCACCGCGGTGAGCCCGGCGCTCCTGGCGTTCTTCAAAAGCTCCGCCGAGCGGGGGTGGTCAACGGAAACCAGGTCGCCGGAACCAAACCACGACTTGCCGGTCAAGTTCTTGCCCATCTCGCGGTAGAGCTCGATGGTGTAGTTCATGTTGACGCCCCAGACGTTGTCGTCGATGCCCCAGAAAAGGCGTCTCTTGCTGGCGGCGATTTCCGCGACCACCTCGTCGATGGGGCGCACACGCACCTTGCCGCCGAAGAACTCGTGCACCGAGCAGAAGGTGCAGCGGTGCGGGCAGCCGCGCGAGGTCTGGAAGTAGCCGTAGACGTAGTTGGTGTTCCAGAGGTTGGTGACCGGGTGCGGCAGACCGGCGAGCTCCGGGAAGCCCCCCTGGTACACCGGCTTCATGCGGCGCTTTTCGGCGTCTTCCAAAAGCCCCTTCCAGATCTCTTCCGCCTCACCCAGCACGATGGCGTCCGCGTGGCGCGCCGCCTCGTCCGGGAGCGCGGTGACGTGGATGCCACCCAGGAGGACCTGCTTTCCCTGTGCCCGCAGCCGGTCCGACACCCGGTACACCCAGGGGGCCTGCGGCGTCAGCACGGTGAAGCCGATCAGGTCGGCGTCGAGCTGGTCCAGGTCGAACACCTCCTTGTTGGCGTCGATCAGCTGCACCTCGACGTCCGGGCGCACCTGGAGGGTGAGGCCGGCCAGGTATTCCAGCACGGGGGGAGCGATGGGGAGCCCCTTCGATTTTTGCCCCTTTTCACCGAACGGGGGAGAGATAAGAACTAGTTTCATTGGTTCACCGATGCCAACAGGGATGCCGTACGCCTCGCCAAAGGCAGGAGTGAGGGGCGACAGTGGTTGTAAAATTAGCAGTTTAGTATTTAAAACACAAGCAGGGCAACATAATGCTTTCTAAGGGTGGCACCTGCACGAGTTACGTCTCCTGCGTTCCTGCTGTGCTGGATGCTCACGGGCCTTTGCTGCCAATGCACTGCGAGAGGTTCCTGCGGTACAGTTCGTTCTCCGGGTCGAGACGCACGGCTTCGACCAGGTGCTTCTGCGCCTCGTCCATCCGCCCCAGCCTCTGGTAGAGCATGGCGATGTTGTTATGAGCATCCGCCGAGCGTGGGTTGAGCGTAAGGACAGTAGCAAAGGCTTGCAGTGCCTCACCGAACCTGTTCTGCCCGAGGTAGAGCATGCCGAGATTGTAATAGGTCTCCGGGAACCGGTCGTCGAGGTTGAGAGCGGCCTTGTACTCTCTCTCGGCCTCGTTGAATCGCCCCGTCTTGTCATAGACCACGCCGAGGTTGGTGCGGGCCTCGATGTTGTTCGGCCTGATACGCAGGGCTTCGGAGTACTCCCTGAGCGCCTCGTCGTAGCGCCCCTGCGACTCGTACACAACGCCCAGGCTCGTGTGCCCCCCAGCGTCGCCGGGCGCATCGTGGACCCATCTCGCCTTGAAGGTCGCATCATTCTCCCAGGCGTGGTTGTGCTGAACGCTCAAAGAAGCGAGGACCGCCACCAGAAGCCCCCCGGACAGCAGTATCCCTTTTTGCCAGCGTGCCGCCCCGCTCCGTTGGGCCGTCAGCTCCCAGGCTATCAGCAGGGCGGTACCTGCCAAAAAGGCAAGGCCCAAGGAGGGGATGTAGAGATACCGCTCCGCCATGAGAGCCGGCGCCAGCACGCCCGGTATCCCCGATACCGGCGCCAGGGTGACGAGTACCCAGCACATGCCGAAGAAAATCCTGCGGTCGACCCTCCAGGCGAGGATCGTGGCGGCGATGACGAGCAGGAGCGCGGCAAGCGGCACCAGCACGTCCGCGGCGAAGAAGCTCTGCTGCATCGGGAGGTCGTAAAACACCTTCAGGTCGGCCGGGAATACCAGGAGCCGCAGGTAGCGCGCCAGCAGGCCAAAGGAGGTGTAGACCCGCTCGACCAAAGGGGGACCGCCCCAAGTCGTCACCTCCAGGATCATTGTCCTGAGCAGCAGATACGGAACCGCGGCGAGGCCGAACAGCAGCGGCAGACGGAGCCTGTTGCGGAAGGTCCCCGAGCCGAAAGCGAGTTCGTGCAGCAGGACGAGCGCGGGGAGCGTTATCGACATCTCCTTGGCGAGGAGCGAGAGGAAAAAGGCACCCAGGGAGAGGACGAGATCCGCCACCCGGCTCCCGTCCTTGAAGCGGAGGTAGAAAAGGAAGGAGAGCAGCATGAAGATGGCACAGAGCGACTCGTTGCGCGCCGAGATCCACGCCACCGCCTCGCTGTGAACAGGATGAACGGCAAAAAGGAGCGCCGCGAAAAAGGCGGCGCCGTTCGAGCGCAGGAACTTCGCCGCTGCGAGGAAGCAGCACAGCGACGCTGCAGCGTGCAGCAGGGCGTTGGTCAGGTGATAGCCGAAGGGATTTTCGCCCCAGAAGGTGTAATCCAGTGCAAGGGTTGCCTTGAAAAGGGGGCGGTAGTAGGGTGCCGGGGTGACGTCGGTGAGGCTTCCATACCAGACATCGGTGCTGAACATGAGCGGCACGTTCAGCAGGCTCCGCACCAGGGAATCTTCCTTGATGAGGCGGACGTCGTCCCAGACAAGGCCCATGGAGAGGGTGTTGCCGTAGACGGCGAAGGCAACCAGGCACACGAGCACCAGCTGCCCCCAGACCGGGAGCGCCGGGACATTGGAGGCAACGGCACCGCATCCTTGCAGGTTGTCGCGTCGAGAGGTCATAGCATCACTTTAGCTTGGCTGTCTCCAGCGCCCGGAACTCGTGGAAAGCCTTTCTCAACGCCGCCTGCACGATGCCCGAGGCGATGTGCGCGTTCGGGAACCCCTTGAGCGGAAGCGCCTGCAACCGTTTCAGGATCCGGGGCCAGGTGAAGGAGTCGAGCCAGAGCTGCTTCAGGGCCTCTTCGTGCGCGAGGTTGTCGCCGCCTTGCTGCGTCAGGATCGAGTGCATGCCGTCGTAGTAATCCCACTCCCCGAAGTGAAGGGTGTCCTGCCGCAGTTCCTGGTACATGGCGGTCCCAGGATAGGGAACCACCATCACCGGGTGCGGCGTGACGGCAAGCCGGTCGCACATCTCCAGCACCCGCTGGTATTCGTCCATGGGCTCATTGCGGGCACCGAGCATGATGAAGAGCACCACGTCGATGCCGTGGCCACGGATCTTTTTCAGGGCCTCCTCGCGCTCGTAGAGCATCTTGGCGGTGGCGCCGTACTCCATGAGGGTAGCGTCGGAGAAGCTTTCCCAGCCGATCCAGACCTGCATCAGCCCCGAGCGCCGCGCCCACTTGAGCATCTCGTCGCCCAACTGGTGCTGCACGCTGGCGATCGAAGTTTCCCCCACCCAGTGGATGCCCGGGAGAGAGGTGGCCATCTCCCGGAACAGGTCGGTGTAGCGCGGCACATTGGGGCCCCAGCTGTCGGCGTCGGTACAGAACCACATTTTGTGCTTGCAGCTGCCCAGGTCCTGGATGACCTCGGGAATGGGGCGATAGCGCATGTGATTGCCGTGCAGTTCCGGCGTCGCGCAGAACTTGCAGTCGTAGGGGCACCCGCGGGAGGTGAAGAAAGAGCGGAACACGTAGCCGGGAGCGAGGTCGCGACGCGGGAAGGGGGCGCCGTCCACCGGGAGGAGTTGGCCGTGGTAGAACGGCTGTAGCCCGCCGCGCTGCACGTCGTCGAGCACGGTCGTCAGCACGCTCTCCGCCTCCCCCACCACCACGCTGTCCGCGTGCTGCTTGGCCTCGTCCGGAAGCACCGACGGGTGAGGGCCGCCGAGCATCACCTTGATGCCGCGCGCGCGGAGCCGATCCGCGGTGCGGTAGGCCCAGGAGGACTGGTGGGTGAGGATACTGATGCCGACCACGTCCGCGCTCAGCTCATCGACGTCGAAGCGTTCCACGTTGGCGTTGATGAGACGGATGTCGGCGTCGGGGCGGATGCTGGAGGTGAGGCCGGCGAGATATTCCAGGACCGGCGGCATGAGCGGCATGCTCCTGACCTGCTCACCGGCGTGCCCCAAGGGCGGAAAGATGTAGATGATCTTCATGCGTTCCTTTTTCTGCACGCACCTTCCCTTGACGGGCTATCCGTACGAGCACTGCGGTCGCCAGGTTCCCTCCCCCGGAGGGGGAGGGTCAGGGAGGGGGAAAGCTTTTGCAGCCCCCCTCCCAACCTCCCCCCTCCGGGGGGAGGAGCAAAACGCCGCGAGTGGAGGGGGAGCTGATAAACGGTCTGCTAGCTGTGCTTCGTGAGCCTGGCCACCGTCCGGTCGAACTCGTCCTTGGCCAGTGCGTGGTAAAAGTCTCCCCGCGCGCAGAGTTCGAGCACCCTGCCGTTAGCGGTTTCGCGCACCACACCGGTGATCTCCCTGCGGTAGTAGACCAGGCGCCAGACGAGGGCGATCAGCGCAAGTATGAAGCCGGCATAGATGAACTCGCGCCCGTACTCCTTGGTGACCAAAAGCCGCACCCAGAAGTTCTGTTCCTTGAAGCCAAGGCGCAGGCCGTTGTCCAAAAGCACCGCCTCGCCGGGATGCACCGTGCCCGATGCCACCGCCTTGCCGTCCCTGGTCACCTCAAGATGGAAAGCGGGGTTTTTGAATTCCTCGCTCCTGGTGGCGTCCTTGCCGTCAGTAACCACGTGGTCGGGATAGTACCAGGCGGCGACGTCATATCCCTGCATCCGGAAGTGGTCCCGTTTCCCTTTCAGCACGTCCAACTTCACGTAGGCGCCATCGATCTCTTTTCCGGAGGCGTCCTGGACCACGAACAGCGGCGAGATGCCCAGGTCGTTGAAGAGCACCGAAGCGTAGCCGGTCTTGTAGGGCTCGTTGATGTCAACCTGGTGCGTCGCACCCGCCTCGTCCTTAAGGATGATCTTGATGCCGGTCGCCACCCCTCGTGAAACCTCCGGACGCACAGACTCCAGCAGGAACTTGACCTCGGGCGGCCCCCCGCCGGATCGGGGCAGCTTCGGGGACGCGTTGTAGCGTGCAAGCTCACCTAGAAACGGCTCGTGCTCGGCAAGGTCGACGAACCCGGTAAAGCGGCTGTAGAAGAGGATCAGTGCGCCGACGAGCAGCAGAAAGAAGCTCAGATGAAAAACGAGTGTCGCCAGGGGTGAGAGGCGGTTCTTTACGGCGAAGAATCGCTCGCCGCCGCCGTAAACCTCGTACCCCTGGGCAGCGAGCAGGGTTGGGGTCTCTTCGGTGTCCCCCTCTGCAAGCTGAATAGTGTAGTTGAAGGGGCCGTTGCCGTGACGCGCCAGCATCTTCTCCGGGTCGACCTTCACCTTGGCGAGCACCAGCGGGATGCGCTGCTTCATGACCAGCAAGAGGTTGAGGAAGAAGAAACCCCAGATCACCATCGTGATGGGAGCGGTGAAGACGGCGGTCAACTGAAGCGTCTCGTCGACCCGCGCCAGCATGGGCGCTGCCGCCTGCCACTTGAGGTAGGCCGCCTTCCCTACCACCGAACGCTGGGGCAGGAAGAACCCGATGGAGAACACGGCGATGAGGGCGACGATGAGCCAGATCGTGCAGCGCAGCGATCCGAGGTATTTGAGCGTGGACTTGAGCATGGCCCCCTACGACATCTTGAAGACGTGCACCGAACTCTTCATCAGGATCGAGACGCCGAAGAAGTTGATGATGACGGTCAGGAGCGCGCCGATCATGAGCCAGGAGAAGCGGGTGCCGCGCCAACCCATGGTGACACGCAGGTGGATGGCGACCCCGTACATGAGCCAGGAGATGAGCGACCAGGTCTCGACCGGGTCCCAGCTCCAGTAGGCGCCCCAGAGGTCCTTGGCCCAGATGGAGCCGGCGGCGATCATGATAGCGTTGGTGATGAAGCCGAAGACCAGGTACTTGAACATCAGGTCGTCGAGCCGCTCGGGTGAGAGGTCCGCGAAGCGATCGTCCGCGCTGGCGGTGCCGCGCGCGGCGGCACGTTCCTTCAGGAGGTAGATGACGCCGGCCGCCATGGCGAGTACGTAGGCACCGAAGGAGAGCCAGGCAAAGAAGACGTGGATAGCGAGCCAGAACGATTTGAGCGTCGCCGCCATGGGGGCGAGCGTCGGGTTGCGCATTACGCCGTACCCCATGATCAGCATGGTGGTGGGCACGGTGGCGACCGCGAACACCCGCAGCGATTTCTGGCGCCAGGCGACGAACAGCGTGGAGGCGATGATGAACCACCCTCCCATCAGGCCGTTCTCGTAGTCCGTGCTCCAGGGGAAGTGCCCCTGCGCGAAGTAGCGGGCGGCAACGGCGCCGGTGTGAACAAGGAGGCCGGCGCCGATCAAGATGAGCAGTTTGGGGACCACCTTCTCGTTTCTGAACACGAGGGCGTAGATGTACCCGCCTGCGGCGATGGCGTAAATCACCAGGGAGAGCCAGAAACATATCGCTTCGGAATAGGCCAAGCGCGTCACCTCACGATAAAAACAATTTACAGGGATAAAAGGGATAAAAGGGATGAAGAACGGAAAGTCAGGGTCTAACCCAAATTAAGGTCATCCCTTGTATCCCTTTTATCCCTGTTTACCGCCTTTGATTCTTATCATTGCGGCAAGCGCCGCCACGGCAAACAGCGCGGCCGCTGCCTGCATCGCCACCAGCCCGCGCCGGGTGCGGATCTCCAGCAGGGCGAACTTGCGCCGGTCCTCGATGCTGACCTCGACTCCCTGTACGGAGATCTTCTGCCCCAGATCGGCGCTCCCCTCGAAGAGGCTCAGCTTGCCGCGCCGAACCCCGAGGTGAAAGGACTCCTTGCCTTCCCCCTTGGCCTTCTCCTGGCGCAAAAGGAACTGGTACGGCAGCGTGGGGAATTCGAAGACCTGCTCCCCCTGGTTCAAATCAGCTTTCACGTAAGAGCGCTCCAGTTCCCCCTTCTCCTTGCTGCTCACCACCACAAGCGGCGCCAGCGCCGCCCCCTTGAAGCGGATCTCGCTGGATCCTATCTCACGCCAACTGCCGTCGATCTCGGTGCCGACACCCTTCTGAACGATTACGGCGCGCCCTTTCTTGCCGTCCGGTTCAACGCGGGTCAGGGTAAAGGAAACCTGGGGGAAGGGAGCGAGGGCGCCCTTATGGCCAGAGCTGAAGGAGGTGGGAAACGGCTCGTAGCTCTCCCCCTCCGCGAGGCTCAGCGCTCCTTCGAACTGGAACAGGTAGGCATACATGGTGGCCAAAAGCAGAAAGAGCCCGGCCAGGCACAGGCAAAGCTGGCTGCGGGAGCGTTCCAACAGTGACGTGACCAGGCTTGCCAGCAGCCCGAGCGCGAGGAGCAGCCCGAAGAAGCGCACGCTGGTGAGATCGAGCACAGGCCACCCCGGTTTCACGGCCCCGGTCGCTGAAAGCACTAGGGACCAGAACAGCAGGGACAGGGCGAGACCGATGGTGACCATCGGGATCAACTTTTTGCTGAGCAGGCTAGTCACCCTTGTTCACCCCTTTAGCAGTTTCCCGCACCGGTTCGCATTTCTGGACCAGCCATGCCCCGCCCTGGCGCACCATCCGGTAACGCATCAGCGATCCGGTGCCGTGCACCTGCCCGACTTCCTTGTAGGTCTTGCCGTCCTTGTACTGGTAGTTCCACTCTTCCTTGACCAGCACCGTCGCGCTCAGCGGCCCGTCCTGCTGCACGCTGCGAAAGTCCAGCGACGCAATGTCGTACACCAGTACCTTGCCGCCTACCCAGAGCGAGCCGGAGTCCGTGACAAGGCTGTGGCGCATGCCGACCGTGGCGGGGACGGCCCCTATGCCGCGCTTGTCACCCTGCGAGGCGTAGATATCCATGAAGCGGTTGTTGAACTCGGTGACCGCCGCCTTGATCCGGTCGCTTTCATCCAGGGATGGAACCGCCTTGGCGAGCAGATAGCGATAGTATGCCGCGTCGCCGCAGACCGCTCCCACCAGGGGAAACAGCAGCAGCGGGGCCAGAAACGCAAGCAAGCAGGTCTTCAGTGTTGTTCTAGGCAGGACAGCCTCCGGCACATTAGTCTTCAGCGGTTACGGCGGTCATTAAGATACCGTAGCTACAGCGCAAATATCAAGTTTGTATTCTAGGTCGGGCAAAGAAAAACAGTGCAGGGTCTGTGAGCGGCGTAACCGGATCACAGTCCCTGCACTGTCTGTGGGTGCTACTTTATGCTGCGCTAACGTGCTACTGCAGCGGTCTTGCGTAGGTCGGGGTCCCGATCCTGCCGGTACCGGCGGAGCCGTCGTGCTTGTTGCAGGCGCCGCCCCAGGTGGAGGAGGCGGTGTAGCAGGTAGGCGCCGTAGTGGTGGACCAGTTGGCCTCGGAGATGTTGAGACCGAGCTCGCCGCCGTAGATGAAGCGGTAGCTCTTGGTGGCACCCTGGGTCAAGGTCGTGATGCTGCGGTTGTTGCCGTGGATGCCGCCGATGCTGTTCACCCCACCGCCCATGTGGCAGTTGAGGCAGATGATGCCGTGGTCGTTGTAGGAACCGACCGTCCAAGGCATGTTGTCGAAGCTGCTGTGCTCGATCCTCGCCTTGCCGGTGACGGTGACGTTGCTGTTGTTGTACACGGTGCTCAGGTGGCAGCGGTAGCAGACGAAGGTGGCGCTGCCGTCGCTGGCGTTGCTGGCTGCCGCGTCGGCGCCGTTTTTGTCCTGCAGCATGCGGGTGGCGTTCCTTGCGCCGTGTGCGTTGCTCTCGTTCAGGTGGCAGTCGGAGCAGTGCAGGCCGGTATCCCAGGTGACGGCCACGCCGTCCTTGGAGGAGCCCGTCCAACCGCCGCGGGTAGCGTAGGTCGACGCATAGGTCGCGGTGTAACGCTTGGTGTAGATGTTCAGGTTGTGATGGCTGGCGTAGGCGCTGCCTACAGCGTTGCCGGAGTTGAACTGCGACTTCACGTTGAGCGGCGTGCCGCCGTCCAGCGGGTTGAACGGCGTCAGTTTCCTGGCCAACGCGGAGCCGGTGGTGATACCGGCACCTGCCGTATCAACGGTTATGGTCGAGGCGCCATCGGAGTCGTGGCAGCCAATGCAGAAGCGGTCCATGTTGTCGCGATCGGTGGAGGTAATGGTGGTGCCGCCGGCGCGGCGTCCCGGCCAGGACCAGTAGTTGGTGCCTGCGGTACCGGGGTTGCCCTGGCTGTCAACGTTCCTCAAGAGGACCGGGTTGCCGCTGACGCCATGCAGGCTGACCTGCTTCACCGAGGTCTCGGTGGAGGTGGTGTCACCCTCGGCGTGGCAGATGATGCAGTCCACGTTCTTGACAGTGGTGTTCTTGACGTGCCTGGACGGGCGCACGAAGTCGTCGCCGGTCGCACCCAGGGTCGCGCCAACGATCTGCTGACGCACGCCGCGCGGCGAGTTGTGGCAGCCGAGGCAGCTGCCGCCCATCCCCTTGAAGCCGGCGGCATGGGAGTGGCACTGGGTGCAGTTTACCGTGCCGTTGTGGCCGGTAGCGGTGTTGTTGTACTTGTGGTACGCGGTCTGGCTGTGGCACACCTCGCAGATGCGGCTCGAGGTGGTGTGGATCGTGTCCGAACCGAGGTCGGTCGCCGGGTTGGCGACGGAGACCGTGGCGGAGACGGTGCCGGTGGTGCCCCAGTTGCTGCCGTCACCGGTGCTTACGGTGCCGGCTATGCGCATGATATTGGCGGTGTTCATGTTGTGGCAGGTGGAGCAGGAGAACGCGCCGTACTTCTTGCCCGGCTCGCCCCAGCCGCCGTTAGCGCTCCACTTGGTAGAGCCGGTATTGGTGGAGTTGTGCAGCATGTTGTTGTTGCTCCACGCGGTCCTTGCCGGCGTGTACGGTCCGACGGCAACCCCAGTGGCGGAATAGTTGCCGCGGGAATCCTTGGCGAAGATCTTGTAGTAGTAGGCCGTGCCGTTGGCAAGCGGGGTATCGGTGAAGTTGTTCAGACTCCCGACGTAGGCGACGGTGCTTGCCCCAATGATGTTGTCTACCACATAGTTGCCCCCCTCAACCGGGATATCAGCGACGGCGGCCCCTGCTCTGCGCAGTACGACGATGCCGGCGAAGTCCGTGTCGGCCGGGTTGGTCCAGTACAGCGAGTTGGACGCGATACCGGCAGCACCGCCGGCCGAGGTGACGTTGGCCGGGGAGAGGTTGTCGATGGTGACCGTAGCCGAAGCGGTGTCGCTGTAGGCCTTCGGGTTGCTGGAGGTTATGGCCGTCACGGTCCCGGTGATAGTGTAAGTGGATCCCGGGGGAGCGGGCATGTTCGCGTGCGTTTTCGGCGTGATGTCAACCCAGTACTGCGTCGGGGTCGTCGTTACCGTGATCGGGGTGGTCAGCGTGATGGCCACGGTATTCGCCGAAGGGTTGGCCACGGTGCCGTAGTAGACGGCGCCGGCGTCGTCGGTAATGGCGATGGAGGCGAGGCCCGCGTAGGAGCCTGCCGACAGGGTGACGGTAATGGCCGTTACCGTGTCGGTACCTGCCTGGGTGGACAGGGTGAAGGAATCGAGGTCGCTCTCAGGCCCGCCCGGCGGCAGGGTGATGGCAATCTCACCGGTACCCTGGGCCACCGTGGTGGTGGCGGCAGCGGTGGTGAAGCTCCAGGTGGTGCTGTAGGCGGTGGTGTTGCCTGCGGCGTCCTTCGCCTTGACGTGCCAGTAATAGGTGGTGCTGATGGCCAGGGTCGGAGCGAAGGTGGTGCCCGTCTGCCATGCGCTCTGCTGTACTCCGGTGGTGAAGCCGGAGTTGGTGGCGATTTCGAAGAAGTACTGCACCGCGGCCGTGGTGTTGGCGTCGGTTGCGGTGGTGGAAACCAGCGACGAGGTGGTGGCCACGCCGGTGGCAAGGTTGGCCGGCGTCGAGTTGACAAGCCCGGACGGAGCCACGGTGTCGACGTAGACGCTCACGCTGGCCGGGGTCGGATCCGCGTTGGAGGCGTTATCCACTGCGCGTGCCAGGATGGTGTGGGCGACGTAGTCCTCAGCGGGGAGGGTCCAGGAGTAGGACCAGGCGGAGGTCCCGGTGGCGGCGCTCCACGAGGTGCCGTTGTTGGTAGAAACCTGCACCGAGCCAAGCGCGTTGGTGCCGGCGGTCGCGGTACCGCTCACGGTCGCGGGCGAGGTGGAGAAGACGGTGCCGGCCAGAGGTGCGGAGAGCGCGGTTTCAGGTGCGACCACGCCGGAGGTGAAGCTCCAGGTGGTGGTGTAGGCGGTGGTGTTGCCTGCGGCGTCCTTCGCCATCACGTGCCAGTAGTAAGTGGTGCCCGGAGCCAGGGTCGGCGTCCAGGAGGTGGACGCCTGCCAGGCGCTCTGCTGTACCCCGGTGGTGAAGCCGGAGTTGGTGGCGAGCTGGAAGATGTACTGCACCGCGGCGGAAGTGTTGCCGTCGGTTGCCGCGCCCGAGGTAAGCGCCGAGCCGATGGCGATGTTGGTGGCGAGGTTGGCCGGGGTCGAGTTGGCAAGCCCGGCGGGCGCCACGTTGTCAACCCGGACGGTAACCTGTGCCGGGGTCGCGTCTGCATAGCTCAGGCTGTCCAACGCCTTGGCGAGGATGGTGTGCGCTACGTAGTCTTCGCTGGCCGGCGTCCAGGAGAAGCTCCAGGTGGCGGTGCCGGTGGCGGCGGCCCAGGTGGTGCCGTTGTTGGTGGAGACCTGGACCGAGGCGAGCGGGTTACCGCCGGCGGTCGCCGTACCGGTGATGGAGTTTCCGGCGGTGATCACCGCGTTGGCTGCCGGCGCGGTGATGGCGGTATCAGGCAGTGCAATGGTCGACGGGGAGGCGGCGGTAGTGACACCGGCCGACAGGTTGCCGACTTCGTCCAGGGCGCAGACCCTGTAGTAATAGGTGGTGCCGTTGGTGACGGCGGTATCGAAGAACGAAGTGCCGTTGCCGGTGTAGAGCGCCGCGGCCGAGCAGTCGGCCGGAGTGGAGACGCTCGACTTGACGAGTTTGTAACTATTGACCGGGTCGAGGCCGGCGCCGGAGTCGGTGGCGGCAGTCCAACTAACGTTGACGTAGCCGTCGCCGGAGCTGGTGGAAGCAATGCCGTCGGTAGGTGCGGCGGTGTCGACGCCGAAATCGAGGCCGGTGGCCACGGTGAAGTCAGGGGTGCCGGTGAAGGCGGTCCAGGCGCTGGCAGCGGACTTGCTGTCCTTCGCCCTTACCCTCCAGTCGTAGGAGCCGTCGGCGAGACCGCCGCAGGTCGCCTTGGCGGTAGCCGGACCGGCGACGTAGGGGCTCGCGCAGTCGGCGATGCCGTCGTTGTTCAGGTCGACCTCGAGGAGGACCGGGTCGGAGTTGCCGCCGTCGATGGTGGCGGAGATGACAACCACGTTGGAGGAAGCGGCGCCGCCGGAAGCGATGGCGGTGGTGCCGTCAGCCTGGTACTGGGCAGGGGCGATCGGGGCCGCCGGGGTCGCATTGGTCAGCGCGACGGTGAAGTCAGGGTCGCTGGGTCCAAAGTCGACCCAGGCGCTGTTCAGGGTGCCGTCGCTGGTGCGGGCGCGCCATTTATAGGAGAGCCCGTCGGAAAGACCGGTGCAGGTGGCAGTCGCTACCAAGCCGCTGGCCACCGAGGTGGAGGAGCAGTTGGCGACGCCTGCGAAGGTGTTGCCGTTGGTGATCATCTCCACTTGGAGGGTTACGTTGTCGTTGTTGGCATCAGTCACCGTGGACTTGATCACCACGGAGGAGCTGGTCAAAGTCCCAGCCTGGACGATAGCGGTGACGCCATCCGCCTGGTACTGGGTGGCGGCAGGTGCGTTCGGCGCGGTCGGCCCGATGGTGCTGAAGCTCCAGCTCGTGGTGTACGCCGAGATGTTGCCCGCGGCGTCCTTGGCCCGGACGTGCCAGTAGTAGGTGGTGGCGGCGGCCAGGGTCGGAGCGAAAGTCTTGGTTGTCTGCCAGCCGCTCTGCTGCACGCCGGTGGTGAAGCCGCTGTCGGTGGCCAGTTCGAAGAAGTACTGTACAGCCGCAGTCGTGTTGGCGTCGGTCGCGGTGCCGGAGGTAAGAGTGGTGGTCAGGGCGAGGTTCCCCGCTGCGTTGGCCGGGGCCGAGTTGGCGAGGCCTGCCGGAGCCATGTTGTCCACGATCACGGTTACCGAAGCAGGGGTGGTGTCCTCGTTAGCAGCGTTGTCCACCGCCTTGGCAAGGATGGTGTGGGAAACATAGTCCTCGCTGGGCAGGGCCCAGGAGTAGGACCAGGAAGCGGTCCCGGTGGCAGCGGCCCAGGTGGAGCCGTTATTAGTGGAAACCTGCACCGAGCCAAGCGGGTTGGTGCCGGTGGTAGCCGTACCAGTGATGGCAGCCGGCGTAGTGGTCAGTACCGTGGCAGCCAGCGGTGCGCTGAGCACGGTATCAGGACGGACGATCGGGGTGGCAGTGGTGTAGTTGAACGCGTAAGAGCTGCTCATGGCGTTGCCGTTCACGTCCGTGATGCCGGTGCCGGCGGTCACCATGTAGGAGGTGGAGCCGGCCTGCCCGGTCGGGGCGAAGACAGCTTGGCTACCCGAACAGCTGGTCTTGGCCCAGGTGACGGCGGGCGAGATGGTGACGCTGCTGGTGGTGACCGTGGCGCAGTTCACGGCTTCGCTGAAGTTCAAGGTGACCGCGTTGTCCGGGGTGATGCCGGTGGCCCCGGTAGCGGGGACCGTACTGGTCACGGTCGGCTTGACCGTGTCGACCAAGACGGTGACCGGCGAGCCGTACACGAGGGAGACGTTGCCAGCTGCATCCTTCGCCCACGGGTAGAGGGTGTAGCTGCCGTCGGCCGCGACGGTGTAGCCGGCCGGCGCGGTGCCGGTCCAGGCGGCGTCGCCGGATAGCGGAGCGGTGGCGCTCGTGGTGATCATGTAGCCGGTGACGCCGGTGTTGTCGGTAGCCGCGAAACCGGAAACCGGGATGGTCCAACTGGTGCTCGGCGTGGTGGCGGCGAAACCCGCGGAAACGACAGGCTTGGTGGTGTCGGCGCCCCCAGCGACGGTTACGGTGATGGCCTGCTCGATGTGGGACTTGGTGCTTCCATCGTGCCCAACGCCGAGAACCACGATAGTGTAGGTGCCGTTGGCCGTCCCGGCCGGCACGGTGACGATGGCATCGGTGCCCATGGTATCGGCGATACCGTCGAGGTCGAGGCCGGCCGCGCCGGTGTCGTAGGCTGCGTTCCTGGTTCCGGTGTCCCAGGCGGTACCGTTGTAGTTGATGGTGTAACCGACCGGACTGCTCGGGGACTCGGTGGCGGTACTGTAGCTGCTGGCGGTGGCCCATCCTGCCGCGACGCCGTCGGCCGCATCCCAGACGCTGTTCCACCCGGGGATCGCCGGCGCGTTGACGGTACCCTTGGCGAGTCCCCAACCGGTCGGCAGGTTGATCTCGACGCCAACACCGACTTGACCGCCAGCGGCGTTGGTCACGTTGGTGACCTTCCAGTCAACCTCGAAGCTCCCGCCGGCGGGAACGGTCACCGAAGTGCCGACCACGCCGTTGATGGCCGTGGTGATGGTGGCGTTCGGGTCGGTGAGCACGTGGCAGCCCGAGCCGGAGCAGGAACCGTACTTGGTCGGCCATGCGCTCGCGTCGTTGGGCATGAAGTAGGTGGTGAGCCCGACGCACGTGACCAGCAATGTCATCAAAAGCGTGCCAAGCAGGTTCATGCGGGTGCGGCCGCTCATGTTGCGCAAAAGTGCAAATGCTGTTGCTGCTTCGGGAGTTGCCTGAGTTCTCGACTCTCTCATTGTTCTCCTCAGATCCTTCATCGAGCGCTCCTATTAGTATTGCGTCCAGCTGCCGGACAAGCCCTTGCTGTCGGTGGCGCGGGCCTGCCATTTGAACCGGCCGCTGACGATGCCGCTGCAGGTTGTGGCCGCGGTGGTGCCGCTGGTGACCAGGGTGCCGCTGCAGGTCGGGGTGCCGGTAAAGGCGGCCCCCACGTCGGCGAGTTCGATGTCGAGCTTTACGGTATCGCTGTCGGGGTCCGTGACGCCCCCCTTGAAGACCAGCGTGGTCTGGTTGGTGTAAAGCCCCTTGGCGAGGAGCGTGGTGCCGTCGCTCTTGTACTGGGCCAGCGAGGCGGGTACCGCGGGCGGGTTGTTCGGCGCCGGGGCGGAGGTCGTGTAGCTGAAGGGGTAGCTGGCAGCGAGGGTGTTCCCTGCGCTGTCTGCCACCGCGGTACCGACAGTCACCGTGTAGGCGGTGGAGTTCGCCTGCCCGGAGGGGGTGAAGACTGCCTGGCTGCCGGAACAGCTGGTCAGGGCCCAGGTGGCAGCGGGCGCGATGGTTACCGTGCTGGTGGTCACCGTGGCACAGTTCACGGCCTCGCTGAAGTTGATGGTGACCGTGCCGTTCAGCGTGGTGCCGGTGGCGCCATTCACCGGGACCGTCGAGGAGACGGTCGGCTTCACGGTGTCGACCACGACGGTAACCGGCGAGGCGTACGCGGCGGAGACGTTACCGTAGGTGTCCTTCGCCCAAGGGTAGAGGGTGAAGGTGCCGTCAGCCGCGACCGCGTAGCTGGTCGGCGCAGTGGCGAGCCAGCCCGCGTCGGTGGACAGCGGTGCGGTGGCGCTCGTGGTGATCATGTAGCCGGTGACGCCGCTGGCGTCGGTGGCGGCGAAACCGGAAACGGTAATGGTCCGGGAAAGTGACGGGGTGGTGGCGGCGAACCCTGCCGAAACGACCGGCTTCGTGGAATCGACCACCACGGCGACCGGTGTGCCGTACACGGCGGAGACGTTGCCCGCGGCGTCCTTCGCCCATGGGTACAGGGTGTAGCTGCCGTCGGCGGCGACCGTGTAGCTCGTGGGCGCGGTGGCGAGCCAGCCGGCATCGGTGGAAAGCGGCGCCGTAGCGCTCGTGGTGATCATGTAACCGGTGACGCCGGTGTTGTCGGTGGCGGCAAAACCGGAAACCGGAATCGTCTTGGACAGCGACGGGGTGGTGGCGGCGAAGCCCGCGGAGACCGCCGGCTTGGTGGTGTCGCCGCCGGAGGCTGCGGTTACCGTGATGGTAAGGGCCTGGGCCTTGTTACACTTGTTGGTCTTGGTGGTGTAGTAGTGGCCGACGCCGCCGATGGTGACGGTGTAGGTGCCCGCCGGGGTGTCGGCGGGGACGTTGACCAACACGTCGATACCCATCTTGTCGGCGGTGCGGTCGAGGTCACCCGGGGTTGTGGTGGAGCCGTTGTCGTAGGCCGCGCCGGTAGCCGCCACGTCCCAGTTGGAGTTGGTCCAGTCGATGGTGTACGCGTTGGGAGAGGAGGCCCAGTTCGGGGTGCTGAGCATGGTGCCAGTGCGCCAGTTGAAACCTGCGGTGGCGTCCCAGATCGTGTTCCAGCCGGTGAGCCCCGAGTTGTTGGTGGTGCCGTTGGAAATGGTCCACGCGGTCGGAGAGACGGTCGGCAGGCCGATGATGAAGGACATACCGAGGTTGGCGTGGGCCGAGTCGGTCATGTTGGTAGCGATCCACTCCACCTCGAACGACGACCCTGCGCTGACCGTTAAAGCGGTCGGGGACGCCGGGTCCTTGACGGCGTTGTAGATGGTGCCCCAAGCCAGGGTCGCCGTGGTCGATGCCGTCACGTGGCAACCCGAGGTGATGCAGGTAGTGCTCTTGGTCGGCTGCGCCAGTGCATCACGCTGCGACAGCACCAGGAAGGTGAAGGTGCTGCAGACGAAGGCCACGATCAGCGCAACGGCGGCTAAACCTTTGATGCCACCCACTGTTTTTTCCCCGCTCTCATGAGCTTTCGAACTTTTCATGTTCTCCCTCTTGCGATGTACAGCGAAGTTCATCGAATGCCCTCCAAGGGTCTTGGCTTTTCAAGCGCCCGGGGCTCGCGCCCCGGGACGTACTAAATTACAGGTTGACGTGGCACATGGTGCAGTCCTGGGCTCCACCGAAGTCGTTCACCCAGTTGACGGACACGCCGTTGTGGCAGGACATGTTGGAGCAGGTTCCGGCCGAGTAGCTGCCGACGGTGTTGAGGTACCCCTTCGAGGTGTCGTAGGAAGTCACACCCTGCTTGTAGGTACGGGTCTTGTTCCAGCCTGCGATGCCGCCGGTGTAGTTCACGAAGTTGGCGTCGGTCACCTGGGCCTTGGACTTGATGTAGGTCGTCGGCGCGAAGGCTATGTCGTTCTGGCCGTTGACGTGGAAGGCCAGGTTGGTGATCCTCGCAGCCCCAGTCGCGTCGGCGTTGCTGCCGGTGGTGTTGCCGTGGCAGGACGCGGTGGAGCAGGAGCTGTTGTACTTGTTCCTGGCCACGTTGACCGTGTTGTAGTGGCAGATGTTGCAGCCGATGGTGGTCGACTGTGCGGGGTCACCGTGACCCGCGTTGACGCCCACCGCGCCGGAAGCCGGCAAGAGGCCGGTGGTGCCGCTGAAGATGTCGTCGTAGTGGATGCCGACCTTGTGCGCCGCGTGCGAGTCGGTGCTCGGTGCGTTCTCATGGCAGCCCGAGCAGCGGGTGGCTGCGGTGTAGGTCTGGTTCCACTGCGGCGTGGTGGTGTTCTCGTGGCAGTAGACGTTGGCGCAGGACACCGTGCCGGTGCCGGTGCTGCCGATGAGGCCAGCCGCGCTGTTCTTCTTCCTGAGCGTGCTGGCACCGGTGACAGTGTTCAGCTCCACCTCGACGGTGCCATTCATGTGGTTGGCCAGGGTGACCGGGTGGCAGTTGGCACAGCCGAAGCCGTAGGCTTTCCAGGTGACGCCGTCGGTATCGGAACCGGTGGAGACGTTGGATGTGTAGTTATAGTACGGCAGTGTACCCCAGGCGGTGCCGACGTGGCGGGTGTGCGCGCCGGAGAGGGTCCCGTGGCACCCTTTGCAGTCAAGGGTTGAACCCCAGACCGCGTTGGCGGCGGTGTAGCCGGTGCCGGCGTGGCAGGAGACGTTGGAGCAGGTCTTGCTCCCCGGGTAGCCGAAGCTTGCGGTCCCGCCAGCGACCACGTCAACCACCTTGTTGGTGTGGCTGCCGATGATCTGGGTGCCGGTAGCGTCGACGGTGGCACTGTGGCACAGCACGCAGGTAGTGGCGCCCACGGCCTTCACGTGTTTCTGGTGCGAGTTGGCGCTGGCGGAGCCTGCGGCGCCGTTGGTGTAGTTAGGCTCGCCGGCAACCGAGTTGAAGGCGACGCCGGTGGTCGGGGTGGACTGGGCGCCGTGGCAGCCGTTGCAGCCCAAGGCCGCGCCGCTCCAGGACGGGTTGGCCGGCTCGACGGTGGCCACCATGCCGGTCTGCCCCTTCTTGCCCGAGGTGTGGCAGTAGCTGGAGGAGCAGGTGCCGGAGACGTAGGTGCTGCTCTTGCCGGCCCTGACGCCGGAGTAGTCGACGAAGGCGTTGCCGTGCTTGGTGGTGTCGGAGATCGCGCTGTCGCTGGAGACCGTCTTGGCGTGGCAGTCGACGCAGCCGTAGTTGCCGCCTGCGTTGGCGTTGTTGATGTGTGCGGTGTGCTTGCCGGAGATCAGGACGTTGCTCACCAGGGCCGCCGGGCCGCCGTGGCAGCCGTTGCAGCCGAGGGTGGCACCCCATTGTGCGCTCGGCACGCCGGCCACGATGCCGTTACCGCTGTGGCAGGAGATGTTGGAGCAGGTCTTGTTGGCCTGCTTGCCGAAGGTCTTGCCGCCGCCGGCTGTGTAGTTGTTGAAGGAGTTGATGTGCTGACCGCCGGCGACGATGCTGGTGCCGGTGGTGGTGGTCTTCGAGTGGCAGTAAACGCAGGTGACGCCACCGCTGGCCCCCACGTGTTTCTTGTGCGAGTTCGCGTTGTCTGAACCGGCCGCGCCGGAGGTGTAGTTCGGCTCGCCTGCCACCGAGTTAAAGTCGACGCCGGCGGTCGGCAGTACCTGTGCACCGTGGCAGCCGGTGCAGCCCATGGCCGAGCCGCTCCAGGAGGGAGCCGCCGGCTCGACGGTCGCCACCATGCCGGTGAAGCCCTTCTTACCGGAGGTGTGGCAGTAGGTCGCGGAGCAGGAGCCGGCAACATAGGTGGTGCTCTTGCCTGCCTGGACGCCGGAGTAATCGACGAAGGCGTTCATGTGCTTGGTAGTGTCGGAAATCACCGAGTCGCTGGCAACTGTCTTCGAGTGGCAGGCGGCGCAGCCGATGTTGTCGCCGATGACACCCCCCTGGTTCACGTGCTGGGTGTGCTTGCCGGTGGCGATGATGTTGCTCACCAGGGCAGCCGGGCCGCCGTGGCAGCCGTTGCAGGAAAGCGTCGCGCCCCACTGGGCGTTGGCCACGTTGGCCACGATGCCGCTGCCGGAGTGGCAGGTGATGTTGGAGCAGGTCTTGTTGGTCACCTTGCCGAACTTGCCGTTATTCGAGGTGTAGTTCGAGAAGCGGTCCAGGTGCTGGTTGTTGGCAATCAGCGTGGTGCCGTCCAGCGTGGTCTTGGAGTGGCAGGTGGCGCAGGTGGTGGCCCCGGCCGCGCCCACGTGCTTCTGGTGCGAGTTTGCGTTGTTCGAACCGGCGGCGCCGGAGACGTAGTTCGGCTCGCCGGCAACCGAGTTGAAGGCGACCCCTGCGGTCGGGGTGAGCTGGGCGCCGTGGCAGCCGTTGCAGCCCATGGCCGCGCCGCTCCAGGAGGGAGCGGAAGGCTCGACGGTAGCGACCATGCCGGTCTGCCCCTTCTTGCCCGAGGTGTGGCAGTAGCTGGTGGAGCAGGTGCCGGCAACGTAGGTGCTGCTCTTGCCCGCCTTGGCGCCGGAGTAGTCGGCGAAGGAGTTCAGGTGCTTGGTGGAGTCGGAGACCACCGAGTCGCTGGAAACGGTCTTGGAGTGGCACTCCACGCAGCCCAGGTTGGTGCCGAGGATGTTGGCCTGGTTGACGTGGGCGGTGTGCTTGCCGGTGTTGAGGATGTTGCTCCCCAGGGCGGTCGGGCCGCCGTGGCAGCCGTTGCACCCAAGGGAGGCGCCCCACTGGGCGTCGCCGACGTTGGTCACGATGCCGTTGCCGGAGTGGCAGGAGATGTTGGAGCAGGTCTTGTTGGCCACCTTGCCGAAGGTCTTGCCGTTACCCGCGGTGTAGTTGTTGAAGCGGTCCATGTGCTGCCCGCCCGCCACGATGCTGGTGCCGTTGGCCGTGGTCTTGGAGTGGCAGTTGGCGCAGGTGGTGGCGCCTGCGGCACCCACGTGCTTAAGGTGCGAGTTGGCATTGCCGGAACCTGCGGTGCCGGAGATGTAGTTCGGCTCGCCCGCGACCGAGTTGAAGGCGACGCCTGCGGTCGGGGTCAGCTGCGCGCCGTGGCAGCCGGTGCAGCCCAGGGCCGTGCCGCTCCAGGACGGGTTGGCCGGCTCGACGGTGGCCACCATGCCGGTCACGCCCTTCTTGCCCGAGGTGTGGCAGTAGGTGGCGGAGCAGGTGCCGGAGACATAGGTGCTGCTCTTGCCCGCCCTGGCACCCGAGTAATCGAGGAAGGCGTTCAGGTGCTTGGTAGAGTCGGAAACCACCGAGTCGCTGGAGACGGTCTTGGCATGGCACTCGGCGCAACCCAGATTGTCGCCGATCACGCCGGCCTGGTTCACGTGCTGGGTGTGCTTGCCGGTGTTGAGGATGTTGCTCCCCAGGGCGGTCGGGCCGCCGTGGCAGCCGTTACAGTTAAGGGTTGCGCCCCACTGGGCATTGGCCACGTTGGCCACGATGCCGCTGCCGGAGTGGCAGGAGATGTTGGAGCAGCTCTTGTTGGTGACCTTGCCGAAGGTCGCGCCGTTGCCGGAGGTGTAGTTGATGAAGCGGTCGGCGTGCTGGCCGCCGGCGACCAGGGTGGTGCCGTTAGTCGTGGTCTTCGAGTGGCAGTTCGCGCAGGTGGTAGCACCCGCCGTACCCACGTGCTTCTGGTGCGAGTTCGCGTTGTTGGAGCCTGCGGCACCGGAGATGTAGTTCGGCTCGCCTGCCACCGCGTTGAAGGCGATGCCGGCGGTCGGGGTGAGCTGTGCGCCGTGGCAGCCGTTGCAGCCCATGGCCGCGCCGCTCCAGGACGGGTTCCCCGGCTCGACGGTGGCAACCATGCCGGAGAGCCCCTTCTTGCCAGAGGTGTGGCAGTAGGTGGCGGAGCAGGTACCGGCGCTGTAGGTGGTGCTTCTGCCGGCCTTGGCGCCGGAGTAGTCGATGAAGGAGTTCAGGTGTTTCGTCGCATCGGAAACCAGCGAGTCGGAGGATACCGTCTTGGAGTGGCACTCTACGCAACCGTAGTTGGTGCCGAGGACGCCGGCCTGGTTGACGTGGGCCGCGTGCTTGCCGGTGTTGAGGATGTTGCTCCCCAGAGCGGTCGGGCCGCCGTGGCAGCCGTTGCAGTTAAGGGTCGCGCCCCACTGGGCGTTGGCCACGTTGGCTACTATGCCGCTGCCGCTGTGGCAGGAGATGTTAGAGCAGGTCTTGTTGGCCTGCTTGCCGAAGCTCTTGCCGCCGCCCGCGGTGTAGTTGTTGAAGCGGTCCAGGTGCTGGCTGCCGGCCACGATGCTGGTGCCGGTGGTGGTGGTCTTCGAGTGGCAGCTGACGCAAGTGGTAGCGCCCGCGGTCCCCACGTGCTTCTGGTGCGAGTTGGCGTTGCTGGAGCCGGCGGCGCCGGAGACGTAGTTCGGCTCGCCCGCTACCGAGTTGAAGGAGACGCCCGCGGTCGGGGTCAGCTGGGCGCCGTGGCAGCCGTTGCAGCCGATGGCAGCACCGCTCCAGGACGGGTTCGCCGGCTCGACGGTGGTCGCCATGCCGGAGAGCCCCTTCTTGCCCGAGGTGTGGCAGTAGGTGGAGGAGCAGGTGCCGGCCGAGTAGGTGCTGCTCTTGCCTGCGCGGGCGCCGGAGTAGTCGACGAAGTTGTTCATGTGCTTCGAGCTGTCCGAGATCACGGAGTCGCTCGATACGGTCTTCGAGTGGCAGTCGACGCAGACCATGTTGTCGCCGATGACGCCGGCCTGGTTCACGTGCTGGGTGTGCTTACCGCTGCCAATGACGTTGCTGCCAAGGGCGATCGGGCCGCCGTGGCAGCCGTTGCAGTTGAGGGTGCCGCCCCACTGGGCGTTGCCGACGTTGGCGACGATGCCGTTGCCGGAGTGGCAGGAGATGTCGGAGCAGGTCTTGTTGGCCTGCTTGCCGAAGGTCTTGCCGTTGCCCGAGGTGAAGTTGATAAAGCCGTCGATGTGCTGGCCGCCAGCTATGAGGGTCGTGCCGGTCGTGGTGGTCTTGGAGTGGCAGTTGGCGCAGGTGGCGGCACCTGCGGCGGCCACGTGCTTCTGGTGCGAGTTGGCGGTCCCGGAACCCGCGGTGCCGGAGACGTAGTTCGGCTCACCCGCAACCGAGTTGAAGGCGACGCCCGCGGTGGGGGTCACCTGCGCGCCGTGGCAGCCGTTGCAGACCAGGGCCGCGCCGCTCCAGGAAGGAGCTGCCGGCTCGACGGTCGAGGCCATGCCGGTGACACCCTTCTTGCCCGAAGTGTGGCAGTAGCTGGTGGAGCAGGAACCTCCGGAGTAGTTCTTTCCGGCCTTGGCGCCGGAGTACTCGACGAAGGTATTGACGTGGTTGGCGACGGTGCCGATGGCGGAATCGCTCGCCGCGGTCTTGCCGTGGCAGTCGGCGCAGCCATAGTTGTTGCCCAGGGTGCCACTGTTGTTGATGTGGGCCTGGTGCTTGCCGGTAGCGAGGACCTTGGTCCCCAGGGAGGCCGGACCGCCGTGGCAGCCGTTGCAGCCAAGGGTCGCGTTGCCCCAGTTGGGGGCGGTGGTCACCGTGAAGGGACCGGTCTTCGAGGTACCGTCGCTATGGCAGTAGATGCCCGAGCAAGTGCCAAAGGTGTTGGACTGGCTCGGGAGAAAATCGTTGGTCGGGCCGGAGTAGCTCCCGCCGTTGTTGGGGGTCGCGGTGAAGCTGACCGCGATGCCGCGGTGGGTCACGCTGGTGGCGTGCGCGAAGGGCTTGGCTTCGGCGCTGTGGTCACTATGGCACTTTACACATGCGCTGGTGCCAGTGCCGTAATAGGTGCCGTGCTTGGAGCCGGAAACAGGGTGCCCGGCGGTCATCGAAGCGCCGTGGCAGCTGTTGCAGTCGGTGGGGCTGGACCACGCCGCGCTCCCCCACTCGGGGCTGGTGCGCTCGAAGTGACAGTTCACGTTGGAGCAGGAACCCAGCGGAGTCGGGGGCACCGAGGTCTGGTTCAGGAAGGCGCGGCTGTAGCTGCCCGTCGCGGAACCGTTGATGTTCCCGGAGACCTTGATGTCGGCGGTGCGATGGCCGTTTTGGTACACGAGCACACCGGAGCCGTGGCACTTGACGCACGACAGCGCGTTACTGTCGGCGTGGCTGCCATGGTTACCCTTGAAGGCGCCGGTGGCGGGAATACGCCGGCCGTCCGCCGAATCAAGAGGAGGCATGGTGTGGCAGGCGTCGCACCCATAGTTGTACTGCGGTGCGGCCTCGGCCTTCGTGCCAGCCAAGAGTGCAACTCCCAGCGTCATCAGCAAAGCTATCACTCGTGGGTTATACCATCCGAGTCTGCGGTAGCCCCTCATTTCCACTCCTTTATCTCAAAACACCTGACCGTAGTGCTATCTAAATCCACTACCCGGCGGGGGGATCCACTCCCCCGCCGGGGTTCCAACATGCTTCTACTACACGGGTACCGCTTTTCTTCCTACACAGGTACCCGATTAACCTATCTTTCGATACTCCACTTCGGACTCGGCTTGAAGTGGCAGCTCACGTTGAAGCAGCTACCCGACTTGTTGGTCCCGCCGTTGACCAGCGCGGCGCTGGTGTAGGTGACGAGGGCCTGGTCGGAGAAGCGGTACTGCGGGTCGATGTCGACGCTTACGCTGGTAACGTGGGTCCTGATGGGCAGGGCACGGGCGTGAGTTGCGTCGCCCCCCTTGTGGCAGGGGAGGCAGTTTGCCCAGCCTTCGCTCGGCTTGGCGTCCTTCTTGATGTGTGCCAACACGAGGTGGGCACCGCCGCCGCCGGAGTAGTCTTCGAAACGGGCCGAAGACCAGTTCCCCTGTACGCCGAAGGTGACGGCGCTGAGGGTCTGGCGCGGTGCCGGCGGGTAGCCGTGGCAGGCGTCGCAGCCGCCGTTGGGCACGAACGCGAGGCCGGTGGCCGGGTTGTGCGCGTGGCACTGGGTGCAGTCCGTGGTGGAGTCGACGTGGGCATCAGCCGGTACGCCAGCCTTGGTGAAGTACTTGGTGGTGGTGTGGCAGACCTGGCAGACGCCGGTCTGACCAGCGTTGGCGAAGGTGTTGTTGCCGGTGAAGCTCACGGTGGTGCTGTTGATGGTGGCGTTAACCATCATGCTGTTGGTGGTACCGTGCGCGTTGTGGCAGTCCGAGCACTTGGCGCCCAGGCCGGTAGCCTGGTGGGCCCTTACGTTCAGCTTGCTGCCGCTGACCTTGGCGGCGTTGGTGTGGCAGTAGTCACACTCCTGGTTGGTAGCGCCGACCAGGGTGGAGAGCAGACGCTTCTGGTCGCCCAGAACGCCGCTGATGTGTGCTGCGGTGTTGTCGTGGCAGGCGGAGCAGGCCTGGGCGATGCCGGCCTTGCCGTGGCCCGTGGTAGCCGCGCTGGTCTTGTCAGGAGCGGTGATGCCGCCGATGACGGAGAGCGCGCCGCCAGCGGTCGAGTGGCAGCTTTCGCAGGTGACACGACCGGTGGTCCAGTTGGTGCTCTGCTGGTGGCAGGTGGAGCAGGTGCCGATCTTGTTGCTGCCGGCAGCCAGGTTCAGCGTGCCGTCGGCGTGGGTGCTTGCGGTGTTCGAGGTGTGGCAGTTCGAGCACGAGGTGGTCAGGGTCGAGTTGAAGCCCGGGCCGTAGGCTGCCGTGAAGTGCTGCGAGTGCGCGTTGCTGCTGATCAGGCCGCCGGTGGTGTTGGAAAGCGCGGTGTGGCAGGTACCGCAGGCGCCGGATGCCGGGACGTTCCACTGCGGGGTTGCCGAGAGGTGGCAGGAGGTGGCGCAGGTCTTGGTGGTGGTGCCGCTCCAGGTGGTCACGTTGGCGCCGGCAACCTCGACGGTGGCGTCGCCGTGGAGAGCCTTGTTGACGAAGAAGGTGTTGCCGCTGACAGTCGCAGCGTGGCAGGTGTCGCAGGTATACCCTTTCGTGCTCACGTGGGCCGCGTGGGCGTTGGTCACGAGGCTGGAGGCGTTGCCGTGGCAGCCGTTGCAGCCAAGGGAGGCACCCCATTTCACATCGGCCACGTTGGCCACGATGCCGTTGCCGCTGTGGCAGGATACTGCCGAGCAGGCCCCTGCGACCACGGTGAAGCCCTTGCCGTTGCCGGCTTTGAGGTCGCGAGTGTTGTTGGTGTGGAAGGTGCCCGCCTTGATGGTGGTGCCGTCCACGGTGGTGTCGGCGTGGCAGCTGACGCAGTCCGCAGCCGAAGCCACGTGGTTGAGGTGGCTGTTGGCGCGCAGTTGGGTGGCACCGGCGTTGGCGTAGTTCGGCTCGCCCGCTTTGGAGGCGAACGCCGGGGCAGCATCGGCGCCGTGGCACGACTTACAAGTCAGCGCGGTGGAACCGGTCCAGGTCACGCTCTTCATGGTGCCTTTGCCGTCGCTGTGGCAGTAGGAGGTGGAGCAGGTGCCCGATACCGGGGTGCCCACCTTGGAGCCTGCCACGTCTTTGGTGGTGTTGACGTGGTTGGTGAAGTTGGAGATGGTGCTGTCGTTGGAAACGGTCGAGCTGTGGCACTCAACGCAGCCGTAGTTGGTGCCGAGGAAGGCGGCGTTGTTCACGTGCTTGGCGTGGTTGCCCGACAGGGTATTGCTGGTCGCGTCGCCGTGGCAGCCGGCGCAGGTAAGGCTCCCACCCCAGGTCGGCGGGGTGTAGGTGCCGCGGCCGTTGCTGTGGCAGTAGACGTTGGAGCACTGGTTCGACGCGAAGCTGCCGCCGGTGGCGAACTTCACTTCGATGGAGCGGTGGCCGGCCGAGGTGGCGTGGCTGAACGGCTTGGCCTGTACCGAGTGGTCGGTATGGCACTGCACGCAGGAGCCGACGCCGGTGCCGTAGTAGTTGGCGTGCTTGCTGCCGGCGGTCGGGTGGTTGCCGGTGGAAGGAGCGACGTCGTGGCAGGCGGAGCAGCCGCCCGGCACAGTAAGGGCCGCGCTACCCCAGGCCGGGGTCGCACGCAGGGTGCCCTTGCCGTTACTGTGGCAGGCCACGGTGGAGCAGGAACCCATCGGGGTCGGCGGAACCGAGGTCTGGTTCACGAAGCCGGCTGCGATCTTCCTGGAGTAGCCGACGGCGTCGGAGAGTTCGATGGTCTTGTTGCGGTGAGCCATCGCGTAAGCGCTGACCTGGCTGCCGTGGCAGGTAACGCAGGAGTTGACCGCCGAGGTGGCGTGCCCTGCGTGGTTACCCGGCACAGCGCCGGTGCTGGGATCTTTCTTGGCCGTGCCGGAGTCCATCGGCGGCATGGTATGACAGAAAGAACAGTCATAGTTGTACTGCGAGGCAGCTTGTGCCTGCCCCGCGGACAACTGCATCAGTGTCAGCACTAAAAGTGCCACCACCAGAAAACAGTGCCCACCATACTTTTGTAACATTTTCTCCTCCTCTTGTTTCCCTACCTTGTTGCCTGTCATTGTATTTAAAGCTGAATCGGTTCGAGATCCAGAAACTTGACTACTTATTCACATCGCCGAGCGCTAGCGCTCGGTGCTCCACCTGGCCGAGGGGCTCATGTGGCAGGCGATGTTGAAGCAGTTGCCGGTCTGGTTCGCGCCCGGCACGCTGGTCAGCTTGGCACCGGT
>NZ_JAEMHK010000024.1 GCF_016458235.1 Geomonas propionica | reverse complement strand
GTAGCGGAGACGGTGTACGGGCTGTCGTCATAGCCGGTCTTCACCGCCTTGACCCGGAAGCCGTAGCTGCCGTTTTGCGTCACCTTCGGGTAGACGTAGGTGCCCGTACCGCGACTCACCTCGACCCAGGGGGCATCCCCCAGGCGGGACTCCAGCACGTAGGTCACGCCGGAGATGTTGCTGCCCTGCCAGTAGACCTGGAACTGTCCCGTACTGTTGCTGCTCGGCACTGCGACGCCCCCGGGAGCCCCACACACCAGGTGGACCGCACAGACGGTAGCGGAGACGGTGTACGGGCTGTCGTCATAGCCGGTCTTCACCGCCTTGACCCGGAAGCCGTAGCTGCCGTTTTGGGTCACCTTCGGATAGACGTAGGTGCCGGTGCCGCGACTCACCTCGACCCAGGGGGCGTCCCCCAGGCGGGACTCCAGCACGTAGGTGACGCCGGAGATGTTGCTGCCCTGCCAGTAAACCTGCAACTGCCCCGTGCTGTTGGTTGCCGGCACCGTGATGGCCGCGGGGGCCCCACAGACGAGGTGGACCGCGCAGGCGGTGGCGGAGACGGTGTAGGGACTGTCGGCATAGCCGCTTTTGATTGCCTTGACACGGAAACCGTAGCTGCCGTTTTGCGTCACGATCGGGTAGGCGTAGGTGCCGGTACCGCGGTAAAGCTCGGTCCAGGCGCCACCGTCCTGGCTGTACTCAAGGACGTAGGTCACGCCGCTCACGCTGCAGGAACTCCAGAACACGGTGAACTTTCCGGTGCTGTTGCTGGCCGGCACGCTGATACCGGCAGGAGGAGGAATCCGCTGCGCTGGCAGCAACAGCGAGGTGCCGACCCGGCAGTTGTTGGTCTCATCGCTTTCTTCGACGGTGTTACCGTAGTCGGCGCAGGCAACTAGGTAGTAGGTGCCGCCGGGCAGCGTGACCGGGAGGGTTATAGCGCTGCTGGCGCTGGCACAGCTGTCCGGTGCAAGGGCCACGGTGACGCTACGGCTGCCGATGACACGATCATCGGCAGAATACGCGGCATCAGCGGAGAGCAGGTATCCGACCTGGAACGACCTTGTCTCTCCCGGGCCGTTGTTGCAGACGGTATCGCTCACCGTCATGCTGGCCCCCTGGGTCGCCGAGGCCGGCCCGGAAACCGACTGCACCACGAGGTCCCCCTTGGCCAACCGAGTCACCGTGAGGTCCTGGCTGATGGTGTTGCCGAGGGTATCGCTGGCGAGGACGCGGAAGAGGTTGTCGCCCAGGGTAAGGGGGAGTTCCAGTTCGAAGTAGCCGTCGCTCGCCCGGTAGCTCGCGTCAGCCCCGTTCACGGTGACGGACGCCACCCCCGACGGGTCGGTGCTGGTCCCGGAGATCACTGCGGTCTCGCGGTAGGTCACGCTCCCGGTGGAAGAAATCGCCAGCAGTGAGGGGGGGAGGCTCAGTGTCGCAAAGCCGGTACTGCACGTGGAGGAGTTCCCGGCCTCGTCGGTCGCGGTGACGGTGACGTAATAGCCGCTTGCCTCCGCGAGCGCGGCAAGCGTCATCTCGTGTTGGGTAAGCAGCCTGCCATCCGCCACGCTGGCGCCCAGAGCCGGCGAAGTCCCGTACCTGAGCTGCGTGCTCGCCGGCTCGTCGGTGCGCCATACCATGGTCGCGGTGGTGTCGGCCTTCGCGCTGACGCCAAGCCCAGAGCAGATCGGCGGCACGTTTTCCACCACCGCGCTTGCCGTCACCACTGCCGCCTTGCCGGACCCGTCATCGGCGTCCTGGTAGCTCGCAGTGATGGTGTCGCTGCCGTTCACCTGCAGCACCCCGTCGGCGGGAAGCGAGGGCAGCGGCGCCAGCCGCAGCTCACCGGTGAAGATCGCACTCCCCGGGGCCGTTTCCCGCAGTGCCACCATCTCGCCGGCAGGCTCGGCGTAGCTCGTCACCCGGATCGACACCTGTTCCAGGGCCTGATGATCCAGGTCCAACCCGGTGTCGACCAGCCGGAGCTGCACCAACCCGGCTGAATTGTAGTTCTTTCGGTCCAGGGTCAGCGTGCCGCACGGGCTGGCACCGAGGACACCGGTTGCCACCAGGGCGAACGGCTGCGGACCCCACGGCACGTTGTAAGCGGACACGGCGACCCGGTACGTGCCCGCCGTCGCAGCCTTGACCAGCACCTGTTCCTCCACGTTCAACCGGTCCGCCGCGCCCCCCGGCACCGATTCGCCCGCGGCAAACGCGTTCCCCGCCAACACAGTGCCGTCAGGGGCGGTAACGGTCAGATCCAGGTCGTTGACCAGGGCCTTGACCGCCCCGATGCCACCCGGGTAGTCGGTCCACACCAAGGTGACCTTGAAGGGCTCACCTCCTGCGACCGGGAAAGTACCGTTCCAGGTCTCTCCGGTAGCCAGCCCCGCGTCGTTGCTGACCACGGCAAGCCGCCCGGCATCTACGGCAAATGGCAGCACCCGGTCCAGCTGGACCCGCCCCCAGCCCTGCCCCGTGGACGGTACCGGTCCGTCGGTCCCGGAACCGGTCATCTCCTGTGCGCTGTTGATCAGCACCGCCTTGACCAGCGCACCCGTGGGAGAGAAGGAGTTGCCAGTGACAGGGGTACCCTGCGGGTAATAGCCAAGGGCGAAGTACTGGCGCACCAGTGCGGCCGCGCCGGCCACGGTGGGGGTGGCCATCGAGGTGCCGCTCATCGCCAAGGTGCCGCTGTTGAAGCTCCCCTTCTGCCCGTCCGAATCGGCGGAGATGAGGTTCACCCCCGGCGCGGTCAGGGTGGGCTTGATGCGGCCATCATTGGTCGGCCCCCTGCTGCTGAAGGAAGCCAGGTTCTGGGCCTCGCTGCCGTTGTAGCCGGCCCCCACGCTGATCACGTTCTTGGCGTTGGCGGGATTCCCCACGGTGGAGCGGGAGGGGCCGGAATTGCCGTTGGCGACCAGCACCAGGAAATCCTTGTGGTCCCAGAGGAAACGGTCCGCACTCTGGGTGGAGAGGCTGTAGCTCCGGTCGGAGTTGCCCCAACTGTTGCTGTGCAGGCGCGCCCCCACCTGGTAGGCGCGGCCGAAGAGCAGGCCGAGGTCAGCGGGAGGGTAGACATAGCTCCCCCCACCGGGGGTGAGGTCCTGCAGGAAAAGCCTGGCCTTGGGGGCCATGCCGTTGGCGGCGTCCAGCCCGTCCACCGGGGTGCGGTCTCCGGCCAGGGTCCCGCAGACATGGGTCCCGTGCCCGGGGTAGTCGCTGTCGTAATCGTCGCCGTAGGTGGTGTCGTATCCCACGAGCTTTCGGTGCGCGGCCCCGATGGGGGTGCCGGCCGGGTCGCGGATCCAGGGGATGTCGTGGTCGAGCCCGGAGTCACCCACCCCGACGATCTCCCCCTCACCGTGGATCCCCTGGTCCCAGATCGCCACGCGCCCGGGGACGTTGCTCTGGATCACCCACCGCGCGTTATCGTTGAGAAGCTCCATCTCCACGTGCTCTCCGATCCAGAGCACCTCTTCCCGTGCAGCCAGGCCGGCAATCGCGCCGGGCTCGGCCCGCACCATGACCGTATCGCGTCCCACGTCCAGCAGCTCCACTCCCTGCCGCCTCAGTTCGGCCAGTACCTGGGGCAGCGAGGCAGGGGCGTCCAGCTTCACCTGCAGCCTCAAAGCGTCTCCGGCCGGCTGCAGCGCCAGGCTGCGCAGCTTGCCGTTCATCTTGTGGGCGGGATGGAAACGGGTCACCCCCTCGACAAATGAAAGCGCCTGCACCCGCTTCCGGGTGGCGTCCTCCATGCCGGCCAGGAAGGCGAATTCCGGCAGATAGTCGTGCAGGCGTGCCCCGAGCAACTCCACCTCTTTGCGCTGCTGTTCCGTGATCGGGCCGTCGAACTGCACCACCCACAACCGGGTGCCGCGCTCCGAGCGGGCCTGCAACGCGCCGGGGATCGCGCCGTCGACGGAGCCCTCCGCAACAAGTCCGTTCACGGTGACCTCGCGCCTTGCGGATTCTTTGGCCCAGCACGTGGTTCCTTGCGGGGCGATGAGGGAAACGATGGAGAGGGCGATGAACCAGGCAAGTACCTTTTGACCGCACATGGCATCCTCCTGTCTCTTCTGCTCCGGGGCGACCGTGCGCCCTGCCGTCCGAAGATAGAGGCATATCAGGTGCTGATGCATGTTTTCAGGTGAGGATTGCGGAGACTCCCTCCGCCGGTGGGCGACAGGCGCTGCCGATTATTCTGGGACGATTGTACAACGCGAGTCGGCAGGCGATGAATACGAGGATTGGAGTATTAGGCGCTGTATTTCCCCTTGACGGCGCCTACGCAAGACGGCGTAGCCGCAGCCTTATGGCGGGGTGGGACCGGGTCAGTTCCGGTATTGGGGCAGGAAAAGAGAGTCCGCCGCCCAAACGGCGGCCTCCAGGCGGCTCGAGACGTTGATCTTGCGGAAGATGTTGTTCAGGTGCGTGCGCACGGTGTGGGGGCTTATGAAGAGGGTATCGGAAATGTACTTGTTGGTGGCGCCGGCGGAGAGCAGGCCGAGGATCTCTACCTCCCGGTGGGTCAGGCTGTGCTGCACCACGTCGTGCGCCGCCATCTTCCTGCGCCGGTGGGCGAAACCATGCTCCAGGATCACCTCGGTCATCATCTGGCGCGAGATCCACAGCCCCCCTTCGAAGATCGCCGCCAGCCCCTTCAGCACGGTCTGCACCGAATCATCCCCGAAAAAGATCCCCTGGACTCCCACCTCGATGGCCTCCTTATCGATGGCCAGGTGCCGGTCCAAGTTGAAGAGCACCAGGGAGAGTTCGCAGGGGAGCTCGCGCAGTTCGAGCTGCAGGGAGTCGCTGAGCGTCTGGTGCTGGAGTCCGAAGCAATCGTAGAGGAGGGCGATACGGCAGGGAAAACTTTCCTGGTGGCAGAGGATGAAGCTGTCCAGGCTGTCCATCACGCAGCAGCTGCAAATGCTGTAATTCTCGATGAAGGTGGCCAGGAGGGTATTCTGAAAATGGTTGGGGCCGACTATAACCACTCGAGAATCGATGCTGTTGGCGAGGGAGTTTTCACTCATAGCCCACCTCCTACCAAGTATCAGGCACCTGCCCGGCACTTCCTGACTCAAAACTGCATCGGCGCTACGGTCACCAGACTAGCAGCAGCGCGGCCACTGTCAAGAGCCGCACCTGGTGATGTCACACACCGTCGCTCTGTGGCAGGCCGGTTTCCCTCCCCGGCCTTTACACACGGGCTCCTGTGACGCGGCCGCCACAGGGAGAGGGCCAGGTTCGCTGCGAGCACGATGAAAAAGAGCCGGTAGTCGGCAAGCTTCTGTTTCATAGCAGCTCCCCCATGGCCAGCCCGATGACGATGGCAATGACGAAGCTCAAGGCCTGCCGCAGCAGCGTAACGTGTCTGCCGAAACACGAAATTTCCAGGGCGCGGTCATCCCCCGCTCCAAACGGCAAGTCAACGGCAAAAAGAGGAAAGGTCAGAGTATTGGGTTTTTCCACTCAAGATGAAGAAACATTGTGTCGATATCGCTAATAGAAAGACCAGATGGTGCTCTGAGACTATGACCTCAGGAGGAAACGACAATGACGCTTTCGGGAGTCAAGCTTCGTACCAGACTTGGAATTGCCTTTGCCGTCGTAATGGTTCTTATGACGGTGGTGGGAGGTTACTCCATCAACAGGATGGCGGCCTTCGACCGCGAGGTAAGCACCCTCATCGAGGACAAGTGGCCCAAGACCGTAGCGCTCAACGACCTCAAGTCGCAGGTCAACGTCGTCGCCCGCGGCCTGCGCAACATGGTCATCCTTCAGGACCCGCAGGAGGTGCAAAAGGAAGAGAAACGCATCGGAGAATCGCTCCAGGCGGTCGACCAGCGCATCGAGGAACTCAAGAAATCCGCCCACAGCGACGCCGGCAAGGTCGCGCTGAAGGAGGTGGTCGAGGCCAGGGCCGTCTACCAGGAGGCCCAGCACCATGTCGTAGCCACCATCAAGGCCGGCGGCAAGGACAAGGCGGGGCAGGAACTTATCGGGTCCATGCGCAAGGCGCAGAGCGCCTTCTTCGGCGCCATTGACAAGATGCTCTCCCACCAGGACAAGGAGATGGTGCGGGTCGGCGAGGAATCGAAGCAGATGATCGACCAAGGGCGCATGGTGGTGGTCGGACTCCTCGTCGTCGCCGTCATCCTCTCGATCCTTTTGGCCTTGATGATCGTGCACAGCATTACCGCGCCGATCTCGGAGCTCATCGCCGCCAACGACAGGCTCGCCGAATCGACCCGCCAGGTGGTGGGGAACCTGCGCGAGATGCTCGGCCGGGTGTCGGAGAGTTCCAGCGAAATCGCCTCCGCCTCGCAGCAGCTCCGGGCCACGGCCGAGCAGATCGCCACCGGCGCCGAGGAGCTCGCTTCCCAGACCAGTTCGGTGGCGGTCGCCAGCGAGGAGATGGCGGCCACCAGCGGCGACATCGCCCAGAACTGCGTCCGGGCCGCCGAGGCCTCACGCCAGAGCAGTGAATCGGCGGCCCAGGGGGGGCACGTGGTGCAGGAGACCATCGCGGGGATGGTGCGCATCGCCGAGCGGGTCAAGGACAGCGCCGGCACGGTGGAGAGCCTCGGAGCCCGCTCCGAGCAGATCGGCGACATCATCGCCACCATCGAGGACATCGCCGACCAGACCAACCTGCTCGCGCTCAACGCCGCCATCGAGGCGGCGCGCGCCGGCGAGCAGGGACGCGGCTTCGCCGTGGTCGCCGACGAAGTGCGCGCCCTCGCGGAGCGGACCACCAGGGCCACCAAGGAGATCGGCAACATGATCAAGGCCATCCAGGACGAGACCAAGGCGGCGGTGAGCGCCATGGAGGAAGGGGTGGTCGAGGTGGAAAAAGGGACCGAGTCGTCCCAGCAGTCGGGCGAGGCGCTGCAGATGATCCTGCAGCAGATCGGCGAGGTCAGCATGCAGGTCAACCAGATCGCCACCGCGGCCGAAGAGCAGACCGCGACCACCAGCGAGATCACCATGAACGTGCAACAGGTCACCGACGTGGTGCAGCACACGGCGCGCGGCGCCAACGAGACGGCCGCCGCGGCCTCCCAGCTGGCGCACAGCGCCCAGAGCCTGGAAAGCCTGGTGCGGCAGTTCCGGCTCTAACCAACGCACGGCAGACAGAAAACAGAAAAAGGCCGGGTGAAAACCCGGCCTTTGCTTTTTAAAAATTGCTGCGCAGTTGATCCGCTACTTGTTGTGCCCCTTGCCGTGCCCCTTCCCTTTCCCCTTGCCGGGGCCGGCATCTTCGTCCCCGCCGCGCCCCACCGGCTGTCCGGTCAGGCGGAGATCACCCCTCTTGAGGGCATGGAATTCGGAAGAGCCCGGCTTGATTCCCAGTTCCTTGGCGATGGCACCCCACCCCTTCTTCTTGTTCGGTTGGTACACCTGGTAAACCTGGTCCACGGGCTTGCCGGAGAACTGCCCCAGTTGGAACAGCATGAAGGCATCCGCGGGCTCCGGGACCGATTGCAGCACCATCTGCACCTTGGCGGTCGGGACGCCGAACTGGGCGCTCACTTTCGCCGAGAACCCGGACATGTCGGCGCGGGCCTGTACATTCAGGCTGGAGAGGAACGAATCCAGACTGGCCAATGCAGTCACGGGCACAACGAGAACAAGTATCAGGCTGAGAAAAATCAGGCGTTTCATGCTTCCTACCTCCATCATTGGGATGTTGTCGCTAAGGCAGGAAACACTATACCGGAAATAACAGCCAAGGAAACCATAAACCGGTTACAAGGAGAACATCTGAGGAAATCTGAGAATAGCATTAAGTCTTTTCTCCGGCCTTTGGTTTCTCAGATGTCCTCAGATTTTCTCCATGTTAATGGTTTGTTTCCCGCTGCAGGAACTCGGCGAACTCGCTGAACACCGCCTCGCGTACCGAGTGCTGCTGCCAGTTCCTGATCAGTTGCCGGACGCACTGCAACACTCCGATCAGCCCAGCCGAGGTGCCGCCTGCGATCAGCGCGCTGGTTTCACCGGACAACACCATGACCACACTGGATACAAGCAGCACGAGGCTGGTCAGCAAAAGCGGCAGTTCGACATGCTTGAAAGGAGAGCGGAACATGTGGTGCACCGACGAGTACACCGAAGCGTGCGCCTTGACCAGCTTGAGGTATCGCTCCAGTTCCGCTCCGTTGCAGCGTGACACGGCGCGCAGGTAGAAACGGCGGCAGGCTTCCCGGCTGCTGGTCTTCATCCGGTCCCCATAGTAGTGTTCCAGTTCTACATCGATCGTGTAAGTGTCCATCTCGGCCCTCGCTTCTGCTCGATCTGTGAAAGCAGTGGTAAGTGGTATGTCCCGTCAAATAGCATGATATATACCAATCGAGCGGCGACATCTCAAATGTGCGGCACTGCTGACGGCACCAGGCATAGCCGGGTGCAACAATGCTCAAAAATGACGCAATATGCGCAACTTTAACACAAGAACGTGCTCCAATTCCTCTTAAGTTTTCCACAGGAGACTGCGCTAAGAGTGTTCATTTTGCCTTGAAACAGCGCGGTCATTTCGCGAAAAAGCAAAGCACGTCTTGCAGAACTGCAAAAGACAGCCCCCTCCCCTCGCGTGAGGGGGTACGGGGGTGGGGGAGGATGCCATCATTTCCGCAAGGGCTAAAGACATCTCCTGTCGCTTTAGCTTTTGGATTGACAAGCGATGCCCGACGATGTTACTGAAAGTAACATTCATTTTCCAGAGAGCGATATGTCTGAGGCACCGGCTGACCAGGTTCGAACGGGGGGACCTATGTGCATAGCAGTTGTGGGCAATGAAAACACGGTAGGGTGGGACTGGATGACGTCGGCCGCGCGGGCCGGGTTCGACCTGCGCATGGTGCACCCCGCGCTGGTGACCACCTTGGAAAGCATGGATGACGTGGACGCGCTGGTGATCGGGTCAGAAGGTGTACCCGGAGAGGTGCAGGAGCGGGCGGTGCAGATCGCGTCAGCCCGCGGCATCCCCTCGATGTGCGCCAGCTGCGAAGCCGCCCCCTTTTGCCACGGCAAAGTTTAGTTTTCGTCTTTGCCTTTCAACGTAGAACATAGAACGTACAACATCCGTTAGGTTAGATGTTCCGACAGCGCCGCGAAGCTCCGCTCTGCCTCCAGGTACCTGGCATCCTCGGCGTAGGTGGTCGGATAGACGGCCGGTACCGGCCGGTGCACCAGCTCCCGGTCCACGTTGACGAAGGTGAAAAGGCACGAGTTGGAAAGCGCCTTGCTGGTGCGGTCGCGGCTGATGCGCTCGATGTTGGCCTCCACGCAGACATAGCTGTCGCAGGTGAACACCACCCGGCTCGTGTAGTGCAGCTTGTCCCCCATGCGCACCGGATGAAAGAAGTTGATCCGGTTCACCGCCGCCATCACCGACCGGTCCGGCGCCACCAGTTCCGAGCAGATCGACGACAGTTCGTAGGCCTTGCGTACCAGGTAGCCGCCGAAGATCTTCTGCGGCACGTTCTCGAACTCCGGGTACATCCTCTCCCAGGAATCCGCTGAAAGCTGTCCCGCCAGAAGCCCCTGGAAACCCGGCTCGTCCTGCGCCTTGTGCAGCGCGGCCAGCATCCGGTATTCATCGAGGCTGGGCGGTTCCGACATAAGCGCCTGCTGCTGCCGGTACTCCTCCCGGCGCGCCACCGCCTTTCTCGCCCGTGCCTGCTCCCTTTCGGTCGCGTAGTCGAGCGGCGGCAGGGCCACGCTCACCGCCCCCTCCCCCATCCCCGACCGCGCCACCATGGTGAAGTAGCAGGAAGCGACATGGTTGGCAGGATTTCCCGGCTGCTCCACGCGGATGCCGATCACCAGCGACGACCTCCCCACCTGGTTGATGCGCGCCTCGCAGACGATGTCCCGCGTCACGTCCGCCACGTGGCGCACGATGATGTTGTCAATGGCCGCCGTCACCACCCGTGCGTCCGGGTAGAACCGGTTCACATACCGAAGTGCCGTCTCCTCCGCCACCTTGTCCAGGATCTCGAGGAGCAGTCCGAAGCGCAGGTTGCCCAAAAGGTCCTCGTCCATCACCATGAAGCGGCGGCGCAGCGAAAGATCGTCGGCTAGCGACAGGGTATGAATGAACGAGGTCTCCGACGGGGTGGTCATAATGAAACTCCTAAGCGTTCAGCGTTAACAATCTCCCTTAGTTGTACCACTTTCTTCTTAGATCAAAACCTAAAATGCGGAACACAGAGTACACCGAGGAAAAGCCAGGGCGGACACAGGGTTAAAGATCAGTATTTCCCCTGCTTTTTCTCTGTGTCCTCTGTGGACCTCCGTGTCCTCTGTGGTCATGCTTTTTGTCTAAAAAAAAGGCCCTGAGTTTTTCTCTCAGAGCCTTTTGTCTTTCTTTGCGTCTTTGCGCCTTTGCGTGAGCGCTTTATTCCTTCGCCACCAGCACGATCTCGATCCTGCGGTTCTTCGCGCGTCCCTCGTCGGTATCGTTTGCCGCCACCGGCTTGAATTCCCCGTAGGCCACCGCAGCCAGCAGCGCCGGGTCAAGCCCCTGCTGCTGCAGGTAGCGGGTCACGTTGATGGCGCGGGCTGCCGAGAGCTCCCAGTTGGTGGGGTAGCGCTTGGCCAGCTGCCCGACGATCTGCACGTTGTCGGTGTGCCCCTCGATCCGGACCGCCTTGTCCTTCACCGTCTTCAGGATGTCGACCACCTTCTGCAGCACGACCAGCCCCTCCGGCTTCACCTCGGCCTTGCCGGAATCGAAAAGCACCGAGTCGACCATGTTCACGGTGAGCTTCCCTTTCAGCTCGGAGATGGTCACCTGCCCCTTGGAGATCTCCCCCTTCATCTGCTCCAGGAGGTCGCCGTAGGTCTTGCTGGTCTTCTGGACTTCCTCCTTCTGCTGTTGCAGCCGCGCCACCTCGTCCTTGAGCCGCTTGTTCTCCGCCTCGAGGTCCGCCGTCTTCTGGGTCAGGTCCCCTACCTTGAGGTTCAGGTCGCCCACCTTCTGGCTCAGCTCGCCGATCTTCTGGTTCTTGGCGTCCGAGGTCGATTTCAGCGTCTCCTCCAGCCCCTTCTTGTCCGTGGCGAGGGCGTTTCTCTCGCCGGTCATCGCCGCCAGTTCCGTGGTCAGCTTCTTGATGTCGTTTTTGAGCTGGTCGTTTTCACCCATGAGGATGTTGTACTGTCCCCGCTGTTCCTGGAGGCTTTTCTCCAGGTTCTGGGCCTCGAGCTCCTTTTTCTGGTAGGTACCGCTCGTTACGCAGCCCGACAGGGCGAGGCACACCAGCACCGGGAGACAAAACAACAGATTGCGCTTCATACTGTTCCTCCTTGCATCGGATTCTCGTGTCATGCAGCCAGTGCACAAGTATGGCGCGTAAAGCGGATCTTTCAATAAGAAAATGCAACCGCCCATCGCTATGACTCTGTGAGTTGCAGCCTGTGAGTGATATACTGGTTACCAGAGAGAAAGGAGGTGTCTGCTATGAAAGAGATGAAGACGCCGATGACGCCCAGGATGAAAGTCATGATGGAGCGTGAGCGCAGCGGCAAGAAGACCCTGGTGCCGCCCAAGCACGAGATGATGATGCGGCGCGAGCCCAACCACAACGTCCACGTCATCACCCACCATGGCAACATCCATTCCGGTCGCAAGGGGCGCACCATGTGATTCCTTTGCCGCCCGGTCGCCATGTCCGGCGGCCCGAAAGGACGATGAAGCTGGTATCCATCGGGAACCAGCTTTTTTTATTTACCCGAATCGTACTCCCATTACTCCCTTACTACCCTCCCCCCGGCACGCGCACTACTGCTTCGAGTTGACAAAGAGCAACCGGCACCTACCATTGTTAAGCTTTTACAATCAACGAAGAGGGTACCATGCGCGATCTCATAAGGATTACCATCGCCGTTACCTGCTGCCTGGCGTTTCTGGGCCAGCGCTTTTTATACCCATGTTGACCTACTGCACCAACATACACCGCGGCGAGAGCTGGGAAGAGGTCCGCACCGCGGTCTGGCCGCGCGTCCTCGAGGTGAAGCGGCGGGTCTTTCCGGACCGCCCTTTCCCCGTCGGGCTGCGCCTGTCGGCGCGGGCGGCGCGCGAGGCGACCCCGGAGCTCGCCCGGGAGTTCCTCGAGGAATGCAAGCGCAACAGCTGCTTTGTCCCCACCCTGAACGGCTTCCCCTACGGCGCGTTCCACGACACGCCGGTCAAGGAGCACGCCTACCTCCCCGACTGGCGCGAACCGGCGCGGGTCGAGTACACCCTGGACCTGGTGCGCCTTCTCGCGCTCTGGCTCCCGGAGGGGTGCACCGGCTCCATCTCGACGCTCCCCGTCTGCTACGGCCCTTCCGTCTCCCGTGAGGAGTTCACGCGGGTGCGCGAGCACCTGGTCCTGGTGCTGCAGGAACTCGCCCGCCACGCCGGGCGCGGCATCAACATCATCCTCGCACTGGAGCCCGAGCCGGACTGCTTCCTGGAAACATGCCGCGAGGTGGCAGGCTTCGTGGCGACGCTGGAGCTCCCCGAGCAGTTGAGGCCCCATCTCGGCGTCTGCTTCGACTGCTGCCACGCCGCGGTGGTCCTCGAGGAACCGCGCGAGGCCTTCGCCGTCCTGGCCGCGGCCCGCATCCCCGTGGCGAAGATCCACGTCTCCTCCGCGATCCGCCTTCCCGCCGTCCCCCCCGGCGCCCTCGCCGTTTTCGACGAGGAACGCTACCTGCACCAGGCCACCCTGGTCGCCGGCTCCGACATTCGCCGTTTCGGCGACATCTCTCACGCCCTGGCCGCGCCCCCGCCGCTGTCCGGGGAGTGGCTGGTGCACTACCACCTTCCCATCTTCGACGACGGCAACAAGAGTTACGGCAGCACCAACGCCTTCATCAGGGAAGTCCTCTCCTGCCGTCCGCGCGGTGCCTTGTTGGAGATCGAAACCTACATCCCCGAGGTATCGGAGCTCCCTGCGGAGGACCTGATCTGCCGCGAGTTCGACTGGCTGAGGTCCATCCTGTGAGGCGGACCGTGGTGCTCGACGTGGCTGGAAATCTGTTGCCTGGACCCTTTTTCAGCTTACCCTTTCCCGCGGCGCATGCCTCAAAAACAGGAAAGCAAGCACCGGCAGCGTAACCAAAAACGTGTAAAACAGCAGGTAAAAGCTGTGCCCCACTCCCCCCTGGTCCGCGAGCCTCCCCACCAGCGGCCCCGTCGCCACGAACAGGAGTCGAAACGACACCGACTGCAGCGACAGCGTCGCGGCGCGGTTGGCGCTGGCGGACTCGCGCTGGGTATGGGCGAGCATCATCGGCCCGCGCAGCCCGCGCATGCAGGTCAAGAGGTAGTAGAACAGGAAGCCGCCGATCCCCCCCGCGAGCCCGAGCCCCAGGTACCCCACCGCCACCAGCACCAGGAAGAGCAGGACCATGCCCCGGTCTCCCAGCCGGCCGTACAGGCGGTGACTGGCGAGGGCGCACAGTGCCACGGTGAGGTTGGCCCCCGCCCAGACCGGTCCGAACCAGGCCACCGGGACGCCGGCGTGCTGCATGTAGGGCTGGATCAGCCAGACCGGGTAGAACGACGCCACCCCCAGCACCGTGTTGAGCAGGATGGTGTAGCGCAGGTGCCGGTTCTCCCGGAAGGCGTAGCGGGCGGTGGCGAGCGCCTCGGCCAAGTGGGAGCGGACCGGCGCGTGGGCCCGGGGGACGTCCACCAGTTGCCTGGTCACCAGGAGCCCCGCGCACCAGACCGCCACCTGCAGAATGAAGGGGAGCCTCGGTTCGAAGGCGTAGATGACGCCGGCCAGGATGGCCCCGGCCGCCTCGCCCGCCTGGGCCAGGCCGTGCATGCGTCCCTGGTGCCGCGCGTAGTTCTGTTCCTCCCCTTGGGCCCGCAGCGTCTCGTACAGGAGTGCGCTGTCCGAGCCGCTGATGAAGGAGAGCGACATGCCGAGCACGATCTCCGCCGCCAGCACCGTCGCGAACGAGTCGGCCCAGACGTAGATCCCCCACCCTACGATGCCCAGGAGTGCCGAGATGTTGAGTGCGCAGCGGTAGCCGAGCCGGTCGCTCACGTACCCCGCCGGGTAATCGAGCGCCAGCGTTGCCACCGAGAAGATGCTCTGCAGCAGCAGGATCTGGGTCAGCGACAGCCCGGCGTGGTCCTTCCAGAAGAGCGTGATGATCGCCATCGGGAACAGCATCATCTGCAGGAAGGAGAAGAGGTAGAGCTTGCGGATGTTGTCGGAAGTCTTTCCCATGACAGCATCCGTACCCGCTCCAGATGATTTTTGCAACACCTAAAGGCGAACATCCAACTTCGGCCTCACGCAAAGCCGCAAAGGCGCAATGATAGTCTGGTGCTAAAACCAGTTGTCGTGTGCTTCGCTTAGCGCCTCTGCGGCTTTGCGTTAAAACCAGTCTTGTCTGACGCAAAGCCGCGAAAGCGCAAAGATAGTCTATTGGGGTAAACATGTAGTCGTTTGGTTTTCTTCGCGCCTCTGCGTCTCTGCGTCTCTGCGTCTCTGCGTCTCTGCGTCTTTGCGTCTTTGCGTCTTTGCGTTAAAGCCAGTCTTGTCGTAACGCAAAGGCGCGAAGGCGCAAAGATAGTCTGTTGGGTAAACCAATTGTGTTTGGTTGTCTTAGCGTCTCTGCGGCTTTGCGTTAAAGCCTTTGTCTTCCGCGGTCAATTGCCCATTGTCAATTATCAATTGTCAATTGAAGTCCCCGCCTGTTAAGATAGCCGCGCTCCAGATAACGGTGAAAAACGAGGGCGCTCTTGAAAGAAACGGACAGGATCGTGGCATCAGAGGATGACAAGAAGAGGAACTTCGTGCTGATCCCGCTGACCGGCGTGTACCTCCTCGCCATGCTGGTCACGCTTTCCGACCTGGGGGGGGACTTCCCTTTCATGGGGCGGCTCTGCAAGGGGGACGAGGCTGAGCACCTCATCTTCGCCAACAGTATCGTCTCCCTCTACCTGATCGTGGGGATCCTGAAGCGGCAGCGGCTCACCCTCTGGCTGCTGATCGCCTACAACTTTGCCGCCAGCGCCAGCGGCATGGCTAACCTCATCATGCTCCCCGTCCAGCAGGTCGTCACCGCCTCCGGCGCCCTCGTCCCCGACTACGGCTACCGTATCAACGCCTTCTGCGTGTTCCTGTTGTTCCTGCTGCTCAACGTCTTCCTCTATTTCCACAAAGACCGCTTCGACAACAAGTCCATCTACCTGTGGTAGATAGGATATAAAAAAGCGGTTACGCAAAGCACGCCGAGTCTTCGCAAAGGACGGGAAGAAAAGACTTTAGGGGGTAAAACCACAGCCTAAGCTTCTCTCAGCGCCCTTTGCGCCTACTTCGAGTTCTTTGCGTAACCGCTTTTAAAAACTATGCCCCAAACAAGAAAAGCAGCTACGCAAAGAACGCCGAGTATCCCCAAGGGACCGAAAGAAGAGACTTTAGGGGGTAAAACCACAGCCTAAGCTTCTCTTAGCGCCCTTTGCGCCTACTTCGAGTTCTTTGCGTAACTGCTTTTAAAAACTATGCCCCAAACAAGAAAAGCAGCTACGCAAAGCACGCCGAGTATCCGCAAAGGACGGGAAGAAAAGACTTCAGGGGGTAAAACCACAGCCTAAGCTTCTCTTAGCGCCCTTCGCGCCTACTTCGAGTTCTTTGCGTAACCGCTTTTAAAAACTATGCCCCAAACAAGAAAAGCAGTTACGCGAAGCACGCCGAGTATCCGCAAAGGACGGGAAGAAAAGACTTTAGGGAGTAAAACCACAGCCTAAAAGCTTCTCTCAGCGCCCTTTGCGCCTACTTCGAGTTCTTTGCGTAACTGCTTTCGATTTTACGGGAAGTCTTAAGCCTTAACCTTCTCAGCAGCAAGAACACCTTCCGCAGCCGTGCTTTCCTTCAGCCAAGGCTCGCCCACCGGCAGGTTGATGCCGGACTCGGCGTAGACCGCGACGGCCATCAGGTAGAGCGCGGAGAAAGCGCATACCAGCAGGTCGTAAGCCGCGAAGGTGCCGGCCAGCGCGCTGCCGGTGAACTCTTTCACGTCCAGCCCGATGAAGCCCAGGAGCAGGGTGAGGAAGATGAAGGCGAGGGTCGCGTGGTGCTTCATCGAGGCGATGAACAGGATGAAGGTGAACACGGTCCAGGCCACCAGGTAGAAGCCGAGGTCGTTGGCGTTGAAGGCAAGGGTCGGATACGCCTTCACGAGGTCCGCGTTCTTGCCGAAGATGATCATGAGGCAGAGCGAAATCCAGAACGCCCCGTAGCCGGTGAAGGCGCAGAAGCCGAAGTTGTTACCGGTCTTGAACTCCATGAGACCGGCGATCAACTGTGCCGTCCCGCCGAAGCAGAGACCGAGCCAGAGCACGGGGGCAATACCGCACCAGCCCAGGTTGTGGCATTGCAGCACGAATGTCGTCATACCGAAGCCAGCAAGACCGACTACCGCAGGATTTCCCAGTTTCACATTATTCATTTGTACCCTCCTGTTTTGCATTGCGATATCTCGCTATCCATTCCGTATACGCAATTACCGTACCGCCACCATGCAATATCGCCACGTAAAAATACTCATTTTTTTCGAACACTTACGGCACCACCTTCTACCTCGCCGTTTCCCCTGCTTTTGCAGATTTGCAAATGAAAATCCGGCGGCTCGCCCCGCTTTGCCCCGAAACGGACGCTACTCCAGCCATTTGCATCTTTTGCCGCCTTTTAACTGCTTTTTTCGCAGAAATGCAAAAACCGTGACAGTACCTGCCGTCTCAGTTGCGTCCTCGGACACCGCAACGATTCCGCTAAGTTCGCTCGCCACAAAGATTTTATTTCGATCTCATTAAAGTTCCGCGCCGGGATGCCGAAGGGATTCCTGCCGCACAAAACTTCCCATTCACCCCTTGCTCGGAGGCTCGTCTTGAAAGTCGCGTTAAAACTGTTCCCCCTTTGCCTCGGACTCCTTTTCGTCGCCATGGCGGCGGGAGCCCCGTCATCATGCTGGGCCGACAGCTCGGCACAGGTCCGCGTCGCGGGACACGTACCGGCCCGCAGCGTGGCCAGCGCCAGGCGGCTCGGCAGACTCCCTGCGGTTGCGCAGATGAGGTTCTCCTTCACCCTGCCGCTGCGCAACCAGCAGGCGCTTGACGACCTGCTGCGCCGCGTCTACGACCGGTCCGACCCGCTCTACGGCCACTACCTGACCAGCTCCCAGTTCAACGAGCGCTTCGCGCCCACCGCCGCCGACTACGACGCGGTCAAAACCTACGCCCGCAGCCTGGGGCTCACCATCACCGGCACCCACGCCAACCGCACCATACTGGACGTCGCCGGCCCCGCCGCAGTCGTCGAGGCCGCCTTCGACATGCGGATGCACCAGTACCAGGCCCACAGCGGCCACTTCTTCGTCGCCCCCGACCGAGAGCCGGGCGTCCCCAACGCCATCGCCGCCCGCATCTCCGGCATGGTCGGCCTGGACAGCGCCGGCGTCTGGCACACCCACAGCCTCGCCACCCGCGCCGCCGACGCCCCCATGGCCACCCCCTACCAGATCGGCACCGGCCCCGGCGGCGGCATGACCCCCAAGGACATCACCACAGCCTACAACCTCTCCCAGGTCTCCGCGACCGGCACCGGCCAGACGCTCGCGCTGTTCCAGTTGGACGGCTATACCCCCTCCGACATCACCACCTACGCCAACTACTACGGCCTCACCGCCGTGCCGCTGCAAAACGTCTTGGTGGACGGCTTCTCCGGCACGCCCGGTTCCGGCGCCGGCGAGGTCACCCTCGACATCGAGCTGCAGATGGCGCTCGCCCCGGGCGCCAGCAAGATCATGGTCTACATGGGCCCCAACACCGGCAAGGGTGTTCTGGACACCTACAACCGCATCGCCACCGACAACATCGCCAAGCAGGTGAGCAGCCCCTGGGGGCTTAGCGAAGGGGAGAGCGGCTCCTCCTTCCTGACCAGCGAGAACGCGATCTTCCAGCAGATGGCCGCCCAGGGGCAGACCGTGTATGCCGCCGCCGGCGACAGCGGCGCCTACGACAACGGCAGCACCCTGAGCGTGGACGACCCCGCCTCCCAGCCCTACGTGACCGGCGTCGGCGGCACCACCCTCTACGTGAGCGGCGGCAGCTACAGCCGCGAGTCCACCTGGAATGCAGGCAGCATCAGCAATGGCGCCGGAGGCGGCGGCGTGAGCTCCTTCTGGCCCATCCCCAGCTGGCAGCAGAAGCTGGGCAACGTCGCGTCCTCGGTGATGCGCAACGTCCCCGATGTCGCCCTCAACTCCGACCCCGGCACCGGCTACTCCATCTATTTCCAGGGCAAATGGTGGATCTACGGCGGCACCAGCTGCGCCGCCCCCCTTTGGGCCGGCCTCACCGCCCGGGTGAACCAGAAACGCGCCGCCGGCGGCCTGGCGCCGCTGGGTTTCGCCAACCCGGTGCTGTACCAGGTCGGCGTCGGCACCGGCTACGGCACCAGCTTCCACGACGTCGCCGACAGCACCACCAACCTCTACTACCCCGCCATCACCGGCTACGACAACGCCACCGGTTGGGGCTCCTTCAACGGCGCCAACCTGATAGCCGCCCTGGCGCCCGCGTCGTCCTCCACCACGTCGACGACGCCCACCGTCACTGTGCCGGCAACACCGGCGGGGCTGAAGGCAACCGCGGGTAACGCGAGCGTGGCCCTGACCTGGAGCGCGAGCAGCGGCGCGACCGGCTACAACGTCTACCGCGGCACCGCCGCCGGCAAGGAAGGGACCACCCCGGTGCGAACCGGGCTCACCACCACCTCTTTCACCGACAGCGTCGCCAACGGCACCACCTATTATTACAAGGTCGCCGCCGTGAACAGCGCCGGCACTTCCGCGCTGTCCAACGAGGCCTACGCCAAACCGACCGCGCCCCTCGCCTTTACCACCGGCGTATCCGGTTCGATAGGCACCACTACAGCGAAGATCCAGTGGGGTACCAACCTCGCTTCCACCTCCGTGATCCGTTACGGCACCTCGTCCGGCAGTCTGACCAAGACGCTTTCCAGCAGCACCCTGGTCACCTCCCACGTGCTGACGCTGTCTTCGCTCGCGCGCAGGACCACCTACTACTTCCAGGCGTCCTCCACCGCCGGCACCAGTACCGTGACCTCGCCGGTGTACTACTTCAAGACGCAGTAGCAATAGCCTCACAGGCTCCACGCCAACAGTAGATGCAGCACAACGAAAAGTGCCGGTTCCCAAGATGGGGACCGGCACTCCCTTTTCCGCCCTCAGCTCCCGCCCCTGTCACTCCAGCTGCTCCAGCAGCTTCGCCAGATGGCGTCCCACGATTCGCCCCCCCCCACGCCGCAGTTTAAATTGCTGCCTAACGGTTTGCATTTCTGGCCGTGGGTTGAAACCTGGAGCCCGCAGTTACTATTCCTACGTCGCAGTTTTAACACCTCCGCCTCGGTTCGAATTTCCTACCGGAGGTTTAAATTGCTCCCGCGCGTTTAAAACATCAGCCCCGGCGTTTGAACCGATCCGCCGCAGTTTCAATTCGTGCAGCGCCGTTTAAATTCCGTTCGGAGCGTTTTGATCGCGCGGCGCGAGATTTAACATCTCTGCCTCAGTTTTAATTGCTGCGCCGCCGTTTAAATTCCGCGCCGGCCGTTTTAACTGCCGCGCGGCAATTCGAATCGTCACGCCGCAGTTTCAAGGGTTCCTCAGCGGGTCCAATACTCCGGCAACAGTTTTAATCCCTGCACCACAATTTAAATACGCTGCCGTCAGTTTGAATCGCTACACCGCGTTTCGAATTTCCCGGCTGAAGTTTCAATTAGTGCGTCGCTGTTTCGATGTGATGAGCCCCACTTTGCATGGCTGGGCTAAGGAATGGGACGGTGCTTGAGGAGTGGGAAGCGTGGAGGGAAGGCGAGATGGGAAACTTCAGGTGGGCAAGAGAATCGAGGGCGGCGGGGCACCAATCCTGCCCCATGCCGCCCTCGTCACAAATGTTTGCGTCGTTAGCCTACGATGATATCGACCGGGGCACTCCAGGGGCTCGTTTCGTTGTCGCCGTGGCTCCTCACCCTGAAGTAGTACCAGCCCGACCGCTCCAGGTCCGGAACAAAAATCCTGACCTTTTTGAAGTTGCCCAGGGGCTGCCACGACTGCTCGCTAGTCGGCGCGCCCTTGCAGTACTGGACTTCGTACACCCCAGCGCCGGGGTCCCGCTCGATGGTCAACACCATCGATCCCGGTTGATCACCCCTCTTGGCCGTCACCTTCAACGGCAGCCTGGTGACCGAGGTAGACGCGTGGGTTCTCTTCGTCTTTTCCTTTAACTCGTGCCCCACGTTCTGGAGCAGGCTCTCATCGTTTTCATGCCTGGCCCTCATGATGATGTAGCTCGCGTTGAAGTGGATTGACTCCAGGATAGCGGTACGCTCCAAGTCCCGTTCCTTCATGGCCAGGATGTCCTTGTACTTCGCGGCCTCTTCCTTCTGAGACAGGGCGGCCGCATGTTCCCTGAAGCGCACCGGTCCTGCCACCCAGTCGGGCGTGTTCGTACTGTGGTAGGGGTGCTGCTCCTGTTTGGTCGCGGCATCCAGCAGCCAGCCAATCAACTGGTGGTGGTTCATATCCGCGAAGTGGTTCATGGCGAAGACGTTGTTGGTTACCGGAATCACCGATTGAAGCATTGCTTATCCCTCCTTGGGCTAAGGATTTCTCTCAACGTGCTTCCGATGAGCATAGCCTCACCGATTCGCCTGTCAATTAATTTTATTTAATCATTCATGAAAGAGGATGGAGTCTTCACACCAGTTGTGCCCTTCCGCAACTCGCCTCATTGCTAATGCGAGGGCTGTGTGGCAACCTTCCAACGATACAGCGATGAGGAGGTGCTCGATGACTGACCCCCTTGAGGACCTGCTGGCGTTTCTTTATGCCACCGAGGACGAGACCGTCTCCTGCTCACGGTGTGGCAGAAACTTGGCAGAGGGAGAGGAGTACGGCTTCGATGCGAATGGAGAGCCACACTGCCCGGAATGCAGTGATCCGGAAGAGGAGGAATGAACCGGAGGGAGCTAATCATGAACAGCGAAAACCAGACGTCCCCGTTTCAGCGCGCCCCATGGATGAGCATTGCCCGGCAGGAGATAGGGCAAAAGGAACTGGCCGGTCACGATGACAACCCGAGGATTCTCTCCTATCACGCCACCACTACTCTCAAGGCCACCGACGATGAAACGCCCTGGTGTTCCTCTTTCGTCAACTGGTGCCTCAAGCAGGCGGGAATAAAAGGTACCGACTCCGCCGCTGCGAAAAGTTGGGTCCACTGGGGGGAGCCGGCAGGAGCTTTCCCAGGCGCAATCACAATTATCTGCAGTACCAAAGCGACCGACCGAAGCTTTTCAACCTCCGGTGCCCACGTCGGCTTTCTAATCCAAGAGACCGCCACCCACTTCAGGCTTTTAGGGGGAAACCAAGGCAACAGCGTGAAGGAGTCCGTCTTTCCCAAAAAGAGTTGGACCTTGCTGGGGCGACGCTGGCCTGGGAATGGTCAACATTAACAACGAGGTGGTGTAATGAAGCTGATCCTTGTTGTAGCTGTGGTCGTGTTGTTCCTGTCGCCCACACAGGCTCTCGCCGCAGAAGAGCCGTGCCATGCCCCCCAACGTGCCATGCCCCGTCCTCCCTGGTCACCCCTGCGTTTCGCACTGACAAATGGAAACGATCGGCAGTCATTGGAAGTGGAGTATATCGATGGCAAGACTATTTCTTTCAGAATCAAGAAGTCCGGAACCTGCACTCGGCACGAGCGAGGGAGAGCTACCATTGCGGAAAAGTGGTGCATGGGCGCAGAAACGGATGAAAACGAGGCAGGCGAAGCAGTCGCTGTTGAAGAGTACGTCTACAAGAAGGGCACGCAGTTCACAATCTACATTCGGATCGATGAATCAGCCTGGATGCAGGCAACTATACGCGAGGCTGCCGAGTGCAGTAATAACTGTCTCACATCATCGGATCTGATGCAGTTGAAGAAAGAAGAGAAACATAGGACTAAACTGAAGAAAAACTAAGACGCATTCTGTATTCCTGTGGACTCTTGATGATCCACCGCCCCCCTCACCCATGTCCCCCTCCCCCCGCGCACTCTCCCACAACGCCCGCCATCATTAAGCTTGCTTCTTCTCGGTCTTTAATTTAAATTTGGCTAACCTGGGTCAATTAACATTCCGAGATCGAGCAGAGTGATGCCAGCCGACTACATAAAGCAGTTCACCACCCTCAATCGCGCACCCGGCTCCGTATGGACCGAGTCGACAAAGCGCAGGGCGCCACACAAGCCACTCCTGCTGTTGGCCGTGATAGACCTCATTCAGCGCGGCGTCATCACGGCACCTTTCATTGATGCAACCGGTGACCTTGTCGAACTTAACGAACTCTTCGGCCTCTACTGGCGACGCATCATGCCCCTCGGGCAGACCAGCAGCATAGCATTCCCTTTTTCACACCTAGACCGGGAGCCATTCTGGCATCTCGTTCCTCTCCCGGGAAAGCAACTTACTCCCGCCGTCATCAACAACACCAACACAGTCACCTATCTTCGCAAGCACCTCATCGGTGCAGCCTTAGATGACGAATTATTCCTGCTTATGAAGAGCGAAGCCGGTGCCGAAGCATTGAGAGAATCCCTGTTCCAATCTTGTTTCTCGGACATGGCCCAATTGCTACTGCGCGAGCAGTCGATCATCAACCGAGAAGCATCCGCGTACAGCCGCATCCTTGAGGAACAGTCGCACCTGCCGCTAGTGAAGGAAATTATCGAGGCACAAAGTTACCGCCCCGCCGCCCGTGCTCAGGCTTTCAGAAGAATGGTGGTGAAAGCCTATGACCACAGGTGCGCCTTGTGCGGCGTACGCATCATTACCCCCGAGCAGCACACCGCAGTCGACGCCGCCCACATTGTCCCCTGGAGCAAAACTCAAAACGACGACGTCCGTAATGGGTTGGCGCTTTGCAAGCTTTGCCACTGGGCATTCGATAAAGGCATGATGTGCGTATCGAGTGACTACAACGTCCTCACCTCGCGCCAGATAGTAGCAGACCCCAACGTGCCGGGTTTTCTTGTTACACTGAACGGCCGGGGCATGATCCCGCCGCAGGATCACGACCTCTGGCCCGCCCAGGAATACCTATCGGAGCACCGGCGGGAATGGCGGTTATAAAATTACAAAGGTAGATCTACATGACCATATTTTTCGTCCAACTTTTGCCACTAGCCTTCTTTGCCCTGTCCCTCACTGTACCCATTTGTGTCGGGTTATGGATTCGCCACCAACGCAAACACCGCAGGAACCCACTGACGTATCAAATGTTCCGTAACCCCGGTGAGTCAATCAATGGTAGAATCGAGCAGTTAAACGACGAGATCCAGGATTATTTAGCTTTTACAGGTATAGTCCCGTTGTTCTTCTACTCAGCCTACCTCAGCACTCGGTATTTCACCGACACTAAAATTTCTCCGTGGAGTTACTGTGCTTTGACGGTGATATTCGTAGGCCATTTTGGGTATCGGCTAAGCAAGGCAATTAAACAAAGACACAATGAACAACTGGGGCTTGATTGTGAGCGCGCGGTCGGTCAAGAGCTGAATCAACTGATGCTTGAAGGTTGTCATGTTTTTCATGACTTCCAAGCTGACAAGTTTAACATTGACCATATTGTTGTTGCAGAAAACGGAGTGTTCGCTATAGAGACAAAGGGGCGGGCGAAGCCTGATCGGGGCAAAGGACAGGCGGATGCCAGAGTCACTTATGATGGAGATTACCTGCAGTTTCCTCATTGGCGGGAACAGGATCCATTAGAACAAGCGAAGCGACAAGCATCCTGGTTATCACAGTGGTTGAGTAGTGCAGTGGGAGATCAGATCGCCGTACGCCCCGTGCTGGCGCTACCTGGATGGTTCATAGATCGGAAGAAGCCATATCCCATCATTTATAACGGGAAAACGCCTCAGTTTTTGACGAAAATTCGGACGGAGGCACAGTTTTCCCAAGAGATGATCCAACGTATTTCGCATCAACTCGAGCAAAAGTGCCGGAACGTTGCTCCCCAAGCGTATAAAAAGAAAGAATAGAAGATATTGGAGACCTAGCACTCATTAAGGAAAGGAGAAACGACTAAATGGCAATCGTAACGAAAATTACCCGTCAATCTCTCGAAAGAGAATCAAAGCACACTGTGGTAGACTGCACCTACGATGTCATAGAAGTGGAAGGAAAAAGATATCTACAGTTGGACACGTATGGGTCAGCTCAAAGAGAAATCAACGGTAAGAAAAGCCAAAGCATTAGGCTTTCACCAGAAGCCATTGAGCAGTTGAAGAAGATTTTTATGCAGAATAATTTGTAAATACAACCGCCATACGGGGCAGACTCCAGAGATCTACCCAAAAGTGGTGTTCAAGTACGACAATTGCACCACTCTGCACCAACACGTTGTTAGAGGGGGAATTTCAAAATCTCAACAGCGTCCTTACATTTCCCTGTTCAAATGTCAATTTATCAACAACGTCCCCCCCCAAAGGTCGGAACCCATTCGCTCTCTACCGCCGTAGCCCGCTTTGCAAGGGGGGCTGGTGTGTGGCGTAAACCGATACGCCTGGCGTTGTGGCCATGCGCAGCGCGGTACTTATCTTGACTCTTTGGCAGCGATAAACTCGGAGAACGGTTTGTCCCAGTCGACTAGGGGGAATTCCTTCTTGAGGACCTCGGCAAGGTTCTCCTCCTTAAGCGTCTCGTAGGTGACGTCCTTGAAGATACACTCCAGATCCATCCTCGTAATGACCTTGTCTGTCTCGGCATGCAGCGGGCTATCTCGGCATCAAGCCACCTGCGGGCCTGGTCCTCCGTCAGGTTGCTCGTCGGAATCTGGTAGCGGAGAGCCGTGCAGCGTCTCGGCCAGGCTCAGTCTCCCTCCTCCGCTCCATGCCTGTACTTGATAAAAGTCACCTCGAAAGCTTTGCAGGGGCGGAACTGCTGCAGCCGGTTGGCAAAGGAAAAAGCATTGTTCATCTCGTAATGCTGGAATATATCGAGACCCCGATCCAGAGAGATTTTCCAGCCGTGGTCGGTCACGATATGGCGAGCATGGATAGTACCGGTTCCGTCAAACTCCCAAGTGAAGTTTACACCTACCGCACGGGCAGTCTCCTGAATTTTTTCAAAGTTTTCCTTTTGCTGTTCGCCTTTAAACTCGTCTTCTGTCGTCACCAGATGAACAGACACCTCCTCGTCTGGGGCCTTATGCTTTACCACGGTTTCAAGAAATTCCATGAAGTTGCGCATTTGGTAAAACAGACGGATGTACGGGTCAGTGACCGTGATCGCGGCGGTTCCTCTGAGGTAGGAGCCTAGCAGCGTATCGTAAGAGAGCCCCTTCTGGTTCTCCTGAAACGTGAGGTGTTTTTCCTTGAGGACAGGCTCGGCCGTTGTCATTTCGGACGGCGGAAGTGGCAAGGTAGCTTCTTGCGAATCGGAAATCTCGTAGTCTTCGCCCTCGGCAATGGTCTTGTGGTAGTGGTTGGAGTATTCCTCCTCTTCAAGCGTGGTGATCGATTTGGTCTGCCCATCTGAATCGAGGTAGGAAAAGCGGACGTTGCTGTAGGTAGAATCGATCCGCATCAGTTGATCCTTAACACGCTTGCGGCCTTCGATAGCAAACCTTAGTAACTCCTCGACATCTTCCTTGGACGCTCCACCTTGGGGGAAGAGTATCTTCATCAGGCCAGAGAACGTCTTGTTAATGCCGTCGCGGTCCCTCGTCGAAATGTCGGAGGAGAGAGTGAAATGTTCTTTGTAGCGATCCGAGTAGTCGTGGTTGCGAAGCGAGCGCAGGATCTCTGCCAAGTAGTCCACCACGAAACCGTAACTGCTGGAGAACATCTCCCCCCGAATGATGTCGATCTCCCAGCCAGGGATATAGAAATGAATGCGGTCGAGGAACGCGGAGTCGTAGAACTTTTCGGGCAGTTCGCAAAACAGGTCGGAGTGCTTAAGCATGTAGGGCACAGTGTGCTGGGTATTTCCCACGAAGGCCATTGACGCCTCAGCTCCTAGCGTCTCGACGCCACGGGAAAACGACTTATTGGCCATGTAGTTCTTCATGATGTCGACCAACGCCTTGTCCACGCGCTTCTGCTTTCCGGCAAACTCGTCGAAGGCAACGCAATCCCAGTAGCCAACCAGGCCGATCTTCCCTGTGGAGTTGTTCACGAACAGTTTGGGAACCGTGACCTCGCCTCCGGAGATCAGGATACCGTGGGGCGAGAACTCGGAATAGATATGTGATTTGCCAGTACCCTTGGGGCCAAGCTCAATTAGGTTGTAGTTGCGCTCGCAGAACGGGATCAGCCGGATTAGCTGGGTCAGCTTGCTGCGCTTGCTGAACATCTCGGGATTGAAGCCAATGCTCTGCACAAGCAGGTCGATCCACTCGTTGGTGGTGAATTGTTTGCGGGCCTCAACATAACCGTCAAAGTCGAAGTGGGATAGCTGTATAGGCTTAATAGTGGACAAGATCCAGGGACAGGCGCTCTTGTCTTCGGTGAATTCATACTCGACGTCAGCGATGCACCACACGCCGCTGACCAGAAGCTTGGGGTGCGTCTTCACCGTACCCGAGTCGACCAAAACCTTTTTGATGCCGAGGTTGGAGAACTCTGCCTCGTAGACGTCAGCCTTGTCGTTCAGGGCCACGCTGATTTTGTCAATGACCTTGTATCGCCCTTTTTCTTTGATGTGAGATCGAACCAGGCCAGCCTCGTTGCGATGAACGTAATGCTTGCGCAGGATCTCTTTCACTGTTTCAATGCCGGTCTGGATGGTCGGTTCGTCGCTGGTGGCGCAATACTGTCCTAACAGGTACTCCAACACGTAGGACGGAACAATGGCGTTACCCTTGACCGTCTTGACGAGATCCTTGCGAACAACGAGTCCTGGAAAGTATTTGTTGATCTTTTGGTCAAGTTCGTTCATCGATCACCTGTCCTTAAAAGTCGAAATCGCTGGTAAATGAGCGCCGCATCAAGTATCTAAGCGATTTATACTCCTTGAAATGGGAAGTTCCGGCGTGCTTTTCCTCCAGTCGAAGGATGACTTCTTGACCATTGGCCTCGTCAGCCTTGCGGGTCAGTACAAATCGCACCTGCAGCTCCCGCTCTCGGGGATTATCCGAGCTTAGGTCAAAGGTCAGGTCGTGGCTGTCAGAGATCAGATCTCCGGCTTCGGTGTAGATGCCAGCGCGTAGCATACGCGGCTGGACCTTGTCCGTTACCGGACTGGCCTGATACATTGTCACAGCCAGTTGGCCAGCAGTAATCACCGAACTGGCTCCACGTAGGATGTCGACCTCGACAGCGGAAACATCGCTCTGGCGCTTCTTGTTGATCTTGAGCACCGGAATAACCACTTCTTGCAACGACGCGCCGCCATGCACATAACGGCTGCCGGATCCTTTCAGGCGCAAGCGGTTGATTGATTTGGGAATCTGCACCTCCACCTGTCCGGCAAGGCTAAGCTGTTCCGAGGTGAACTTGTGCAGACTCGCTGCCTCGGTGAGACCCTTCCCGAGGACAAACCGGCGGTCGCGGAATAAAATCTGATCTCCCTCGGCCTCGGCTCCGGAAAAGTCGCTCTCGTCGATGGCGCGGTTCTGGTAAATGAAACCATGGTCCGAGGTCAGCAGCAAGTTATTGGCGTTGGCCCCGGTCAGCTTCTTGATGAGGCGAACCAGATCCTGTAGGGTTTCCTCCACCGCTTCAAAAACCCGCTCCTCGGATTCCCGCTTGTCACCGGTCGAGTCTATGCGGTTGTGGTAAACGTAAATCACGTCGTGTTCGCGTAGCAGTGCCCGGCAGTCATCCCCCTTCATGGCCATAAGCTCATCGGCCTTGCAGGCGGTCGCCCGTTGACTGATTGCCTGGCTGAGGATCTTCATTCGGTTGGCCGTGCCCTGAGAGCTTTGATTATCCACCAGCACGGTACCCGTTTCATTGTCGGCAATTGTTAGCGTGTTGTTGGGCAGTAGCGCCGCCATGCCTAGCTGGGTATAGCTGGGCAACATCGAAAGCATCGGTTCCAATTCTGCGCTGTAACGATCCTCCTGGCGGATCAGCCCCAGCAGCTCATCGCCGACTTCATAACGCATGGCGTCAGAGATAATAACGCAGACTTTATTGTCCTTACGAAGGAACGGCTGGACCCAGTGTTCAAAGAACTCCTTCTGTTTGCGCACGGGGAAGGCTTCCCACTTCGATGCCGTATCCACAAAAATCTGGAAGCGGTCGCCCAGCTTCAGCAGGTAGTTGTTGGAATATAGGTTTTCAATCTGGTTGGTCAGGGTACTCATTAGCGATGCCTGCCCGGACATGCGCACGTGATAGGTGAACTTGCGATAAAGCTGGTCGAGCAGGTACCAGAAGCGGCTATAGCGCTGCACCCCTTCAGCAAGGCTCTCCATTTGGAGGTTGGCCTCGGCTAAGGAATAAATGAACTGAGCTCCGTAATCGATGGCTTCATACAGATGTCGGTATTCGTTATACCAGTGGCCCTGTCGCCGCTGGCGGACCCAGAGCGATACATCCCCACTGGAAGCCGTGCGGGATGCGACGGTCCGCACCAGATCAGTGATGATTTTCTGATCGATCAGACGGAAGTAGTCCAGTTCAATCAACTCACGGAAATCCCGCTTGGCCAGATCCTGCTCAATCCCGAGGACCTCAGCACATTCTCCCGAGAGCGTTTCGAAGCCTTCTTCGAACTGGCGGCTGTCCTTCCAGCGTTTGAGGAAAACGAGGGCATCGCTGGTCAATTTTACTTGGCCATCTGTGCCCATGGCATAGCATGATTTGAACAGCTCAATGACAAAGTCGCGGATGCCTGGCTCGTCGGACTTATAGCCATAGCAGCGGGTCATCTGTTCCCAGAGGAAACGGTCCAAGCTGCACCGGTCGACTAGCTTGTTCTTTTCCTCCCGGCCGTCGGCCAGTTCCTGCAGCAGGTTTTCCACCACTGCATCCATACGAGGCTCGCTGCCGGTGCAGACGGCCAGCATCTTTAGACGAATTTGACCGGCGGTGTCGTTCGCATCTAGCAGCTTTTTCACAGCGTCCTTGCGTTTCACCGCCTGAAAGAACTCTGCATGCGCCTGCACCACATCCGCGAACTCCAGGCCTAGCTCCAGTTCGGACAGCCAGATAGCTACTTGGTCAGTCCGGAACTCGCCGTGGGCGAGTTGCACATCAAGAAGCCAGTTATCCAGATCGGCGGGCTGAGCCCCTTCCCGGTAAAGCAGGAATTTCTGGTCAGGCTGCTCACGCAGCAGCCTGTACTTCATGCTGTACTCGTTGTTCATGAGTTCCAACTTCTGGATGCCCGGCAGCGACAGCGACTCGAAATCGCCTCGCAGCTCCTGCTTTGCATCGTACCAGAAGACAATCCGGTGCCGATCAAAGAGCTTGGTCAGGGCCTGGGCTATGCGGTTTTCCATAAAACTTGCTCCTTACTCCTCATTCGCATCAAGCCCGACGATTTTCTTCAAGGCTGTCCCGAACTTTGGGTAGTTGACCTTCACGCCGTCATCAAGGTCAATCTGTACCTGCTCGGTGGCCAGCGGATAAAGTACCTCGCGCTCATACTCCTCCAGCTCAGAAATCATCTTGGTGATCTTTTCGATTTCCTTCAGGGCATTGGTCTTCTCACCCTGGGAAGCACTTGCGCTAATGCTGACCGCTTCCAGATGATTCTTGTGGGAGTTGAGCTTCGTGCGGAACTCGCGAAGGTAGTTGTTGAGCACCACGCTAACGGTGTCCGGGCGGTATCGGTGCATATATATCAGTGCGTTGAAACTGCCCTTGGGGCTAGAAAACAGCCAGTAGATGGGACGCTTCTTGTAACGCTTCACATGGTCATTGTAGAACTCGCCCAGAAAATAATCGCGGATACCGTAGTTGCGCTTGCCTTTAATGTTCAGCGCCTGCTCGACGAATCGGAGGTTTTCATCATAGTGCTCTTCACCAAATGCTACGCGCAGGAACTTGCGGAAATGCTCGACGACATCATCGGTAAACCAGTCGCCATCGAGCATTGGGATGACGTTGTCATCATCGGCTGGGAAGCTCGGCTCCGGAACCCGCTCCACATAGTCATCGAAGGTCTCGCCCTGGTTAGCTAAGATCAATCCAGGCTTATCCAGGGCGTAACGGCCGAACATGCAACCCACCGCATAAGAGACTAGCTCCCTCATGGTGTCGGCCAGCAGCAGCGCCTCCAGCTCGTCTTCGCTCTTGTCGTTGTCGTAGCGGTAGTGCGGGTTGCAGGTCAGGGTGATCTCGTCGAGCGGCACCTCGGGCGTCAGCTCATCCTGCAGGCCGTAGGCGTCAATGAAGATGCGGTTGTTCTCTTCCTCCAGCTGTTGCATACCCAGCGTTATCTCCAGCCAATGGGCGCGAAGCGTCTGGTGGGTGACCTTCAGAGTTGGCTGGCGGAAGTCAGGATTCAGCAGTGGTAAGCTTTTGAAATCCCAAGAGGTTTCAAATGAATCCCAATCACGGTTGTGTGACGACACCAACTCCTGCGTATTTTTTACAATACCCAGATTTTTGTTTGATGTAGCGAAGCTGGGAATTCGAGCCACATCACCGACTGTTTTGGTGATGGTCGGATTGATGGCATTCAAAAAATAGTTTGCACACTTGCTGTTATAGTATGCCATTGCCAAGTCTAATTCATGACTGTAAAAACATGGAGATAGATCACCAGGAATAATGCCGTGTGGATGAAGCCTGAAAGCGTTATTGCCGGTAGTCAATCTCGCCCAACATACTGCTGACTTGAAATATAGAGATTCGCTAGGAATTATTGCTTTGCCTGATTTTTTTATGTCTTCGCCATCGTTCCGCCAGTTCACAACCAGATCCAGGTTTCCATACCACTTACGAAAACTCCCCCCATTGTTAAATTGAAACCATTTAACTTCACTTTCCGAGGCATCCTCTTTGCTCAGCTTGCGCCACTCGATATTTTTGGCCTCACATTCGAACCAATTGCGAATAAATTCATCTTTGTTTCCAGTCTGCAAGCCCCGGCGGGTTGAACCTACCTCAGACATCGGCGGCAAAGAGAAAGCTTGGTATCCAGCTTTGCTAATCCAATAAGCAATAGGATTGCCGGGAATTTGTTTTAGCTCTGCAGCTGAAACGAAATAAGGGCTGTTTTGACTTGAAACCAACGCGGCATTTTTCTCGGCCTCACTGTTTCCTTCAGTAAGCTTGATGTAGCTTCCTTTGTAGTCTGGGCTTTTTGCTTTTTTAATGACGAATGCAGTTGTGGACACAACCTCTCCACCGATGCTATCGAATGCACGCGCCCCTAAATGAGCCATCGAAAGAACAGTGTCACTGATTAGCAATTTTGCTCGCAGCGTCTCGAAGGATGATAAAAACATCCAGCTTTGCATTGTTATCATTGCAATGCACCCGCGATGTTGTGCGAGGTCTAAATTGCGCTCAATAAACATTGCAAAAAGATCGGCCCTACTATCCTGATAATTGTCTTGGGAAAATACTTTGAGTCTCGCGTTCATGCCGCCTCCGCCCATATACGGCGGATTGGCAATCACAACATGATATTTCGGGCTCAGGTAATCGGCCTGCCGCAGGGCTTGCAGAACCCTCTGATGAGTCATGCTAATAAACAGCTGCCCTGAGACGTTCTTTGACTCTAGAATCCTGAGCATACCGTCCACGTCGGTAACACCCGGACGGATCAGGGAGCCGAAGTTGTCGGCCTCTTCGAATTGGTGCAGGGTGGTTTGCAGTAGCACGGTAAACAGGTCCCGCCCGACAAAGTCCATGTACTCCTTCAGCTCACTCCCGTCGAAGTGCACATTCTCCAGCACGCAAATGTTTGGCTTGACGCCCTTGTTGAAAAACCGGCGCTGTTTGGCACGGGCCTTCATGGTCAGGGCAAAGGCGGCCAACTCCCCGGCGCGTTCGTCGATCTCGATACCGTAGAGGTTATTCGTGAGGATCTTCTCTGGAATCTCGGCTGGCTCGTAGCCTTCCTCCTCGTAGATGGCGTAGAGAAGGTCGAAGGCGTAGGTGAGCATGTGGCCGGAGCCGCAGGCGGGGTCGCAGATCTTGATCTCCTCCGGCTTGGAGATGCGCAGGAAGTCCGTCTCGGCTTGTTGAGGGTGGAAGTAATAGTCCATCAGCTCGACCAATTTCGAGCCGGGACGGTTGAGCACCCACAGACGGCCAAGGGAGTTTTCCACCAGGTAGCGCACGATCCAGTGAGGGGTGAAGAGCTGAGTGGCGGCGGGGATGTTTTCGGCAGAGATCTTCTTGTTCTTTTTCAGCCCCTCGAACACCTCGTCCTTCTTCTCGGAGATGTAGAACTGGTAGAGCCAGCCAATCACCTCGACATCCTTGCAGACGTTTGGCGTCATCGCCTCACGGGTAAAGGCCAGTATCGAGTTACCTGAGAGCAAATCTTCCGGCATTAGCAGTTCGGTGAAATCATCGATGCGCTCAAACAGAAACGGCATGGCTTTGTTCCAGAAGTTGCAGACAGCGACCACCAACAGGCGGTAGGCCTCGCTCTGTGGATTGAGGCTAGGCGCTTTGCCATCGAGCAGAGCAAAGATCTGTAGCCGAACTTTCTCCGGTACCATCTCGTCGTCGATATGGCCCATTTTGGCCTCTGCCAAAATCTCGGGTTGAAACTGCCCTTCGGCTGGTGACACCACACCGATGCGGTTGTAGCGATTTACGTCCATGAAACGCAAGGCGCAAAAGCGGTTGAACCAGATGTAGGCAACTCGCTCGACGACCTGCTCCTGGCCGTGCCCTTTGATTGCATCTTCAAGTTTCTTGATAGCCTCAGCACTTTCACGACGTGCGGCGCTGTTCTCGACCAGCACCAACTTGAGCTTGGCGGATACCTGTTCCATCAGACTGCGCCGGGCGAATTGAGCAAATTTTTTGAGTTTTGCTGTTTCCATCTATTTAGGCTCCTCCGGCTGCAGCAGCGGCCAGGCGGGTGACCGGCCAATCTGGGAACACGACTTTCCATGTTTCCATGTTATGGACTTGGCAACTCGCTAGTGGCTCACGATCCCATCGAACGGATTTCTTGGAAAAGTTGGTCAGTTGCCTTTCGAGTCCATCAATGATGGGCTGTAGCAATGGGCTTTCCAGAGTGATAAGTGAGACGTAGTGAACTGACTTTTCTAAACGGCGTTCGGCCCAGCGAAAGAAAAAGGAAAAGAGATATTTTTCAATCAGCGAAGCTTCGAGAGTGCCCTCCACAATTTTTTTGAGAAGCTTTGTGCTGCCGACATCAACTGCATCAGGTCGACCTGGATCTTTCACTTCAATGAAATAGATTGCGTCCTCCATTTCAACTATGAAGTCCACTCTGGGCATGTTCTGAAGGTCATGATATTGGGGAAGTTCGGGGTCATTCTGATCGAATTTCATCGCGTGCCGAGCACCAACGAAATCAATCTGAAGGCCGTCTTCTTCAAGCTTATTCACTCACGGCCCCCTTCAGACGTGATTTCGCATGGGCAATCGTCAAGTGATTGAAGGCCTCAGCTATCGGATTTTTTTCAATTTCACGATAATCATCAGTGGAGTAAATTTTGACCTGTGCTGATTGACGATCCCGATATAAAGCATGAAAGCGCACATGGTCACCCTCGCCCTTGTCCATAAGCAGATCGAACCACTTGAGCAGCACGTAATCATGTGTCGTCAGAATGATCTGCTGGCCGTTGCGCGACAGCTCCATCAGAATCTGCACGAGCAACTCCATCAACTTTGGATTCAGGTTGGATTCGGGCTCGTCCCAAAACAGCGGACCACTGACGCCGGGCTGGATCGCACCGGTCTCCAAAAGGCGCGAGAGCATCCCCGCCTTGCGGAATCCCTCGGCCATCGAGTTGGCGGAGTATTCAGCATTCTCGGTCTTGAAGGTGACCTTGCCGCCACCATAGAAAACGAATCGGCCACGACAGATGCCTTCGATTTCCGCCATGGCCCATTTGGATTTTTCGTGCAGGGTTTCCGGGCGTACCTCCGGGAGATCCAGCAGCAGACAGATGTCCTGGTAGGTCTGATCAAAGGAGAGCCCGTATTTCTCGTACAAGCTGTTGAACCCCTTCATGAACGAGAGGACTTCTTTCGTTGGGATGAAAACTGCCTCGGCTTGGTACTGCGCGTAGTTAGCGCGATCCTGAACGGCCAGCGCCTTGGAGTTGTTGAAGAAAGTCGTGGCGATTTTCTGCCCCCCTGCGAACTTGGCCGATAGATAGGCCTGGTCGGTCGCGCCTTGGCAATGCATCTTGCCGAGCTTGTCGTCCAGCGGCATGAAGAGCCGGAGCAGCTTGGCAGTCAGCGCCGCTTCGAGCTCATCCTCGCTGGTATCAGGTTTGTTTTTGAATAGGGGTGCACCGGCACAAAGGCCATAAGCCGCCTTGAGCAGGTGGGTTTTGCCGGTGCCGTTCTCGCCGATGATAACATTGATCTTGGGCGAGAGATCCAGCGTAAGGCCGGTGAAGGCCGTGAAGTTTCTAAATTCAAGACGCTCAATCATATTTGAATCCTTTTCCCTTTGCTAATTTCATCCAGCAGGGCCTTGCGCATGGATTCCAGGTAGCGTTCCACATCCGTCTCATCGGCCAGCCAAGCTTTATCGAAGGAAACTTTCACCGACCGGCTGGGCACATACTCGATTCGCGGTTCCGGCTTTGCGGGGGGCGTAGATTTCGTCCCTTCATCCGGCGTGGTGCTTCCACCGGGTTCCGGTGCAGGCTCGGGTGCTGGTGCCGGTTGCGCCCAGGATGCCATCTGCGAAAGCAGACGCTGGTAGTCGTTTTCCTCAAACCGGCGCAGGGTGTCGCGAATGACGGCTATCAGCTTCTGACGCTCAATCGCGGCGTTAAAATCTATGAGCGGTCGAGTAATCAGCTCCTGCTGTTCCCCGCTCAATGTGCCAAATTCAGCCATGCTGCAGAGGCGGCCTTTGAGGGCGGCAACCGTCTCCTTGGCGTTGGTAATCTCGGCCTCTATTTGTGCAGTGACTTTCTCCTCCAAAATTTCGATTTGCGTCTTCACCTGCTGCATGCGGTTGCCCTTGAAACAATCAGGATCGGTCAGGCAGGCGACCACCTGAGCTGCTTCATCACCTTCGATATAGGCAAAGTTTGGCTCCTGGGATTGGACAAACTTACGGGCGTCATCGAAGATTCCTTTAAGTGAACCGCTCATGAACTTGCGGAGAGGGTCTATGATCTGTTCCTTCATGTCGAGCAGCGCATCTTCCTGACGAGTGAGTTCAGTCAGGTACCAGGTATAGGGCTTCCCGTTCAGCTCCTTGAGTTTTTCGAGTACCGGGATCAACGCATTCAGGAACGGATATTGCGATGCCTGAGCCGCCAACGGGGTAAGTTGATGTGTGAGTTCCTGAAGCGCAGCGCCGGTTTCTTTCCCCAGCGCCTTTGCTTCACCGGCACGTGGAGGAGCATCAAAGAAGTCCTCAAAGAATTCCTTGAGAGCCCGGACCTGCGATGCAGTAAATTCAACCTGAGGCTCTAACACCACATTCCCGTGTGCGTGAGTGTTCCGCAGCGCCCGCTCTAACTCGTCTTCTTCCAGCAGGTTGCCGTCCGTGCGAACCTCGACCTTGCCGCGAGCACACAGATTGGCCAGCGTACAAAGTACGGCGGCATAGTACCAGCCGTAGGGTTTGCGCTCGAATTTTTCCAATAGGTTTTTCAGTGTGGTACGGACACCACCCCGGTTGTTGCTTTGAATGAATGCCAAAAGCTCCTGCTCGGATTCGGCAAGGGAAGTGGCATCGTTGCCGAACAGCCCCTCCTGTGAATACTTCAGGTATTTGGCGATGTCATTTTCGGTGTAGTTGATGCCACGCAGCATGCGAAGGTTCGGGTAAGCCCGAGAAATAAGTTCATAGAATCCACGCAGCACTCGGGTCTGCGCATCCTGCGAACCAATTTCGATGTCAGCACCTGCCACCAAAAGTTTGGCCTGTCCCATCAAGCTTTGAACGCGCTGTTGCAGATCCGCATACCGTTCCCGGTTTTGGAAGCCTTTATCAGTCAGGATGCGTTTCACCGCCTCCTGCTGTGTGATAGAGATGTTTTGGCGGATGTATTTCTCAGTCCGCTTGTACATGAGGATGTCGCGAACCAGGCGTTCATCAGCTGGCATCAGTATCAGTAGCTCATCCCGGCCCATGCTCTGCATCCGCAGAATGGACTCGCTTTCAGCGTGTTCATGAAACGGGCTGATGACATGAATGGACAACTCGTACTCCCGCCCGTGCAAGCGATCATCAAGTTTTCTAGAGAACGGGTAGTCCTGACCGTTCTCGTCATAACGGATCTTGCGATGTCTGATGACGTGGTCGAAAACAATTTTTTCAAGCTCAGCGGCAACGTCTGATGACTCCACCTCGGTGTTCTTGATTTCCTGTTCGACGTCTTTTTCCTCGTCGGTGAGGTATTCGTAGAGTTCGCCATTGCGTTGCACATAAGTCTGCTGTTCCAGAAGACTGAGGGCTTCTTCGACGCGCTTCCTCAGCGCTGGAAGATCTTGATTGAAGCGGTCTAGCATCAGGATGCAGATGTTTCTTATCGTCGGTTTAAATTCGCGAACGTATTTGACTAGAAACAGGACTTTCAGCAGGCGGATAGCAAAGACGTCATCCAACTGTCCCTCTGCCTGTATGACCGCTTTTTGGATCTGGGATTTCAGTGCGGTGCGAATTCCCTCGAACATCAAGTCGAAGGTCGCCAGCTGGCCAACTTCATGATCTCCGATCTGAATCGCCACCTGTTGGAACACACCCAGCATGGAGCGTTCGCCCACGGAACTATGCTTTCCCTCGAACGCATTATGCTGGGACAGGTTCTGAATGGCCGACTGGAACAGCACGAACTGGTACGGAATGAACGGATAACTGTGAATGAAGTGATCCCTGTCCTGAAAGTTCCGATAAGTTTGCGAGCCGTCGGCAAAGTCGAACAGGGTCTTAAAATTGTTGGACTGCGCGTGATAAATGTCCGACAGTTGACGAACACCTTCGTCTGTTTTCGTGAGCAGACGTTTTTGGATAACCTCCGCCACATCTGCGCTGGTGAGCTTCATACGATTGGCGAATCGGGCCTGGATCTTCGAGAAGTCGTTGCCCTGCTGTTTGCCCATCTCACCGACAACCGTCCCCATGTCTTCCTGAGCTGTCACGATGACCCATGCACGTCCTCGGCACTTAGTGGCCATGCTTTCAGCAATTGTCTGGAGGTTTGTCATCAGCTTGACGTTTTCGGCAATGTACTGTCCAACCTCATCCACGAAGAAGTTCAGCCGAAAATCGGGAGACTGCCGTTCGATGTAGGCGTGGACCTGTTCGGCAAAGTCTTCGATGGAGACACGGTATTGGCTGCGGTACTTATCCAGTATCCCCATGGCCGATGTTTCGTCACCACCTGTGACGTGGGCATAGGACTTGGCAATATTTTTCGCCTCCAATAGGGCCTGTTCGCGTCCTCGCTGCCAACTTCTGCCTGCGGTAGATTCATAGGAGGATTTAAACTGCTCGTAGAGTCCACGGCTGTCGAGGTCGCGCTCGAACTGGGCAATGTGCCCCTGTTTGCCGTAGTACCCACACATCTCGTCAAAAACCTTAACGAAGACCGCGAGGAGCGCGTCGATCTGGGTCTTGCTGATGACATCCGCTTTCTGGTCGATATTGAACAGGATGCTTTTCGACGGGATAGCGACCGCCCGTTTGAGATCCCCGCGCAGAATTTCGTTGTCACCGCACTTTGGTAGGAACAGGTCAAGAGCTGAGGTCCCATCGATCAGTCGGTTTTCAAGCAAGAAAGCCAGCATTTTCAAAAGGTGGGATTTACCGGACCCAAAGAAGCCAGAGACCCAAACGCCGTTAGCACCTTCGTAATTGTTATAGGCGTCCAGGAAGGACTCAAGTCGTTTCTCGACTTCGTTGGTCAGGACATATTCTTCAATTTCGAGTCGAAGACTTGCTTCATCGTCTGCTTTGATGACTCCCTCAATCGGGCGGTCTACAGGCTTCTTGAAAATTGTCTTAAGAGTTGTCACACGCCCCCCGGCTATGGTTCGCAGTGAAAAATGTTGAATGCCCGGTAATACTTGTCGTCGTGAAGCTTTCCGAAGAGATCCAGTGATGCCCCGGACTCCAAGGAGTGAGTGTAGGCTCCGGGGAAGAACATTATGGTCGGCTTTTCTTTTGCGGTGCTCTGCAGGTTATTCAAAACATTGTGGGAGCGGATATAGGGAAACACCTCACCAACCCCAGAAAGAAAAAGGACTTCGAAATCAGTGCTTGCCAACTTGGTCGCTATGGCCGGGACAAGGTGCGCTTCGGGGTCCAGCACCCCTTGCAGCAATTCCTTTAGCTGCTCTTTGGATACCGACTCCTCCATTTCGAGAATCTGGGTCCAAACGTCACGATCTTTGAGTATTTCTATCGAAAGGTCGTACAAGTTTATCTCTAGAACCCGAACACCGACCTGCTCAAGGCGGTTGGCCAACTGATGCTGAAGTCGCTCCATATCCACAGCCTCTTCAGGTTTGAAGGGGCAGATAAAAAACGGCACCTCGTTTCCAAGACCTTGTTTGCTGAGGAAACGTTGGCCCGAGATCACCGCAAAAAGATGCTGAAATCTGTCTTGCATTGACATTCTTGCTACGTCTGCCGTCACGGCGCTATCCCCTTCAGATCAGATTCAAATAGTGGAAAGTACGATAAATCACGGTGACTACCCTGCGAGAGTACATCAAGCAATTTCGGGCTGAGCATAGCAGCGTTTATCACACCGTTAGCCGATAGCAGATCGGCCTCACGAAGCATCTTGAATAAAACCTGCCGTAATTTTCTACGTGTTGCCAAACTGATCTCATCTAATTCCGAATGCCATTCGGACTTTTGGTTGAAGAACGAGTCAAAGTCAGTGTAGGTCAAGTCAGCCTTCAGCGTGATGTAGCGCTCTCGAAGCATTTCCACCGCAAAATCGGCGATGAACTTGTACCTACGGCAAGCAGCGAGCCACAGAAGAAATGTTTGGTCTTGGGAGCTGCCATCTGCAAGGAGTTCAAGCTCACCAACACTCAGAGTCTTCAGCCGCGAAACAACCTCACGACAAAGCCGATTTAGAGTATTCAGCGTTCTAGTCTGTAACAGGTTTTCAGCAATCACCTTCTTACGAACAGAATCCCAATCCCGAAGGTCAAGATAGAGCGTAGCCAGCTTCACGGATTCCCGGTGAAACAGCCCGCCCGTGGTGAATGACATGATGTATCTGTCGTTACTCATTTTATATCCAGATTCAAGGGTTCAGGGTAATCCAGCAGGACGTCCTGCACGAGCCTAAATTCAATTGCCGATTTTTCACATAAAATTGTAGTTCTGTTGACGGGGAAACCGGCGCCAACGATCGGCTTGTGTTGGTCAGCTAGAAGGAATCGGCCCGTCAGAAATAGCAAGTATTCATAGCAGATTTGTCGGCGGAAATACAGGAGAAATGAAGGAATCGTTAATCGAAATACGACATGGCATTCAAGGTTTCTTGGGGGGAGCTCGGATCAGCCTTGGGAAAGCCCGGGGCAGCCTTGCAATGTTGCAAAATTGGGGCGGAGATGTGTAAATCACCGAGAGGTGGTAACGCAAAGGGCTTAGCCGACATGAGCCTCGGTACCTGAGCCGCGGTGCCGGATCTTGAAATATTAGGTGTGAGGTTGGGGCGATTCATTTACGGAGTTGCATACGTGTTGAGACAACATCTCCAGCCCGAAGGCCGCACTCAACATCGGCATCGGTCCAAATGAAGTCCATGTTCTTTATGGGAATTTGAACACTACCCTGACGTAAGGTGACTCGTGCATCGATGGAGACGGGCGTATCGTCGCTGAATACCCCGTTTATCGCGGCGAGATTGTAGGCGTTATCCATTTCCGGAGCCCACTTGAATCTGACTGGCTGGTCCGGCTTGGACGTCTTACTTTTATCCAAAGATTTGTCGATCTCTCTCCAGCACTTTGCAACGGGTGCAGGAAGAGAGGCCATCTCCTTCTCTTTTGTTTCCTTTTCGCTCTTTGCTGAATTTTTCTCCATCAATAGACCAATAGGGGCCCAGACGGGCATAGTAACCAGAGCCCCGAGGAAAATGTAGACATCCGCAACAATTCCCACAGGCAGCAAAGCCCACGCGGCTGGATGGGGCTGCCGACGTTCGCTTTTCGCAACGAGCCCCATGGCATCGGAAACAGCAACACCCTCCAGTGCCGGAGCCCCAAAGGAGCCATAGGAGACCAAGAGCGCACAGCGTGGATAACCGTTACCGATCAACGGTAGGCGGTCTGCCGTCACCCAGTTAGCACTCTCCTGTTGAGCGATCTGCAGTTCGTGGACAGAGTCATTGAGAAAAAAGCGTGCGGTATCACAGCCTGCTGGTAACTTGCGGCGTGGGATGATCAAAGTCTCCTTGCCTTGGGAAGTCGGCTGGCTCGCGCCCCACCATCTGGTGATTTCGTACGCGTTCCCCTTGGTGCCCAGAACAAAGATCCCAGCGGCCTTAGGCTCACCCTTGGCAGTAGCTTCGACCCAAGAGGCGGCAAGACATCCGGTCAACGTTGCACTAAGCAGCGCAGAGATGGTCAGGTAGCACAGAACCCGTAGTGAGAATGGAATTGTTTGTCGAGACAATAACTGACCTGTCTTCGCAATAGAGGACACGTTAAAAACCCTTATGCTGCCATCTTAAACTCCTGCTGTTCGAACTCTT
>NZ_JAEMHK010000023.1 GCF_016458235.1 Geomonas propionica | reverse complement strand
CTTGCGATTCGATCTCATGACACACCCTCCTGGTCCGTTAGGATATATGGTGTGTCCTCAAAAGTGAAGATAGCTCATACCTCCGCACAGCCAGTGGCCCCTCCCCCCGGAGGGGGGAGGTCGGGAGGGGGGCCGGTTTAGGAACAAAGAGCTAGTGATCCGACGCGCTGGCGATGCCGATGCCGGTGTTCTGGCGCACGTCGATCTCGTCGAACATCTCCTCGGCACGACGCTCCCTAAAGAGGAGACAGCCGAAGACGGCAGCCAGGAAGCCCAGCGGGATCGAGACGATACCGGGGTTCTTGAGCGGGAAGATCGGGGCGTCCAGGCCGACCATGGACTTGCCGTCCTTGTTCTTCACGTACTCCGCCCGCGATTTATCCAGGGCCAACAGCTCCTTCTCGGCGAGCACCGTGCCCCCGGCCTGTTTCTTCTCCAGGGTCTCCACCACCTTCTTGGCGTCGGCGGCGATCTTTTTGGGATAGGTCATCACCGGCGAGACCATAACCAGGACCAATGCGGTTAGGGTACCCACGACCAGGCCGGAAACGATCCCCGCCGTGTTGAACTTGCGCCAGAACAGGGACAACATGATGACCGGGAAGTTGCCGGAAGCGGCGACCGCGAAGGCGAGCGCCACCAGGGCCACCACGTTCTCCTTCTCCGCCATGAGCCCCATGACGATGGCCGAGCTTCCCACAAACAGGGAAGTGATACGGGCGACCTTCACCTGCAGCTTCTGATCCGCCTTGCCGTCCTTGATGATGTTCACGTAGACGTCGTGGGCGATGGCGGCGGAGGCGGCCAGCACCAGACCGGAGACCACGGCGAGGATGGTCGCGAAGGCGACCGCGCAGATGAAGGCGAGGAAGATGTCGCCGCCGAGGCTCCCCGCACCACCACCCATGTGCTGGGCGAGGAGCAGGGTCGCCATGTTGCCCCCCTTATCCACGGCGGAAATCGCCTGCGGAGTGAGGTAGAGCGCGGCACCGAAGCCGATCACGCTGATCATGAAGAAGAAGCTGGAGTTGAGGAACAGGGCCACGATGATGGATTTACGCGCGTCCTTGGCGCTGGGGACGGTGAAGAAGCGCATCAGGATGTGAGGCAGACCGGCGGCACCGAGCGCCCAGGCGAGGCCAAGCGAGATCTGGTCCAGGGGATTCTTCAGGAACAGGCCCGGCTCCAGGAACCTCTGGCCGTAGTCGACGCCGGGTTTCGCGATCACGTCCTTCAGCACGTTCATGCGCACGTGCTCCTGGATGGCGCCGTTGCTGGCGACCTCGGTGAAGAAGCCGACCGGGTTGAAGCCCGCCTTGATGGCGACCAGCAGACAGAGGACGGTGGTCGCGCCCATAAGGAGCGAGGCCTTGATGATCTGCACCCAGGTGGTGGCCTTCATGCCGCCGAAGACGACGTAGGCGACCATCAGCGCGCCGACGCCGATCACGGAGACGCGGTACGGGATGTTCAGGAGCATCTGCATCAGCTTGCCGGCGCCGACCATCTGGGCGATCAGGTAGAAGATGGAGACCGTCACCGTGGAGAGCGCCGCCACGCCGCGCACCACCTTGGGCGAACTCCGGAAGGAGAGGATGTCGCCCAGGGTGTATTTGCCGGCGTTGCGGCAGGGCTCGGCGATGACCAGCAAGATGGCGATGAAGGAGAACATCGGTCCCACCGCGTACATGAAGCCGTCGATGCCGTAGAGCGAGATGAGGCCGGACATTCCCAGGAACGAGGCAGCCGACATGTAGTCTCCGGCGATGGCCCAGCCGTTCTGGAAGCCGGTGATGCCGCCGCCGGCGGTATAGAAATCCGAGGCGGTTTGCGTCTTCTTGGCGGCCCAGACCACGACGCCCATGGTGACCGCGATGATCAGCGCGAACATGCCGATGGTGATGCCGCGGTTGGGGGTGATCTTGGCCGGGGCGGCGCCCCCCGTGGCCGGCGTGGCCACGGCCTTGGCGGCGACGTTAGCCGCGGGAGGCGCTGCCTGGGCAGGTGCTGCGGTGGCGGGAGCGGTGGCCTGAGGAGCGGCGGCGGTGGCGGCCTGAGGTGCGGCGGCGCCGGCGGGCGCCTGGGCACACACGGCGGCCGCGCCGAACATCGATAGCGACAGTGCTACGGTTAAAGCGGCGATCCTCTTTTTCATACCTGGTCCCCCTCTTTGTTTGTTGGACGCGTCTATTGCAAAGCTTCCAGAAGCTGCTTGGTGAGCCGGTCGAAGGTCTTGTTGGCCACGTGGGCGTAATAAACCGCCACCCCGATGGCCATGACGAACTGGGACAGGATGAAGAGGTAGCCGAAGTTGATGGGGCCGATGACCTTGATCCTGAAGGCCTCCGGGAAGTAGCCGGAGATGACCGGGAGCAGGAGGTAGTAGATGGTCGAGATGATCCACCAACTGAAGAGGAAGTTCCGTTTCTTGCGTTTGAGCTCGATGAACTTGTTGTGGTTGGCGATTGCTTCCCATTGCGTTTTTTCCGACATGGCCGTCACTCCTTCTGTTAGGGTTGCCAGCGACTGAAAGCGGTGCGCCGCTTCCTTGTTCATTCCCCCCGCCTGCGCCAGGGGGGCCAATAGCTCCAGAAAAGGGTCGGGATTCAGGGGCGGGCGTAGCCGAACCTGGCGGAGAGGAGTTCGGCGCTCAGGCGCAGGGATGGGATGATCTCCTGCTCCAACCTGTCCCCCAGCAGCCGGAACGACGGCCCGATCAGCATCAGGGCGCCCACCACCTTGCCGGCGTAGTCACGGACCGCCACCGCCACGGTCACCACCCCGTCCCCCATGCCGCTGCACTCGACAGCGACCCCGTGCTCCCTGATCTGCTCCAGCTCGACCCGCAGGGTGGCGAGGTCCGGCCCCTCCCCTCTGCCGCCGCGCCACCTCCGACCGATTTGCTCCAACAAGTCCCACGAGTCGATGGCGCGCATCACCTTGCCGGCGGCGTTGGCAAAGAAAGGAAAGCGCCTCCCCACCAACCGCTCCCCCCGCTCCTGGCAAGGGGGATCGACCATGTCCAGCAAGAGCACCTGGTCGCCGTTGGGAACCGCCATGTAGATCGCCTCGTTGTGCCGGCGGGCCAGGGCTTCCAGTACCGGGCGGGTATCCTTCAGGATGGTCACCTTCAGATCGTCGTCATGCTCCGACAGGAGCGGGCGGATTATCGGGGCGAGAATCCTGCTGTTGCGGGCGTTTTGCAGCAGGGTGCGGGCCAGTTTCCTGGCGCGTCCCTCGTCGTACTTCCCGCTCTGGACCGCGCACGCCACCAGCCCCTTGTCCTCCAAAAGGGCCAACAGGAGCCTGGTCCGGTACGGGGTGATGCCGGCCTGGCGCGCCAGCGCCGACAGGGAACACCCCTTGCCCCTGGCCGCCACTATCTCGAGGAGCTCGACCGCCTTTTGCAACTCGTCGTGGGAAAGCTCGCCTTTGTCCCTTTGCATCCGTCCACCTCTCAGGCTCAGCTAGTTCCAGTTGTCGATCTTCATGGTCCCATTCTCAGCGAGGTGCTGCTGCATCTTGAACACCTTGAAGAGCAGGTGCGGCTCGTGCCCGACGTTGCGCTCGCAGCACTCCCGCTTGGCACGCTCGAAGTACTCCTGCATCAGCGGCTTGTAGTCGGGGTGGACGCACTTGGTGATGATGGTCCTGGCCCGTTCCTGGGGCGAGAGCCCGCGCAGGTCGGCGAGCCCCTGCTCGGTGACCAGGACGTCGAGGTCGTGCTCGGTGTGATCGACGTGCGGGGCCATGGGGACCACGCAGGTAATGCCGGTGGGATCGGTCTTCGACGGGCGCGTGGAGGGTGTGTGCATGATGGAGAGGTAGGCGTTGCGCAGGAAGTCGCCGGAGCCGCCGATGCCGTTGATCATCCTGGTTCCGCCCACCAGGGTGGAGTTGGCGTGGCCGTAGATGTCGAACTCTACCGGCGTGTTCATGGCGATCACGCCGAGGCGGCGGATCGGCTCCGGGTTGTTGCTGATCTGCATGGGGCGCAGCACGACCTTCTGGACGTAGAAGTCCCAGTTGTCGTAGAGCCGCTTGAAGCCGTTCTCGGAGAGAGAGAGCGAGGTGGAGGAGGCGAAGTCGAGTTTCCCGGAGTCGAAGAAGTCCAGCATGGTGTCCTGGATCACCTCGGTCCAGACCTTGACGTTGGAGAAGGGACCCTTGACCATGCCGCCCACCACCGCGTTGGCGATGTTGCCCACGCCCGACTGCAGCGGCAGGAGGTTCATCGGCAGTCGGCCGGCCTTCACCTCGAACTGGAAGAAGTCGAGGATGTGCGCGGCGATCTGTTCCGAGGTCTCGTCGGGTGCGGCAAGGGCGCGCCCACGGTCGGGCAGACGGGACTCCACGATGGCGAGGATCTTGTCCGGATCGCAGGGGACGTAGGGGGAGCCGATCCGGTCGTCGACCCGGCTGATCAGGTAGGGCTTCTTGTAGGGAGGACGCTCGGTCATGACGATGTCGTGGATCCCCTCAAACGACGGTATCGCGGTGTTGATCTCGATGATCAGCTTGTCGGAGTGCTGGATCACCTCGGTGGCGCAGCCGATGGAACCTCCCAGGATGATGCTGCCGTCCTCGGTGATGCCGCTCGCCTCGATGAGCCCCAGGTCGAAGCCGCCGCCCCTCTCCTTGGTGTAGAACCCGTAGGCCAGATCCTGCGCGTAAACGGAGAGGTGCTTGTCCCCCATACGCACCGTGCCGTTGTTCACCTGCTTCTGCACCACCTTGCCGGTCTGGTAGGGCCAGCGCTTGTCCGTCATCAAGAGCGAGGCCCAGCGGTCCTCGATCTCGGCCCCGATGGAGGCACCGATGAAGAGGTTGAAGCGCATCTTCCCCTGAAGGTTGTTCTTCTCGACGTAGTCGGCCAGGGCGGCCGGCACCACTTTGGGATAGCCGACCGGGGTAAAGCCGGACCAGCCCAGGTCCATGCCGTTTCGGAAGAAGGGAATGGTGTCGTCTGCGTTCATGATTCTCGAATGCAAACTCGTCTTTCTGATCCTTTTATGCAGTTCGCTCATTTAAACCTCCGTTATTTAATGAGTCAAATTAGCAGCTAGTTATTGAGGCGTCATTTACATTACCACCCGATATTAATGGTGTTTGTACCAGACCAGATATATCAAAACAGAAGTTTGACATTGCATCTATAGAAGGGTTATGGGCCACCGGCAGCCCCGTATCAAGTCGCCAACATCGCTGCCGGCACCAGTTACCCGCAGCTACGCTTGCCCGAGCTATTTAACGCCTAGGTAAATTCAAATCTCGTCACAAGCCTGTCTTCACAGCAACAAACCCAGCAAGTCACGGTTTTACCATCCTTTTATCAGGCTAAAGACAGATTGCGATAAAAAAATATCAGTCGTTTACGTTAATGTCAACCATAAATAAAACAGAATTATATAAAAATGACACAAGGGGTTCCTTGCGCCGGTTCCGGCGCGTTTCCCCTGCATGGAGTATTGGTTGACAAATCCTGGTGCTTAGCTGAATATGTCTGAATTTACGTAAAGGTGAAGCAAATGACGAATGTGCAGAAGGAAGGCGAGATCATTGTCTCGATCAGCGATTTGGCGAAGGAATTGGAACTGACAACGAGGACCCTACGTTATTGGGAAGAGGTGGGGATAGTTGAATCGGTGGAGCGGCAAGACGGCGCCACCAGGGGATACACCCCCTACTATGTCAGAAGGATAAAGTTCATCATCAAGCTCAAAGAGTTGGGGTTGACCATCAAGGAAATGCAGGATCTCTATGCAGCGTACGGAGATGCCAAGCAGACCGAGAAGATGATCCCGCGGCTCATCGAGACACTGGACCTGCATGTCGCCAAGGTGGATGAAAAGGTGGCGCAACTCGCGTCGCTAAGACAGGATATCGTGGGGTATCGGCAGAAGATGATGAAGCAGTTCGCGCTTGCCAACGAAAGGGAGCAGTGAGGAACTTCAGGGTGAGGTGACCTAACTACCCCGCAGCGTTTCCTTCAGTTTCCTGCCCAGCGATTGCAAGTCGAAGGGCTTCTGAATGAAATCCCTCCCCTCGTCCACCACACCACGCTGGGCCACGAGGTCCTTGGTGTACCCCGACATGAAGAGAACCTTGAGACCGGGACGAAAAGCCTCGATGGCATCGACCATCTCCTTGCCGTTCATCCCCGGCATCACCACATCGGTCAAGATGACATCTATCTGCGTCCCCGCGTCCCTGCAGATCGCGATGGCCTCGTCGGCGCCCGAGGCGTGGATCACGGTGTAGCCCAAGTCCCTCAGGGCACGCAGCGTCATCTTGCGCACCAGCGCATCGTCTTCGACCAGCAGCACGGTTCCCGACCCCGCCAGCGCGGCTTCGGCCGCCCCATGCTCCCCGACCGCGGCGCCCCCGGCGAACCGCGGGAAGTTGATCTGGAAGATGGTCCCCTGTCCCGGTTCGCTGTACACGTTGATGAAGCCGTTATGCTGCCGCACGATCCCGTACACCGTCGCCAGTCCCAGCCCCGTCCCCTTCCCCACTTCCTTGGTAGTAAAAAAAGGCTCGAAAATGCGATCGATGGTGTCGCGGTCCATGCCGCAGCCGGTATCGCTCACCGAAAGCTGCACGTAATCTCCCGGGGCTGCATCCAGGTGGTACTGGCTGTAACTGCTGTCCACCTTGACATTGGCCGTCGCCACCGTGAGCACCCCGCCGTTTTCCATGGCGTCACGTGCGTTGACCGCGAGGTTCACCAGGATCTGGTCCAACTGAGTTATGTCGGCGTTGACCGGCCAGAGCTCGGGGGCGGGTTGGAAGGTCATCTTGATGTCCTCGCCGATCAAGCGCCCCAGCGTTTTCTGCATCTCGGCGAAGTGCTCGTTCAGGTTCACCTCCCGCGGCGCGATCACCTCGTTGCGTGAGAAAGCAAGCAACTGGCGGGTGATATCGCTGGAGCGCTTGGCGGCATGGATGATCTGATCCAGGTCCTGCCACAGCGGGCTTCCCTCCTCGGCTTCGCGCAGCGCCAGTTGGGCGCAGCCGAGAATGACGCTCAACATGTTGTTGAAATCGTGCGCCACGCCGCCGGCCAGACGGCCGATCGACTCCATCTTCTGCGACTGGAACAGCTGGGCTTCCAGCAGCTTGCGCTCGGTGATGTCCTCTTTGACCGCCAGGTAGTGGGTGATGACGCCGTTTCGGTCCCGGATGGGGGAAACGGTGGCGTGCTCGGAGAATAGCTCGCCGTTCTTCTTCTTGTTGACAAACTCCCCTTCCCACACCTTGCCGCTGGAGATGGTCTGCCAGAGCTTTACCGACTCCTCGGGCACGGTCTTCCCCGACTTCAAGAACCTGGGGTTTCGCCCGATGACCTCCCCGAGGGTGTAGCCGGTCAGCTGGACGAACTTCGGGTTGACGAACTCGATGCGTCCGGAGGTGTCGGTGATGACGATGGAGACGGGGCTCTGTTCGACCACCTGGGAGAGCTTGCGCAGGGACTCCTCGTCGCGTTTTCGCTCGGTGATGTCCTGCATGATCCCGTCGATGTGCGCGAGCTCGCCGCTGTCGTCGAAGGTGGGGCGGGTGCTCAGGTTGACCCAGATCTTGCTGCCGTCGTTGCGATAGAACTCCACCTCGAAATTCTTCACGTTGCGGCGCTGGTTCATCATCCCGTAGAGATCGTCGCGGCGCTCCGGGTCAACGTAAAGCTGCGGACCGATATCCACCACGTTTTCCAGCACCTCTTCCGGCGTCTGGTAGCCGAGGATGGCGGCGGTAGCGGAGTTGCAGCTGAGAAACTTCCCCTCCGGGGTTGTCTGGAAGATCCCCTCCATGGCGTTTTCAAAAATGCCGCGGTACTTGGCCTCGGCGAGCCGCTCCTGTTCCAGCGCCTTTTTCATGCCGGCGTAGTGGATCAGGTTTTCGATGGCGGAGGAGAGGAGCCCCACCAGGTTGCCGATGCCGAACAAGGCATCCTCGCTGTCGCTGACCCTGCGGTTGAACTCCGCGTTTTCGGCGGAATTTCCTACCGCGATCAGGACGGCGGGATCGGCGGGATTGCCCAGCGGGCATAGGAGATACTCGTTCATCAAGAGCTTGGCGCGGTACTCGGAGAGCGCGTGCTGCCGGGAGCCTTCGGTGCAGATACGGTAGTTTTCACCGAGAAAGAGCGGTGCCAGGAAGGGGGCCTTCTTGGGGATGCTGAGGGAGGAGACTGCGCTCTCTTCCTCCGCATCGTAATAGCCGTCCCAGGCGCACACCGCGTATGCGGCCCCGTCGCCCGATTTCTGGAAGATAAGTACCCGTTCGTAGTTGAGGCAGTTGATGACGAAGCCGGCGGCGAGTTCGAAAATGACCGAGAGGTCGCCGCAGGTGGAGAGCTTGCGGCTCAGGTCGTAGAGCTCGCTGTACTCCTTGACCTGGGCGTCCAGCTTCTCCTGATAGTCGTAGAGCCTGCTTTCGGCCTTGACCAGCCGCTTCACCTGGTCCGCCAGGATCTCGTTCTCCCGGCGCAGCTTCTCCAGCTCGGCTGCCGCGATGTCTTTTACGGATTCGCTCATACGCTACTTGTTCCTGCTTCAGTACACCACGGTAACTACTGAGGTGAAGTTGTGGAAGCAGTTGTGCTTCCGGATCGGGCCGATCTCGCCGTAGGTGTAGAATCCCAGCCAGGGCACCTTTTCCCCCAGGTCGCGCTGCAGGGACTTGACCAGCTCCATGCGCTCCTGCTCCTTGAACACCACCCTCCCCCGTCCCATGCATTCGAACTGCAGCACGAACTTGGGCGGGTCGCCGCAAAGCTGTTCCTTGATCTGCTTAGGGATCGAGCGCAGGCCGTTCATCATGAGCTCCTTGTCGCGGCGCACGATCCAGAGCTCGGTCCCCTCCGCCACGTCGGACTGGATGGTCACCGACCCCTCCCGGTCATCCTTGTCGGTTATGTAGCGGATGAAATACTCCTCGTACCCCTGGCGCAGGTGTTCCGGCGTCTTGAAGCCGAGGCAGAGGTTCAAGGTGGCCTTGTTCCACTTGATGGCCCACTCCTCGTCCAGGTATTGCTTGAGGACCTCCAGGGCGGAGACCCCGTCGATCTCGTAGATGATGTTCCCCTTGCTGCGGGTTATTGTCCTTTTGGTCCCCACCGGGACACAGCCGTGGTTGATCCCCCAGGCCACCTGCCCCTTGCCCGACATGACCACGCAGCAGGCCCCGTCACTGAGCACCTCGTCGTCGTGGTACTGGTAGGTCTTGCGGGAGGCCCAGTTGTCCGCCGCAAGCCCTCCGAAGATCGGCAGCCGCGCCGACTCTGCGAGCCCCCCCTCGAACGCGGCCACGAAGGGATCGAAATCAAACCTCAGGCCGTCGGCCAGCAGGAACAAGGCGCGGCTGTCGGCCGCCACGAGCGGCGCGATCTTCTCGGCCAGTCGCTGGCCGGCGACATCGCCCCCCTCCCCTATCCCCGATATCGAGGCGGTCGCGAAGCGGAGCTCGTCGGAGGCGATCACCATGACGCCTACCGCGAAATTGGTCTCCGCCACCTCCTCCTGGGCGATGATCCCTTCGCCGGAGCAGCCGCACAACGGTGCACCGGAGGTCGCTTGGCGGATCGCTGCGATCAGCCGCTGCTGATGGTAGCCTACCGTGGCGAAAACCATGACGAAGTCCGGCTTGGCTCCTCCCGCCTGTTCCAGCGCGGCGGTGGCCGCCTCGTGCCCCGCTTCGACCGGGTTCTTGCGCATGCTGAACCCTATTCCTACCGACGTCCCCATCTCACATCCTCCCACGCAGGGGTTAAGACTAAAAACATTTCAGAACTGGTGCCCCAACCCCAGGTGCAGCGCCACATCCGGAGAGGCGCCCACGGTGACGTCCTCGGACAGGGCGATATCCAGGGTGGTACGCGGCGAGAACGCGACCGTCCCGCCGAAGATGACCTGCATCGCGCCGGAACTCAGCTCCGAGAAGGCGCTGGCCCTGAAGAAGGCGCTGTGCCCGGACAGCTGCGCCTTGAGGGCGAAGCTGTCGGAGGGCGACCAGCCCAAGCCGACGGTGCCGAAGCCGGCAAGATTCTTATGCTGCTCCTTCAGAACCTGCCCGTCCGTCATGGCGAGTCCGCCGGCAGCCGCGAAAACCGTGGCGTGCCCCCACTGCCCCGGGAAGGCGTAATCGCTGCTGCCGGTGAGCCACAGGGCGAGGTCGGTGCTGCCGCTGCCGGTGAGACGGGAACTGCTTCCGGTGGGCAACTTCAGGCTGGTCCGCAGCGCCAGTGCGGCAGGGTTCGCGCCGCCGCCGTGGTAGAGCTGCCACGCCCCGGAAAACCTCAGATCACCGATATGCAGGCCGTCGCGCTCCATGTCCAGTCGCTGCCGCCCGTCCTTCTCGTACTGGAAGCGCAGCTGCCCCTTGGGGGCGTCCGGCCTTTGCCCCTGGGGGAGCCCGAAGAACTCGTGCCAGTCCTCGATGAAGCCGTCAAAGATCCCGCCGTTATAAGCGATGAGCGGAAGATCCATCCCCAGCTCCCCCCTCTGGGCGACCCCGTAGCGAAGGGCGAGGGTGATGCGCTCCCCCTCCCCGTCCAGAAGGAGCGATTCCCGTGCCGTTTCCCGCTTCAGGTAGCTGTTGGCCACATCGACCGACAGCAGCGTCCACGCTTTTCCGGCCGGCTGTACGACGGCGCTCTCCGCTGCCGGAAGGCCGTAAATCTGCACCAGGGGGCTCTGGTTGAAGGTATAAAAAGGGGTGATCGCCAGCGGCTCTGCATGGCAGGGGCGCAGCCATGATGCGAGTAGTACCACCACGGCGAGCAGGATTCTCTTAAAGGTGAACTCATTGGTCATTGTGAAGGCAGCGGTTGTCATAGGAGGTCCCGTCAGCAGGCAGATGTATACAGTTCAACAGATGTTACATGAGGTTGAAGATAATGGCAAACAAAGCTGAAGGCACTTCTGCTACCACACCTTGCTATCGACTCTTTTTCGCGGCAACCGTCTCACATGACCAGCTCCTTTCCGTCACGTTGCATGTTGGGCATGCCCAGGAGTTGGACAAAAAAAGGCTGTCCGTTGCCGGACAGCCCGCTTGATGTCACCGGTGCCAACCGCCCCGGCTTAGTGATACTGTTCTCTTTCCTCAATATTTGAAGATAACTCCGACACTTTTTCTTCCGCGTACTCGCGCCCTCTGCGCAGGTTCCTGTTCAGCTTGTCCTGGGCTTCCGCCGTCAGCCCTTTCATCTTGGCGATGGCGTCCCCTGTCACGTCCGATACCTTCTCTCTCATCTCGGTCCCGGTCTTCGGGGCGTAGAGCAGGGCAAGCCCGGCACCTACCAATGCCCCAGCCGAAAAGCTGACTACCTCAGCCGTGGTGCTCGCGTGTCTTCTCATGACGTCCTCCTTTGCTACGTTCGCTACACTCTGCGGGTCTTGTGGGTGAACCAGTAGTTACCCAGAGTAGCTCCGATCGTCGTCGCCAGCCCGTGCCACGCGACCTTTTTACCTTCCCTCGGGGTGCCGCTTTTTTCCGATGCCCTCTTGCCTCCCAGGAAGGCTTTGGCGGCAGTCGCTGCCAGAGCCAATCCCGATACCGGCACCTTCTCGTTTCGTTTTCCGCCGCCAAGCTTGCGCATCAGCAGCCACATCGCGCTGGCACCGGCCGCCCGCGCCACTGCCGGAACAGGATGTTGTACCTCGATCACATGTTTTCTGCCGGTCGCGTGTTTCACCCTGTCGCGCACCCGCCTGTTCCCCAGCAGCATCAGCAACGAGCTCCCCCCGACCAGAGAAGCCTGCACCGAGGTTCTCTCGGCTAATTGGAGGGCTTTGGCGACCGTCTGCCAGGCGAACAGTTTCGCCTTCCGCAGCCCCTGCCGCTTGAGGTACTGCGGGGAAAGCCTCTGCTCGAGACTCTGCACCGTTTGGGTTATATCGCTTTCCGTGTGCCGGATTTGCTCGCGAATCCTCTCCGGCGACTGCTCGTTAACTTTAACGTTTTCGCCCATTGTACCGTCTCCTTCAAAGCCCCCACCGTCTCTTCGGGCTTCGCATCCATCTCCTTCACGTCCTTGCCGCCTTTAAGGACCAGGACCGCTCCGATGGCGATCAGGCCTATGGCCACCACGAGCGCGGCGCCCCAGGCGGGCATCACGGTCGCCAGCCCCAGGACGATCGCCGCCAGGAGCACCAGGAACCCCGTATAGACCAGTACCCCGCCCACTCCGATGGCGGCAGTATCCTTGGCAAGAGCAACCAGCTTCTCTTTCATCTCCGCCGTGAAGAGGTCCAGTTCCTGCCGGAAAAGCTCCCGCACCTCCCCGGTCAGTTCGGACACCAGTTCGCCAATAGTCTTTTCACCTTTATCCTTATCCGCCATGGCAGCCTCCTTTCGCCGCAGGAAGATCTTCATTTTCTGAACATCGTATTGATACAAATTAATGTTAAGGAAAATAACTTTTAAATGCAAGGCTATTGGCGAGAGCTGCGACTGGAACAAAACGGGCGCAAAATGTATATGCGGCGCACTCCCGTCCGGCAGGCGAGACTTGCGGGGCCACGCAACCGTCAGGACGGTATCTTGCTGACGGAGTGTCCCGATACCCAATGGAAAAATAATGCCGGCTGTGTTACTGTCGCCCCCCTCCAGCCGTATACACAATTTAGTGGAATATTTTTTTCCATTAGTACACAATTAGAAAAACTAAATCAGCAGCACTGCCACAACTTTTATTGTAATGCAAGGAGAAGGAGCGTGTCATGAGTACCGAAAAGGAGTTTACCGCGTACACCCCGGATGAGTTGAGGCAACTATACAAGGAGGATCCCGCCCGCTTCGAGAAACTGGCAGATGATGCTTTGAAGAAAGCGTGCGTGGCGCGGACACCGGAAAAGAGCCTAAAGCTCCAGCAGATGCAGTGGTCGATGACCATGCAGATGCGCAAGGCAGGCAGCAACCTGGGCCGGATGCACATCATGGAGAACATCTTTTACAGCCAGGTCTACGGCAGGGGAGGCCAACTGGAGCAACTGGTAGACAACTGCAACTCCCTGCTGCGTACCATCGGTAAGAAACAGCAGATCGTGGGAAAGGAAGAGGAGGAGGTCAAGCTACGCAGGGTTTAACGGTGCAGTAGCGTGGCGTTGGCGTGTACAAAAGGAGCCGCAGAGGCCGGCAATGTCGGCTCTGGAGGCTCCTTTTTTGTACCCCACTGACTCTATTGGGGTATCGCGCCCCCTGCAATGGCTCATCCGTAAATTGCGGAGCGCAGACGATGTTGCCCACGAAGCGCTGCGCGTGAACAAGCGTTCCCCACTTTGCGAAGGGGGGACAGGGGGGATTTGCCCTTAGGGAATTACAACCTCATCGTCGGCCTCTGCAATGGTAAGCTCGCCCCATCACCTGCCGCCGCAACAGTCAGCGAAGAAGGCGTCGAGGCCGGCAATCCATCGTTTCCTGGTCTCCTCCGCGACGAAGCTGGCCTCGAAGCTGTTGCGGGCCAATTGGTACGCCTGCCGTGCCCCGAGTTGAGGGAGCGCGGCGAAGGTGGCCGTGAAGTTCTCGTTCAGGTACCCACCGAAGTAGGCGGGGTCGTCGGAGTTGATGGTGGCGACAATCCCCTCCGCCAACAGTCTGCCGATGTTGTGGCTCCCGAGTTCCGGAAACACCGCCAGCTTAACGTTCGACAACGGGCATACCGTCAGCGCGATCCGCTCCGAGGCGAGGCGGGCCACCAACTGCGGGTCTTCCAGGCACCGCACTCCATGGTCGATCCTTTCCGCCCTCAACAGGTCCAAAGCGTCGCTTATGTAGCTTGCCGGTCCCTCTTCCCCGGCATGCGCCACCAGCCTAAGTCCCAACGCCTGGCAGCGGCCAAAGACTGCGGCGAACTTCTCCGGCGGGTTGCCGCGCTCACCGCTATCCAGGCCGACGCCGATGAACTTGTCCCGAAACGGCAGCGCCTCTTCCAGGGTGGCAAAGGCATCCGCCTCGCTCAGGTGACGCAAAAAGCAAAGGATCAGGGACGCCGACAGTCCCAGTTCCTCGCGCCCCCGCTCGATGGCCCGGTGCAGACCATTGATGACGGTCGCGAAGGCAACACCCCTGGCGGTGTGGGTCTGGGGATCGAAGAAGATCTCCGAGTGGATCACGTTGTCAGCCTTAGCCCGTTCCAGGTAGCTCCAGGCCATGTCGAAGAAATCCTCTTCGGTCTGCAGCACGCCGGCGCCGGCATAGTAGATGTCGAGAAAACTCTGCAGGTCGGTGAAGGCATAGGCGGCACGCAGCGCCTCGACCGACGGGTAAACGAGCTTGATGCCGTTTTTCTGGGCCATGCGGAAGATCAGCTCCGGCTCCAGGGATCCTTCGATGTGGATGTGCAGCTCCGCTTTGGGCATGCGGCGCAGGATGCAGTCCAGCTCCTGGCGCGGGATGGCTTCGAGGTTCATAATCGTACTCCGGTACTGGTCGGTTGCGCGCCCGAAGACGCGGAGGAGGGATACTGCCACAACTGCACCCACAGCACAAATACCTTTCAGGGCTACCCCAATTATAAAAGATCAACCGACTATGTCAGCACCCGCTGAGTCCCCTTTTGCAGCAACCGACTGCCACAACCGATGACGAAGATATGGAAATGCAGAACTGTTCTTCGCACTAAAGTGCGGCGCATTTCTGCCGAAACTATTGTATACGGGAGATTTTGTCGCGCCGGGCCCGTTTCTGTAACGGAACCAAAGAGAGGCGGACGTCGCTGCCGTTATTGGAGAATAAGATGAGCAAGTGCTGGTTCTTAAACCGCCTGCTGTACGTGATGGTCAGCATCTGTCTGCTGGGATGGATCGCGGACGCCAACTGCGGGGAAACGACCTTGAGGAAGAAGGTCCTGATCCTCAACTCATACCATTCCGGCTACAAGGGGTCCGATGACGCGGTAGAAGGCATCAAGGAGACACTGCTGCGGGCACTGCCGGAAACGGAGATCCAGGTCGAGTACCTGGACTCGAAGAACAACAGCGGCAGGGAATTCGATGCCAAGCTCATTGATCTGCTCAGGTTCAAATACCAGCAGCGCCACTTCGACCTGATCCTCTCCACCGACGACTATGCCTTCAACGTCATCGAACGGCACAGATCAGACCTCTTCGGCGCCACCCCGATCGTCTTCTGCGGCACCAACTCATTCGACCGCGCCAGGCTTACCGGCAAGCGCGGCATCGTAGGCATCGACGAGCGCCCAAGCTTCAAGGCCACCCTCGATCTCATCTTTGCCCTCCATCCCGGCACCAAGAACATCGTCGTCATCCGCGACGATTCCGTCACCGGCCGATTGAACCACATGGAGTTCCAGAAGGCCGCGGCGCAACTGCACGACAAGGCTACCTTCACCGACTGGGCCGGGCTGCGGCTCGACCAATTCATCGACCGGGTCAGGGAACTGAAACCCGGCAGCGCCATCGTCTATTTCGCTTCCTTTGTGCCAGACAAAAACGGCGACCGTGTCTCCAGCAACGAAGCGCTGCGCAGAATTTCCACCGCCAGTCCCGTCCCCGTGTACGGCGGCTGGGAATTCAACCTGGGCAAAGGCATCGTCGGCGGTCGTTTGCTGAACCTTCGCGAACATGGTGCCGCTGCGGCGGCTCTGGCCGTTCGGGTACTCAGGGGAGAATCCATAGACGACCTCCCCCCGGTCACCCCAAGCCCCAACAAGGACATGTTCGACTACAACGAGCTGCGGCGCGTTGGTATCGCACCGGGGAAGCTGCCGGCCGACAGCATCATCGTCAACAAGCCCCCCGGCTACCTCTGGAGCCACCGGGTCGAAATACTCTCAACCATATCCGTGCTGCTATTGCTGGCACTCACCATGAGCTTCGTCAAGCTGGTTAACAGCCGCAAGAACCTCCAGGTCCACAGGGACGCGCTCGTGCAGCGCAACGGGGAACTCGAGCAGGCCCTCTCCAAGGTAAAGGTACTGGAGGGGATCATACCGGTGTGCATGTACTGCAAGAAGGTGAGAAAAGACGAGCAGAGCTGGCAGCAGATGGAGTCCTACATATCCCAGCACACGGAAGCCCAGTTCAGTCACGGCATCTGTCCTTCCTGCTTCGACGACAACTTCTCCGGCAGAAAGCCCAAGCAGCTGTAGGACCGAGAGTTCCCCTTGGTCGGCATGGTGCACCGCGCACTCTCGCTCCCCCGCCGACGACAACTGCCCCCCCACACCCCGCCACTGCAGCGTACCCCGTACGGCGCCGTGCGGCATGCGCCCGCCCGACCACATTGCCGCACAACCTTTGCGGAAAACACTATGAGCTTGTACTTCAATATGATATACGAGTCGATATAGATCATGCATATAGGTGAGATTGGATCAATCGTGACCGCGACCCGGTTGATCTGCACTTGGCAATCAACGCCAGTCGAAGTTGTATAACGAGGAGAGTTTATGTTGTCGCGGCTCCGAAAGGATCGCTCTTACTCCATAGCCACGGGAACCGTACTGATACTGGCGTCATGGCTCACCGACAGTTTTCTCGATGCGGTGCTGTTTTCCGAAGGTCCCTTCCTGCAGCAGCTTCTGCACCCACAGGCGCAGGAGCTGACCTACCGTCTGCAAACCATCCTGTTCCTGCTGGTTTTCATGGCCTGCGCCTGCCGCAAGTCCCAAAAGGTGCAAGAAGCCACCGCGGCGCTGGAAGACACCGTGGCCAAGCTTGCCCTGGAAAAAGGCCGCACCGAAGCCATCCTCGCCAGTGTGCCCGACGCGGTGACGGTCCAGGACCGCGACTTCAGGATCCTGTACCAGAATCCCCCGGCCAGGCAGTTCAAGGGCGAGCGGGTCGGACAGCACTGCTACAGCGCCTACCACGACCGTGAAGACGTATGCCCCGGTTGCGTCGTCAACGAATGTTTCCACGACGGTCTGCTGCACCGGCAGGAGGTGACCCATGTCATCGACGGGCAGACGCGTCACATCGAGACTTCGGCCGCCCCGCTGGTGGATGCCACGGGCGCCGTCACCGCGGCCATCGAACTGGTTCGCGACGTGACCGAGCGCAAGAACAGGGAGAACATGCTGAAAAAGCAGTTCGCCGCCATAGAGGCATCCATGGACGGCATCGCCCTGTTGACCCCTACCGGCGACTACCTCTACCTGAACAAGGCGCACGCGGAGATCTACGGCTACCCCTCGCAGCAGGAACTGTTCAGCCAGACCTGGAAAAAGCTGTACACCAACGAGGAGCGCCAACGGCTGGAGCCGCTCATCTCTGCCGCCTTCGAGCAGGGGCACGGCTGGCGCGGCGAGGCGAGCGGGCTCAAGAAGGACGGCTCCCTGTTCCCCCAGGAGATATCCCTTTCGCGTCTGGAGGACGGAGGCATCATCTGCGTGGTGCGCGACATCTCGGAGCGCCGGCAATCGGAGGAGGCGATCCGGAAGCTGAACGGCAGCCTGCGCCAGCAAACCCTCGAGTTGCAGGCCACCAACCGGGAGCTGGAGGCTTTCAGCTACTCGCTGTCGCACGACCTGCGTACACCGCTAACCACCGTCTATACGGCCGGTCAGGCCCTTGCCGAGATGTACCGCGACCTGCTGGATGAAACCGGCCTGAGCCTCGTCAACGCCATCAATACCGGGTGCGAAAACATGGAGCAGTTCATCGAGGCGATGCTGGTGCTGTTCCGGGTAACGAGAACGGAATTGGCTTGCGAGGAGGTGGACCTGGGGCGCATGGCGGATGACATCATCGCCGAACTGCGGATGTACGACCTGGAACGCTCGCTGGACTGGCGCAATGAAGCAGGCATGACGGCTTGGTGCGACCCCCATCTGGCCCGGGTTCTCTTGCAGAATCTGCTGGGCAACGCCTGGAAGTACACCTCCAGGAACGAACACACCTGCATCGAGTTCGGACAGGGGCTGCGCGACGGGATGCACGAGTTCTTCGTGCGCGACAACGGCATCGGCTTCAAGATGAGCGACGCCGAGAAGATCTTCAAGCCTTTCCAGCGCTGTCATCTCTCAAGCGACTTTCCCGGCACCGGGGTCGGGCTGGCCACCGTGTTCAGGATCGTCGACCGGCACGGCGGCGAGGTGCGCGCCGAGGGAGAGCCTGGCAAGGGCGCCTGTTTCTACTTCACGTTGCAGGCGCCGCAGCACCAGGTTTAACCACGTGCGTCCACTTCTAGTCTCGTTTCATGTCTTTCTTGACCGACTTGATGAACTTGCCGAAATCCCGATCTTTCTTCCTCTTTTCGGCATGTGACATCTGGTAGAACTTTGCTTCTTCTGTGAGTTTCGCGTAGTTCTGGAAGTGTTCCTGGTCGATTGCACCGGCACTGAGCGCCTCCAGGACCGCACAGCCAGGCTCGCTTGTGTGGCTGCAGTCGCGGTAGCGGCAACCGGATGCCAGGGCGTTTATGTCGATGAAGCTTCCGCCTATGCCGTTTTCCGCAGCTACGATGCCAAATTCACGCATCCCCGGGTTGTCGATTACCAAGGCACCATTTGCGAGGCGTATCAGTTCCCTGCGTACCGTCGTATGTTTTCCTTCGCCGGTAGCGCTTACATCCTGGGTCTCCAGCCTACCCCGACCGATCAGTTCGTTGATGATCGTGCTTTTGCCGACCCCGGACGAACCTACGAAGCAATAGGTCATGCCCGGCAATAGATTTCGCTTCAGCTCCTCGATTCCTTCACGACTGACATTGCTCAGGGGCAGCACCGGCGCGGTGATACCGGCAGCGCGTATTTGAGAAAGCTGGGCTGTAAGCACGTCGGGTTCTACCAAGTCCGTCTTGGTAAGCAGCACGTAAGGGGTGGCGCCACCTTCCATAACCATAACGAGGTAGCGTTCCAGGCGCTTTAGATTGAAATCGAAGTGACATGACTGGACGATGATCACGAAATCCATGTTTGCCGCGATCATCTGCGATTCGTTCACCCCGCCGACGGCTTTGCGGCAAAGGCTTGTTCTGCGCTCCAGCATGGTGTGAATAAGGCCGAAGTCGTCATTCACACCCCTCTCGACACAGACCCAATCTCCCACGCACGGCAACTCTTCCGGCCGCCGGTGATGGTGCAGGTAGCTCCCGGACAGCTTGGCCCGGAATGTGCCTTTGTCGTCGAGGAGCAAGAGCTGATCGCGATCCACCGCCGCCACGCGGGCGACCGTCTCGATCGACTGCTTCTGCAGTGCCGCGAGCCCGGCCAACCTTTCGTTCCATCCCAATTTTTCCAGTTCCGATTGCCGGTTCGACATGTCTTCACCTTTTGCCACCCCAACAAGATGTGGCCTTGCCGACGACGTTACCCCTCCGACTCGAAGGATGCGGTTACGCTCTCACCGGTAGCGGATAAAGTAGCCTGTCCCCTTTATCCTGGTTACGTTCTTCGCAATGTGCCTATAAACGCTTGTAACATCGTGTCCACCTTGCACTTAAAGCACTCCGCAAATTCTGCCTCAAAGTTTTTCCCTTCTTGTAGACCCTTTAAAAGTGCCTTGAACTGCTCTGGATGGTTAATGGCCATAAACTGAACAAACATTCCGCTTTGACGGTAAAAAATCTTGGGTTCCAAGCCCTTTGGTCCCGGTAAATTTAGATTGAATAGTGCACCGTCTGTTTCTGGAGCGAAATGATTTCCTAATTGGAATTGCACTATCGTCTCTGTTTCAGTGGCATTAGTAGCGCCACCACCATCTGCGATGTAAATTGCGAGTCCTTCGCGGAACCATCGCGGCAATACACGATTGAAGGTTACAGCTCCGAGACTCTGTGATAACTGAACGTGCGAAAGTTCATGAGTCAAAACCCCTTGTACTTCTCCCATTTTCCCTAAGAGCTGGCCGGAAAGATAAACCTCATTCCTTGTGGCTGCCCCTTTAATTACCTCTGGGACGTTCACAAATTTAGCGAAACTTTTCGTATCAGCGAAAGCATAGATTTTAATCGGTTCTTTGAATTCGCCGAATTGTCTCGATTCAACAGTTTTGATGGCTCGCGGCAAGGACCTGGCTGTTTCCTCTGCAAGAGCTTCGGCGCCTTTTTCGTACAAAATACATCCGTCCGAAGGTAGCGTCTTGAAGTCTGATGTGAATCTGGCCACTTTGCTCCCGACAAGTCCGCAGCCACTCGCTGTTATGAACATGAAAAACACAGTCAAAATATGTAGTGTTTTTTCCATTGATTCCTCATTTTAACGTCTCAAGCGGCGGAGCGTCAGCGGGTACCGCAGTTGCCGCTGGTTGTGTGTATCCCACGCCGGGTCATGTCTGCCGAATAGTGCGACTGACAGCAATGATCCAGATGAACATCGAACCGTACGCCGCTTTTTGAACCATGGGCATGACGTTCAGAAAACTACCGGTCTGCCACATGATGTAATTGGTTATGCCAAGCAGCATGGGTACTAGACCGATGCAAACGAGTGCCGCGCGCTTCATGCGAGCTAGCCCCCAAATAGTAGTCGCGAATGCGACTAGGCCAAAGAGAGCGGCAAGATTTATTGCAAAATCATGCATGGGCGTGAAGACTAAAGTAGAGAGCACCATCGCTACAGGACCAGCAATGCGGACAATCGACCGTGCAACAGAAGGTGCATGAAAAAGTAATGGCACCTGGAGCCAAAGCGGGACGAGCGACAATGGAAGAATGACGGTCGCTAGGACCGCAATGGGACGGCCGTGGTTGATGTCACCGGAATACGAAACAGAATCGAGCAGGTCACACCAGTAGTTCGACATATGGCTGTAGCCCTGGGTATGGTGATCGACTCGGGTACCTCCAGGATACATCGAAGCAGCAAAGAGATAGAGCACAATGAACGCGCATCCCCCCGCGACCGGAAGCCAGAAGGCGCAGACTCGCGTCAACTGTTGAATGTTTTTCATAGGGTTTAAGTTCCTTGCCAATGGGCCGGGTCTTGCCAATGTCCAGACCTGCCCTCTTGCCCCCCCTCTCACTGCCAAAATCAGGAGGAGGAAGTGGGAGACTGCAGTCGTGTGGCCAGAGCGGACAGATGGCGGCCATCCGTGCCGCAGCACCCGCCAAGGATCTTCAGCCCAAGCTCCATTCCCATGGCGGCCACCGATGCCCCAAATGCCTCAGGTTCCTGTTCCACGAGGGAAGAGCTGTTGTCCAGATCTTCCGGGCTGAGTGCCGCGGTATTGGCGAGAAGACCGATGATTCGTCGGCGCACTTCTGCAGACGAATTGGTTTCATGGAGTAGCGCAGATCTGGCAAAGGTGACATGGGTGCAATTGATCATGAACCCGAGCGGTTTGGGATTGGCTACGGCGTCGATTGCAGCGATGGCTTCCTTTAGCGGCGTGCCATCGAGCAGGGTGCCGGTCGGCCGGACCACGAAACTCACCATGTAAGGCTTCCCCGTCCGCGCCAGTGCCAAGGCAAGGCCGGTGGCTTCACTCAGAGCCGGCAGCGTGGCCGCCAGGAGAAAGTCCACCGTGGTCGCCGCGAGCTTTTCCGCCTGCCACGCATGATATTCCGCAGCCTGGTGTTCCGGGAGAGCCTCGGCTGGATGATACGCGTCACCTTTACAACTCATCAACCCGCAGATGAGGATCTTGTCGGCATATCCCTGGTAGCTCTGCCTCAAGCCTTCCAGAAAAGCCGCATTGTCGCCGTTGAGGTCGGTGCCATCGAGGCCGGCCGCTGCGATCCGTTCCCTGCTCGCCCGCCAGGTCGGTGTGGACATGAGGAGAGGCAGTCCAGCCTGGCAGCCGATGTCCAGGTACTCCCGGCAGATTCCCTCCAGCGCCCTCCGCTTTTCATCATGATAGATAAAAGCCGAGTTCACGACGAAAGGATCGAGCTCCAATCCCTTCATGCGGCGCAGGCGCTCGATCACGGCACCCTCACCAAGAATGAACGGATATCGGCTCAGAAAGGTGTCGATGGTGTTCATCGTCTCTCTCCCTTCTTTCAACTTCTGGTTTGCTCAGCGGTTCTGGCCCGTACCCCGCATACCTGCCGCAACTGTCTGGCAATCTCCTCGGCAACGGTCCTTCCTTCCACTCCGTCTCCCAGGGTGATGGTTGTGCCATTGCCGCAATCGGCCATGATCCGATAGATCAGTTTCGCAGATGTTCCTGTGCCGCGGGCCCCAAACTTCTCGATTTCAACTCTTCTGACGAGAGCAGTCTCTATGGAGGACCTATTGACCGGGATGCCGAATAACCGACGCACAACGGATAGCCCGCCTGCTCCGACTGTAACCTGAAGCGAGTTGCTTAAGAGCCACACGGCATAAAACAGCAAGCCTACGCCAATCGTGCCGAAAATGGGCAGGACCGCAAATCCCATTCCAGGCGATTTGACCACGAAGATTGATACTCCCCCGAGAAACCAGCCGCTGAAAAATACGCACAACGAGCCGGTCTTCAGATTCCGGCGGCAGGGGTAGCGGAGCAGTAGCCTTTCGCCCTGACGTTCGACCTGTACCGTCCCGGCAGGGAACTCTGCGCTGGGCATCAGGTCCGGGGCCAGCGGCACGTTCAGGCGGGATGTCTTGGGCGATTCCTGCCGGATCACCGGAATGACAAAGCTTCGATCCAGGTCAAGGCCGGGAAGTTCAGCGGTGATCCGTACCGTCCAGAGATGGGAATCGCTGCTGGGCGGTTCCGTGGCTGGGACGGCAACCCGGAAAGCGATCCGTGTGCCGGCAGGACCAAGCGTCGACGCAGCACGGCCGGCCTCCTGCCAGATCAGCTCTTTACGGTTGCCATCTCGGTGCTTGACAACCAGTTCGCAGGAGAGAGAAACAGCGAAGACATTGCCGGTGCTGAAGTGGATCGGAAGATCGATGGTACCGCCGGCCTCTCCGCCGATTGAGGCAGGAAACGGGTCCATCCGGAGCTGGATATCACCGAAAATCCGTATCTGAAGTGTCCTTCTGGTGGCTTCCCATAGGAGCCAGAACCCAACCAGCGGGAACATCAGCCCTATTGCAGCGAGGCGATTGCCTTCGTAAATTACCGCGTTGAGACAGATGAATCCGGTAGGTTGGGCGATGGCGTTCCAGACAGCGGCAAACACCCAGAAAAATGCCGCTTCCCTGCCAGTGGCCGACCTGATGGTTGCCGACTGCCAGTCCGGTTCAGTCTCCCACTCAAGCGCCCCCTTCTGCAGCAGCGCCTCTTTCTGTTCCGCATTTTTTATGGAACGGCGAATGGCGTAGATCATCCCCCCGCCAACCCCGCTGAAAGCAAGCCCCAGGGCAGAGAGGATGATGACCGGCATCCAGAGGGGGATGAAGCTCTTGATCTCCGCGTTTCCCTCGTTGCCCGGGTCGTAGTAGACTTCTAGCCGCTGCCCGACGTGGTACGTCGATTGACCGCCGCTTACCTGGGAGATGAACCTGATCAACCTTCCGTCCGGGGTAGTAAAGGTGACAGAGGGGGCGTAGGTGGTCGATTTCGAGCCACGCCTTGCCACCATATCTTCCACGGTACCGGTGGTAACTGCTGCATTCCGAATGAAATTAAGTGTCTTCACCGCCTTGACTGGAGCATAGAGCAGGCAGCAGCTACCAACAAAGAAAAAGATGGTGAAGAAGAGATAGAGAGGCCAGACCGTATGGCTGTTTTTTTTGGGGATACGACTAGATTTGTCCGAAATAGTCGCCATATTGTGCCCTCAGCAAAGTTTTTTATTAGCGCCCTGCGGGTGAGTGGCGAAGTAGCTTGACTTCTACAAGCGGTCCCCGCTTTCACCGTCCCGCGAAGACCGTCTCCACCAGTTTCGATCGGCATTATTTAATTTCTGCGCCACATTAAATGGTGCCTGACCCCTTGGGCTGCCCTCATCTCCTTCGTCCCCTCATCTCCTCATTAGATCCCTTCACCTCACTGTTTCAACTTGATGGCAATTCCTTTGACGTTTGTGCAGGTGTAGCTGAAGAAATTGTAGATGGGGATGAAGCCGTAAAGGCTGCTGGAAACGGTGACATTAAGCAATGCGTCGCCGCCTGACTTTATAAGCGCTTCGTCGACTGCGCTGGAAAAGGTGGAGTCTCCGAACGGCACCATCGCTAAAATAAAAAACCGGCAGGCCTCTCCCTCGACCGGTCCTAGTTCTTTGTATGATTGGGCATTTTTGAGCAGGGAGCCAGGATCAGCCATGCTCTTGGTTACCATCCCAACACTTCCCACCGACGTACACCCTCCCAGCAGCAGCCCCCCAGCCAGCAACAGCAACTTCTTCATGAAACCTCCTTTTATCAGTAATGGCCGCCCTTGCGGCCTTCAACGGGTTGCGGGTGAGCGGCGGAGCGACCTTGCACTCACAGGCTCCTGTTCGCTCCTACTGACTCGCGCAGTCCGTCTCCACCCGTTGTGGTTGGACCACGAACTCATTGGTATCTTGTCCCGGTCCCTTTTTACTCATCAGGGAAGCTATAATCTGCGGGTGTTCCAGTCAACTCATCATCGGACCGTCTAATAAACCGCACAGTCTCCTTTAGCTGTCCTGTCTCCGGATTGACGACAACTCCTACCGGACTACCTTTTGGGTCGTGGATGGAAACCCAAGATAGTCCGTCATATTCGAGGGTGTCGCTTTTAGGAGACATCCCTGGAACATAGTAGACTCGCCCTTTTTGCCAACCTTTCCAGAAGAATAGCCATACCTTAAATTCGACGTGATCACCGATCTGAACCTCGGTGGAGGTATTGTAGTAAGTGACAGTGTTCATTTTTATCCCCGCAGGCACTCTTTAATCCACTCCAGTTCGAGGTCAGACTCTGGCACCGCGTCCAACGTCTCAAGGCACCAGCGGCGGAGCGTCAGCGGAGACCGCTGTTGCCGCTGGTTAGCACCTCACTTCTCTTCCCAGTTCACATGGACTACACGCATCTCTTTATCGCTGTAGGCGGTCACGGTGGACGAAATGAACTTTCCTTGTGAGTTAAGCATCGTGTTCAGTGAACGCACATGGAACTTGTACCCTTGGCCAACTTCTTTTTCTGCACGTTGTTTTGCTTGTTGTGCTGTTTCTCCATTAAGCATTACTCGGAGGCTTATCGTCAGTACTGCAGTAAGGACTATTCCTAAGATTACTGGCACTTTGATTGAAGTATGTTTGGTTCCTGCCTCAATTCTTGCTTTTAGCACTGGTTCTTGGCGCAACTCGCTGACAACCCAGTAAAGAAGCCCCAAAACGAGAAGCCCAATAGCTAACGATGTACAGAATGAAACTGGATCTAGCTTGAACTGTAGTAGTGTTAGTTCAATCGGTTGGTAAAATGGCCATAGGATTATCATGCAGGTGAAGGCGGAAATCAAAAAGGTTCCAAACCCTGATACGACAGCAACCGCACGAAGGCTGCCGCGGAATAGAAAGATTCCGGCGATGACAGCAAAGATGTTAAGACTTGATGAGTACGAGATTCCGTTCGTTATACAGTAAATCATGACCCCAATGTCCAGAAGGCCGAGGACGATCAATACTTTTCCGACCCTCTTTAAAATTTCCAGATGTTCTTTCATTTTCATCCTTTCTGCTAACGCCGAGAGCACAGCGGCGGCGTCTTTTGCCGTCCGCTGCTGCACTTTGTTGGGATTTGCCCTTTGATCAGACCGGCCGTCTCCGCCTGTCACCTACTTCAGGGTCTGAAGTATTTCAAGCTCTTGCTTATATTTCACATGTTGCTTTTTTTGTGCTTGTGATGCCATAGGATTTTGTACAACAGTCGCCATAGAAGTCGCAGCATCGCGTAAAGCCTCTGTCAATTTAACCCGTGAAACCATTGGCTTCGGCGGATCTAGCACATACCAGTGCCCCTGCCTCGAAATTAGCTTGTACACCACATTAAGCGACCTTTTAGACGGCACAATCCTCCTGCTTAGGTCCCCTTCACCATTCGTAATTGCTACAAGGTCGAACGTTACTTGGATTTCTCCATTGTCGGAACCTTGATTACATTTCTGGATTGAATAGGATTCGACCACACCTAGTTCGTCAGCGGTCAGAGACAGAACTCTCCCTCCAAATTCCGGATTTCTCGCGTTCACTTCGTTCTCTTTCTTTCGAAAAAACCACACCCCCCTCGGACTTTTCCCAGACCATCAAAAGTCCGTCATGCTGTGCCTCTAAAAACTTTCCAGCGACCACCTTTACGGGTTGTCCGCATTCTTGCGCCAGGGCGTTCGATCCACTGAGGATGTAGATCACAAGAAGTGTAATGAATCGCATGTTTCCTCTCTATTCCAACGTCTCGGGCCATGACCCGCCCGACTAGTTTATTAGGGCGGTCGGTGTCTATGGACCTTGTTGGTAATTGCTTTTTTCACTATTATGTCGGGGCAGAAGACCCCATATCTATTCCCGGCATTTGTCCGTCGGTTTATTCGGCGAGATACTGCCGACCAGCCGAGTAAAATAGTCGGGGATGCCGGTCTCGATGGCCATACGCCGGCCGCTGACCGGATGGGTGAACGTGAGCGATCGGGCATGGAGCGCCAAGTTTGCGTGGGCATACCGGTCCGTGCCGTATTTGCTGTCTCCCACCACGGCATTGCCCCCTTCGGACAGGTGCACCCGGATCTGGTGCTTGCGCCCGGTGAGCAGATGGATTGCCAGCAGGCTGAGGCCGCGGTTCTCCTTCATGACGACGTATTCAGTGTGGGAAAGCTTGCCCTGCGCCTGGTTGGTGGTCGAATAAACCCGCATGGCGCTGTTCTCCGCCAGATAGCTGCTGATGGTGCCGCTCTTCCGTGCCAGTGTGCCGTGAACCACCGTCACGTAGTGCTTGTCCGTCTCCTGCCAATGCTCCTGCAGATAGATCTTGTTAGCTTCGCTCTTGGCCAGAATCAGGATGCCGGAGGTCTCCCGGTCCAGGCGATGGACGATATAGACCCGGTTTCGGGAACGGGGATCTCCCTTGCGGGCGTAATCGTTGAGGATGGAATGGACCGTGCGCGTCTTGTCCCGGCCGGTGCCGATTGTCAGGAGTCCGCACGGTTTCTCGATGACGATGATGTCCCGGTCTTCGTACAGGATCGTGAGCCCTTGGGGGTGATGTTTAGCTGCTGACATGGCGAACTTTCTCCGGGGCCAGCGGCGGATGGGGGCCATTCAGTATTCAATCAAAAGCTCATATCACGCAACTTCTCGAAAAACATTCGAAATCACTTGAACAAGCTCATCGGCGTTTCTGCTTTCATAGTTTTTGCTGCGATTATCTCTTGATAGTCGTGCGTCAGTGTCTTTTGGTCAGATATTTTCAGTTGCATTTTTTATCGCCCAACAGCCATGAAATGACCTGCCTTCTTTTTATTGGCGGGTCCATTTTTCTGGATGGAATACATTTTAAATTTATTCCATTTTCAAGAGTTGCCCCCTCATCTTTTATCCACGGCTTGTCAGCAGGCATCGGGCGAGGATCTCAGCGGCAAGATCCAGACTGGCCTCCCGGCCTTGAGCGGGGCCAAGCAGGCGTACTTGGTTGATCTTGTTCAGCAGGCGGTCGTCGAAGGCGGCACCGAAGGCATGCAGGCGCAGTTGACTGATGAGGTGTGAGAAATTCAGTTTCCGGGACAATTTCATCTCCGCGCCGAAGCCGTCGTAATTCATGCCGTTTAGGCTGAAGATTGTCGTTGGTCGGTCGTTAGCATAAAGATAGAGTACCTGTTCACTCTCCTCGCTGGAAACTTCTTCCTGACGCTCAACCTTGCTGGTCATAGGGATGCCGCCGGTAAGCAAGGTCTTGCCCAGGCTGAACTTTTTCTCCACAATAGTTTTTGTCTCGCTGAAGCCCACGACGCTTGTACCCGTGATGAGCAGTTCCATATCTGCATAGGGGAACGTCTCTTGTTGGCCGTTGTGAGTCTCGATGTTCAGCATGCGGCCTTCAAACCTGAAGCGCCGCACGATTAAAAACCCGCTTCGCATGCGTACCGCCGTGGCGTCGGCAATCAGGGCCTTGATGCCGCCACGACTCACTTTTTCCGCCAACGCCCTCGCCTGCTGGTGATCCGCAAAACTGGCAACAACGGACGGTCCTCCACCGATCAATCGCTGCCGCGCCTCGAACGTCATGATGCCAAGGGCGCCGGCAAGTTCCTGCACCAGTTCAGGTGTTTCTTCCTGCCAACCGTAAATGGCAACGACAAACATGTATATCTCCGGTTCTTCAATTGCAGTTTTTTAGACCAACGTCGTGGGCGGTGAGCGGGAAGCACCGCTCCACCGGCCTGGTTGGGCTTCATCTCAAGGCATTGGCCCGTCGACCGTCGTTTCTTTCACCCTCTTAAAGGTAAGTAATCCTTCAGGATTAGGTGCGAAAGTGTAATCACATTTGGTGTGAACCTCGAAGTCTTTAATCGCTTGCTCGTAAGTGAGCAAAACATGTAGCTCGTTTTTCGTTACTTTCAAAGCGGTATATATAGCTTCCCCTCCGGGCCAAGGACGCTTTGAGTCAGCAAAGAGATCGTGGCTTTTCAACACGACATATTCAGGTGACATCTCCACTAAAATCCAACCTTTATGAAAATTTTCCACATCATATTGATCGAGCTTTTGTCTATTTAAAAGAACGTAAAGCTTCTTTTTGCCGCCGAACTGTACAGGAGCAATTTCAAAAACCTTCAGGCTGCCACTTGTGAATCCTCCCGCTCTATACCGGCTATTCCCTCCAATATAAACGGGTACGTTTCCCTTTTCAGGCCGCAAACTCAATGCTTTTACAACTCGTTTTAAGTCGTATCCGGCTAGCGAAGCGTATTTTTCTAGCTGCGGGTGATAAAGCCCAGTGACTTCACTAACATTAGAGTTTTGAAGCAGTCTAAGATTGGGCATCTGTTCTTCGACCAGCTTCTGTGTGGCATTCTTTTGCTCTGCAACAGCAGTTGAGGCCGCAAAGGTCAAAGCTATCAAGGCAACTACAAATCTTTTCCATGTCATATTCGGCCTCGAATGGTACAACGGGCTGCTGGTGAGCGGCGGAGCGAACCAACTTTTGAAAGCTGTTACCAGCTCCTACCGACTGCGGAGTCCGTCTCTACCAGCTCTTGTTGGGAAAAGTAGCCTGTCCCCTTTTACCCTGGGCTCAATTTTCACTTAAAGCTTAGCATTTCAAGAATCTTGAATGGAATTTCAGGTTCATCGCTGTGCATCCATTGGATCTTGTTTCGATCATCCTGAATAGCAACGTGCAGTGAGCCTGTATGCTCTCGGATTATGATATAGACCTGTTCTGCTTTGGGCATTATGTGGAGGTTGGCTGCATAGCTCAGAACAAAATATCCTTCGACGTAATCTATTGGTATTTGAAGGTAATCATCAGAAAGGAGTTGCTTATATCGCTCCTCTCCAAGAAGTGCCTTCAATTTCCCCTTAAGTCTTGGTTCATTTAAAAGGTTCTGCTTTCTCGTTGATGGGTATTCGCCGACCCAACTCCTTCGGAGATCTCGGAGATCGTTCCCCTTTGCGATGGCCCCTTGGACCAAAGCGAGGGCCGAACAGAGAACTAAAATTGTTCGAATAAACTGAGATCGTGTCATTGTCGCTCTTTCTATATTTCTTCTGGCCAACGGGGTGCCCCCATGACCCGCCCGCCCAGATTTTTCGGGCGGTCGGCGTCCATGGGGCTGGTTGGGCGCTACAAGTTGCTTAAATATGGGAAATCGTGCATTCTTAGTCTGAAATCCGTATCAACCAAAACCACACAATAATTTCCGCGATTAACAAGGCCAAAAATATACTAAAAACGATGTAAAATGCGGCGGGACTATTAGTCTTCGAAAAAATTACACCTCTTATGTTCAATTCATCAAAACGAACCCCTGCAATAAGAATCATTCCAAGGGTTATAGTTACAGATAAAAAGAATGATGAGGTAGCAACTTTTCCCATACCGGCTGCTTCAAGGGCAAATGCCAAGGTCAGCAGGGCAAGAGGTATTGGCGCATATTTTTTGTAGAATTCACCAGATTTGCTCATTTTATGCGTGTCCAGGAAAGGGGCGCGTTGCCCTTTTATGGTTCTTCAAATGCATTTTTTTGCTTCTGCCCAACGTCATAAGCCTGACCGGCTGGACCGGTCTTGGCGCTTGTTGGTAATTTAAGAGCCAGCCTAGCTACATTTTCCGAACCTTAGAAATAAGCTGTCGCATTTGCTCTGATCTTTCTTCATCATGCGGGTCAATCAAATCTTCAAGAGACTTGATTGCAGTTACTTTTGAAATGTGTGGATTAAGGTCAACTGGAGCAATCAATTTCCAATTAGATCCAACACTTTTGAAATGGAACTCAGTTTTTTCGGTTTTGTTTTTCTTTTCCAACTCTTGAGCACCAGCAATGCTTCCAAGAACGTTATACCTAACGACAACTTTTGCTGCACCATTTTTGATGGCAGGAGTTGAGACACTGTAGTCATTTATTATGATGGCTGTATCCCACCCAGGCTCAAATTCTCCTTCTGGGGACACCATATGACTCGCCACTTCACCTAAAGAATGTGAGCCTCCAAGGCGAGCGCCATCGTAATCAGCCTTCAAAAATACTTCAGCAATTTTTTCCGGGGATAAAGACGTTTTTTCAGTAGGTTGAAGGAGGGCGGGCTCAGATGATCTATTTTTAAATACGTAAAATACTACTGCCACAACAATTACCAGGGCAGCGAAAACCATAATTATTTTTTTCATTATCGTTCCTCGTCCAACGGCGGAAGGTGACCGGCGAGCGCTAAGCTTCATCACGCTTACCCCCGCTTTCAATTACAGCGAAGTCCGGTCCACCTCCTTGGTTGTAAACTGCCTAACGTTCCAATACCTCGGCCCGCCTTCTTTTTACGCCGACCATCCCGGTCCCGCTATCCACCGCGTGGGACCTTCACAAGGGGACGATCAATTTCGTAACTTAGATAAAGGCGTAAATTTCCTATTGCCTGGGAGACAACACCTCTAAGCATCTCAAGAAGCGCATTATCTTCATCGTAACTTCGGACTAAGTGTCCGTTTCGCTCTGAGAGAATAAGGTCCAAAAAACCTCCCATGTTCGGCATTGGAATGCGCGAATAAAGGTGGATTGCCTTGTCAAAATCAAGGTCGACAAGAGCATCTTTAATCGGAATAAACTTTGAAGCCCATCCATATTCCCTACACCGTTCCAGAAGGGCTATCAGTTGGCTGACAGCATCAATAGCATTTTCTTTTTTCGCCTGAAGTATCGGCATTTACCTTCCTATCTCTACAACGGCTGAGGGTTCACCTGCCGGTTTTTGGTCAGGTGTAACCCGTTGGTTGGGCGAATCTGACGTCGATTTTAGCCTTTCAAGGTCCCTTGGTTGCTCTTTCTCTCTTACCAGTTACCTTCTTCCCATTGTTTGATGATAATCATCGTTTTTGTTTGGCTTGGCCAGATATCGACTTGATAATGATCTTCCCCTTCGAGTCCGTCCTCTGACAACTGCCCAAGAGAACAGTGCATTGACCTTATTCTGTATTGTCCGGGGGCAACGGAGAAAGCTGCGAGATCACTTCCCGTGCATTCATGGACTTCAAGGATTCCGCTCTGTATCAGTAATGGCGCCTCTGCAATATGGTCCCACTGTCCTAACGTGAAACCAGGATCCTTATCAAACAATCGGATGTGAACCGGAACTTCCATATTCCTTTCTGGACAAATGACAACCACATGATCAGCTATCTTGATTCTCCGGTGGACATCATCGTCTGTCCATTCTGTGGGCGCAAGACGTTCGCTCGCAACAGGGTCCCAGAGATAGAACTGCCGATAGTCAGCGAATATTCGAAGTTTGCAGTGATGAATTGGTTTCATAATTCTCATCGTCCAACGGGCTGCGGGTGAGCGGCGGAGCAACCTAACTTGTGCAGGCTTTTACTCGCTTTTACCAACTGCGGAGACCGTCTCCACCCGTTGTGGTTGGGCCATGCGCGGGCTCGGAAGCCGGAAGCGCGATCGCATTTATCAGACGGTGGCCAACCCTGAATGTCGGGATGTGCCCTCAAACGTGCTGTAAGGACCTTCACTCTCGCCACCACCTGCACAGCGAAAGTCCAGAACGCTCTTGCCATTTACGCTAATTACTTTTAGGTTTTTCCTTTTTCGGCCGGAACTTTCGTCCCTGTAGCTCATCGCGTGCAATCTGCTTTTGGTTTTTCCCCTCTACCTAAACTGTTGCCCTTGGGGTTCATCGCGGCCAACAACATATTAGTGGGAAATTGCCGCCATCCTCCCACATCGAGAAGAATATTAGCCTATACACATAAACCGCATTGACGTAAGGTGCTGATATGGCACACTGGGAAGGTGGGAATTTGTGCCAATTGGGAGGATGGCCAGAAAACTGACCATCCTCCATCTTCCCCGCAAAGAGAAGATGCGTCGGCTAAACTACTTTCATTTGTCGTCACAAATCAATCGCAATATATAGAGATGCTGCATACATGTCAAAGGCGAAGTGATGAATGGTATCCCCAAGGCGGTCGTGTCGGCATTCCTAAATCTCCTGGCACAGTCGCGGGTCCCGCCATCGCTGCACGCGGAGTACCTGCAATGGCTCAGATATTACCTTGATTTTTGCGAAAAATATTCACCAGCACCGTCTAAGTCAGACAGGGTGCGCCTTTTCTGTCAGAAATTGGGTGAGAGAAACCAGACTGCCGACCAGCAACGACATGCGGCCCATGCAGTTTCTTTATACTTCGCCTTGCTTAAAAACAACGAACGACGTGCTCCCACGACTTCCTCCGATTTTGCGCCCCCCCAACCAGCCGAGACAGTTCCCAATCCTCCAACCGACACCGCCGCCATTGCCCCGGACATTAATACGCCAACCACTCAATCCCTGCTGCGCACCTCAAACTACCAAGAGGCTGGATATTCCGAAAAGTCGGATTCTCCGGAGTGGGATACGGTTATCGAACGACTTGCCGCAGAAATAAAGCTGCGGCACTACTCCAGGAAAACCCTGAAGACATATGCGACATGGTCTCGCCATTTCCAACGCTTTTTAAAAAATAAAAGTCCCGATGACTTATCCACGGAAGATGTAAAGCAATACCTCACCTTTCTCGCCGTCAAATGCCACGTAGCGGCGTCGACGCAGAACCAGGCTTTCAACGCCCTCCTGTTTCTCTATCGTCACGCCCTCATGAAAGATTTCGGGATCCTCAAGGATGTGCCCCGGGCGAAGAAGTCTTTGTACATCCCGATGGTGCTCTCACGTGCTGAAATCGATGCCATTCTTGGTCAACTGGCTTACCCGTACCGGCTCTTCATAAGCCTCCTGTTCGGGTGTGGCTTGCGCCTGTTCGAGTGCCTGCAATTGCGTGTGCAGGATTTTAATTTCGACGCCATGATGCTCACCATCCATGGCAAAGGGGCCAAGGACAGAACGGTCCCGCTGCCCGCATCGATTTTGCCGGCATTGAAAGCGCAGATAGAGGCGGTCGCACATTTGCACGAAAGGGATCTGGCGGCAGGATATGACGGCGTCTTCTTGCAGGACGCGGTGGAGAAGAAGTACCCTCATGCCGCAAAAGAGTTGATCCACCAGTGGTTTTTCCCGCAAAGGACGCTCACCGTGGTTGCTGGCACCGGCGAGAGGAGGCGACACCACCTGCACGAAACGGAAATCCAAGAGGCTCTTCACAACGCAGTGCGCCGCGCAAAGATCCTCAAGCGCGTGACCGCCCACACCTTTCGCCACTCCTTTGCCACACACCTGCTGCAAGCAAACTACGACATCCGCCTCATCCAGAAACTCCTTGGCCACGCCAATCTGAAGACGACCATGGTCTACACCCACTGCGTTCCCGTACTGACGCAGCAAGCGCCGAAAAGCCCGCTGGACTTTTGAGCGTTTGAGGCCACAGGTCAGTCGAAAGTAGGTGCCCAACTGATGGCGGGCATCTTAAGCAGGGTGACCTATCTTCGCAATAGAGGACACGTTAGAAACCCTTATGCCGCCAACCTCAAGCCTTGCTGCTCGAACTCCTCAGGTGAACAGTAGCCGATGGCTGAGTGAAGCCTCTTGCGATTGTAAAAGCCTTCGATGTAGCAAAAGATCCGACTCTGCGCTTCCTGCCGGGTCTTGAAAGAGCAGTGGTAGACCAACTCTCTTTTGAGTGTTGAGAAGAAGGTCTCGGTGACAGCGTTGTCGTAGCAGCATCCGGTGCCACTCATGCTTTGCGCGCCGCCAGCCTTTCTAACCGCGGCACCGAAACGCTTGCTGCAGTACTGTGAACCACGATCGCTGTGGAAGACGAAGCCGCCTGGTGGCCGCCGCTTTACCGTTGCATTGGAGAAAGCCGTTACGACCAGGTCATCTGTCATACGGTCGCTCATGCTCCAGCCAACGATCCGGCGGGAGAACAAATCCAGTACCACCGCCAGGTATAACCAACCCTGAGCAGTCTCGATGTAAGTGATATCTCCGGTCCATACACGATTTGGAGCTTGGGCATGGAACTGGCGCTGTAAAAGGTTCGGCGCTACCGGGCGCTTGTGATCCGAGTTAGTGGTGACTTTAAATCGCCGCCTAGTCTTCACTCGCAGATCATTTTCGCGCATTAGGCGCCTGACGCGGTTCTTGCCGACGTACCGCTGCTGCTTACGAAGCTCTTCGAGCACTCGCACTGCACCATACGTCTTGTCGCTGTCGTGGAAGGCTTTCTTGATTGCCGGTAATAGTGCCTGGTCTTCACGCTGTCGTTTGGTCACTCTGCCGACTGCATGGGCGTAATACCAGCTCCGAGTCACTCCAAGAACTCGGCACATCTCCTCGACTCCGAATTCGGAGCGGTGCTCGGTTATGAATCCGAATATCGATCCGGATCCGTTGAGAAGATGGCCACTGCTTTTTTTAGGATGTCGCGCTCACGGCGCAGCTTTTCGTTCTCTTTGCGTAATTGCTTTAGCTCAGCTTCAACACAGAGCTGGCTGACTTTGACAGGGTCCTGTTGGTCCCGGTGCTTCTGGACCCACCCTTTGAGAACACCATGGGTGATCCCTAGGCTGCTCTCTACCTCGCGGATGGTGCGGCCCTCATCGACGACCAACTTGACTGCTTCCCGTTTAAACTCTGAATCGTACTTGCGATTCGATCTCATGACACACCCTCCTGGCCCGTTAGGATATATGGTGTGTCCTCAAAAGTGAAGATAGCTCAGGGAGCCCCTTTACACAAAATTTGTACAGCCCTTCCCCCCCTTCCCAATCTGTCACCGTGTTTCGCGATTTCACGATTACGTTTTCCGATTTGGTCATCCTGTTTGCGATTTTACGATGACGTTTTCGGATTTTGTCATGGTGTTTTCCGATTTTATGATGACGTTTTCCGATTTTGTCACCGTGTTGTCCGATTTGTCGATGACGTTTTCTGATTTTGTCTTCGCGTTTTCTGATTTTGTCTTCGCGTTTTCCGATTTTGTCACCACGTTTTCCGATTTTGCGATGGCGTTTTCTGATTTTGTCTTAAGGAGTACTTCATGTAGAGGAGGGTGTGGGATGGGAGGGAGTGTCACCACCGGGTACGGAAGCAGTAACCACGCGGTGGTGACACTGTAGAGGATGTCTAGATAGCCATCATGCTGATAAAGTTGGACCAAGGCCCTGCGTCGCTGGCGCCCACAGCCCTGATCTTGAAGTAGTACAGCTTGCCGGGCGTGAGACCGGTTAATTCGATCCGATTGATCTTGCCTGAAGTCGCGTGGTGCCTCCAACTGGCTTCAACGAGAGGGTCACTTTCGCAAAGCCAGATCTCGTAACTCCTGGCCCCCTTGACCGCAGACGCGCGCGCGACGATACTGCGTTTCTCGTAGGCCATCCGGAAGTTCTCCGGGACTAAAAGACCAGCGGCCGAATGGCGCTTGCTGCCGATCTGATGCACCAGGCCCAGCCTCTGCGGAATAGTCGGGTCATGTTTGCCGGTAAGGGTCACCATGCCGTGAATTAGACTCGACTGTGTGATGACTTCATTGCGGGCAGCTTCCAGTTCCCCCTCCATGTCACGGGCGCCACCCAGGACCTGCTGGAAGATGTTTATGTGCCGTTCGTGGGCGGCCTGCAACTTCTCCAGGTTAGGTAACACTGTATAGATGCTTTGCATGATGGAAGGATCTTTAATCAAGTTGGTGAGGAGGTCGCCGCTTGCACGGATGAGCTCCTCGTCCTTTTCTCCGCCGTTACGATTTTTCACAATATGGGTACCTCCCTTTACTCAATTAAAAACCTCCAATACACTAGCATGCAGATCGGTCATTGCAACAACAAATGTTTGGGGCGAGCCACATCGAAGTTTACGCAAAGGCGCGGAGGTGCAGAGGAGCAAAGAAAGCAAGGCTTCAGGATTATTTGGATGTCTCTCGCGTCTTTGCGACTTTGCGTGAAATTTGGGACACCGCGAGGGGGCTTAGGCAAAGGCGGGCGAATGATTATTCGCCCCTACAGGACGATGACGAGATGAACATGAGAAAGCGGGGGACGAGTCTTTGCTCGTCCCCCGCTTCGCGTTGGTTCCTACTGGAGCTCTTCGGCGGTGTTACAGCTTGAACTTGCCGACGATGCGCTGCAGTTCTCCGGAGAGCTCGGAGAGCCTGGAGGCGGACTGGGCGGAATCCTGGGCGCCGCTGGCAGTCTCCTGGACCACGGCGGTCACCTGCTGGATGTTGTTGGTGATCTCGCCGGTGGTGGCGCCCTGCTCCTCGGCGGCGGTGGCGATCTGGTTCACCTGGGCGGTCACCTCGTTCACCTGCTCGAGAATGCTCGCCAGCGCCCCTTCAAGCTGCGCGGCCTCCTGGATCCCCTGGTCGGTCCCCCGCACCCCTTCTTCCATGGAGGCGATGGCGGCCTTGGTCTCCTGCTGGATGGCCCTGATCATGCTCCCGATTTCCTTGGTGGCCCGGGTGGTGCGCTCGGCAAGGGCGCGCACCTCGTCGGCGACGACGGCGAAACCGCGCCCCTGCTCGCCGGCACGGGCGGCCTCGATGGCGGCGTTCAACGCCAGGAGGTTGGTCTGGTCGGCGATGTCCTCGATGGTCGCAACGATGGCGCCGATCTGCTCGCTGCGCTCTCCCAGCGAGGAGATCGCCTGCGCGTTGTCGCGGGTCAGCTCGCCGCGCTCGCGGATGCCGTTCACGGTGCTGGTGACCACCTTGAAGCCTTGCTGGGTGGTATCGGCGGCGCGCTGGGCGCTGGCCGCTGCCTGGTGACAGTTGTTGGCGATGTCGGTGGCGGTGGCGGCCATCTCCTCGCTGGCGGTGGCCACGGTGGCGGTCTGCCCGGCCACCGACTCGGCGCCGACCGAGATGGACATGGAGGTTGAGGTGAGGGCGTTGGACTCGGAGGCAAGCGACCTGGAGGCGGAGGCGATCTGCGAGATGATGCTCCCCATGCTCTCCACGAAGGTGTTCAGCTTCTCGGCCAGAAGCCCGATCTCGTCGCTACGGCTCCCCACGTCGACCCGCTTGGTCAGGTCCCCCTCCCCTTCGGCCAGGTCGGTGACGCGGGTGCAGAGCACGCCCAGCGGGCTCAGTAGCCTCATCACGATGAAGAAGATGATGGCGATGCCGACGGCGAGGAAAATTGCGCCGATGGCGATGAGGGCACGGACCTGCCTGTTGACCGGTGCGAACACGTCGGCCTTGTCCGCGGTGACGCAGATGTACCAGTCTGCGGCGGGAATGCGCGCGTAGGACGCGATCTTGGCGACGTCCCCCATCTGGTACTCGAAGCTGCCGGCCGGCGCGGCGGACAGCTTGGCGCTCAGGTCGTCCAGCCCGGCGGTCACCTCCTGGAACTTTTTCTTGAGCACGAGTTCCTTTTTCGGGTGCACCAGGATCTTGCCGGTCTTATCCATGATGAAGGCGTAGCCGGAGCTCCCTACCTTCACGTTCAACACCTGCTTGATGACGTCGTCGAGCATGATGTCGGAGCTGAGCACGCCGGCGAAGCTCCCGCCGGCGGTGATGGGCGCGATGAAGGAGATGATGGTCTTGCCGGTCTGGGCATCGACGTACGGCTCGGTCTGGGACACCTTCATCTCCGACTTGGCCTTCTCGTACCAGGGCCTCTTGCGATGATCCCAACCGGCGTCGGGCACCCAGCCGTCGGAGGAGATGAACACGCCGTTCTCGTAGCCGGGATAGACGGTGGAGAAGCCGCCCGCTTCGGCCAGAAGCTTCACCAGGCTCATTTGCTGCTCCTTTGACTGTCCCGGATCCCTGGATAACTCCTTGGCGCCCGCAGCTATAATCGCCTGTTTGCTCAAGAGCCACGAGTTGACACTGGCGGCGTTGTCGCTGGCAAGCGACAATTGTGAGGTGTTGACCATGCTGCCCATGATCCTGCGCGAACTGGTGGCGGCGGTAACTATCAGGGCGACGATCGCTATGGCAAAAGCGACGACGACAGTAATGTTTACCTTGTTTCTCAGGTTCATTGGTCACCTCTCATGTTCTTACAATAGGGATATCTCATTCCTTTCATTTCGGTGCAATAAGGAATGTGCTTGAGGACTTTAAACGACAACGCAGGAAACATTGGCGCAAAATAATGTACCAGCCGTCGTTTATTCCTTCGGTAGCATCAGATGATCTTGCAAGCGGCGAATTTCATAGATAAGCTGCATCCATGCCATCAGCACGAACTATCAAGCGCCATGATTGCCCCAACCGGTACCTGCGCCTTTTCCTCCTCGCCGCCGTCTTCTCCCTCTGCAGCGTCATCTGCGCCCACGCGGCCCCGGCCGCCGATGCCGCTCCCTCGCTGGTCATCGTCGGCGGCGACCGCAGCTACCCTCCTTACGAGTTCCTGGACAAGGACGACAAGCCCAGCGGCTACAACGTGGAGTTGACCCGCGCCGTGGCCCGGGTCATGGGGCTCAAGGTCGAAATACGCCTGGGGGCATGGTCGGAACGGCGCCAGGACCTGGTCCGGGGGGACGTCGACCTCTTGGAGGGGATGTCATATTCGGAGGAGCGCGCCAAAGGCGTGGACTTCTCGCCGCCGCACACCATCGTGCACCACTCCATCTTCGCCCGCAAAGGGGGGAACCGGCATCCCACCCTGGCCGACCTGCGCGGCAAGGAGGTGCTGGTGCTGAACGACGGCATCATGCAGGAGTTCCTGGCGGCGCAGCGCATCGGCGCCAAGGTGATCCCGGTGCCGACCCACGCCGACGTGCTGCGCGCGCTCGCCTCGGGGAAGCACGACTACGCGGTGATGGCGAAACTGCCCGGCCTGTACCTGATCCGGGAACTGGGGCTCTCCAACCTGGAGGCGGTGGGCGACCCGGTATCGGCGCAGCAGTACTGCTTCGCGGTGAAGAAGGGAAACGCGGCGCTGTTGGCGCGCTTCAACGAGGGGCTCGCCATTTTGAAGAACACCGGTGAGTACCAGAGGATCTACAACAAGTGGCTCGGGGTCCTGGAACCGCCGGGGCTCTCCTGGAGCGAGGTATTCAAGTACGGTGCGGTGGTGGTGCTGCCGCTGATCCTTGTAGCCGGCGGCGCCGTGCTCTGGTCGCGCACCCTGGGGCGCGAGGTGGCGGCGCGCACGGCCGAACTGACCCGCGAGGTGGAGGAGCGCCGCCATGCCGAGGAGGAGCTGATAAACCGTCAGCAGCAGCTGGTCCAGGCGGACAAGATGGCGGCGCTCGGCATCCTGGTCTCCGGCGTGGCGCACGAGATCAACAACCCCAACGGGCTGATCCTGTTGAACCTGCCGGTGGCGATGGAGGCGTTCCGGGACGCGGAGCCGATCCTTGAGGAGTATTACCGGGACAACGGCGACTTCGAGTTCGGGGGCCTTCCCTACTCCCGCATGCGCGAGGCGCTCCCCAAGCTGATGCAGCAGATGCAGGAAGGGTCGCGGCGGGTCAAGCTGATCGTCGAGGACTTGAAGGATTTCGCGAGACAGCAGGAGCCGGGGCAGGCGGCGGAGTTCGACCTGAACGAGACGGTGCAGGCGGCCCTGCGCCTTCTGGCCAACCTGGTGGAGAAGAGCACGGAACATTTCAGCGTGAGCCTCGGCACCGGCATCCCCAGACTCAACGGCAGCGCCCAGCGCATCGAACAGGTGGTGGTGAACCTCGTGGTGAACGCGTGCCAGGCGCTTCCCGCACCGGACAAAGGCATCGAGCTGGTCACCTGGTTCGAGGCGGACCAGAGGCAGGTGATCCTGGAGGTGCGCGACCAGGGGACGGGGATCGCGCCGGAACATCTCTCCCGCCTCACCGATCCCTTCTTCACCACCAAGCGCGACAGCGGGGGAACCGGGCTCGGGCTGTCGGTATCGAGCGGCATCGTAAAGGAACACGGCGGCGAGCTCTCCTTCAGCTCCGTCCCCGGCGCAGGCACCACGGCACGGCTCACCTTCACCTTGCCCGACAAGGAGTCCATGGCATGACCACCACCCTCTATCCTTCTTTCAGCATCCTTTTGGTCGACGACGAACCGGACTGGCTCTATGCCATGAGCATCACCCTGGAGCGCGCCGGGCTCACCAACATCCTCACCTGCCCGGACAGCCGGCAGGCCCTGAAGATGATGACGGAGCACACGGTGGGGGTGGTGCTGCTCGACCTGACCATGCCGCACCTTTCCGGCCAGGAACTGCTGGAGCGGATCGCCGAGGAGCATCCCGAGGTGACGGTGATCATCGTGAGCGGCCTGAACCAGCTGGAGACGGCGGTGAACTGCATGCGTAGCGGCGCCTTCGACTACTACGTGAAGACCTCGGAAGAGGGGCGCATCGTCAAGGGGGTGAAGCGGGCGGTCCGGGAGAAGGAGCTGCAACTGGAGAACCGGGAACTGAGAAACCGGTTCCTCTACGACCGGCTGGAGCACCCGGAGGCGTTTAACGACATCGTGACCGGTGACAAGGGGATGCGTTCCATCTTCCAGTACGTCGAGGCGGTGGCGCTTTCCTCCCAGCCCATCCTGGTGACGGGAGAGAGCGGCGTCGGCAAGGAACTGATCGTCTCCGCACTGCACCGGCTTTCCGGCAGGGAGGGGGAACTAGTGGCGGTGAACGTGGCGGGACTGGACGACACCATGGTGTCCGACACGCTGTTCGGGCACGTCAAGGGCGCCTACACCGGCGCGGGCGAGGCGAGAAAGGGGATGATCGAGCAGGCCGCCGACGGGACCCTGTTCCTGGACGAAATCGGCGACCTGAGCCTTGGGTCGCAGGTGAAACTGTTGCGGCTTTTGCAGGAGGGGGAATACTACCCGATCGGCAGCGACCGACCCCGGCGCATCCGGGCGCGGGTGGTAGTGGCGACGCACCAGGACCTGGCGGCGCGGCAGGCGGCGGGGCAGTTCAGAAACGACCTCTACTACCGGCTGCGGGCGCACCACCTGCACGTCCCACCATTGAGGAAGAGAAAAGATGACATACCGCTGCTGCTGGACCACTTCCTGGAGCTGGCGGCGCGGGAATTCGGCAAGAAGAAGCCGACGCTCCCGAAAGAACTCGCCGTGCTCCTCGCCACCTACGACTTCCCCGGCAACGTGCGGGAACTGAAGGCGATGGTGTACGACGCGGTCAGCCTGCACCAGGGGGGTGTCCTTTCCATGGAGGCGTTCATGCGCGCCATCGGCGAGCGGCCGGCGCAATCGGTAGCGGAGCAGCCGGTGGAGCCTTCGGACAACCCGTTCTTCGGGATGGACCGGTTGCCGGGGTTCACCGAGGCGATCGACCTCCTGGTGGCCGAGGCGGTGCGGCGGTCGGAGGGGAACCAGTCCATCGCGGCACGGCTTTTGGGTGTGTCGCAGCCGACCTTGAGCAAGAGGTTGAAGCAGCAGCGGGCGTAAGAGGTGGACGAGGAACGGCTTGCTGTGGCGCTAACGTAAGTGCCAGGATGACGGCCCCGGAGGAACTGATGCAGCACTACCACAAAATCGAGATGCCGCCGCTAGGTCACCGGACCGTGTTCCGACTGGCCGCGCTGGTCCTGCTGCTCGCGCTGCCTCTCCCCGGTTGCGCCACGCCGTCATCCCCTCTCCCGACCGCCACCCGGCACTACCCCGCCATAACCATCTACATCGGCAGCGGCTGAAGCTACTGCGCCTCGGTGGAAAGTTATTTCACCAGCAAAGGGATCCCCTACGCCACCCGAGACATCCGGAAAGATCAGGTCGCGCACCGGGAATGGCGCGAACGCTACCACGGCGACATGGTCCCCCTCATCGTCTTCGACCAGGGCAAGCGGATCGTCGACGGCTGCGATGTCCGGGCCATCGAGCGGGTGATGCGTGAGCTTGAGGATGGGGGGGCGGCGGGTAAAGGGGAGTAGATGACCTGTCTTCGCAATAGAGGACACGTTAAAAACCCTTATGCTGCCATCTTAAACTCCTGCTGTTCGAACTCTTCG
>NZ_JAEMHK010000022.1 GCF_016458235.1 Geomonas propionica | reverse complement strand
CTGGTGGACCCGGTGGACATCCGTGGACCGGGATCTTCTAAACAAAAAACAAAGGGGCGATGCTTTCGCATCGCCCCTTTGGCGTCGGTGTTCCTGTTCGTTGCTATGCTTGGGCAGCCTTCAGCGCCTGCTCTATATCGGCTATGATATCCTTCACGTCCTCAATGCCGACGGAAAGCCTGATGAAGTCAGGGCTGACACCGGTGGCCAACTGCTCGTCAGCCGAAAGCTGCTGATGGGTCGTGGAAGCAGGATGAATGACAAGGCTCTTTGCATCGCCGATGTTGGCCAGATGCGACAACAGTTTCACATTGTCGATGAACTTCATTCCCGCTTCCAGCCCGCCTTTGATACCAAAGCCGATGATGGCCCCAGCACCATTGAGATACTTCTTCGCGTTGGCGTGATCTTTGTGGCTCGCCAGACCGGGATAGTTGACCCAGCTTACCAGCGGGTTCTGCTCCAGCCACTCGGCTACCTTTTGTGCATTCTCGACATGACGCTGCATCCTGACATGCAGTGTCTCGATCCCCTGAATAATCTGAAACGCGTTAAAAGGCGAGATGCAGGCGCCCATATCGCGCAGCAACTCCACCCTCATCTTGATGATGTAGGAGATGTTACCCAGGGCATCCCAGAACTTGAGCCCGTGGTAGCTCGGGTCCGGCTCGGTGAACTCGGGGAACTTGCCGTTGTTCCAGGGGAAGGTGCCGCCGTCGACGACGCAACCGCCGATGCTGGTGCCGTGCCCGCCCAGGAACTTGGTCAGGGAATAGACCACAATGTCGGCGCCGTGCTTCAACGGCTGGAACACAAACGGCGTCGCCGCGGTGTTGTCTACGATGTACGGGATGCCGGCGTCATGGGCGACTTTGGCGATCGCCTCGAAATCGTCCACGTTGTTCTTCGGGTTGCCGATGGCCTCGCTGTAGACCAGGCGGGTGTTCTCATCGATGGCTTTGCGGATGTTCTCCGGATCGGAGGAATCGACAAACTTCACCGTGATGCCGAGCTTCGGCAGGGTGTAGTGGAACAGGTTGTAGGTCCCGCCGTACAGGTAGCTCGTGGAGATGATGTTCTGGCCCGCACTGGCGATATTGAGGACCGCGTAGGTCGTGGCAGCTTGTCCGGATGCCACGGCGAGGGCGGCGACACCGCCATCCAGCTCGGCTACCCTCTTCTCCAGCACGTCAGTGGTCGGGTTCATCAATCGAGTATAGATATTGCCGAACTCTTTCAGTCCAAAGAGGTTGGCGGCATGTTCCGAACTTTTGAAGACGTAGGAGGAGGTCTGGTAGATCGGTACGGCACGGGACAAAGTGGTCGGATCTACAGTCTGGCCGGCGTGAAGTGCAAGGGTGTCAAAACCTAAAGTTTTCTCTGACATAGTTCTCTCCCGTCCTTTTCCGAAGCTTTTTTATAAAGAATACGCGATGTATTCTCTATACAAAAACCGCAGCCACAGTGTCAACAAATTTGCCATTAAAAACTCTACCGATTTAGTCCGGCAGTCTTCCATAAAGCTCGGTAGCGCGTGCGAGTTTCGTGGCCAGCCTGCCGGAGAACGCGTCGACCGGGCAGCGCCAGCTCCAGTTTCCTCCCGCAACGCCCGGCACGTTCATCCTGCCGCTACTTGGGAGTTCCAGGAGATCCTGCATGGGGATGATGGCGTAATCGGCCACGGAGGCGAGAGCACACTTCACCATCTGCCAGACGATATCGTTGCCGTCCCGATCAAAATACGCCAGCACGTTCTTCTGCTCTTTCGCCTTGAGGGAGTGGAACCACCCGGCGGTCGTGTCGTTATCGTGGGTTCCGGTATAGACCACGCACGACCTGACATGGTTGTGCGGCAGATACGGGTTTTCGGCGCCGGACCCAAAGGCGAACTGGAGGATCTTCATGCCCGGGAACCCGAACTGGTCTCTCAGCGATTCCACTTCGGCCGTGATGATGCCCAGGTCCTCGGCGATGATGGGCAGACTTCCCAGGGCGTTGCGCAACGCGTGGAATAGGGATTCGCCCGGACCTTTGACCCAGCGGCCGTTTATGGCGGTCTTCTCCCACATCGGCACCTCCCAGAAGGCCTCGAAACCGCGGAAGTGGTCGATGCGCACCATATCGTAGAGGGAGAGATCGTTGCGTAGGCGGGCAATCCACCAGTCGTACCCCTGCTCCGCCATCTTGTCCCAGTTGTAAAGCGGGTTGCCCCACAACTGACCGGTCTTACTAAAGTAGTCGGGGGGAACGCCGGCAACGACGATGGGGACACCTTTCTCGTCCAGGTGGAACAGGTGGGGATTGGCCCAAACGTCGGCGGAATCGTAGGCGACAAAGATGGGGAGGTCACCGACGATGGAGATGCCGAGGACGTTGGCATAGGTTTTCAGTTGCTTCCACTGGCGGAAAAACTGCCACTGCATGTACTTTTGCTCGCCTATCGCCGTACCCAGCTTCTCGCTCCAGGAGGAGAGGGCCTCAGGTTCCCGGTTTGCCAGGGCGTCCGGCCACTCCTTCCAACTCATCTCCTTGAACTGTTCCTTCAGTGCCATGAACAGGGCGTAGTCGTGCAGCCAGAAGGTCGTGTCGCAAAAGTGCCAGAATTCTTCCTTGCGCTTTTGCGGAGTCTCCATGAAAAAGCGGGCAGCGGCCTCCTTGAGGCGGGCCATCTTGTAGATCTCCGTGGCGCCGTAATCGACCCGCTCGGAATTCAGTTCCTCCCCGGCCTCCTCAGGCAGCAGGTCGCCCTCGTCCTGCAGTATCTCCAGATTGATCAACAAGGGATTCCCGGCGAAAGCCGAGTAACAGGAGTATGGAGAATTACCGTATGCTGTCGGACCAAGGGGAAGGATCTGCCACAGGGACTGTCCTGACTTGTGCAGAAAATCTACGAATCTCTTTGCTTCTTCACCGAAGGAACCGATTCCTCCCGGGCCAGGCAGTGAGCTGGGATGCAAGAGTATCCCGCTCTTTCTCTTTCTTACCATGTAGACCTCGATTGCATTGAAATGGGCAACAAAAGACGGTGCCGGAAAATGAGCAGACATCACTATGACATAAATCGGTTGTAATGCAATGATGCAAAGCCTTTACGGCTTACGCGCCAAATGGTATAGTGCGGCCCATGGAAACCATTAAGACAGCATCGTTTGAGTCACTGATTGAGTTGGCGGTACCTGAAGGGGATGGGTACATCTTCACGCTGGATGGCGAGACGTTCAAGATCAAGGATACGCTTGAGATAACGGGGATCGCCAGCAAGAAGGGTTACATCATCATCTACTAGTGAGGGATCCGGCGGCTGCTCTACCTGGCCCACTGGCGGGACCTGCTCTGACGGCCGACTGCCTGACGCCGGTGCACTGTGAGGTGGCTCTGCGCGTGCGTGCCGGTCAGGCGGTAGCCAGGATCTCGTCCACCCGCTCGCCGTTAAGGGTCTCTTCTTCCAACAGGGCGTTGGCCAGCGCGTCCAGCTTGCTGCGGTTGCCACTGAGCAGTTCCATCGCCTTCCCCTCCGCGGAATGGATCAGGGATGCTATCTCCTGATCGATCAACCACGCCATCTCTTCCGAAAAGGTCTTTTCTTCAGCAAGCTTCATCCCTAAAAACGGGTGTTCCTCTCCGCGGGGAAACGTCATGGCGCCGATCTTCTCGCTCATCCCCCATTGACAGACCATCTTCTCCGCCAGTTCCGTGACGTGCTTCAGATCGCTCTGGGCGCCAGATGAGACGTCGTTGAACACGATGCGCTCCGCGACCCGCCCCCCCAATGCCACGCAGAGGCGGTTCACCAGGTAGGCGCGAGGATAATGATACCGATCATCCTCGGGTAACTGCTGGGTGACGCCCAAGGCGCGTCCCCTGGGCAGAATGGTCACCTTGTGCACCGGGTCGGTGCTAGGCAGAAGCCGCGCCACCAAGGCGTGCCCGGCCTCGTGGTAGGCGGTGATCCGCTTCTCCTCGTCGGAGATCACCATGTGGCGCTCGCCGCCCATGAGGATCTTGTCCTTCGCCCGCTCCAACTCCTCCAGCCCCACCACGAGCTTGTTGTCCCGAGCGGTCAGAATCGCCGCCTCGTTCACCAGCCCCTCCAGATCGGCGCCGGTCATCCCGGGGGTTCCCTTGGCTATCACGGAGAGTTCCACTTCCGGCGCCAGGGGGATCCTCCGCGTGTGCACCTTGAGGATCTTCTCCCGATCCCGCCAGTCCGGTCGCTCGATGACCACGTTGCGGTCAAAACGGCCGGGGCGCAGCAAGGCAGGATCAAGCACGTCGGGGCGGTTGGTCGCCGCTATCACGACCACCTCGGTATGTGGATCGAAGCCATCCATCTCAGAGAGAAGCTGGTTCAGGGTCTGCTCGCGCTCGTCATGGCCGCCGCCGAAGCCGGCACCGCGGCTTCTTCCCACCGCGTCGAGTTCGTCGATGAAGATTATGCTGGGAAGCATCTTGCGCGCGCTCGCGAAAAGGTCGCGGACCCGGCTTGCGCCGACGCCGACGAACATCTCGATGAAGGCAGAGGCGGAAATGGAGAAAAAGGGCACCCCCGATTCGCCCGCCACCGCCCGGGCCAGAAGGGTCTTGCCGGTTCCCGGCGGCCCCACCAGGAGCACCCCCTTGGGCACCTTCCCCCCGATCTGCTGGAACTTGCGGGGATCCTTCAGGTACTCGACCACCTCGCGCAGTTCCTGTTTCGCCTCTTCCATGCCGGCCACATCGGCGAAGGTGACTTCTATCCGCTCGGAGGTGTAGGCCTTGGCGCCCGAGCGGGCGAAGCCTCCCATCATGCCGCTCGGCCCCTGCTTGCGCATCCCGCGCATGACGAAGAGCCATACACCGATGATGATGAACCACGGCAGCAGGTACAGGACAATGGACCCCATGGTGGAGCCTTCGGTGGAAATGACGTTGACGTCGACGCGTCGGGCGCTCAATTCGGGGAGCAGGGAAGGATCTTCGATGGATGGCAGGGTGGTGGTGAAGTTGCTGACGTCGACGTTCTGCCCTTTTTGTTCGACGGTAGCCGCCGGGACCCGGATGGGGGTGCGGAATTGCCCCTTGGCGTTTTTGCCCCGCAAGGTGAGCCTGATGATGTTGTTGGCGGCAAGTTCGGCGCGGAAACGGCTATAGGTTATTTCCGCCCCACGCTCCGCCGTCTGCTTCACCATCGTCCCGTAAAAAAGGTCGAGCAGCAAAACGAACAAGGCGGTGATCAGTAACGGCCTCCAAAAGGTTTGCGCCATGACCCTGCTCCTCCAACTGGGCTGAAAAAGACACTTTCGAATTCTAGCCAAGCAGAAGGATATTACAAGATTCTAATTATTCAAAACGAGGCACGGCTCCCTACCCTTCCACACGGTAACAACCGAAACCGAACGAGGCGCCTTTGCCGAGATGGGTGGCTTGCCCCAATTGCAGCAACAGGTGGAAGGGTTCCAGGTCGCCGGCAAAGCGGGCAGTACCGAGAATACCGGCGGGGCGGCCGTTCCAGGATATGAAGCGGCAATCGGAGGCGACAGTGCGCACCGACTCGCTTTGCCCGGACAGCCAACGGTAATCGAGCGCCGGTTCGGCGCCTTCATAGTGGTAGGCGAGGGAGGACACCCTGCGCATGAGGGTGCGGGTGAAGTCGGCAAAGGTGAGGCTCTTGAGCAGGCGCCCGTCCCGCACCAGCTTGAGGGGGGTCACAAGGCAAATGGTCACCGTTTCAGTCGGCAGCGGCCCGGTGAGGGACGGGTCCAGGGAACCGAGCAGCGGCAGGGGCTGCGATCCGTCACCGGCGTACCCGGCGCGCTCTCCTCCGGGTGATTCGGCTGCCACGCCGGAAGGTACGCCTCCTTTGCTCTCGATGAGAAGCCGGACCGCCGCGAGGTAGGTCGGGAGATGCTGAACGGAGCTGCCGACCAGGGTGAGGGCGAGTTCGCAGACGCCCCCGCGGTTGGGAGCGGGCGGGAGCGTCGGGAAATCGAAGACGAACGGGAGGGGTGGTTTTTGGTGGCGCCGGACTGCTTCCGGGTCATCCGCGACCGGTTGCGCGAAAGTGGCGGCAAAGTCGCAGTCGTCGCGCCGGCAGCCGGCGCAGTCCCCCCGCTTGCAGGAGACGGCGGTGCGAAAGGCGGACTCGAAGTCGGCCCGGGTTGCGTAGAAGGCGTAGGGATCGGTGAGGTCATGTTTCAGGGTGAAGCTGAACCACAGCCTCGCGTAATGCAGTTCCACTGCTGTTTCCTTTGTGCGTGCGGGTCAGTCCGCAGAGTCGCGCAACTTCGCGTCAAGGTATCGCTCCACCTGCGCCACGACGTCGAGGACCTCACGGTCCTGGGGGAGCATGGTGCGGAACTGCTCCAGCACCGACCTTTGCCGGATCAGCCGCAGTGTCGCCGGAAAGTTGATGTCGTAGATCCAGGATACCTGCAGCAGCTTGAAGTCGTTGAGGCTCTTCAGGGTGGCGAGTTGGACCATTCTGCCGGCGGCCACGGCGGCCAGGGGTTCGGCAGAGCAGCCGGGGAGATCGGGGAAGCCAAGTCCGGCGCCGGAAGCGCGCTCATCCTCGGGGGCGTTGAAGTACTCGATGAAGACCCGCCAGATGTCCAGCTTGTCGGCGTCCCGCAGCAGTCGGAGCAGGTCGGCGGTCAGCGCGGGAAGTCCTTCCGGCACCAGGAAGGCGTTGTGGACGCGCACGGCGACCTCGATACAGCCGCGCTCCTCAGCGGGTAGAAAATCGAGCAGGTGGTGCTGATTCATGACCTGCGCAGAAAGGTGGGCGTGGTTCAGCGATTCGCTGTCCTTGAAGGTGTGGTAGTCCCTGAATTGCGGGAAGCGGCCTAGGTCGTGGCAGAGCGCGGCGACTTCGGCCAGCATCTCGAAGCGCGCCCCCATGCCGTGTGCGATGAGCAGGGCGTCGCGGCAGACATTGCGGGTGTGCTCTTCCTTCAGGTCGAAGTTGCGCTGCAGTTCCAGATCGGTGCTGCGGAAGGAGTTGCAGTAGGAGCTGAACCAGTCGCGCAGCGGCGCCAGGTCCGGCAGGGATACCGCATTACTCATCGTGCATCTTCTTGACCACGTACTCGGAGAACTCGGCCATCACCTTGGACTCGTCGCCACCCTGGTAGGAGATGATGCTGCGCAGGTGGGCGAAGGATTCCACGTCCATCTTGTCGAAGGCGCAGCCGATGCCTCCCTCGACCAGACGCGCCACCGTCCCCTTCACGTTGATGACGACGGGGTCGGGAGCCGCGGAAAGGTAGATGGTCACCTCGACCGGCGTACCGACCAGGATCCGTTCCTGCGTCTCCATGTAGAGACCATGCAGACTGACGTCCGTCACCTCACCCTTGACAGCCATCCCCTCCGCCTGCAACAGCGCGGAAACCCTGAAATCAACGCGTGAAAAGTTACGTTTTTCTGTCGTCATCGTCTTCCCCCTTCACAGAGCCAGCTACAAAAGGGGGCGCGAGGCCCCCTCCGGTGTTGCTCAGCTTGATGCGGTGCTAGTCCTCAAAGTTCCCTTCGGGTCCCTTATCCTTGGAAAGCCCCTGGGCCTGCTTGGGGAGCTGCTCCTTGGTCCACTCCGCGGGGTTCTCGATGCGCTTCCCTTTGGGGCCGAGGTCGTAGGAGCCGGCCTTGACGATGGCGTCGATGGCAAGCGGGGCGGTGTCGGCGGAGTTGAAGACGTTGGCGATAAGGTTGTAGGCGAAGTCCTCGACCCTCTTGCTCATGCGCTCGCGCGCTTCCTTGGGCTGGGCCAGCAGCTTGTTCTCGAACGGGAGGTTGAGGTTTTTGTAGTCCCCCTTCTTCCACCCCTTGGAGTCGGCGAAGGCGACCATCTCGGCCCAGAGTTCCTCAGTCATCCCCTCGCCCTTCACCTTTATGAAGTTGCCGTTCTCGTCGAGCTTGGCGTTGCCGTATTCGTTGACTTCGAGGCCCCAGGAGACGAACTGCAGTGCGGTCGCGACGTTGGCCTTGGTGGTGCGGGTTTTCTGGGCGATCTCGCGCAGCCTGTCGTAGCTGTTGCCGGAGGTGCCGTGCTGGGCGCCGTTGACCCCGTACTGCGTGATCGCCTCGTGGATTTTAGCGGTGAGGTCCACCTGGATGCCGGCGTCGGAAGCCTCGATGCCGTGGGTGGTGCCGTTGTTGAGGGCGATCCAGTCCGGGAAGATGCCGTGGGCGTTAAGGCCACGGATCAGGAAGAGCGCCTCGGGAACGGTGGAGAGCCCCTCCTTCCCCTTGATCTCGCCCACCTCGGTCTCGAGGCCGGACCAGGCCGGGATCACGCTGCTCAATTCGATGTTGGCGAGGAGGTTCTCCTCATCAGGGAGGTGCGAGGCGTCGATGGCGATGGAAGTGATGCCCGCATCGAACATGCTCGGGATCTCGACCTTGGCAGACTTTACGTCCGCCTCGCCCTTGATACCGTAGTGGTCGGCGTGGATGGCGACCGGGATGGTGATGCCGAGCTCGTTGGCGACGGCGTCCACCTGGCGGGCCATGTTCCAGTAGTTGACCGGGCAGTATGCCTTCTGGCCACCCTCGCTCTTGGCGATCTCGATGATGACGGCTGCGTTGGCTTTCTGGGCGGCAGCGAGCACCCCGCGGATGACGAAGTGGTTACGGCCGTTGGCGGCCAGCGCCAGGGCGTGCCCCTTGGCGTTCATGGCGCGGTCGATGACCTTGCCGCTGACCAGCAATGCTTTTGAATTGGGGAAGAGTTTCGCTACGTTGGGGGGACGCCCTACTTCCAGCGCTTTGACGAAATCTGAAGATGTTGCAGTCATATCTCCTCCTTTTGGTGGGAATATCAAATCACATAAAAAAAGCCGATTCCTTATAACATCTTAATCATACAATGGCAAGGATGTTCGCTACTGCCCCAACGAGAACCCGGTGCTCCCTCCCCCGGCGAACGGGGCGCTGCCGATATACTCGCCCTTCCAGTACAAGGCGGCTTCGCCGGGAGGGAGTCCCGCCTCGACCGGTGCGAAAGAGAAGCGCTCGGGAGGCTGCGCACCGACGGCAGCGGAAATGTTGAGCGGGCAGCGGGCAAGGATCGGGAAATCGCCTCGCACCGCCTCGACCGCACCCGGTTTTGCCGCCGTCCCGCGCACCACCTGATACTGCACACCTTTCTCGCGCGGCGGCAGCTTCGCGTGCAGCAGCAACTCGGCGCCCCCCTCCCCCGAGAAACGGAGGTCATAACTGGGGGTCCAGCGCTCGCTGCCCACGACGTAGGAGACCCGGGCCTTGTTGCCGGTGACCCAGATGCGAGCCGAGGCGACCCCCTTGGCGGCCGACGCGAGCTCCCGCTCCACGGCATCGAGTGCCAGCCGACACTTGCGCTTGCTGCGGTACACCGCCTCCATCTGGTTCAGGGCGAACTCGGTCCCCTGCTGCAGCGTTACCACCGGATCGGGATTGGCCTTGGTCTTCCTGGGTGCCTTGCCGCTTTGCGACTTGGCGGCGGCGGAGAAGATCTCCTCGCGCCGGTTCAAGGCGTCCATGCGGTCCTGCAACTCGCCCCGGCGCTCCCGGAGGCGGACTAGCACGCCCGACCGGCGGCGATCCTGCTCGGCCGGGACCAGCTCAACCCGCTGCACGATCCCCCCCGGCGCCTTCACCCGCAGCGACCCCGCTGCGAAGCCGTCCGGCAGGGGAAGCTCCAGGAAGCCGCCTGCCGCGGGAAGTTCCTGCTCCACCCGCGCACCATCCATAAAGAGGGTGACGCTCTTCGGTCCGGCCTGGGCCTGTTGACAGATCAGGATCGGGAGCAGCACAAAAGCCAGCGGCAACAGGCGCATGGGGCACCTCGCAACGAACGGACCCGGGGGATGAAAAAAACACAAAGCACAACTTTACAGTGCCCCGGAACCTTTGCAAGCCGCCGGTATGATTACTTCTCTACGTCGATCAGCTCCACGTCGAAGATGAGGGTGGCGTTGGGGGGGATCACCCCGCCGGCACCGTTGGCACCGTAGCCAAGCTGCGGCGGAACCACCAGCTTCCTCTTGCCCCCCACTTTCATGGACATGACGCCCTCGTCCCAGCCCGGGATCACTTCGCCGGCGCCGATCCGGAAGATGAACGGCTGGCCGCGATCGAGCGAGCTGTCAAACTTGGTGCCGTTTTCCAGGGTGCCGGTGTAGTGCACCTTGACGCCCTTGCCCGAGGTCGGGGACGGGCCGGTACCCACCACGAGGTCGGTATAGGAAAGGCCGGAGGGGGTGGTCACCGCCCCGGCAGCGGCCTTGGCTGCGGTCTTCTCGGTTGCCGGCTGCTTGGCAGGGTCCTTCTGGGAGCAGGCGGGAATGGCTATCGCCGCCATGAGCAGCAGCAGCACGAGGAACTTCTCTACATTGCGCATCAACTTTCCTCCGTCAGGTTTCGATAGTTGTTAATCCAACAGGTGGATGAAGAGGCCACTTCTGAGCTTGGGCTCGAACCAGGTCGACTTGGGCGGCATGATCTTGTCCTCGTCGGCCAGCGCCATCAGTTCCTCGATCGAAGTCGGGAACAGCGAGAAGGCGACCATGTACTCGCCGGAATTCACCACCCGCTCCAGCTCCTCGACGCCGCGGATGCCGCCGACGAAGTGGATGCGCTGGTCGGTGCGCGGGTTGCGCACGCCGAGGACCGGGCTGAGCAGGTTGTCCTGCAGGATGGAAACATCCATGGAGGCGACCGGATCGTCCTCAGGGAAAGAATCCTCGCGCGGGGTGAGCTCGTACCACTTGCCCCCGATGAACATGCCGAATTGGTGGCGTTCCCCCGGGTTGACCGCGCCGGCAACCGGGGTGACCTCGAAACGCTCGCCCACGCGCGCCATGAACTCGGCGACGCCGCGGCCGTTCAGGTCCTTTACCACCCTGTTGTAGGGCATGATGGTCATCTCGTTGTCCGGAAAGATCACGGTGAGGAAGTAGTTGTACTCCTCGCTGCCGGTATGCTTCGGGTTGGCGTCCCTTCTCAGGTCGCGCACCCGGCTCGCGGCCGCGCTGCGGTGATGGCCATCGGCGACGTAGAGTGTCGGGATGGCGGCGAAGCTCTTGGTCAGGGAGTCGACCAACTTCCGATCGGCGATATCCCACAGGGCGTGGGAGACGCCGTCATCGGTGGTGAAGTCGTAAAGAGGCGCCGCCTTGGTGACCTGGTCGATGGTCGCGGTGATGGCCGCGTCGTTGCGGTAGGTGTAGAAGACCGGCTCGTCGTTGGCATTGAGCGCGTCGATGTGCTTGACGCGGTCCTCCTCCTTGTCCGCCCTGGTCAGCTCGTGCTTCTTGATGGTGCCGGTCTGGTAGTCGTCCACGCCGGCGCAGACCACGAGGCCGGTCTGGGTGATGTTCCCCATCTTCTGGCGGTACACGTAGTAGCGCTCGGTCTCGTCCTGCAGCAGCACGCCCTCCGCCAGGAATTTCTCGAGGTTGTCGCGTCCCTTGACGTACACCGGGTCCGAATGCACATCGATTTCCCTGGGGAGATCGATCTCGGGGCGGGAGATGTGCAGGAAACTGACCGCGTTGCCGGCGGCCATCTGAATGGCCTCGTCCGTGTTCATCACGTCATAGGGAAGAGCGGCGACCTTCTCGGCCAGCTCTTTTTTGGGGCGTACCGCCTTGAACGGCTTGATAAATGCCATAACTGCTCCTGTGTCGATGTAATCAGGTTCTACGTTCTATGTTCTGCGTTAACGTCCCAGGCTCGGGAGGGGACTGGCTCCGGAGGTGCCTGTCCCCCTTTGCTCTACATTTGCCCGGCCTGGACCTTATCGGTGCTTGAGGCGCAAGTATTAAAAATAGCGCTTGGCTCCCACGAACTTTTTCTGGAAGTAGGACTCGTCCATGGAACTCACCTTGATGTCATCGCCGCGGCGCGGCGCATGGACGAAGCGGCCGTTGCCCACGAAGATGCCGACATGGTTGATCTCGTCGCTGGAGGCGCCGAAGAATACCAGGTCGCCGTCTTTAAGCTCGTCGCGCGCGATGGCATCCCCCACCCGGTACTGCTCGCGGGAGGTGCGCGGAATGTTGATGCCGCACAGGTTGTAGACCGCGCGCACGAAACCGCTGCAGTCCATGCCGTCGACGACGGTGTCCCCGCCCCAGCGGTACGGGATGCCAACGAAACGCTCGGCGGTGCGGGCGGCGATATTGCCCATGTCGCCGCGGTCACGCTTTACCGGTTCCTCTTTCCTTTTGCCCGGGGGCACCGGCTTGGTCGGTTTGGTGATGGACGGGGACGGTGCCTTCTCGATCACGGTCTCCCGCACCAGCACGGTGCGGTCTGGTTGCGGCGGCGCGATGAAATAGGAGCCGATGGTGTGCTCCTTCACCAGCTTCTGGGCCGCCTTGCGTGCCTCTTCGCGCCGGGCGAAGTCGCCGAAACGGACCGCGTAGATGCCGTTTTCCCGTTTGAAGTAGAAGGCTTCTATCCCCTGCTCCTGCAGCTTCCGGGTGAGCCGCTCGGCGTTTTTCACGTCTGAGAAGGCGCCCACCTGGATGGCGAAGCCGACGCTGGAAAGACCGGCGCGCTGCGCGGCGCAGCCGGTGGCCGCAGGTGCCAGGAGGAGAAGATATATGATCAACAGTCTTGCCGTCTTAAGCATTATTGTTCCTTGTGTTACACCCGCCCCCGGAGGGGGAGGGCTGGGAGGGGGAAAGAGACTTTCGCCTGAATGCCCCTAAATATCCTTGGTCTCCCGGCGCACGCCCATCAGGTACGGGACCACGAAATCGTCGAGGGCGCCGTCCAGGACGTTGTCCGGGTTGCCGCTCTCCACACCGGTACGCAGGTCCTTGACCATCTTGTAGGGGTGCAGCACGTAGGAGCGGATCTGGCTCCCCCAGCCGATTTCCTTTTTCTCGCCCGCGATGTCGGCCGCCTTGGCCTCGCGCTCCCTGATCTCCATTTCGTAGAGCTTGGAGCGGAGCACCTTCATGGCGGTCGCCTTGTTCATGTGCTGGCTGCGCTCGCTCTGGCAGGCCACCACGGTGCCGGTGGGGAGATGGGTGATCCTGATGGCCGAGTCGGTGGTGTTGACGTGCTGGCCGCCGGCGCCCGAGGAACGGTAGGTGTCGATCCTCAGGTCGCTCTCCGGAATCTTGATCTCGATGTCCTCTTCCTCGATCACCGGGAAGATGAACACGGAGGCGAACGAGGTGTGGCGCCGTGCGCTGCTGTCAAAGGGTGAGATGCGCACCAACCGGTGGATGCCCGCCTCCGCCTTCAGGTAGCCGTAGGCGAACTCGCCGGTGACCGCGAAGGTCACCCCCTTGATGCCGGCGCCGTCACCTTCCTGGTAGTCGGTGATCTCGGTCTTCCACCCCTTCTTCTCGCAGTAGCGCAGGTACATGCGCAAGAGCATCTCGGCCCAGTCTTGCGACTCGGTGCCGCCGGCCCCGGAGTTGACGGAGACGAACGCGCCGGAGGCGTCGTGGGGACCGGAGAGCATCCTGCGAAACTCCGCCTGGCTCACCCCGCTCTCCAACTGCTCGTTCATGGCGTGAACCTCGGCCAGGGTCGCCTCGTCCTGCTCCTCGCTCCCCAGCTCGATCAGTTCCTGGATGTCGCGGGCCTGGCGGTCGAGGCTTTCCCAGGTGGTGACGTCCTTCTCCATCGCCATCCGGTCCTTGAGCACCTTCTGCGCCTTGTCAGCGTCATTCCAGAAATCGGCGCGGGAGGTCAGCTCCTCGAGCTCATGCATCCGCTCCCGTTTGTCATCTACGTCAAAGAGACCCCCGGAGTTTGTGGATTCGCTCGGCAAGGTCTTCGATTTTGGCAATTTCTTCTCTGAACATCTGGAAACTCCTTTATGGTCGCATCGCCTGTATGGCGATCATTGATGGTGGCAAAAAATCAGTAGCGGCGCCCGCGATAACAGGCGATGCCCATGCCGATGCTGCCGGCCAGGCAGATCAGGGCAAAGAGGTCGCCGAAACGGTTGTAGAAGGTCCGCCCGGTGCCGGGCCTCACCTCGCCGCTCAAGGTCGCCTCCTGGAAGAGCTGGGTCATGCCCCGGATGTGCCCCTTGCTGTCGATCACCGAGGAGATCCCGGTGTTGGCGGCGCGCACCAGGGGAACCCGGTTCTCCACGGCCCGGAACACGGTCATGGAGAGGTGCTGGTAGGGGGCGGAACTGCGCCCGAACCAGGCGTCGTTGGTGATGTTCACCAGCACCTGGGCACCCTTTTCGACATAGGCGTTGGCCACTTCGGGAAAGATCCCCTCGAAGCAGACCAGCACGCCCAGCTTCCCCACGGAGGACGGCAGCACCACGGCCTGCTTACCGGGGGAGAAGTCGCCGATGCCGGTCACCAGTTTGTTCACGAAGGGGAGCAGCGGCGCCAGCGGCACGTACTCGCCGAAGGGGACCAGGTGCAGCTTGTCGCTTCTCCCGGCGATGCCCCCCTGCTCGGAGATGAGGAAGGCACTGTTCAGGTAGCGTGCCCTCCCCTCCCGCAGTTCGTAGGCCGGGCTTCCCACCACGAGCGGGCTCTTCAGTTCGACGGCCAGGGCGCTGACCCGGGCGGCAAAGGCCGGCTCCTGCTGCAGGAAAAACGGCAGGGCGCTCTCGGGCCAGACCACCAGGGTGCCCGGTTCCGGGTTCCCCTCCCGGGTGAGCCGCTCGTAGGTCTTCAGCGTCGCATCCTGAAAGGCCGGGTCCCACTTCCGGTCCTGAGGGATGTTCCCCTGCACCAGCAGTACCCTGCGCACCTCGCCCTTGTCGCTGCGGGTCAGGGCGGCGACGCCGTAGACCATGGTAGCGGCCATAAGCAGCACCAGGAGCAGCAGGGCGCGCACCGGGTAGGGCTTGCGGTAGCGCATGGAAACCCAGATCCGGTAAACCACGACGTTGGCCAGCGCGATCAGGAAGCTCACCCCGTACACACCAGTCAGGTCGCTGATCTGGATCAGCGGCAGGGTGCGATACTGGGAGTACCCGAGGCTCGCCCAGGGAAAGCCGGTCAGGACGTAGGAGCGAATCGCTTCGCCGGTCACCCACAAAAGCGGAAAGGAGCACAGAAGCGGAATGCGGCTCGCTTCGCAGCGGCGCACCAGCCAGAGCACCGCGCCCGGGTAGAGCGCCAGGTAGCCGACCAGGACGAGGTAGAGCGTGACGCTCACCGTCCAGTGCAGCTTCCCGTAGTTCATCATCACCACGTTCAGCCAGTAAAGGATGCCGGCGTAGGCGACGCAGCCGGCCGTGAAGCCTAGCCGGAACGCGAGCCTCGGCGAAACGCGGTCGGCAGCCAGTAAAAGCGGCGCGAAGGCGACCCACGCCAACGCCGACACACCGGGCAGCGGGAAGGAAAGTGCCAGCAACACGCCCGAGAGCAGCGCCAGCAGGTAACGTCCGGCGGTTGCCTCGCCTGCGATGGCCGTCCTCGCGGTCACGACTCCTCAGACTCCCCAACCGGCTCCTGCTTCTTCGCGATGTGCACCTTGGCGATCCGTCTCTCGTCCGCCTCGAGCACGGTGAGCACCAGCGAGTCGTTCTCGATCACGTCGCCGGCCGCGGGAATGCGCCCGGTCAGGTGAAACAGGAGCCCCCCCACCGTCTCGAAGTTTTCCTTCTCGATCCCGACGTCGAAGTGCTCCTCCAGCTCCTCGATGGGAAGCCGGCCGTCAGCGACGATGGAGCCGTCCCCCTGCACCGAGAGGCGCTCGGTCTCCAGGTCATACTCGTCCTGGATGTCCCCCACGATTTCTTCGAGCAGGTCCTCGATGGTGACCAGGCCGGCGGTGCCGCCGTACTCGTCGATAACCACCGCCATGTGCACGCGCCGCTTCTTGAAGTCGTGCAGCAGCTCCTCCAGGTTCTTGGTCTCCGGGATGAAAAAGGGGGGGCGGATCAGCTTTCTGAGTTCGATGGCGTCATCAGGCTCGCCCCAGTACCGGAGCAGGTCCTTGGCGTAGATGAGGCCGATGATGTTGTCGATGGTCCCTTCGTAGACCGGAAGCCGGGAGTGGCCGGAGGCGATGATCGACTTCAGCACCTCGCGCACCTCGAGTTCGATAGAAACGCAGGCCATCTCCATACGCGGCAGCATGATCTCGCGCACCATGGAATCACCCAGGGTCAGGATGGAACGGATCATCGCGTTCTCCTCCTGGTTGATGAGCCCTTCTTCCTCCCCGGCGTCCATGATCTCCTGGATCTCCGCCCCGGTTACCTTCTTTTTGCCGTATAAGAGCCGGGTCAAGGATTCCATGATTCCCTGGCCCTTGCGTCCGTTACCCTCTTCCAAGGATGTGTCTCCTTAATGTTGAAGCATTATCCGTCATAGTCCGCACCGCCAGAAGGCACGGAACAGCAGGTGCACTGCCAGGGTGATCCCCAGTCCGACGCCCGCCCCCAGCACAACCTCGCGGGGACGGTGGATCCTGAGCAGGAGGCGCGAGTGGCTCACCATCGCGGCCAGGATGAAGCAGAAAAGTGCGATGAGCGGGTCCTGGGTGTGCAGCGATACCGAGGTGGCGATGGAGAAGGCGACCGCCGAATGGCCGCTGACGCCGCCCCCTTCGAGGGGCTTACCGGTCCCGCTGCGCGCCTTGAGGATCACCACCACGATCAGCACCAGGACCGCCGAGACCAGCATGCCCAGTTCCGACTCGCTCCCCACCATCTCAAGGCCAAGCCGCTGCCAGGGAAGCACGTACTTAGAGAGCACCAGGTAGCCCATGATGGCGGTGCCGAAGGCGGCCACCAGCACGGCTCCCGCCGCCACGTCCTTGGCGAGCTTGGCCATGGGGTGGAACTCCGGGGAGATCATGTCCACCACCACCTCGATGGCGGTGTTGAGGAGCTCCGCGAAGAGGACGAAGCTGATGGCCAGGGCCAGCAGCATGAACTCGACCGAGGAGACCCGCAACAAGAGCGCCGCGAACAGCACGGCCACCGCCGCGAGGAAGTGGTAGCGCATGTGCTTCTGCGTGCGCGTGGTGTGGAGGATCCCCTCTATGGCGCAGTTGACGGAGTCAATGAAGCGGGTGGGCTTCATATCGAGCCTCCGGCCTTCGCTGAGGCTTCGGCCGGCAGGCCGGGGTTCGCCAAGGCAGCGGCCGGCAAGCCCCTGCCCCGGCTAGACAAGCCCTTCCTCGACCAGCAGGGAAAAGATCTCCCGCTCCTTGGCCTCCATGCGGGCGGCCTCGGCCTCCCCGCTTCTTTCATGGTCGTAGCCGGTGATGTGCAGGATGCCGTGCAAAAGCAGGAAGTAGAGGCGCTCCAGGAAGGTCTGCCCGGACTCCTCGGCCTCGCGTGCCGCGGTGTCGACGGAGATGACCACGTCGCCCAGGACCTCGGGGTTGATGGCGCCGAACTCGCCCTCCTGCATGGCGAAGGAGATCACGTTGGTGGCCTTGTCCCGCCCCAGGTATTCCCGGTTCAGGACCCGGATGGACCGGTCCCCCACGATGCTGACGGAAAGTTCCGCCTCAGGACATCCCAAGGCGTCTAAGATCCTCTGCGCCACCTTTCGCAGCTGCGTCTTCGCGACCGGCATCCGCCTTTGGCGGTTCGCTATCGAAATCCTCTGGCTTCTTGGCAATCGTCTTCTCCTTGTAGGCAGGCTCGGGGTAATCGATGCGCTGGTGATAGATCCCCGCGAGTATCTGGTTGAAGCTCTTGGCTATCTCGTGCAGGTTCTTCAGGGTCAGCTCGCACTCGTCCAACTGCCCGTCGATGAAGATGTTGTTGATGATCTTCTGCACCAGCCCCTGGATCCGGGCCGGGGTCGGGTCGGTGAGGGTGCGCGAGGCGGCCTCCACGCAGTCGGCCAGAAGCACGAGCCCCGCCTCCCTGGTCTGCGGCTTGGGACCGGGGTAGCGGAAATCGCGTTCCTCCACGGGAGGTGAGCCGGGCGTCTCCAGCCCCTTCGCCTTCAGGTAAAAGTAATTGATCAGCGAGGTGCCGTGGGACTGCCGGATGATCTCGATGATCGGCTGCCCGATGCGGTGCTCCTTGGCGAGCTCGACCCCGTCCTTCATGTGCGAGATGAGGATGAGGGCGCTCATGCTGGGGGAGAGCTTGTCGTGGCGGTTCTCGCCGTCGCGGATGTTCTCGATGAAGTACTGCGGCTTCTTGAGCTTGCCGACGTCGTGGTAGTAGGCGGCGACGCGGGCCAGAAGGGGATTGGCGCTGATCGCCTCGGCGCCCGCCTCGACCATGTTCCCCACCAGCACGCTGTGGTGGTAGGTGCCCGGCGCCCGGATCATCAGCTCGCGCAAAAGCGGCGAGTTGAGATTGGCGAGCTCCAGGAGCTTCACGTCGGTGGTGTACTGGAACAGCGCCTCGATGAGCGGAATGGTGCCGGAGACATAGACGGCGTTGATCAGACCGCCCAGCAGGGCGAAGATGATGCAGTACAGCGCCTGCAGGGAGAGCGGCGTGTCGTTGTAGACGTGGAAGCAGACCGCCAGCGCCATGTTCACCGCGCTCACCTTGAAGCCGGCGCTGTAGATCGTGCCCCGCTCCTTGCACTGGCGCACGCCGTGGGCGCCGACGATGCCGCCCAGGAGAGCGTAGACAACCACCTGGAGCGAGTTGTTCAGCATGATCCCGGTGAGCGGCGCGGTGATGGCGCAGTAGACCAGGGCGACCTCGGAGTTGAGGATGATCCTGACGATGATGGCGGAGGCCGCAAAAGGGAAGAGATAGAAATAGCTCGCCGTGTCGATGGAGGGGAAGAGCCCCCCGAGGGCGGTGGAAACCGCTGACACCAGCTTGAGGACGGCGAAGTTGCCCACGGTCAGAAGCGACAGCAGCAGGATGTCCTTGTTGCTCGGGTTGAACTTCCTGATGTTCTTGCGGCCGAAGCGGTACGGGGCGTAGCAGAGCACCAGGATGAGGCCGAAGATCCCCAGTCCGGTGAGGATGGGGGTACTGTTCCTGCTTTTGAAGATCTTCTCCAGCTTCATCGCCTGCTCGGAGGTCACCCGCTCCCCGACCCGGACGATCATCTCGCCGCGCTTCATCTTGAAGAGCACCGGGCGCACCGCGGCGCGCGCTTCGCTCTTCTTGGCGTCGGTGCCGTTGCGGTCAAAGGAGAGATTGGGGGCGATCATGCGCAGCGCCACGCCTTTGAGGAGCTCCAGGTCGTGGGGCGCCGCCCCCTGGGTCAGGGCGGCCCGGGAGAAGACACGGCGGGCGGCGGGGAGGTCAATGCTCGCGCTGTAGTCACCTCCGGCGACGTCCTGCCTGGTCGCTTCGTCGACCACCACGATGCCGTGACGGAGATCGGCGGCAAAGTGGCCGCGGTCGGCGACGATGCGCTGCCGGTACAGCGGTGCCAACTGCCGCGCCAGGTCGGAAAGGAAAGCCCGCTGCTGCTTGACGCGGGAGAGCGCCGCGAACTCCGGCTCGGAGATATCCACCCCGAGCACCCCGACCGCCGCCTTGCGCCTGGCGTCGCCATGCAGGGTGGCGTCGTCCATGAGATCGAGCGCGTCCTCGAAGCGGCGCACCAGCTCGATGTTGCCGTTGACGGCGAGGGAATAGACAAACGGCGCGGCGCCCTCAGCCTCCGACCTCTTCTTCTCGGTCAGCAGCAGGTCCTCGATCAGATAGTCCTGGGTGGCGCGGATGTCGGAGGTGGCGATATCCCCCTCGCGGTAGTGCACCGAGAGGAACTGCGGGCTGGGAATGATGAACAGGGTGAGGAATAAGGCGGTGAGGAAGAGCATGATGAAGCGGCTGCGCTTCTCATTCCTGTCGCAGGTGAGACCCTGGGCAACCGCTTCCAGCCAGCTGTCGCAGAGCCGGATCAGCGAACTCTTCTGAATTGTCTGTTTGTCGCCGCTTTCGGTGGGCATTATCTTCAATGGTTCCCGTGTCATAAGGACAGAGACTGCGAGAATAGCAGCAAGGGGACAATATATCCCGTTTATTTCAGTACTGTCAATCTAAACCAAATGCCTTGGGAACCGCTGTGGCTTCGCCATGTTAGCAAAATTTTACAAAAGCTGCTTCCCTTTGAGGGCAGATATGTTATATAACGGAGGCTCCATTAGGACGGGCGGCGCAGCCCGTTCACAATTAAATTACATTCCAGGGGGGGTAGAGATGAGCCAGATAACCGACGTTTACGCCAGGGAAATACTTGATTCCAGGGGGAATCCGACACTTGAGGTCGAAGTGTTCCTGGATTCCGGTGCTATGGGCAGAGCCGCGGTTCCCTCCGGCGCCTCCACCGGCGAGCGCGAAGCGCTGGAACTGCGTGACGGCGACAAGGGGCGCTACCTCGGCAAGGGCGTGGAGAAAGCCGTCTCCAACGTCAACGACATCATCGCTGACGAGATTACCGGCATGGACGCCACCGACCAGGTCGGCATCGACAAGAAGATGCTGGAGCTCGACGGCACCGAGTTCAAGAGCCGCCTGGGCGCCAACGCCATTCTCGGCGTTTCCCTCGCAGTGGCCAAGGCCGCGGCCGACGAGGTAGGCCTGCCGCTGTACCAGTACATCGGCGGCTCCAACGCCAAAGAACTGCCGCTGCCCATGATGAACATCATCAACGGCGGCGCCCACGCCGACAACAACGTCGACATCCAGGAATTCATGATCATGCCCGCCGGCGCCAAGACCTTCAAGGAGGCCCTCAGGATGGGCGCCGAGATCTTCCACGCGCTGAAGTCGGTGCTGAAGTCCAAGGGGTACAACACCGCCGTCGGTGACGAGGGTGGCTTCGCGCCGAACCTCAAATCCAACGAGGAGGCCCTCGAGGTGATCATGGAGGCCATCGTGAAGGCGGGCTACAAGCCGGGTGAGGAAGTGCTCCTCGCACTCGACGTGGCATCCTCCGAACTGTTCGAGAACGGGGTCTACACCCTGGAGAACGAGGCCGAGTCCAAGAAGACCGCCGACCAGATGGTCGACTTCTACGAGAACCTGGTCAACAAGTACCCGATCATCTCCATCGAGGACGGCATGGCCGAGAACGACTGGGACGGCTGGAAGAAGCTCACCGACCGCCTGGGCAAGCGCATCCAGATCGTGGGTGACGACCTCTTCGTGACCAACCCCTCCATCCTCAAGGAAGGGATCAAGAAAGGGATCGCCAACTCCATCCTGATCAAGCTGAACCAGATCGGCACCCTGACCGAAACCCTCGACGCCATCGAGATGGCCAAGCGCGCCGGTTACACCTGCGTCATCTCGCACCGTTCCGGCGAGACCGAGGACGTCACCCTGGCCGACCTCGCCGTTGCCGTCAACGCGGGCCAGATCAAGACCGGTTCGCTCTGCCGCACCGACCGCGTCGCCAAGTACAACCAGCTCTTGAGGATCGAGGACGAGCTGGATGAAGTCGCCCTGTTCAGAGGGGCCGAAGTCTTCTACAACGTGAAAAAATAACGGACCACGTCCGCTTGCTGTAACAAAGGGCGCACCCTCACCAGGGTGCGCCCTTTGTGTTCGCTCCTTACCCCTCTCCTCCCTTGACGGGAGGAGGACCAGCGCAGCTATCCCAAGCTCTCACTTCCCGGCTGGATTCCCTTGCGCCTTCTTCCTCATGAAGGTATACTCCGACCCATGTTAACTTACCAGATAACGGCTGAAGACCACCTGCGGCGCGTGGACAGTTTCATGCGCAACCTCCTTCCCACCGCGCAGTTCTCCTACATCAAAAAGCTGATCAACTCGGGACACCTAAAGGTGAACGGCGCTCCCGCCGAACCCGGCGACATGCTACACTACGCCGACCAGGTCACCCTCAAGGAAAGCAGCAAGACGGCAGCGTTCCTCGCCCGGCTCACCCCGGAACTCGACATCCTGTTCGAGGACAGTTGGATTATCTGCTTCAACAAGCCGGCCGGCCTCGCGGTGCACCGCACCGAGGACCCGGAAGAGATCACCCTGGTCGACCTGGCCGAGACGCTTTTGAAAAAACGCGACGGCGTCGGCAGGCTGCGCCCGGTGAACCGGCTCGACAAGGGGACCTCCGGCGCCATCATCCTGGCCAAGAGCGCGGTCGCTGCGGGGATGTTCGGCAAGATGGTGCAGGAAGAAGGGCTCGGCAAGCTGTACCTCGCCATGGTGGAGGGGAAACTGCAGAAGCAGGGGACCATCGATGCGGCGTTGGACGGCAAGGAATCCCAGACCAGTTACGTGAGGCTCTTCCAGGGGGGCGGTGTAGCGCTGCTCGCGGTGTACCCGCTCACTGGGCGCATGCACCAGATCAGGCAGCACTTCAGGTTGATCGGGCACCCGATCCTGGGCGATAAGCGCTACGGCGGCAGGAAGCTTTCCGGCTTCACCGGCCACGCGCTGCACTCCTTCCGGACCACGCTGGTGCACCCCGCCACCAGTGAAGAGATCGATATCCCGGCGCCCTTGCCGGAACAATTAGTGCGGCTCGCCACCCGCTGCGGCGCGGTGGGCGAAGAGGCGTTCCTGAAGACGCTGAACGACGTCCCGGCCGCCGAGGCACTGGCGCTTTCCTAGTACTCCCACCCCTGCGCGCCGATCAGCGGCACGAACCGGACCGCGCAGAGGGTTTCCCGGTGCAGGCTCCCGCTACGGTCCCGGCGCACCCGCACCAGGTCCTGCAGATGCGGCGTCGGCCCCACCGGGATCACCAGCCGTCCCCCCGGCGCCAGTTGCCGCTCGAGTTCTTCCGGTACCTCCGGCGCCCCGGCCGTGACCACGATGGCATCGTAAGGGGCGTGTTCCTGCCACCCCAGCGTGCCGTCGCCAAGATGCACCGTCACGTTGCCGTAGCCGAGTTCGCGCAGTCGCTCCGCGGCCAGGTGTGACAAGGAAGGGATCCGCTCCACGGTGAAAACCTGCGCCGCGCAGAGGCTCAAGACGGCTGCCGCGTAGCCGGAGCCGGTGCCGATCTCCAGGACCCTCTCGCCCCCTTGCAGTTCCAGCGCCTCGACCATGTAGGCGACGATGTAGGGCTGGGAAATGGTCTGCCCTTCCTGGATCGGCAACGGACCATCGTCGTAGGCAAGATATTCCATCCCCGGCGGGAGGAAGGCTTCGCGCGGCACCTCGCGCATCGCCTTCAGCACCGCCTGGTCCACGACGCCCCGCCCCGCCAGGTGCTGGCTCAGCATTCGCTCCTTCCGCGCAGCTAGTTCCCTTTTCGCGTTGCTGGACATGGTTCCCTCCGCAAAGTTCAAAAACCTCAATGCTACCACGCCCCTCCACTGCTACAAGCGTTCCGGCCGGAGCGCGATGATCCGGCTTTAAAACTGTCAGCACAGTAGCAGCGCCCCGCCCTACCGATTAAATCGCACCAACGATACTACCAAAAGTCTCGATCAATCAACCTGTTGACTCTTATTACTGCCAGGCGTACACTTAAATCGTAGCAAAGAGTTGGTCTTTGAAAACAGCTCTGGGGTACAGGTAGAGGTGGCGTGGGGTACCCTGATTATTCCACACTTAAAATTTCCCAGGTTTCAGACGTGGTGTGCCATTCCCTGAATGTAGAGGAAAAGCCTGAAGCGTTTTCCGGGGAGATGCTTTACAAAAGAGCGTGGTCCCACATAAACCTGTACGGCACTCTGGAGCTAGTAGCTGGCGCTTAAGGAGATCAAGCCGATTGGCCTATAATAATCTCATCCGTCATGCGCGTGCAAACCGCTTCAAAAAGGGGAAGAACCCGCGCGACACGGGTGACATGGTCCCGCCGGAGCATGTCATTACGCCGCGAGGAAAAAGCTTCCACCGGCGGATAGGGGTAAAGGATCTCAAGATTTAAGCGCCAGTTACATTTTTCCAGGAAAGGCCTGATGCAAAAGCATCGGGTCTTTTTTCGTTTCGGGCTCCTTCCCGTTCCCCTCCCCTCTGCGGTCGCTTTCATTCCCGTACGGCTTCCCCTGCTGGGCGCGAGTGCTATACTTAGCCGGTGCTAATTTTGTTAGCCCAAAACAATGGAGGTAGCCATGCCACGCGGATCCAGAATAACCATGGAAGAGAAAGGACAAAGGACCATCCGCAGCCTCGAACCATACCTGCCCAAACGCGGGCTGCCAGAGGGAACCGTCTGCAAAGGGTGCGGCATCGTCTACCGCAACAAGCGCTGGCAGATTCAAGACGCGTCCTCCGCCTCCCCCAGCGGCGAAATCCTCTGCCCGGCCTGTCAGCGCATCGTGGGCGAAGACCCCGCCGGCGTTGTCACCCTCTCGGGACCGTACCTATCCCAACACAGGGAGGAGATCCTGAACACAGTGAGACAGCAGGAGACCAAGCACCGGGAGAAAAACCCCTTGGGACGCATCATGGAAATCAGGGAAGAGGATGGCGGCATCGTCGTCACCACTACAGAGGACAAGCTGGCACAGAAGATCGGACGCGAGCTGTACAAGTCGCAGCGCGGCGAACTGCACTACAAGTGGAGCCACGAGCAGCGCATGGTACGGGTGGAGTGGAGCCGCTGACCTTGCCGGGCGCGCAAAGAAAAGCCCCCCTTGCCTTGCGGCAAGAGGGGCTTTTTGTTTTTAAAATGCCGATCAGCCGCGACGCAGCGGATCGAACAGGTACTCCAGGCCGTTGGCCTTAACCTCGTACATACACTGAAGCATGGCTCCGAGTTCTCCTTCGGGGAAACCCTTCTGCCTCATCCAGACCAGGTACGGCTCTGGCAGGTCCACCAGCAGGGACCCGGCGTACTTGCCGTAGGGCATCCGGGTGCGGGCCAGCCTCAGCAGTTGGGTGGGGTCGGGAAAAAGATCCTCCAACGGCTACCCCTTCAGCTTGGCCTTGAGCAGGTCGCCCAGGGTACCCATCGCCTTGGGGGCCTCCGCCACGGTCTTCTTGTAGGCGTCCATGCTCTGAGTCTGCTCCTCCGCCGCGCGGCTAACCGAAGCAAGGGCGAGCGAGATTTTCTTCGCCTCACGATCCACCGCCTCGACTTTCACCTCGACCTCCTGCCCTTCGGAGAGAACCTCCTTCGGATGCTGAATGCGCTTGCCCGCCCCCAGCTTGGAGATATGGATCAGGCCGTCGACGCCGCTGGCCAGGGTTACGAATGCACCAAACGGGGTAAGCCTTGCCACCTTGCCGTTCTGGTAGGAACCCTCCGGGAAGGCGCTCGCAGCCTCTTCCCAGGGATCGGCCAGGGTGTCTTTCAGCGAGAAGGAGATGCGGTTCTTCTCCCAGTCGATACCCTTCACCACCACCTCTACTTCCTGGCCGACGGTGAGGACTTCGCTGACGTGGTTCACGCGGGCCCATGCCACCTCGGAAACGGGCAGGAGCCCTTCGACGGCGCCGATGGAGACGAAGGCGCCGAAGTCGCGCAGCGACGTTACGGTCCCCTTCACGCGGTCACCCACCTTGAGGGTTTCCTTAAGCGCATCCTTCTGCTGCTGCATTTCCTCCTCGAGCAGGGCCCGGTGGGAAACAACGATATTGCGACCTTTCTCGGAATACTCGGTGACCTTGAAGGACATCTGCTTGCCCACCAGGGCAGCGGTGTCCTCCACCCTTCTCAGGGCGATCTGGGAGAACGGGCAGAAGGCGCGGGAACCGGCGACCTTCACCTCGAAGCCACCCTTCACTTCCTTTTCGACCACGCCCTGGACCGGGATGCCGGCGGCGTAAGCTTCTTCGAGCTGTGCGTTGCCGGCGGAGTGGCTGCCCCCGGCGCCGAGCTTGGTGGTGAAACGCATCTCGTTGTTGCGCGAAGAGACGAACCAGGCAGTGACCTTGTCACCGACCTTGACGCTCACGTTGCCATCGGCGTCAAGGAGTTCCTTGATGTCGAGGACCCCTTCGCCTTTACGGCCGGTGTCCAGAAAGATCCAGTCCTTGGCGATCTGCAATACGGTCGCCTCGACCTTGGCGCCCGGCTCCAGCCGGCCGGCGTCCTTCTGGCTCCGCTCGAACAGATCGGCAAAGCTCTCCTCTTCGGTTTCCATCTCTTCCCTGTGATCGTTATCCATTTAAGTACCTCTTCAACGTAGTTGTTGCGCACTTTAGCACTCATGGAGCATACAGGGGACCCCGTACCCTTGTCAACTACTTGAGCCGCTCACAATCGATGTTTGTCACACTTCTCAGAGCCAGCGTGAGCCGCGTACAAGGCGCGGGGCAGCAGGGGATCTCCGGAAGCAAATCTTTCTTTAGGTCGGGCGACCAGATTCCGATAGGTATTGCATCTCTTAAACTGACTGCTGTATGGGAGGACACAACAATGGGAGTACTGGTCTGCTACGACGACTTCACCTATGACGTGATCAACGACTACTTCCTGGACCACCTGCTGTCGACGGGCTGCATCATCGGTTATGACAGATCCGGGCACTGGAGTAAAAAGGAAGAAGCGGCTCTACCTACCCCTTTCCCTTCCCGACACATCTCGGCCTGAGTAGCCCATGAAGCTCGACGGCCGCCCCCCGGGGCGGCCATCGGTCGACGCGCTTGCCCAGAAATCCCCTGCTGCCCCCCGCCTTAGACCTCCTAGAAAACCTGGGCGCCCTCCCGCGAAGCAACTCCAGTTGTGGTAACATCTCCCGGTGCATCGCCACCTGTCGCGAAGGGAGGTCCTATGAACGTACCAGCGGCCCTGAAGCGGATCAGCGAAACAATATGGGAACTGCCGGTGAGCCACAAGGAAGGGATGCTGGTTCCGGCAAGGATCGTCGCCAGCGAGAAGTTGATCAATCAAATGGACGCGGGGGTATTCGAGCAGGTGAGCAACGTGGCCACGCTCCCCGGTATCCAGCGCTACGCCTACTGCATGCCCGACGGCCACTGGGGGTACGGCTTTCCCATCGGCGGAGTGGCCGCCATGGACCCCGGCTCGGGAGTGATCTCTCCCGGCGGCATCGGATTCGACATCAACTGCGGCATGCGGCTCGTACTCACCAACCTGACAGCCGAACAGGTCCAGCCCAAACTGCACCAACTAATCGACCGACTTTTCGAACGCATCCCCACTGGGGTCGGCTGCCACGGCTTCATCAAGATGAAAGGTGACGATTTTCGTTCCGTGGTGCAGCATGGCTCGCGCTGGTGCCTCAAAAACGGCTTTGCCAGCCAGGAAGACCTGGACATGACCGAGGAGGGAGGTTGCTTCCCGGGGGCGGACGCCTCCCACATCAGCCAGAAGGCGGTCGAGCGCGGCTACAACCAGTTGGGGACTCTGGGAAGCGGCAACCATTACTGCGAGATCCAGGTGGTGCAGCCGCACAACATCATGGACCGGGAACTCGCCGACGCCTTCGGCCTGACCACCGTCCCGAACCAGGTGGTGATCATGTTCCACTGCGGCAGCCGCGGGTTCGGGCACCAGGTCGCCACCGACTACCTGAAACTGTTCCTCTCGGTCATGGAGCGCAAGTACGGCATCAAGATCGTGGACCGGGAGCTCGCCTGCGCCCCCTTCCACTCTCCGGAGGGGCAAGCCTATTTCAGCGCCATGAAATGCGCCGTCAACATGGCCTTCGCCAACCGCCAAGTTATCCTGCACCGGATCCGCGAGGTATTCTCCGACCTGTTCCATGCCTCGCCGGACGAACTAGGCCTGCGCATGGTGTACGACGTGGCCCACAACACCGCCAAGCTGGAAAGACATCTTGTCAACGGCAGCCGCAAGGAACTGCTGGTGCACCGCAAGGGTTCCACCCGCGCCTTCGGGCCGGGGCTGCCGGGGCTGCCCGAGTGCTACCAGAAGACGGGACAGCCGGTGATCATCGGGGGGAGCATGGAGACCGGCTCCTACCTGTTGGCCGGCATGTCGACCGGAGGGGACGCATGGTTTACCACTGCGCACGGCAGCGGCAGGACCATGAGCCGGCACGAGGCGAAGAAGAGCTTCCGCGGCGACAAGCTGCAGCGCGACATGGAGCAGCGCGGCATCTACGTGCGCACCGATTCCTTCGGAGGGCTCGCCGAGGAGGCGGGCGCGGCGTACAAGAACATCGACGATGTAGTGGAAGCGACCGAACTGGCAGGCCTGAGCAAGCGGGTGGCACGCCTGGTGCCCATCGGCAATATCAAGGGGTAAGGGGGACAAGTCATGCCGTTTGAGTACCGCGGCGACATCGCGCACGCCGACGTCGCCTTCGACGCCTGGGCGCCGACCTTGGAAGGGCTGTTCCGGGAAGCGGCGCGCGCCACCATGGAGGTGATGGTGGAGAACCTGGACCAGGTGCGCCCGGCCCAGTCGCTGGAGTTGAAACTGGAACAGGAAAACGAGGAGATGCTCCTCTTCGACTTTCTCAACGAACTGATCTTCTACAAGGATGCACGGAGGCTGATCCTGCTCCCCGACGAAATCGAGATCTCACCCAGCGACAGCGGCCTCACCGTGCGGGCGACGCTGTCGGGAGAGGAGATCGCCCCGACCCGGCACGAGTTGAGGACCGACGTGAAAGCGGTGACCATGCTGCGCTACAAGGTGGAGCAGGTGCCGGAGGGGTGGCGGGCGACGGTGGTGCTGGACGTGTAGGCTCAGCCGATGGTGAAGGAAGGGTCCGTGATACGTTCGCTGCGGCAGACCGGGCAACGCCCCGGCTTTTTCAGGCGCTCCCTCTTCTGAAAAGAAAAACCGCACTCCAGGCAGCGGGAGGGGGTCATATCCAACCGGCCGTGGAGTGCGCTTCTTAGATGTTCCAGGTGCTCCAGCACCTCTTTTTCCGAAATCCCCACCAGCCCCGAAAGTTCCCACGCGGTCAGGTCCTCCTCCCGCAACAATGCGGTCAGCTCCTGGCGCACAGTATCGTCCCGCCGCGGCGGCACGAAAGGCTGCCTGGGTCGCTGCTTCACCCGGTGATGACCAGGTTGTTGACCACCTCGTTTACCCCCAGCACGTACCAGGCGTCCGACTCGGCGGCGCGCTTGTTGTTGGGGGTTGGAACCGCCCCGTCCAGAGTCACCACCCCGTCCTTGCAGTGGATCGAGACCTGCGCCGCGTTCACCAGCGGATCCTTCTCCAGAACGATCCTGATCAGGTCCACCAGTTCGTCATCGTTCTCCTCCGGGTCGGACCAGACCTCGATCCCGTTGACCACGTCCCTGCTCCCCGGCACCCACCAGGCCAGGACACCGGCCAGACGTTTGTGGGAGATGCTCTCGGCCCGGCCGTTCAAGGTCACGAGGCCGTCGTTGACCTCGACCTCGATGACCCGGTCGAGCCCCCGTTGCGCTGTGCCCCGCACCTCTTCCAGATCCTGCTTGACGACGGCCTGGACGGCGTACTCCATGAAGGCGGGCTCGCTGGCGAGTCCGTTGCAGACATGGTCGCGGATGGTCCCGTCCTCCATCTGCTCGGACGGTTCGACACGCAGCCGGTCCACGAGGCCGGTCACCGGCTGCGGCTTGGCGGCGATCTCTAGAGCAAGCTTCTTGGCGGCAATACCCCCGACCTCCCCTGCCACGGTGACCACACCATCGGCAAAGTCCAGTTCAATGGGATGGCCGTGCAGGTTCACCCGCGGTTCACGCTCGAGTGCGGCCCGAATGGTTCCGATGACCTCTTCCGCTCTGATCATGCCTCTCCCCCTTTCCCAGCTCGTTCTTCGGAAACGGTCGGATTCCCATGTGAACAGCCGGGGCTTGACATTAATAAACGCCGAGAAAAGAACGGATACATTGTAGCATGGGGAGGGATGTTGTCGAACGCGGGCGGGACGGGAACGTGTAGCGGGCAGATAGAGAAGAAAGGGTGGGAAAGAAAAACGGCGGCAGGGGCGCTGCCGCCGCAGGGGTCAAAGAATGCGGTTCAGGAAGGATTTGATGCGTTCGTGTTCCATCTGGTTGGCGAAAAAGTCTTCCGGAGTTCCCTGCGCCACGAAAGAGCCTTTCTCCATGAAGATGACCCGGTCGGCCATTTCCTTCGCGAACCCCATCTGGTGGGTGACGATGATCATGGTCATCCCCTCCTTGCCGAGGTCGCGGATGGTGTCGAACACCTCGCCGATCAGCTCCGGGTCCAGCGCCGAGGTGGGCTCGTCGAAGAGCATCAGCTTGGGCCTCATGGCGAGCGCTCGCGCGATGGCGACGCGCTGCTTTTGCCCCCCGGAAAGGGTGGCCGGGTAGACATCGCGCTTGTCGGAGAGGCCGACCTTGGCCAGCATGTCGAGGGCGATGTGCCGCGCCTCCTCCAGGCTCTTCTTCTGCACGGTGAGCGGCCCTTCCATCACGTTGCCCAGGACGGTCATGTGTGGGAACAGGTTGAAGTGCTGGAACACCATGCCTATCTCGGAGCGCAGCGCGCAGATCTTGTGCGGCGCGTCCAGGTGCCGCCGCCCATGCTTGTTGGTGACGTAACCGATCTCCTCCCCTTCGAAGACGATGGTCCCCTCCTCGATCTCCTCGAGGAAGTTGATCGAGCGCAGCAAGGTGGACTTGCCCGAACCCGACGGCCCGATGATGACCACGATCTCCCCGGGGCAGACGTCGAGGTCGACGCCGTTCACGGCGGTGAGCGATCCGAAGTGTTTGGTGATCCCCTTGAGGCTTAACAACGGTTGGTTAGCGGTTTTCATAGATGCCGGCCCGAACCTCGATCTTTTCGAAGACGAAGGTGAAGATGGTGGTGAACAAGAGGTAGATGAGCGCCGCCAGGATCAACGCAGTCACGTTGAAGTAGGCGTTGAACATCTGGTCTGCGGAGCGCATGAGTTCGACCATGGCAATGGTGGAGACCAACGCGGTGTCCTTGATGAGGGCGATGAACTCGTTACCGATGGGGGGCATGAGCCGCTTGTAGGTCTGCGGGATGATCACACGGCGCATCGCCTGCCAGTAGCTCATGCCGATCGCCTTGGCGGCCTCCATCTGGCCGTGCTCGATGCTCTGGATGCCGCCGCGGATGATCTCGCCCAGGTAGGCGGAATAGTTGAGGCCGAGACCGAGAATGGCGGCGGTGAACGGCTTGAAGGTGATTCCCATGGAGGGGAGGCCGTAGTAGATGAAGAAGAGCTGCAGCAACAGCGGCGTGCCGCGGAAGAGCCAGATGAAGAACCAGCAGATCGACGACACCGGCTTGAAGGTACTGATGCGCCCCAGCGCGATCAGGAGGCCGCCGACAGGGGAGATCAGGATGATGCAGACCACCAGGGTGATGGTCATCACGGCGCCCTTCAACAACTGCGGCAGGAAGCGGAGGCAGTCCTGAACGAACACCTGGTAGCGGGGCGTCTGCTCCTGCTTGACCGAGGCAAGGAAGTTGAGCGCCTCGCTGTTGTCGGGGTAGACGGCAAGGACTTCCTTGGCGGCGGAGCTCGCCTTTTCCATGTCCTTCAGGGCGAACTGCAGCCTGGCGATCTGCATCCTGCTCCTGACGAAGGCGCCGCTTTCGTCACCCTTCTCGAACTCGACCTTTTTCAGCAGGGTGATGGCTGCGGGGAGATCCCCCTGCGCCATGGCGTCGTTGGCGTCGGTGAAGAGCTGATCGTAATCCGTGGCGAAGCAGACCGAGGCCAGGAGTAACAGCAAGCATGAAAAAAGCAGGATCGCTTTGGTGACGACCCTGCCGGTAAAAAATTTCATCGGCACACCTGATTAACTGTGGCAGTCCCCCTCCCCGCGTACGGGGAGGGGAAAGCGTTAACTATTTCCACTTCTTCGGGTTGGTGATGTCCTCGCCGAACCACTTCTTGGAGATCTTAGCCATGGTGCCGTCCTTGACCATCTTGTCGAGGGTCTTCTGGACCGCCTCGCGCAGCTCCACGTCTTCCTTGCGGAAGGCGACGCCGAACGGCTCCTTGGTGATGTTGCCCGGAAGGATCCGGAACTTGCCGGGGCGCTTGGCGATGAAGTCGCGGCCGGTGGCGTCGTCGATGATGACGGTGTCGAGACGGTCGGATTCGAGATCGAGCAGCGCCTTCGGGTTGTCTTCGTACTCACGCACCTCGGCGGGGGCTGCCGGAAGCTTCTTGACGGCCTCGACGGCGGAGGAGCCCTTCTGAACGCCTACCTTGGCGCCTTTCAGGTCGGCAAGCTTCTTGATCTTCTTGTCGGCGAAACGGACCACGGCGACCTGGCCGTCCATCTTGTACGGCTTGGTGAAGGCGACTTCCTTCTTGCGCTCGTCGGTGATGGTCATGCCGTTCCAGATGCAGTCGAATTTCTTGGAGTTGAGAGCGTGGATGACGCCGTCCCATGCGGTCGGCTGCCAGTTGATCTTGATGCCCAGACGTTTGCCCACTTCTTCGGCGGCATCGATGTCGAAGCCGACCAACTGCCCCTTGTCATTGCGGTACCCCATCGGCGGAAAGGCATCATCGAGACCGATGGTCAGAGCACCCTGGTTTTTGACCCTTTTGAAGGAACCGTCGCCGGCAAAGGCAGAGACGGCACAGGCAAGGACGAGCAGAGACGACAGGACAACCCAGATCTTTTTCACGTTTACGCTCCTTTTCTATGCTGTGGTAAGTGATGGTGAAGCTTAGAAAGATTTGATGTAAACAAACAGGCGTTTGGACCGGCGGATTATTACAGAATATGGCGGAAGCGTCAAGAAGATAACAGGACTTGGCGCATGCTCAGCAGGGAGGCGAGTGCGTGGCGCTGCAGTCAAAGAGAAAGGCGGTTTTGGCAGGCATCGGGTCCGGTACCGTATACCATGTTGCCCCTATTTTTCCAAAAAAGTATAATCCGGATGATAGCGTGCGAGTTCGCAAAGAAAGTCCACGAGGCTTAGACATATGTGCAAAAAGATCTTCATAGCTGCCACCGGCCAGCATTGCGGCAAGACCACCATCAGTCTGTCGCTGCTCCATCTGGCCAAAAAGAAATACGCCCGGGTGGGCTTCATAAAGCCGATCGGCCCCAAGGTCTTCATGCTGGACGGCGTGGAAATGGATATGGATGCCGCCCTGATCGCCTCCATCTACGGCATGGAGGCGGATCGGCAGCTTATGTCGCCGGTTGTGGTCGGGAAAGGGTACACCAAGAAGTATCTCTCCGGCGAGATCGCCCCAGAGGCTCCGCTTGAGGCCATCAAGAAAGCCTGCAGCGAGCTGGAGGCGAAGAACGATTTCCTGATCATCGAGGGTTCCGGTCACGGCGGTGTCGGCTCCGTGGTGGGCATCAACAACGCCCAGATCGCCCGCACCTTGGACGCACCGGTGATCATGGTAGCCAGCGGCGGCATCGGCTGCGTCATCGACTCGGTGCAGTTGAACCTCTCTTTGTTCCAGCAGCAGGGGGCGCAGGTCAAGCTGGTCCTGGTCAACAAGCTTTTGGCCAACAAGCGCGAGGAAACGCTGGGCTATCTGAGGACCTTCTTCGAGAGCCGCCAGCAGAGCGTCGCCGGCGCCTTCGATTACTCCCCCACCCTGGCGAACCCCACCCTGCTGGACCTCTCCAAGCTCCTGAAGCTGCCGTTGCAGGGAGACCAGGAAGGGAAGAACCGGATCATCAACCACATTCAACTGGGGGCGGCATCTTCGCAGCGGGTCATCGACACCCTGCAGGACTCCACGCTGCTGATCACCACCAGTTCCAGGGACGAGTTGATTGTCACCGCGTCCGCCCTGTACAACATCCCGGCCTACCGGCGCAAGCTGGCGGGCATCGTGATCCCCGGGTCGGCACCGGTGTCGGCCATAACCCAGCGGATCCTAGACGACAGCAACATCCCCTACCTGCGCACCTCGCAGAACACGGCCGATGCCTTCATCACCCTTACCGAGCACGTATCGAAGATCACGGCGGACGACAATGAAAAGATCGACCTGATCAAGTCCACCGCCGAGAGCGTCTTCGACTTCGACGTCATCGACGCCATGAGTCGCTAAAACGCACGCACCAGACACAAAGAGCCGGAGGGATCGCGCATCCCCTCCGGCTCTTTTCGTTTCACGTCCTTTTCGCCCTACCCCAGCCTTTGCACCAAAGCCTCGTAGATACCGTACGGAGTCGACTCCACTACCTGGACCTCCGCCCCTAGCTGCTGCTCCACGTCGTCCAGAGTGAGGTCATCCAGGAATACCCCTTCTCCCTCTTTCAACATCACGTCGGGCACGAGCACCAGATCTCCCAGTTCCATCCCCTGCAGGGCGGCGACGACGTCGGCCCCGCAGACCAGTCCGGTAACGGTTACCGTGGGGCCGAAGAGCCTGTTGCGCACCGCCACCGGCTGCATGGCCACCCCGGTGGCGTCGGAGAGTTGTTTCAGAAAATCTGAGAGATACCGATAGGGGGACTCGCCGGTCACCACGGTCAGTTTCCCCGGCTTCAGGGCTTCCGCCTCCTGGAGCACCTCTTCCGCTTCGGACAGAAACAGCGGGATCATGCCGACCCCGTTCTCCAGTTGCGGCAGCTCTCCGTAATCGGTCAGCGCCGGAAAGGGGAGGTCTCCCTTGATGTAGAATTCGTCGGCCAGAAACAGGAAGGGAGCCCCCAGTCGCTCCTCGAGCCGCCGGGACTCCGGATACCACGTGCCGATGAACTCGGCGGCGAAGTCCTTGGTGACCGGGACCAGAGCAGGCAGGTTGTGCCTGTGCTCGGTCAACCCCACCGGCACGACCGCCAGGGATGCCACCCACGGGAAGAGGTCGGCCATGTCCGCCACAGTGCGGGCAAACGCTTCACCGTCGTTCCACCCCGGGCAAAGTACGATCTGGGTGTGCATGGTGATGCGCGCCTCGGCCAGCTCACGCATGACGTCCAGGATCGGGAGGATGCCGCTTTTGCCCAAGAGCTTTTCGCGCAGGGCGGCGTCGGTGGCGTGCACGGAGATGTAGAGCGGGGAGAGGCGCTGCTCCTTGATGCGGTCCAGCTCGGCCCGGCCGATGTTGGCCATGGTGACGTAGTTGCCGTAGAGAAAGGAGAGCCGGTAGTCCTCGTCCTTCACGTAAAGGGGGCCGCGCAGCCCGCGGGGCAACTGGTGCACGAAGCAGAAGACGCAGTTGTTGCCGCAGCGCGCCGGTGCCGGCGCCTGAAAGGAGATCCCCAGGGGCTCCCCCTCTTCGCGCTCCACTTCGACTCCCCAAAGTTCGCCGTCCGCCTTTTCGACTTCCAGCTCCAGTTCGTCGTCGGAGGCGAAATAGTTGTAATCGATGACGTCCCGCAAGGGGTGCCCGTTCACAGACAGCAGCCGGTCCCCCGGCTCGAGCTCCAGCTCTTCGGCGATACTTCCCGGCATCACCTTATCTATAGTCAAACCTGACATGAATCCCTCCTGGTGTGCGCGCCCCGGCAGCGGAGGAGAAGATTTTCGGCTGCGGGAACAGCAGTCGCAGGATTCCCTGCGAGGCAACTGGCATGAGAGCGGCGGCGCGCAGACTTTAATGATAGGTGGAGAAGGAGGAATTTGGCAACAGATAAAAAACGAGCCGGCCCTCTAGAGCCGGCTGGGAGGAGTTACTGTCGTGACGAGCAGGTGCCGTCCGTGTCACTGCTGCTGATCCGGACACCCGCTTCTGCACCATCCATATTGCTACTGGTGCAGTCGGAAAACGCCATCCACAGAAGTGATGCTGCAGATCGCGTGCTTATAGATGAGGATATCGCCGTGAACTTCCATCAGCACCGAGAAGTTATCGAACGACTTGATATGCCCTTCCAGTTTTTCACCGGACATGAGCTGTACCAAGACCTTCACGCGCTCCTTGCGAGACTGGTTAAGGTACTGGTCCTGGATGTTAAAAGGCGTTTTAGGCATTGTTCCGCTCCTTTACCCAAAAAATTCAATCACATGACCAAGGATACTAGCAAATGCTGCGGGATATTCAAGCCAATAAATATCATTTTCCCTGCCGAACCATGTCATCTGCCGCTTGGCATAGCGGCGGCTGTCCCGCTTGATCAGCGTAACTGCCTCATCCAGCGTCATTTCACCTGCCAGATAGGCGGTCATCTCCTTGTACCCTATGGAGCGCATTGACTTCAGATCCCGGCTGTAGCCCTGCAGAAGAAGTTTACGCACTTCATCCACCAGCCCCTCTTCCAGCATCCTGTCCACCCTTGCCTCAAGACGCCGGTACAACTCACCCCGGTCCACGGTGATGGCCAGCTTCAAGGGACGGTAGTGGTCTCCCGAGAAGCCATGCTCGGCGCGGAAGGCGGAGATGGGGCGACCGGTCTGGGTATAGACTTCGAGGGCGCGCACCAGGCGCACGCGGTCGTTGGGGTGCAGTCTCGCCGCGGTGTCGCGGTCGACCTCCGCCAAGCGCCTGAGCAGTTCCTCGCCGGGGATGTCGTCGAACTGGCGGCGCAGTTCTGGGTCGCCGGTCGGGGAGTCGAGCAGCCCCTCCAACAGGGCGCGCAGGTACAGGCCGGTCCCGCCGACCACGATCGCCTTTTTGCCCCGCCGGTCGATGTCCTCGATGGCGACCGCGGCCTCGCGCCTAAAGTCGGAAGCGGTAAAATCCTGGTCCGGAGACACGATATCGATCAGGTGGTGCGGCACCCTCGCCAGCTCTTCCGGCGAAGGCTTGGCGGTCCCGATGTCCAGTCCGCGATAGATCTGCATCGAGTCTGCGTTTACGATCTCTGCGTCGATCTGCTCCGCCAACCTCAAGGCGAGATCACTCTTGCCGGACCCGGTCGGTCCCCCTACCACCAGCAGCTTTATCTTTTTTTGCGTCATGGCTTCTCATCTACCGCAGCGTTACCGGCTGCCGTGCGGGCGCTACACCCGCTTGAACATCTTCTCCACATCAACCAGGGTAAGGGTCTGCATCACCGGCCTGCCGTGCGGGCAGTTGCTGGAGAAATCCGTCTCGTCCATCTGCCTGAAAAGCGCCGCGATCTCCTGGGTGGTCAGGGTGCGGCGGCCGCGCACGACACTGTGGCAGGCGATCCGAGCCAGCAGATCCTCCTGGATATCGGTGAAAGTCCGGCTGCGGCTTAAGCTGGAGAGCTCCTCGAGGATGTCGCGGATGGTGCGCAGGTAGTCGGTGCCGGAGAGCATTTGAGGCACAGCGTTCAAAAGCCAGGTATTGCCGCCGAACTCCTCGAACGAAAAGCCGAGCCGGCGCAATTCCTCCAGATTCTCCCTGAGCACCGCCGACTCCCGGAAGGAGAGTTCCAGCGTTTCCGGGAAAAGTAGCCCCTGGCTGTCCACCTCTTTGCCGACGAATTCCGCTTTGAGCTTTTCGAAAGCCACCCGCTCGTGCGCCGCGTGTTGGTCGATCAGCACCAGGTCCGGACCCCGCTGGCACAAAATGTAGGAGGCGTTGAACTGCCCTATTACCGCAAGTGATGAGAAGTAGCCAGGCGGCTCGCTCTCCGGGCCAGGGGCGGGCACAGGTTCCTCAAGAGTGTCATGAAGGGCGGGTTCCTCGGCCTTGTGGGCAGGCGCCTCGAAGTGGTACTGCGGTCGCAACGGCGGTTGCGGCTTGGGCTGATACCCCACCAGCAGTTCGCGGATCTCGGCGACCTTGGCGTCGCTGACCGACCGCATTGCAGGCTCCGCGAGGGGAACCGGTTCCGGACCGGGGTTTGCTGCCTCACGGGGAGGAGTCAGGACCTGCGGCTGCGCCCCCATCGGGGCACCTGCCGGGGCCAGAACGGACAGACGTGCCGCACTGGCGCTCCCGGTGGGAAGCTCGCCATTCGCCGGCTGCGCAGTCGAGGCGGCCGAAACCGGCGTGGCCGGGCGCTTTAGCCAGGGTGTCTGTTTCAGCACGCTTTCCACCGCGTACTGTATCGCGTCATGCACCTTCCCCTGTTCGCGAAACCTCACCTCGTGCTTGGTCGGATGGACGTTCACATCGACTTCGCCCGGAGCGATGTCGATGAATACCGCGACCACTGGGTAGCGACCGCGCTCCAGGAAGTTGCGGTAGGCCTGGAGGACGGCGTGCTGCACCACCTTGTCCCTGATGAAGCGGCCGTTGATGTAGGTGTAGAGATGGCTGGCGGCGCTACGGCTGCACTCCGGCGCGGCCACCAGCCCGGTCACCCGCACGCCCCCCTGCTCCGCATACGAGACGGGATAGAGAAAGGAGGCGATGGAGCGGCCAAGCAGCGTCGCCACTCGCTCCTTCAGGTCGGCGTCGAGGGCGCGGAACACCGTCTTGCCGTCATTTTTGTAGGTGAAGCGGACATCGGGCCGGGAGATGGCCAGCCGGGTCAACAGCTCTCCGACATGCCCCCCTTCGGTCTCCGCACTTTTCATGAACTTAAGCCGGGCCGGCGTGTTGAAGAAGAGGTTGCGCACGGCGATGACCGTGCCGGGAGCCATGCCGCACTCCTTGACCTCCTTGATGCGCCCCCCCTCCACGTAGATCTCGGTTCCCTCAAGGCTGTCGCCGGTGCGGGTGGAGATGGTGAGTCGCGACACCGAGGCCACCGACGGCAGAGCTTCACCACGGAAACCAAGGGTGGAGAGGGCGAACAGGTCCTCGTCACTGGCGATCTTGCTGGTGGCGTGGCGCTCGAGCGCCAAAAGGGCGTCCTCGCGCGACATCCCGCTACCGGAGTCGGTGACCTTGATCAGCCGTCTGCCGCCGGACTCGATCTCGACCACGACCTCTTTGGAGCCCGCGTCGAGTGCGTTCTCCACCAGTTCCTTGGCCACGGACGCGGGGCGTTCCACGACTTCGCCGGCGGCAATTTTGTTGGTCAGGTTTTCGGGGAGTATTCGGATCTTGGTTGCCAATGTCGACCTCACGCTGCGGTAATCGAAGTGAGCAAGATACCTTAACCGGCGCCCCTTTGTAAATCCAAGATTCGATGGGGCAGGCAGCTTCATGTGCTCAGCGCAGCGCTCATTGCGGGAGCGGGAAACGATGCTATAACATGCTGCATGAAATTTTTCTCATCGGCCAAGAGACACGTTTTTGCAGCGTCCATCATCTCAGCCCTGGTCCTTCCTCAGCCAGCCGCAGCCCGCAGCTACCACCCCGCCACTACCTACCTCGTCAAGGTCAACGGCCAGGTACTCCGCCAGCAGAATGCCGGCATCCGCCGCCCCCCGGCGAGCCTCACTAAGATGATGACCGCTCTGGTTGTCATCGAGAAATGCGGGCTGGACGAGGTGGTCGTGGTAAGCCGCGGCGCCGCACGCGAAACCGGCAGCAGAATCGGCCTGAGACGCGGCGAAAAATTCCGGGTGCGCGACCTGCTGGCGGCCACTTTGATCGTTTCCGCCAACGACGCCTGCCGGGCCCTCGCCGATCACGCCTGTGGCAATCAAGGGGATTTCGTGGTACAGATGAACGCCCGGGCTAGAACGCTTGGCCTCGAAAATACCCACTTCGCCAACGCCTGCGGCCACGACAACAGGGCGCTCTACTCGAACGCACACGACCTGGCGCGCTTGGCGGAGAGGGCGATGCAACTGCCGCAGTTCGCGAAGATAGTGGCGAGGCACGACATGCGCATCACCACGATCGACGGCAGACGCAGCTATTATCTGAGGAACAAAAACAGGCTGATTGGAAGGTATCCCGGGGCCATTGGGGTGAAAACGGGGACGACCCCCAACGCTGGGCAATGCCTTGTGGCCATTGCCCAGCGCGAGGACACCAGGGTCCTCCTGGTGATCATGCACTCCAGGAACCGGTGGGGTGCCGCACCGGCCCTGCTCGATGCCGCCTTCGCGGCCTCGTCGCCGCGTCGCGCCCTAGCAAGAACACCTGATACTGAACCAACGACACCAGCAAGGAGAGAGGATGAAGCATCACCGGAAGGAACTGTGGTTCCAGATCAAGAGTAGGCGCGGCTTTGTCAACATTACCCCTGAACTTGAGGCCGCCCTTCGCGAAAGCGGCATACGGGAAGGGCTCTTGTTGTGTAACGCCATGCACATCACCGCCAGTGTTTTCATAAATGATGACGAATTGGGGCTGCACCAGGACTTCGAAGAGTGGCTGGAAGGACTCGCACCGGAGAAACCGCACAGCCGGTACCGCCACAACCATGGCGAGGACAACGGCGACGCGCACCTGAAAAGGACCATCATGGGACGTGAAGTGGTGGTCGCCGTCACTGCAGGAAAGCTGGATTTGGGGCCTTGGGAGCAGGTGTTCTACGGGGAATTCGACGGCTTGCGTAGGAAACGGGTACTGGTAAAGATCATCGGCGAATAGCAGGTATTCATCTCACAGCCCCCGCAGCACCAGAACTGTGATGTCGTCCGGCTGCGGATCGGGTTTACCGGTAAGTGCGATCAAGGCGTCTGCCATTTCCTGCGCACTCTTCTTTCCCGCAAGCTGCCTGGCAAGCGCTTCGTGGGTGAGCTCCAGTTCCGGCTTCGCATCGACCAGCCCATCGCTGTACAGGACCACCACATCGCCCTTGCCGAGCCGCACCGTCCCCTCCTGATACACCTCATCCCCCTGCACACCCAGAGGAAGCCCCCGCGGGTTCAGGGTTTCTACTGCACCATCTTGGCGCCTCACGAAAACATACCCATGGCCGCAGTCGACAAACGAGAGGGTCCGGGCGGTGGCGTCCAACTGGGCATGGAAGAGGGTCACGAAGCTTTCCGAGTTCTCAAGATCCTCGTAGAGCGCCTTTTCGGCCAGGTATACCGCCTGGGCTGGCCGGTTGTAGAGAGTGACGGCATGGAGGGCGGCCCTCACAGTGGCCATCAGCATGGCGGCGGCCATCCCTTTACCCATCACGTCGCCAAGGGTCAGGTTGATGAGCGTGGGCGACACCTGCTGCCAATCGTAGAAGTCTCCACCGACCTGTTTGGCGGGAAGGCAGCGGGCGGAAATCTCGAAGCCGCCAATCTGCGGATAAACGCGCGGCAGCAGCTTGGCCTGGATCTCGGCGGCGTAGACCAGTTCCAGTTGCAGTTGCATGCGGCGCAACTCGCTCTCCCTTAGGGCTGCCTCTGCTTTTTTGCGTTCGCTGATGTCCCTGAAGATTGAGATGTTGCCAGTCACGTTGCCAAATCGATCCAGGCGCTTCATCGCGTAAAGCTCACCGATGAAGACCTCGCCGCTTTTTCTGCGGAAGTGCAGTTCCACCAGCTTTCCCTTCACCGGGGCTTTGACGTCGAAAACCTCTTTGCCGGTACGCTCGTAATCCTCGTCGTTGGCATAGAGAATTCCGCTGCTCTGGCCGATGACGTCAGGGGAGTCATAGCCGAAGATGTCCTGTAGCGCTGGCTGGTTCACATGGAGGATGGTGCGGTTATGGTCGGCGACGACAATAACGTCGCGGATGCTGTTAAAGAGGTTGCGATAGTCTTCGGCACGTTTCTCGATCTCGGCATGGGCCACCTCCAGGTCGCGCTCGGTTTGCCGTTGCTTGGATCGCTCCTGCGCCTCGGTCAGCGCGCGCTGCACCGCCGGGACCAACCTGGACAAGCGGCTCTTCAGGACGTAATCCGTCGCTCCGCTTTTCAGCGATTCGATGGCCGCCTCTTCACCCAGCTTTCCTGAAACAAAGACGAAGGGGAGATCGGGCAGTTTCTGGCGCACCATGGCCAATGCGGTCATGCCGTCGAAAGCCGGAAGCGCGAAATCAGCCAGAATGAGATCCATGCCCCCGCGTTCCAAGGCGACACTGAACTCATCCCGTCTCGACACCACCTGGACCTCGCAATCAACCCCTTCGGAGGTAAGTGTCAGCAGAACCAGTTCGGCATCCATTGGATCATCTTCAAGATGCAATATGCGCAGACGCTCCTGTTTCATTGCCTATTGCCCTTTCTGAGACATCGGAGGCGGCTCATTGATGATGGCCCAAAAGGCGCCGAGTTCCTTGACTGCGGTGATGAACTCGGAAAAGTTCACCGGTTTTACAACATAGGCGTTGACCCCCAACCGGTAGCTGTCGACGACATCCCTTTCCTCTCGAGAAGAGGTCAGCACCACCACCGGGGTGAATTTAAGCCTTTCATCTGCTTTGAGGATGCTGAGCACCTCCAGGCCATCGACCTTGGGCAGCTTCAGGTCCAGGAGTATGACAGCCAAGTTCGCCGGCGGCTCCCCAGCATACTTTCCCCGGCGGTAAAGGTAATCAAGCGCTTCGGCGCCGTCTCTAACCACGTCGACCCCATTGGCTAAATTATGCTCAGCCAATGCCTCCAAGGTAAGTTCGGCATCGTTGGCGTTGTCTTCAACCAACAGTATGCGCTTTAGCTTTAACATCCCTGTATCTCCTTTAGTCCCCCACCTCATATGGAACCCATCCCAATGAACTGCTGGACACACAGATTTTACCACGTCTTTATTGCGATACACTACCGGGCTTCCCGCTCCAGTGGAAGGTATCGGCTGTTGAGTTAATGGCCTCGCTGCCGGCACATCCGACTCTTAGGCCATTATAATAACGCCAATTATCTTCCAGTAATCGATGCTTTTCCCACACAGAAGTGTTAGGTCACAGTTGTTCAGAGCGAGGCGATGTTTTTCTGATATATCTTATACAAAGCTTTACCTTCACGTCAGAAGTCAAAGGAGATGCAATGAAAAATAGAATAGTTGTGGCATTGGCGATAACTGCACTGTCCATTACCTCACTCTACGCAGCCCAGGAAGCGCCCAAATCAGCGCCCACAGCTGGGACCAATCTCGGCAGTGTCACCGGGGGCGTGTTCAAGGAGGCACACCTTGTTATCGACAAGAAATGCGTTTCCTGCCACACCGCCCAGCGCATCGAGAGCGCAATAGCCGCAGGGAAGGACATGCAAAAGATCCAGCACCGCATGGAACTCAAAGGGGTAAAACTGACGGCGGACGAGCAGTCGGTTTTGGGCATTTTCTACAAGGACAGCCCCTTGAAGCCCAAGAAGTAGCTGATGCAAACCTGTTCCCGGGGGCTCACCAGCCCCCTCACTTTCCAGTCCAAGTGATGTCTATCGGGTACCCTTTATTCTCATAATAGGCACGAACCAGTTTCCCCATGTCGATTCGCCGCAGCAAATTCCGGTCAGCCATCATGTGCAGGATATCTCCAACACCAACTGCATCTCTACCCTGACAATGGAATTCGATGAACACCCTCCCCTCTTTAGTTCCTACTTTCACAGGCTGGTATATGATCTGAATTTGCATTCCTTTGTGGGCCATTGCGAACAGCGAAGCAATGTCCTTGGGATAGAGGCGGAGACAACCATGGCTCGACCGTCTGCCAATTCCCCAAGGCCGGTTAGTCCCATGAATAAGAATGTCTTGACGTGACAGGCGCAACGCATGCCGCCCCAAAGGGTTTCGCGCTCCAGGTGCAACTACGGCAGGGAGTTGCGGTCGCTGGCGTCGGATTGATTGCGGGACGTGCCAGCTGGGGTTGATGATCTTTTCAACTATGACAAATTTACCGACCGGAGTGTCGGTACCTTCATCACCAATGCCTAGCGGAAAAGACTGAACCGCGGCATCCCCAATTTTTGAAAAGACATAAAGGCGCAGTTCCGCCAAATTCACCACGATGGAAGGACGTTCGATAACTGCCGGGGAAATCCAGGCAGAAGGTATGGTAACAACAGTGCCAGGCGCAGGGATGACCGGGTCGACTCCAGGATTGGCGTCACGAATCTCGTTGTACCCGAGGTCGAACCTGCGTGCAATTTCGATAAGAGACTCACCTTGACGCACCTTGTACTGACGCAATTCGCCAAGATACCCACCAATGTAAGTGGAGGGCATCGACTCGGCTGGCTGAGCTGGGCCTGCGAAAATGGTCAGTACAACCAACGCCGCCGCTGCTGCGCGGAAGACGAGAGAGATCCGTCCTACCATGGCGGTTATAGTGATTATTTCTTTTGGCCCAACTCGAACATCTTTTCCGTTTTATCAGCGGCCTGTGTTGCCGCTGCCGCAGCAGCCTCGGCCCTTTGAGCACTGTCAGCTGCCCTGGCAGTAGCGTCGTCGAGCATGGCTTTGTTCGCGAGTTGTGCCTGAGAGACTGTGCTCTCTAACGTGGCGAGCCTGCTTTCAAGAGCGTTCACCTGTTGGTCGAGGGAAGCACTTTTTGTTTCCAGGACATCTACTCTGCACGAGATGGGGTCTAGTTGCCTGCTGACGTAGCCCTTGGTGACACAACCGGACAGCATAAGGGCAACAGCAGAAATAGCCAGTAAGGAGAGTTTCAAGAGGAACCTCCAGAGGATAGAATTAGCACTCGCCAATTTTAACCAGCATGCTGGCTTTTGCAACGCGCAGGTTGGGAGACCAGCACAGAAGATACGGGGAGGAGATAGGAATTGGGTGAACGCTGCCCAAGAAAGAAAACCTGCTGACTCAGGACGCGAAAAAAGCCCCGTCTGGAATCAGACGGGGCTTTTTCTATTAAATTCCCTGCGGCGACCTACTCTCCCACATCGTTACCAATGCAGTACCATCGGCCCTGAGAGGCTTAACTTCC
>NZ_JAEMHK010000021.1 GCF_016458235.1 Geomonas propionica | reverse complement strand
GATTCGATCTCATGACACACCCTCCTGGTCCGTTAGGATATATGGTGTGTCCTCAAAAGTGAAGATAGCTCACACGGCAGCAGTCTTCGCCCCTCCCCTTCTGTTCAATGCCTGCATGTAGCGCTTGAAATTTGCCTATATGCAAAGAACCCCGTCCCCCTGTAACGGGGAGCGGGGTTCTTTTGACGTGTACTAACTGTTTGGAACTGTCAGGCCCCTAAAACTTCTTCGGGAACTGTTTGACGATGCCGGCTGCGAGGGCATCTGCGATCATGTACATGTGGTCTTTCATTGCATCCCAGACCTCAGCCTCGGTAGCATAGTCATTTTTGGCGAAAGCCTCGATCTGTGCGATGTGGTGGCCGCCGTGGGCAGAAAGTAACCCCATCAGCGTCTCTTTGGGCCAGTTCGGGTTGGCGCCGCTAAGGAAAGTGGCGATCTCGTTGGCATTGGCCGTAATCTTGGCTACCGCCTTATCCTTGCCCACCTCGTCTGCCGCATAGAACGCAGTCATGTATTCCTTGATCGCCCCGTAGTGTCCGGCCAGAAGCCCGAACAGCTTGTCCGCAGCCGGCGTTCCATACAACGGAGCGACCGAGTCGGCGATAGCGCGCGCATTCTTCACCACGTTCTGTTCGGCAGTTTGTGCCGCTTTCACATCGCCGGCTTTGGTCGCCAGCGCGACGTTCCTGACCCAGAAGACGTGACCGATCCAGAGATCGCGCTGCGCCTGCCGCAGTTCGACGGCCTTCGTTGTTTCTTTCATGTCCATAGCTTTACTGTGAGCATATGAAGGTGTGCCAGTCAGAGCTACCATTGCCGAGACTGCGATCATGGTCTTGAATATATTGTGGAAGATTTTGCCTAACATTGCCGTCTCCTTTTTTTCATGATGCAACCGGAGCATGGCTTATACGCGCCTCAGCTCCGGTTACGGTTCGCCAGCCTCAGGAACACACCCGAGACTATACGGTCGCAGCGGATCCCGTCGAATGAATATACTCCGCCTGCATGGGAGTCGACGAGGTCTGCCAGCTGTTGTTGTAGTAATCTTCTCGCCCGGTGATACCTAGTCTTCACCGTCGCCGGTTCTATGTCCAGGCACTCCGCGGTATGCTCCACCGACATTTCCTCGACACCGCGGAATATAAATACCATACGATATGCATCGGGGAGGCTCTCGATCGCGGATTCAAGCAGTCGGTGCAGTTCCTTCCGCGCAACGTCCTGTTCGGGCGTCGGCAAGCCCGTGATCAGATCAGCCATATGGTTCGCCTCCTCTGTGTGCAAGGGATCGTCGAAAGAGATACTGTTTTTCGCGCCCTTGGCACTGCGCAAATGCTTCAGCGCCTCGTTCAGAGTGATCTTTGCCAGCCAGACGAATAAAGGCCCCTTAGCCTGGAACTGACCAAGGTTTTCGTAGGCATGGATGTAGGCATCCTGCACCACATCTTCGGCATCCATATCGTTTTGCACCACCCCTCGGGCGATGCGGTACAGACGCTGATTGTACCTGCGCATGATCAGTTCCAGGGCATTCAGGTCCCCGTCCAGGATCTGCTTCACGATATCCATATCCGCCGCCGCGCTGTAGTTGTCTGACTTCTCCTGCCGGGTCATCTCTGTTCCTCCATCATCCCTTTCACTATGTTAGATGCATCATCGTCACAAAAGGTTCCCACTTTTTTTCACATCGCGCATTTTCCAGTCGCCCCCATGTTGCAGACGGCAGCTCCCGCAGGTAAAGCGTCAGCCTGTACGTCCCATTAACAGTCATTCCAGTTTGACTTGACTCAGAAGACGTCATATAGTGCCGTTTACTTAATAAGCTCTTACCCACCGCTGCAATCGTGAATATCTATGAGTTTCACCCGCAGCCTCTACACAAGAATAGATTGAACCAGAGAATCGTCTATGACACAAAAAAGAAAATCCCAGGAAACGCAAAAGGCTGCCGGTCTCTGGGTATGTGTGTTAATGCTGCTGTTCGCTGTACAGCTGGTGAAAGCAGACCTGAAGTCATTTATTTTCGGCGCTCCGCAAGAACCCGCCGTGCCCACGCAGCAGGTCCCGTCGATGCCTTCACAGCCAATAGAGATACCCGCCCCGCAGCCTCAGGCACAAAAACCTAAATCAGAGTACGAACACTACACCGATAAAAATGGAAATGAGGTGGTAATCGTTCCGGCCAGGTACGAAGCATCCCTTGCTGAACCGGCGCCTATTCAGGTAGCCCCTCAGCAAAGTATGCAGCAGCGATCGCCGTTGCCATCTCAGCAGGTGGCTCCGGCAACGGTTGCACCAATCCAAGCCGCCCCACCCAGGAATGTTGCCTTGGTGGCTATGAACGCTGCAAATGCTACTACCGGAATGAACGTTTTTGAGTCATGCCGGTGTAGTAACGGTTTGGCGGCTAGAGGTGACTCAAGAGGGGAGGTATTACAGAAGTGTGGCCAACCTGTAGCCTACCAGTCTCCCGGCAAAAGCGACTGTGATCCAATTTGGCTATACAATTTCGGCCCAAACGAGTTCATGCAGGGTGTCTGTTTTAAACGAGGCCGTGTGAGTAAAGTCCTCAGCCTCGATTATGGCTACTGATCAAGAAAATATGTGACGATGAGGCCGCAGAGATTTTGAAGGTAACGAACGCCCCCTCAGCCCTCCAACTGCTCGCTGGAGAAGGAAACGCAGTGAGGCATGATCGCTCATGCGACGGAAGGAAATAGTGATTATACAGTGTCCACACTGCGGTGCTGAAATTACGACTATAGACCTCGCTCGATGTGAAGCCTGCGGTAAAGACTTGGATGCCGCTAGCGACGACGCGGCTTCAGAACTTCCTGCCACTCGCCGCTTCACGTTGGCGAAAGCCGCAGTGCTACTTCTACTAATCATTTTGCTGCCATCCGTCCTGCCCGGAATAGGACTATTTCTTCTTCCCATAATCGTCCTTGTAGCCATTTTGGTCTACAAAGTCACCTTGCGTGCCAGTTACCTCGTATTTAAAAACCGGATGGTGGGCAACTATTTCATCGGTGGAGGGGTTTGTCTTTTTGCCTTCTTCGCGTACTACCCACCATCTGACCTATACGAAAGGTACCTGCAGCCCTCCACCTGCATAACGAATGCTCCTAACACAGCAATCGTCGCACACATGGAAGAAGCCATTAAACCAGGTCGCAATCTTATCTACTGCACTTCTTTTCAGAAAGCCTGGAACCGGCTGCACGATGACATTATCAAAGGAGACGTGCTTCTTGCTTCGCAACCTGCGACGGCACAGCAACTTAACAAGCAACTGCTTCACCCGGAGGATTTGTCAAAGGATGCCTTTGTAGCGGAAGCAGCACCGTGGACACCGGAACTTGTGGCCCGGATAAAGCGAGAGTTGCAGGAAAAGTTCGGAGACGAGGCGAGTGGCTACAGCATTCCTGATCCTCCTGCAGGTCGCCAGAGAATCATGGCTTACGCCTTCCTGTACAAGCACTTGGAGTTTCCGATCAAGTTTGAAAGGCTGGAGCACCCGGTGGAGTTCTGTGCCGGCAACACTGAAACTCCTGTAAAAGCCTTCGGAGTCGATGTAGCTTCATCGAACGAAGAGTTGCACCAAAAACTGCGCGGCCAGGTTTCCGTCCTCTATTACCGCAATGAAGACCAGTTCGCCTTATCCTTGACGAGCAAATCCGCCGATGACGAGATAATTCTCGCAAAGATCGCTCCCGGAACCGACCTCCTGCAAACCTACCGGTCGGTCATGATGAACGCTAAAAAAGCTCACCCTACTGCCCTAGAAGACGGCGAACCCCTCCAAGTTCCGAAGCTAGATTTTGATCTCACCCACCACTTCAGGGAGCTGGAAAAGCAGGAGATCTTAAACGAGGGGTGGAAGAGCTGGTATTTTGAAACAGCCGAACAGCAAATCAAATTCAAGCTCGATGAGACTGGAGCCATCGTAAAATCCAGAGTTAAAATCGGCCTTGCCATGAAAGAAGAAGCGCCGGCACCCGTGCAGGTGCCAAGGCGCTTCATATTCGACAAGCCATTCCTCATCTGTCTCAAACAGAAGAATGGTCACGTTCCATACTTTTCCATGTGGGTCAACAACGCCGAGTTGCTAGTCAAGCAATGATCTGTTGCGGGGGAGAATGTTCAGTAAACGCAGCTTTAAAATAATTTCTGTTGCCATTCTTGCTCTGATAGCAATTGTCGTGGCAGGCTTTTTCCTACCCGAGCAGTTGATGATCCCGGTACGCGGCGCCACTCCGGCTGATTGGAATCACAACTCCTTCTGGTTCAAGCCGTGGGGAAAATCGGGGGTCCATCGTGGAATCGACATCTTTGCCCCTGAGGGACGGGACGTCATTTCCGCATGTTCCGGCATCGTCGTCTACACCAACACAATCGAAAACGGCGGAAAGGTCGTGTCGGTTCTGGGGTCAAAATGGCGAGTCCATTACTATGCCCACTTGAAACAGATTTCCACTGTTGCGGGAAGATTCGTCTCACGAGGTGAGAAGATCGGTACGGTCGGGACAACGGGAAACGCTGTAGGTAAGCCCGCCCATTTACATTACGCCATAATTACACAGATACCGTACCCTTGGCTGTATCGCAGTGAACGGTTCGGCATAGACCGCATGTCCTATCTCAACCCACATGAACTACTTATGAAAGGAAGGTAAAGGCGGCGCCGCTCGCGATCACCTAGTGAGTTGAGTCAGGCCAGCGAGCCTCTGATGCCAGAGCCAGAAACTTTGCACGATTGTAAGCATGATCCCTACACAGGAGAAAACATGAAGCTCGTTCTACTGTCAGTAATCGCCCTTCTACTTTCCGGTTGCGCTACTTACCGTGACTTCCCTGCGGATGCACTTGACCACAAAATGACTACCGGGACCTGCGGTGTCATGTATTACAACGTCGGAAAGTTCGACATGCTGGATGTCGGCGGATACAGCACGCTTCAGAACGTGTTTAGGGACGCCAAAATGTGCAAGAAGATGGTGCAAGTCGACGAGAAGCCGGAAAAAGGATTGTACGTCGACGTGGAAACAAAGTGGAAACCGATGACCGTGTCCGCGCTCGCTTTTGGATACCTCTCTTTTTCGACACTGACGCTGGTTCCCGCCTGGAGCACAAGGGACGGCTATATTGTCAAGTACAACATCTATGTCGACGGCGCGATGAAGGAGACCTACAGGTATGAGATAACGAGAAAGGCCGGAGTATGGCTGGGCCTTTTGCCGTTTGCCTGGATCAATGCCTTTACCTACAGTGAAGATGAAGCCTTTGACGCGACCGCCCGACAGTTCTCGTTCGATGCTCAGTCCTTCTTGAAGCCCCAGGACAAAGCAAGCCGCGCATCCCATTGATCTCAAGAATGTCCCCTCGGTACAGAAGAAAGGCATGAAATAATGGACGCCCCCATGTATTCCTAACCCCAAGCACTAGGCATTGCATATTAACCGGAGGCTGCACCTGTTGCGGGCGCATCCGATAAATTGACCACAACATAGCGAAACGGATAATTTAAAAAACACTTAAGTTGCTTCTTAGGAGGGGAAATGTCTGTTGTTTTTTTACTACTTTTTGTTGGCACTATGGCTACTGTAGCAGGAACGTTATTTGGGCTAGCAAACCCAATAATAACCACTTTCTTAATTGGATTGGTGTTGTTTATAGCATATCAAATTTACATCCAGATTTTTTTTAGCAGCGAAAAATTTAAAAATATCAAAGAGAGCATTAAAGAGTACACCACTAATTGCAATGAGTTAAACGACCACATAGAATGGTTAAAGTGTACACATGCGGACATAAGATCCTTTGACTACGGTGAAGGACACCTATATGACAATAGTAATTTCAATTTTCAAAGAAAGGAGTGGAGCAAAAACATCAAAAACCATCTCGTTCACAATTGCTCTGCCTCTGTCTGCAAAAATGCCAGTGACCAACCCTTTAAATATCTCTGCAAGTACTTCGATATAAAAGCAAGTGAAGAAACACTGTCAAGCTTTGAAATAGTATTAAATAACTTTGCTGCAGCTGAACAAGGGAAGGTGTTGTTACAAAACGAAAGGGATTCAATTTTACTAGATGTTAGTAAGTCGATACCTACTTTGATATTCTTTTTTAGCAAGAACAAATTGATTCAAAAGCTAGGTTTCGAACCCATTGATTTAAGCGACTTATACTTCCCTGTTTTCACATTTCAGTATGTATCTGCCGGAGGAAATAGTTCTTCAAAGTGCGACATAAAGTTAAATATAACAAACCTTGATAGTTTCATAAAATATTTGAGCGAAATCGTTAAATTCAGGAAAAGCGTCGTAGGACAACGAGCTCTGATGACATCTAGCCTCAGAGAAAAAATAAAAAGTAGAGATAATTACACTTGTCAATATTGCAATTTGTCGACTAGAGATGAACAAAATTTGTTATTAGAAATAGACCACATCATTCCTCTTTCCAAAGGAGGAATAACCTCAGAGGATAACTTACAAACACTATGTTGGAAATGTAATCGTACAAAAGGAGCAAGAATCGTTTTAGCGAGTTAAAACCGCAAATAAAGGCATGGGGGGACTTTGCTGAGATTTTGAGATTTGCAGGTCCCTAATTATTCAAGGAGGACACCTATGCACTCTGACCACGAAAGTTATATGGGATTCTCACTACTATCAAGATTGAACAAGTCCTTGGAAACAATCGTCGGGATCTTAGAAGGCGTATCCATTGACTCAGTAATCAATTTAAGGGAGGTCAGCTTTCTCACCGAGTGGATCAGGCATTGCGACGACGTACGACACCTGCACCCGTTCAATGAGTTGATCCCGGTTATAAACACAGCATTAGCTGACGGAGTGCTAACGGAAGAAGAGAAGTTGGATATCCTGTGGCTCTGCAGTAGGCTGGACACCAAGGGAGATTATGTAAATAACGTACTTTACGACATGCAGCGGTTACACGGCATCCTTGGCGGTATCCTCGCAGACGGTAAAATTACAGAAACAGAACTGACAGGACTGATGGGCTGGCTTTCCGAGAACGACCACCTGAAGACTTGTTGGCCTTATGACGAGGTTGAATCTTTGATCTCTGGCGTGATGCAAGATGGCGTAATAGACGAAAAAGAACAGCTTCTCCTACAGAGGCTGTTTTCCGAATTTATACAGCTTGCAGACGATAAAACAATAACTAACCCACCCGTGATTATGGGGGGGCAAATGGTCGGTCTTTGCTCATTTGCCCCTGCAATTAAATTTGAGGACTCCTGGTTCTGCTTCACCGGTGCATCTACCAAGTACAAAAGGCGTGATCTGAAGGAAATGGTTGAAAAGTTGGGTGGCAAGTTTACTGATTCCATGACCGGGAAAGTGGATTATTTGGTTATAGGAGCCGACGGGAATCCGTGCTGGGCTTATGCCTGCTATGGTAGGAAGGTTGAAGCGGCCGTCAATTATCGTAAGACAGGCAGAAACGTGCAACTTGTCCATGAGATTGATTTTCACGACGCTGTGGCCGACGCTTTAGGGTAACTGAGAGATAACTTGAGAAGGAGTCGCAAATAGGCAGAGGGGACGTTGTTGATATATTAACATTTGGTGGGCAAGTAGAAAAAAAATGAAAATATTAACAACGCCCCCCGCTGTCCTCGAGAGAATAACAGCTTCTTCTTGCTAAACGGAGCCGGCAATCAAGAGGAGAGATCGAAAAAACAGCTGCAATCGCGATAGCGTCAATCCACCGGAACGTGAGTCGTACTTCTGGTCGGAGCGCAGGGTAATTGCTACAAGCATTTTGCTTGCGATTGCGGCACCTGCGCTTGCGTTGGTTCATTCTATGATGGCGCTGCTTGCGTCCCCACTTTGTGGCCTAGTGAGTTACTTCCTCTGCAACCGTTTAAGCATCGTCTTGTTCAAAAAGGAGTTCAATCCTCCTTCGAAGTACACCAGAGAATGGGACGAGACGAGGAAATTGTCTGATTGGATACTATGGATTCCATTTATTGTGCTCACCATCACATTATTATTCGTGTTCGGTGACATCAGTGATTACATCAGGAATGAAGACGTCTGGCAGAGTTGGTGGGGGCAGAAGATATAGCATCGGCCGGTCAACTTCGTGCCGTTCGCTGGAAATATGCTATTAAGGAAAGGCAGTAGGTACAAAGGAGGTAGCTATGGGTGGTAGTGCATATCAGATTTTTGGTTTCCTAGACGAGCGCCATCTGGAACAGAGACAGATTAAAAAGAATATCGCTGACTGGCTCCTGGGCAGGCAACGGTTCTTAAAGCCCAAAGAATTTAAAGCGGGCAATATGACTATGTTCGAAATTCCAGCTGAGGAGCTTGCCCCATTGAAAACGGAGTTCTTCAGCTTTCTTCGAAAAACCATGCCGACTCCTTGGATGGCAACCACTGGCACCTTCGACTATCTTGACTTGGATGTCATGACCATATATATGCGCGGCGATCGGTCCACGGGGGCAGAGGACATCAATTGGTACTTGCAGTTAACCTTTTCTGGCTGCGCAGGCATGGCCCAAGTATCCTCGGACGTCGCGGCACACTGGGTAGAAATCTGGTACAAAGTTGAAAGGACGAAGATACAAGAGCGCCTTGAGCGGTTCGGATTCCGCCCGCAACAAAATCCCCCCGATGAAGAGCCTGCTGTAACCTTTTTTCCCTTGCCGGAATGCGGGTATGCAGAGTTTTCCACCGAGCTGCAGGAAATGTTTATCGAAGAAGAGGAATACAGTTTCCACTTTGCATTTGACTCATCCGTTGAAGAGGCCGAGCCTGATCAGGGCCTCGCTCTTTTGCAGCGATTGGAAACGGGCTTTGCATCTCTTATGTCCGACGGCAAGTGCAGGTGCCAGCTATGCTCACCTGACTTCAGACCTTGACCATGGCAGAGAGAAGCGTTCAGGTGCCTGGTTCCGGCGCCAGGTCTTGAAATATAAGGCCTCAAAAACTCATTCAGAAGTGGAACCGAACCGCCAGAGTTCAAATAACTGAAGGAGGATTGGTGAATAAATTCCTTTTTGCCGTGATCATATGCGTAGTGCTTACAAGTGTAGCGATGGCGGATGGTCCTCCGCATAAAGGCAATCGGTACACTGGTGGGGAGATGATAATCCTCAACTTAACCGATGAACAAAAGCGAATACTGGATGATCCAAAGGTCGAATTTGGGTTCCTTTTGAAGCTGACGAAGGAGCAAAGAAAGATAATCAGGACTAAATGGGGTGTGGCTCCCTCCAAGCTTGAGATTTGGGAGACACGGAAAGGCCTGTGGGATTGCAGCTGTATGTCAGCGAATCTTGGGCTTCGCTTCTCCAAAGACCAACTGGAGGTCCCTCGCGAATATGTTATGTCGGATAAAGCAGCAAAAAAGGTAAGGGCTGCCGAATAATTTAGGAGGATCTGGGGCAAAGGGAGGCTTGTTACTCTCTACATCTTCAACCGCAGATACATCTCCTCGACCTTGCCTCTGGCCCAGGGGGTCCTTCTTAGGAACTTGAGGCTGGAGGAAATGCTGGGGGTGTGGGTAAAGCAGCGAATGTCGATCCGCCTTCCCAGCTCTTCCCAGCCGAGTTCCTCCACCAATTCGGTGAGTATCATCTTCAAGGTGACACCGTGGAGCGGGTCGGTCGGCGAGTGAGTGGTCATCGTTTCATCCTGATGGTTGTTAGGTGCAAATCTGACTGAAGGGGCGTACTGTTGATATGGCTGATTTGCTGAAAGAAGTCAACGGAATGTGCGAAGGAGACGCGGTAGCCTCGGGAGTGAGTCGGGGATCGAGCCCTGATGAGGTGACAGTAGTGGGGCTGGAAGAGAAACAGAGACAATTCAATGCGGCCATGGAGTTGTATAGCACACGGAGAGTCTATAAGCGTTTCGGTCTGTTCGTATCCTTTGCCAACGTGAGCCTGCAGGCCTGGCTAGTCTGGTGCATCCTGCCGCTCTCCATTGGCATCGCCGGCGAGCTAACTGCACTATTGGTCGCGTGGATTCTTGCCGACTTTATTAACGGGCTGGTGCATCTGTACATGGACCACAATGATAACTACGACTCGTTCTGCGGACCGCTGATCGCCAATTTTCACCTGCACCACAAGTTGCCTCGTTACGGGCAGAAGAGCTTGCCGGTTGTCTACTTCTTAGAGTCCGGCTCGAAAGTCTGGCTTGTCCCCTGCCTGGCTTTACTGGCGGCGACAGCAGGATTCTTTCGGCTACATCCCCTTCTATTTCATACGCTCGTCTATGCCGGGATCCTTTCCTCCGTCGCTGAGGTCTCCCACTACCTCTGCCATAATTCGATGTCGCCCGTCGTAGTTTTCCTGGGCAACCGTCGAATCCTTCTATCCAAGCGGCATCACGCAATTCATCACATGCATGACAACGTGAACTACGCCTTCCTAAACGGTGTCACCGATCCCCTCATAAACCTCATTGCCGCAAGATTTCCGAAGGGGTACAAGCAGAACACCGACCTCCATTACGCCACCTACTCAGGAGAAATCGGCTCGCGCCAGTAACGCAAGAGGTAGATGACAAGCGTAACTGGGAGACGTTCTTACACAAGGACCTCACAAAGGATAGCTTTTGAACTTCTTTAGAAATACATCGAAACCCGCTTTTGACGAGTTGACACTCTTCGTTCTGGCCTACACCTGCTTACTCCTTATCTCCGTCAGCACCTACGATATGGTGAAGCAAGGTAGCCTCAGTTCTGATGGCAGCCAAAATGCGGCGTTAGTACCAATAATAATAATCGCCATTGGTATTGCCTTGTCTTTCTACCATGCCTTTTCCAAAAGGGAAAAATCCAGGATCGAAAAGCAAATCATGTATCTCTTCGCCTCATTTGTGAGTGGCTTTGCCGGGATCTGGGGCGGTTCCTATCTGCTGTCCCACACCGAGAACGGGTCATGGACATTGGTCTTTCCGATAATAAACATTATTGTTGGTTGGCGGATGATAGGGGACAAAGAGAGAGTCCTTCAGGATGATTGCATAGACGACAGAGACGCTACCCTTGCTGAAGTGGCTGTTAGTGCAGCAATAGTTACAGCTACTTTTTTGATCACCACGATGTATTTTCACTGCCACTGGGCAGCGACGATGTCGATATGTGCAGCCTATGGCACCAGTCTCAACCGCATCATCGTGAACATTTTGCTGCCTATGAAGCAGGGCTGAACCTGCTCAAAAATGCCTCTCATCAACCTCCTCCGGGGCTTTATGGCGCTTGGCTGGGGGCTTCCAGAAACTCACCTGCCAGTTGTCCACCATGTTTTCCCGCGCCACCCACGGGGGAAGACCGACCTTGAAGTGCCGGGAGAGAGCGTTGACGTAGGGCTCATACATGAGGCGCAGTTCGGCAAGGTTCTGCTCCAGGAGGGCCCTTTCCTTCAGCTTATAGCCGCTGCCGCGAAGGATGTCGCAGATCTCGTCAAGCTTCGCCGGAGGGAGCCGGTCAGCCCCCAGTTGCCGCGGCTGCGTCTTGAACACGAGCGCCAGGTCCACTACCGCGTGGCGGGACATGGCAAAGGTGAGCTCCGCCTGACGGTTGCAGGTCCCCTCCACCCCCGCCATGATCAGGGCGCAGGTGTCCAGGATCGAGGTAAGGGCGGCCAGCCAGGACTGGTTGTCGTGTTGGGAACGGAAATAGGCGAGCACGGGGTAGGAAAGATGACCTTCAAGGAACTCCGCTGACCAGCGCTCCCACTCGTGCAGCAGTTCGCGCAGCGACTCCGCCCCTCCGTGATGGCTGTGCCTGCGCAGCATCTCCGAAGCGGTGGGAGGTGAACCGGCACGGGCGTCGAGCAGGGAGATGCTCACCTCGCGCCGGGCGAAGGACTGGTTCAAAGCCGGCAAGTAGCTGATTATAAGGGCCAGGAAGGCGAACCCCATCCCCGATTCGATGACCACCAGCAGGCGCCCCAGGCTCGTCTTGGGCACCACGTCGCCGATACCCAGCGTGAAGAAGGTGGTGCCGCTCAGGTAGAGATCGCTTAAAAGGAGTGTGCCACCGTCGGGGTAGAAACACCAGGAACCGCCCCAGTGGATGAGCGCGAACCCGGCGATCAGTACCGCAGCCCAGAGGCTCAACAGAAGCAGCAGCGACAGCGGCCCGAAGTAGCTCAACCAGGTTTCCCGCCGCCTGGCAGGAACGAAGTTGTGAATGAGCCACGTCCAGGGACGCCAGCTGCTGCGGTAGAAGACCCGCGTAATGCGGAAACGGCGGGTCACCCGGCGTGGCAGTATGATGGTTTCGAATCCCTCCCAAAGTACCAGGAGCACCAGCACCGCTCCAAAAATCATTGCCACAATCGCCATATTCGCCTCTCGCCCCGCCATCCGAACTGCCATACACTCTCATAGCAGTCCCAGATATTCTCTCACCAAGACGGACGGATGCAACGGCTGACGAAACCTGTCACCTAAAACCCTTGGCCACGGAGAAAATCTGAGGATTTCTGAGAAAAGACGAAAATCGAGAAGAAAAGGTACATCGCTTTGGAGAACTTCTAAATCCCGATCTATAACTTCTACATCGTGATTGATAACTTCTGAATAGCGGGTTAAAAGATATACATCGCGCCTCATAACTTATCAAGTGTTGTTTACAACTTCTACATCTCGATGCACAACTTCTACATCCCGATGCACAACTTCTAAATCGCGCTGGATAAGTTATACATGCCGGTTTAGAAAAGATCCATTGGGATTTATAAAACATCAATTGCAGTTGAGAACTTCCAAATAGCTGTTTACAAATTTTACACCGCAGATGATAACTTATACACAGCTATTCATAACTTATCACGCGCGGTTTAGAAGTTGTACATGGTGATTGAGAATTTATCAGAGGCAGGAAAGAGGGCTTAGGGGCAGGTGACAGTTGTCCGGATTAAGGGAGAGGAAAGGTTTGAGAGGTAAAAGCCCGGGGTGCTCGCCGCACCTCGGGCTTTTTTAGCTCAGTGGCATGTCCTTTGAGCTGGAAACCGGGAGCCGGATCAGGTCGGGGTACCCCCCTCTTCACCCTCCGTTCCGGCGCGCGCTGTTTTGAGAGCTGCGCTAGCAACCTTAGCCCTTGCCCTCCCCCTCTTCTCTTTGGCAATGGTGAAAGCCGAGGCGAGCAGGATCTCGGGATTGCGCACAGCAGCCATTTCCAGGACGGAGGCGATCTCGTCCAGGTTGAGAACCAGTTGCGCCTGAAGAAGCTCGCGTTCCGCAATCACCAGCCTGCTCCCGTGCATCGACTCGTGATACACCGCATCGTGCTTGGCCGATGCGGCAAGATAAGATTCCAACAGCGCCGGATGCGCAGTCCAAAACGAATCCGGGAACCTTGTCTTGTCAGATAGGGCGGTCGCCACCCCCTGGTTGAAGCCGTGAAACAGCGTTGGTGCCATATGATGATAATCCCGAACAATTCTGGAGCCCACGTCGCACCTCCTTTTCTTCGCCTGAGCGCAGGGTTGGACATCTGTTAATTTGTTTTAATAAATTTAACACCCCATCAGATTACAACCTAGAGCACGTAAAGCAAGCGCCGGTAGCCGCAAAATTTATTTCCACGGTGGTGCGGTTCGGCGGCACCCATCATTGTGATCCTCAGATGGCCCGTCCCCAGTCGCAGACATCTGAAATAACAGATAAAAAGCTAGACGGAGCCGGTAGATTAGTGTTACATAAGCAGCCGCGCTTAAGCTAAACCAGCCATTCAAGTCCCTGTAGGAAAAGAGGTCTTCGGAATGTCTTCTCGCCTTGCCGACCCTGGCAGCATTGCACCGAGACAACAGTAAATCGCCGCAAAGGAGCTTCCCATGCGTTACATAAATACGGACAAAATACTCGCCGCCCAGCTCACCACACCGGCTGAAAATCCTCTCGTCGGAGACGAGACGCGTCTGGTCGACGTCTGGTTCGACGGCAGCGCGGTGCGCAAGCAGCTCTTCAAGAAGGTGCACAAGACCGAGCAGGAAGCCATGGCTCAGGAACTGGAGAACCGCGGTTTCATCCGCTCCGGGAACCTGTTCATCAACCCGCGGGGCGTGCTCTTCGCCGAGATGGAGCACGAGATCATCGGCGGTCTGGTCACCATCGGCTACCAGGACAACGGCAAACCGGTGGAGCTGAAGTTGGAGACCAGCGCCTTCAAGGAACTGTGCGAGCGCTTGGCGGGAGAAAAGAAGTAAAACGAGGGGAAAGAAGCTGGTTGCAGGGGAACTACTTTGTGGGCGTCAGTAAGGTCATGCTGCCCTTTTAGGAGCCTTGAGCACCGACAGTGCCTCCGGGTCGCGGTCCAGCAGAATGAGGGCGTTACTTACCGCACGGCTGGGAAGTAAGTCTCCCTTTTCGTACTTCTGAAAGGCCCTGGGACCACCACCGATGACAAGCCCCGCCGCCTCCTGCGTCAAATGCAGCTTTTTCCTGATGCGGCGGATCTCCTCAGGCGGAAGAAGCCCCTCGTGATCCGCCTTCAGACGGTTAAGCATGCGGTCGGAGACTTTCAGGTCTTCACCGGTATGGATGCTTTCCTCGGATTGGTCACAGTACCAGCCTGGCATCTCGAACGTGATGCTTTGTCCCTTGTAGGTAAGCGTTAGGGCACGCGCACTCCGGTACATGAGCGCCCCGGTTTCGGGACAGACTGGATTACTCATGGTCCTTCTCCTTGAACGACAGCAGCAAAAACTCAGTAATAACATCAGCGGTGAACTTAACGTAAAGCAGTCCCACCGGCGACGGCACGTGGTAGACGTCCTGCCAGAGCCGGGCATCGGCATAGGACGTCATTGACTTATAGAAGTGCTCTGGCTGCATGGACTGAATCGTGGCTACGATCTCGATCCTCCGGAACCCGAGCGAGGCAGAGTTGCGCAGGGCCGTGCCGGTAAGGGCAAGCCGTTCCACGGTGCCAAAGGCGGCCTTGAAAGCGGCCAGATCGTAAGTTGGTTTCCGCTTTTCTGTCATCCTTTTTACACCATTGTGGTGTTTTTATCAAGAAGTTGATACCCCACATTACGGCAGACCAAAAGTTGCTCGTATGCGCGCCACCCTGCCGGCACTTTTGGGGCTTGCTGCTTTACTTCAATAGAGGCAGGACACTGCGCAGTCTCCGACGCGAAAGAGGCCGCAGGGGTTACGACAAACATCAGCCAAATAAAGAGTCTCTTGTCCATTTCCAACCTCTCACTCGACCACAGAGTAGGCATCTCCATCATTCACTCTGGGTATACTCCCCCCTCATCCCCCTCGGAGGATGCTGACCATGAGGTTGCAGACGAATTGCCAAACCTGTGGAAAGATGAGAGCATAACAATCCGGCCGTCGCTGTCAATCGAGAGAGAGCTATGCCTAAAGCCCGCCGACTAACAGCGGCCAGGAGAGCGGTAATGCATCTAGCGCATTTCGCAGAAGATGGAGGCCAAGGAGTTGTGCGAGCGGCTGGCAAAATAGGAAAGGGAGTTGGTCCGGAGGGCGCTAACTTGAGGAATGTACGCTGATGACGACACAGTACTACGCAGCGGCCAGTCTCGACGGATTCATTGCCACCGAAGATGATTCGTTGGACTGGCTGTTTCAGTTAGGCAATGTCGACGACACCAGCTATCCCGCATTTATCGCCGAGGTCGGCGCACTGGCGATGGGTTCGACAACCTACGAGTGGATGCTGCGCCATGCCAACGAGGTGGCCCAGGAGACAGGAACGGCGTGGCCGTACACCCAGCCAGTGTGGATATTCTCCAGCCGGGAACTGCCAACCATTGACGGTGCGAATATCCACTTCGTGCGTGGTGACGTCCGGCCTGTTCATTCCGACATGATGAAAGCGGCAGGATCCAGGAACATCTGGATTGTGGGTGGAGGCGATCTGGCCGGCCAGTTCTACGACGCCGGGCTGCTGGACGAGATCATCGTACAAGTCGGCTCGGTAACCCTCGGCGAGGGGAAGCCGTTCTTTCCGCGTCGCCTGGTCACCCCACCGTTGAACTTGATTTCCGTGCAGCAGTTCGGCCCAGGATTGGCCGAGTTACGGTACCAGGTACCAAAGGCTGCCCGATAAGGCGCCGCTGGGGCCGCAGTCCCAGCCTGATTCAATTGGGGCAATATGCGATTACTACTGCTTTGCGTCGGCGGCGCTCCCCCCACCGGAGCCCCCTGCCAGGCGCTGCACCGGCACGGGTTCATCGGCATGGAAAAGGAAGTCGTCGATCTCATTTCCGCGTGGATCAAAAATCCCGCGCCTTAAACGGATTGAGGTGTCCCCTCTGCAGCAGTGGCGGCTTGGGCCGACCGAGAACCCCTGAGCCAGAGCGAGAAACGCTCGCTGTTTCTCCGTGTCAAAATCCGCTCGAATCTTTCCTGGTCGTAGAGATACAGGCAGTGCCTGATCAGAGTGTAGGCACTGAAGGTCCTGTTCGGGTTTTCTGCGATGACATGCTCGCTGTACTGCCGGACGACTTTCAGATTCTCGTTGAGGCACCTGTGCAGATCCGCTTTCTGGAAAGTGCTGTCCTGCTCCAGGATGTCCTGAACGAAATCATCCACCTTCTGATCCTCAAAGGAAAAATCCCTGAAAAAGTGCCCGGCGATGGGGACGAAGTTGAAGGCGTTCACGGTTTTCGAGCCGGGGGACGCCGTCGGTCCGGGTACTTCCAGCACGCCGTCTACCCGCTCGCTGATCTGCGTGTCCGTCGCCTGCTGCATCAGGTCCGAGGTGGCGTTGCGGATTTCCTTGAATTCACGGTCCGCCAGCTCGAACAGGGCAGAGAGGACGTTGATCCTGCGCTTCAGGTCGACCGGGATCGATTTCTTGTATTTGATCTTGTGGTCCAGCCTGCTCCAAGCGTCTTGAATCAGTGACCGGATCTGCACCTCGAAGCTGATCTCCAGCGGCGGAAGATTCTTGGCAAGGCAGGGAGCCTCCGGGTCCAGGGCCAGGTCCATGTGCAGCCCTTTGTAACCAAAGGAATCCTCGGTGCTCTCAACGGCAGAGGTCTTGTCCGTTACGTTCAGGATCCTGTAGTGCCGTTGCAGCAGCGCCGAAACCGCGGGGACTTCATCCTCGTAGAGGCAGACGACCCGGATGCCGATGAGGTCCGATATGAAGTCCTTGATCTCGTAGGGTTGTTCGTCCGCGTCGAGCTTGCCCTGGTACTTGCGCTGGAACTTCTTTACGCATTCCTCTTTGTCCTTGACGCGCCCTTCTATCTTGGTGACCTCACCAACATCGCTTTGCCTGATCAGGGTCCTGATCATGCCGAGATAGGCATCCTTGGCGGCGATGAACTGCTTGTGGTTGCTTTCGTAGTACGTGTTGAAATTTGCTTTTTCCTGTTCAAAATCCAGTGATGCCATATGCCTTTCCTTATTGACGCTGTTGTTGCTCTCTCATTGAAAGCCGGAGCAGCGTAACTTTATCCTGTTATGCAGCGAAATGCGAGAGGTAAAGGAGCGCCTACCTGAACCAGGGATAGCGAGGGAAGGTTCGGTCGCTGCGCGTAAAGCCGATCTTCCGCGACGCGACTCTTGTCAAAAGCGCAGGGGGTGCCTGACGGCACCCCCTGCGCATGATCTCCTTCACATCCTCCTGCCGACTCCCTACTACTTCAAGAGTCCCCGCACCTCTTTGCCTCCGCCGTCGGGCTCACCCGACATCGCTTTCTTCGCGAAGGCGTTCAGGTCCAGGCCCGGCAACAACTTGGTCAGCATGCCCATGAGGCCGTCGCCGGCGCTCCCTCCGCCGGTCACCAACACGTCCGGGACGATCTTGATCTGGCCGTTTTCGATAGCGGCGGCGATCAGTTCAACGATCTTGATCTGCTTGATCGCTTCCTCGCCGATCGCCTCCTGCTGCTTGTTGTAGGCCTGCGCCGTGGCGTCGCCGATGGCGGCTATCTTGGAGGCCTCGCCTTCGCCGATCGCCTTCAGCCGCTTCCCTTCGCCGGTTCCTTCCAGCGCCTTGGCCTCGGCGCTGCCCTCGGCCAAGGTGATCATCTCGGCCTTCTTCTGGGTCGCCACCTTCACCGCGATCTCGGAGGCGACCAGGGTCGGCTGCTGGTCCGCCGTGGCGCGCATCTTCTCCATCTCGGTGCGCTCGGCCTGCGAGCGTTGCTCCATCTTGTACATCTCCTGCTGCTGCTCGGCGATGATGCGCTTGGTCTGGGTCTGCATCAGGTCCTCGGGGAGCTTGATCTGGCAGATGAGCACGGAGACGCACTCGACGTGGTACTTTTCCAGGTCGATGCGGGCGCGGGTTTCCGCCTTCGCCTGCTCTTCGGAGCGGCTCTGCAGGAAATTCATGGCGGACGCCGTGGACGCCTGGTTACGGAAGGAGGAATCGATCATCGGGTGGATGACATGCTGGATCAGGTTGTCGATGGAGCCCACCTTGGCCAACATGTAGGGGGCCTGGTCCGGCCGCACCCGGATCACCACCTTCACCGACACCTGAATCGGGAAGCCGTCCTTGGAGATCACGGTCAACTGGTCAAAGCGGGTGTCCTCTTGGTCGTCCCAGTCGATGGTGATGTTGGTGGTGTCGATCACGTAGGCCATGAAGGCCCGCCGGTTCAGGTAGTAGCGCCCCGGTCCGGCCACCTCCTCCTGAATGCCGCGGAACCCCTTGGGCACCACGTACTTCTCCTTCCCCTCCTCTTCCGACGCACCCACCTGGGTGGAACCCAGGCGCTTTTTCATGTCGTCGGTGGGGTCCTCGCCGACGTTGGACACGATGACGCCGACCTGCCCGCGCTCGATTACGGCCACGTCGTCGATGGTGACGCTGAACATGAAGGGGTTGATGTAGTACGTCCCCGGGCGGAGCACGTCAAGCTGAGGTCCGCGCTGGCCGTTCTTGGTCAGGAAGGCCGAGCCGTCCTGGTAATCGTTGTGCCCGGTGATGGGGGAGGCGACGTATTCCCGCTCAGGAAGCGGTATCCCGTCCAAGGCGGTAACGAGGCCTATCTTGTTTGCCTCGACCACGGCGGCAGGCGCCACCTGGATGTCGAACAGGTTCAGGTTGATGCGGTAGGTACCCGGGAGCAGCACGTCGATCTGCGGCCCCTTCTGACCGCCGTTTCTGAGGAAGGCCTCCCCGTTTTCGTAGTTGCAGTGATCCGGCACGCTCTGGGCCAAAAGACGCCCCATCGGGATGGGAGCGCCGTCCTGCGCGGTTACCATGCCGACCTCACCCTTGGCGATGACCACCGCCGCCGCCTTGGTGACCTTGAAGAGGTTCGGGTGGATACGGTAGACGCCCGGCGGCAGGATCTCGGTCTGCGGCCCCTTCTGCCCGCCGTTGCCGATGAAGTCCTGGCCGGACTGGAAGGAGTTGTGCCCCTGCACCACGTTGGCGAAGATGCGCCCCGCCGGGATGGCGTTGCCGTCGGCTGATTCCACGAGGCCGATTTCCCCTTCCCCGATCTTGGTGGCAAGGCTCTTGGTCACCTTGAACAGGTACGGGTTGATGCGGTAGTTGCCCGGGGGGATGATTTCGAGCTGGGGCCCCTTCTGTCCGCCGTTGTTGATGAAGGCCTCGCCGTTTTGGAAGGAGGCATGCCCCTCCACCGCGTGGGCGAAGATGCGCCCCTCGGGGATGGCGCTGCCGTCCACCGACTCAACGATGCCGATCTCGTTGTCCTTGATTTCGGTGACGTTCCCCTTGGTGAGCTTGAAGAGGTAGGGGTTGATGCGGTACTTGCCCGGAGGAAGGAACTCGATCTGCGGTCCTTTCTGGCCGCCGTTTCTGATGAAGGCCTCGCCGTCCTGGAAGGCGTTGTGGCCGGGGACCACCGCCGCGAAGATGCGGCCGGACGGGATGGGCGAACCGTCCACGGACTCGATCAGCCCGATTTCGTTCTCCATGATCTCGGTGAAGACGCTTTTGCTCGCCTTGTAGATGAAGGGGATCAGGAAGTGGAGCCCCGGTCCGAGCGTGCGGGCCTGGATGCCTACCTCGTTGCCCAGCGCCACCACCCTGCCCTGCGGCATCTTGCTGCCGAACCAGCGCCGCTCGATCAGCGCGATCTCGTTGCCCCCGACGATCACTACCGAATTCCAAAGCAGGATGACGAGGACGGCAAACGCGATCAGGTAGTAGTAGTTGTGTGCCAGCCAGATGAAGATTGCTGCGGGTTCTTGCATGGTTTTCCTCCGGTTTCAGTTGTCGAGGTGAAGGGATTGACGAAAACCCATTAAAAAAGCCGCCAGTGCTTTAACTACGCACTGGCGGCCGTGGATTCACAGATTGGTTTTTTCCTCTATCATTGATACCCCTTAAGAGGACATCTTCGTCCCTGCCCTTATACTCCCGCCGGCAGTTAAAGGTCAATGAGAATAGTTACACCCCCTTCCGATCTGAAATACCAGCGGTTGATTTCCTAGATGGACTTCAGGCTCAGATGAGGATCATAAGACGAGTGCATGAGGAGGCATCTTTAGCAATTTCGGTCAGGAATATGTCCTCGAAATGAGATAGGATGGCTCCACGAATCGAGAGGGGCAATCAGCATGGATAAGGCAGAGGCATACGCGGAAAGGTTCGACAGGGTGTTGCGTTACATCGAGCGGCACCTGGACGAACCGTTGACGGTGGAGCGATTGAGCCGGGTGGCGCACTTCTCCAAGTTCCACTTCCACCGGCAATTCTCGCTCTACACCGGCATCGGGGTCTTTGCCTACATCCGGCTGCTGCGGTTGAAACATGCCTCTTACCGGCTGATCTACCGCAAGGAGGAGCGCATCATCGACATCGCACTGGATGCGGGGTTCGACAGCCCGGAAGCCTTTGCCCGCGCCTTTCGCCAGATGTTCGGACAGTCTCCCTCTCAATTCAGAAAATCACCCCAATGGCAGCCCTGGAAGGAACGCTTCCGGCTGCCGCCCAATCAAAGGAGAGAAGACATGGATGTGAAGATCGTGGAGTTCCCCGAGACGCGGGTCGCGGTCCTGGCCCACCGGGGCGCACCGGAGAAGCTGGACGATTCGGCGCTCCGCTTCATCGAGTGGCGCAAGCAGAGCGGATTATCGCCGGTGAAGCAGTCGCTCACCATCGGCATCGTCTACGACGATCCCTCCAACGTGGAGCCGGAACAGTTCCGCTTCGACATCTGCGGCGAGGTTTCGGAGGAGGTTCCCGAGAACCCGCAGGGGGTGTTCAACAGCGTGATCCCCGCCGGCCGCTGCGCCGTGGTGCGGCACCTGGGGTCGCATGACCGGATCGGCGACAACATCTACCCGCTCTTTCGCGACTGGCTCCCCAAAAGCGGTGAGGAGCTGCGGGATTTCCCGCTCTTCTTCAACTACCTGAACCTGCTCCCCGACGTCGCCGAACACGAACTGATCACCGACATCTACCTGCCGCTAAAGTAGCTTCCACCTCGCAACAAGCAAGCCCGCCAAGCAACATCGGCGGGCGTTTCTACTACCGCTCTACCTGCGCCCCCCATGCGGGCCGCGCCCATAGTGGCCGTCATAGTCATCGTAATAGTATCCGTGCCCGTAATAACCGTCCACCGGCACGACAATGCAGCCCGACAGCAGTGAGGACAGCACCACGAGTACAACAAGGTACCTGATTTTAGTTTTCATCTCTGTGCTCCTTTTCACCGGGACACGTCCTCGTCCTCTTTAGATTATAAAGAGATTGGGGTGAAAAGTGGAACAAAGCCCGCACGGTAACACCGGCGGGCTTTGTGTGTTGGCAAGAGTCCCAAAAGGAAATGAGAGGGCGTCAAGCGCCTGCTTTGCCTTCTCTTATGACAGCGTCCAGCGGGGTCGTGGGCCTGCCGATCAAAGAGCTTAACTGGTGGCCGTCGTCGAAGAGCCCTCCTTGCGCGGCTCCGCGGTCGGAATCGGCCAGGAGTGCCGCCAACGGCTCCGGAAGGCCTACCGAAACCAGGAGTTTTTTAAACTCGAATTCGGGAAGGTTCACGTAGTTGACCGGCTTGCCGTACTGGCGGGAAACCTCGGCGGCCAACTCGGTGAGGGTGTAGGAGGTGTCGCCGGCCAGTTCGTAGGTCCGTCCCCCCTGCCCTGCCGTGGTCAGCACCGCGACGGCTGCTTCCGCGTAGTCGGCGCGGGCGGCCGACGCGATCCGTCCTTCGCCTGCGGAACCGTAGAAGGAACCGTGCTCGACGGCTGGCGGAATACTGGCTGCGTAATTCTCGGTGTACCAGCCGTTACGCAGGATGACGAAGGGGATACCGGATTCGCGGATCAGCGTCTCGGTGGCGATGTGCTCGGCGCCAAGGCCGAGGGGGGTGGTGTCGGCGCGCAGCAGGCTGGTGTAGGCGAGCAGTTTCACGCCCGCCTTTTTGGCGGCGTCGATGACAGTACGGTGCTGGTTGATGCGCTGTCCTACTTCGCTGGAGGATATCAGCAGCACCTTCCCGGCACCGGCCAGTGCCGCATCCCAGCTCTCGGGAGAATTGTAGTCGGCCTGGCGCACCTGCACTCCCAGGGTGGCAAGATCTTTGGCCTTGTCGGGGTTGCGTACCGCGGCGACGATGCGGGAGGCGGGTACCTTCTTGAGCAGCGATGCGATTACGAGGCGGCCTAACTGTCCGGTGGCTCCTGTGATGACGATCATGTGACTATCTCCTTTATGTATCGGTGCGTTTTATGTTACAGCTGGAGCATAACAACAACGATTACAAAAAGTAAGTACGCACAAAAAGGTAAGTGTCATGAGTGAGCCGGAAGTAGTAGGTCTGTCGGACCAGATGCGCCGCGGGGAGCTGTTCTGTGTGCAGTGCCCGTCCCGGGAGATACTGAAGCATGTGACCAGTCAGTGGGGAGTTCTCGTGCTGGTTGCCCTGATGGAAAAGACGCACCGATTCAGCGAACTGCGGCGCAAGGTGGGGGGAGTGAGTGAGAAGATGCTGGCGCAGACACTGCAGTACCTGGAGCGGGACGGCTTTGTCGACCGTGTTTCCTTTCCGGTGGTACCGCCGCACGTGGAATACTCGCTGACCCCGCTGGGGCACGCCATAGGAGAGAAGGTCGAATCGTTGGCGGACTGGATCGAAAGCAACCTCCCGAGCATCATGACCTCCCAGCGGAGGTCGGACCCGGAACTCGGCGAATAAGAGACTTTCACCCGCCCAGCGTGAAATAGAAGGTCGCACCTTTGCCCACCGTCCCCTCGCCCCAGATCCTGCCGCCGTGGCGCTCGACGATCTGGTGCGAGGTCGCCAACCCGATCCCCACGCCATCGAACTCGGAACCGTGCAGCCTCTCGAAGGGCTTGAAGAGCTTGGCTTGGTAGTCCATGTCAAAGCCGGCGCCGTTGTCGGTCACGAAGAAGACTTCCCCACCGGAGATCATGGTCTTCCCCACGGCGATCCTCGGGAAGGAGGTCTTGGCGGTGTACTTCCAGGCGTTGCCCAAGAGGTTGCCCAGCAATTGCTTGACCAGGTGGACGTCTCCCTTCACCGAGAGCCCCGGCTCGATCTCCTGGCAGACCAGGCGATGCGGCTCGGTTTCCTGCAGCATCTGCAGGATGGCGGCTGCGGCAGCGCTCAGGTCCATCGGTTGCGGGGTGATGGCCGCCCGGGCGACCCTGGAGAGCTCCAGTAGGTGGTCGATGAGCGCTCCCATCTGATTGGCGGCTCCGCGCATCCGGTCCAGGTAGGTGCGAGCCTCGTAAGGAAGAGCCGGCCCGTAGTCCTCGATCAGGATGGAACTGTAGCTGCTTATGTGCCGCAAGGGGGCCCGCAGGTCGTGGGACACGGAGTAGCTGAAGGACTCCTGCTCCCGGATGGCCGCCTGCAGGTCGGCGGTGCGCTGGCTGACCCGCTGTTCGAGAAGCTCGTTGGCCTGCTTCAGTTCGTCCGTTTTCGCGAGCAGCCTACTCTGCATCTGCTTCTGCTGGGCCACATCCCAGGTGAGATCGGCGAACAGGGTCACGGTGTGGACGTCGGTTTCCGTGTAGTCGGAAGGCTTGTTGCCCACCCCCAGGATGGCGACCACCGTTCCGTTTCTTTGCACCGGGACCACCAGGATGCGCTGGACCGGCGCGTGCCCGGGGGGAAGCCCCTTGCGGTGCGGCAGAGTGTTGTAGTCGTTGTAAATGAGGGCGGTGCCGGAGCGCAAGCAGTCCACCCAGACGCCCGCCTCCTCGACGCTGTACTGCCGGTCCCGATCCTCGACGCGGCAGAAACGCTCCAAGGTGCTGGTGGACCACGCCTTCAGCACGACGGCATCGGCGGCGGCATCGAAAAGGTGGTAAAAGCCGATGGCGCTGTCGGTCAGCTTCTCCACTTCGTCCAACGCTTTCACCATCAGTTCGTCAAGGGAATGAGCGTCCGCATATTGGACGACGCGGAGGCGGGAAAGATGGATGTTGCTGACCCGCTTTTGGCTGGAGATGTCGTGCATGGTCACGAACACCTGGTACGGCGAGGACTCCCCCGGGCGGAACATGGGGATGGCGTTCAGGTTGAACCAGGAGAAACATCCTCTGCACGGGTTGAAGACCCCGGCCACGAAGTCGAGCACGGGACGGCCGCTGCTGAGGGCGGCCATAGACGGGTGCTGCTCAGGGGGAAGGTCGGCACCGTTTTCCCCGATGACGCGCCATTGCGGGTTCATCGAGGTGCGCCCCAGGAACTCGTCTCGCGTAACACCAAACATTTCGAGGGCGGCCGGATTGACGTCGGTCAGCGAGCCGTCGGCGGACTGGAAGAACGCGCCTTGGGCCATGTGGTCGAACAAGGCGTGGTATTTAGCTACGTCGTCTCCCATCGTGATCCCTTCCGGCTACAGAGTGCTGCGAAGCAGGGAGAGGGTACCACATTAAGAGAAGATAAAAAAGAATTTTAACGTGATTTCAAGCACGCAGCCCTTCCGCCACCACCTCGGCCAGGTCCTTCACCTTGACCGAGCCCCCCTGCAGATCCTTCAGGCCGTCCTCCATCATGGTCAGGCAGTACGGGCAACTGACGCAGATGGTGTCCGGTTCCTGCCGCAGCGCCTCCCGGACCCGGTTCAGGTTGATCCTCTCTCCTTCCTGCTCCTCCTGCCACATCCTGCCGCCGCCGGCACCGCAGCAGAAAGAGCGCTCTCCGTTGCGGGCGAACTCAACGGGTGAAGCGCCGGTCGCGGCAGTGAGCACCTGCCGGGGCGCCGCGTAGACCTCGTTATGCCGCCCGAGGTAGCAGGAGTCATGGAAGAGCAGCCGCCCCAGGTCCGCCACCCGCTGCTTCAGGTCCAGCTTTCCCGCGGCGATAAGCGCGGCGATCAGCTCCGAGTGGTGCACCACTTCCAGTTCGAGGCCGTACTGGCGGTAGTCGTTTTTGAGCGTCGAAAAGCAGTGCGGGCACTGGGTAACGATCTTCTTCACCCCGCGCTCCACGAGGAGGTTGACGTTGTCGCGGGCCGTCCGTTCGAAAACGTACTCGTTGCCCAGGCGGCGCAGGCTATCGCCGCAGCAGCGCTCGACCTTGCCCAGGGTGCCCCAGGACACGCCGGCGGCGTCGAGGATGGTGGCGAGCGCCACCGTCACCTGCTTCTGCCGTGCGTCGAAGGCTCCCGCGCATCCCACATAGAGAAGATATTCGGTCTTTCCCTCTTCGAATGCCTTGACTTGCAGAGTGCCATGCCACTTGGTCCGTTCGGTCGGGGCGATCCCCCACGGGTTGTACCTGGCTTCGATGTTCTCAAAGAAGGTGGTCAGTTCCTCCGGGAAGGAGGCCTTCATCTGCACCAGGTGGCGCCGCATCTTGACGATCTTGGGCATGTGCTCGATGAGCACCGGGCAGACGCTCATGCAGGCCCCGCAGGTGGTGCAGGCCCAGATGGCGGCCTCGCCGGAACTCCCTTCACCTGATTTTGCCTCACCAGCCTCAATGAGTGGCAATGAAGGAGGGTCGCCGGTGCGGAGGGCTGCTCCGTTGGCCAGGAGGTTCGTCTTGATCGCGTGAATGATGCTGCGCGGATTGAGCGACTTGCCGGTCCCGGCGGCGGGGCAGGTTTCCTGGCAGCGGCCGCACTCGGTGCAGGAGAAGGAGTCAAAGAGATCCTTCCAGGTGAAGTCATCTATTCGCCCCACGCCGAAGCGCATCCCTCTTTTGAATTCCTCGCGGGGCTGCGTGTTGGGCCGCTCAAGGTCGCTAAGGAAACAGTTGGGGATGGCGGTGAGGATGTGCATGTGCTTGCTCTGCGGGAGGTAAGCGAAAAAGGAGAGCAGCGCGAGGGCGTGCAGCCACCATGACCAAGCTGCCAGGGCCGAAGGGGTAATGGCGAGAGGCGCCACCAGGTTTGCTGCAATAAGAGCGGAAACGGGAAGAGCGGAGGGATCTTCGCTGCCGAGGGCGATGCGGGCTGCGTGCATGCCGAAATAGGCCAGCATGAGCACGGCTATCAGGGAGAGGATCAGGAAGGCCTCGGGGCTGCGCGCCTTGACGTAGTCGCTACTTAGGGAGGGCTCGGGGAAGAAGAGCCTGCGAGCGAACGCGAAGAGGACGCCGGCCAGGGCCAGCAGGGAGACCAGGTCGAAGAGAAAGAGCAGCGCATGCTGGAGCGGCTCCGGGAGCGCGGTGAGGCTTGCCTGAGGCAGCAGTCCGCCGACCAGGAATTCCGCATTGGCGACGGCGAGGATGATGAAGGACCAGAAGATGATGAAGTGGTTCGCGCCGAAAGGTTTGCCGAGCACCCTCTCTTGGCCGAAGGCAAGCCGGAGCATGCGTGAGAAACGCGTTCCAAGCGCGTCGAGCCGGTATTCGGGCCGCCCTAGTGCCACGAGGCTGAAGCGCCGGTAGCAGCCGATGACAAAGGTGGAGGCGGAGAGCGCCAAGAGGAATGCGAAGAGTTTGGGGTTAGGTGCCATGGTCAATCCTTTTTTCTCACGCAAAGCCGCAAAGGCGCAAAGACAACGTTTTTGTTCTTGGCGCCTTTGCGGCTTTGCGTGAGGCGGTTTTACCCGTTGATGCAGATGGCAGTTTCCGGCGCCTTCTGTTTCAGGCTCCGCAGCCGCTCGGTGAGGGCCGGGACGACTTCGAACAGATCACCCACGATGCCGAGATGGGCGACCTCGAAGATGGGTGCCTCGGGGTCGCGGTTGACGGCGATGATCAGGTCGGAGTCCTGCATCCCGACCAGGTGCTGGATGGCGCCGCTGATGCCGCAGGCGATGTAGATCTTGGGACGCACGGTCTTGCCGGTCTGCCCCACCTGCCGCTCGTGCGGCATCCACCCGGCATCCACCGCGCTGCGCGAGGCGCCGACCACCCCGCCCAACTCGTCGGCCAACTCCTGCAGCAGGACGAAGTTCTCCTTACCCATCATGCCGCGCCCGCCCGAGACGATGAACTCCGCGCCGGCGACGTCCACGTGGTCTTGGTTACGGTCCGAGACCACCGCCAGCACCTTGGTGAGGATGTCATCTTCCATGACCCCGCTCGTGACGCGGATGACCGGGCCGCTTCGCCCCTCGATGCGCTCAGGTAGCGGCATGACGTGGGGACGAACGGTGGCCATCTGGGGACGGAACTTGTCGCACATGATGGTAGCCATGATGTTGCCGCCAAAGGCGGGGCGAGTCTGCATCAGGTTACGCCGGTCATCGATGCCGAGCCCGGTGCAGTCCGCGGTGAGCCCGGTGCGGACGACGGTGGCCACCGCTCCGGCTAGGTCTCGCCCCAGGCCGGTCGCGCCCATGAGCACGATCTCCGGCTTGTAACCGTCGATCAGCCGGCAGACTGCCTTCAGGTAGGCCTCGGTGCGGTAATGGCGGAACACCGGCTCGTCCACGAGGTAGGCCTGGTCCGCCCCGTAACAGAAGGAGTGATAGCAAAGTTCCTCGACATGCGAGCCGACCACGACCGCGGAGAGCGGCACCCCCAGGGTGTCCGCCAGCTCACGCCCCTTCCCCATCAGTTCCCAGGAAACCCGGGCCGGCTCCCCCTCGGTTTGCTCCACGAAAACCCAGACGCCACGGTAGGCGGCGAGCTTCTCGGCGAGGGCCCGTGCTTCGGGGTCGGCTTCTTCCGCGTCGGTGCCGCCGTGCCGGGCCAGTTCTTCCAGGATGCGCCGCTCTTCCTCCGTGAAGACGACTTCCAACGCCTGGGCCGGGCACACCTTGACGCACTTGACACAGCCGATGCACTTGGACGCGATAATTTCGGGCTCACCGCCACCGGTCATCTCGACGGCATCCACCGGGCAGGCGCTTTCACAGCGCCCACCGCAGGCGATGCACCGTCCCTCGATCAGCCGCGCCCTGCCCCGCGGTTTTTTCACCCCTTGCTTCGCCTCGCTCATCACGTCTCCTATACGACGAGCAGATCCCTGCTCAAAAGTCTGTCGACCAGCAGGTGGGCGGCGCCTGCCGGATCGACGGCGCCGTCACCGACGATCTCCCCTTTCTCCCGTTGCGGGGAGAAGATCCGGCTCACCCAGGTCGGCGAGCCTTTCAGCCCGATGCCGTTTTGATCCAGTTGCAGTTCCTGGTTGCTCCAGATCTGCACCACCGCCTCCTCGGATTCCAGCCGCATCGGGACGGTCGGATAACGCGGGCGGTTCACCTCGCGCACCACGGTGAGCAGCACGGGGAGCGGAGCTTCCACGATCTCGTGGCGTCCTTCCAGCTTGCGCCGCACCGTGATCCTCTCCTGAAACGGGTCGAGCTTCTCGATATGGTCCACCAGGGTGAGCTGGGTATAGCCGAGTCGGGTGGCGATGCCGGGCCCGACCTGGGCGGTGTCGCCGTCGATGGTCTGCTTGCCGCAAATGACGATGCCCACCTGCTCCCGCTGGTTCAGCTTTGCGATCGCCTCGGACAGGACCCGGCTGGTGGCCAATGTGTCAGCCCCGCCAAAGACGCGGTCGGAGAGGAGGATGGCCTCATCCACCCCAAGGGCCAGCGCCTTTTTCAGCGTGGCCTCCGCGTTGGGAGGACCCATGGAGAGGGCGGCGACCCGGAAGCCGAACTGGTCCTTAAGCCTCAGGGCCTCCTCCAGGGCGTGGGCGTCGTACGGGTTGACGATGAAGGGGATTCCCTCGCGCACCAGGGTGTTGGTTACGGGATCGATCTGTACCTGGGTGGTGTCCGGCACCTGTTTGATGCAGACTACGACTAGCATTACCAGCTCCGTTGACGTTGACGTAAGATGGAATCAATGGTCAAAAAAAATTGCAGCTCTAACCGCAATTTCTCTACGTTACCCCCTAAGCAAATCCCCTCTGTCTCCCCTTCGCAAAGGGGAGGACACGAGTTCTCGTGCTGCGCTTCGCGAACAGCAGCTAGGTGTTCCCGGAATTCAGAGAGAGTGTTGAGTGTTACCCCCTAGCAGTGCACATGGCCTAGGGTTCCCCCCTTTTGCGAAGGGGGGGCAGGGGGGATTTGCCTCTGACAAAACAAGAAGCAAATCCCCCTTCGCAAAGGGGGACTTTTATTTCGGTTTTACCTTCGGAATAAAGATCTGCTCCGGGTCGAGCACCTCGTGGATAAAGTGCAGTTCCTCCCTGGTGGGTGGGAGCGTCTCTCCGCTGACCCTAGTGATGTCGAGGTCGAACTGGCACATGTCCCGGATCTGCTCCGGCGTGTTCCCCGCGTGGCAGGTGTCGAGGTAGATCCGCCCGCTTTCCTCGTCGAAGCGGAAGACACCGAGGGTTGAGATGACGGCCGAGGGGCCGCCACGGTAGGCCGCGCCGTAGAGCTCGCGCCGATGCACCGTTTCGCCGCCGGGCCAGTTGCGCACCCGCCAGCCAGGGCTGGTGATGTAGCTCACCTGCTCGGTAAAGCGGCGCTTCTCGTGCACCATGATGAACACGGTGCGCTTGGCAAAGGAGTTGATGTCGGGGTTGCCGCCGCTACCGGTGAGGCGCAGCTCGGGGTTCAGGTAATCGCCGATGCAGGTGGTGTTCACGTTGCCATACTGGTCCACCTCGGCGCCGCCGAGAAAGCCCAGGTCGACGTAGCCCCTTTGCGCGATGCTGAAGGCGTCATGCAGGCCGGAGGAGCGCGAAGCGCCCATCTCGCAGCGGGCATCCCCTACCGAGGTGGGGATCTCCGGGGGGCGGCCGTCCAGCGTCCCCGCCTCGAAGATCAGCTTGAGGTTCGGCGCGTGGGTCTTTTGCGCCAGCATGATGGCCACCATGGGGAGCCCGGTGCCGGCAAAGACGATTTCATTGTCCTGCACTTCGCGGGAGGCGGCGCAGCAGAGAAGGTCGGCCAGCCCGTACTCTTCCGGTTTCGCGAACTCTTTGTTCATGTCACTGCCCCCTTTTCACGCCGGTGCTGTACTTGAGGGCGGTGTTCGCCTTCAGGTTGAGCATCTTCGGCCAGCCAAGCTTCTCGAGGTAACCCAGGTGGTCCAGGCCGTGAATCCATTCCTTGGCGAAGTCGTCGAACCCTTCCTGGGTCCTGGTCCTGGTGTAGAAATCCTTGAGGAAGGCGCCGTCAACGTCGTAGCGGCCGAACATGCCGGTGGGGTGGGCGCCGAAGGGGACCTCGACGATGTGATCGACCTCGAAGCTGGTGATGGTGTTCAGGTCGCTGTCGCGCCGCAGGTACTCTTCCGGGACGATCTCTTCCGCCATGACGATGGTAACGTCGGCCGCCCTGGCCACCTCCGGGTCGGAGTAAAACTGGCCGTTCACCCGCACCGTCCCCTCCTCCCCCACCTGCTGGACGCAGAGGATGGCGACATCGACCTTGGCGGCGGGAACCATGACCTGGGCGCCGGCGCCGAAGAAGGGGTCCTCGGTGAAGCGGTACTTGTGCTTTGGGATGCGCCTGCCGTCGCGCAGCCCGGCGTTGCCCAGCGTGTCGTAGGCGGGGTTGTGGATGTCGGTCCCAAGCGCGGTCTGGGTCACGGCGTAGGGGGCGCCCGAGGCGGCCGCGCTGAAGCGGAACAGCATCTCCGCGTGGCTGTAGTCCTCGACCAGGATCTCCTTGTTGCCGACCTTCCTGGAGAGGTTGGCGCCGTACTTGCCGTAGAGTTCGTGGCCGACCCAGCAGGACTCCCAGATGTCCACGCACCCGGCGCCGACCAGGAACTCGGTCTGCGGCCCGCCGTTCACCTCGATGAGGTGGAGTCCCTTTCTCCGTTGCCTGATCAGCTCGTAGACCAGCGCGAAGGGGCGCCGCCAGATGGTGAAGCCGGAAAAGGTCAGGCTGGAGCCGTTTTTCACGATCTCGGCCGCCTGCTGCAACGTGATCCGCTTGCCGCTACTCATGCGTCCCTCCTTGAACTATGATTGCCGGGGTTACTGATTACCTTCCGGTTTTAAGTCCCCCTTTTGCGAAGGGGGATTTAGGGGGATTTGCTTTGGTTGAGAGAGGCAAATCCCCCCTGTCCCCCCTTCGCAAAGGGGGGAACGTTGGGTCACGTGCAATGGTTTGTGCAGCATGATTCCTGTTGCCGGGGGGCTGCTCAACTGAAGTTTTTCAAGATCTCACGGGCGATGATGACTCGTTGGATTTCACTGGTCCCTTCGTAGATCGAGGTGATCCTGACGTCGCGGGCGTAGCGCTCGACGGGGAAGTCGGCGGTGTAGCCGTAGCCTCCCAGCATCTGCACGGCGTTGTAGCAGGCGCGGTTGGCGGCCTCGGTGGCGAAGAGCTTGGCCATGGACGCCTCCTTGGCGAAGGGGCGGCCGCTCTCCTTGCGGAAGGCGGCACTCATCAGCAGCAGGCGCGCCGCCTCCAGTTCGGTGTAGCTGTCGGCGATCTTCCACTGTATGGCCTGGAAGCTGCTGATCTTCTGCCCGAACTGCACCCGCTCCGTGCTGTACCTGGTGGCGTAGTCCATGGCCGCGAGGCCGACCCCGAGCGCCAGGGAGCCGATGCCGATCCTCCCCCCACCCAGTTCCGCGACGGCGATGCGGAAACCGTCGTTCAACTTCCCCATCAGTGCGTCTTTCGGGATGCGGCAGTTGTCGAAGACCAGCTCGTTGGTGGCTGAGGCGTGCTGCCCCGTTTTTTCCTCCTGCTTACCGATCACAAGGCCCGGCGTCCCCTGCTCCACTAGGAAGCAACTGATCCCCTTCCCTTTGGGTGCCTCCCTGTCGGTTACCGCCCAGACCACGAAGACGCCGGCATAGGGCGCGCTGGTGATGAAGATCTTGGAGCCGTTCAGGACCCAACTGTCACCGTCGAGGACCGCCGTGGTGGTCATGCCGGCGGGGTCGGAACCGGCGCCGGTCTCGGTGAGGGCGAAGCTCCCGGCGGCGTAGGCACCGGAGCAGATGAGGGGGATGTACTTCTCCTTTTGCTCCTGCGAGCCGATGGTCTGGATCACCTCGCAGACCATGTTGTTCACCGAGACGGTCACCGCGGTGGATGCGCAGGCGCGTGCGATCTCGGTCATGGCCACGCTGAAGGCGACCACGCCGGCCTCGGAACCGCCATATTCCCCTTGAACGTTGAGGCCCATGAAGCCCAGCTCCGCCAGCTTCTTCAGGTTGGCGAGGAACGCCGGGCGGTCCCCTTCGCGGTCCAGTTTGGCCGCGAGCGGTTCCAGCTCGGAACGGGCAAAGTTTCTAGCGGTTTCCTGGATCAGCTTCTGCTCTTCGGTAAGATCGAGAAACATCGGTGTCTCCCTCTTGGTCAATCGGTTACGTTCGGGGTTGCCGTGACACTCCGCAGGGTTCCCCCTCCCTAGCCCGCCCCCTCCTGGGGAGGGGACGGACCTGCAGTCCACCTTCCCTCTCCCTCTGGGAGAGGGTCAGGGTGAGGGAGCTGTCCTGCCGGCAAAGCCCTCACCCGCCCTTCGGGCACCCTCTCCCGGAGGGAGAGGGGACTAGCGGACGATCGTCGTTAATCCGGAGCGCTTACAACCTTATCTCGCGCACTTGGCGGTGAAGGCGGGGACGAACTGCATCACGTCCGCCACCACCAGGACGTCGGCGATCTCGCCGATGGGGGCGTCCTTGTCCTTGTTGATGGCCACGATGAAGTCGGCCTTCTTCATTCCCGCCAAGTGCTGGATGGCGCCGCTGATGCCGCAGGCGACGTAGAGCTTCGGGCTCACCGTCTGTCCGGTGGTGCCAACCTGGTGGCTGTGATCGACCCAGCCGGCGTCGACCACCGGGCGGCTCGCGCCGAGTTCGCCACCGAGGGCGCTGGCCAGTGCGGCGATGACCGGGACGTTGTCCTTCTTGCCCACGCCGCGCCCGGCGCTCACGATGATCTCGGCTTTGCTCAGGTCGACCCCCTTCTGCTCGGCGGCCTCGTACCCCACGAACTCGATGGCGGAGGCTGTGCCGGAGAGATCCAGCCTTTCCAGCTGCGGCGCCCCTTGCGGTTCGCCGGTCGGGCTGAAGGCACCAGCCTGGATGGTGAGGACGCAGCGGCCGCTTTTGGGCGTCACGGTCCGGCGCAGCTTGGCGTTGCAGGCGTTGACCTCGTAGGCGCCTTCGTTGAGCGCGACAATCTCGGAGACTTGGCCCGCCTTCAAGGCAACGGCGACGCGCGGGGCGAGATCCCAGCCGTAGGAGGAGTGGACGAAGACGATGCAGTCCGGGTTCTCCTTCTCGACGGCCTGCAGTACCAGCTGCTTGTGCAGGTCGGGGTTGTACTCGCCGTACTTGGCGGCATCGGCCAGGTAGACTTTGCTGTCACATTTCGGGAGCTCGGCATCGCTTCCCACCAGCAGCATGACGCTGTCGGCGCCGAGGCGGTCGGCGAAGGCCTTGAGTTCATAGGTGGTGTCGAGGAGCTTCCCCTGCCGGTATTCCCCTATCAGTAATGCTTTCATTGTTTTCCCTCCGTAGCAGCGGTTGTTTTGTCGCCCGGTTGCGGTGGCGGTCGGATCTCACTCGTCCAGAGAGGGGGACAGGCACCTGCGGAGCCAGTCCCCTCCGCCCCTGCCCTCGCTATCTGAGCACCGCGGTCTTTTCCTTCAGGATCCCCATCAGCCGGTCCACCTGCGCACCGATCTCCCCTTCCAGCACCAGGCCGCCACCTTTCTTGGCGGGCGGGTAGATGGCGGCGGTGGCGGTCAGTTCCGCTTCGCCGGACAGTTCGGCCGGAGTCAGCGCGGCGATCTCCTTCTTCTTCGCCTTCATGATGTTGGGAAGGGTCGGGTAGCGCGGGGTGTTGAGCCCCAGCTGGCAGGTGACCAGCGCCGGAAGCTTCAGCTTCGCCACGCCCTTGATCCCTCCTTCCAGCTCCCTTTTGACGGTGACGGTGCCGCCGTCATAGCTGAAGCCGACCAAGGTGGTGGCGCAGGAGAGGCCCAGGAGTTCCGCCACGATGACGCCGACCTGGGCCGAGCCGCGGTCCTGGGACTGCATCCCCGTGAAGATCAGGTCGAAGCTTTCACCCTTGGCGTAGCTCGCGATCATCGAGGCGATCTGCCAGGGATCCTTCTGGTAGTACCGGTCGTCCCGGATGTGGACGGCGCGGTCCCCCCCCATGGCAAGGGCCTTCTTGATCGCCTCCACCGTGCGCTCGGGGCCGATGGAGAGGACCGTGATCTCGGGCTCCCCGCCCAGTTGCTCCTTGAGCTGAACCGCCTGTTCCACCGCATACTCGTCGTATTCGTTCATGCGGAAGGCGAGGTCACTCTCGTCGTACCAGGTCTTGTCGCCGTTGGGCCTGAAGCGGGACTCCATGTCCGGCACCTGTTTGATGCATACCAGTATCTTCATAACTTCCTCCTCTGGATTCTTCGCGGCATCATGCCGATACACCTTCTGCTGCCGCCAACCGCTCCTCTTCCGGCGGCGCCGGATCGATTCTCCCCGCCACCTCGGCCAGTGCCGTGACGGTTGCGATGCTCAGTTCCGGCAACGCCTTCCCTATCTCGAGCGGCGTCGCCAGTCGTTCCGCCACCACCTCGGCCAGGTCCCGCACCGCCAGCTTTCCTTCGCAATCACCGGTCTTGATACCGTCTTCGAACATGGTCAGGCAGAAGGGGCAGTTGGATACGATCAGCGGCGCACCGGTCGCCTCGGCCATCTTAACCCGCTGCACATTGATCCGGCTCCCGAGCTTTTCCTCGGCCAGGATCCGGCCGCCGCCGGCGCCGCAGCAGAAGCTCTCCAGCCCCGACCTCTGCATCTCGTTGATCCTTCCCCCGGCCACGTGCAGCACGTTGCGCGGCTGCTCCATGATGCCCTGGTAGCGACCAAGGTAGCAGGAGTCGTGGTAGGTGTAGTCGAACTGGTGCGGAGCGAGGGCGAGCGTCCCGTCGCCGATCAGCCTGTCGATGAAGACGGTGTAGTGTTCGACCTCAACGTCGAGCCCGAGATCGCGGTAGTCGCGCCCGAGGGTGTTGAGACAGTGGGGGCAGGTGGTGACGATCTTCTTCACGCCATACCCCTTGATCAGTTCGATATTCTCCTGCGCGGTCACCTGGTACAAGTACTCGTTGCCCAGCTTGCGCAGCGGCTCGCCGCAGCAGCGCTCCTCCTTGCCCAGGATGCCGACGCTCACTCCCGCCGCATCGCAGATCTTCACGAAGCTTTTGGCCACCTCCTGGTTCCTCTTGTCGAAGGAGGCGTAGCAGCCGACGAAGTAGAGGATGTCGGCCCCCTCCCCCTCGGAGAGGTGCCGCACCGGGAGCCCGTCGGACCACTTGCCCCGCTCCGCGTAGGCCATGCCGAAGGGGTTGCCGTTCACCTCGACGTTGTTGGCCGCGACCATGACCTCCTCGCCGGGAAACTCCCCCTGCATGAGGACCAGGTTGCGCCGCATCTCGATGACCTTGTTGACGTGCTCCACCTGTGCCGGGCAGATCTCCTGGCAGGAGCGGCAGGTGGTGCAGGACCAGAGCGTGTCCCGCCCGACCGCCTCGATCAGGTCCGCCTGCGGCGCGGAGCACGCGGTGTCGCCTATCTGCTGCACCAGCTGCATCGGCGAGAGCGGCTTCTCCGTGTTGAAGGCGGGACAGCGATCCTGGCACCGCTTGCAGCTGGTGCAGGCGTCCGCGTCGAAGATGTCCTTCCAGGTGAGGTCGGCGACCTTGTCCACCCCGAAATGCTCCACCCCTTCCGCCTCGAGATCGATGGTATCGATGCTCCCCTTGGGCCTGAGATCCACGAAAAGGTAGTTGGCGGGAGTGGTCAGCAGGTGGCGGAACTTGGTCCCGGGGATGGCGGCGATGAAGCCGGTGACCAGCAGGAAGTGGCACCACCACCAGAGCCGGTGCAGCTCCTTGAGGGACTGCAGGTCGAGCGCGGCGAACTGGCCGGCGACCATGAGCCCGATCGGCGAGAAGCGCGCCAGGTCCGGGTTCTGACGCAGCTCGGTGGCGGCCATGCGCGCCCCTTCGGCGAAGAATCCGGTGACGATGATGGCGGATAAAAGGCCGTGCATCAAGTAGTCGTCGCGGGTGATCTTGAGCCCCTCCGGCCGCGCCACAAAGCGCCTGAGCGCCAGGCCGAACAGGGTGAAGATCGCGGCCAGACCAGCCAGATCAAGCACCAGCGAGTAGGCCTTGTAGAAGCCGCCGGTGAGAATCTTGATGCCGAAGAGCGGCTGCGAGACATCGGCCTGGGCCATGACCAGGAGCGTCCCGATGAACAGGACCACGAAGCCCCAGAAGAACAGCGCGTGCGGGATACCGGGGCCGGCGACGCGCAGCACCCTGATCTGACCTAACATGTTGGTAGCCATCAGCACGACCCGTTCGCGCAGGTTGTCCAGACGGTTGAGGGGTTTCCCCTGCCGGTAGACCTCGACCCGCTTCCAACACCCGTAGGCGCAGGCGGCGAAGGCGAGCAGCGTGAGCAGGTACATCGGGAGCACCACGCCGTGCCCTACGTTCCAATAGATTTCCCTGGTAGCTTCCATGACTCACTCCTGCGTGTTGACCGATGCTGATGGCTTCTGCCAGCTTCCCCCCTCCCAGCTTCCCCCCTCCCAGCCTCCCCCCTCCGGGGTGAGGAGTGAAGATGTTACGAGAGCAGTATCTTCGAGATGACCACGCGCTGCACCTCGTTGGTACCTTCGTAGATCTCGGTGATCTTGGCGTCGCGGAACATGCGCTCCACTTCGTAGTCGCAGATGAAGCCGTAGCCGCCGTGGATCTGGATCGCCTCCTTGGTGACATAGGTGGCCGCCTCTGAAGCGAGCATCTTGCACATCGCCGACTCCGCCGTGTAGTTCTTCTTGGCGTCCTTGAGGCAGGCGGCCTTGTAGGTCATCAGCTTGCTGGTCTCGATGCGGGTGTACATGTCGGCCAGCTTGAACTGGACCGCCTGCAGATCGCAGATGGGGTGGTCGAACTGCTTACGCTCCTTGGAGTATGCCAGCGCCCGCTCGAAGGCCCCCTCGGCTATGCCGAGGGCCTGGGACGCGATGCCGATGCGCCCGCCGTTCAGGGTGTCCATGGCGATCTTGAACCCCTGCCCTTCCTGCCCGAGGAGGTTCTCAGCCGGGATGCGCACGCTGTCCAGGGCGAAGGCGGTGGTATAGCTGCCGCGGATGCCAAGCTTTTTCTCGTTTTTGAGGATCTCGACCCCAGAGGAGTTGAGGTCGATGATGAAGGCGGAAACGCCCCGGTGCTTGAGGCTCTTGTCCGAGGTGGCGAAGAGGACGCCGGTGCCGCGGTAGCCGCCGTTGGTGATGAAGATCTTGGAGCCGTTGATGACGTACTCGTCCCCCTCGCGCCGGTAGGTGGTCGAGATGGCCCCGGCGTCGCTGCCGGCATCGGGCTCGGTAAGGAGGAAGCAGCCGATCACCTTGCCGGTGTTCAGCGCCGGGAGCCACTTCTTCTTCTGGGCCTCGGTGCCGAAGGTGTAGATCGGGCCGCAGGCGAGCGAAGTGTGGGCCGAGATGAGCACGCCGCTGGAGCCGCAGGCCTTGGAGACCTCCTCGACCACGATGGCGTAGGAGAGCATGTCGAGGCCGGCGCCGTCGTATTCCTCCGGGAGATAGCTCCCCAAAAAGCCCATCTCCGCCATCTTGTTGACCAGCGAGTCCGGGATCATGTGCTCCTCGTCGATCTTCATCGCGATCGGCTTGATCTCCTTCTCCACGAACTCGCGCACCGAATCCCTCAATACCTTGTGGTCCTGGCTCAATTCGAAATCCATTGCATCCTCCTGTTATGTTTGCCGTTTAGGGAACGATCGTTTTCCCCTCGCCCTCCGGGAGAGGGGCAGGGGTGAGGGAGGGCGCGGCAAGCAACTGCTCGACAAGCAACAGCACCCTCACCCGGCCTTCGGCCACCCTCTCCCGGAGGGAGAGGGACACTCGCCGCTACTTCCCTTTGAACTGCGCCTTGCGCTTTTCCACGAAGGCGCCCATGCCTTCCTTCTGGTCCTCGGTGGCGAAGAGGACGCCGAAGAGGGAACTCTCGTAGCGGAAGCCGTCTTCCTTGGTCATGTTGAGCCCGTTGACGATGGCGTTCTTGGCGTAGCCGACGCCGAGGCTGCCGTTATTCGCGATCTCCCGCGCCAGCTCCAGGGCCTTCGCAGCAAGCTCCGCCTGGGCGACCACCTCGTTGACTACGCCCCAGGCGAGCGCCTTCTGCGCGTTGATCATCCTGCCGCTATAGATGAGTTCCTTGGCCCGGTTGGGACCGATGAGGCGGGAGAGGTTCTGGGTGCCGCCAAAGCCGGGGATGATCCCCAGGGTGACCTCGGGAAAACCGAGCTTGGCGTTGTCGGAGGCGTAGATCACATCGCACGCGAGGGCCAGCTCCAGGCCGCCCCCCAGAGCGTAGCCGTTGACCGCGGCGATCACGGGCTTGCTCATCTTCTCCATAAAGAGCATGACCCGCTGCCCCTGGAGGGCGAAACGGTGCCCCTCGAAGGAGGTCATGTCCGCCATTTCCTTGATGTCCGCGCCGGCGACGAAGGCCTTTTCGCCCGCTCCGGTCAGGATAACGACCCGCACGGCGGCGTCCTGCTCAAGCTTGTAGAGGGTGCACTCCAGCTCGCCGAGGACCTGGCTGTTCAGCGCGTTCAGGCTCGCCGGCCGGTTCACCGTGACCGTTGCGATCCCCTCGGCGATTTCGCAAAGGATGTTCGGGTTTTCCATGTTTATCGCTCCCCGGGTCTAGCCCTTGTAGTCGTAGAATCCCTTGCCCGACTTCTTGCCGAGGTACCCGGCGTTGACCATGTTCACCAGGAGCGGACAGGGGCGGTACTTGGGATCCTTGAAGCCGTCGTGCAGGACGTTGCAGATGGCGAGCACGGTGTCGAGGCCGATGAAGTCGGCGAGGACCAGCGGCCCCATAGGCTGATTGGTGCCGAGTTTCATCCCCTTGTCGATATCCTCAGCCGTTGCGATCCCCTCGTAGAGCGCGAAGATCGCCTCGTTGATCATCGGGATCAGCACCCGGTTCACGATGAAGCCCGGGTAGTCCTTGGCGACCGCCATCTCCTTGCCGAGCCGCGCGACCAGGGCGCCGATGGCCTGGAAGGTCTCCTCGCTGGTGCCCAGGCCCCGGATCACTTCCACCAGTGTCATGATCGGCACGGGGTTCATGAAGTGCATGCCGATTACCTTGTCCGGCCGCTTCGTGCAGGCCGCGATACGGGTGATGGAGATGGAGGAGGTGTTGGAGGCGAGGATCGCCTCTGGCGGCACGATCTCGTCCAGCTTCTTGAACAGCTCGAACTTGAGGTTCTCGTTCTCGGTCGCCGCCTCCACCACCAGGTCGCATTGGGCGAAGTCCCTGAGGTCCTTGGTGGCGGTGATGCGGGCCATGATCCCCTCGATGCTGGTGGTGAAGATGACGCCTTTGCGCGCCTGGCGCTCCAGGTTCTGCTCGATTGATTTGAGCGCCTTGTCCAGTTGAGCCTGGGAGATGTCGTAGAGCAGAACCTGGTATGCGTGCTGCGCGAAGACATGGGCGATGCCGCTTCCCATCTGGCCGGCCCCTATGACGCCTACTACCTTGAACATGTCAGCCTCCTATCGAAACGTGGATTCTTTGAGTGCGGGTCAGACCCTTTCGAATACTACCGCGACCGCCTCGCCTCCGCCGATGCAAAGGGTGGCGAGCCCGTAGCGGGCCTGGCGTCGGTGCAGTTCGCGCACCAGCGTGGCGGCCAGCCTCCCGCCGCTGGCGCCGATGGGATGGCCGATGGCGCAGGCGCCGCCGTTCACGTTCACCTTCTCCGGGTCGAGGCCCAGGTCCTTGATGGCGATCATGGCCACGGTGGCGAAGGCTTCGTTGATCTCGAACAGGTCGATGTCTTGGGTCTTCAGCCCCGCCTTGGCGCAGGCGACCTCGATGGCCCCGACCGGCGCCTCGGTGTAGCGTTCGGGATGCAGGCTGCAGGTGGCATGGGCGACGATGCGCGCGCGCGGCTTCAGGTTGAAGCGCTTGACGGCGTCGGCGCCGGCGAGCAGGGAGAAGGCCGCGCCGTCGTTGATGGTGGAGGCGTTGGCGGCGGTGATGGTGCCGTCCTTTCTGAAGACCGGCTTCAAAGCGGGGAGCTTGGCGAAATCTACCTTGAACGGCTCCTCGTCCTCGGCCACGCTCACCTCGCCGCCGCGCCCTTTTTTCAGCACCGGCACGATCTCGTCCTTGAAGATGCCGCCGCGGACCGCCTCCTGCGCCCGGGTATATGAGCGGATGGTGAATTCGTCCTGGGCCTCGCGGGAAAGGGCGTGGCGAGCGGCCGCCTCTTCGGCGATGTCGCCCATGTGCCGACCCGAGTACGGGTCCTGCAAGCCGTCGTAGATCATCAGGTCGGTGAGCTCGCCGTGCCCCATGCGGTAGCCGTAGCGCGCCTTCTTCAGGATGAAGGGGGCGAGCGACATGTTCTCCATCCCGCCCGCGATCACCACGTCGGATTCTCCCAGCATGATGGAGCCTGCCCCGAGCATGATCGACTTTAAGCCGCTGCCGCAGACCTTGTTGATGGTGAGGGCGTGCGCGGTGTCCGGGATGCCGGCGTAGCGCATGGCCTGGCGGGCGGGAGCCTGCCCCACCCCGGCACTGAGAACCTGGCCGGCGATGACCTCGTCGACCTGGGCCGGATTCAAGTCAGCCCGCTCCAGGAGCGCCTTGATCACGGTCCCCCCCAGCACGGGCGCCTCAACGTCGGACAACGAGCCGCCAAAGGAGCCAAATGGGGTTCTCAGTGATTCCACTACGAAGACGTCTTGCATGGTTTCCCTCCCGGCGTTGATGTGTTGGGTAAAATCTTATCTGTCGTTTACGTTAAAGTCAAGCAAAAGTATAACGAGATTATAAATACGGCAAACATTCTATCATCGTTAGAGGACCACCGCAGGGGCAACGGGAACACGCAACCTCACTACTCCTTAAAGCAACTGACTTTTATAAGGTTTTCCATACCAGCCACAAAAAAGGGGCTCACCTTAGCAAGCCCCCAGGTAAAACAAAAATTGTTTTCTGTCTTAGATATAGACGATATCGTCCGCCATGTTGGTTATTTTCACCCCACCCTCGGGGCCGACGGCAAACGTATTTTCGATACCTATAACGCCCAGGCCGGGCAGCACGAACTTGGGCTCAATGGCAACCGTCTGCCCCTCGCGGAGCTGCGACTTGAAACCTTGGGCCAGCACCGGGAACTCGTCCAGCTCAAGGCCGACGCCATGCCCGACGAACTTCGCGTTCTCCCCGGGCGCGCCCATGAAATTGCGCCCGAGCCCCGCGCTGTCGGCCAGCTCGGCCGCCTGGGCAAACAGATCCTCGCAGACCGCCCCCGGCTTCAGGTTCTCGGCCAGGTGCTGCTGGATACGCAGCGAGGTCTCGAAGGCATGCTCCAGTTCCGGCGCGAGCCGCCCCACCACGAACATGCGGGTCATGTCCACGATGTAGCCGTTGAAGACCCCGGTGTAGTCCACCAGCACCGGGACGTTGGCCGCGATGGCATCGGTCGAGGCGCCGTGGGGGGAGGCGTTGGAGAGTCCCCGGCCGGTGACCGCGCTGTCGAAGAAACCGGGATTGCCGGCGCCGGCGCTGACCGCCAGTCCCTGGAACAGCTCCTGGTTGTAGGCGCGCATGCGCACGTACCCTTCGCCTCCCGCCTTGCGCAGCCGGTATTCGAACTCGGCAGCGAGGTCCAGCTCGCGCATCCCCTCTTTCAGGAAACCCGGCACTTCCTTGAACACCCCGCAAAGCCGCGAACCGCTCTCTCGCATCCGTTCCAGCTCCAGTTCCGACTTCACGCTGCGTAGCTCCCGGTTCGGCGTGGAAATGTCCACGAACTCCACACCGGGCAGGAGCTTCGCGTAGAACTGGTACTGCTGTACCGGCGCCACGTCGAAGGTGAAGCCGACGCGCTTCAGCGTGGGCGGGAACAGGGACGCGAACTCCTTACTGGAGGGAAAGGGGCGCGTGTCCTCAATGACACTCTCAGCCTGGGCCCGGAAATAGCTCTTGCGCACCATCAGGCGCGGCTTACCGTCCGTGGGAACGAAGAGCGCGGAGTTTTGGCGTGTGCCGGAAAAGTAGTAGATATCGATGGGATAGATAAACAGGGCGCCGTCCAGTCCCTGTCCCCTCAGCCCGTCCTGCAGCCGGGCTATCCTCCGCTCCGATTCGGTCTTGGTCAGCATGCGCTCCCCCAGTCGTTGTGATAGGCGATTTCCGCCAGCTCCTTGCGGGGTCGCGCCTTGGGCTCCTGATCCGGGTACCCCAGCGGCGTCACCCCGACTACCCGGATCCCGTCCGGGATGCCGAGCGACTCCTTAAGGGTGGGCTCGTCGAAGAGCCCCATCCAGCAGGTGCCGAGCCCCAGGCCGTGCGCCGCCAGGCAGATGTGCTCGAAGGCGATGGCCGTGTCGGCGACGTAGTACTCGATGCCGTTCTCCACGCCGGACTCGGCCGGGTCGGCGCAGACCACGATGGTCACCGGGGCCTGCGACAGGGCTTTCTTGCCGGGGTTGTCGTCGGGGAAGGCGTCCAAAAGGGCGTTCCGCTTCCCTCCCGCCGACAGCACTAGGAAGCGCCAGCACTGCATGTTCTTCCAGGAAGGCGCCAGCCGCCCCGCATCGAGCACCTGGCTCACTTTGTCCCACTCGACCGGGGTGTCCCGGTATTTGCGGATGCTTCTTCTGTCGTTGATCGCTTGGAACACGTCCATTATTTCCCTCCTCGTCGTCAGCAGCCCAATGCCCCCCTCCCTGTCCCTCCCCCTCCGGGGGAGGGAACGCTGGGCCTCAAGACTCCTCCTGCTACATGTTGCGGCGGTACTCCCCGCCTACCTCGTAAAGGGCCCTCGTGATCTGCCCCAGCGAGGCACACTGCACCGTTTCCATCAGTTCGGCGAAAATGTTGCCACCCGCCACCGCGGTCTCCTGGAGCCGCTTCAGGGCCACCGGGGCCTCATCCTTGTGCCGCCCCTGGAAGGCACGCAGGTTGCTGATCTGCTGTTCCTTCTCCTCGACGGTGGCGCGGGCCAGCTCCCCGGGAATCTGGTACCCCTCTTCCCCGGCGTGCGGGTTGAGAAAGGTGTTGACGCCGACGATGGGGAGCTCGCCGGAGTGCTTCCTCGCCTCGTAGAGCATGGACTCGTCCTGGATCTTGCTGCGCTGGTACTGGGTCTCCATGGCGCCCAACACGCCGCCGCGCTGATCGATCCTCTCGAACTCGGCGAGGACCGCCTCCTCCACCAGGTCGGTCAGCTCGTCGATGATGAAGGCGCCCTGGAGCGGGTTCTCGTTCTTGGCGAGCCCGAGTTCCTTGGTGATGATCATCTGCACCGCCATGGCCCGGCGCACCGACTCCTCCGACGGTGTCGTCACCGCCTCGTCGTAGGCGTTGGTGTGCAGCGAGTTGCAGTTGTCGTAGAGGGCCATCAGGGCCTGCAGCGTGGTGCGGATGTCGTTGAAATCCATCTCCTGGGCGTGCAGCGACCGGCCGCTGGTCTGGATGTGGTACTTGAGCTTCTGGCTGCGGTCGTTGGCGCCGTACTTCTCCCGCATCACCACCGCCCAGATCCGCCGCGCCACCCGCCCGATCACCGTGTACTCGGGGTCGAGGCCGTTACTGAAGAAGAAAGAGAGGTTCGGCGCGAAGTCGTCGATGTTCATGCCGCGCGACAGGTAGTACTCCACGTAGGTGAAGCCGTTGGACAGGGTGAAGGCGAGCTGCGAGATGGGATTGGCCCCGGCCTCGGCGATGTGGTAGCCGCTGATGGAGACCGAGTAGTAGTTGCGCACCTGCCGCTCGATGAAGTACTGCTGGATGTCCCCCATCATCCTGAGCGCGAACTCGGTGGAGAAGATGCAGGTGTTCTGCCCCTGGTCCTCCTTGAGGATGTCCGCCTGGACCGTGCCGCGGACGGTTTGCAGGGTGCGCGCCTTCAGCTGGGCGTATTCCTCCGCCGACGGCTCGCGCCCCTGCGTCGTTTTGAACTGCACCAACTGCTGCCTCACGGCCGCGTTGAAGAAGAAGGCGAGCATGATCGGTGCGGGTCCGTTGATGGTGATGGAGACGCTGGTCGAGGGGGCGCAGAGGTCGAAGCCGGCGTAAAGCTTCTCCATGTCCTCGACGGTGCAGATGGATACACCGCTCTCCCCCACCTTGCCGTAGATGTCCGGCGGGTAATCGGGGTCCTCGCCATACAGGGTGACGCTGTCGAAGGCCGTGGAGAGGCGCTTGGCGCCGTCGTCCTGGCACAGGTAGTGGAAGCGCCTGTTGGTCCGCTCCGGGGTCCCCTCGCCAGCGAACTGCCGCTTCGGGTCCTCCTCGGCCCTCTTGAAGGGGAACACGCCCGCCGTGTACGGGAAGAAGCCGGGGAGGTTCTCCTTCATGGACCACTTCACGATCTCGCCCCAGTCCTGGTAGTCGGGGAGGCAGACCTTGGGGATCTTCATCCCGGAAAGCGACGTGGTGTAGAGTTCGGTGCGGATCTCCTTGTCGCGCACCTTGGTGACCTGGGCGTCCTGGCGGTAGCAATCCTTGAGCGATTTCCAGCCGTCGATGATGCGTCGCGGCTCCTCCCGGAGTTTCGCGGAGAAAGTCCCGATCAACTGGTCCAGTTCCGCGACTGTCCCCTCCCCCTTCACCTCGGCCCGGGCGCCGGAAAGCTGGAACAGGGTGCGCGCGACGCCGGCCTGTTCCTCCACATCCTTGCGGTAGCCGCGCACGGCATGGACGATCTCGCCCAGGTAGTGCACCCGGTCCGGCGGGATGATGTACTGCTTCAGGCTCTCGCGCTCGGTCACCTCCAGGCGCGACCGCCACCCCGCATCCTTCTTCTCGTTGACCCGGTCCAGCAGGGCACGATAGAGCACGTTGGTGCCGGGGTCGTTGAACTGCGAGGCGATGGTGCCGTAGACCGGGAGCTCGGTGTCAGGTATCTCGAACAGGTTCCGGTTACGGCGGTACTGCTTGCGCACGTTGCGCAGCGCGTCCTCGGCCCCCTTGCGTTCGAACTTGTTGAGCGCCACCAGGTCGGCGAAATCGAGCATGTCGATCTTTTCCAGCTGGGTGGGGGCGCCGAACTCGCAGGTCATCACGTAAAGCGAAACGTCGCAGATCTCCACCACCCCGGCATCCCCCTGCCCGATTCCCGAAGTCTCCACGATGACCAGGTCGAAGCCCGAGGCGCGCACCACGTCGAGGGCGTCGCGTATCGCTGCCGAGAGCTCCGAACGGGAATCGCGGGTGGCCAGGGAGCGCATGTAGATCCGTTCGCTGTTGATGGAGTTCATCCGGATCCGGTCGCCCAAGAGTGCCCCGCCGGTGCGCTGCCGGGACGGGTCCACCGCCAGGATCGCCACGCTTTTCTCCGGGAAGTCCCTGATGAAGCGGCGTACCAGCTCGTCAGTGATCGAGCTCTTCCCCGCCCCGCCGGTCCCGGTGATTCCGACCACCGGCACCTCGCGTGCCATGCCCCGGATCCGGTCCCGCACCGCCCCGTACCCTTCGTTCTGGTCGTGGACCGCCTGCTCGGCCAGGGTGATCAGCGTGTTGACGGCGCGGATGTCCCGCTCCTTGAGCCGCTCGATCTCCCGGTCGGTGTCGCGCTCCGGCGTGAAGTCGCACTGCTCCATCATGAGGTTGATCATCCCCTGCAGTCCCATGCGCCTGCCGTCCTCGGGGGAGAAGATCTTGCTCACGCCGTACCCCTCGATCTCGCGGACCTCCTCCGGGACGATGACGCCGCCGCCCCCTCCGAAGACCTTGATGTGGTCGGCGCCGCGCTCCCGGAGCAGGTCGCAGATGTACTTGAAGAACGGGACATGCCCCCCCTGGTAGCAGCTCACCGCGATCCCCTGCGCGTCCTCCTGGATGGCGGCGGTGACGATGGCGTCCACGGAGCGGTTGTGTCCCAGGTGGATCACCTCGGCGCCCGAGGCCTGCAGCATCCGCCTGATGATGTTGGTGGCGGCATCGTGCCCGTCGAAGAGGCTGGTCGCGGTGACGAATCGTACCTTGTGTCTGGAGCGATAAGGCTCCGCAGCGGCTATATGCATGTCGTTCCTCCTAGCGGGGTGGTCTGTGCTGCTAATCAGCTTTCAAGGTGAACTCCCAGGCACACCAGAACTCCTCCGGGTGCGGGTCGGGAGGGCAGGCAAGGCAGCGGGTGGTGATGCGGGGATCGATGGTCCGGGCGAACTCGGAGTACTCGACGATCCCGACGCTCTTGCAAGGGTGGTCAGGGAGCCCCTTGCGCTTCCGGGCGGACTGCACCCGGCAGTCGAGCATCCGGAATACGGCCCGGGTCTCGCTCACCTCGACGCTTTCCTGGAGGTTCAAGCGGGCGTAGAAGCGGTGCTTCAGGCACTCCACCAGGGCCGGGATGCCGCCGCCGGGTTTCATGGAGAGCCGCTCCATGATCCTCTTGGCCTCAACGACCGTGAAGAGCCGCCAGGCGTCGGTATCGATATCCACCGCCACGTCCATGCCGTACTTTTTCTCCAGCGACTGGAACCAGACCCCGTCGTGGGCGAGCCAGTTCTTGGCGTCGTCGACGATGATCCTCACCAACTCCTCCTTGCTGAGCGCGTAGAGGAGTTGGATGCCCTCGTCCCCCGCCGGCTGCGCAACGGCGATCTCCTGCAGGTTGTTAGCATTTGTCACGGGTTCACCTCCTTGTCGTTGTGCATTGAAGCTTCCCCCTCCCTGTCCCTCCCCCTCCTGGGGAGGGGACTTTTACAGGCCCTTTCCCCTGAGCGGGAAGGTGACACCTCACTTACTGACCTGTCTTCGCAATAGAGGACACGTTAAAAACCCTTATGCTGCCATCTTAAACTCCTGCTGTTCGAACTCTT
>NZ_JAEMHK010000020.1 GCF_016458235.1 Geomonas propionica | reverse complement strand
CGTTTTTCTAAAAACGGAAGAGGTTTTTGGGAAAACGGATCCGGTTCACTCTAATCTGGAACCAGTTCGGTCTGATGAAGAACCATTTTTCCCGAAACGGGTACCGTTTTTCTGAAAACGGAAGAGGTTTTTGAAAAAATAGATCCGGATCACTCTAATCTGGAACCAGTTCGGTCCCATGTTGATCCGGTTCTCGGGAAACAGGAGTCGGATTTTCTAAAAGGGATGGATTGCGTCGCGGGTTCTGGTTAATGGTTCAGAGAGTGCCCGCTTGTATTAAGACGCCTTTGCGATACAACTAATTAAATGGGCCACCGCAGAAAAAGACAATCTCCTCACTGTGGCAGAGCAAGGATCTGATGGGGATTTCGGACTAAGGGGCAAATGAGCCCCCTGTCAGCTGCAAAAACCTGGTAGTGCCAGGCTTACCAACTGAGAACTCGACAACTTTAGTTGCACGGCCGGAGAGTTGCCTCTCCGTATTCCACCAAGGAGGACGGTATGAAAAGACTGGCTGTAGTACTAGTGGCGGTTGGACTGTTTGTGGCAATGCCGGCGTTTGCTGCCGAGCACGAAGGAATGAAGATGGACACCGACGAAGGTGTGAGGGAATGTGCCCTTCAGGCTGAATCCATTCAAAAGAAGATCAACCGGATTCAGGGGGAGATCAAACAAGGCTCCAAGAAGTACACCGCTGAGGAGCTTAAACAACTCCAAAATAAGCTGAAGGAGGCTAATGAGGTGTTGGACACCATCACTAGGCAGTAATGGACTTTCTAGGCGGGCTGATGCAGCCCGCTTTTTTTTAGTTTCATCTTAGTCTTGTTAAAACATTAGAACTCGAAAAGAGGGACTGGAACGCCAAGGGCGCCGCAAACGACACAGCAACCAGGCAGTACTCCATTTTAATGGTATACCCTCAACTGGTTCCATAGCACAAGTTAACGTGATCGGGTCCGGAAATCTACGCTTGCCAGGAAGGTTATTGAGGACAAAAAACGCGACTGCATCTTCCTGCAGCCGCGTTCTTTTTTCTTCTCACCGGGGAGACGCCTCACAAAACGATGATGGTGACGACCTGCGACCATGGGCCGGTCTTTCCGTCGACGTGGAGTCGGGCTCTGAAGGATACTCGGCTGGCCGGCTCAAGGCCGGTATATTCGATGCGTGCTTTCTGGTGGATACCCTGACCGCCCCATGACGACTCGTTGGAAGGATCGTACGACATCTGCAGTTCGCAGGGGGCGTTCTTCGGCCGGCTTATCAGGACCATGACTGCGCCCGATATCGGGCCCGATGCCGATTGGGCATGTTTCAAGGCAAGTGAGGGAATTTCCCAAAGCAGATTTGTCGACGGCTTGCTGGTTTGTTGCTTTTGCTTCAGTTCGAAACCCGTGTCGTTCAAAATGTTGGGGTCGTTCCTGTGCAGCGAGAGCATGGTGAAATGCTGGATATTCATGGCGAGGGCCAGCTTGCCCGTGTCCCAAAGTTCCAGCTTTTTCGCCTTCGCGTCACGGTTGCCCGTGGCGGCTGCGTCACGCCACTGCCCAAGTTCCGCCGCCAGTGCCCTTAGCTTCTCCCCCATCCAGAAGTACTCCGGCGTGCCGTCCTTGACGGCTGCATGCGCATCGACCTTGGCTGCATGGGTGAGTAAGAGGGCAATGAAGTCGTTGATACCCAAATCCTGGAAGTGTGCAACTAAGAGCTCCGGAATGACTGGCACGGTGGCACCTCCTTTTCTGGCTGGATTGAAAGCACGGAGTGAACCTTAAACGAGGCTAATAGTTTTGTCTAGAGGGCGGTGAAACTTTTTCTTACCACGGTTCCGGTAATGGAGGACGAACAAGAAAGGCACCCAGTGAGCGGGTGCCTTTCTTGTTTCACAAATCTGGCGGGGGGCAGTACGCCGGTTGGCGACTGGACTAATCCTGCACCGCCACAGCGACGAGCAGCGCGTCGTCTTCCTCTGCCGCCTCGGGCTCCGCACCCAGATCACCTTCCCACTTGGAGACGACAGCGGTGGCGATGCTGTTGCCGATTACGTTGGTCGCGGTGCGACCCATGTCGAGGAACTGGTCGATGCCCATGATGAGCAGCAGACCCGCCTCGGGGAGGTTGAACATGGGAAGGGTGGCGGCAACGACCACGAGCGAGGCGCGGGCGACGCCGGCCATCCCTTTGCTGGTCAGCATCATCACCAGGAGCAGGGCGATCTGCTTGGAGATGGAAAGCTCGATGTTATAGACCTGGGCGATGAAAATTATGGCGAAGGCCTGGTACATCATGGAGCCGTCCAGGTTGAACGAGTAGCCCAGCGGCAGCACGAAGCCGGACACCTTCTCCTTGACGCCGAAGCGCTCCAGGGATTCCAGGGTCTGAGGGTAGGCGGCCTCGCTGCTCGCGGTGGAGAAGGCGATCAGCATCGGCTCGCGGATCAGCTTGAGCAGGGTCCAGGTGGAGCTACGCAGGAAGATGTAGCCGGCTCCGATCAGCACGGCCCAGAGCACCACCAAGCCGATGTAGAAGCTCCCGATGAACTTGCCGTAGGTGGTCAGCACACCTAGCCCCTGAACGGTGATGCAGGACGCCATGGCGGCGAAGACACCCACCGGGGCGAATTGCATTACGTAGTCGGTCACCTTGAGCATGATGTTGACCAGTTCCTTGACGAAGGCGACCACGGTTTTGGTGGCGTCATCTTTGAACGAGGCGATGGCGAACCCGAAGAAAACGGAGAAGATCAGGATCTGCAGGATGGAGTTCTTCGCCATGGCATCGAGGAAGCTGGTCGGGAAGATGTTGGTGACGAAATCCTTGAAGTTGAGGGCGGCGACGTTGAGGTTGGTGGTGGCGCCGGTTGTCGGTGCGGGGAGCGAGGTGCCGACGCCGGGCTGGAACAGGTTGACGAACACCATGCCCAGCACCAGGGAGATCACGGAGGCACAGAGGAACCAGCCCATGGCGCGGATCCCGATCCGGCCGATCGCCTTGGAGTCGCCGTTGCCGGCGATGCCGGAGACGATGGTGCCGAAGACCAGCGGCGCGATGATCATCTTGATCAGGCGCAGAAAGACCGACGAGATGATGTCGAAGTACCCCGCAATGACTTTGGCGGCCTTGGCGTCAGGCGCATTGAGGTTACAGAAGTAGCCGACGACGATTCCTAGAATCATCGCCACCAGGATGTAGAGGGTCAGTTTGTTCTTTTTCATGCCGCATACTCCTTCAGGTTGAATTGCATCGTTATCCCCAATTTCACAGCTTCCCATAAAATAGTTTTCTACATCCTGCAGCACTGATGAGATAGCAAGACAACTGCCAACTCGTCTACAAAAGGATAAGTGGTCGTAATTCTGCACGTTATGAGGTGTGCGCGGGGGAGCGGGGATGCAAAGGGGGGTATAACCTGTGGGCGGCAAAGCGGGGGTCGCGCGGGAATTCACTTGGAATTATGGGTGGTTAGTCTGATTTGTCGGAGGTTATAACCTGGGCGCAGGTTATAGGGGTTATGCGGGAATAGAAGCGGCGGCTGCCCTCGCCGCCGCACAGGCGGCGGGAGAGGGTAAAACCTTGTTGGGTGTTGATGATTACGGCAAGGAATCCCCTGTCTTTTTAAGGCGTTTGCTCAGCGCCGGCTGGGAGACTCCGATGAGGCGGCAGGCGATGGACTGGTTCCCCTGCGCCCGGCGCATCGCTTCGGCGACCAGGAGATCGCTCACCTCGTGCATGCCGGGAAGCGGCTCGGTAGGGACGAACACATTCCGTTGTCCCTGCTCGTCCAGCCGCACCGGCCGGCTCTGATCTTTGCCGAGGACCCGCTTGAAGGTGTCCATGGAGAGCATGTGCGCTTCGTGGCGGCTCATGGCGTCGTACACCAGCGCGCGCAACTCGCGCACGTTGCCGGGGAAGGAATAGTTGGTCAGCAGGACTGGCAGTTCCTTGGGGACGGTAGGTTTCTTCTTGTTGAGCTCCCGGGCCGCCTCCTCCAGGAAGTGATCGAAGAGAAGCGGGATGTCGTCGGGGCGCTCGCGCAAGGCCGGGATGTGGATGTGGTGGCCGCACAGGCGGTAATAGAAGTCCTTGCGGAACTCTCCGGCGGCCTGCTTGGCCGCCAAGTCATGATGGGTCGCCACGACCACGCGCGCGTTCATCCGCTTGGGCACGTCGCTGCCGAGGGAGAAATATTCACCCTCCTGCAACAGGCGCAACAGTTTGACCTGCGAGGTTGTGGCCAGGTCCCCGATCTCGTCGAGGAAGAGGGTGCCGTCCGCCGCTCGCTCGATCATGCCGCTGCGGGGAAGCTCGGCGCCCGTGAAAGCGCCCTTGGTGTGACCGAAGAGGGTGTCGCTGAAGATCTGATCGTCCAGTCCCGCCACGTTCACCGAGACGAGTTGGCCGGGGCGTCGGCTCACCTTATGGACCGCCCGCGCCACCAGCTCCTTGCCGACGCCGCTTTCGCCGGTGATCAGGATCGGCTGGCTGCTCCCGGCCACCGCCTCGATGTACCGGAAGATGGAGAACATGGCCCGGTCCACGGTAAGGATGTCGGCGAAGGCCTCGGCGTATTCCAGCCGGTCGCTCAAAATGCGGGATTTCATCTCGCTGTTTTCCCGCTGCAGGTCGATCATCCGGATGGCGCGGTGGATCCCCTGGATCAGGCGCTCCTCCTCGACGGTCTTCACGAAGAAGTCGAAGGCGCCCTTTTGCATGCAGTCCACCGCGACGGAAACCTGGTTTAGCCCGCTCAGCACGATGACCGGGACCTCGGGGTGCTGCTCGATGATGGCGGGGAGCAGGTCCTGGCCGGAGAGGTTCGGCATGTTCAGGTCCAAGAGGACCAGGCCGATGGGGCGGGACCTGAGCAGTTCCAGCACTTTGGTGCTGTCGGAGCAGCGCACCACGTTGTTGATGCCTCCCGACATGGCGAGGGTCATGCTGATGCTGCGCAGCCACGCCTCCTCGTCGTCCACCAGCAGAATCTCGAAAGCGGGGTTAAGTGCGTCGATCATAGTCATGCTCCTTGAAGGGCGGGCAGCGCTACCCGCACCGAGGTACCCTCGCCCGGCTCGGACTCGAAAACCATGGTGCCCTGGTGTTCTTTGATGATGGAGGCTGATACCGAGAGCCCGAGGCCGGTCCCGCCGGTCTCGCGCTTGGTGGTGAAAAATGGGTCGGCGATGCGGTGCAGATCCTCGCTGGCTATGCCGACCCCCTCGTCGCGGACCTGCAGGAGGACTTCGTTACGTTCGGCATCAAAACTGGTGCTGAGGAAGATCCCCTTGGTCGGGTCGGGGAGCGCCTGGCAGGCGTTGAGGACCAGATTAACCACCACCTGCTCGATCCGTTGCGCGTTGCCCCGTACCGCCGGGAGTCCCTCGGCGAGGGTGGTGACGACGTTGCCGGTGGTCTTGCGGATGGAATTATCCACCAACCTGAGCGCCGCCCGGACCACGTCGTTCAACAGCACCGACTGGTCCATCTGCGAGGTGTCCTTGCGGGCGAAGTCCTTCAGGTCCTCCACGATGCGTTTGATCCTGGTGGCACCGTCCTGCATCTCGTCGATGAGCAGCGGGATGTCCTCCCGAAACTGAGAGTAGCGCAGCCCGCCGATCATGAAGTCCCCTTCCTTTTGAAACCTCTGTTCCAGGTGCTCTTCGGTGGAGCGGAAGATCTTCTTCAACACGGGCAGGTTGTAGAGTAAAAGGCCGGTCGGATTGTTGATCTCGTGGGCGATACCGGAGACGAGGACCCCGAGCGAGGCCATCTTGTCCGCCTGGATCAGTTGCTGCTGCTGCAACTGCATCTCCTGGGTGCGTAGCGCGACCTCCCTGGCGAGCCTGCGGTTGATGTAGCCGATGGCGCTCAGCAGCAATAAAAGCGGCAGCGCCGTGATGGCCGCGTAGGTGAGGATCTTGCGCCATGAGACGGTGGGAGGTTCCAGCGCGCCGAGCCACTTGTCATGGATCTTCTGGTAGCGCCCGGTATTTTTCAGGATGGCGAGCCCTTCACTGAACTGGGACAGGATCTGCTCGTTTCCCTTTTTCACCGCGTAGCAATACGGCTGACCGGCGAAAAGCCTGCCGACTGGGACGATATTGGAGAGGCCGAATTCGCGGCTTAAGTAGAGTCCTGGAAGGTTGCCGACCAGGGCGTAGTCGTGTTTGCCGGCGGCGAGTTGCCGCAGGGCGTCGATGTGGGTATCCACCGGGACGATCCGCGCGCCCACGTTTTTTTCCAGGAGGTAGTCGTGCATCATGCCGCCGTTTTGCACGAAGACCTCTTTCCCCTTCAGGTCGTTCAGGTCTCGAACCGGCTTGGTGCCGCGGCGGGCGAATACGGACTGGTTGATGATCGAGTGCGGCGGCGAGAAGTCGTAATCCTTGGCCCGCACATCCGCCTGGACCATCCCCTGGACGATGTCCACCTCGCCGGTCCGCAGCGCCCTGCGTATCTCGTCCCAGCGGCCGAGGCGGATCTCCACCGACATCCCCATCACTTCCGCGATGGCGCGGGTCAGGTCGACATTGAACCCGGCGGGGTGGCCGTCTTTGTCGATGAACTCGTAAGGGGGATAGTTGTGGTCGCCGCCGACGACGATGGTCCCGGCGGCCGCAGCCCAGGCTGAGCACGGCATTATTACGCACATGGCCAGCAGAAGAAGTGCCGGCAGGAAGCGCCGCGTGATAAGGAGGGCAGTTTTGATGTATCGCGAACGGATCAAAGGGAGTGGTCCTTCTGAGCCAGGTGGAGGTTGGAGGTGGGCTTCGGAGCGTCCCAAGTATAAGTCGCGAAAAAGATAAAAGTCAATCCGGGCTTTCTTTGAGGCTGAGTCGCTCCGCCCTTCATCAGGTTGCGGGAGACATTCACAAAAACAGCTGATATTCGGCGGAATACGTGATAGATTCCTGTCATCTTGGAAACGACAGGAGCAAGCGATGCAACTGGATATCCGCTGGCAGCAAAGGTTCCAGAACTTCGATAGAGCTGTAGTCCTTCTCCGCGAACCGATTGAGCGGGACGTGACGACGCTTTCCAACCTGGAAAAGGAAGGCACGATCCAACGATTCGAATTCGCTGTGGAACTCGCCTGGAAGACGCTGAAGGATTTTATGGAGTACGAGGGGGGATTGATTGCTCCGGTTACGCCCCGGAATGTGATCAAACAGGCGTTTGCTGCGCGCATCCTATCAGACGGACAGGTTTGGATCGATATGCTGGACCACCGGAATCTTCTGGCTCACACCTATGATGAGGCAACCTTCGACAAGGCTCTGCTCGCCATTCGCGACCGCTACCTGCATGCTATTGAGGAATTGCATCTCTGGTTCATTGAGCGGAGAGAGCTTTGAAGTCTGCACCTGAACTCCATGAGTCCGAATTGAACGCAATTCGACAGGTGTTGGCCCGACATCCCGCTATAACCGGCGCCATACTTTTCGGTTCCCGCGCCAAGGGAACCGCAACTCCCGCCTCCGATATCGACCTCGCCCTCGAAGGGATAGAAGACCCCCTGCAGGCCGAAGCCATCGCCAGCGAGCTTGATGAACTTCCGCTTCCTTACACGTTCGATGTCAAGGCCCTGGCTTCGATCCGGCACCGGCCGTTACGGGAGCATATCGAGCGGGTAGGGGTGAGGGTTTATGGGTAGCTTGCGATCTGATGAAGTGCTTTGATCTAAGGGGGCTATGATAAGAGGGAACGAAGGCAGCCCTACACGAGACGGTGGTGACTCGTGTAGGGCTGCCTTTTTCTTTACTGATTGCCGGAGCTAGCCCTACCAGGTCTGGGTGACCGTGTCGGGGGTGACGGCAAGGGTGGCACGCAGCCAGCTGAACTTCGATTTTAGTTGATCGAATTCGGGTCCGGACGTTATAAATGCGGCTTTGCCCTTGATCAGAAAACCTGCGCCCGGTCCGTGCAGCCCCTGCACCTTGCTGCTGCCCACGGTGATGAGGACTTCCGGGTTGAAGGCGACGTTGGCCTCGGTCCGGTTCATGTAGCCGGCGGGAATCAATATGCGCCCCTCGTCGGAGATGCGGATGTAGCTGTTCCAGGTGTTGACCAGGTGCGGACCATCCTCTCCCAAGGTGGCGATGGCGACCACGCCATCCTGTTTCAGAATTTCCAGCAGCTTTTCGGGAATCATTTCTTCTACCTCCTGTTATTGATCTTGCATAGCCACTGTGTGACTGGAAGGTTTATGTTCGTCCTCGATACCAACGACAAGGTCCCTCTTTATCGGCAACTCTACAACCAGATCAAGGAGCAGGTGCTGTCTGGGACGCTTCCTGCGCATGCCAAGCTCCCTTCTGTCCGGGACCTGGCGACAGAGCTTGCGACGAGTCGCAACACGGTCGAGGGGGCGTACCAGGAACTGTCCGCGGAAGGCTATATCTACTCCAGGCAGCGCAGCGGCTACTTCGTGTCCGCCATCGACCAACCGGCCGCGTCCGTGTCGCGAGTCACAGCAGCGCGCAAGCCGCAGCGCCCCTCCGGCTCGGAACCCATATTCAGGTTCGACTTCCATCCCGCGCGCCTCGACCCGGCGAGTTTCCCGGTGGCGCAGTGGCGCAGCTGCCTTCTGGAGACCCTGCGCGAGAGCCCGGTGGAACTTTCCCACTACGGCGGCTTCCAAGGTGATTGGAGTTGCGCTGCAATCTGCAACGGTACCTGGAGCGCTCCCGCGGGGTGATCTGCGACCCCGAACGGATCTTCATCTGCGCCGGCCTGCAACAGAGCCTGGACCTGGTGGCGCACCTGCTGCGAGGCGGTCACTCCACACTGGCGGTCGAGAATCCCGGATACCATCTGCCGCGAGTGGTGTTCCAAAACAACGGCTTCGAGATCCTCCCGGTCGAGGTCGGGGCAGGGGGGATGGACCTGGAAGCGTTGCGCGCGAGCCGGGGCAGCATCGCCTACGTCACTCCCTCTCACCAGATGCCGCTGGGCCAGGTGATGCCCATCGCCAACCGGTTGAATCTGATCGAGTGGGCCGACTCCGGCGGCAACGTGATCATCGAGGATGATTACGACAGCGAACTGCGCTATCACGGCAAACCGATTCCTTCCTTGCAGGGGCTGCGCCCCGACGCGGACATCATCTACCTGGGAACCTTCTCGAAAGTACTCTCGCCGGCGCTGCGCCTTTCCTACATGGTGCTGCCGAACGCCCTGCTGCCGGGTTTCAACGCCTTGTACCGCGACTATTTCCCCACCGTCTCGCTCCTCGAGCAGAAGGCGATGGCAAAGTTCATGGCGGAAGGACATTGGGAGCGCCACATCCGGCGCATGCGCATCGTTTACCAGAAAAAGCACGACGTCATGCTGAAGGCGATCGAGAAACACTTAGACGCCAGGGCCACCGTGATCGGTGCTGGTGCTGGACTGCACATGGTCCTTCAGTTGCGGGACATGCCGTGCACCGAGAACTCGATCATGAGCGCCGCCGCGGCAAAGGGAATAAACCTGTTTCCCTTCAGTGCGACCTGCGTCGGCGCCGCCCCTGCCGCGACCCGTCTCATGCTCGGTTTCGGCGGCATGGCGGCCGCCGACATCGAGGAGGGGATCAGGATCCTCGCCGGGGTATGCCTCAAAGTAGATGAAAATTGCCCCCGGGAACAGGGGCAGAAATGAATAATTTTGCGGGGGCAGGAGACACTACCGTTGCCGGTGACGCCGGTACCGGTGCCTTTTTTAGATGCTGCTTTTCTAGAAACGCAGCTTGAGAGTGTAGGCCTTGTCCCCTCTGCGCTCGAAGCGCTGGTCGCCGTCCAAGGCCGCTTCGGCTTCGCCCATGAAGAGCAGCCCGCCCGGTTTCAGCATTCCCGCCATCCGCCCGACCAACTCCTGCTGGGTCTGGGCATCGAAGTGGTCGCAGACTTCCCTGCAGAAGATCACCTCGTATTTCCCTTTCAGCACCCACTCCCGCGCCGCGAGGTTGCAGGGAAGGAAGGAGACCATGCGCCGGATCTCCGGCACGACTTGGTATGCCTCCTCGTGGCAGGCAAGGCGGACAAGGTATTTCTCCTTGTACCGCTGGGGGAGGTGCCGTAGCCGGTCCGCGGTGTAGACTCCGTCTTCCGCAATCGCCAAGGCGGAGAAATCGATGTCGGTAGCGAGGATCTTGATGGAGCGGACGTTGCCCCCCAATGCGTCGTGTGCGGTCATCGCCATCGAGTACGCTTCCTCTCCGGTGCCGGCAGCACAGGACCAAAGCAGGGCGCCGGGAACCTGGAGGGCTTGCAGGTACTCCTTCAGCGCCGTGAAGTGGTCTGCTCTGCTAAAAAAAGAGCTCGGGGCTGCACCGAGAGCGCTGGTGAAGGCGCCCCACTCGCTTTTGCCGCCCGTCATCAATCGGTCCAGGTACTGGGAAAAGCTCTGCGCCGAGGTGGCATCTATCCGTTGCGATATGCGGTTATAGACCAGGTCCCTGGTGTGATGCCCCAGAGTGACGCCGGTAGAGGAGCGGTACATATGGCGGATTCGGTGGAAATCGTTGCTGGTGTAATTAGTCTGTGCTGTCATGGCTTCTCCCTCTGAGTTTGTGTCCCCATTCGCCTGGACCTTTGCGTGCCTGTGTCGTCCGCTGTTTCAGTATTTGGTAAACACGATTCGTTCCCATTGGGGTTAACGGAGGGGGGGGATTGCCTTTTCCGGTGGTGGCGCCTTGTTAAGGTGCTGGAAAAGTTTGGAATTTGTTCGAGGAGGACGTGCGCGGTATGGCGTGAATCGGAGGGGTGGGGTCTTTAATGAGGGGCGCGAAGTTGTGGCATGCCACACTCTACCAGCCACAGTTTTGGGGTGCGCCCCAACAGCAAATCCCTCTGTCTCCCCTTCGCAAAGGGGAGGACATGAGTTCGCGTTCTGCGCTTCGTGGCCACCTGGTAAAGGGCCTCTGGACAAAAAAAGGCACCCGGTTTTCCGGGTGCCTTTTTTTGTCTGCTGCTGCAACAAAACTACGCGAGTTCGGTCTCTCCCATCAGGAAACGGTCGCATTCGCGCGCGGCACCGCGCCCTTCGTTGAAGGCCCACACCACGAGACTCTGGCCGCGGCGGCAGTCGCCGGCGGCGAAGACGCCCGGAATGTTGGTGGCGTAGCGGTTGAATTCGGCCTTGATGTTGCTGCGGCCGTCGCGCTCGAGGCCGAGCGCCTCGGGAAGTTCCTGCTCGGGGCCGAGGAAGCCCATGGCGAGCAGCACCAGGCCCGCCGGGCGAACCAGCTCCGTCCCCGGCACCGGGACCGGTATGAACTGTCCCTTCTCGTTCTGCTTCCATTCCACCTGGACGGTGTGCACCGCCGTCACGTTGCCGCTGGCGTCGCCTTCGAACTTGGTCGCGGTGGTGACGAAAACGCGCGGGTCGGCGCCGAACTTCGCCGCCGCTTCCTCCTGGCCGTAATCGACCTTGTGCAGCTTGGGCCACTCCGGCCACGGGTTGTCGGCGGCGCGGGTGTCGGGGAAGCGGGGCATGATCTCCAACTGGGTTACCGACTTGCAGCCGTGGCGCAGCGAGGTGCCGACGCAGTCGGTGCCGGTGTCGCCGCCGCCGATGATGATGACGTCTTTCCCCTCGGCGGAGATGAAGTCGGCACCCTCGTTCAGGACCGCCTTGGTGTTGGCGGTGAGGAAGTCCATGGCGAAGTGGATCCCCTTCAGGCTTCTCCCGTCGATGGGAAGGTCGCGGGGGAGGGTGGCGCCGGTGGCGAGGACCACGCCGTCAAAGTCGCCGCGCAGTTTCTCCACCGGGTAGTCGGCGCCGCCGATGGCGGTGTTGCAGACGAAGTTGATCCCTTCCTGCTCCATCAGCTTGACGCGGCGCAGCACCACCTCGCGCTTGTCGAGCTTCATGTTGGGGATGCCGTACATCAAAAGCCCCCCCGGAAGGTCGGCGCGCTCGAATACGGTGACCTGGTGCCCGGCCTTGTTGAGTTGGGCTGCGGCGGAAAGGCCGGCGGGGCCGGAGCCGACCACGGCGACCTTCTTGCCGGTCCGCACCTGCGGCGGGTTGGGGGTGATCCACCCCTCCGACCAGGCGCGGTCGATGATGCTCACCTCGATGTTCTTGATGGTGACCGCCGGATCGATGGAGCCCAGGGTGCAGGATCCCTCGCACGGGGCGGGGCAGACCCGGCCGGTGAACTCGGGGAAGTTGTTGGTCCGAAGCAGACGGGCCAGGGCCTGTTTCCACAGACCGCGGTACACCAGGTCGTTCCACTCGGGAATCAGGTTGTTGATGGGGCAGCCGCAGGCCATGCCGCTCACCAGCATGCCGGTGTGGCAGAACGGGATGCCGCAGTCCATGCAGCGGGCGCCCTGGGTGCGCAGATGCTCTTCCGGCAGGTGCAGGTGGAACTCGTTCCAGTCCTTGAGCCTCTCAAGCGGCTCGCGGTCGGCTGGCAGTTCGCGATTGTATTCCATGAATCCGGTAGGTTTTCCCATAGCTCTATCCTATCTGAAGTATCAGGTCGATTTGCTTTTCTAGTGTGCTGCCTGGTGCGCGTTCTCTTCGAAGGCGGCAGCCAGCGCGTCGTCGCCGGTCAGGCCGGCCGCCTTGGCGCGTTCCAGGGCCTGGAGTACCCGCTTGTAGTCCATCGGCATCACCTTGACGAACTTGTGGACGTGAGTCTTCCAGTCGTGCAGGATGCGCGTGGCGCGGGCGCTGCCGGTACGTCTGGCATGCTGCGCGATCATCTCCCTGAGGGTGTCCTGGTCCTTCTCGTCCAAGAGTTCCAGTGCCACCATCTCGGCGTTGCAGCGCTCCTTGAAGTCCCCCGCGCTGTCGAGGACGTAGGCGACCCCGCCGCTCATGCCGGCGGCGAAGTTCCTTCCGGTTTCACCCAGTACCACGACGGTGCCTCCGGTCATGTACTCGCAGCCGTGATCGCCGACTCCTTCGACGACCGCGTTGACGCCGGAGTTACGGACGCCGAAGCGCTCACCGGCCATGCCGCTGATGTAGGCGGTGCCACTGGTGGCGCCGTAGAGGGCGACGTTGCCGGCGATGATGTTCTCCTCGGCCTTGAAGGGGGAACCGTCCGGCGGATAGACCACGATGGTGCCGCCGCTTAGGCCCTTGCCGAGGTAGTCGTTCACGTCGCCGGTCAACTCCAGGGTCATCCCTTTGGGGACGAAGGCGCCGAAGCTCTGCCCCGCGGAGCCGCGGAACTTGAGCCTGATGGTGTCGTCGGGAAGTCCCTCGGAGCCGTGGGCGCGGGTGACCTCGTTGCCGACGATGGTGCCGACCACGCGGTCGATGTTGGTGATGGGAAGCTCCGCGCTCACCTTCTCGCCTTTCTCGATGGCGGGCTGGCAGATCTCCAAAAGCCTCGTCATGTCGAGCGACTTCTCAAGGCCGTGGTCTTGGGACTCGGTGCAGTAGCGGCTGCCCTTGATGCCGGTCTGCGGCTGGTACAGGACGTTACTGAAGTCGAGCCCCTGCGCCTTCCAGTGGGCGACGGCGCGCCTGGGCTCGAGGCGGTTGGCGCGGCCGACCATCTCGTTGAAGGTGCGGAAGCCGAGTTCTGCCATGATCTCGCGCACTTCCTGCGCGATGAAGCGCATGTAGTTGACCACGTACTCGGGCTTGCCGGAGAAGTTCTTCCTCAATTCCGGATCCTGGGTCGCGACCCCGGCCGGGCAGGTGTTGCTGTGGCAGACGCGCATCATGACGCAGCCCAGCGTAACCAGCGGCGCGGTGGCGAAGCCGAACTCCTCGGCGCCCAAAAGGGCGGCGATGGCAACGTCGCGGCCGGTTTTCAGCTGGCCGTCCACCTCGACGATGATCCTGCTCCTCAGGTTATTGAGCATCAGGGTCTGATGAGTTTCGGCGAGGCCCAACTCCCAGGGAAGACCCGCGTGCTTGATCGAGGAGAGCGGGGAGGCGCCGGTGCCGCCGTCGTAGCCCGAGATGAGCACGACGTCGGCATGGGCCTTGGCCACGCCGGCCGCGATGGTGCCGACGCCGACCTCGGAAACGAGCTTGACGCTGATCCGGGCGCGGCGGTTGGCGTTCTTCAGGTCGTGGATCAACTCCGCCAGGTCCTCGATGGAGTAGATGTCATGGTGCGGCGGCGGCGACACGAGGCCGACGCCCGGGGTGGTGTGGCGGGTCTTGGCAACCCACGGGTACACCTTGTGCCCCGGCAGCTCGCCACCTTCGCCCGGCTTGGCGCCCTGCGCCATCTTGATCTGCAACTCGCTCGCGTTGGTGAGGTAGTTGCTGGTGACGCCGAAGCGGCCGGAAGCAACCTGCTTGATGGCGCTGTTCTTGGAATCGCCCAGCTCGTTGGTCCAGGTGAAGCGTGACGGGTCCTCGCCACCTTCGCCGGTGTTGGAGCGGCCGCCGATGCGGTTCATCGCAATGGCCAGCGCCTCGTGCGCCTCCTGGCTGATGGAGCCGTAGGACATGGCGCCGGTCTTGAAGCGCTTCATGATATCTTCGACCGACTCGACCTCCTCGATGGGGACCGGGATGCGGATGTCGCGGTTGAAGTCCAAAAGGCCGCGCAGCGTGTAGAGACGCTCGTTCTGCTCGTCGATCAGCTTGGAGAAGACCTTGAACTCGTGGTAGTCGTTGGTCCTGGTGGCCTTCTGCAGCGACTGGATGGTGAGCGGGTTGAAGAGGTGCTCCTCACCTTCCTTGCGCCACTGGTACTGCCCGCCCGGGTCGAGGGTCGGATCGGCCGGCACGCGCTTCGGATAGGCCTTTCTGTGGCGGATCAGGAGTTCCTGGGCGATGCCGTCGAGATCGATGCCGCCGATCCTGGACGGGGTCCAGGTGAAGTATCTTTCGATCACGGACTGGTGCAGGCCGACCGCCTCGCAGATCTGCGCGCCGCGATAGCTCTGGATGGTGGAGATACCCATCTTGGCCATGGTCTTGACGATCCCCTTGATGGAGGCCTTGACGAAGTTCTTGACCCCCTTTTTGTAATCGAGCCCGGGGAGCATCCCCTGCTGGATCATGTCCTCGATGGACTCGAAGGCGAGGTAGGGGTTGATGGCGGTGACGCCGTAGCCCAAAAGCACCGCGAAGTGATGCACCTCGCGCGGCTCGGCCGACTCCAGGATCAAGGAGGCGTGGGTCCTGGTCGCGGTGCGGATCAGGTGGTGGTGCAGGCCCGCCACGGCCAGAAGCGCCGGCAGGGCCGCGTACTCTTCGTTCACGCCGCGGTCGGAGAGGATGAGGACGGTGGTCCCCATCTCGATGTGACGGATCGCGCTGTTGAAGAGGCTTTCCAGCGCCTTCTCCATGCCGTCGGCGCCGTCGGCCGCCTTGAACAGCAGCGACAGGGTCGCGGTCTTGAAGCCGGGGCGGTCGAGTTCGCGCAGCTTGCCGAGGTCCTCGTTGCTGAGGATCGGGTGCTCCAGGCGGATGACGCGGGCGCTGGTCGACGACGGCTTCAGGAGGTTGGACTCGGAGCCGATCCTGACCGCGGTCGCGGTGATGATCTCCTCGCGGATCGGGTCGATGGGCGGGTTGGTCACCTGGGCGAAGAGCTGCTTGAAGTAGCTGTAGAGGAGCTGCGGCTTCTCGGAGAGGACCGCGAGCGGCGTATCGGTGCCCATGGAGCCCAGCGGCTGGATGCCGGAGGTCGCCATCGGCCCGATGATGGTCTCCTGGTCCTCGAAGGTGTAGCCGAAGGCCTTCTGGCGCTGCACCAGGGGGGATTCCTCGACCGCCTGCCCCTTCGCCTTGGGAAGGTCGGCAAGGGGGAGGTGGTTCACCTTGACCCAGTCCGCGTACGGCTTGGCGGTGGCCAGATCGTTCTTGATCTCCTCGTCTGAGATGATGCGCCCCTGCTCGGTGTCGACCAGGAACATCTTGCCCGGCTGGAGGCGCCCCTTCTTGATCACCTTCTCGGGCGGTATCTGCAGCACGCCCGCCTCGGAAGCCATGATGACCAGGTCGTCGTCGGTCAGGTAGTAGCGGCAGGGACGCAGGCCGTTTCTATCGAGGACGGCGCCGATGATGCGGCCGTCGGTGAAGGTGAGGGCGGCGGGGCCGTCCCACGGCTCCATCAGGCAGGAGTGGTACTCGTAGAAGGCACGCTTCTCCTTGCTCATGGTCTCGTGGTTTTCCCACGGCTCCGGCACCATCATCATGACGGCGTGCGGCAGGGAGCGGCCGGTCATCAAGAGAAGCTCGAGGCAGTTGTCGAACATCGCGGAGTCGGAGCCGTTGGTGTTGATCACCGGCAGCAGCTTCTTGATGTCGTCGCCGAACAGTTCGCTGTTGAACATGGACTGGCGCGCATGCATCCAGTTCACGTTGCCGCGCAGGGTGTTGATCTCGCCGTTGTGCGCCAGGTAGTGGTAGGGGTGGGCGCGGTCCCAGCTCGGGAAGGTGTTGGTGGAAAAGCGGGAATGCACCACCGCGATGGCGGAGGTGACGTCCTCGTCGCGCAGCTCGGGGTAGTACTGGTCCAGCTGGGCCGGCATCAGCATCCCTTTGTAGACGATGGTGCGGGTCGAGATGCTCGCCACGTACCAGTAGGGATCGACTTCCTGATCGCGGATCTCGTGGATCGCCCGCTGGTTTACCAGGTAGAGTTTGCGGTTGAAGGACTCCTCGTCCGGGCAGCCGGCATTGCGCTTGAAGAAGATCTGGCGCACCAGCGGCTCGCCCGCCTTGGCGGTGTCACCCAGGGAAGAGTTGTCGGTCGGCACTTCGCGCCAGCCGATCACCTCGACCCCTTCCTCGGCGATGATGCGCTGGAAGATGTGCTTCGCGGCGCTGCGCTCGGTGGCTTCCGGGGAGGTGAAGAGCATGGCCACGCCGTAGTCGCCGGGAGCGGGGAGCTCGATGCCGGCTTCGGGGCAGACCTTGCGGAAGAAGGCGTCGGGGAGCTGGATCAGGATGCCGGCGCCGTCGCCGGTGTTGTACTCGCTGCCGACGGCCCCGCGGTGGTCCAGGTTTTCCAGGACGGTAATCGCCTGCTGGACGATCTCGTGGGACTTCTTCCCCTTGATGTTGGTGACGAAGCCGACGCCGCAGGCGTCGTGCTCGAACTGGGGATCGTACATCCCCTGCTTCTTGGGTAATCCGATTGTTTTCATTGATGCAACCTTTGCCGGTGGGTAGAGTTCGGTCGATGGATCAACCTTTATCAGCAGTTACCGTGCCATGTGTAACGTATACGTTCTGCCGGGGCGATTGACTCACAAATACAAGCGTTTTTACTGTTGGATTGTTTTAATTTTCTGCAGTTTGGCGCCGCTTTTGTCATACACGTGACTACAACTGTTACTCACTTGTGTACTCATAAGGGGGGTGGCCGTCGGGGATGAGGTTGGGCCGGAAGATAAGCCGTCAGCGTAGTGCTGCCAAGAGTGCTGCTCCTTTTCTGTCGCCAGGGATGGTGTCCCGCAGGCAGAGAGAGTAGGTTTATTGTCTCATCGGATCTTTCAGGAAACATTTAAGAGAAAAGGTTATCACGGCGTCTGTGTCAGTCCCTTGGTACTGAGCAGGGTGAGAGTGGTTTAAGGTAAAAAGCGGGATAAACAGCTAAAGCATCGTGGTTCTGCTCCGAAAAGGACTTCAGAAGCAGATGGCGTGGATGCCTGTCTGCCACCGAAAGCAATATAACGCTGGGGACGGTCATGAACTTTTTACTCGATCTCTACCTCCACCTCCGGATCCGGACCCGGATCATCCTGCTGTGCATCTGTTACAGCTTCTGCATCGTCTTCGCCGTGGTGGCGGGCAGATCCTTCTCGCTGTCGCTCTCGGTGGTCTCGACCAGCGTCTTCCTCGTCCTGGGCGCCTTCTTCAGTGCGCTCTTGTTTTGGTCGGTCAACGACGCGCTGCGACGCATCATCGACATCCTGAAGACCATGATCGACGGCGACCTCTCCCAGCCCATTGCCGCCAAGCGCAACAACGAGATCAGCACCATCATCCGATCCATCGATGCGCTGCAAACCACCATGCGGGACATCATCCGGCAGATTCAGCAGAACTCGGAGCAGGTGGCACTCACCTCGCACCAACTGCAGGAGAACGCGGAGCGTATCTCGGCCGGTACCGACGACGCCGCCGCGCAGACCAACGCCGTGGCCGTCGCCAGCGAAGAGATGGCGGCGACCTCCGGCGACATCGCGCGCAACTGCATGAGCGCCGCCGACAACTCCAAGCGCGCCAGCCAGACCGCCGGCCTCGGAGCCGACGTGGTGCGCGAGACCACGCTGGGCATGGAGCGGATCGCGAACCGGGTGCAGGGTGCCGCCACCACCGTGGAGGAACTGGGCGCCCGCTCGGACCAGATCGACCAGATCATCGGCACCATCCAGGACATCGCCGACCAGACCAACCTGCTGGCGCTCAACGCCGCCATCGAGGCGGCCCGGGCCGGGGAGCAGGGCCGGGGGTTCGCCGTGGTTGCCGACGAGGTGCGCGCGCTCGCGGAGCGGACCACCAGCGCCACCCGTGAGATCGGGGAGATGATCAAGGCGATCCAGGGGGGGACCCGCGGGGCGATCGCGGCCATAGAGGAAGGGGTGGCCGAGGTCGGCAAGGGGGCCGAGTACTCCGCGCGCTCGGGGCAGGCGCTGGAGGAGATCCTGGCCCAGGTGGGCGAGGTGAACGGCCAGATCGGGCAGATCACCGCGGCGGCCCAGCAGCAGACCTCCACCACCGACGAGATCACCCGTAGCATCCAGAAGATCACCGACGTGGTGCAGCAGACGGCGCGAGGGGTGAACGACACCGCCGCGGCGGCCACCACGCTGGCGCTGCAGTCGGAAGAGTTGGAGCGGCTGGTGCGCCAGTTCAAGCTGTAGGCGCCGGCACTGGTGCCACGCGCCTGTCGGTCCTGCTCGGGCCCGGTGCCTCGTGCCTTAGTGTCGCAGGGCCTTCTTGATGATCTCTTTTAGCGGGGCCAGGTGATAGGGTTTTTGAATGAAGCCGCTGGGAGGCGTGTCGCGGAATTCCTCGGCGACCTCCTGCTCGTTGTAGCCGCTGGAAACGACCACGGTTACGCTGGAATCGATCCTGCGCAGTTCGCGAAAGCATTGCCTGCCGTCCATCCTGGGCATGGTCAGATCCAGGATAACCAGCCTTACCTCCGGAGTCTCCCTGAACACCGCCAGCGCCTCCGCGCCATCCTTTGCCAGCACGGGCGTGAACCCCAGGTGCTTCAGCATCTCGGCCCCGATACTGCGTACCGTCTCCTCGTCGTCGACCAGCAGCACGTTTCCGCTACTGTGCCACTCCTCCGCGCCCGCTGCCTCGCCCTCGGTTCCTGCCGTCACAGCCTGAGAGACCCCCGCGGGTAAAAAGACCTTGAAGGTAGTCCCCTTGCCCGGCTCGCTGGTGATGCTGATGGTCCCCTTGTGTCCCTTCACGATTCCCTGTACCGCCGCCATGCCCAGACCGCGGCCTGTGAACTTTGTGGTGAAGAAGGGGTCGAAGAGCCTGGCCATGGTCACCTTGTCCATGCCGCATCCGGTGTCGGTGACCATGAGATAGATGTAAAGCCCCTCTGGGAGGTCCACCTCCTGCCAGGACTCCTGGAGATAGTGGCGGCCGTAGACTATGCTGCCGGTGGTGACGACGATCTCTCCCGTTTTGTCCCCTATCGCCTCCGAGGCGTTGATGACCAGGTTCATGACGATCTGCCGCAATTGGGTCGGGTCGGCGTCGACCGGCGGGAGCGGCCGATGCAGGTCGTACCGGAGCGTGGCCTTCTTGGAGATGGAGACCTCCAGCAGGTGCACCAGGTCCTCGAGCAGGCTGTTCAGGTCCACCGTCTCGATGACGAACTTACCCTTGCCGGAGTAGGCGAGCATCTGCTTGGTAAGCTCGGTCGCCCGGGCCGACGCCTGTTGAATCCGGTGCAGGTTGTCCGCCGCGGGGGCCCCTGGAGGCATGCGCATCAGGGCGAGGTCGGCGTTGCCCACGATGGCCATGAGGATGTTGTTGAAGTCGTGGGCGATGCCGCCTGCCAGTACTCCCAGGCTTTCCAGCTTCTGCGCGTGCAGTAGCTGCTGCTCCAGTTCGGCCGCCTGTTTTCTCTGGGTGATGTCCCGGGTGATGCCGTGATAGCCGGTCACCTCGTCGTTGGCCTCCCGCTCCGGGGTTATGGAAACCTCGGTCCAGATCAGGGACCCGTCCTTGCAGCGCTGCTGGATTTCGAGCGAGGTGGAGGGGGGCTGACCGGCGCGGTGCGACGCCATGGCCGCCGAAATGGCGTCATGCCAAGCCTCGGTCGTCTGCTCGAAAATGGTGTGACCGAGGATCTCCGCAGCCGGGAATCCGCGCAGCTTTTCGTCGGCGGGACTGATGTAGGTAAAACGGAACTCCCCGTCCAGCTTCCAGACCACGTCGGCGACATCCTCGGTAAGCAGGCGGTAGTGGCTTTCACTGCTGCGCAGTTGCGATTCCATCGCCTTTCGTTCCGTGATGTCCTGGATGATCCAGATCGAGCCGTCCTCAGGTGCACCGGGATTCACCATCTGCCCCATGAGGTTGCACCAGGTCAGGGACCCGTCCTTGCGCCTCATCTGGACATCCGAGCAGTAGATCTCCCCATTGTCCAGCGCCAGGTACCCCAAGTCTCCGACCCGCTGGTACCACCCGGCGTCCGGGTACAGCATCGAGGTGTCCCGGCCCAACGTTTCCCCAGAACCATACCCCGTGATCCGGTCGAAGGCGGGATTGGTCCTGTGAATTTTCCGGTCAATGAGCAGGCAGGCGCCCAGGGGCATGGTGCTGAGGATGGTGCGTTGCTCGCTGGCGAGTCGTTCCACCTGGCGGGTGCGCTCCTCGACCCGCTGCTCCAGGGAGTCGTTCAACTGCTTCAGTTCGGCCAGGTACTGCTCGATGCTGCCACTCATCTCCTTGAAGTTGGCAATGAGATCGCTGGTCTCGGTAACGGCGCTCTCGGGCCAGGTCACGCTTCCGCCCGATGCCAGCGTGGCCGGGACATCGCTGGTGATCCTGCGCAGGTTTTCGAAGGTTCCCATCAGGCGACGGCTGAGCAGGTCGGCGAGCGCCAGCGACAGGAGCAGGATCACGAAGAGTACGGTGAGCTTGCCGGTGTAGCTGTCGTTGAGCCGCTTTTGGAACGGGGCCACCGGCTGTTCCAGGATCAGCTTCCACTCGGCGGAAATGCCCACGGTCGCCTCTGCCACGTAGTACGACTTCTTCCACCGTTCCGATACCGGGACGTTGCGCGCCGCCACGGGAACCCACTGTGAGATCCCCCCATCGATCTGACTCAGGCTCCCCTTACCCCTGTGCAAAGGGGTCATGACCTTCTGGCCCGGCCTGTTGCTCATGATGACCTTGCCGTTTCTGTCCAGCAGCGTGTACAGCATCTCGCTGTGACTCGACAGCTTGTCCAGTTGGTCCTTGACCTGCTGCAGGCTCAGGATGCCGATGGCGTAGCCGTTGTAGTTTCCCCCCACGACCACCGGGGCGAGCACCGAGACGATCGGGTGCGGTGTCCCGATGCGCGCCATCACCACCTCGGAGAGCATCGGCTTCAAGGTCCGCTCCATTTGGGGGATGAAGGGGCGGTCAGCGAAGTTCTTGCCGATACAGGGTTGGCCCAAGTCATCGAAGAGTGGCCAGTAAGCGGTGGTGGTCGCATCCCGGTCCAGGAGGCCGGCGCGCGTGAGGTTGAGGTTGGTTTTCACCGTCTGCTCCACGAAAGGCTGCACCTGCCGTGGTGGGGAAGAGGCCGCTAATTGCGCCAAGCGCACCACCGGAGTCTTCTGGTTCTCCAACCAGGTCTCCAGCCGCTTTGATTCGCGACCGATGTCCTGCAGCAGTCCCTGCCGGATCATCCGGTCCGTTTCTGTGAATTCTGTGCGGCAGCCGATGGCCAAGAGCACCAGGGACGGGACCAGGACGAAGCAGGCCAGCAGGGTGGTGATCACCTCTCCGAAGGAGATGCGCACGGACTTGGACCTGAGGGCGAATCCGGTGAAGATGAGCCGGGCGATGATGGCGTTGGCAATGCCGTTAACCGCCTGCTTGGTCATCACGATGTAGGTGTTGCTCAAGGGGACCTGCATCACCACGTGGTAGAACAAAAAGACCAGGGGCATGCCGATCACGGTCCAGTACAACGCGTCGGCGGCGACCAGGCCCAGACGGCGCCGCTGCATCAGGAAGGCCACCAGGCCTGTTTCGGCGACGAGGATGATGGTGGCGTAGGGATGGTTCCACAGGAAATACGTGTAGCTCCCTATGACCAGTGCCGCGAGAAGGCCGGGGCCGCGGCCGAGGATCTGCAAGGCCAGCATGGCGAAGATGCTGCCGAAAAGGAAGTCGATGTTCAGGAAGATGGTGAACTTGAAGTAGTTGCCGGCAAGGCCCAGGATCACGAGGCCCAGAAGCGGCAGGAACCGCTGGCGGGTATAGGGTGCGCTTTGAAGCAAGATTACCCCCGAAGCGGTAGGTGGGGCAGACGCCATTGAGTTTAGCTGTCAGAGGCGATGTCTGCCAAGTGTATTATTGCAAGAGTAACCGTAATGAATAAACAACTGCCAATATAATAACAGGCTTTAACAGTATTTTACTAGTGAGGAATTTTGGTACCAGTCATTGCGCACCGTCCTATGACTTTGGAGTAAAGCAGGAGTGTTGTACGGGAGGCAGGGAGCCGTGGCCAAGGCTTGCGTCGGGGATTGATATATGCTATAGCTGGCCCACATCTGATCGGCCTGAACCGATGTCGTCGCCGCATGAAAGGCCACCCGTATCCTGTCCCCGCAACATATTTGTCAAAGGGGTTACCCAGCCAGGTAACCCCTTTTTCTGTCCGGAATCTGCAGCCATGTCGAAAAACGGTAAGTTGAAAAAAGCGAAGAAGGTGGAAAAACGCCGCCTCCAGATGGAGGAAGCCCTGGAGTGCCTGCCTCTCAAGGAGGCCGCTGAAAGCGATCCGGTTGCCAGCACCCCCTTGCAGGACACCGACGAATTTCAGCCGGTGCCGCCACCAAGGAAGCAGCCCAAGCAATGTCCTTTCCCCCCCTGCGGACGCTACCTGGACCCCTCCTGTCGAGTCTGCCCCTATTGCGGAACTCCTCTGTCGGAGTGAGTGCGCCGCATAGAAACCTATCCCCCTTAAACAAAAAGGGACGGCGTTAACGCCGTCCCCTTCTGGTCATACCGATCAGCCGTCCGGATTAGTATCTGCCGTGGCGGCTGGTGTCCTCGTCGAGGTCATCCTCGATATTTTTTTCTGCCTTGCCTACATTTTTCTGCACTTTGCCGGCTATCTTTTCGGCCTTGCCTTCATTTTCCAATGAAACATTCCCAAATACTTTACCGGTAGTTTCTTTTATTTTGCCTTTTGCTTCGTGGAGTACGCCTTTTGATGTATCTCTTGAGCTGGATCTCATGGCTAGTCTCCTTCTTTAAACCAGTTTTATAACCGCTGTAGTTGAGGTGATTCCCCTACTACAAACTGATTTTATCATGTATCCACTTCTGAAATATAGTACCTATATTTGTGATAATGAGAAGCGTCAGCAGGTGGTACTTGGCTCCGGTCGCCAGGCGTCAATGGGCGGTGTCGGGGATTTCGAAAGCGGGGCCGGGGATGAAGATACCCCTCCAGGGTCTCGGGGAGACAATGCGCAGGTCCAGCTTGAACTGCGAGGGCGTAGCATCCCCGGAACAGTCGTAGGTCTCGCCGTCACTGTTAGGAGGGCAGCAGACCCAGAAACAGGCGCCGGCCGCGTCGCGGTAGCCCAAAAGGAGCTGTTCGTGGCCGCAGCGCAGCCCTTGGGGTGGGGAGGTGCCGGGGCCGCACAGGTTTACGCCGATGAGCGCGTGCGCGGGGTGCGCGAGAGAACAGGTGAGGAGTGCGATCAGCAACGGCTTGCCAGGCATGGGATACCTCCTTTCGGGGCGGTGGTGGGAGTGAACCCGCCTTCGGCATCTGCAGATTCTGCCCCGAAAAACATACCCGCACCGCGACGAATAGCAAATGAACAGGAACGTTGGGCGGCGCCAAACCATTGGCCACGGAGAAAATCTGAGAAAATCTGAGAAAACAAAGGCGGAGGTACCCAAACCACGACCGGTGACAGAGTCGACGGTACTGTGATTGCTCTGTGACGGCTGGGCGGCATCAGGAAAAACGCAGCCTGCGGTTAGATTCGAGTAAAGTGCCCTGACACATTAAATTTTTTTTGACTTGCCGCGCTGCATCTACTACTCTTTGCCTCCAGTGTATTGTCATGTGATGTTCATCCTGCGGCTTTGCCGTAAATCAGGAGGCCGATATGCGACGGATCTTCACGCTGAAGAACCTGCTGCTGCTCAGCATCGTTCTCAACTCTACCTTCGCCCATGCAGCCTTTGACAGCAAGACCACACCTCCGTCCCTGCACAACGGCCGTTCTTCCCTCGCGGATTCCTCACGCCCCCCGAAGGCTGCCCCCAAATATAAAAGCGACGAGTTGCTGGTCAAGTTCAAGGCCGGAACCCCGGTGCAAAACAGCAAGAACGTGCACGCCAGGCGGGGTGGGGCCGTCATCAGGGAGTTTTCCCGGCTGCGTCTGCACCACGTCAAGCTGAAAAAAGGGGTGACGGTCGAGGAGGCGTTGCAGAGCTACCGGGCCGAGCCGGAGGTGGAATACGCGGAGCCGAACTTCCTGTACGAGACCATGCGTCAGCCGGACGACGCCATGTTCAACGACCAGTGGGCGCTGCGCAACTCGGGGCAGACGGGGGGGACTTCCGGTGCCGACATCAAGGCGACCGCGGCCTGGGACCTCTCCACCGGAAGCAACGAGGTGGTGGTGGCCATCATCGATACCGGCATCGATTACACCCACCCCGATCTCTCGGCCAACGTCTGGACCGGCGGCGGGCTGGATACCGCCAACCAGGACCTGGATCCTTTCGACGATCACGGCCACGGCACCCATGTTGCGGGCATCATCGGAGCCCGCGGCAGCAACGGTATCGGCGTGGCCGGCGTCAACTGGAACGTCAAGCTCACCGCCTGCAAATTCATAGGCGCTAACGGGTCCGGCGACACCGCCGCCGCGGTGCAATGCCTGGAGCACATCAAGGGGCTCAAGGATGCCGGCGCCAACATCGTGGCCACCAACAACAGCTGGGGGGGGGGCGGTTTCTCCCAGGCCCTCTACGACGCCATCGACGCCCAGCGGGACATTCTTTTCATCGCTGCCGCCGGCAATAACGGCTCCGACAACGAAAGCCTCCTCTTCTATCCGGCCGCCTTCGAACTCCCCAATGTCATCACCGTGGCTGCTACCGATCTCAACGACAACAAGTCCTACTTCTCCAACTACGGACTCCGCAACGTCCACGTGGGGGCGCCGGGTACGGACATCCTAAGCACGCTTCCCGCCGTCAACACCTGGAGCCTCACCGGCGGCTACGGCAACCTCTCCGGCACGTCCATGGCGGCGCCCCACGTGGCGGGGCTTGCCGCCCTGCTGAAGGCACAGCAGCCGGCCCGGGACTGGCGTACCATCCGCAACCTCATCCTGGCCGGCGGCGACCCGGTGCCGGGGCTGGCGGATAAGACTCTTACCGGGCGGCGCATCAACGCTCTTGGCTCCCTGAGTTGCAGCGACAAGCCGTTGCTGGTCCCAGTCCAATATCCGGCACAGTTCCCGGTGAGCTCCGGCACCTTCACGCTAGCCGCGCAGAGTATAAACTGCGGCAATCCCGCCGGCCCCGTGACCGTGACCACCTCCGCGGGGGAGACCATCACCCTCCAGGACGACGGCGTCTTTCCCGACCAGGCTGCCGGCGACGGCATCTTCTCCGCATCCTGGACGGTGCCGTCCTATCTCGTGCCGACCCCGGTGCAGGTCCTGAAGTTCTCCTCGCCCGCCGGGATGGTCTATGTGCCCTCCCTGTCCATCAACGGCTACCTCCCGGATGGGAACCTGGACCACGATTACCGGCACTACCTGGAGGCCACCAGCGGCGTCGCCCCCTACACGTGGGTGGTGCAGTCGGGGACGCTTCCGGACGGCCTGACCCTGAACAGTGCCACAGGCGAGGTGTCCGGTTTACCCCGGCGCAGCGGCATGTTCCCGTTTACCGTCACCGTCACCGACGCCATGGGACGCAGCGGAACCAAGCAGTATTTAGTCCAGATGTCGGACGGCCTGGTGGTCGAAGAGCGCTCCATGAGCTACCGCGCCGCCACCCTCAGCATTCCCAGGGATATTGCCGTCGACGGGGCGGGCAACACCTACCTCACCGGATTCCTCCAAACCGGCGCACAGGATGATTACCTGACACTGAAGTACAGCCCATCCGGGGCGCTGCTTTGGAGCAGGAGCTACGATAGCGGCATCAACGAACGGGCCACTGGGGTTGCCCTTGATGGCAGCGGGAACCTCTACGTAACCGGCGGCGTTTCCGACCCCTTCGATATCCCTCTCGGCATCACGCACCTCGCCTGCACCACGGTGAAGTACGACCAGCAGGGGAACGAAATCTGGAGCCGTAGTTTCGACAACGGAACCATAGACTCCGCCCAGGGGGTGGCAGTCGATGCCCTCGGCAATGTCTACGTCGCCGGGTACACCACCTACGACTATCCCTGGCGACACGATACCCTGCTGGTCAAGTACGACGCCGCCGGCAACGAACTCTGGACCAGAAGCTACGACTCTGCCGAAGTGGACCGCATCTTCTCCGTTGCCCTCGACGGAACCGGCAACGTCTACCTGACCGGACATAAAGGGGTGGTGGGAGCCGACGGCTGGTACAGTTACCAATATGAGACCTTGAAGTACAGCCCCGAGGGCGTGCTGCTCTGGGTCAGAAACTACGACGACCAGACCGCATACGCGGTCACTGTCGGCGCCGACGGCTCGGTGTACGTGGCGGGGGACTATTTCTGGGTGGTGAAGTACAACGGCGACGGCGCCCAGCTCTGGAGCAAGGCTGTGCCGGTGGACGGGGTGAACGGACAAGAACTGCATGTCACGAGCCTTGCCGTGGGCAAGAAGGGGCAGGTCTATGCGGCCGGCCGTTTCTTCGACGGCTTCGGCACGGCCTACGCCCTTGCCAAGCTGGACGCCAACGGCACCATCCTCTGGACCAAGCGGATCCAGGGGGACGCCAAGGATTACGCGTCGATCGCCCTGGCACTGGACCGCAACGACGCCTTCTACGTAACCCGCCCCTACGACGGCGGCATGCTGACCAGCGTCTATATCGAGCCGTTGTTCGCTGAGCCGCTCCCGGTGGCGGTGAAGGGGAAGCCGTACCGCCACGCACTGACATTCAAGGGGGGCAGCGCCCCCTACACCGTTTCCGTCGCGGTCGGGGCACTCCCCTCCGGGCTTGTCATCGACCCGGTGACTCAGGTCATCTCCGGCACCCCGACTGCCAGCGGGACCTTCACCTTCGCCCTGCAGCTGGGGGACGCGGCGGGTGCCCAGAACCTCGCCGACACGGTGCTGCGGGTCCACGAGCCCCTGGAACTCACCTACACCGACAACGGGACCGGCAGGGTCGACTTCTCCAACGGCGCGAGCTGTTCCGGTCCGTGCAGCCTTTCCTTCGAGCCGGGCACTCTGGTCACCATGAGCGCCACAACGGGGGGTGACTCCCTTTTCACCGGCTGGGGCGGCGCCTGCTCCGGTACCGGTGCCTGCACGGTGACTATGGACGGCACCAAGGAAGTGGGCGCTGGATTCAAGAAATTGACCACCACCCTCACCGTCAAGCGCTCCCCGGGACCGGGTTCGGGAACTGTCCAGTTTTCGCCAGGCATCCCCTGCACGGGCAGTTGTTCCCAGATTTATGACTTCGGTGCGGAGGTGATCCTGACCGCTATCCCCGCAGTAGGCTCGGTGTTTGTTGGATGGGGCGGGGCCTGCAGCGGGGTGGCGGCGTGCACACTGTCCATGATCACGGAGCGGTTGGTGTTCGCTAAATTCCAGCCTGCGGGGCCGGACTTGCCGCTCATCGCCAGCGGGGAGTGGTTCGGCGCCGTGCTCAGGGCGGACGGGACACTCTCCACCTGGGGCGAGAACGTGGACGGCGCCCTGGGCGACGGCACCTCGGGGTACCGTCTTGCGGCGACCGCCAACCCGGTGCTGGCCGGGGGCATAGCCGTTGCTGCCTACTCGCACACACTGGTCCTGAAAGAGGACGGCACCGTCTGGGGCTGGGGCAAGAACGGTTCCGGGCAACTGGGCGATGGTACCATCGTTAACCAACCTGTTCCGCATCAGGTGTCGGGCTTGGCGGGCATGGTCGGCATTGCCGCGGGCTCCTCGCACAGCGTTGCGGTGAAGAGCGACGGCACGGTCTGGGGCTGGGGAGCCAATGCCAATGGCGCCCTGGGTGACGGCACCACCACCCAGCGACTGACGCCGGTTCAAGCAGGCATCGCGGGGGTGGTCGCTGCTTCTACTGGGGCAGGGTACACCCTTGCTTTGAAAAGCGACGGCACGGTCTGGGGGTGGGGATTCAACCCGTCCGGCCAGCTTGGCGACAACACCCTCACCACCAGGTTGAACCCGGTGCAGACTAACTCGCTCACCGGAGTGGTTGCGGTCGCGGCTGGTTCGTCGCATGCGGTGGCTCTCAAGAGCGACGGTACCGTCTGGACCTGGGGCGACGGTTCCCTGGGAAGGCTCGGTACCGGCCCCACAGCCACCAGCAAGGTGCCCGCGCAGGTCACCGCCCTTTCTGGAGTCGTTGCCATAGCGACCGGGGATTACCACACCCTGGCGCTCAAGTCGGACGGCACGGTCTGGGCCTGGGGGTACAACCCCTTCGGCCAGATCGGCGACGGCACCACCACTGCCCAGCGCAACACACCGGTCCAGGTAACCGGTCTGACCGGGGTGGTGCGTATCGCTGCCGGCCCCACCCATTCCTACGCCGTCAAGGGTGACGGCACCGTCTGGGGCTGGGGCGACAACACCCGTGGTTCCCTCGGGGACGGCACCGCGGAACGCAGGTACGCCCCCTACCGGCTTCCCATACCGGCTGCGACCCTCGGCAGCGATTTCACCGCTTCCGCAACCTCCGGGCCTGCTCCGCTGGCGGTCACCTTTTCCGACCTCTCGACCGGGGCCCCCACCTCGTGGCTGTGGAATTTCGGCGACGGGAGCACCGCCACCTCGAAGAACCCCGTCCATGTCTACGGCACCCCGGGGAGCTACACGGTGTCCCTGACTACGACCAACCAGACCGGCAACGTCACCAAGAGCAAGGCCGGATACATCAGTGTCCTTACCTGCTCCAACCCGCCGGTGCGGGTGCAGTCGGCCCCGTCGGTGCTGTTCGCCGACCCCGAGACCGCCTTCCTGCAGGCACTCGATAACGACGTCATCCAGCTCCAAGGAGTTCCCTTCAGCGGCGACCTCAACTTCGACCGGGAGATCGTGGTGCGCCTGGAAGGAGGCTACGACTGCGCCTATAACACCAAGGCGGGGAGTGCCGCCATTACCGGGAAGCTGAAGGTGACCAAGGGGACGCTCAGGCTGGACGGCGTCCGGCTGAAATGATGCCGTAACAGCGGCCGACGCCGCCGCAGGTTGAAAACTGTTCTATATCTGACAAACTCTCCTGATTGGAAAATTCCAACCTTTCAAGGAGGCATAAATGGCTAGTGCAATGTTTTGTCGGCAATGCGAACAGGCGGCGCGCGGGGTAGGCTGCGACGTGATGGGTAACTGCGGCAAGAACCCCGAGGTGTCGGCGCTTCTGGACCTGATGATCCACGGGCTGCAGGGGGTCGCGCTTTACGCGAGCAAGGCGCGCGAGGCGGGGCGCAAGGATGAAGAGGTGGATCGCTTCATGCTGGACGGCCTTTTCACCCGGGTCACCAACGTCAACTTCGACCCGGACGACATCGCCCGGCGCCTGCAGAACTGCTACCGGATCAAGGAGAAGGCCAAGGCGCTCTATGAGCAGGGGGGGCAGGCACCGCAGCTGACCCAGGAGGCGGCCAACTGGCAGCCGGCGGGAGACACCCAGGGGCTGATCGCCCAGGGGCGGCAGCACGGAGTCCGCACCTGGCACCAGGACCCGAACATACTCTCCACCATCGAGATCCTGATCTACGGCCTGCTCGGCATGGGCGCCTTCGCCTGGCACGCCGCCGAGATGGAGAAAGAGGATGACGGCATCTACGAGTTCATCCACCGCTCGCTGGCCAAGACCACCGACCCGCAGGCAAGCCTCGAGGACTTCGTCGGCCTGTCCCTTGAGTGCGGCAAGTGGAACCTGCGCACCATGGAACTCCTCTACGACGGGCACGCCGAGCTGTTGCAGGCTCCCGAGCCGATGAAGGTGAATCTCGGCACCCGTGGCGGCAAGGGGATCGTGGTCTCTGGCCACGACCTCCCCATGATGGAGGAGATCCTGAAGCAAAGCGCGGGCAAGGGGATCAACGTCTACACCCACGGCGAGATGCTCCCCGCCAACGGCTACCCCGGCCTCAGGAAATACCCCCACTTCGCCGGTCATTTCGGCACCGCCTGGCAAAACCAGGCCCGCGAGCTCCCCGGCTTCAACGGGGCCATCATCTTCAACACGAACTGCATCCAGAAGCCGGAGGCCAGCTACACCGACCGCCTCTTCACCTGGGGCGAGGTGGCCTGGCCGGGCATCCCGCATCTGGAGGGGTACGACTTCACCCCGGTGATCGACAAGGCGCTCGCGCTGCCCGATCTCCCCGAGAACCCGGGGCAGGAGATCCTGGTCGGCTTCGGCCACGAGGCGGTCTTCAAGGTGGCCGGCGCCGTGGTGGACGCGGTGAAAAACGGCGACGTCCGTCACTTCTTCCTGATCGGCGGCTGTGACGGGGCCAAGGCCGGGCGCAACTACTTCACGGAACTGGCGGAAAAGGTCCCGAAAGACTGCGTCATCCTGACCCTCGCCTGCGGCAAGAACCGCTTCAACCGGATGGAGTTCGGCGACATCGGCGGCATCCCGCGCCTGCTCGACGTGGGTCAGTGCAACGACGCCTATTCCGCCATCCGCATCGCGGTGGCCCTCGCGGACGCCTTCCAATGCGAGGTCAACGAACTGCCGCTGTCCATGATCCTTTCCTGGTACGAGCAGAAGGCCCACGTGATCCTGCTCACCCTTTTGCACCTGGGCATCAAGGGAATCCGTCTGGGCCCCTCACTCCCCGCCTATGTCTCGCCGGCGGTGCTCGACTTCCTGGTGCAGAATTACGACCTGGGTCCCATCTCCACCCCGGAGCAGGACCTGCAGCACGCGCTGGGACAATGACAGTTTCCTCCTGAGACGGTGGAGGGCGGCAGCGCCCTCCACTATCTTGTCCGCCATCCACCCGATCGAGCCGCTCCCTCAGCACATCTTTATTCAGTTCTTCCTGCCCTGTGCCGATAGGTATGACTGGACAGTCCCAGTTTTTCTATCTGAGGGAGCGGCATGCAACTCTGGCTTAAACTTCTACTAAGTTACCTCGCCATCATCTGTGCCACGGTTCTCATCTCCATCGGTGGTATCTCCGGTGCTCAAAAAGTAAGGGACAGCTTCTACAAGGTGAACGAGGAGGTCATCCCCCACCTGCTTGCCCTTAAGGATCTCCGCTACGCGGGGCTGCGCATCGTATCCTCCTCCATGGAGTACGCCTTCCTCACCTCGGTCGAGCCTGCGGGGGGGCAAGGGAAGGAGGACCTGCAGGCCAAGGAGGAAGAGGTGCGGCTTCTCACCGATGGGCGCGCCAGCTTTCTCTCCAGCTTGGAACTCTGCAGCAGGACCCTGGTACATGGGGCGGAAAAGAACCCCAGGGCGTTGGAGCTGAGCGGACAGGCCCTCTTGAAGGGTTCGCAGGATTACATCTCGGTGGTTGACGCGAGGGGGACCGGTGCGCAGCTGATCGAGTCCAAGGAGCGCTTCGAGCAGGCGGAGAAGGATTTTCTGCAGGCCGTGAACGCGGCCCACGACAGTGAGATGGTCGAGCTGCACCAAAACCTTGCCGCAACCCTGCACAGCATCTCCACTTCCATCGCCTCGGTGGTAATACTCTCCGTGGTGGCGCTCTCCGCAGCTGTCCTGTTGAGTGTCGCCATCCCCTTGAAGGTCTCGCGCCGTATCCGCATCCTGAAGGACGCCGCCGCCGCGATTGCGGCAGGCAAACGCGACGTAATCGTCCCGGTAACCGAACACGACGAGATCACAGCGGTGTCCGACTCCTTCAACACCATGGTGCAGCGCTTGCGAGGCTCCGAGGAGCAACTAAACGCCACCAACAAGTACCTGGACAGCATCATCGCTACCATGCCCGAGGCTCTTACCGTGGTCTCCCGCGACGGGGCCATTCTCGACATGAACCGGGCCACCGAGGAGGTGTTCGGCTTCGCCAGGCATGAACTCGTGGGGCTCGACTTCACCTCACTCTTTGTCGACGCGAGCCTCGGACTCGATTTCATCGGCGCGGTGCTGCGCCAGGAGGGGCTGGTCGAACGGGAGGCAACCCTTCTCACCCATGACGGACGCGCCATCCACGTAAACCTGTCGGCCACCATGCTGGAATTAAACGGCGAACGGGACCGTTTCCTCTGCCTGAGCCACGACATCACACTGCGCAAAAAGGCTGAGGAGGAGGTTCACAACCTAGCCTACTTCGACCAGCTGACCGGCCTGGCCAACCGGACCCTGTTCTACGACCGCTGTTCCCAGGCCCTTGCCCGCGCCAAGCGCTACGGCGAGATGTTCGCCATCCTCTTCTTCGACCTGGACCACTTCAAGGACGTCAACGACACGCTGGGGCACCACGCAGGCGACCAGTTGCTGCAGCTCGTGGTGCAGCGCTTCGGGAGCGTGATGAGGGCGAGCGACACCTTCGCGCGCATCGGAGGGGACGAGTTCGCGCTGCTTTGCTGTCAGGTGTCGGGGATCGACGGTGTCGCCAAACTGGCGGAAAAGCTGCTCGAACTGGGCAAACAGCCGTTCGAGGTAGAGAACCGGCAGATCTACTCCGGCGCCAGCATCGGCATCGTGCTCTTCCCCGAGGACGGGGACGACATTGCTACCCTGCTCAAGAACGGGGACCTGGCCATGTACGCCGCTAAAAGCGCCGGGGGCGGGCGGTTCCAGTTCTTCTCGGAGGGGCTGAACCAGAAGGCGCAGGAGCGGGTGGCGGTCGAGGCAGCCTTGCGCGAGGCGCTCAAAAAGAATTTGCTGACAGTGCACTACCAGCCGCAGCTTGAGCTGCGGGAGGGGAGGGTGGTGGGCATGGAGGCCCTGGCACGCTGGCACGACGAGACGTTGGGAACGGTCTCACCGGCGCGCTTCATCCCCATCGCGGAGCAGACCGGCCTGATCCATCAACTGGGGGCGTGGGTTTTGCGGGAGGCCTGCGTCCAGTGCAAGCGATGGCATCAGGAAGGCTTCCCGTTATCCGTCAGCGTCAATGTCTCGATAAAGCAGGTGATGCAGGAGGGGTTCTCGGAGATGGTGGTGGGGACGCTCCTCGAGGTCGGGCTGGAGCCTAAGTACCTCGACCTGGAACTGACCGAGAGCATGCTAATGGAGAAAGCGGCGGAATCGGTGGCGCTTCTGCGCATGTTCAAGTCGCTCGGGGTGCAGATCTCCATCGACGACTTCGGGACCGGTTACTCCTCGCTCAGCTACTTGAAGAACTTCTCGGTGGACCGGATCAAGATTGATCAGTCCTTCGTCAGGGACGTCACCGTCCGGGACGATGCCGTCGGCATCATCAAGGCCATCGTCGCCATCGGGCACAGCATGGGGCTCCAGGTGATCGCCGAGGGGGTGGAGAGCCTGGAGGAGGAAGAGAAGCTCCAGTTGTGCAAGTGCGACCAAGTCCAGGGGTACCTGCACGCGCGGCCGATGCCGGCTCCGGAGGCCGGCGCCTTCCTGCGCGACGCGTTTGCCCGTACCGCCGCGGGAGCCGGGAAAGAGGAGAGCTTGTGAGGGGCCATCGGTACACGCGGGAGGCGCGGATAACTTTCCTACGAAGCGCAGCACGATAACTCGCGTCCTCCCCTTTGCGAAGGGGAGACAGAGGGGATTTGATGTTGGGGTAGACCCAGTTGAAAGGGGCATTCCAGAAACTGCGCCATCTGGGAATGGCTTTGATTCAGGAAGAGATGTTGCTGGTGTGCAGCAAAGAGCAATCCCCCCTGTCCCCCCTTCGCAAAGTGGGGAACTCTAGGCCACCTGCACCGTTAGTGGTCAACATTCCCACACTCCCTGAAGTTTTCAGATGAACCTTTGCGAAGGGGGAATGAAAACGGCACCCAGCCGTGAGGCGGGGTGCCGTTTTTAGTTTTACCCGGAGCGTAACCTCCGCCCTACTACGACCGCTACGGCTTCAGCACGGAGGGCTCGAAGTTGTAGGTGGCGAAGTAGTCCTCGACGGTCTCGGCGCGGCGGATCAGCTCCACCCGGCCGTCGGCGCGCAGCATGAGCTCCTTGGGACGCAGCCGCCCATTGTACTGGAACCCCATGGCGTGGCCGTGGGCGCCGGAGTCGTGGATGACCACCAGGTCGCCGTCCACGATGGGGGGGAGTTCGCGCTGGATGGCGAACTTGTCGTTGTTCTCGCACAGGGAGCCGACCACGTCGTAGACTTCGCTGCGCTCAACGCCGTCCTTGCCCAAGACGTCGATGTGGTGGTAGGAGCCGTACAGAGCGGGGCGCATCAGCGAGGACATGCAGGCATCCAGGCCGATGTACTTTCTGTAGGTGTCCTTGCTGTTGATGGCGGTGGCCACCAAGGCTCCGTGCGGGCCGGTCATGAAACGGCCGCTCTCCATGAACATGGCGGGCGCGTGGCCGTGACGGGCGCGGAAGCCGTCGAAGATGGCAGTGATCTCCTTGGACATGGTGGGGAGATCGAGCGCCTTCTGCTCCGGACGGTAGGGGATGCCGAAGCCGCCGCCGATGTTCACGAATTCGAAGGTGATGCCTAGCGCCGCCTCGACCTCCTCGGCCACCTCGAGCACCATGCGGGCGGTCTCGACGATGTAGGTGTAGTCCAGTTCGTTGGAGGCGACCATGGTGTGCAGGCCGAAACGCTTGGCGCCGCGCGCCTGTGCTTTCCGGTACGCCTCGACCACCTGCTCGTGGGAAACCCCGTACTTCGCCTCTTCCGGGTTGCCGATGATCACGTTGCCGGTGCGGCGCGGGCCGGGATTGTAGCGGAAGCAGATCATCTCCGGGAAGACCGGCACCTTGTCGACGAGCGAGATGTCATCGAGGTTCAGGATGCAGCCGCCGTCCTGGGCCGCGAAGGCGAACTCCTCCGGGCTGGTGTTGTTGGAGGTGAACATGATGTCTTCCGGCTTCGCACCCAGTTCGCGGGCCTGGATCAGCTCGGGGATGGAGCTGCAGTCGAAGCCGAAGCCCATCTCCTTCATGAGCTTCAGGATCTCCCGGTTGGGGAGCGCCTTGACCGCGAAGAATTCGCGGAAGCCGGGGATGGAAGAGAAGGCCTGTTTCAGCTGGGCGCCGGTTTCCCTGATGCCCGCCTCGTCGTAGATGTGGAACGGTGTCTGGAAATGCTGCTGGATTGCGGGGATCCGGGGGAACAGGCGTTCTTTGAAAGAAGCGGACATCGGCATGACTTTGATTCTCCTTCTATGGTGTTAGCTGCTTAGCGTGATTAGCTGTGACGGCTGTTGCCGTTATGTTCCGTGAGGTCGACGCGCCGGGTTTCCTTGACCGTGTCCAGGACCACCTGGGTCCGGATCGACTTCACTCCCGGCAGGGGCCGGATCTGCTGCAGGATCCTGGCCAGGGTGGTGTGGTCGGCGGTCCTCAGCTTGACCAGGAAGCCGTCTGGCCCGACCACCTGGTGCACCTCCTGCACAGAGGTGATGGCGGCCAGCGCGCTCGCGATCTGCGCATCGGTGCCGTCCGTCTCGACCTGCACGAAGGCGGAGAGCCCCTGGTGGAAGCAGGCCGGGTTCAGCCTCACCTCGTACCCCTCGATGATGCCCCGCTCCTCGAGCTTGCGGATCCGTTCCAGGACTGCCGAAGGGGCCATCCCTACCTGCCGCGCGACCTCAGCGTTGGGGATTCGTGCCTTCTCCTGAAGAATCTCCAGTATGTGGATGTCTATTTCGTCGAACATTCTTGTTTACACCTTTAAATACGAATTTTATTCATATTGTATTACGATGTAAAGAATTTTTTTCGGGAAAGGCTGCCGCGGCGGACGGTACTGGAGAATGTGCTGGCGCCGAAAGGCGCGGGGACCGTACAATAGGAGTCAGGCAGGAAAAAACAGTGCATTATCTACGCTGTTGAGGAGGCCGTATGAAGAGGACGATGCTGTTTCTGATGATGGTCTTATTCTCTGTGGCCGCCGTCGGTAATGCGGCGGAGAAGAAGGTAACCAAGGCAAGCAATCCTGTGGTGCAGCAGGTGACGCAGCAGGTGATCGTACTACCGAACCAGGTGCAGTGGCATGCCGGTCCCCCGGCTATCCCCGGCGCACAGATGGCCGTTCTGGACGGGGACATGCACAAGGCAGGCTTTTTCGTGGCGCGGATCAAGTTCCCCGCCGGGGCGAAGATCGCTCCCCATTATCATGGCAACGTGGAACGGGTGACGGTAATCTCCGGCACGGTGAAGCTGGCCATGGGAGTGACGCAGGACAATCCGACCGTGCTTCCCGCGGGAAGCTACTTCTCGATCCCGCCCAAGACCGTGCACAACGCCTGGGTGGATGAGGAGACCGTCCTGCAGATCGCGACGCGCGGCCCCTGGAGCATGCACGCCGTGACCGGCGCCAAGTAGGGACTCAGCACACAATACGAGCAGCACAAAAAGCAAAGGGACCAGCCGTCAGGCTGATCCCTTTTTTGCGTTAGCTATTTAGGCGCTTGCCTCGCCGGCCCGTTTCCAGCGCCGGTGCATCCAGTACCACTGGGTCGGGTGGGCAGCCACGAAGTTCTCCACGTAGCGCGAGAGCGCCTGGGTTTCCTTCTGGATACCGTGGTCGCTCATGTCCCCGCAGAAATGGTGCTCGGGGTAGAAGGTGATGACGTGGTGCTCCGCCTCGCGGTGGATGAATACGGGGAGCAGCGGGGCCCCGCTTTTGCGGGCGATGAGCACCGGTGCCTTGGTCGCCCATGCCTTGCGACCTAGCATGTTGACCAGCACGCCGTCTTCCGGGCCGGCCGCCTGGTCCGCGAGGATGCCGACCAGTTCCCCCGACCTCAGCGCCGAAAGGATCCCTCTGAAGGCTCCCTTCTTGTAGATCACGCGGCTTCGGTAGCCCATGCGCATCCGCTCCACCATGCGGTTGAAGAACGGGTTGTTCTGGCGCCTGGCTACCACGACGCCGTCACCGAACATGCGGCTGAAGGCAAGCGCCATCAGCTCCCAATTGCCGCAGTGGCCGCTGAAACAGATGATCCCTTTCCCCTTGGCCCGAGCCCTCTCGTAGTGCTCCAGGCCGCGCACCTCGATGCCGGCGATGAGGTGGTCGCCGCGGCCATGATAGAGTTGGCAGATCTCGATCAGGGATTTGCCCAGGTTGCCGTAGTTCTCGGAGGCGATAGCTGTCGGCTCACCGTGCCCTATCTGCCACAGCGGGTGCCCCTTCAGGTAGGGGAGGGCCTGCTTCAGGTTGTCCAGCACGATGGCGCGGCGGGAGGGGAGCAGGCTCCACAGGACGCGTCCTACCATCGCCCCGCAGCATTGGAATATCCCGATCGGGATCAGGGCACCGGCCAGGGTGAGACTGTAGAAAACTGCCGCCTGCAGCCTCCAGAATGCTTGTTGCATAAGATACCTATCTAACTTTCTCGCTCGGTCGATGCGCTCCAGGTGCGACTAAGGCCCGACTTCGTCGGTCTGGTCTGCCTGAAGGTCGGTCTCGTCTGCGAGGGGCGTCTCTGATTTTTCCTGTTTGCGCAGCGCCTTTTCCTGCTGCTTTTTTATCCGGTCCAGTTCTTTCTGGCGCTTTTGAAATTTGAAGTTTGGTTGTGCCATCAGGCCTCCTCGGAATAATTGGTGCGCAGCTCGATATAGTTCCCTTTTGGTAACTTTTCCGCCCTGTCGAAAGCCCAGGCAATGCTGAACCTCCACCATTTAAATAGCAAGCCTATTTCTGGAGTTTGGGGATTTATAATTTTTTTAATCGGTAAGTAGCTAAACCTGTTAGGTAACCTGACGTCGCTGGTCCACTAATTCGTGCCCTCATAGATGCTTGAAAAAGTGATTTTCCCGGTTTCAAAGTATCTGTTTCATATTTAAATAGCTTGCTTTATGAATACCAAGCTGTTACGGTGTCCAAAGTTCCGGATTTTCCGGACATATTCGCAACACACTTTTGGAGATGGAAAGACATGGCAAACGGTACTGTAAAATGGTTTAACGACAGCAAGGGGTTTGGTTTTCTGGAGCAGGAGAACGGTGAAGACGTATTTTGCCACTTCTCCGCTATTAGCGGCGACGGGTTCAAATCCTTGGCTGAAGGTGATAGCGTGACTTTCGACGTGGTCAAAGGGCCCAAAGGCCTCCAGGCAGCCAACGTCAAAAGGGTTTAACTGAAGCACCCCTGGCGAGGCAATCAGGTTCTGCCTGGCCTGCCCCGTACAGCTCTTCTAAGGACGTGGCCCCCTTGAACCAACCTCGGGGGCCACATCTTTTTGTCCCTCCTCCAGATCACCGCCACACCCGCACCACCGGGCTTTGTGACAGCGTCAACAGGTACTTTATCCGGCGCTGTACCTCCGGGCCACACCCCGGAAGTGACATTGTCCCGTCGCACGCCACAACCGGTCCTTCCGGTGTGCCGCCTTTCATGCTGCTAACCAAGAAAGGAAACGATATGTCCATCAAACGAGGTGATGTAATAAGCCATTGCGGAGCGAGCCAGTGGGGTGTAGGCAAGGTCACCGAGGTCTGCGCGACCTGGGTCGCCATCCACTTCAACGACGGCATTGTCAGAAAGATCGTCAGCTCCCACCTGGAGGACCTGCATCCGGCGGATCCGAAGTCGTTCGTGCCGCAGGCGGTGGTAGAGCAGAAGCTTCCGCACAGGGCGCTGGTGCCCAAAGAGAAAAAGACGACGCGCAAGGCCGTCGCGCGGTAGGGACACTACGCGAACACCCGGCCCGTGCCGGGTCGCCGCATGAAAAGAGGGATGAGCCGATGCAGGCTGATCCCTCTTTTGCGTTGTAACGGCGGCGTTGCCGGAAGCTAGGCGGGGGCGAGCTGGAGGCGGACCTGTCGCGCCGCCTGCACCATGTTGGCCAGTGATGCCTCTATCTCAGGCCAGCCGCGTGTCTTCAGGCCGCAGTCTGGGTTCACCCAGAGCCGCTCCACCGGCAGGACTTCTGCCGCAAGCCGTAAGAGCGTCGTCATCTCCTCGACGGTGGGGACGCGCGGCGAGTGGATATCGTAGATGCCGGGGCCGACGTCGTTGGGGTAGCCGTGCTGCCGGAAATGCTCCAAGGGTTCCATGCGGGAGCGCGAGGATTCCATGGAGAGGACGTCGGCGTCCATGGCGACGATGGCGGGGAGGATGTCGCCGAATTCGGAGTAGCACATGTGGGTGTGGATCTGGGTCTCGTCGCGAACCCCGGCGGTGGCGAGGCAGAAGGAGGCGACCGCCCACTCCAGGTACTCGGCCCAGTCGCGCCGGCGCAGCGGCAGCCCCTCGCGGATGGCGGGTTCGTCCACCTGGATCATGGCGATGCCCGCCTGCTCCAGGTCGGCCACCTCGTCGCGCAGCGCAAGTGCGATCTGCCGGCAGGTCTCGGCGCGGGGCTGGTCGTTGCGCACGAAGGACCACTGCAGGATGGTGACCGGGCCGGTGAGCATCCCCTTGACCGGGCGCTTGCTGAGCGACTGGGCGAAACTGCTCCATTCCACGGTCATGGCACGCGGGCGTGCCACGTCGCCGTAGAGGACCGGCGGCTTGACGCAGCGCGACCCGTAGCTTTGTACCCACCCGTTCTGGGTGAAGGCGAAACCGTCCAGTTGTTCGCCGAAATACTCGACCATGTCGGTGCGCTCGAATTCGCCGTGCACCAGCACGTCCAGCCCGAGCTGCTCCTGCCTCTCGATGCAGCGCCTGATCTCGGCGCGCAGGAAATCCTGGTACCCTTGGCTGTCCAGCGCGCCGCTGCGCCACTTCGAACGCGCCTCGCGCACCTCCCTGGACTGGGGGAAGGAACCGATGGTAGTGGTGGGAAGCATGGGCAGGCTGAAGCGCAGCCTCTGTCTGGCGCTCCGCTCCGCGAAGGGGGCGCTGCGCCTGGCCATGGCTTCGGTCACCTGCGCCGCTCGGTGACGCACCATGGGGTTGTCGGCGGCTGCGGCTGCCCGACGGCGGGCGAGCGCCGCTGCGGCCTGCTCGAATACCGCCCCCTGCGGCTGTTCCTGCTCGGCGGCGTCGGCAAGCAGGCGCACCTCGGCGACCTTCTGTGCCGCAAACGCCATCCAGCTTTTCAACTCCGCGTCGAGCCTGGTCTCGGCATCCAGGTCCACCGGAACGTGCATGAGCGAGCAGGAACTGGCGACCATGACCCGATCGCTGCCGAGGGTAGTAACGGCGCGCCGGACCATGCGTTGGGCCTGTTCCAGATCGGTGCGCCAGATATTGCGCCCGTCGACGACCCCGAGCGACAGTTTCATCCGTCCCGGTAGCCCCGTCAGCATGGCTTCGAGGTCCGCCGGTGCGCGCACCAGGTCGACATGGAGCGCCTCGCATCCCGATTCCATGATGAGACTCGCGTTTTCCCCGATCGACCCGAAGTACCCCGCCACCAGCAGGGCGGGACGTTTGGCCACCGCGGCCAGCCGCCCCAGGGCGGTGCGATATGCCTGCGCGCTACGCTGGTCCAGGTCGAAGCACAGGCATGGTTCGTCGAGTTGGAGCCAGGTGACGCCGTGGCCGGCGAGAAGCGCCAGCAACTCCTCGTAGACCGGGAGCAGGCGCGGCAACAGGTCAAGGGTTTCCATGCCGGAGACGTTGTCGGCAAACTTGGACAGCTTCAGGAAGGTGATCGGACCCGGAAGCACCGGGCGGGGCGTCACCCCCAGAGCCTGTGCTTCTGCCAGCTCCGCCGCTATCTTGGTGGGGTCCAGGACGAAAGACTGGCCCGCGTCCAGTTCCGGGACGATGTAGTGGTAATTGGTGTCGAACCACTTGGTCATCTCCAGGGGAGAGAGGTCTATGCCGGCGCCGCGGTCTTGGACCCCGTGGGCCATAGCGAAGTAGCGGTTCAAGGGGGCGGCGATGCTTCGGAACCGGGGCGGTATGGCGCCGACGGTGACGGCCATGTCCAGCATGTGATCATAGAGCGAGAAGTCGTTGCACGGGATCTGGTCCAGGCCGGCCTGCTTCATCATGGACCAGTGCCGGGTACGGATTTCTTGCGCAGTCGCCAGAAGCGATTCCGCCGGGGACGCGCCGCTCCAGTAAGCCTCGAGCGCCTTCTTCAACTCTCTCGCGATACCGATTCTGGGGTGGCCTAGCACCGTTGCAAGGACTGGCATGTGTTTCTCCTCTGCATACTGTGATCGAATGAAAGCCGCCGCATTTCAGCGAACGACAAGTTGACAATTGTATCAGCTTCGCCTGGATGTGCAGCTTACCGGTCGCCTCTGCGGGGGCACTTTTTCAAACAGGAACCGGCGCATCCGAGGTTGATGACTTCTGCAAGCAATTTGTCATTGACTAGACTACCCATCAAATATAATGTGTTCCACGGTAAAAAAGGGTAAAGGGGCACCCAGGTTGATCCTGGCGACCCTGCTCTTGTGCGGAGCGTCCGCCCAAAGATCCAGATCGCGAGGTCTCACACATGAGGAAATACCTGCTGTTATTTCTCGCCTTGGCCTGTGCTTCCACCTCGGATGCCGCCCTTAAGGGAACCCATCGCGTCATTTCCGGCCCCTTTCACACCGGGCCCGAGGTAACCAGGACCTGCTCCGGGTGCCATGAAAAACTGACCAAACAGATTACCGAGACAGTGCACTGGAACTGGAGTAAAAAGCAGACCCTGAACGGCAAGACCGTCGACTACGGCAAGAAAAACGCGCTCGGCAATTCCTTTTGCCTCGCCGTCCCCTCGAACCTTCCCGGCTGTACCAGTTGTCATGCCGGTTACGGCTGGCAGGACGATTCCTTCGACTTCACCAAGACCGAGAACATCGACTGCCTCATCTGCCACGACACCAGCGGCACCTACAAGAAGTACCCCCTGGGGGCGGGGCACCCGGTTTACCAAGGCGAGCACAAGGAATATCCCGCCGGCAAGGTGTGGGAACCGGTGAACCTGGGATTGGCCTCGCAGTCCATCTCGCGCCCGACCCGCGCCGCCTGCGGCAACTGCCACTTCTACAGCGGCGGCGGAGAAAACTACAAACACGGCGATCTCGATGCGAACCTCGCCGACCCGACTCCCGACTTCGACGTCCACATGGGAGCCAAAGGACTCACCTGCGAGTCCTGTCACAAGGCGGCCAACCACGACGTGAGGGGTGAGGCGATCTCCGTGTCTCCGGGCTCCGGCCCGCGCGCCATGGGGTGCACCGATTGCCATAAGGGTGATCTGCACAAGATTGCCATCCTCAACAAGCACATGAAAAGGGTCGCCTGCCAGACCTGCCACATACCGACCTACGCCAAGGGAAGCCCCACCGTGCTTTCCTGGGACTGGTCCACCGCGGGCAAGGACCAAAAGACCGGCGGCGATCCACTCAGGTCTTATGACAAGACGAGGGGAGATCTGGTGTTAGGCAAGGACCTAACCCCCAACTTGATGTGGTACAACGGGACGGTGGAGCGGGTTTTATTGGGAGAGAAGATCGACCCCGCCAGGGTGGTCCGGCTTTCGGCGCCGCGCGGAGAGCGTAGTGACCCGAATTCGAGGATATTCCCCTTCAAGGTGATGCAGGCCAAGCAGCCCTACGACCTGGAGAACCTGACCATCGCCGTCCCCAACCTGATCGGTCCTGCCGAAAGCGACAGCGCCTACTCCGTCAAATTCGACTGGAACAAGGCCATCACCGCAGGCATGAGGGAGGCGGGACTTCCCTACAGCGGCAAGTACGGTTGGGTGGAGACCACCACCGTCTGGTCGTTGAACCACATGGTCGTGCCCAAGGACAAGGCGCTCAGGTGCCAGAACTGCCACGGCGAGAACGGACGCATCGACTGGAAGGGACTCGGCTACGCCAAGGATCCCCGCGGCTAGCGCGAAAGCCCGCCAGCCGATAAGAATAGGAATAAACTAAACGAAGAAGGGATCAGCCACCAAGCTGGTCCCTTCTTTTTTGTGGAGAGAGTGCCTAAACCAAGGGAGTGAGGAAGGAAGGAGGGGAGGAAGGACGAGGGGAAGGAGGGGACATGCCGTCTTCCCGCCACGTACGTATGCTGCCACCGAAGCACTGCACGCGAACCCGCGTCCCCCCCTTTGCGAAGGGGGGACAGGAGGGATTTGCCTTTGTCATTTGTGATAGTTGCCCGACCTACAGCCAAATTGCCCGCGGCAGCCTCTCGCCGGCCAGGTATCGCTCCACGAACTCGGGGTGTTCGAGAAAGGCGAGCACTCCGGTGCCGAGCTCTATGCTGCGGTCGTCCAGCCCGACCTGACGCAACCCGGAGGCGAGGGCGGTGAAGGCGGCGTCAAAGACCGCCTTGCGGAACAAATCTGCCGGGACCAGCCGGTCCTCGTCCGTCACCGCCGGGAAAAAGGCCTCCCTGCAGCTCTGGCTGTCCAGCGAAGTTATTGCTCTGCAGGCGAAGGGGCGCACGGGGTGGATGCTGCAGCCGCCGTAAGTGTCCAGCAGCGGGCAGAACATCTGCTTCAGGATGCGCTCGTCGTCGTCCATCCAGCGCGCCCATGAGCGGTGCGCGGCAAGCCGCTTTTGCAGCCCGGCCAGTTCCTCACCGGAAAGGTTTGCGCCGAGCCAAAGCGCTATGGTCATCGCCTCCGGAAGCAAGACCGCGACATTGAGGACGCAGCAGTGCGGGCAACCGGCGGCGCAGGCGTAGAGGCGCTCGGTGCAGAAACCTTCCACTGCATGCGTGCAGGCCGCCAAGATTCGCGCCACCGTTGCCGGGTCGGCGCTTTCTCCCAACGCCTCGACCACCTGAGTGATCATCTGGGACCGAAATTCCTCTTCGTGCCATGAGTCGATGCTTTTCATATCGCAAGATTGTACTCAAGGATAGGAAACTGTCACGTGATCAAAATTCTGCAGATCTGTGACGGCGGCATCTCCACTGTCATAAAAGACACCTGTACCGGTTTCTTCTGTCACCAGATTCTTAAATTATTCTTTGACATTGACCTTCATGTACACTAATCTTGCCAAAATTTCAGCAACACCCCAAACTTCTGTCTCAGCTGCACTAGGACTGTAGACTCTATTGAACATGTGAGGTTTTGAATGAGCACCATACGCATGCTGTTAGTGGCACTCGTACTGGCTTGTCTGATTGTTCCTTCCGTCTCATTCGCAGACTCCGACGAAGCGTCGATGTTTGCCCAAGCCAAGAACCACTACAAGGAGAACAGTTACTATTTCGCCTCCACGTGGTTAGAGCGGATCCTGAAGAAATACCCGAATTCCCCGCAGCGTGAGGAAGTCCTTGCCATGCTGGCCAAGTCCTACGCCGCCACATCCAGGGACGACAAGGCGGTACGAACGCTGAAGACGCTGCTGAAGGATTTTCCGAAGGCGGCAGATAAGTTGGAACCCGGCCTGCTGAAGATGGTTCAGGATCAGAGTCAGCAGCCGCCGCAGCTTGCGGAGCCCGAGGCCGCGGCGCCCGCCGTAGCCGCTCCCGCTGTTGTCGCTCCCACTGTTGTCGCTCCCACTGTTGCAGCTCCCACTGTTGCCGCTCCCACTGTTGCCGGTGGGGCCGAAAAAGCTGCGACCGAGAAGGCCGCCACCGAGAAGGCTGTTGCAGAGAAAGCTGCTGCAGAGAAAGCCGCTGCAGAGAAAGCCGCTGCAGAGAAAGCCGCTGCAGAGAAAGCCGCTGCAGAGAAAGCCGCTGCGGAGAAAGCTGCTGCCGACAAGGCTGCTGCGGACAAGGCTTCTGCGGACAAGGTTGCTGCGGACAAGGTTGCTGCTGAGAAAGTCGCTGCTGACAGAGCGATAGCTGACAGAGCGATAGCTGACAGAGCGATAGCCGACAAACTCGCCGCGGACAGGGTGGCTGCTCAGAGAGTAGCTGCTGAAGAGGCGGTTGCTGGAAAAGTGGCTGCAGACCAAGTAGCTGCCCCGAAGGCCTCGGCCGCAAGACCGGCGACCATCGAGGAGGCAGTTGCTGAGCGAACTGCGGTCATCAAGGCTGCAGTGGAGAAAGCCTCAGTTGAGAAAGCCGCCGCCGAGAAGGCTGCGGCCCAAAAAGCTGCTGCCGAAAAAGCCGTAGCTGACAAAGCCGCTGCCGAAAAAGCCGTTGCGGATAAGGCTGCGGCCAAACAAGCAGCTGCAGAGAAGGCCGCTATGGACAAAGAGGCTGCCAAAAAAGCGGCTGCGGAAAAAGCTGCTGCCGACAAAGCCGCTGCCAAGAAAGCGGCTGAAGAGAAGGCCGCGGCCAAGAAAGCGGCTGCGGAAAAAGCCGCTGCCGACAAAGCGGCTGCCAAGAAAGCGGCTGCGGAAAAAGCCGCTGCCGACAAAGCGGCTGCCAAGAAAGCCGCTGCGGAAAAGGCTGCTGCTGACAAAGCTGCCGCCAAAAAAGCGGCTGAAGAGAAAGCCGCGGCGAAGAAAGCTGCTGCGGAAAAGGCCATTGCCGACAAAGTTGCCGCCAAGAAAGCTGCTGCAGAGCGAGCCGCTGCCAAGGCCGCTGCGAAGACCACCTCCGATAGTGCGGCCAACGCTGCGGCACCTGCTGCTGCATCCGCTGCCGCACCTGCAGTTGCGGAACAACCCCAACCGCAGACAATGGCAAGTGCAGCTTCTCCCGTCGGCTATACCCTTGATTTCGGCAGTTTTGTACTGAAGTCGGAGATGGTTCAGATCAAGAAAAAGATCAAGAGCGCGGGGATGAAGCCGGTAGTGGCGTCCGGTCCCAAGAGAAAAGAGCAGATGAGCCGGATCCATGCCGGTGAGTACTCTGACCAGCAGACCGCGGAGAAAATGTTGCAGAAACTGCGCAAGGCGAAGGCCGAGAACTTCATCCTTCAGGACAAGAATGGCAAGTTCAACGTCTATGCCGGGTCGTACTTCGACAAGGTTGGCGCCGTGGATGAACAACTGAGGCTGGCCGGGTTCGGTATCACAACGGAACTGAGGCCGACAGTGGTTCAGGTGCCCACCTTCATCCTGACAGCCGGTTCTTTCAAAAGCGAACAGGACGCAGCGCTCAAAGGGGCCGAACTGGAAAAGCTCGGCGTCAAAACCGCAGTGGTGCCGCGGACCAAATAGACGCAGGGATACAAAAAGCTTGAAAGCAAAAGGGGCGGCCGTTACGGCTGCCCCTTTTCTTGTTTTGGGGGAGGCATCCGGTCTGGCTGCCCCTTCAAGTTCTATTCCTCAGCGATGGTAACGGGCGGGACCCCGCCCGGGGAGATCATCAAGCCTGCTGATTACCAGCCGCCTCGGCGTTGCAACGCTCAACCGCGTCCCTAAGCCAGGCGATCTCTTCGGGATGGAACTCCTTGGAGTATTCGGTGCCGACGTTAAGCGCCCAGTTCAGGGGCTCCACCGTGGTCAGTGCGAGCAGGTGACCGGGGACCTCGATATAAGGGGCTGCGGGCTCCCAAGCCTGAAGGCGCTCCACCGTGCTGAAAAGCATCAGGTAGTCTTTACCGTCAGCCTCGGCGATCAGCGGCACCACGCCGCCCGCTTCTTCCTTCTGCTCGCTTTCCGCGAGAATGGGGACGAAAAAGGAGGCGTTGAGAAAGATGTCATAGAATGCGGACTGCTTTTTGCCGTCCGTCGTGTTCTGGCGCATGGTTACCAGCGCCTCGTCTAGTTTTTCCATCTGGGTTCCTTTGGGATCGTTATCGGAGGGGAGCGTAGTGTTTACCACTGGCACCATACCGAACGAGGTGGATCATTTCAAGGATAAAGATAAAACGATTTGTCACCCCTGTAGCTTGTCGAGGAGTTTATCCTGATACTCGGGGAGTAGGTCCAGTGAGAGAGGGCGCTTACGGGTCATCTCGAGCTTCATCAGTTTGAAGTTAAGTTCTCGCACCTTCTTCATCCGCTCTTCGCTCTCCTCCATATCCAGGATTAGCCGACGCAGTGAAGCCACCTCGTTGGTCAACTCCACCTCGGGAGGAACGCAGCCTGCGTTTTTGAGTACCTTGTAGGCCATGCGCAATTCTTCGGGTACCGCAGACAGGTCTTCCTGCACCAGAGGCTTGCCGCGCCCGGGGAGGTTGTCGAAGTCGCCGCGCTCGATGGCTTCCTGGATTCGTCTTTCTGCTATGATGGCGAAAATTTCCATTCCGAGATTTTGGCAGAACTACCGACAGATAGTCAACTGCCGTATCGGCTGGATGATGTGGTCGCGGTGCCATTATCCGGCAAACATGAGTGGCTTTGCGACCGCATCCATTACCGCTAGGAGGGCGAATGATTATTCGCCCCTACAGTTTGACGGTACTTTGAAAGACGAATCAACCGTTTTGCCACCAGCGGCGTACTCCTCCGTACATGTGTTAAACTCCTCTCCTGGCCTGGTCAGCAGGCGGGGGAGGCCAATCGTGTTTCAGAAAGCTCCGCAAAATGCTCCCATCTTTATCGTGATGAATGCCGGTTCCGGCGATCGAGACGCCGACAGCCGTGAGCAGGTCATCGCACAAGTGCTGTCGCGTGCCGGCCGAACCTTCACTCTGTGGCGCGTCGGCAAGAGCACCGGGATCGCCGACACTGCGCGGGAGGCGGTGCGGCTCGCCCGGCAGCAGGAGGGGATCGTGGTGGCGGCGGGGGGAGACGGGACCATCAACACAGTGGCGCAGGAGGTTCTCGGCACGGGATGCCCGTTCGGCGTGCTGCCGCAGGGGACCTTCAACTACTTCGGGCGCAGCCACGGCATTCCGCTCGATACCGCCGAGGCTGTCGAGACGCTGGTCCGCGGCAGGTTGCGGCTGGTCCAGGTAGGGCTGGTCAACGACAAGGTGTTCCTGGTGAACGGGAGCGTCGGCCTGTATCCCCGGATCCTGGAAAAGCGCGAGGCCCACAAGCAGATATTCGGTCGCACCAGGCTGGTTGCCCTGCTTTCGGCCCTGGTCACCATGTTGACCCCACCTCCGCAGTTGGTGCTGACGCTGCACGGCGGCGACAACCCATCGATGCTGCATATCTCCACGCTGCTGGTGGAAAACAACCCGCTGCAGCTCGAGGAGGTGGGGCTCCACGAATCGGATGCGGTGCAAAAAGGGGAGCTGGCGGCAGTGGCGGTAAAGGCGAAGGGGGTATGGCAGATGCTGGGGGGGCTGGCACTGGCAGCAATGAGAAGGTTAAGGGACTCGGAGAAGGTGGTGAGTTTCCCGTTTGTGCAGCTGACGGTGCGGCCGTTGCGCAGAAGACGCATCAAGGTCGCTACCGACGGCGAGGTCAACTGGCAGGTGCCGCCGCTGGTCTTCAAGGCGGTGCCGCACGGGTTGCTTCTTATCGTGCCAGATCACGAAGGCGAGGGGAAGGGGGAGCCCTGAGCTGTCTGCTGCACATCTCGGACACCCACTTCGGTACTGAGCAGCCCGAGGTCGTGGTGGCCCTGCTCGCCTTGGCCCGTGACCACGCTCCGGACCTTTTAGTGCTTTCCGGCGACGTGACCCAGCGGGCACGGCGCAGGCAGTTCCGCGCCGCCCGCGACTTCCTCGACATCGTGCCGGCGCTGGCAACCATGGTGCTTCCGGGGAACCACGACATCCCCCTGTTCAACCTGGCCGCGCGCATCTTCGCGCCCTACCGCAACTACCAGGAAGTGCTGGCGGTGCCGCTTGAGCCTGAGTTCGAGTCGGACGAGCTGTTGGTGCTGGGGGTGAACAGCACCCGGCCCAGGCGCCACACGGTGGGGGAGGTGTCGGCAGCGCAGGTGACCCGGGTGGCCGACCGCCTGCGCCAGGCGCGGATGGGACAGCTTCGCATCGTGGTAGCGCACCAGCCGGTGCGGGCCATTAGGGACAGCGATACGAAGAACCTGCTGCGGGGACACGAAGCTGCGGTACGGGCCTGGTCCGAGGCTGGTGCGGACCTGATCCTTGGCGGGCACGTCCATCTGCCGCACCTGCGGCCGCTGAAGGAAGTCTTTCCCGATCTGCCACGCCAGGTCTGGTCGGTCCTGGCCGGCACCGCCGTCTCCTCGCGGGTCCGCGACGACATCCCCAACTCGGTCAACCTGATCCGCTACTCAGCCCGCGAGACTATCCCTTGCTGCACCATTGAGCGCTGGGACTACGGTGCGCCCGGACGCTTCCTGCTGGCGCACCGCCAGCTGCTCGCGCTGCAGCGTCCCTGACCTCCTCGACAAAATAAAATATTAAAACCACGTTGCCTCGCTTACAATTAAGAGGACAATCTGGATTTCATCGGCGCTTGGGCCTTGTGTGGGGCGCGCTCCCAAGGCCGTCTCAGTGGAGAGAAGATGCGGCATCGGCACCTGAAGGTCAGGCTGGTCAAAAGTGAGTGGCTGCGCTACCTGCTCCTCGGGACGGGAGTGTTCTCCCTTGCCGCAGGCGTTGTGGGGCTGTTCCTCCCCCTCGTACCGACCGTCCCCTTTCTCTTGGTGGCGGTCATCTGCTTCTCCCGCAGCTCTGAGCGCTTCCACACCTGGCTTGTCGAGCACAGGCATCTCGGCCCGATGCTGAAGGAGTACCTGGCGCACGGCTCTATTCCGCTCCGGGCGAAGTGCCTGGCCATCGCCGCCATCTGGATTTCGTTCCCGGTAACCGCCTTCGTGGTGGTGGATGCCGTCTGGCTGCGCGTCCTCCTCCTCTCCATCGCCGCTTGCGTAACCCTCTACCTCATCGTCATGCCGACCACTCCCCATCCGACCAAAGTGCCCGAGTCTGATCGTGACTAAACCTGCTAAACCTGACCTGACCGGGGCCCGGGAATCGTATCTCAGTCGATCCTGAACTGTCTCACCCTGGCCTGGAGCTGCACCGCGTTCTGGCTCAGAAGGGCGGCCGCGTCCGCTGAATCGTGTGCCGCGCCGTTGGTTTGCTGTACCACGAAGCTGATCTGCTGCATGTTGCCCGAGATCTCGCGGGTGGTCGCGGTCTGCTGCTCCGCCGCCGTGGCCACCTGGTTAATCTGCATGGTTACCTCCTCGATGCACTCCATGATCTCGCGCAGCGCCTGCTGCGATTTGCCCGCCTCGACGGTGCCCCGCTCCACCTCGTCCACCCCCGCCTCCATGGCGCCCACGGCGCTCCGTGTCTCTTGCTGGATCAGCGTGATCATGCCTTCAATTTCCTTGGTGGCCTTGGTGGTGCGCTCGGCTAAAGCCCGCACCTCGTCGGCCACCACTGCGAAGCCGCGTCCCTGCTCGCCGGCACGGGCGGCTTCGATCGCCGCGTTCAGCGCAAGCAGGTTGGTCTGGTCGGCGATGTCCTCGATGGTGCCGAGGATGGCGCCGATCTGCTCGGAACGGGTGCCGAGGCCCCCCACGGTCTGCGCCGATTCCCGGACCCGGGCGGAAATCAGGTGCATCGCGCTGATGGCCCCGTCTACTACTGCTGCCCCGGCCGACGCGGTGGAGTTGGCCCGTCGGGCCAGGTCGGCGGCGCCGGCGCAGTTGAGGGCGATCTCGGAGGAGGTGGCGGCCATCTCCTCGCCGGCGGCGGCAACGCTTCCCACCTGACCGGAGACCTGGTCCGCGCCTGCCGCCATCTGCAGCGCTGTGTCATTGAAGCGCCCAGACGCCTGGGAGACTTCTTCGGCGGAGCTCCTCACCTGCGCCACCACCTCCTTCAGGTGCGCCGCCATCCGGTTCATGTCGGAGGCGAGCAGCCCCAATTCGTCGCGCCCCTCGTGCTCGATGCGCGTGTTGAGGTCGCCCTGGGCGATCAGGTTCACCCCGCGCGCCAGCTCCGAAATAGTGCGCTGCACCGATCTCACCAGGACCAGCATCACGCCGCCTCCCACCACGAAAACAAGAAGCGCGATCAGCAGGCAGTTCAACAAAAGGCCGCGCAGCACGCCGTCGATATGGTTCATCGAGATGTCGGCGCCGATCACGTACAGCGTGCCGTCGGCGGAGCGCACCGGCAAGAAGATGGAGCGGAAGGTGCCCCACTTGTCTGAGTACTGGTCGTAGTGCAGCCTGCCATCCTGAAAGGCGGCCTTGAGTCCCGGGCTTGCGTCCTCGTATGGATCAAGGAGCTTACTCTGCTTCCCGGTCGCCTTTTCCTCCTTGGTGTAGCTGGAGGAAGAGAAGACGATCTTTCCGTTTTTTTGCACCATGGTGTAGATGTAATTGAACCCGGACGCGTTGGCCCAGGCGGTGAGACGGTCGCTCAGGGCATCGAATTCGGCCGGTGTCGGGGGGGCGGTCGCTATCCTGGCGTGATAAGAATCGGCGGCAAGGCGCGCTCCCTCGACGCAGGTGTGCAGTTCGCGGTCTACGTCGGCCAGGATCTCTCCTTTTTCGCTGTAGTAGGTGTGCAGCGTGAACGCTGTCGTGGTGAAAAGGTTGAGGACCATCATGGCCCCAAAAAACTTGGTGGACAATTTTACTGAGGTAAAGCCTTTCATCGTGCGCTCCTGTGCTGACGTGTAGGGTCAGGCACCTTATCGGTCATGGACCGGCAAGCTTTAGAGGCGTGGCAGCGGAAGAGGGACCAGCGGAAGAAGGGGACCAGCGGAAGAAGGGGACCAGCGGAAGAAGGGGACGACGGGGACAAAAAATGGGGACCGTTTCCGGTCCCCAGCGGGGATCATTTCTTGTGTCTCATCGCCACCTTTATCTTGCGGATGTCCTTGCGCACCATGGCCACGTCGCGCTCGACGTTGAGCACCTTGAGGCGCAGGTCGGTGATCTGCATGGCGAGCTTTTCGTTGCTGGGGACCTCTTTGGCAGCTTCTGCCGCCGGTGCGGCGCTCGTGGGGATGGGCACCGGCTCGGTCGAGGCGACCATGACCGGAGCATTCGAGGAGAGCGCCCAGCCGCCCACATAACCGTTCAGCTTGCCGTCAGCGGAGGCAACCTTGACCCACCCGCCTGCGCAGCTTTCCGCAGTGACCTTGGCGTCCTTCTTGAGGACCGCGACCACCTTCGCCTTCTTGCTCGCGCTCTTGCGGAGTCGGATTTCCGGGGCGGTCACAGTACAGTTGGTGCTTTCGGCCAGGGCCGGAACGGCGAATGCTGCGATAGCCGCAGTTGCCAGGATGATGTTGCGGATCTTTTTGCTCATGGTGTCTCCTTTTTATGAGTAATGCGACCAGAAGGTCGAGGCTGAGACTAACGGGGAGGCGACGCGGAGGTAGCCCCGGAGTTCGGGTTTAGATCCAGCGTGAAAATAATACCGGCATAATTAAAAATAATCAATCAAAATCACTTCAATTTTTTGCGATGACTTTGAGGGGATGGATTGTGTCGTTGTGTGCCGTCATGCGTCGACCGTCCCTGAGTTTGATCAGGTCCACCGTCTGCATGATCTTGTTGTACTGAGACAGGTTCACTCGTGCTCCTGTCAGTTCCTGGAGAGCCATGTCGGCGATCTCGGGATAGCGTTGCATCGCGGCATGCAGTTGTGAGTATTGGTAGCTGGAGATTTCGCAGCGGCTTTGTTGGCCCGCCTTACGTATTCCCGGATTACACGCGATAACGGCTGTTATGGCAACGAACAGCAGCACTACGAAGGGAGTTTTTTCCATGTAGAGTGACTGACCTCTCATAAATTCGAGCAACAGTCACAGTTATCGGCGCCCATCGTGTTTACTGTAGGAAAAAAACCAAAAAGAAAAGGCAGCAACCGGGATGTCGGCGCTGCCTTTTTCTTTTTCAAGAGCTTATTGGAATCTTTCGAAGTCCGAGTCGTCCTGTTCCATCTCCAACGCCAGTCCACGGGCCGCCGCCTTGCGCTTTGTCTGCAGCGGCGCCGGGGCGGCCGACTGCGTGAGGGTCTTCTTGCGCGTTACCGTCTTTTGCTTTTGCTGTTGCGGCTCCTGCTTCAGTCCGTGCAGGGGGGGAGTGCCTTGGTACCGCGTTCCGCCCCTTCTACCTTGAAGAAGGTGATGACCCCCTGCAACTGCTCCGCCTGGCTGGAAAGTTCTTCCGCTGTGGAGGACATCTCCTCTGCGGCCGAGGCGTTCTGCTGGATCACCTGGTCGAGTTGCTGGATGGCCTTGTTGATCTGTTCCGCCCCGGCTCCCTGAAGCTGGCTTACTTGCCGGGGATGGTGATGCACAGGCACTGTGCTTCGGCATAGGTTGTTTCACCGCGGAAGATGCGGCCATGCACCATGATCTTGCGCCCCTCAACAGAAACCACCTTGCTTTCGACCGTCACGACCTTCCTGAGCGGCAGCATGTTGCGGAAACTCACGTTGAGGTTGCCGACCACGATGGGATACCCGGCCGCCCAGGCGGCGAGCCCCAGTGCCTCGTCCATGATGGCCGCCACGGCGCCGCCGTGAGCATGTCCCGGAGGACCTTCCGCCTCGGGGCCCAGCCAGAAACGGGCGTGCAGGTGCTTCTCGGCGTCCCGGTAGTAGCGGGCCCGGAAACGGTCGCCCCGGGAGTCGCCGGAGACGAAACGCAGGGAGTCTCCCACCAGGGCCGGTGCGTCGAACGGGACCCAGTCCGTTGCGCCGCTTAGATCGATCTCGGTTTGCTCACAAGCTTTCAGTACGGTTGAATTGGACACTCTAGTTTCTCCTCGTCTGGTTTACGTGCACGTAAAGCAGGGGGTACCTTAGCAGAGTTTTCCTTCGAAATAAAGAGGGTGTCGCATGTCGTATACAAAAAACCTCGTGGCGGTGCATCACCCCAGTCGAATCGCGAGGTTGCTAGACCAATTCCAGCCATTTCCCTGGCACGAATCAGGTTGACACTTTGCTCGACAAAGCGTAAAAAAATCCTCACCCCAACGTTACATCCAGTGCCGGAGTTGTTATGAAAGATGAAGTGACAACCGCAGGCGATCTCCAGGCCGAGGTGGCCAGGCTGCAGGCCGAAAATGCCGCGCTGCGCCTGATCCTGAAGGAGCAGCAAGAGGCCCTGCAGGGGCATGACCAGGGCGGGCGCTGTTTCCGCTGCCTCTACAACGAGACCCCGGTCATGCTGCATTCCATCGACCGCAACGGCCTGCTGCTTGGGGTCAGCAACTACTGGACCGAGGTGCTGGGCTATACCAGGGAGGAGGTGCTCGGCCGCCCTTCCAGTGACTTCCTCACCCCCGCTTCGCGTCGCTACGCCGTGGAAACGGTGCTGCCGGAATTTTTCCGCGCCGGCTATTGCCGCAACGTCGAATACCAGATGGTAAAGAAAAACGGCTCGGTGATCGACGTCCTGCTGAGCGCCGCTGCCGAGCGGGACACGCAAGGCGCCATCGTCCGCTCCATGGCCGTCATGGTCGACGTCACCGAGTGGAAGGCGGCCGAGAAGGCGCTCAAGGAGAGCGAGGCCCGCTTCCGCATGATCGTGGAGACTGCGCAGGAGTCCATCGTCGCCGCCGACCGCACCGGTTGCCTCTCCTATCTGAACCGCCAGTTCGCCGAGATGCTGGGATACGAGGTGATTGAGCTGCTGGGGCGCCCCTTCCTGCAGTTCGTCGACCATGCGTTGCACGATGAAACCGCCGCCCGCCAGAGAAGCCGCGAGAACGGCGTCTCGGAACACTACGAAACCATACTGGTACGCAAGGACGGCACCAGGGTTTGGGCCAGCGTCACCGCCATGCCCATCCACGATGCCACCGGCTTTTTCCAGGGCTCATTCGCCATGATCTCCGACGTCAGCCGCAAAAAGCAGGCCGCCGAGGAGATCGAGGTGCTTCATACCCACCTCTCCGCCCGGGCCCTCGAGCTGGAGACCGCCAACGAGGAACTCGAGGCCTTCAACTACACCGTTTCCCACGACTTGCGCCGTCCCCTGACCGCCATCTACGGCTTCGCCCAGGTGATCATGGAGATCTACGGGGCGCAGCTCGAGCCGCAGTGCAGGGACTACGTGCAGGAAATCGTCAACGGCAGCATCAAGATGAACCACCTCATCGACACCCTGCTGAACTTCTCTCGTCGCTACACCGTTTCCCTGAGCCGGGAGCAGGTGGACGTGAGCGCCCTGGCCGAGGAGATCCTGGCTGAGCTCAGGCTGTCCGACCCGCAGCGCCGCGCGGAGTGTGTGGTGCAGCCGGGGGTGGTGGCCGATGCCGACCCACAGCTGCTGCGGGTGGTGCTGGACAACCTGTTGGGCAACGCCTGGAAGTATTCGGCCAAGAAGGAGGAGCCCCGGCTTGAGTTCGGCGCGGTAGAGCGCCAGGGAAGGGAGACCTTCTTCGTGCGGGACAACGGGGCCGGCTTCGACATGAGCCGTGCCTCGGTGCTGTTCAAACCGTTCCAGCGACTGCACGACTCCGACGATTTCAAGGGGACCGGCATCGGTCTGGCCAGCGTGCAGCGCATCATCCAGCGCCACGGCGGGCAGATCTGGGCCGAGGCCGAGCCCGACTGCGGCGCCACCTTTTTCTTCACGCTCGGCTGAGCGCCGGCAAACCAAGGAGAACCCATGCTGATCAAGCAGGAATCGCAACAGAGGATCTCGAGGCTGCAAGAGGCGCTGCGGGACAAAGGGATGGACGGCGCCCTCTTCATCCACCCGATCGACGTCTACTATTTTTCCGGCACCCGTCAAAACTCGACGCTGTGGGTCCCGGCTTCCGGCGCGCCGCGCCTTTGGGTCCGCAAGAGCTTCGCCAGGGGACAGCGGGAAAGCTTGATCGATGACACCCGTCCCTTTCCCTCCAGTAAGGAATTCCCCGGGGAGTTCGGGTCGGAAGTGCGCACCGTGGGCTTCACCTTCGACGTGGCGCCGGTACAGCAGTACAACTACTACCTGAAGCTCCTTCCCGGCCGCGAGTTCGTCGACGTCTCCGCCGTCAACCGCGAGATCAGGTCGGTCAAGTCGCCGTGGGAGCTGGACCAGATCCGCTACTGCGGCAAACAGCTGGCCGGCGTGTTCGGCGAGGTGCCCGCGTTCCTGAAGCCCGGGATGCGGGAGGTGGACCTTGCCGCCGAATTCGAGTTCCGGCTCAGGAAGGCGGGGGGAGAGGGGTACGTGCGCATGCGCGCCTTCAACCAGGAGCTGTTCCAGGGGCTGGCCGTTTCCTCCGCCACGGCCGGCGCCACCGGCTTCTTCGACGGCGCCGTCACCGGGGAGGGTATGTCGAGCGCCTCGCCGCACGGCGCCTCCGCTGCCCTCATCCCCATCGACGCCCCTATCCTCATTGACTACACCGGTGTCTTCAACGGCTACATCATCGACATGACCAGGTTCTTCGTGATCGGCAAGCTCGCCCCGGAACTCGAGCACGCCTTCCAGACCGCACTCGCCATCCAGGGCTACCTGGCGGAGCACCTGAAACCGGGGGCGATCTGCGAGGAGCTCTTCCTGGCTGCCGCCGACATGGCGCAGGCGGCGGGGCTCGCCGACCATTTCATGGGGGCCCCGGGCGAGAACGCGCGTTTCGTCGGCCACGGCGTGGGACTCGAACTGGACGAGTTCCCGGTACTGGCACAAGGGTTCAAGGTGGCGCTGCAGGCCGGGCAGACCCTGGCCATAGAGCCCAAGTTCGTGTTCCCGGGACTGGGTGTCATCGGTATTGAAAACACCTTCGCAGTGAGCGACGCAGGGGGCGTCAGGTTGAGCGAGCTTCCCGACGACATCGTCTATCTCTGAGTACAGGCACAGCCTTTATTACCAAGGGCAGCTCCCACCGGGCTGCCCTTTTTTATTTGCCTCTGGGCTTGGTTTGCCAGCGGTGGCTGGAGATACGACCAAAAACAGGTACATTTAAATGCTCCTATCATAGTGAGAGCGGGGGAGGGAGCATGAAAGACATATACGTGGTCGAGGCGTTGAGAACTCCTTTTGGCTCCTTCGGGGGGGAACTGTGCGACCTGGAGGCACCGGCCCTGGCGGCTCCCGTGCTGCAGGCGCTCCTGGAGCGAAGCGGTGTCGCCGCCGAAGCGGTGGACGAGGTCATCGTCGGCCAGGTCCTTTCCGGCGGCTGCGGGCAGGCGCCTGCGCGCCAGGCGATGCGGCGGGCGGGCATCCCCGATACCACCCACGCCATGACCATCAACAAGGTCTGCGGCAGCGGGTTGAAGGCGATCATGCTGGCCGCCGGGGCCATCGCGCTCGGTGACGCGGAAATCGTACTCGCCGGCGGCATGGAGAGCATGTCCCAGGCCCCCTTCTTCCTGAAAAAAGCGCGTTACGGCTTCCGCATGGGGCACGGCCAGCTCTTGGACCTGATGTTGTACGACGGCCTCCAGGACCCCTACTCGGGGCGGCACATGGGGGAGATCGCCGAGGAAGCGGTGAAGCGGCACGCGCTTGGGCGCGAGGCGCAGGACGAATTCGCGCTACGCTCCTACCAACTGGCCCAGGAGGCGGTGAGCCGGGGGATTTTCAACGACGAGATCGTGCCGGTACAGAAAAAGGGGCGTCACGGCAAGGAAACGGTCGGCGAGGACGAGGAGCCGTTCCGCTCCGACATCGCGAGGATGGCGGACCTGAAACCCGCCTTCGGCCGGGAGGGGACCATCACTGCCGGCAACGCCTCCACCATCAGCGACGGCGCCGCCTTCGCCCTTCTCGCCGGAGAGGAGGCCGTGGCGCGGCTCGGGCTCGCCCCGAAGGCGCGTCTGGTCGCCTACGCCACCAGCAGCATGCACCCCGACCACTATACCGACGCGCCGGTCGGCGCCATCAAGGCGGTTTGCGCCAGGGCGGGGGTGGAACTGGGGCAGATAGACCTCTTCGAGATCAACGAGGCCTTCGCCGCGGTCCCCCTGATCGCGATCCGGGAACTGGGCCTCGACCCCCGCAAGGTGAACGTCAACGGCGGTGCCTGCGCCATAGGGCACCCCATCGGGGCCAGCGGCGCCAGGTTGGTCGCGACGCTATTGTGCGAGCTTCGGCGCAGCAAGAAGCGCTACGGCCTCGCCTCGCTCTGCATCGGCGGCGGGGAGGCGGTGGCGGCGCTTTTCGAGAGGGTGTAGCGAACTCGCGTCCACCCGTGACAGGGCCCGGGGAGGGGACTGGCTCCGCAGGTGCCAGTCCCATTGTCTTTGTCTGACTTTGAGGATCGGTGCTGCATGTACATTGCTCTGTCTTGCGAGCCGTGGCTGGGAGTCGGTTCCCTTCTGAGTTTCGCTTGACATATCCCGCCCGAGCGGCGAAACTCTCCCCCCGACGGACCGGCCGCCCCGCGGCTCCAGGAACGGATAACCAACGCATAAAGGTAGTGTCGATGCAACTGAACAGCATGGAAGATTTCCAGAGAGACATCTCGTACCGACTCTTGAAGCAGCCCGACGGCACGGCGCTGCTCACCGCCACCATGAAGGACCGTTTCCACGACGTGCTCCTGGAGGTGCGGGTCGAGGTCGCCACCATGAAGATCATCTCGGCCGAGGCCGATTTTCGCAGGTCCCCTACCCCGGACTGCCGCAACGTCTCGGGCCGGATGGCGGGGCTCACCGGCTTCGTTATCGGCCGCGGGCTGCAGCGCAAGGTTGCCGAGGTACTGGGCGGCTCCACCGGGTGCGGCAACATGCGCAACCTGCTTATGGGACTGCTGCCGCTGGCCCTGAACCTGGGCGCCGCCGCCGGGGTCACCGACGAGGCCGAGATGCTGGACGCCATCCACGAGAAACTGGTCGGCACCTGCGCCGGTTACGTCGCGCCGCCGGTCAAAAAGACGGGGGAGGGGGAATGAGCATGCAATGGCACCATCTCACGCTGAGCGCCGGCGAGATCGCCGCCGGCAGAACGACCGCGATCCAGGAGGCCTTCACGGCGCTTTTCCGCTCGGCCGGCGGTCCCCGCACCATGGCGCTGTTCCGCAAGGAGGCGCCGGAGGGGGGCGTCGACCTCTACTTCACCCCGGAGTGCCAACTGCACGCCTGGCCCCTGTTACAGGAATGCGGCGCCACCCCCTGCGCGCCCCCGTCCCTCGCCGGACTGGAACTGCTGGTCGGACACAACGAGATCACCTACTACCTCACCACGTGAAAGACGCTATACTGGGACGGTGATTTTACCGGCTTACCAGGAGCAACCATGGACGGTGGCACGCTGGGCAAACTGCGCAACTGGTTCGGGAGCCTCTCCCCGGCGACCGTAGCCTGCATCTATATCCTCGCCAGCATCTGCTGGCTGCTTTTCGCCCACCTTCTCTTCGACCTGCTGTTCGCGGGCCGTCCCCACCTGGAACACCTCGCCTCCGGCGGACTCGAACTGCTGGGCGTCCTCACCATGGCCGCCATCATATATCTGCTCAACGCGAAAATAGAGGCGCGCCACCGGGCCAGCGAGCTCAGCATCAAAGAGCAGGCGGTGCGCGACGGTCTCACCGGCCTCTACAACCGCCAGGCATTCGACGACTTCCTGGCCCAGTCCATCGTCTTCGCCAAACGGCGCAGCGAGAGCGTGGCGCTGTTGTTCCTGGACCTGGACCGCTTCAAGCTGATCAACGACCGGCGCGGGCACTTCGTCGGCGACGCCCTACTCGCTGAGACCGCGCGCCGCCTGACCCGCTGCGCCATGCGCGGCGAGGACATCGTGGCGCGGGTAGGGGGGGACGAGTTCGCCATGCTGCTGCGCCATCCCGAGATGCCGGAGGGGCCAGCGGTGATGGCCAGGCGGGTGCTGGACGCCCTCGCAGAGCCGGTGCAGGTAGAGGGGGAAACCCTAAAGACCAGCGCCAGCATCGGCATCGCCCTCTTTCCCGCCGACGCCGACGAACCGATGCAGCTCTTCAAGATGGCGGACCTGGCGCTCGGGCAGGCCAAGCAGCAGGGACGCTCCACCTTCTGCCTCTACGGCGGCGAGTGGCGCGAGGAGCGTGACCACAGGATCCAGCTCGAGCACGGCCTGTTGCGCGCCATCAACCGAGGCGAGCTGTTCCTGGTCTACCAGCCCAAGTTCGATACCGCCAGCATGCGCGTGGTTGGGGTCGAGGCGCTGGTGCGCTGGCGCCATCCGCACCTCGGGGAGCTGGGCCCGGCGAGCTTCGTGCCACTGGCCGAGAAGGGGGGCCTCATCTGGCCCTTGACCGAGTGGGTGCTCAGAGAGGCCTGTCGCCAGGCGGCGCAGTGGTACCGAAGCGAAGCGCTCGACCTGAATGTGGCGGTGAACATGTCCCCCACGGTCTTTGCCCACGAGGAGTTGGAGCAGGCCATCGAGGCGGCGCTGCACGACTCGGGCCTGCCGCCGGACCGGCTCACCCTGGAGATCACAGAGCAGTCGCTCATGGTGTACGAGGCCGAGGCGGTCGGCGTCCTGGAGCGGCTGCAGCGCATGGGGATCAACGTCCAGATCGACGATTTCGGCACCGGCTACTCCTCGCTTTCCTCCCTGAAGCACTACCACTTCCAGGCCCTGAAGATCGACAAATCCTTCGTGAGCGACGTGGTCACCTCCTCAGAGGACGCCGCCATCGCCACTACCATCATGTTCATGTCCAAATGCCTCGACATGGAGGCGATCGCCGAAGGCGTGGAGAACGAGGCGCAGAAGGACTTCCTCGCCTCCATCGACTGTCGTCTGATGCAGGGCTTCTACTTCGCCCGCCCCATGCTCCCCTCCGAGATGTCCCTTTTCATCTCCCGGCTCACCCCCGCCAAGCGTGGCGAGAAGGGGTAGCCTAACCAAGGCAAATCCCCCCTGTCCCCCCTTTGCAAAGTAGGGAACCCTGGTTCACGAGCAGAGCTTCGGTGGCAACTTCCTCAATGCTTCCCCTTGTTCCCGAAACCGCAATTCAGACATTTCATTGGAGCCAATGGTGCGTCTTCCCGACGAGCGAGACACGACTATTACGTCCCCCCCTTCGCAAAGAGCAAGACGAGGCTACTACGTCCCCCCCTTTGCAAAAGGGGGGACAGGGGGGATTTGCTTCTTTGACCCAGGCGCCCAAAAGTCCCGGAATGACCTCGCGGAAACGGTATCCCCCGCCACCTTGAAATGAAAAGCCGCTCCTGTATAATGTGAAAGCTTTTTAATGCTGATCATTAAGGAGATTGCCATGGCAGACAGGCAGAAGACTATAGGCGTTCTGACCGGCGGCGGCGACGTGCCGGGTCTCAACCCCGCTCTGAAGACCCTGGTGGCCCGCGCCTCCGAAAGCGGCTACCGCGTGGTCGGCATCCGGCGCGGCTGGGGAGGGCTCTTGGCCTACAACCGGGACGACCCGGACAGCTGGGACCACACCGTGATGCCGCTGGATCGTCACGCGGTACGCACCGTGGACCGCTCTGGGGGAACCTTCCTGCACACCAGCCGCACTAACCCGGGCAAGGTGGCAGCCACCGACGTACCCCTGTTCTTGCGCGGCGACAACTTCGACCCCGGCGCGGCTGAGAGTCACGACTTCACGGCGCACATCCTCTCCAACCTGGAGCACCTGGGCATCGACGTGCTGATCCCTATCGGCGGGGACGACACGTTGAGCTACGCCGAGCGTCTGAACCGGGAAGGGGTTCCCATCGTGGCCATACCGAAGACCATGGACAACGACGTCTTCGGCACCGACTACTGCATCGGGTTCTCCACCGCGGTCACGAGGAGCGTCAACTTCATCCACAACCTGCGCACCAGCGCGGGGTCCCACGAACGCATCGCGGTGGTGGAGCTCTTCGGCAGAAACTCCGGGGAGACCTCGCTCATATCGGCGTACCTGGCCGGGGTGGACCGCGCGCTCATCTCCGAGGTTCCTTTCGACGTGGAAAAGTTGGCCCTGTTGCTCCAGGAGGACAAGAAGTCCAACCGCAGCAACTACGCCATGGTGACCATATCGGAAGGCGCCTCCATGGTGGGCGGCCAGATCGTCGAGTACGGCCAGGAGGACGCCTACGGGCACAAGAAGCTGGGGGGAATTGGCGTGGTGGTGAGCGAGGCGGTTAAGCAGTTGACCGGCTCCCATATTATCTACCAGCAGCTCTCCTACCTCATGCGCAGCGGCGCCCCAGACTCGCTCGACCTCATGGTGGCCTACAACTACGCCAACATGACCATGGACCTGATCACGGAAGGGATGTCGGGGCGCATGGTCGCCATGCAGGGGGGGACCTACCGGCACATCCCGATCAGCACCATCATGCAGGGTGAGAAGAGGGTGGATGTGGCCGAACTGTATGATGCCATCGAGTACCGGCCCAAGGTGCGCCACGTACTGGGCAAGCCGATGTTCCTGTACTGAAAGCGGTGAGGCCATGATCGAGATCGACGGCAGCATGGGCGAAGGGGGAGGGCAGGTCTTGCGCAGCGCCTTGAGCCTGTCCTGCCTTACCGGCCAGGCCTTCCACATCTACAACATCAGGAAAAACCGTTCCAAATCGGGCCTGATGCGCCAGCACCTGATGGCCGTGCAGGCGGCGGAGCGCATCTCCACCGCCAGCGTGGCCGGCGACCGGCTCGGTTCTCCCGAGCTGAGCTTTCTTCCTGACAGCATCACCCCCGGCGAGTACAGCTTCGATATCGGCACGGCCGGGTCCGCCACCTTGGTGCTCCAGACCGTGATCCCCCCCTTGCTGGCCGCCCGCAAGACCAGCCGGGTCACGGTGATCGGCGGCACCCATGTCCCCTTCAGCCCTTCCTGGAACTACTTCGAAGAAGTCTTCTGGCCTGCCATCGGCCGCCTCGGCGTGCGCGGGGAAACCCACGCCCTCTCTTTCGGCTTTTATCCCAAGGGAGGAGGGAGGGTGGGGTGCACCGTGGAACCGGCCGAGGTCCTCGCCCCTTGTCTGGTCAGGGAGAGGGGACGGCTCATCCGGCTGCGCATGGTTTCCGCCGTGGGGAACCTCCCGAAGACGATCGCGGAACGGCAGCTCCATGCGGCCCTGGCCGCCCTCAAGGGGAAGCTGGAGCGCGGCTTGCCTATGGACATCGAAACGCGGGAACTGACCATCCTGGGACAGGGGACCTTCATCTTCATCAAGGCGGAATACGAGCACGCGGTAGCGGGTTTCACCGCTTTGGGGGAGCGGGGCAAGCCCGCCGAAACGGTCGGCGCCGAGGTCGCGCGTGAGTTTCTCGAGCACCACGAAAGCGGCGAACCGATCGATCCCCACCTGGCGGACCAGTTGGTGCTCTACCTGGCCCGCGGCACGGGAGGCTCGCTCTTTCGCACCTCACGCGTCACTAGTCACCTTCAGACCAACCTGTTGGTGGCGGGATACTTCCTGAAGCTCGCCTGCCGTCTGGAAGGAAGGGAGGGGGAGGCGGGGGCCGTGGCCGTCACCCCCCATGTTTAAAAAGAAAAGGCGACCCACCGGGGCCGCCTTTCCAGTCACCAATCAACTTGTCCGTCAGTATCTTTCGAACCCCGCCTGTAAAAGACTCTCCTCGTTAGCGGTCAGGTTCAACTCCACACCGGTAAATCCAGCCAGCGCAGCTGCCGACCGGGTCAGCTTCTGGCGCCCCACCTTCTGCGCGGCGGATGCCGGCGCTTGGGGCGCACTCTTGCGCGGCTGCCGCTGTTCGACAGCGGTTGCGCCGACCTTGAAAAAGGCGATGGTCCCCTGCAGCTGCTCGGCCTGCGAGGCGAGTTCTTCCGCTGTGGAGGCCATCTCCTCGGAGGCGCTCGCGTTTTGCTGGATCACCTGGTCCAGCTGCTGAATGGCGCGGTTGATCTGCTCGGCGCCGGTATCCTGCTCCTTGCAGGCGGCGGAGATCTCCTGCACCAGTTCGGCCGTCTTGTGGATGTCGGGGACCAGCATCTCCAGCAAGGTCCCGGCGTGCTCCGCCACCTCGACCGAGGTCAGGGAAAGGTCTCCGATCTCGCCCGCCGCGCGCTGGCTCCGCTCGGCGAGCTTTCTCACCTCCGAGGCCACCACGGCGAACCCCTTGCCGTGCTCCCCCGCCCGCGCCGCCTCGATGGCCGCGTTCAGCGCCAGAAGGTTGGTCTGCCGCGCGATCTCCTCGATGATGGAGGTTTTGGACGCGATCTCCTTCATGGCCGCCACCGTCCTCGCCACGGCCTCGCCGCTTTCGCTGGCATCGGTCGCCGATTTCACCGCGATCTTCTCGGTCTGCATCGAGTTGTCCGCATTCTGCCTGATGTTGGAGGTCATCTGCTCCATCGAGGAACTCGCCTCCTCCGCCGAGGCCGCCTGCTCGCTCGCCCCCTGGGACATCTCCTCGGAGGTGGAACTGAGCGCCTGGCTCCCGGAGGTGACGTTGTCGGCGGCGATTTTCACGTCGGACACCACCCGGGTCAGGTTACGTACCATGGCGGCCAAGGCCTGCATCAGCCCGTCGTTTTCGGAGCGCTGCTTCACCTCGAGGAGCAGGTTTCCGTCCGCGATCTCCTTGGCCAGCCTGGTGGCGTCGTTGTTGGCGTCGATCAGGAGGTTCAGGCTGTTGATGATCTCGTTGAAATCGCCGTAGTAGGTGTCGGTAATCTTGCCGGGAATGTCCCCCGTGGAGATGCGGGCCAGGTGGCGCGAGGTGACGTCGATCGGCTGCACGAAGGCCTCGATCAGGCGGTTCTGTCCAACGAGGAGTTCGCCCCAGGCGCCTTGGAAGGCGGCCGCGTCGGAGCGCACGCTGAGCTTGCCTTCCCTGATCGCATTGATCAGCCCGTTCATCTCCGTGCTCAACCTCCCGATGGTGCCGATCATGGAGGAGAGGTTGTTGCCCATCAGGTCCCGCTCAGATTTCGGGGTCACCTGGACCGAGAGGTCGCCGTGGGCGACCCGCTCCGCGGCGAGTGAAGCCTCCTTGATGTTGTCGGCCATGTTCTTGAAGGAACGCGCCAAAAGGGCGATCTCGTCCTTCCCTTCAGTGTCGATGTCCACATCGACGTCCCCGAGGGCGAGCTTGTCCGCGCAAGCGGAGAGGGCGCTGACCGGGCGGCTGATGCTGCGGGTGATGAGGTAGCCGATGACCGCGCCGATGGCGACGGCGAAAAGGGCCAACGAGAGCGCGATGACGCGGGAGCGCGAGGAGAGGGCGGCAGCGTCGCCGTAACGCTCCTCGATCCCCTGTTCCTGGTACTGCACCAACTCCCGGAATGCCGAATCGATGGCAGCGCACAGCGGCTCGGCTTCCTTTTCGAATACCGTCGCGGCACGGGCGCTGTTGCCGGCCAGGGCCAGCTCGATGGCCTGGTTGTTCGCCTTGCGGGCATTGTCGAGCGAGAGCTTGGCCTTGCCGATCAGCGCCTTGCCTTTCTCGGTGCTCTCGAGTTTTTCCAGCTTATCCATGGCGGCCTTGTACTGCTGCCGGGCCTGTTCAATCTTCTTGTTTTCCTCGCGGCGTGCCAAGGGATCGGACTCGATGACCATCGATTTGATGCAGGAGACGATGGTCGAGACGTTGTCGGCGCTTTCGTTGGCCAGCTTGATCTTGGCGTAGTCTTTCTTGACGATGGTTTCCAACCCCTGGTCGATCTTGAGCATGCCGAAGACGCTGATGGCGCCGATGACAAGGAGTAGTAGCAGGATGATGCCGAAGCCAGCGCTGAGCCGTGTACCGATCTTCATGTCCTGAATCTTCATTTTCCCCCCTGGTTCGTTCGTAGTCGTGCCGCGGCCTGCCATGTGGCGGGCTCTGTCATCGCAGCGACGCTATCTACCCTTTCGTCCAGTACATTCGCGAACTTAAATGTATACGAGAAAAAAAGTAGGGTACAGTGGACCGCAAAAGGGCAGGGGGAGGGGATGTCTGTTTTGGGTTCGGTCGGTAAGGAGGTGAAGTTGCGCCGGAAACACGGGACGAAATGGTCAGACATAGCGCGGATGGGAAAAACGAAGCAGATGGTGGCGAAATTACCTATCGTGCGGCAGCGCCAGGGCGGTTACCTGGTCGATCAGTGGGAGCTGGCTGGCGAGGATCTTCTCTCTCGCTTCTGCGACGGTGAACCAGGCGGCTCTATCCACCTCAGGGAACTCCGCCTGCCGTCCCGAACGGGGCGGCCACTCCATGGTGAAGCCGTTGCTGATGAGCCCGGCGGGGTCCCAATCGCCGGCGAAGAGCCAGGCCTTGACCCGCTTGCCCCCCGCCTGCCTGATCTCGGCCAACTCCCGGAACTCCCCCTCCGGCGTGAGTCCCGTCTCCTCGCGAAACTCGCGCCGCGCTACCTGGAGCGGGTCCTCTTCCGGTAGGTATTCACCCTTGGGGATCGACCACGCACCGAGGTCCTTCCTGGCCCAGAACGGCCCGCCCGGGTGCACCAGCAGAAGCTCCAGTTCGCCGTTAACGACACGGTACATGATGAGCCCCGCGCTCTGTTTGGGCATGGCTTACAGCGCCTGGCCGCGCGGCAGTTGCCACCCCTTGACGATGGCGGTGCAGCGGATGGCGATCACGGTGAGGGCCGAGACGGTAAGGTTCAGTTGGGAGGGGAGGCTGGTCTGGTGCAGGAAAAAGAAGAGGGCGCCCCCGACCACGCAGGCAGAGGCGTAGATCTCGCGCTGCAGGATGAGCGGGATCTCGTTGGAAAGGAGGTCGCGCACCAGCCCGCCGCAGGTGGCGGTCATCACGCCCATGATAATGGCGCCCATGAGCCCCAGGTTGAACTGGAGCGCCTTGGAGGTACCGATCACCAGGAAGGTCCCCAGCCCGAGGGCGTCCAGAAGGAGCATGGCGCGGTTCATCCGCTCGAAGCTGCGCGGGGTGAGGAAAACAACCACCGAGGCTGCGACGGCGAGGTAGAGGTAAAGCTCGTTCTTGAAACAAAAGGGAGGGGTGTCGTTCAAGAGGACGTCGCGGATCACCCCGCCGCCGGTGGCGGTGACGATGCCGAGGACAATGATGCCCAAGAGGTCCATGCCGCGGCGCACGCCGGCCAGCGCTCCCGAGGCGGCGAAGGCGACGGTGCCCAGGAGATCGAGGGCGTAGATGATGGCTTGCTGGTCCATGTAAAGATCGGTTCCTCTGCTGACGGGACGGGAGAGCCGCGCCTACTCCTCGAACTCGTCGTGGTTCTCCCCCGGTGTCCGGTAATCCTCGACGTCGTGCCAGAAACGGTGCTGCAGCTCCTTCATGAGCGGTTCGAGGGTCTTGCGGTCCGAGGCGCTGATGGTGATGGCGCCGTACTTGCGGGTCAGCTGCCGCACCTTCATGAAGGCGAGGGGATCGCTCTTCTTTAGGTCCGGGAGCAGGTCCATCTTGTTGAACACCAGGAGGGTCGGCTTCTGGGACAGTTCCAGTTCGACCAGGATGTCGTTGACCTGGTTGATGTGCTCTTCCAGGCGCGGGTGCCCGCAGTCGACCAGGTGGACCAGGAGGTCGGCGTCCTTCAACTCCTCCAAGGTTGCCTTGAAGGCACCCAAGAGCGACTTCGGGAGGCTCCTGATGAAACCGACCGTGTCGGTGATGATCACCTCGCGGTCCAAGGGGAAGCGCAACCGCCGCGACGAGGTGTCCAGCGTGGCGAAGAGGAGGTCCTCGGTGAAAACCTCGCTCTTGGTCATGGTGTTCAAGAGCGTGGATTTGCCGGCGTTGGTGTACCCGACGATGGAGATGATGGGGATGCCCGCCTTGACGCGCTTCTGTCGGCGTTGGTAGCGGCCGTTGGAGAGTTCCTTCAACTCACGCTCCAGGTGCGCGATCCGGTCCCTGATGCGGCGCCGGTCGATCTCGAGCTTGGTTTCGCCGGGGCCGCGCCCGCCGATACCCCCCATGAGCCGGGACATCTGCACGCCGCGCCCGGAGAGCCTGGGCATCAGGTACTTCAACTGGGCCAGTTCCACCTGCACCTTGCCGTCCAGGGTGGTGGCGCGCCGGGCGAAGATGTCCAGGATCAGCTGGCTGCGGTCGATGACCTTCAGCTCGGTCAGTTCCGAGATGGAGCGCACCTGGGCCGGCGAGAGCTCCTGGTCGAAGACCAGCATGGTGGCGCCGTACTGTAGCGCCTTGATCACCACCTCCCGGATCTTCCCCTCGCCCAAAAGATAGCGCGGGTTGAACTCCTTGGGGCGCTGGATCACGGTGTCGAGGACGCCGACGCCGGCGGTGCGCGCCAGCTCCTTCAGCTCCTCGATGGAATCGACCGCCTCTTCCATGGGGCGTTGGGTCACGGAGATGAGGATGCCGCGCTCCTGGCCGCTGGCGACGACCTTCCCTTCCTTGAGGCCGCGCTCCATGGTCTGTTCCAGGGTTTCCACGAACCCCTTGAAGTCGAGGTCGTACTTCTGGAACGGGACCGAGGGCTCCACCTGGTAGGGGAGGTGCCCGCCGTCGGGCGGGATCAGCGCCGCGGTCTGGATCGAGAAACGGTCCGGGTTCTGGGTAAGCTGCAGGGCGGCGATCAGGTCCAGGCGCAACAGCGACAGGTCGGTCAGGTCGTCGTCGGAGAGCACCTCGCCTTTCAGGTGGGTGTGCACCAGGCGCACGCCGCGCAAAAGCCTTTTGCCCAGCGGGTAGTCCTCCAGCGCCGGGATCATGATGCCCCGCTCGTCCCCCACCACCACGTAGGCGATCTCGCCGATGCGGCTCACCAGGATGCCGATCTGGCGCCGGATCTCCAGCGAGATGTCGGCGAGCTCCCGGGCGAGTTCCAGGGAAACGACCTCGCCCGGTTTTACCCGGCGCCGGTACAGCCTCTCCAGCCTGTTTACCTGGCTCGGTTTCAGCCCTGTCAGATTACCGTGCAGTCCTTTTATGGCGCGCCTCCGCTACAGTCCGATGATGTTGTAGCCGCAGTCCACGAAGTGGATCTCGCCGGTGACGCCGCTGGCGAGCGGGCTGGCGAGGTAGAGGGCGGCGTTGCCGACCTCCTCCTGCGAGATGTTGCGCCGCAGCGGCGCCTTGTCGGCGACGTGCCCGGCGATCTGCCCGAAGCCGCCGATGCCGGCGGAAGCGAGCGTCCTCAAGGGACCCGCAGAGATGGCGTTGACGCGCGTCCCCTCCGGCCCCATCGCCTCGGCCAGGTAGCGCACGCTCGCCTCGAGCGCCGCCTTGGCGACCCCCATGACGTTGTAGCTCGGGAACACCTTCTGGGCGCCGTAGTAGGTCATGGCGATCACGCTGCCGTCGCGCCCCTGCATGAGCGGCGCGGCCTCGCGCGCCATGGCGATCAGGGAGTAGGCGCTGATGTCGAGCGCGGTCGCGAACCCCTCGCGGGTGGTGTTCAGGAAGGAACCCTTCAGCTCATCCTTGTTGGCGAAGGCGACCGAGTGCACCAGGATGTCCAGCCCCCCCCACGCCTCGCGCACCTCGCCGAACAGGCGCGCGATCTCCTCGTCGCTTCTCACGTCGCAGGGAAGCACCAGCTTGCAGCCGATGCTCTCCGCCAGCGGCATCACCCTCTTGGCGACCGCCTCACCCGCGTAGGCCAGCGCCACCTCGGCCCCTTCGCGCTGAAACGCCTCGGCGGTGGCCCAGGCGATGCTTTTATCGTTAGCTACTCCGAAAATAAGTGCTTTTTTGCCTTCCAGTAAACCCATGAACTCTCCTTGCCGTCGACTGCGCCAGATTAACCTTCTCTAGTCTGCCGGCGGATACACAGCGGCACATAATAATGAAAAAAGCTGGGGTTGGCAAGGGATATGACGGCTTTTTAAGGTGGGGGAGGGAGGGGGGAACCCTCCCCGCCACGGGTGGAGGGAGGGCTCGATGCGGAAACCAAAGGGGCGGCCGGCCGGCCGGCTACAGCGGCGGGTCGAGCGGGTGCGGCTCCTCGACGTCTCGTTCCTGCAAAAGACGCTCGATATGTTTCAGGCGCTGGTCCATCTCCTCCAGCATCGCAGCGGAACGGTCCACGCGCCCCTTGATGTTGAAGATCACGAAGGGAAGGATAAACCAGATCACCACCAGGAAGAAGCCGATGATGCTCATCATCATCATGAACCCGCCGAAGATTTCCATAATGCCCCCGTCTAGGAAGGAGTGGTGCTGCATTGTGACTGCTCCAGGGCTTTCGCCAACTGGTCCGGGCAGGAGGTGTCGCCCTGACAGGCGATTCCCTTCAGGCGCTTGATCGCCTCGGTTACCGCCATGCCGCGCACCAGGGCGGCGACCGCCTGGGTGTTGCCGGCACAGCCGTCCACGAACTTGGCGGCGACGATGACGCCGTCCTCGATCTCTATTTCGATGCGCGAAGCGCAGCTCCCGGATGTGTTGTAGCTCACCTTCATCTTGTTGCCTCTCCTTTGCCAGCAGTTAAGTATATGCGCACAAATGCTCCGCGCCAGCGCACCGCTCACGCGGCCGCGCCGACGCGAAATCATTGACACCGGGCCATATACCCTGAAGTAGATGGAAAAGTCAATCGGTGAGAGTGAGCGCCTGGGCTATGGTGAGCCGCTCCGGCCCCGGATAGGACTGCAGGTACAGCGCATTGACCGTGGCCAGCATCATGTTGAGCCGCTCCAGGTCGAGGACGGCGCTGCCGGGGATGCTGGGGAGCCCCTGGAAGTTTTCCGGGCAGAAATCGACCGCCCTTTCACCCTCGCGCAGCAGAAGAAGCGGCAGACCGTGGGTGCGGCAGATGATGGGACGGGCATGGTAGAGCAGGCAGAGCCCGTCGTGGAGCAGCGGGCAGGGGGAATCTACGTGCGCTGCCCGCGCCTTGGCGCGCACCAGTTCTGCCTGGTCGGTGGGGAGTTCCCGAAGCGCTGCGGCGAGCGCGGCGGCTTCCACGGCGAAGATGGAAAGGTGGCGGCAGCAGGCGTCGCAGCCGGCATGGCAGGTGATATGTGCGCTGAAGGTTTCCGAGGTGCGCCGGCAGATTTCGTCGACGCGGTCCAGTAGGGCGAGGTAATTTTGAAGTCCGGTCATGCTTACTCGGTGCCGCGCAGGGTCGTGCTGAACTCTTCCATGAGCTGCTTGTTCAGGTAGAAATACGGCTTCTCGATGGTGCCGCTGAAGCCGAAGGCTTGATAGTTCATCATGACGGGGTCGTCGGTGCGGCCGCTGGAGACGTATCCCTTGGCGGCGGGGTCTATCTCGAGCAGGCGCTTCATCGCCTCCTGCCCTCCCATGCCCCCGGGGATGTTCAGGTCCAGGATGACGGCGGCGAAGGGGGCTCCCGCTTCGTGCCGCTCGCGGTAGACCTCCACGGCCTGGGCGCCGTCGTTGGCGAATTCGACCTCGAAACCGTAACGCTTCAACGTTTCGCCCGCTACAAACCGGACCATCTCGTCGTCGTCCATGACCAGTACTTTGGGCGGCCGCTGGTTCTCATTTCCCATAACAAGTTACCCTAGTTACACCGTTGTTAAGCTGCTGAAGACGTGCTATTAATCTATAGCCGGTATGACCGTACCTGGCAAGTGACTTTTTTACTAAGGAAATCAAATCTATTGGAGGAGAACTGCAATGGCCAAGGTGAAATCGCCGGTCACGGCCGCCGTACGGGTATTGCGGCAGGCGGGAGTTGCCTTCGGTGAGCACCCGTATCAATACGAGGAGAAGGGGGGCACCGCCGTTTCCGCGCGCGAACTGGGCGTCGACGAACACAGCGTGATCAAGACCCTGATCATGGAGGACGAGACCCGCGCGCCGCTCGTGGTGCTGATGCACGGCGACCTCCAGGTTTCCACCAAGGAACTGGCCCGCGCCATCGGCGTCAAGAGCGTCGCCCCCTGCACGCCGGATACCGCCAACCGCCACTCTGGCTACATGGTTGGGGGGACTTCCCCCTTTGGCACCAGGAAACAGATGCCGGTCTACATCGAGGAGAGCATCCTCGCCCTGCCGCTTATATATATTAACGGCGGCAGCCGCGGCTTCCTGGTCTCTCTGTCTCCGTCCGAACTGCAACGGGTACTGAAGCCGGTCCCGGTGCAGGTGGGAATCTAGGCATGGCGGCGGGGCTCGACTCACTTTTCAGGGAAGCGGCCGAGACTGTCGCGGCCGCGCAGGCGCTGGTAGTCACCGCCGGCGCCGGGATGGGAGTCGATTCGGGGCTTCCCGACTTCCGCGGCGACACCGGCTTCTGGCGCGCCTATCCTCTCTACCAGCGTCTCGGCATCAGCTTCGTCGACGCCGCGAACCCGGAGCACTTCGAGCACGACCCCGCCTTCGGCTGGGGCTTTTACGGCCACCGCACCAACCTCTACCGCGCCACCGTTCCCCATCCCGGCTTCGCGCTCCTGCGCGACTGGGCCGCGCGCCTTGGCCTCGACCTCTTCGTCGCCACCTCCAACGTGGACGGCCAGTTCCAGAAGGCCGGCTTCGCGGACGATGCCATCCTCGAGTTCCACGGCTCCATCCACCACCTGCAGTGCACCGGTCCCTGCTGCGAGAGGATCTGGGACAACCGCGAAGAGTTTGGCATCGACCACGAAACCATGCGCGCCGACCACGTCCCGCTGTGTCCACGCTGCGGCAGGGCGGCGCGTCCCAACATCCTCATGTTCGGCGACTACGCCTGGATCGGCGCGCGCACCGCGCGCCAGCAGGAAGGTTTCCGTCAGTTCCTTTCCCGCCAATCCGGCCGGCGCATCGTGGTCGTCGAACTGGGGGCCGGGACAGCCATTCCCACCGTACGCGCCGCGAGTGAGCGTATCGGTTCCCTCTCCGGCGCTCGCGTCATCCGCATCAACCCGCGCGAGCCCGAGATCCGTGCGCCGCACCTCTCCCTTCCCTGCGGCGCGCTCGAGGGCCTATCCGGCATCGAGAAGGCGCTGGGGCTACTGTGAGCTTTGGGGGATTACCCCCTTTCCCCGTTCCAATTTCCCTACAACTTTCCACTGTTTTCCGTATACGCCGTCCACACAAAACCCTTGCGTTTTAAATTCTTAGTTGTTAGTATGCACATTTTTTAGGCAGATAAGGACGTTATCACATATGCAAAAGACGGTGGCCATCGGCTCCCTTACCTTGAAGAATCGGGTATTTCTGGCCCCTATGGCCGGCATCACCAACCTCCCCATGCGCATCATCGCCCGCGAGAGAGGGGCTTCGCTCACCTTCACCGAGATGGTGAGCGTCAACGGCCTGACCAGGGAAGGGCGCAAGAGCTTCGATCTGCTGAGGACCACCCCCGAGGACCGTCCCATCGGCATGCAGCTTTTCGGCGACGAGCCGGAGATGCTCGCCGAGGCGGCGCGGCTGGTCGAGGGATACGGCGAGCTGATCGACATCAACATGGGTTGCCCCGTGAAGAAGGTGGTAGGCACCGGCGCCGGCAGCGCCCTGATGAAGGACCCGGTCAAGGTGGGGCGCATCATCCGCTGCGTGCGCAAGGCGACCCCGCTCCCCTTCACGGTCAAGATCCGCACCGGCTGGGTCTGCGGCGACGACACCTTTCTCGAGGTGGGGCGCATCGCGCAGGAGGAAGGGTGCGACGCCATCACCCTGCATCCCAGGAGCCGGGCCCAGATGTTCGAGGGGAAGGCAAACTGGTCCAAACTGGCTGAACTGAAGAGCGCCCTGAAGATCCCGGTAATCGGCAGCGGTGACCTCTTCAGCGCGGACGACGTGGTCCGCATGTTCCGGGAAACCGGTTGCGACGCGGTGATGGTTGCCCGCGGCGCGATGGGGAATCCCTGGCTGTTCCGGGAGGCGCTCGCCCTTATGGCCGGCGAGGTTCCGGTCCCGCCGACGGTCGCGGAAAGGCTTGCGGTCGCCCGCAGGCATCTCGAGCTCTTCACCGAGTTCGAGGGGGGCAGAGTGGCCCTGATGGAGATGCGCAAGCATCTTGCCTGGTACTCCAAGGGGCTTCCGGGAGCCGCGCATTTTCGCGCCGCGGTGAACCGGATCGAACATACTGCCGAGCTTGTCGGGGCGATGGAGGAGTTTTTTGATGGTTGACCGGCTGGAGAACTATTACGCGAACGTGGTGGACAGCGTGGGCGACGGTGTCATCGTGCTGGACAACACCGGGGCCGTCACGCTGGTGAACCCGGCCGCGGAGGAACTGGCCGGCGTGTCCAGGCGCCAGGCGCTCGGGCATCTCTTCAGCGAGATCTTCAAGGATGATCGCGCCCTCAACGAGCTGGTGGCAAAGACCGTCAGCACCGGGATGTCGGTCTCGGACCATGAAAATATCGTGATCAAGAGGGGGAGCCGGGTCACTCCGGTGGGGACCAGCACCTCGCCCCTTCTCAGCGCGTGTGGCGAGCGGATCGGCACCATCGTGCTGCTGCGCGACCTGACCAACGTGCGCGAGCTCGAGAGCGCCGTCCGCCAAGCTGACCGGCTCTCCTCGCTGGGAGCGCTCGCCGCCGGCCTCGCCCACGAGATCAAGAATCCCTTGGGCGGCATCAAGGGGGCGGCTCAACTGCTCGAAATGGAGTTTCCCGACAACGAGGATCTCCGGGAATACGTGCGGGTCATGCTGAAGGAAGTGCAGCGGGTCAACGTCATCGTCGAGGAGCTCCTGGGCCTTGCCTCGCCGGGGCGCCTGAAGCTCGGTAAGGTGAACCTGCACCGGGTCCTCTCCGATATCGTCCTCTTGCAGAAGAACGCCTGCGAGGGGAAAGAGGTCTACCTGCAGCAGTACTTCGACCCCAGCATCCCCCCGATCCTCGCGGACGAGGCGCTCTTGACCCAGCTGTTCCTGAACCTGATCAAGAACGCCATGGAGGCGGTCGGTACCGGCGGTGTGGTGAAGGTCACCAGCCGGGTGCTGGCGGATTACGCGCTGACGCAGAAAGGGGAGCGGCGGGCCCGCATGGTGGCCATCGACATCTCCGACAACGGCCCGGGGATCCCGGCGGACGTGCTGGAGAACATGTTCACCCCGTTTTTCACCACCAAGTCCCAGGGGACGGGGCTTGGGCTCTCCATCTGCCAAAAGATCGTGTCCGAGCACCGTGGCATGATCCGGGTCGATTCCGATCCCTCCCGCGGCACCGTCTTCACGGTGATGCTGCCGCTCGTACAATAACGGCCGTTCTACGTTCTATGTTCTACGTTCTACATAAGAAGCAACGATGCTTCTGAGTTCAGGAATGGGGCATACGAACTGAACCGGCAATAATAACGTCTGACGTTCCATGCTCTACGTTTCAGTTTCAGGCAGTGCGGCCTGCAGGTTCAACCTAGAACGTAGAACGTAGAACATAGAACGGTTTCTAGGAGCATTTATGTCGATCAACAACATACTCGTGGCGGATGACGAAGAGAGCATGCGCTGGGTCCTGTCCAAGGCCCTCAAGAAAAAAGGCTTCAACGTGGAGTTGGCCAAGGACGGCAACGAGGCGCTCAAGCTCATCAGGGAGAACGTCTACGACCTCGCCCTTTTGGACATCAAGATGCCGGGCGTCACCGGGCTGGAGCTGCTGGACCGGGTCAAGGAAGAGCGCGCCGACCTGCTGGTGGTGATCATGACCGCCGAGGCGAGCATGAAAAACGCCGTCGAGGCGATGAAGCGCGGCGCCTACGACTACCTCACCAAGCCTTTCGACCTGGGTGTCATAGACGCCGTGGTGGAGAAGGTGAGCCGGGCGCGCGAGATGACCTCGCAGGTGTCGCTCCTCAAGGAGGAGCTGGCCGACCGCTATCAGCTCGAGAAGACCATCATCGGCAATTCGCCCGCCATGCGCGAAGTGTACAAGACCATCGGCAAGGTGGCCCCCTCCGACGTCACCGTCCTGGTGCAGGGGGAGTCGGGCACCGGCAAGGAGCTGATTGCCCGCGCCATCCACTACAACTCCAAGCGCCTGGGCAAGCCGTTTATTCCGCTCAACTGCGCCGCCATCCCCAAGGAACTCCTGGAGAGCGAACTGTTCGGCTTCGAGAAGGGGGCTTTCACCGGCGCCACCGAGAGGAAGCTAGGGAAGTTCGAGCAGGCCAACGGCGGCACCATCTTCCTCGACGAGATCGGCGACATGCCCATCGATCTGCAGGCCAAGATCCTCAGGGTGCTGCAGGAGCGCGAGATCACCAGGACCGGCGGCAATCAGAGCATTCCCGTGGATGTCAGGGTGGTGGCCGCCACCAACCAGGATCTCGAGGAGAGCGTCCGCAACAAGCAGTTCCGCGAGGATCTCTACTACCGCCTCAACGTGATCCCGATCCAGTTGGTGCCGCTGCGCGAGCGCAAGGACGACATCCCGCTGCTGGTGCAGTATTTCCTGGGCAAAATCTGCTCGGAGCTCGAGGTGCCGCAAAAGCGAACCTCCCCCGACGCCGTCAAGCTTCTCTCCAACTACAACTGGCCCGGCAACATCCGCGAGCTGGAGAACACCATCAAGAGGGCCGTGATCCTCTCGCCGGACCCGCTCCTGGTCGCCTCCGATTTCCCCGGCCTCAGAAGCCGTCCGGCCGAAGGGAAGGGGGAGGAGCTGTCGCTGGAGGGAATCGTCGACCTGAAGCTGCGTGGTTGCTTTTCCAACATGGAAAAGATGGAGAGCGGCGACGTGCACGCCATGGTGCTGGAACAGGTCGAGCGTCCGCTGATCCGTTTCGTCCTGGAGAAGACCCGCGGCAACCAGGTGCGCGCCGCCGACATCCTGGGCATCAACCGCAACACCCTGAGGAAGAAGATCACCGAGTTGGGTATCGAACTCCGCAAGGAGTAAGAGGAAGACAAGACTTTAAAAACCACACAACCATTAGCCACGGAGACAATCTGGGAACATCGGAGAAACCGTTTTTGGTTTTACCCCTGATTCTAGGTTTTCTCGGATTTCCTCAGAAGTTCTCCGTGGCTAATGGTTTTTTTGTTATTTCAATCTGCTTTTAGGAGGCTCCCATGACCTTGATGGAACGTTTTTTTCTGGAAAGAGAGAATGCGCAACTGGTGGTCGTCGACGTGCAGGACAAGCTCTGTCGCGCCATGGACGAGAAGGTGCTGGGGAAGTTGACCGGCAACATCTCCATCTTGCTCGATGCGGCGGCCGAGCTGGGCATCCCGGCGCTCGCCACCGAGCAGTACGTCAAGGGGCTCGGAGAGACGGTGCCGGCCCTGAAGGAGAAGCTCTGTACGCCGAGCCTCGAGAAGATGACCTTTAGCTGCTGCGGTGGGGAAGGTTTTCTGGAGACCCTGGAGAAAAACGGCAGGCGCCAGGTGATCCTGACCGGTATGGAGACCCACGTCTGCGTGCTGCAGACCGCGCTGGAACTACTGTCGCGCGGCTACGTGGTGCACCTGGTGGTCGATGCGGTGATGAGCCGCAAGAAGCACAACTGGGATATCGCGCTGCAGACCATGACCCAGGCCGGCGCGGTGATGACCTCGACCGAGTCGGTGCTATTCCAGCTCTTGCGCGTCGCCGGCACCGAGGAGTTCAAGAAGCTTTCTAAGCTCGTGAGGTAGGGGAAAGGGTGCTTACGTAGCGATCGATCCGCTCGCGGTCCTCGTCGGAGATCCCGATGAACTGAATGCCGAAGCCCTCCGGGAGTGCGCTCTTCCTGCGGGCCTTGCTGATGTTGAGCCAGGCGATGCGCCCCTTGGTCTGGATGATGGCGCCTACCGGTTCGGGAAGTGCGAAGAGCATCTCCAGCATGGTCCCCTCTGCCAGGTTCATGTCGGAGGCGAGATAGAGACCGTTTTGGCTTAAGTTGACGCTGAAGCCGGAGAGGGTGAGGCCGAAGGCCCTGAACTTCACGTTGAATCGGCAGCTCCCCCTTCGATCGCGCCGGTCCACGGCCGGCAGGAGCCTGCGGGCGGTATCGAGAAAAATCACGCGATCCAGAGGTTTGAAGAGCAAATCGTCGCACCCTGCTTCCAGGCAGAGGAGACGATCGGCCTCCTTCCCTTCAGAGGTGACCATAATCACCGGACTGGAGAGATGGGGGGCTTTTTTTATGGCGCGGCAGCAGTCGGCGCCGTCCATGACCGGCATGTGCAGGTCCATGATCACCAGGTCCGGGCGCTGTTCCCGGCAGATGCGCAGTGCGTCCACGCCGTTGCGGGCGGTAAGGATATCGACGGCGGAGAGGGCGAGAAAATCCTTTTCCAGTTCCAGAAACATGCTCACATCATCGACCAGCAGGACCTTGTGTGCCACATGTACTCCCTACTTCTTCGGTGTCATCAAGTGTTTAAGTTGAAAGAAAGCTTCCTGTTACCGTAACCGTCTCCACGAAGTGCCCCCGAGTTCCACGTCCCCCGCTTTGTGAACGAAGGGGAGACAGAAGGGGACTGGCTCCGCAGGTGCCTGTCACCCTAGCGGGACGCTCATTTCAGCCCTGCCGACTTCGCCGATGCCTCAAGGGGGACAGGCACCTCGCGGAGCCAGTCCCCTCCCACGACGTGCAGCCCGAGCCCCCGCGTCCTTCCCTTTGCGAAGGGGAGACAGAGGGGATTTGCCTTACAAAAAAAGGGGGGGCGAAACACGTTTCGCTCCCCCCCGATTTCGCCGCTTACCCTTTCGCCAGCGTCTTGGCGATCACGTCATGGTTCAGCCAGAAGACCGGCGCCTGCGGATTCCAGGAGCTGTTGAACATGAGGCTGCCGACACCCTGGAAGACGGCGCGCGAGAGCACGGCGCAGACGATGTCCTTCTGATCCGCGTTCATGCTGATCAACTCCGCCGAGGTGTTCAGCATGTACTCCTGCTGCTCCGGCTTGTTGTGCTGCGGCCAGCTGTCGAAGTCGCGGGTGCTTGTGATGAGCTCGGAGGTGAGGTAGGTGTTGGCGATCTGCAACAGGTCGTCAATGGTCACACCATCACGCAGCAGCGCCTGGCATTCCTGGAGCACCGACTCCACGCCTTCGCTACGCAGGGAATCCATCAGCGGGTAGAGTGAGTTCTCGACGCCGAGGAAGAGGGCGCTCGAGTTGGTGAGGATCTCCGGGCAGTTGTACACGGTCGCCTTGATGCCCTTGCCCCACGCCTCGATGGCGATGTCTTCCAGGCGGATCTTGGCCCAGCCCTGCAGGTACGGCGTGTAGGACTGCCAGGTGATGACGCCGTCGATCAGCACGCCGGTGCCGTGGTAGCCGTAGGCGGCGTAGTGGGTGTCGTGCTTCTCCCTGAGGCCTGCGGTGGCGTCGATCAGGTAGCGCAAGGTGTCTGCGGTGACCTCGTTGAAGCTCGTCTCGCACAGCTTGCCCATGTCGGAGTTCCAGAAGGCCTCAGAGGAGAGGAAACGGTCGCCCTGGCCCTTGAAGAGCTTGTTCAGGATCGGCATGAAAACGCGGGCGCGCGGGATGCCGCCGGCCATGGTATGGACCACGAGCAGGTTGCTTCCTGCCGGGATCATCTTCTCCAGCTCGGCGACCACGGCCGCGAGATTCTTGCAGAAACGCTCGGTGCCGCGCTGTTTGGAATATTCCACCTCAGCCGCGTCCAGCTTCACAGAGGCCCAGTCATCGGGCTTCACGCCCTTGAAGCGGTCTACCGGAGCGATGCCGTCCTGGCCCGGCTCCATGTCGAAGCCAGCCTCCAGGGGGATGTTGATGATCTTGCCGCCCAGTCCCGCCTCGGCGGTGGCGAGCTCTTCCTCGTTGAGCGGGCGCAGGGTGCCGTCGGCATCGCGCCTCCCCACGGTGGCGCCGATGATGGTCATCCCCTTGGCCCTGGCCTCGTCCACGATGCCATTGGCGTAGCCGCGGCCGAACAGCTCGCCGCAAAGAAACAGTACGTCCCCTGCCTTATATCCGGCGGTAGCCGGCACTTCCGTCATTGCATGATATCTGCTCATCAAAATTCCTTTCTATGTTGGTTTGCTCCTCTCCCTGGAGGGGGGAGGTTGACCCGTGCGAGACACTTGTAGGGGCGAATAATCATTCGCCCAGCACCCGTACCGGTCACGAATGGCGCATCTAGTATTCGTCCCTGTTGCTCAAGTTCTCGAAGCGGGTGAACTCGCCTCTGAAGGCGAGGTCGACAGTGCCGATGGGACCGCTTCTGTGCTTGCCGATGATGACCTCCGCCTTTCCCTTGAGATCCTCGTTCTCCTTTTCGTAGACCTCACCGCGGTAGACGAACATGATGATGTCGGCGTCCTGCTCGATTGCCCCGGACTCCCTCAAGTCGCTCATCATCGGGCGCTTGTCGGTTCTCTGCTCCAAGCTTCGGTTCAACTGCGACAGGGCGACCACCGGGATGGAGAGTTCCTTCGCCAGCGCTTTCAGCGAGCGCGAGATCTCTGAGATCTCCTGCTGGCGCGATTCGCTGTTGGCGCCGCCGCGCATGAGCTGCAGGTAGTCGATGACGATGATGCCGATGTCGTGCTCAGCCTTAAGCCGCCTCGCCTTGGAGCGCAGTTCCATTACCGTAATGGAGGGGGTGTCGTCGATGAAGATCTTGGAGTTGTGCAACAGTCCGGCGCCCTTGATCAGCTTGGGCCAGTCGTTTTCCTGCAGGTGCCCCGAGCGCAGGCGGGTCAGGTCGACGCGGGAGGCGGAGCACAGAAGCCTCTCCACCAACTGCTCTTTGGGCATCTCCAGCGAGAAGATGGCGGCCGGGAACTTCTTGTCCGAGTCCACCGCAGCATACTGGGCGACGTTGAGCGCGAAGGTGGTCTTTCCCATCGCCGGACGTCCCGCGATGATGACCAGGTCGCCGGCATGGAAGCCGGCGGTAAGCTTGTCGAGGTCGGTGTAGCCCGTGGGGACGCCGGTCACCAGCTCCTTCTTCTCGTAGAGGAGCTCGATGTTCTTGATGGTGTCCTTCAGGATGTCGCTGACCTTGTAGTAGGAAGGGCGGAGCTTGTTCTCCGAGATCTCGAAGATCACCTTCTGAGCCGAATCGAGCAGTTCCTCGACTTCCACCTTGTCCTCGAAGCCGTGGCTCACGATGTCGGTGGCGGCGGTGATCAGCTTCCTGGTGATGTACTTCTCCTTCACGATCTTGCAGTAGTAGGAGATGTTCGCCGCCATCGGGACGAAGTCGACCAGGGTCGCCAGGTAGGCGCCGCCGCCGACCTCTTCCAGCTCACCCTTCTTGCGCAGGATGGTGGTCATGGTGATCAGGTCGCAGGGCTCACCGCGCTCGTTCAACTCGATCATGGCGCGCATGATCTTGCGGTGGCTCTCCCGGTACATCTCTTCCGGGGTAAGGACCTCGAGCACGCGGTTGATCGCCTCGTTGTCGACCAGGATCCCTCCCAGGATCGACATCTCCGCTTCGATGCTTTGCGGCGGCAGTTTTCTCATGTCCGCTTGGTTCATACAGTTCCTCAAAAACAAAAAGCTGCGCCTGGGCGCGGCGGGACCTACCGGTTTTACTGAAGCGTCGAATAGTACCCGTTACCGGCGCCGGGGTCAACAAAATTGACGGTTTGCACTAGAATCTTGCCGGGTTGCGCCAGGGGCTGTGCCTCCCGTGGCAGCTACACGCCGCACTCCTTGAGGAAGGCGAGCGACTTCAGTTCCCGGTCCAGGTGGAGGTCGATGGCGGGGTTCAGGAGGAGGTCCGCCTCGCGCAGCAGGTCTTCGGGGAAGACCACGGCGCCGAAGCGTCCGGTTTGCATGGCGCGGGCGAGCAGGGATGCGGTTTCCTCGGAGACCCCGCGCACCTGCAGTTCAGGCTGATAGCCCAATATCTTCAGGAGGTTTACCGCGAAGAAGCGGCGGTCGGAGGGTGACGCGGGGGCGTCGTTGAGACATTCCAGGTAGCAGTACAGGAGGCGGAACAGGCGCGGGTTCGGTTCGTCCTCGGGGGTGAGCCGTTCCACCAGTTCGCAGGCGTAGGCGGCGCAGCCGATCCGGGCGAGGTCGGCGCGGATGCCGGGGAAGATGCCGATGATGTCGGCGCTGGAGAGGGTGGCGAGGCCGGTTCCTAGGTGCAGTTGCAGCTTCAAGTGTGCGAACGGTTCCAGCGCGCCGGCGAAGCGTTTTTTGCTCCGCTTGGCCCCGCGCGCCACCCCCTGCAGTTTCCCCTGTTCCAGGGTGAACAAGGTGACGATGCGGTCCGCCTCCCCGAAGTCGGTGAGGCGCAGCACTATCCCTTCAACTTCAGCATTTTTCATGCAGTGGAAAGTAGCATTGCGGTGGGTGGCGAGTCAACAACGATGCGGTGGATTGTGCGATGCGAATGGCGATGACTGTAGGGGCGAATAATCATTCGCCTAGCGCTGGTGCCGCTGAGGTGACCTTGATGCGTAGCGCCTGCCCCCCGACGGCGGCATCGGCTGCTGTCACGTTGTAAAGCTGGAGGCAGGGGGGGCGCATGCAAAGGCAGGGCGAATGATTATTCGCCCCTACCGTGGAATTAGGTCATGCCCGGGCCTCTCTACGACCGAATGTCCAGCTTGTGCATCAAAAGCCCCAAATACCGGTTCAGCGGGTGGCTCCTGGGCAGGGACTTGATCGGCGGGGTCCCCCTGGTGCCGCACTTGGCGAGCTCGGTGTAGAACTCCTGCCCGCCTCCCAATTGCACCCCCTTGCGCAGCATCTCCAGCCCTTTTCCCTTCTCCCCGGAGAGGACCAGTATGCGCCCCAGGTTCAACCGGATGCGCAGGTTGTCGGGATCCTCCCTAAACGCACTCTCCGCGAGCTTCAAGGCATCGCCCAGGTCGCCGCCGCTTTTCGCCTGGCTGAAGGCGAGGTCGGAGGCGGTTTCCGGACTTTCTTCCAGTGCCTGCGCCTGACCGAAGCAGCAGCGGGCGAGGAAGTAGAGCTGGCGGTTCAGCGCCTCCACCCCCTTTTGCCGCAGCTCGAACACGTCGCTGCCGGGCTGGATCTGGTCCACCTTCTCCAGCACCACGTAGCTGGTTGGAGGAGAGCCTTCCAGGAACTCCTCCCGATGCATCTCGGTGAAGGAGCAGGGGGGCTGCGGGAAATGAACGTCGCCCTGGTACTGGCCGTGCACCACGGTGAGGTAGATCCTCTGGCTCAAGGGGAGCGCCTCCCGGAACACCGCCTCTCCGCCGCAGATGAAGAGCTCCTCGTCCCCCTCGGCGGCGGCGATCCCTTCCTGGAGGGTTCGGGCCACGATGATCCCGTCAGTCCTCCCCATGCTCTTACTGAGCACGATGTTCTTGCGCCCGTCCAGCGGATGGCCGATCGACTCGAAGGTCTTTCTCCCCATCAGCACGGCATGTCCCATGGTGAGGCTTCGGAAACGCGCCAAGTCGGCGGGAATGTCCCAGGGGAGCTTCCCGTGCGCGCCTATCACCCGGTTGTCAGACATGGCAGCTATGATGGAGATGATCATAAGGCCTCCGCGGTCAACTTTGATTGCAATACAACTAGCGCAGCGTCACCACCGTCACGCCGTCGCCCCCTTCGAAACGCTCGCCGGTGCGGAACTCCGCCACCAGCGGGTGCCCGGTCAGGTAGCTGCGCACCCCCTTCATCAGTGCGCCGGTCCCCTTGCCGTGCACGACGCGCACCTCCGAGATCCGGTCCAGCGCGGCGTGGTTCAAGAAGGGCTCCAACTCGCCGATCGCTTCCTCCACCCGCAACCCGAGCAGGTTGATGCTGGTTGCGGGCTCCTGTGCGGCCGACTCGGATTCCTGCTGCTTGGCGCGCTGCCTACGTACTTTCTTCGGCTCTTTTCCCTTGGGCTTTAACAGCGATGACAGGGCCACGTCCAATTCCATGCTGCCGGCACGCACGCGGGCGCGGGCGCCGCGGCGATCGACGGAGAGGATGGTGGCGTCGCAGTTGAGCGGCTTGACGAAAAGGATGTCCCCGGCGGCGACCTGGTCCGGGTCCACGATCTCCTCGGGGTGCAGCCCCTCCAGCGCCGTTTCGACCTCGCGTGCCGCCTGGTCCAGTTTCTCCTTGGCCTCGCGCGCCTTGTCGCGCTTGGCCTCGTCGATCAGGCCGGCCACCTCGCGGCGCGCCTTGCCGATAATCTGCTGCGCTTCAAGAAGTCCCTTCTCGCGGGCGTCCTGCACCAGCCGGGCCGCCTCGTCGCGGCGGTCGACCAGGCTGCGCTCCGCGCGTCCCACTTTCTCCTCGCGCTCGGAGAGTTCGGCCAGGGTGCGGTCCAACTGTTCCCTCTTCTCCTTCAGGTCGCGCAAGAGGGCGTGGAAGTCGGCCTCCATGGTGCCGATCATGCCCCGGGCGAAGGTTACCACCCGCTCGGGGAGCCCATAGCGGCTGGCGATCTCGAGGGCGTGCGATTCGCCCGGCTCGCCCACCACCAGTCGGTACAAGGGCGCCAGCTTCTGCCGGTCGAAGGCCATGGCCGCGTTCACCATCCCGGTCTCGCGCTGCACGAAGCCGATGATCTCGGTGAGGTGCGTGGTGGCCACCACCAGTGCCCCCTTGTTCTGCAGCTCTTTGAGGACGGCGCAGGCGATGGCCGCCCCCTGTCCCGGTTCGGTGCCGGTGCCGAGTTCGTCCAGGAGCACCAGCGCGCCGCGGTCGGCGTGCTCGATGATGCTGGAGATCTTGGAGATGTGGGCCGAGAAGGTGGAGAGGCTCTCCTCGATGGACTGCTCGTCCCCGATGTCGACCAGGATGCTCCGCACCATCGGCAGCACCGTGCCGGGGAGGGCGGGGACCGGCATGCCGCACAACGCCATGACGGAGAGGAGTCCCGCGTTCTTGATGGCGATGGTCTTGCCGCCGGTGTTCGGGCCGGTGACCACCATGACGTGGTTCTCCGCAGCCAGTTCCAGGTCCAGGGGGACCACGTCCTTACCCATCAGGGTGAGGATCGGGTGGCGTGCCCCCTTGAGCAGTATGGTCGGCGTGTCGGAGATGACCGGCGTCTCGCTCTTCAGACGGTCGCTCAAGGTGGCGATGCAGTTCAGGATGTCGAGTTCCACCAGCGCCTCGAACTGCTGCTGGATCGCCTCGGCGTCCTCCCTGATCCAGTCGCAGATCTGCCGCACGATGCGGATCTCCTCGGCGCGCTCGTCGGCCACCAGGTTCTCCAACTCGTTGGCGAGGCCGATGATCTCCAGGGGCTCCATGAAGGCTGTCTCGCCGGAGTTGGAGACGTCGTGCACCACCCCCGGCACCATCCCCTTGGAGTCCATGCGCACCGGGATCACCCAGCGCCCGGACCTCTGGGTGATGAAATCGTCCTGCAGGAAGATCGCGGTGTGCCGCTCCCGCACGATCTCCTCCAGCCGCTTCTTGATGCGGGAGGTGAGCCCCTTCTTCCTGCCGCGGATGTCGGCCAGCAGGCGCGAGGCTGTGTCCAGGATCTCGCCTTCCTCGTTCACGGTGTGTTCGAGCGGGTTCAAAAGGTCGGGGAATCCGGTGATGACGCCGGCCTCGGCGAGCAACAGCGGCACGTCGCCGCGGAAGCTAAGTTGCGCCGCCACCGCGGCCATCACGCGCAGGGTGGGGATGAAGCGCTGCAGCGCAACCGGTGCGATGACCGCGCCCTTGGGACGGACCGCCCTCACCTGCGGGGTGATGTCCTCGAAGGGGGCGAGCTTCAGCGCGATGCCGAGCCGGGTCAGCTTGCGTATCTCATCGACGAGCCCCAGGCGCAGTTCCATCTCCTGGCGGCTGTGAAGCGGTGCTATGGCAAGGGCTCCCTCGTGGGAAGCCTCGCAGTGGGCGAAGGTTGCGGCGGTTTCCAGGATCTTGTCGAATTCCAGCCGCTTCAGGGTGTCCTTATCGATCATGTACATGACTCCGGGGGAACAAACAGGCAAAGTCCACGGGGGAGGATTTTGGCGAACTTTGTTGTATTACAAAAACCAGGCTACCGGGCTGAACAGGCGCTCCAGGAAACGTACCGGCCAGCCGCGCCGCTCGTGCTCGTGCAGTACGATACGCCGGGTCCCGGCGAAGTCGGCCTCCAGCATGTCGACCACCTGGGCGCCGAAATCGTGGCTGTCCACCACCACGTTCAGCTCGTAGTTGCGGTGAAAGCTCCTGAGGTCCATGTTGGCGGAGCCGACCATGGTCCAGTCGCCATCGATGATGAGCACCTTCGCGTGCAGGACGGCGCGGTCCATCTCGTGGATCTCGACGCCGTTTCTCAATAGTTGCCCGTAGTAGGTACGGCTCACCAGGCGTACCAGCGGGACGTCGCTCTTGTACGGCAGCAACAGCCTGACCCGCACCCCGCGCCCCGCCGCCCGCAGCATCGAGCGGATCACCCGCGGCCCCGGTATGAAATAAGGGCTGACGATGGTGACGCTCTCGGAGGCCCCGGCGATGGCGACCCGGAAGGCGCTCCTGATAAAGCTCCGCTTCTGGTGCGGTCCGCCGTTCACTATCATGACCTTGGCATCGCCGTCAAGTTCCGGCAGCGGAGCGGGGTCGGTTCCCACCGGTGGCACGCCCGCCTCCTCGCCCCAGGTCTCCCGGAACAGGCGCAGCAGTTCGAGTCCCGCCTCACCCTCGATCTGCAGCCCCACGTCGCGCCACTTGGTCTTTTTCTTGCCGAAGCCGGAGTAGACGTCGGCGATATTCATGCCGCCGGTGAAGATGCGCCAACCGTCGATGATGACGATCTTTCTGTGGTCGCGCTTGTCGAACCATGCGATCCCATTGCGGAAGGGGGGCGGGTTGAAGGGGGCGCAGTTGACGCCGCCCTTGGTGAGCCGTTTGAAATACGCCGCTGGGGTGTCGAAACAGCCGATGTAATCGTACAGCACGTAGACCCGCACCCCGCGCGCGGCGGCGGCGATGAGCGCGTCGGCCACCATGCGCCCGGTCTCGTCGTCGGCGATGGTGTAGAACTCCAGGCAGATGCTTTTGCGGGCCTTCGGCAGCGCCTCCAGGAGGGCGGCGAAGAATTCGGAGCCGTAGCGGTACAGCGTGGCGCGGTTGCCTAAAAAAGTAACGGCATCGGTGTTCCTCTTGAAGAAGTCGAAGAACTTCGCAGTTTGAAACAGCAACTGCTTTCTTTTTCGCCGCACGCTGGTCATAGGCCGAATCCAAAAGCGAAAAGCGCGGAAATAACGTCAACCGGTTACTTCCGCGCCCTCGGGTGTTACGAGTAAGGGGGATGCCCGTTACACGGAGATGACTTCCTTGATGCCGGGGATCTTCTCTTTGATGGTCCTTTCGATCCCCATCTTGAGGGTCATGGTGGACATCGGGCAGTGGCCGCATGCCCCTACCAAACGCACCTTGACGACGCCGTCGTCGGTTACTTCTACGAGTTCAACATCACCGCCGTCCGCCTGAAGCGCCGGCCTGATGTTTTCCAGTATCGCTTTTACTTCTTCAGTCATGTACTCCTCCAGTGATCTTTGGTTTGGAACAGGTATGAGTCTATAGGATTTTTACAATAATTGCAAAGTCCACCGACACTCCGCCCGCCGACTAATCCTTGCCGTGCACGCCGGGGGTGGTGAGCGGGTAGGGGGCCAGCACCTCTTCCAACTCCTCCTCGGTCAGGATGCCCCGCTCCAGGATCACCTCGCGGATACTCTTGCCGCTCTTGGCGGATTCCTTGGCGACCTCGGCCGCCGCGGCGTAGCCGATGCTGGGCGCGAGCACCGTGGCGAGCCCCACTGACTGGTCCAGGAAGGTGCGGCATCGTTCCTCGTTGGCGGTGATACCTGTAACGCAGAGCGACGTCAGCTGGTGCAGGCAGTTTTTCAGGATCTCCATGGCGAAGAGCAGGTTGAAGGCGATGACCGGCATCATCACGTTCAGTTCCAGCTGCCCGGCCTGGGCCGCCAGCGCCACCGTCAGGTCGCACCCCATGACCTGGAAGCAGACCATATTGGTCACCTCCGGGAGCACCGGGTTCACCTTGCCGGGCATGATGGACGAACCCGGCTGCATGGCGGGGAGGTTTATCTCGCCCAAGCCGGTGCGGGGACCGGAGGAGAGAAGGCGCAGGTCGTTGGCAAGCTTGATCAGGTTGACCGCCGCCCCCTTGACTCCGGAGGAGAGGGCGACGAACGGGTCCATGTTCTGCATCCGCTCGACGAGGCTTTCGCCCCGGATCAGCTCCTGTCCGGTCTCGCGGGCGAGTCCCTCGACGATCAGGTCGATGAAGGCCTGCTCCGCGTTCAACCCGGTGCCGACCGCGGTGCCGCCGATCCCCAGTTCACACAAGCCTGGCAAGGCGCGCTCGATGCCTGAGCGGTTGTTTGCGATGGCGATGGACCAGGCGGAGAACTCCTGCCCCAGGCGGATCGGCACCGCGTCCTGCAGGTGGGTGCGCCCCGATTTGAGGATGTGGTCGAACTCGATCCCCTTGCGCGCCAGGGCGTCGGAGAGGTCGCGCAGTTCGTTGTTCAGGTCCTGCGCCAATTCCAGTGCCGCCAGCCGCATCGCGGTGGGGAATACGTCGTTGGTAGACTGCGCCATGTTGACGTGGTCGTTGGCGTTGACCCGGGCGTACTCGCCGACGATTCCTCCGAGAATCTCGTTGGCGCGGTTAGCCAGCACCTCGTTCACGTTCATGTTGTGCGAGGTGCCCGCGCCGGCCTGGAATGGGTCGACCACGAACTGGTCGGCGAACTGCCCGGCGAGCGCCTCATCGGCGGCCTTCACGATGGCCTCGCCCAGCTCCTTGGGCAGCCGGTGCGTGGTCATGTTGGCGACGGCCGCGCATTTCTTGATCCGGACCGTGGCCCGCACCAGCGCTTGGTGCGGCTTGAGGCCGGAGATGGGGAAGTTGTTGACCGCACGCTGCGTCTGGGCGCCGTAGTAGGCACCTTCCGGCACCTCCACGGTTCCCATGGTGTCTTTTTCCAGCCGGTATGCCATGGCGAGCTCCTCGAAAACGATTTTTCTGGGCATGTTGTCCATCGAAACGCCCTGAACTTGCTTTGAGCCGTCAGCCGTTACTGACGCCTTCTCTCTGAAGTGTGACGCGCAGAATCAGGCCAAGTCTTTGTCTCAGCAGGGAGCTATCAGTGTACCAGATCTGCCAGTGTCAGCAGCTCTTCAGTCGTTTTCATCTCGAAGATAGGGCAACCCATCGACTCGGGAACTGCCAGGTCGACACGATAGCGATCACCGACAAAGAGCGTCTCCTGCGGACGACAATCGATCTTTGCCAGTATGTCCTCGATGATGCGGCGATCCGGCTTCGGGATCCAGTAGTCCTCGATGGTGAACACTTGGTCCAGCAGGTCGCTCACGCCTATCTGCTTCATGATCCGGCAGGAGAGGTCGCGGTTGTTGTTGGTGTAGAGGTGCAGTTGGCAGCGGGTGGCGAGAAGCTGCAGGAGTTCCCGGACGCGGTGGTCGGGCTTGAGCAGTCGTTCAGGATGGCAGTCGGCGGCGAATCTTCTATGCATCTCCTGCAGGGTTCCCCCCAGGGTCACCACCGCGCGGCTGAGCGTGCCGCCGACGCCGTCGGCGGCGCGGGTCGCTTCGAGGAGGGCTTCCGCCTCAAGCGGAGAGAGTCCCTTCAGGTCGGCCACGTAGTGGATGGCGCTCTGGTTCACCTCCTCTCCGAGGCGTTCCTCCTGGTACAGCGTCCCGTCCAGGTCGAAGACGATGGCTCTGATCAAAGCCCCATTCCCCATTTCCTCATGCAGAGCAACTGCGGGTTGTCCACCCCCTTGGCCTGGATCAGCACCTTGAAGGTGTCGCCCATGCCACCTTCGGGCATCATCAGCTTCTTGATCGCCAGCCGGTGCTTCAGGCTCTCCTGCTCGTCTTTCGCCTGGGCCACGAGCTGCATCAGTTCCTCCATGAGGCCCACGCCCAGCAGGAAGCGGTACTGTTCGCCGTACCAGGCCGCGACCAACCCCTCCTCCTTGCCCGCCTCGATCAGCGAGCTGAAGTTGATGTGCGTGGTGATGTCCTGCTCGCCCACCAACCGGTACGGGTCCTCGTTGGTGCTGTGCTTGTGATAGCAGAGCAGGGTGCCGTTGCGCCTTTGCGAGGCGTAGAGCTCCTCGGAGAGGTAGCCGTAATCGATGGTGAGGACGAAACCGCGCTCGAGGGTCGTGGCGGCGCGGGTGATCCAGGCGGGTGCGGCAAGGTTGATCTCGGCGCGCTGGCCCGGCATGAGACGCACTTCGAACTTTGCCAGGTAGGCAGCCAGTTCCGGCGTGGACGGGGGCTGGAGCTTTTCGCGGAAGCCGTTGGCGTCCGCCGAGACGAACACCTCCTTGAGGCCGTCCTCCGCCATCTCGACCAGGTGCACCGGCATGGCGTCGAAGAGTTCGTTGGAGATGATGCAGCCGGTGAACCTGAGCGCGCCGTCGGAGAGTTCCTGCGGCGAGCTCCATGCCAGGCGTTCGGCGTGCTGTGCGAGCCGTGCGGCCTGGGCCTCCTTGAGCGAGGGCTCCTTCTCGATCAGGCGATAGGTGAGGGCGGCGTAGAGGTTGGTATTCTCCTCGGCAATGGCGTCCAGGATATCCTGCGCCAGTTGTCCACCCCCAGCGCCAGCTTCGGCGACGGTGAAGGTGTCGGGGCGATCGAGCAGTTCCCAGAAACGGCCGATCTCGCGGGAGATCAGGCGGCCGAAGGCGCTGTGCACGTTCATGCTGGTGTAGAAATCCCCCTCGGCGCCAACCTTGCGCCCCGGGGAGGTGTAGTAGCCCAGGTCGGGTTCGTAGAGAGCGCTCTCCATGAAGGAGGCGAAGGTGATGTCACCGCCGGAGCGGATGCGTTTGAGGATGATTTCTGCCAGTTGCGTCGTTGCCACTTCGTCAGCCATTAAAAGCCCTCCTGAATCTGAAGGTCTTTTTATATACGGAACGAAAATGGTTGTCAACGCAGGGTGAGAGACGGGGGGCAGGTTGGATTATATATAGTGCTAACTGAGGCAGGGATGTTGTGCTCTGGGCACTAACGCGACATAGGGGCGTGCCGTCGCACGAAGTGACTCCGGTGACTCAAGCGTCCCCGCCCCCGGAGGGGGAGGGACAGGGAGGGGGGGCGTAGACCAGAGCGGTCGCTTGCACCATCCCCGCCAGTTCGGCGCGCAGGTGGGCCGGTTGGAGTAGTTCGGCGTGTGCGCCGTAGGAGAGCAGCCAGGCGAGGATCTCCATCTTGCCGCCCGCGTGGAAATTGAGCCGCAGGGTCCCGTCCGCCTGCTCCTCGATGCGCTGCGACGAGTGCCAGACGCGATCCCTGATGGCGTGGGCGATGGAAGCGGAGAACCTGATCACGACATCCATGGGGGGCTCTGCCACGATGCCGAACGCCTCGCCCAGCGCCGAGCCTGGATGGAAACCCTCGGGTATCTCGAAGCGCTCTTTGAGCGGCTCGACGCCGCAGATGCGCTCGACGGCGAAGGTGCGCAGCGCCTCGCGCTCCTGCGCGTAGCCCAGAAGGTAGATGCCGCCTTTCTGGAACAGCAGCGTGTAGGGATCGACCCGGTACTCGACCGGTTCGGGACGGTTGGGGGGGCGGTAGGAGATGACCACGGTCTGCTGGTAGAGCAGGGCGTTGCGGATCAGTTGCAGGTATTCGGCGTGGCGGGAATAGTCGCGCTTCCCCTGAAGAAGCGGCAGGGATACCTCGGCGATGCGCTCCATGTGGGCGGCGAGGCGCGGCGGCAACACCGAGTTTACCTTGCGGAAGACGCTCTGCATGTCCTCCAGGAAGGGCGTCCCTTTGAGGAGGTCGAGCTGGGAGCGCAAAAGAGATAGGGTCATCAGCTCCTGCAGGGTGAAGCTGATGGGAGGGACGTCCTTGAACCGGGTCAGGAAGCGGTACACCTTCTCGCCGTCCTGCCAGTCGGAGATGAGCGGGTAGCCCGCCTCCTGGATGGCGATCAGGTCACGGTGGATGGTGCGCTTGTTGACGCCGGTCTCCTCGGCAAGTTCGGCCACGGAGATCCCGTGACGCGCCTCGATGAGGCGAATCACGTCGTGGACCCGGCCCGCCTGGGAGTATTTGCGGGGGGGACGTCCCTTTCCGGTCACGGCTGCTCGGGCTGCTGCTCGCCGGTCGTGGCCTTGGGCTTGCGGCGCCTGCGCTTGCGCTTGGCCGGTGCATCTCCGGTTGCGGCCGCCTCGCCTACAGGCGCTGTTTCCAGCGGCGCCTGCTTAGCTTCCTTCTCAGATTTTTCCTTGCTCGAACCTGACCTGCCGCCCTTGCTGCGGGATTCTCCGCGTCCGGTTTTTGCCCCGCGATCGCCGGACTTGCCGCCCCTGCCACCGGGTTTGTCGTCGGTGCGGCGCGGAGGCCTGGCAGTTCTCTTGTAGTCGTGGACGAACATGTCGTCCTCGGCCCATTCGGTGGGGATCTTCTGCTTGATGAAATCCTGGATCGCCTCGATGTAGAAGGCGCCGTCCTCGTCGGCGAGCGAAATCGCCATCCCCTCTGCGCCGGCGCGGGCGGTGCGGCCGATGCGGTGCACGTAGTCCTCGCAGTCCTGGGGCAGGTCGTAGTTGATGACGTGGGAAACCCCTTCGATGTGGATACCGCGCGAGGCGACGTCGGTGGCGATCATGATGGGAAGCGCGCCCGCCTTGAAGTCGGAAAGTATCTTCATCCGCTTTCTCTGCTCCACGTCACCCGAGATCACCCTGCAGGGGAAGTCGTTGGCGTTCAGACGGTCCTGCAGGTATTCCGCCTCCCGCTTGGTGTTCACGAAGATCATGGTGCGTTCCATGCCCATCTTGCGCAGAAGGCCGAGCAGCAGGGGGAACTTTTCTTTTCTCGATGCGTGGTAGAGGACCTGCTCGACGCGCTCCGCAGTCATCTGCTCAGGTGTCACCGAGACCTTTTCCGGCATGTTCATGAACTCGTAGGCGAGTTCCATGACGCGTGTGTTCAAGGTGGCGGAGAAGAGGAGGTTCTGGCGTTTCTCGTAAGGCGGCAGGCGCCGGAGGATAAAGCGCAGGTCGGCGATGAAGCCCATGTCGAACATGCGGTCGGCCTCGTCAATGACCAGGGCCTCGACATCCTTCAGCGAATAGACCTTCTGCTTCAGGTAGTCGATCAGGCGCCCCGGGGTGCCGATGACGATGTCTGCGCCGGCCTTGAGTGCGTCGCGCTGTTTCATGTAGTCCACGCCGCCGTAGATGGCCTGGATGTTGAAGCCGGTGTACTTGCCCAGCGTCTGGGCGTCCTTTTCGATCTGGACGACAAGTTCCCGGGTGGGTGCCAGGATCAGTGCGCGGGGGTGGTGCTCGGCGCCTGTTTTCTGTTGGCTCAAAAGCTTGGTGAAGATGGAGATAAGGAAAGTGGCGGTCTTGCCGGTTCCGGTCTGGGCCTGTCCCGCGACGTCCTTGCCGGTGAGGGCAAGCGGCAGCGCCTTTTCCTGTATCGGTGTGCAGTCGGTGAAGCCGGTTTCGTCGATGCCCTTCTGGACCAGTTCCGGCAGCTGCAGCTCTGAGAATTTCATGTTTGTGTTTTCCTTTTTTGCCTTATTTCAACCGGATACAATTAGCATGTTGTGAGAAAAATGGCAATGACAGAAAGGCAGGCGCGGGAGGCAAGGAGAAAGTCAAAGGCTTTAACGCAAAGACGCCAAGCCGCAGAGGCGCAAAGAGAAGAGCATGCAATGCCTCCCTTAGTGGGTTCCCGCAGCGTGTGGATAAAAAACAATTTATTTAACGCAAAGCCGCAAAGGCGCCAAGAAAACCTTCAAGCTCGTTTTGTTCTGTCTCCGTCGTCGCCTTTCTTGGCGACTTTGCGCCTTGGCGTCTTTGCGTTAGGCCTCTGGTTTGTGTCGGTTATTGCCTTCTTAGCGCCTTTGCGTCTTTGCGTTACCAAACAGCTTTTCGTTTTTGTCTTCCTTTCTTTCCGTCTTTGCGCCTTTGCGTGCCACGGCTTTTTGTGTTATGTTCCCCGCGACAAAATCCGCAAGAGGTACCGATGACGCAATCCTTTATTCACATCGAATCACCCAACTACCTGAGACTTCAAGACCTTTCCACCCCGCCCGACTGGCAGGGCATTTTCGGCAACCACAACCGACTCGCCCTGGAGATCGGCTGCGGCGTGGGCGACTTCATGCTCAAGACCGCCCTGGACCAACCCGACACCAACTTCGTCGCCATCGACTTCTACAACAAGGGGTGCGACAAGACCTGCCGTCGCATCGACCGCCACGGCGTCAGCAACGTGCGCGTGGTGCGCGACGAGGCCCGCGCCTTCGTCACCGAGCGCATCCCCAAGGGGAGCCTCTCCGCCATCTACATCAACTGCCCCGATCCCTGGCCCAAGAAGCGGCATCGCAAGCGGCGCCTGGTGAACCGGGAGTTCATCGAGTTCCTCCTGGACTACATGGTCCCCGGCGCGGACTTCTTCTTCGCCACCGACTTCGACGACTACGGCATTGACGTCGCCAACGCCCTCCCCGGTATCACGGCCCTTGAAAACCAGTTCGGCCCGGATCTCTACCGCCACGAGTTCCCCGGGTACCATCTCTCCAAGTACATGCGCAAGTTCATGGCTGAGGGGAAACAGATCTATTTCATGCACTACAAGGTGAAGTAGGCCGGTATGCGTAAGAACAGAAGAGGGGGGCCGAAATGTCGGCCCCCCTCTTCTGTTCTTACGCATACCGGCCTACTGTAGCTTGGAGTGCGCGGAAAGCTTTGCTATGTCGATGTCGATCATGCGCCAGATACCGCCCTCGTAGCTCGGGTCATCCTTGAGCATTTCAAGAGACGTCGGTGGCGGGATCTCCATATCTTCGCCGTCAAAATAGACCTCCGCCGCCTCCTGGATCATGCGGGGCAGGTCCTCTTCAGAGTCGGCTGCGGAATAGCACCCTGGGAAGTCAGGTATGACGACTCCATGGGCATGTTTTTCGTCGCCAGGATGCAGATACACCGGGTACAACATTTTCTACCTCCACTCCCAACCAGCCTGCTTGAAGATGTGCCGCAGCGTACCGATCGGGATGTCCTTACGTGGGCAACGGGACCACCACATGTCCAGGTTTGGAGGGATGCCTAAACTTGCGGTGGTCTCCCTTGCCTCCGACATGGCACCAGCCATCCTCTTCCAATCTTCGAATGATCTCTCGGCTGCCCATTCCATTTATATACAGAGTAGTTACCTATGAGCAAGCAGAAAAACGAGCACCGCCTCCGGCTCGGATCACCCGAACATCCGCATCAAGTGCCCCTTGAGCGTTGCCTCGAAGTCCGCTTCGCGGTCGCCGCTGTAGACGAGCGACGAGCCGATCTCGGCGGCCAGGATGGCGAAAAGGTACTTCTGCGGCAGGTTTTTGATGCGCTTGGCGTACTTGGGCTCTTCCCGGAGCATCTTGGGGAGGTGCGAGAGGATCGCTTTCTTGTAGATGGGCTGCAGGCAGAGCTGCGGCCGGTTCTGGAAGAAGCGGTAGATGGTCGCGTACTGCTCGTTGATCTCGCCGCTTAAGGCATCGGAGATCTCGGTGCAGAGAAGCCCCGGTTGCTCGCGGTGCCGCTTCAGGATCAGCCGCGCCTCGTCCGCTGCGCGCTGCTCCAGGATCTCCAATACGTCCCGCACGTAACGCTCCTTGTGCGCCATGAACTCCGTCTCGGTAAGGAGCAGGTTGGCGATGATCTCGTAGGAGGATGAGATCACCCCGCACTTGTTGGCCGAGGCGTCGCGCATGATGATGACACCCTTCTTCTGTAACTGTACGCGCGCTTCCGGCGTGATGAAGGAGTTGGCCCCCTCGACGATGGCCCCGGCTGAAGGGGCGCCGTTGGGCAGCAGGTAATTCTGCCAGTTGTCCTTGTCGATGGTTTCCGGCCGTCCGCCGGCGGGGATGAAGAGGTCGGTCTTCACCGTGAAGGGGAGACTGGCGTAGACCCTGGAGAACTCGTCGGTGGAGATCCACTCCTCCCTGAGCCCCTCGGCGGTCTTGGTCACCTTGCGGTACAACTCGCGCAGACCGTCGCGTCGGCTGCCGCTGCGGTAGAGCAGGAAGCCGCCGGGGTGCAGCGCCTGCGGGTCGAAGGCGTCCAGGTCCTGCTGCAGCACGATGCGACCCAGTTCCTTGCGGTCGGCCCCCTCCGGGTCGCACAGGGCGGCGGTGCCGTCCAGGACCAGCTTGATCGCCACCTGGGGGGCGCGGTCGAGGAGAATGCGTATCGCGTTGCCGGCGACGTCACCGTTGGGGCCGCCGGTGAATTTGACGCTGAAGGGATCGCGGTAGATGTCGATGCCCAGCTCCGCCATGGTGATCTCGGCGAACTTCACCACCCCCGTCGAGGTGACGCCGTACTCCTTGTGGTTGATCCCCACTTCCTTGCTGGACATGATGCCGATGCCGAGGATGTAGCCGCGCCGCTTGGAGATGCGGGCGATGTTCTCGATCATGGAGTCGTGCATGTTCTCGTCGGGCCCCAGCTCGATCGGCTCGTCTTCGCGGTAGTAATCGACCACAACGGGGGAGCGCGCCACGCCGTGGTCGGTGACGAAGATGTCCAAAAAGGCGTTGGTGACGCCGTGCTGTAGCTTGTACAGGCGCCAGTTCTCCATCTGGCGCTCGCTGCCGCGCTGCAGGTCGGAGGAGTCCAGGATCAGCACCAGCTTGGAGCCCCCTTCGTAGATGTCCTTGTTCTTCAGGTGCTGGGTGTGCGCCAGCACGAAGTTCTCCCTGAAGATGGTGTTCGAGTTGGTGATGAAGTCGTCCAGGTTGCGGGCGATGACGGTGCGCCAGCCGCCGCGCGCGATGTCGGAGAAACCGATGTGGTAGCCGAACCCGAAGCGGCTGAAGAAGAAGGTGACGCGGAAGGGGAGCGCCTGCGGCAGGTCGGCGGTGAAAGCCGGGCCCAATTCGGACAGGTAGGTCGGGTCGAGCCTGAAGGCGAAGGCCTGCTTCTCCAGCACGAAGAAGTTGGTTTTAAGCGTATGGGTGATGAAGATGAGGCAGCAGCGGTAGATGGCGCGGCGCACCTCGTCCAGGTAGCGGTGACCCGTGTTGTAGTCGTTCACCGCCCGTACCGTTTCCTCCAGGATCGAGGCGTAGAGGGGATGGCTCTCCGTGATGGCGGGATCGAAGCGCGCCTTGAACAGCTTTACGAGCTGCAGCGACATCTCCGGGTGGGCGTGGAAGGCGTTTTGCACGTCGTCCAGGCCGAAGCGGTCCGGTTGGTTGTGGGCCAGGTTGGTATGGCAGAAGGCGATGAACGCGTTCACCAGCGAGGCTTCCTCGCCGGTCATGACGTTGTTGGTGACGAACTCGCGGTAGGTGTAGCTCTTGGTCGAGACGATCTGGGTGTTGTAGAGCTCCTGCTGCAGCCTGCGGTACAGTTCGGAGCCAGGCTCCAGCACCTCTCCGGAACGCCGGTTCACCAGGAAGGTCCCCAGGAAATAGGGGTGGACGCCGTTGGAGATGTTGAGGCAGTAGGCGCGGTTGACACCGAGGTCGAGCCGGTTGAACACCTCCATGAGCTGCAGGAGGAACTCTTTCTGGGGCGGGTTGGCGACGGCGAAATGCACCCTGGAAATCTTCACGTCCGGGGTCGGCTCGACGTGCAGGTACAAGCCGCCGCTCCTGCTCGACTTTTGCAGCAGCTGCAGCACCTGGGCCACGCGCAGCGGCGAGGCCACCTTCACATAACTCTCATTGTTGAGCCAGAGGATCTTGAGCAGGCGGTCGAACTCTTTGAGGTCGAACTCGGGATAGGTCGCACGCAGCTCGGCGGCGATCTTGCGCATCAGACCCTGGGGGAGTTGCAGGTCCTTCCAGGCCATGATGTCGTCGTTACTCTTGCGGTCGAACTCGAAGCGCTGTATCTCCAATGCCTGGTTCATCCCCGGCATGGCGCTGTCGGAGTGGGTGATCATGGCGTAGGAGATTTCCCGGTCCTGGAAATGCCGCAGCGAATCGTACAGCGAGCCCGGCTCGTTCACCCTGGCAAGAATCAGGCTCTTGTCCCGATCGGCCAGGATCAGGCGCCGGTTGCTCTTGAGGGAACGAAGCTCGCGCTCCAGGAGTGCCAGGGCTTCCGGCTCGTCCTGCATGGATGTGAAAAAGTAAGGATTGATCTGCTCTCTCAGCCATTTGCGGTTTTCTGAAAGCTCATTGGCGGCGCTTTTTCTGACACTGGCCTTGCTGCACATGCTTCATTCCCCTTTGGCATCGATATAACTGCACCCGGACCAGTATATCAGCGACAGCATAAATTGCTAAATGGTTCTTGCTTCTGATTGAAAAAAAGTTTGCTTTGGGTAAACCGTCATCGTCGGCACGATAATCGGGTACCACGCTCTTTTCGAAGAAAGATCCGTGATGGCTCTAGAGAGATGTGCAAGCAACGTCAGCGGCAGGCCTGACCAAAGGTAAGGCACCACGATTGCCGCCGCTTACGAAACCAGTTGAAACCGGACCTGCTACTGGGTATGATGCCGTGTTCGATAGAACGTTCGGGATGGAGGAACGGTGCAAAGATATTTAACCGCCGAGGTACCGGGTACCGGCGGCACAATTAAAAATACCCCCGAGGACTTCGTGGTGGAGGAGATCCCCGCGTATCTCCCCAGCGGGCAGGGCGAGCACTGCTACGTCGTCATCGAGAAGCGCGGCATTGCCACGCTGGAAGCGGTGCGACGCCTCGCCAAGGCGCTTGGCGTGCAGGAACGGGACATCGGCTACGCCGGCATGAAGGACGCGGTGGGCATTACCCGGCAGACCGTATCCATCCCCCGGGTCGCACCCGACAAGGTGCGCGCGCTGGATATCCCGGGCATCCAGATCCTCTCCGCCGTGTTGCACGGCAACAAGCTGAGGCTTGGGCACCTGAAGGGGAACCGTTTCGAGATCCGGGTTCGCGAGGTTGCGCCGGGTGCGCTGGCGCAGGCCGAGGCAGTGCTTGCCGTGCTGATGTCCCGCGGCGTCCCCAACCGGTTCGGCGTGCAGCGCTACGGCGTGCAGGGGAACACCCACGCCATCGGCGCCGCCATGCTGCGCCGCGACTACAAGGCGGCCGTCGATACCTTGATCGGCGACCCCGCGCAGGTGACGGACGAGCGCTGGCGGCAGGCCATCGAAGCCTACCGGCAGGGGGACCTGGCCGAAAGCCTCGCCCTGTTCCCCGGACATTTCCGCACCGAGCGTGAACTGCTGGGACGGCTGCAGCAGCGCCCCGACGCATACGAGAAGGCTTTCCACGCGGTGCAGCCGCGCATGAAAAGACTGTACCTCTCCGCATTCCAGTCCTCCCTGTTCGACCTGGTGCTGGAGCGGAGGCTGGAAAGCCTGGACCTGGTGGAAGAGGGTGACATCGCGTTCAAGCATGACAACGGCGCCTGTTTCATTGTTCAGGACGCGGCCGCCGAGGCGCCGCGTGTCGCGGCATTCGAGATTTCCCCGACCGGGCCCATGTTCGGCTGCACCATGATGGAAGCCCAGGGTGCGCAAGGTGAGCTGGAAGCTGGGATCCTCGCTGCCGAGGGATTGGTGCCGGATAGTTTCAACCTTTCCGGCGGTCTCAGGATGGAGGGGGAGCGCCGTCCGCTGCGCGTGCCCATTTCCGCAGCCACGGTGCGCCAGGATGGCGGAGATCTGCTCTTCGATTTCTCCCTGCCGCGCGGCGCCTACGCTACCTGCGTCCTAAGCGAGGTAATGAAAGATCAATAAATTCCTGTTCCCGTCAAGGGGATGGAAGGAGAACGCCGTGGAGAAACTGCAATTACAGGCGCCCGCCAAAGTGAACTACCGCTTGGACGTGCTGGGGAAGAGGCCGGACGGCTATCACGAACTGCGCATGGTCATGCAGCGGGTCGGCCTGTGTGACGAGATCAGCATCGCCCTGAGCGCGACCCCCGGTATCCGCGTCACCTGCGGCAAGAAGGGAGTGCCCGACGGCCCCGGCAACATCGCCTGGCGTGCGGCAGATGCGCTCTTGAAACTCTCTGGAAAAGAGACCGGCATCGACATCGCCATCGACAAACGCATTCCCGTTGCAGCCGGTTTGGGCGGGGGGAGCAGCGATGCCGCCACCGTGCTCATGGGAGTCAACGAACTCCTGGGGCTGGGACTTTCCGATGAGCGTCTCATGGAGATAGGAGTGAAGCTCGGCGCCGACGTCCCTTTCTTCATCTTCAAGAAAACCGCCTTGGCTGAAGGCATTGGCGACAAGCTCACCGCTTTGGAGTCGATGCCGAGTCTGTGGGTGGTCCTGGTCAACCCAGGTATTCATGTATCAACCGCCTGGGTATATCAAAATTTGATATTGACAGAGAAGGGTCCTGCCACTATAATCCGCGGTTCATACAGCAATGCGGCAGAAGTTGCCGCGCTTTTGTCCAACGACCTCGAGCCCGTGACATGCGGGAAGCATCTGCTACTGAACGAGGTGAAGGACATGCTGCTTACCGCCGGAGCCGCCGGTTCCCTGATGTCCGGCAGCGGCGCCACCGTCTTCGGAATTTTTGAAGACGAAACCGTCGCCAGGAAAGCCGCCACCGATATAGCGGCAGCGCGCGGTTGGTTTGCTGAAGCGGTGCAGACGCTGTAAGAGAAAACAGAATATTGGGGCGTCGCCAAGTGGTAAGGCAACGGGTTTTGATCCCGTCATTCCCAGGTTCGAACCCTGGCGCCCCAGCCAATAAATAAGAGGACTTAGCCACCACGGCTAAGTCCTCTTCGTTTTTGCAGCCAGAAACTATCCCCGATTGAAACAAGGTGATTGCTCGCGCTTCGCCATTCCCAGCATTTCCTCGATTTCCTGAAAAGCAACTAACAGCCATAGCAGAACCGGTAATAACCAGTGCATAACCATGTAGTAAACCTGGGTGTAAAATTCCTTTGCCGCAGCTCCAGGCTTTTCAGCGTAAGGAAGAACGCCCCACAGATGAATCATAATCCGGTCTATCAGAAGGTAGAGCAAAATCGCCCCCAAGATACCACAGCACCTTTTTCGAGCAGATAAACCAGGGGTTGCCAGGACAAGCGCGAAAAAAAACGTTGTCGCTCGTGACCCTGCAAAAGGAATGGTGCTTGGGTCGGCAATCCCAGTTTGAAGTATTGACTTGTACACCCCTGCAAACCAGGGGAGGGCAGGCAGTAAGAGGATTGAGAACAGCAGGACCTTACCCAGAAATAGAAGGATTCTCTTCACGCATTACCACCGTTTTGATCCAGGTAAGCCACATCGCGATAACGAGCAGGACGAACACGGTTTCCCACACGAAGTCATGAAAGAAGTGTGCGCTGTTCGGGAAAACATCGGTCAGCAACCCAAGCGTGACGAGCCGGGTCAGATTGGCCGCGACAATGAATGGAATTCCTGCCGCAAGAGCCAATATTTTCGATCTGGGCGAAGCGGTGTAGGCGAGCACGAAGGATGCGAATAGGATTAGAACGTTGACGGCCGTACACTCCTGCGTCACAAGCCAGGTGTCGTTTTTCAAGCTGATCGAGTAGCCGGTCACCGTGTTCTGAATGTGGAGTTGGTTCAGAAACAAAGACGTGGTTTGCGTCGTAAACTCCCGCAAAGGGTCGGTGCCTTTCCACACCGGGACAGCAAGCCAAAGCACGATATGCAGGAGAACCATGTAGCCGCCGAAGCAAAGGCAGGTTTTAAGGAGAGGCGGAAAAGGGCGGCTGGAGTTATCCTTTGCCGCTAACGATCCCGGATTACCCGTTTCTTTTGCCATTGTCACAGTTTCACTTCTCGTTTCTGCGTGCAAAGATCCCGAGACCCGCCAGCATTCCATATAACAGCCACCAGCCGTTCATCACCGGAACAGCCGTGGGACCTGAGGCTGAGACGATGACTGAAAAAGGTGCGAGGGACGTGGAACCCGCACTGTTGCTGGCAGTAATGATGATACTGGAGTAGGTGCCGGCATCGGAACTGGTGGGTGTTCCGGTAAGGGCTCCCGTTGAGGTATTAAAGGTCGCCCATGCCGGCTTGTTGCTGATGCTGAAGCTGGAGGCGTATGCTGCCGTCGGTGTGAAACTGTAAGCCTTGCCTATTGTTATCGCGCCGGCGGGAGAGCCCGAGATGGTGGGGAGCGGCAGGGTCACCGTAACATCGGTGCTTTTGGTGCCGGTCTGGGTGCCATCCGTGACTTCGACTGTGTAGGTATGGGTGCCGATTGAAAGCTGCGGCAAAGCGGCCAGGTTAAGCGGGATGCTGACGGTGCCGGTACCTGCCACGGCCTGGTAATCCTGGACTACGGTTCCACCCTCGAGCCACCTGTAACTTAACGGATTACCGCCAGTGGGATTGAAGACTGTGGCAGGGATCGTGGTCGTGCCCTGCTGGCCGGCTGACAAAGAGAGAGAAGCGGTAAGAGTGATGAAAAAGGGATCGACAGTCAGGCCGCCGACTGATGAGCCCGCCGCTCTCATGAATCCGAGACCACGGCCGAAGTCCGTGAAGGAGAAGGTGAGATTGTGGTCGGTCGCGATGCCGGTGTAGGTCTGCTGCAGTGATCTCTGCCAGTCGCCCGTCGCATCGGTTGATATCCCCAGGGGGTCCTGGTTGGAGAGAAGCGTTGTGCCGTTGTCGGTAATGGCCCAGTTCCAACCGACTGCTGTGTTGGGATACGACGCGTCATGGGCATTGGCCGTGATGGTGAAGGGAATCCCGAGATAGACAACGCACGGCGCGGTAAGGGAGTACGTGGTCTGCCCAAAGCTGTCGGTCCAAGACGCTGTCCAGTTGGAACCTTCGGGGCAAGCTGCAAAGGCAGGAAGGGAAAAAACGAGGCAAAAGAGCAGGGCCAAAACACGAATCACATATTTCATAGAAACTCCTCGCAGCCAAGAGTGAAAACGGTGCGCTGAGTTTCATTAGAGCAAGAAGAATGCCGCAATGAGTAATATCGTAAAGCGGTATCCACAGCCTGTCTTGCCGCTTTCGATGCAGAGCGGCCACTGCCGTGGGAAGGCTGGTACCTGTGATATCGCTGGAGAGGTTCCGTGATTTGGCCAGCGAGATGAAGGTTGAAAGTACACGGATTTTGTTGAATTAGTAATGTTCACATTAAAATTAATGTACAATATTGTCGCCTTGTTTTACAGTGTGCGCCCATTCAGCAGCTGTTGCTGCAACTACAGGCCCTTTGGGCGCGACAAGGAGGATTAATGTTCAAAAAGTTGGCTGTGTACATGGCCCTGGCGGGAAGTCTGCTCTCGGTCTCGGCGAGCTGGGCTTCGTCTACCACGACAGAAGTTACTCCCGACCAGGCACTCAGCATGCTGATGGCGGGGAACAGGGAGTTCGTCAAAGGTGAAGTAGAGCACCTGGAGAAAATGTCCACACCGGCGCGGAGAACGGACCTTGTCGCAGGACAGCACCCATACGCCATCATCCTCACCTGCTCCGACTCTCGCGTTCCGCCCGAGATCCTCTTTGATAAGGGACTTGGCGAGATTTTCGTTGCCCGTGTCGCCGGCAATATCGCATCCGCCAGTGAACTGCTCGGGAGCATCGAGTATGGCGTCGAGCACTTGGGCGCCTCGCTGATCATGGTCCTTGGCCACTCCAAATGCGGCGCTGTCACCGCCAGCTACGACTCGCACATCGCGGGGACCATGCCTGCGAAGAATATCAACAGCCTCGTCAAAGCGATCGATCCGGCCGTGACCGAAGTTCTCGCCACCAACCCGACCGGCACCAAGGCGGAGGTCGTCGAGGAATGCATCGTCGAGAACGTCAAAAAGGTAGCTGAGTCGATCGAAGTCAACTCCCCGATAGTGAAGGAGTACCTGGAACTCGGGAAGGTGAAACTCGTGAAGGCGAAATACGACCTCGGCACCGGCGTCGTGACCGTTCTCCCGTAATAAGCATTTGCCCAAAAGGGCGGGGCGGCACCTGTCGCCTCGTCATCTACCCCCGGGCCCATTCAAAGCTCGATGTTGATTTCGGTTGGTCAGACGCTCGAAAATTAAAAGGGACTGGCCTTTGGGCCAGTCCCTCATGCTCCCGATCTCATGCTGTATCGTCAGATCCTGTTTTTCAGCAGGTCCTTTCCTTTCTGTACCAAGTTCGAGTTGGAATCGATTACCTCGTTGAAGAACCTTTCCACTTCCTGATCGCCTTCGGCGTCTTTTATGTATTGGCTGCAGGTCTCAGCTGCCTGCGACGCGTTGTAGATAACGCTAACCAGGTCGAATTCTTTGTTTTTAAGCAGATCTTTTGTCATGGCAATCCTCCTGTGCCGTAACCCTTAAAACTTCCCCCCTTTCACTGGGGTCTACTCCGCCCCTCACCGACCGGTGGTAGCTGTGATGCCGACAGCGGCTTCGCATACGGTTGGTTTTGGACTTAAACTTATCTTACCCTTTCTCGTTTCGGCTTTCCAGATCGAAGATATCAGGAATGGGGAGGTGACCTTCGCACTTTAGGTGATGACCTTCGCACTTTAGGTGATGACCTTCGCACTTTAGGTGATGACCTTCGCACTT
>NZ_JAEMHK010000001.1 GCF_016458235.1 Geomonas propionica | reverse complement strand
CTAACTTGATCGCTTCTCGTTTAAACTCTGAATCGTACTTGCGATTCGATCTCATGACACACCCTCCTGGTCCGTTAGGATATATGGTGTGTCCTCAAAAGTGAAGATAGCTCACACGGGTCAAAGATTGACTCTTCCAAAGCCCCCCCCCTTTATCTCCATTCGTAACCTAGTGCATTCTCGGAGAGGTCGGCCATGGGCCAAAAGCTCTCTTCCCCTTCGTCAGGGAAATTCTTGAAAAGGGCCTGACAATGATGTATACTATTTGCGCTCTCAAGAGAGCTTGAGAGGAGGAGCGTTAACAATTACAAGTGTGATCTTACACGCTAACGTAATTGCCGATGCTAGGTTAAGGTTGACTGGACTACAAAGGTTCTGGAATATACTGGATACTGTCATCACACCTCCTGAGGAATGATAGCACATCGTGTTAACAGCAGTACCTCAAGCGCCAGTGGGAGCTTGGGGTGGAGCTCCGAGAGGAGCAACGTGCGCCGGAGAGGACATTACGGGTAGCTGCAATCCCGCGCCTCTCCGGCTTTGCTATTAGGAGGGGCATGTATGACGACCGGGAAGGCAGCACCTACGGCTGCATGGTTCCGCGTGCGCGGGTATCCCCACTTCGACCACAAGATCTCCGAGTCCGTTGCTTCAGCCTATGTGACCGTGCCTACAAAGGTTGCCACACATTCGTTCTATCCATTTTTGTCTTACCAAATGATAACGCCGCGATACAAGAAGGACCAGGGCAAGGTCGAGGACAAATCCCGTCCGATTCGGTATGCAGCCCATTTGGATTCTCACATATTCGCATATTACGCTAACACCCTCTTAGGAAGCTACGAGAAGTACATCTGCGGAAAACCCCTATCAAAGAGCGTTCTAGCATACAGGAAGCTTAATAAGTCGAACATCGAGTTCGCCGATCAGGCTTTCAATGACATTCAGTCTCTCGGCGATTGCGTTACGTTGTGCTTCGACGTCACTGGTTTTTTTGATAATTTGCCTCACTCAGTTATCAAGGAAAAGTGGGGGGAGATAATCGGATCCGCCAATCTGCCAGATGATCATTACGCAGTGTACAAGGCTATCACGAAATTTTCCTGGGCAGACAGAGGTGACGTCTACAAGATGCTCAGCATTAACCCCAAGGGTGCGTACCGCATCAAGGGAGCCTTGTGCACTCCTGCTGTATTCCGAACAGACATCCGGAAGAAGGGTCTCATCAGCAGAAATAATGAGTTAAAGGGCATCCCGCAAGGCTCTCCCATAAGTGCAGTGCTCTCCAATATCGCGATGATCTCGTTTGACGAGAGAGTGTCACAATTTGCCAGTGACGTAGGTGGCCTCTACCGCCGCTATTGTGACGATATTCTCATTGCTTGCCCCGTTGAACATGAGCGTGAAGCTATAGGTGTAATTAACGACGAAATCGAGAAACTTGGTCTGAGCATCAACAATGACAAGACGGAAAAAACGTATTTCAGTCAGGATGGAGAGGGTGCACTTACGGCAGATACGCCTATGCAATATCTGGGGTTCAAGTTTGATGGAAAGAAGAAGTTTTTGAGGTCCAAGACCCTATCCCGCTACTGGAGAAGACTCAAAACAGGGGTGAGATCAGCAACTAAGGCCGCAAAAGCCGCAAAAAAACGAGGAGAAAACGGGCAGGTTTTTAAGCAGGAACTATATGAGAAGTTTACCCACCTGGGAAAGAACAACTTCGTCAGATACGCCTACCGAGCTTCAGATAAGATGAATGAAGAAGCGATCAAGCGACAGCTAAGAAACCACTGGGAGAAGTTGCAACAAGAGCTGGAAAAGGAAGCTATATCTGCAAAATAATTGGCGGGTAATCGCGACTAGCGCGTCCCAAGGGATAAGGTTTTGCTCCTTCTACCGCGGGAGGAACCATAGCGCACCTGCTTCGGGAGCAGGGGGTCGGAGGTTCGAATCCTCTCATTCCGACCATTTTTTGAAAAGGCCCCTTGGAGACATCCCAGGGGCCTTTTTGTTTATACATTCCGATACATCCCTTCCTCCTCCGGTACCGGACCCACCAACGCATCACCTTCAGCATCACCCATAGCTCCTTTCTCCCCCCAAGTGTTGTCAGTCTTGGCTACTTCACACAGGATTTCTCCGGTTCCTCCGGTACGTTTCCGATACCCTTCTATTCTTCACCCCGGATAACTGTTCGGAATGCACCGATGTCGGTACGCTGCCCCCCCTGCAGTGCTAGGGCCAGATGAACAGATTCCCGTGGAAAAGGCGCAGGTCTGGGATAGGCGCCTCTCTCATATATTCAAGACATATCTTGATCGTAAGCAGGTTGTTGAGGTGGATTAAATGGAAATACTGAGAATTTTCTGGGGGGAGTCTTCCAGGTTCTTTACGCCCTCGTAAGCCAATCTTGCTTGCAGGCTATAGGACATGGGAGTTGGGGCAGGCAAAGGAAGCGGCGTGGTATCGGCGATATTTTCGACTCTTCGAGGTGCGGAATATCCGTAGGGTGACCCTTCTGCAACATCCACGACAGATGATGATACGATTCCCGCACTAGCGTTACTCTCTACTGGCACCAAAGCAGAGCTTTTGCTTCTGAAAAAAGCTAACTGCCTTTGCTTAGTTTTGATGAGCGCCTTACCATCAAACGCATATCCCGTGCTGTTTGCAACTATGACAAGGTCAGACATCAAAATTCCAAGTAGTACAAAACAGTATCATATAATTTTCTGATAAGAATATAAGACATGACAAATACAGCAGTCTGAAAATTTAGAAGTAAAGTGCGGGTTTCATACCACAGTCCACACGATATTTCAATCTTTTCCGGCCAAAATCCATTTTAACCCAGCGGATTAGCACTGAATGCCTCGCTGCACGACAGATTGGGTCATGCCGTTCCTGTGAGTGCTAGTCTGCGTAATACGCCCCACCCAGGCCATTCGGCAGCTGCCCGAAGACAATCCCAACCGCGAAGTCCCCGTCTTCGCCCTGACGGCTCACGTCATGGGTGAGGCCCAGGAGCGGTTCCTGGCGCGCGGGGTGACCCAGGTGATCACCAAGCCGGTGGACTTCAAGGCGCTCAGGGAAGTCCTGGACCAGTACAGCCAAACCTCGCAATCGGCCGGGGCTTAGCATAAGCCGCCGCAGCACCGGATCGGCCATGCGGCGCGGGCAGCAAACTTCTCCCACCGCCAGAATAAACAAAGGCCCCCTGGCATGTTGCCAGAGGGCCTTTTGTTCATTCTGGCTTTCTCACCGCTTCTATCGGGAGATAAAGCGTGCTACCATCGCGCCCGGCTGAGAAGGTGCCGCAGGGGGAAGAGCTCACCGCCCAGTTCGCGGCTATCACAGCAGAGGCACTACCGACTCGCGAGGATCTGATTACTTCATGCCAGCAATAAGCACCTTTTCCCCCATGCTCACCGGCTTCGGTCTTGGCGCAAGCCTCATCGTCGCCATCGGCAGCCAAAACGCCTTTGTCCTCAGGCAGGGCCTCAAACGCCAGTACGTTTTCCTGGTCAGCACGGTCTGCTTTCTGTGCGACTCGCTGCTCATTTCCCTTGGTGCGGGGGGCTTCAGCACCGTCGTCGCCGGTTCTCCACGACTGATGCAATTTACCCTTTGGGGAGGCGTCGCGTTCCTGTTCGCGTACGGCCTGCGAGCCTTCGCCTCCGCGGCCAAACCGGGGGGCCTGGAGGCGAGCGACGCCGGCGGCGATACCGGCAGCCTCGCCAAGGTGGCGCTCACCACCGTGATGCTCAGCCTCATGAACCCACACGCCTTCCTCGATACGGTGGTACTGCTCGGCAGCCTTGCCGGGCTGTATTCAGGAGAAAGCCGGCTTTTCTTCGCCTTCGGCGCGATCTCCGCATCCTGCGCCTGGTTCTACGGCATCGGCTATGGCGCCCGGCTGCTGGCTCCGCTGTTCCGTCGGCCGGTGGCATGGCGCGTGCTGGACATCCTCGTCGGCTGCACCATGTGGAGCATCGCCGGCAGCCTCGCCTTGGGACGGTAACACCCCCCACTGCTGTGGCCGGTACACGAAGTTCTCTTGCCGATTGAACCACAGGAGGGCCTTGTCGCTTCTTTTCCTCTTCCAGCGCGGGGAAAAGATTTCCTTCCATTTCAAAATATGGTGGATGTCCACGGTGATATCCCGCAAGAGCAGCTTCCTTTGGTCCGGTTGGTACTGGTAGCAGTACCACCTGCCGTCCCGGTTCAAGGGCAACACCCTGCCCAGCCTGACCTTCTCGGAGAACTTGTTACTGCTGACATTGTAGAATGATTGTTGTTTACCTCCCACCGCGACCAGCACCGTGTCAGTCTCAAACGAGGCGCTGTAGGTCCGCTCCGAGCCCCACACCCCAAGGCTGTAAGCCGTCTCGTAGACCTTTATAATCTCGAGGTTTTCGTTTCTTTGAGTCAGCCAAAATTTTTCCAAGCCGTAGATATATCCTCTTTGGGGGTCGGCCTTGAAGATGTCCGGGGTCATGCGGAGTGAGACCCTTGCGGAGAGCTTGTCGTTGACCTGCCTCATTTCATCGTCCCCCCCGACGATGAAGCGGTCTGGGTTACTGTACCATCGACACATCTTTAGCTCTGTCCGGTTTCCCAACTGCAGACTGTGGAGTGCGGACCTCTGCCCCAGCCGCATCTTTAGGACTTTTGCAGGCAAGTGCTGTGCTTCGTGTTTCACCAACACGTAGTAGTCGCTGTCCCTTTCGCTCGACATCCAGATATTTTCCTCGCAAAACCCCTCCCCGATCTCGAACCGCTCCCGCATGTCAAAGCTGGCGGTGAACCGTCCTCCTTCCACCGACAGCTCAGCGCGCCACACCTTTGGCCCATATCCCTCCTCGCCCTCCAGCTCCCGAAAAAGCAGGGTGTGCTCATTTACGCAGTCGACAAGCGCAACACCTGCAAATACCGGCGAAGTCGCCTGGTAGGCGGTCTGGTTGGCAAAATCGATGACAAACACGGTGTCCTCGATGTCTTTCAGAAAAACCTTGGTATCGGTCTGCCAGTCCAACTCCAAAGGGGACTGCGACGTTATATCGATGGGGATGCTGTCGGAAAACTCCAGAGTCAAGGGTGCTACCGCAATGTGGAACGCTGCGGCAACCTCGGCGTCCATCGCCTCGAACCCCCGGGTGTCCACATTGCCCCTGCGCAGATACGCGGCCTTCTCACGTTTGCCCAGAAGCAGCGCCTCGCGGTACTCCTCCAGAAGCCGACTCTCTCCGTCCTCCGGTATCAGCCGGGCCAGCCGTTCGTCCATTGTTCGAACCAGTTCCCGCCTCTCTTCGACGGGGAGAAGAGTCAGCCTCTTCTTGACCAAGGCATAGATCCGTCGCAGTTCGTCCGCGCACTGCAAACTCTCGGATGACCCAAGTAGAGCAACGATTTCCCTTCTCGCCTTCTCCTGCTCGGCTTGCAGCAAGTCGAGGTAGGTCTCGCTGAATTCGGGGAAAGGTCTGAACCACGGCTTGAGCTCCTGCATGGTTTCGAAGCACCCCTCGCGATCACCCGCAGCGGTGGCGGTTTTCACCTTTACCAAACGAAGCCACAACTCCTTTGCGGCTCGCTCACTGGTGCTGTTGAGACGCTTGTTTTCGTAGAGCACGGAAAAGAAAGGGGAAAGTGACAGGACGTCCTCGGCCCGGTGCGCATACTCCGGTTGCCTCATCAGGTGCATGACGCGGTCGAAGCACTCCGGCCAGCACTTTTCCAGGACCAATCCACGTAGCAAATCGAGCTGCTCGTCAAACTGCCTACGCCTAAGCCCTTCCTTTTCCTGGGCCATCAATCTCCTGATGACCGCTTTGTTATCCTTGTCCCGCGCCAGAAGCTGCGCCAGGAGTGCGAGGCGCCCCTCGCCGTCCCTTTCGGCTTCCAGCCGGCACCACAATTGCGTCAGGCAGGCCTCGTCGGCCCTGGCGTCGACGGCGGCCAGCACGGCGCGAGCCTCCTGGCAAAGAGGATTGAGCGCCAGCGCCTCACGGGCCAGGCACCTCGCCTCCTCCAGAGCCCCCGACCGCAACAGGGCCTGTGCTTTTTGCACCACCGGTTCGGCCTGCGCCGACATCGCCACCGCGATCTCCTTGTGCAACTCGTCCAACCTGGCAACGAAGCCCTCCATTTTTTTGGCGACGGTCACCAAATCCAGGGCGGCAGCAAGGTTGCCGTCCTGGAAGGTGATCTCTGCATAGGCCACAAGAGCCTCCTGGCCAAGTTCGGCGGGGTGAAGCTCTTCAAAAATGGCCCTGGCCTCCGGAACCTGACCGTTTCGGTGATACGCCACACCGAGCAACGCGCGCAGCGCTCTGTCCTTGAGCACGCTGGGATCTTGTTTCAACAACATTTCGATGCAGAGTTGATAAGCGCCGATTTCGTGCAGCATGAGACCGGCTGCCCGTGCAAGTACCGGCAAGTCCCCGTTGCAGTGGACTCGGAGACTGGCCAAAACTTCTTCCGCCGCCACATAGTCGTACTGATCCAGAAGCCCAGTTGCCGTCTTGAGTACCTCCTTTGCTGAGCTAGCCGTCCCCGTTTCCCGACGCCGCTTCCCTCGATTCCGTTTGGATGCCGCTTTTGCTGGGTAAAGCGCTGCCGCCGACGCTGCCCTTTCTATGGCAAGGGAAGACAGTCCTCCCGCAGGAGCGTGGCACGCATCGATCGAGGGAAGGGCTCGATGCTTGATCAGAATGATTTTCTGACTCGCGGGATGAGGGACGAGGTGAAAGGAATCACCGTAATGCTCAAGCAGCAGATTCTGGAGCCTGATCTTGAGCTGATAGCCGCGCTCCCTATCGGGCTCTGTGAGGGTAAGCTTGGTGGGGTTGACGTTCTTGATCAAACTGATGATGTGCAACGACGACGGCACTTGGGGTGAATTGAGAACACTCTCCGCAGCCGTGACATAGTTCTCCCATTTCACAATTCACCTCCTGCACCATGACAGTAGCGGCCGTTACCACACATATTTATTATCAAATTTTAATACATTTTCAACATCCCTCCTCTGTGCTCCTCGGGGGTCTTTACCCTAAGAGTGGCGGCCTCCCGCATCACGTTCTCTTTGAGCCGACCGCTGAGCAGCAGCGACAAAAACAGCGCGCTCTGCCTTACCTGCCACAACAAGTAGGTTACGCACCGCCCGATAGATAAAAAAAGCCCCCTGGTCAAGCCAGGGGGCTTTTCATTTCCCGGTGCCATTGGCAGCACCGGCTCCAGTTGTCTCGGCAGGGTGGCACGGCGCCCCAGCGGACACATCGCCAGGCTCGCGCCGCACCCGGGGGAGCTAGCCGTTGGCGGCCCTGTGGCTCGCGGCCGCAATCTTGTCACTGACGCTGCGATCCTGCACGAGCCCCGCGCAGCTCCTCGAAGACCTGGTGAGCGTGCCGCTGCTGCGCACAGCCACCGCACGCGGAGAGGGTGCGGCCTTATCCACGGCCTTGAAAAAGGCGATGCTGGCCTGCAGTGCTTCCGCTTCCGCACTCAGTTCCGCCGCCGTCGCTGCCATTTCCGCACTGGCGCTGGCGTTCTTCTCGATGATCCCGTTCAGCTGCTGCACCGCCCCGTTGATCTGGCGGGTCCCGTCTTCCTGTTCTTTGCAGGAGGCGGAAATCTCCTGCACCAGCTCCGCCGTTTTCTCGATGTTGGGCACCATCTCCACGAGCATCTGCCCCGCCTTTTCGGCGACCTCGACACTGGTAAAGGAAAGCCCGCTGATCTGTACCGCAGCCGCCTGGCTCCTCTCGGCCAGTTTGCGCACCTCGGCGGCGACGACGGCGAATCCCTTGCCGTGCTCGCCTGCGCGCGCGGCCTCGATGGCGGCGTTGAGCGCCAGCAGGTTGGTCTGGCGCGCGATCTCCTCAATGACGCTGATCTTGCCGGTTATCTCACGCATGGCCTCCACGGTGCGCTGCACGGCGGCGCCGCCTTCTTGCGCCTGGACCGCATTTTTGACCGCTATTTTCTCGGTTTCTACTGCATTGGCGGCATTGCTGCTGATGTTCATGTCCATCTGCTTCAGGCTGCCGGAGAGCTCGTCGGCCGCGGCAGCCTGCTGCGCGGTACCCGCGCTCATCTCTTCGGACCCCTGGGCGAGGGTCTGGCTCCCCACCACCACGTGGTCAGAGGTGGAGCGTACCCCCGCCACCACGTGGCCCAGCCGCCCGACCATCTCGTTGAGGGCGTGGATCAGCTGTCCCACTTCGTCGCTTTGGCGCAGCTCCAGGGTTTGGGTCAGGTCCCCCGCCGATACCGCCCTGGCGAAGTCCACCCCCTTGCGCAAAGGAGCGCTGATCAGGCCGGCAATGATCAGCCCCAGGCCCACGGCGAGAACGATCCCGACAACACCTGCCGCCGCCATCATGTTGGTGGCCGAATCGGCGACCCGTGTGTTCTCGTCCGAGGCGATCTGGGCCTGCTTTAACTTCGCCTGCACCAACCGGTCGATCACCTCCTGGTAGTGCAGGGCCGCCCTTTTGCCGGCGCCGTTTAAAACCGCGCGGGCTTCGTCATCCTTATTGGCCTCGGCCAGCGCGATCGCTTTCTCGATCTGCTGCCCGTATTCCCCCCTGACCATCTTGTACTCGTCGAGAAGATCGCGCTCTTTCTGCGTCTCAATGGTCTTCTCCACAGCATTCACGTTGTCGCCAATTTCTGCACGGATACTCTTGATCGACGCTACGATCTTTTTCTTTTCCGCCGGATCAGTGGTCTCGACCAGTTCACGCAGTCCTATCCGTACCCGCTGGAATCCTACTGCCATCTCGCCGATGTCACCGAGGGGGACCGTCATCTTCTGGTATAGCCACCTGTCGACCGTGCCGATGCCGCGGATCTTGCTGATACCGATCCAGCTGATACCGCCGGCGATCATGGCAAGAACCAAAAAGCCTCCCACTAGTTTGAACCGGATCTGCAGATCGAGAAACCACCGCATGAACTCTCCCCTTGGTGACATAGCTCTCTGTCCAATACATACAGAGACAGCGTGTGACATTGGTTATCGGCTATTGCCTGGGTCAGCTTGAGCGAGGTACTGTAAGAAATAACGCACTGCCATGAACTGAGAGTGCGTATCGGTAGAACCCGCTGTTTCAGCGCCACTCACGCGACCCCTGTTTGTTCAATGAGCCGCACTCCCGACCGGGGCGTCGCCGACCTTTGCACCTCCTTGACAAGGTGAATGATTTTCATTAGGGTACCGATCATGGCAGCCTCGGGGCGGGTTGCCGGACGGACCTCCCCCATCTCTACGTCGTCGCACGAGAAAAGCCCTCAGGCACCGCCGAGGGCTTTCGTTTTTGCTCCACCGTATGCCACCCAAAGGAACGTAGATACGCATGATCCACGAGCAGCACTTCACCTATCGCCCCATCGGCCTGTTGCGCTCCCCCTATTCCCGCCGCATCGACGCGCCTCATCAAAGCACCGTGGTTGCCGGCACCCAAAGCGGCGACTTCGCCACCGCGACGCTGGAACTCCAGGACTGGCTCGATGAAAAGACGATCCAGGATCTGGGCGGTTTCCAGAGGCTGTGGCTCATCTTCGCCTTCCACCTCAGCGAGGGGTGGAAAAGCAACGTGAAGCCTCCGCGCGGGGGACCAAAGCGCGGCGTCCTGGCGACCAGGTCACCGCATCGCCCCAACTCTATCGGGCTGTCCGCCGTGGAACTGGTACGGGTGGAAGGAAAGACGCTGCACCTGCGCGGTGTGGACCTCCTGGACGGAACGCCCATCCTGGATATCAAGCCCTACGTCCCGTATGCAGACGCCTTTCCGGAATCGAAGGCGGGGTGGATAGACGAGATGGATGCCAAGGTAGGTCGCTACTTCGCTCCCGGGCCGCGCAAGCCCAGGTGACCGGCGACGGTTGCACCGGCCTCGTCGAGCACCTCGCGCAGGGCCTCGGATACCGCGTTCATGCAGGTGTCCTTCCCGTAATTGCAGCCGATCCCACCCAGGGCCTTCACCGCCTCGCGCGGGTCGAGTCCGGACCGCAGGCCGTAGGAGAGGATCCTGGTCAGGCCGTCGAAGACCGCTGCCCCGCAATGACCGGCCTTGCCGAAGCGAACGAAGATCTCGAACGGGTTTCCCTTGTGATCCATGGCGACGGTCACGTAGATCCTGCCGCAGTGGGTCTCTTTCTGGAAGGTGACGCTGGGAAGCGAACCGGGACGGGCCTTCTTCTTCATAGAAACCTCCCTCTGTGTCAGCACCGGACTCCGATTTCGAGACGCTGATAGTATAGCCACACCGCCCGCCAACACAACGCACTGTCCCTTTGGTACCCACCGTGTCCCTGATACGGACACCAGCACGACCCATCTTCCCGGTAAACCACCGGAAACCCGCAACCTGTACCAATGGCACACCCTCTGCTACTTCACTATGACAAGCCGGCCGGCTGCCCTTTTGCGGGACAGCGGCAACATCGTAGCGAGAGGAGGAAGCACCATGTTCTCGGAGAAATTACTTGCAACCATCGGCACCAGCGGACCGCTCCTTGAAAAGACGCTGATCCAGGAGGTAAGAAAGATCTTCTCCACCATGATGGGGATGGACCATCTGCTGCATCTGCCCCTGGCGGTCAACCCGGCATCCAACTTCACGGATTGCATCAGCGCCCTGGTGGGGTTGGCCGGTGATTACAACGGCCTGGTAGGGCTGCACGTGTCCACCCACTTGGCCCAGCGCCTGGCAGGGCAGCTCCTTGATACCGACAGCCCGACCGAGGACGAGATCGAGGACGCCCTGGGAGAGCTCGCCAACGTCCTGGCGGGGAATTTCAAACGCCACCTCTCCCCGGAGTCCCTGGCAATACGGCTATCCACCCCGTCCATCGTCTCCGGCAAGCAGTACGCGATCCACGTGTCGAAGAAGCCCGAGGTGATGACGCTGCTCTTTGACTCGGAGGAGGACTGGTTCATGGTGGCACTGGCCGTGGAACAGTAACCGCAGTCGGCTGCGGCCGGCCGGCGCCCGCAGGTGCCGTTTACCGTTTTTTGACCTACATCAAGGAATTCCTCCCGGGGATATGGTTTACATGTGCCTCGTTTTTTTACTCATCAAAGGGGAGGACATTGCATGATTCATGGTTTGAAGAAACTGGGAGGGGCGCTGGCGCTGGTGCTGATGCTGGCCGGGGCGGCGTTCGCCGGGAAGAGCAACTGTATCACCTGTCACGAGAAGGTGACGCCGAACATCGTCAAGGACTTCCTGTCCGGTGAAATGGGCAAGAGCGGCAGCGTCGACTGCTCCAGCTGCCACGGCACCGCCCACCAGAGCGCCAAGGATGTCGCCAAGGTGACCATGCCGACCGAGAAGACCTGCAAGGAGTGCCACACCAAGCAGCATGACCAGTACGCCTCCGGCAAGCACGCCGTCGCCTGGGTGGCCATGGACGCCATGCCGACCAACAAGATCCAGCCCCACGCCTACATCCAGGGGATGAAGGGTTGCGGCGGCTGCCACAAGGTCGGCATCCGCGACGAAAAGTCGCGCGCCGATGGGCAGTACGGCTCCCCGTGCAACTCCTGCCACACCCGCCACAAGTTCAGCAAGGCCGAGGCCAAGAAGCCGGAAGCCTGCCGCACCTGCCACATGGGCTTCGACCATCCGCAGTGGGAGATGTGGTCCAACTCCAAGCACGGCTCCATCTACCAGATGGAAGGTGACACCGGCCGCGCCCCCACCTGCCAGACCTGCCATATGGGCGACGGCGACCACAACGTGATGACCTCCTGGGGCTTCCTGGCCCTGCGTCTCCCCGAAGAAGACGCCGAGTGGATGGGCTACCGCGTCACCATCCTGAAAGGCCTCGGGGTCCTCGACCCGGCAGGCAAGCCGACCGGCCGCCTCGAGCTGGTCAAGGCGGGCAAGGTGGCACGCCTCACCAAGGAAGAGTGGCAAGCGTCCCGCGACAAAATGGTCGGCATCTGCAGCAAGTGCCACAGTGCGACCTACGCCAAGACCCAGCTCGGCAACGCCGACCAGATGATCAAGGAAGCCGACAAACTGATGGCTGAGGCGATCACCATCGTCGCCGGCCTCTACGAGAAGGGGATCATCAAGCCGCAGCAGGGTCAGCCGGCCTACCCGGACCTGCTCACCTTCTACGACACCAGGACCCCGATCGAGCAGACCCTGTACGTGATGTTCCTCGAGCACCGCATGCGTGCCTTCCAGGGGGCGTTCCACATGAACCCCGACTACGTCACCTGGTACGGCTTGGCCGAGCTCCAGAAGGACCTGGTGGACATCAAGGCGGAGGCTGCCTCGATGACCCGCGAGTCCGGCCACAAGAAGTAACCTGACCACAGATAAAGAAGCTGTCCCCGCAGCGGGGCGTCCCTGACGCCCCGCTGTTTTTGCGTCCGGCCGCTCCATCACGCCGGCCACGGCAACATTGTCACATCCAACAAGGTAGAATTTTGGAAACAGCCCCGGAGAAAAGTCACATTGCACGTGCGGATAACGGGACTACACTGGGTAAGTTCCCATCAAAATGCGGAGGTGACCTATGCTGAAGAAGCTCTTGCTGTCGATCGCGATTCTTTCTCTCATCAGCGCCTGTGCAGTTCCACGCGTGAAGCAGGACGCCAACCCTGCGTACAGCGCCCACCAATTCAGCAATCACGAGCTCGATATCTCCTGGAAAGCAGAAAACACCGACAAGGGGATGCGCATCGACGGCACCCTCAAGAACGTGCGGCCGGACCTCCCCTACACTTCTCTCCAGTTGACGGCGAAGCTGCTTGATGAAAACGGCAAGGAGCTCGGCAAGGGAACCAAGACCTTCGACGGGCGGTTTACCGGAAGCGAACCGTTCCTCATCGAGATTCCGTTGGCCCGGCCGGACAGCGTCAAGCGGGTGAATTTCTCCTACTCCTATGGAACGACAGAGGATTTCCGCCGCGACGACTTCAACAGCGTCCCGTAACCCGCGGATACTTGCCCCTTGCCCAAACAAACAAAGGCCCCTGGCGACAGCCAGGGGCCTTTTACGTGTCCACAGTTCGCTTGGCGTGCCACTACCGAGGTTTGTCCCGTCTCCAGCCGTGCCACTCGCCACGGCGCAAAGCCTTGAAGGAACCAATCACTACGTCGGCGGGGATTACCAGGTACCAGATGGTCAGGATTACCGCTATGATGATCAGGAGCACGAGCAGTATCGTTTTCATAATAAACCTCCTTTGCCTCCCTTAATAAGACCTTACCATAAGGCTCTTCACATGAACAAGCCACCCCCGGCATTCCCATCAGGGGATTCTGGGGTATCATTCATCTCTGTCGTCCGCCCCATATCAGCCATGCTGCGAGCCCGTCCGCAACGGGCTTGGCAGGAGGAGCCGTCATGTCCGACCCCGGCGCAGCCATACCGGAAAAACTGCAACGCGACCTCGACTACCTGATGGAATGCCTGGCCGAGATGTTCCACGGCCTGGGCGAGTCCCAACTGGCGGCCTGCCTCCCCAAGACCGGTTCCATGGCCCCCTCCGAGGACTGCAAGTTCGTGCGGGCCTGGTCCATTGCCTTTCAGCTGCTCAGCATGGCGGAGGAGAACTTCGCCGTACAGACGCGGCGGGCGGTGGAGGCGAGCCAGGGGCTGGTGGCCGAGCCGGGCCTTTGGGGAAGGGTGCTGGAAAAGCTGAACAAGAGCGGCGTGCCGCAGGAACAGATCGCGGAACTCCTGGGACAGATCAGGGTGGAGCCGGTGCTCACCGCCCACCCCACCGAGGCGAAGCGGGCCTCGGTGCTGAGGCACCTGCGTGAGCTCTACCTCCTGCTGGTGAAACGCGAGAACACGGTCTGGACCCCGCTGGAGCGCGACGACATCCGCGAGGAAATCGTCACCATGCTGGAGCGACTCTGGCGCACCGGAGAAATCCACCTGGAGAAGCCGCAGGTCCTGAATGAGTTGGCGGCCATCATCTACCACCTGCGCGAGATCTTTCCCCGGGTGATTCCGATCCTGGACAAGAGGATCTGCCGCGCCTGGCGCGAGGCGGGACTGGCGCGCCCCCTGTCGCCGCTCACCGACCGCCTCCCCAAGGTCTCCTTCAGCACCTGGGTGGGGGGGGACCGCGACGGGCACCCCCTGGTCACCGCCGAGGTCACCGCCGCTACGCTCAGGGAGCTGAGGCTGAACGCGCTCATGCTGATCCACGGCCAGCTCACCACCCTGGGGAGCCGGCTCAGCATCTCGCGGCTGCTGCTCCCCCCTCCCCCCGAGCTTGCCAAGCGCCTGCAGGAACTGGCCGCACCAACCGGGGCGCTGGGCGCCGAGGCGCTCCGGCGCAACCCGGAGGAGCCCTGGCGCCAACTGGTGAACCTGATGAAGGCAAAGCTCCCGGTCGACATCTCTGGGGGTGAGGAAACCCTCTGCGGCGACTCCGGCTCCCGTTACTGCCGCCCCCACGAGCTCGAAGGCGACCTGCGCCTACTCAGGGACACCCTGGTGGCCACCGGCGCTACGCGGCTCGCGCTTGCCGACGTGGTGCCGGTGCTGCGCTGCGTGGAGGTGTTCGGGTTCCACCTGGCCTCCCTCGACGTCAGGCAGAACAGCGCCTTCCATGACAAGGCGGTGGAGCAGTTGATGGCGGCGGCCGGGTTGACGGAGCGAGGTTTCTCGCAGTGGCAGGAGCCGGAGCGGCTCGCCTTCCTGGACCGGGAGCTCGCCTCACCCCGCCCCTTCCTGCTCCCCGACGCCAAGCCCGGCAAGGAAGCAGAGAGCGTGATCGGCTGCTACCGTGTGCTCGCGACCCAGATCCGGGATTACGGCGCGGAGTCGCTGGGCGCCCTGATCGTCAGCATGACCCGCTCCCTCTCAGATCTGCTGGTGGTCTACCTTTTGGCGCGCGAAGCGGGGCTCGTCGTGCGCACGGGTGAGGGACTCGCCTGCCTCCTCCCGGTGGTCCCGCTCTTCGAGACCATCAAGGACCTGGAGGGAAGCGCCGCGATCCTGGAACAGTTCCTGGGGCACCCCATGACGCGCCGCGCCCTGGCCCAGCTGGGCGGCGGACAACCGGTGCAGCAGGTCATGGTCGGCTACAGCGACAGCAACAAGGACGGCGGGATTATGGCGAGCCTGTGGGGGCTGTACCGCGCCCAGGAGGCGATGCTGGCGGCCGCGCGGCGCCAGGGGGTGCGGCTGCGCTTCTTCCACGGCAGGGGGGGGACCATCAGCCGCGGCGCCGGCCCCACCAGCCGCTTCCTGCGCGGCCTCCCCGAGGGATCGGCGGCAGGGGACCTGCGCCTCACCGAGCAGGGCGAGGTGATCTCTCAGAAGTACTCCAACCCGTTGAACGCCGCCTACCACCTGGAACTGCTGCTCGCCGGGACCGCCGGCGTCAGCATCCCGCAACGTGGCGGCCCGGGCCCCGGGCACCCGCTGGAGCCGGTGATGGATCGTCTGGCGGCGCGGAGCAGGACCGCCTACCAGCAACTCCTGAACAGCGACGGCTTCGTCACCTTCTTCCGCGAGGCCACCCCCATCGACGTGATCGAGTCGAGCAGCATAGGTTCGCGTCCGGCGCGGCGTACCGCCCAGGCGAGCCTCGGCGACCTGCGCGCCATCCCGTGGGTCTTCAGTTGGAGCCAGGCCCGTTACTTCCTCTCCGGCTGGTACGGCATCGGCTTCGCCCTGGAGGAGCTCATGAACCAGGAACCGGCCCTGTTCGGCGAACTGGTCCGCAACTGCCAGAGCTGGACCGTGCTGCACTACATCATCAGTAACGCCGCCACCAGCGTCGCCAGCGCCAACCTCGCCATCATGGAAAGCTACGCCGAACTGGTGCACGACCAGGGGATCCGTGAGCCGATCTTCGCCGCCATCGCCGGCGAGTACCAGCGCACCGTGAGGATGCTCGAGGAGATCTACGGCGGCTCACTGGCCGAGCGTCGCGCCGCCGTGCACAGCTCGCTGGCGCGGCGCGAGGACGCTCTCCGGGTGCTGCACGAGCGCCAGATCGCCCTTTTGCGCCAATGGCGCCAGGACACCACGCGCAAAGACAGCGCCATGTCCGGAGGGCTCTTGTTCCGGCTCCTGGAGACGGTGAACGCGATCGCTGCAGGGCTTGGCACCACCGGCTGAATTTCCGCCTCGCCGTCTCCGTCTTCGTTGTCTGGGCTCCCGCCTACCCCTCTTCACACGGAGAAACCTTCCCCGCAAACGGGCTGCGGACAAAGCGAAGGCCCCCTTGCTTCTGCCAGGGGGCCTTTTTGCATTGCTGCTGGTTTGGAAAAAATCCCCGGGGAGGAGGACCAGCACCTCCTCCCCAGGCATGGACGGCTGATACTACGGGTTGGTGGTGATGGGCAACGGCGTAGCGTTCACCCATCCGGAGGAAACGATGATGCCGTTGTTGGACCTGATCCGGTACCAGTACTTGGTGTTGCGGGCAAGCCCGGTCTGGGTCAGGGTGGTCACCCCGGCATTGACGGTGATGCTGTTCAGGTTCTTGGTGAAGGCCGAGTCGGTGGCTCTCTGGATGGTGAAGTCGGTTTCGTTGCTGGAGAGATCCTGCCAATTCAGGACCACGCTCCTGCTGTTGCCGGTGTTCTTGCCGTTGGTTGCGGTGAAGTTCCCCGGTGCGGCCGGCTGTGCCGGAAGCAGGATGGTCGGGGAAACGGCGTACCCGGACAGGCCGGCAACGTTCACGGCGGCGACACGGTAAGTGTAGGTGGTGTCGGCTGCCGAGAGGGTCAGGTTGTCAGTGTAGGTTACGCTGCCGGTGTTGCTGCGGGCCGGAAGCTTGGCGAGCAGGGTGAAGGCGCCGCCGTTCACGGAGCGTTCGAGCACGAACCCAGTCTCGGTGGTGGCGTTGTCGGTGAAGGTGATGGTGACCTTCGGTCCGGCAGCCAGAACCGCGTTCATGTTGGTCGGATCTACCGGGACGCTACCGGTGAAGAGCGGTGCCGAGGCCGACTGCACGGTCATACTCGGCATCTGCCCGCCGTAGCCGACGGTGTTCAGTGCCAGTACCTGGTACTCGGTCACCACGTTCGGGTTGTAGATGGCCGGATCCTGCAGTGTCTTCGGCCCGGTGGTGTTGGCCTGGTCCAGCGGGGAGGCGATGGTGCCCACGGTGGTCCAGGTGGTGCCGTCAGTGGTTTTCTTCACCACGAACGAGGTCTCGCTGATGGAGTTGTCGTTCCAGTTCAGGGTGAGCCGCGCCTTGTTGCCGGAACCGGAGGTGGTGAAGGCGAGGCCGTCAGCCTGCTTCGGCGGCAGGGCCAAGGAGACCGGGCGCATCATGTCCATCTCTTCGTGGCTGAGGATGTGGCAATGCCACACGTATTCCCAACCGAAGTTGACCAGTTGGTTGATGATGGCGTTGGTCGGGTTGCCGGAGATGTCGGTGGGCTCGAACATCGCGGTGGAGCCGGCCGGCATCATCGGGTTGAGCATCCTGACGCTGTTCGGGATTTCGAACGGCAGCGTCGGAACGATCGGCCTCAGGGCGACGATGGTGTCTTCCAGCGGGCTGATCCTTACGGTGTCTTTCCAGCCGAGCTCGTTGGCATCCGGCGGGATGATGATGTTGTCCCAGGTCACGCGGTTGAGTACCTGCACGTCGTAGAGGTGGAAGTGGATCGGGTGGGTGTCCACCCCGTTATGGGTGATCTTCCAGATCTGGGTGCCGTCCTGGGTCGAGATCGGGGTGACGTTCAGGTCGCCCTTGGGCAGGTTGGTGCCGTCGATCAGTTCGGTGGCCGGGTTGACGTACGGGTACAGGATCACGTTCTGTGCGCCCGGAGCGGCCGGAACCGCCTCGAGGCCCATGTTGGCGGTCATCCTGCCGAACTCGTCGAAGGCAACCGCGTTCATCTCGTCATGCAGGGCCTTGGGCTGCAGCGGGATCTGGAACTTCGTGTTGGGTCCTAACAGGGTGTTGAAGCCGAAAAGGTTGCCGCCCTGGTCGGAGATCCGGGCAAAGCCGTCGCAGGACTGCTTGGTGCTCCCCGGAGCGTTGCACCAGCTGCCCGCCGGGAAGTTGGTGCCGTAGGCCGAGTTGTAGGCGGCCTGGCCGACGATGATCGGATGCTGACCGGATTCGAATACGCCGGAGCCATCGGCCTGGTGCGCGAACGCCGCCTGCAGCGAGGGGAGGTCGAACGGGGCCGGGGTTACCGTCGGGTCGGGCAGCGGGTTGACCCTGATCTGCATCACGGTCCTGGTGTTGGGGCCGTAGCCAGGAATTACACCCGGGGCGCCGACGGGAGAGAGGTCGGGGGCGCCGGTGTAGTAGTCGTAGCTCGCCACGCGTGCCGGGTAGGCCGCAGGGGCGTCGTTGTAAAGGATCAGCGTCTTGCCGGCGTACTTGGAGAAGTCGACGATCACGTCGGCCCGCTCTGCCGGTGCCAGCGCCAGGGAGTGCTGGTCCACGTTACCCACGTCGAAGCGGGTGGGATCGGTGATCCAGGTGATGGGCTGCGGCGGGATCACGGCCGGTGCCGGCAGGAAGCCGCCCTCGCTGCCGATCTGGATCCAGTCCGGCCCTTTCGGGGAGAGGGTGGTGTCCGGAGTCGGGAACACGTTCGGGTCGAGCTGTGCCGCCGCCAGTTCAGCGATCTTGAAGGCCACCTCGGTACCGCCGATCGGGTTGCCATCGGCGTTCAGGGAGGTGCTGGCGGTGTTAACGTCGGCCTCATACATATGCAGGTTGAAGAAACGGTCGTTGGCCGCATTCAGGATGCGCAGGCGATACGCCTTGGGATCGACCGTGGTGTACGGGTACACGGTGCCGTTGACTACCGGCGTGTCGTTGAACTGCTCCATGCCGACGGAGATGTTCGGGGTACCCGGGATCATCTCAGGCTCGCAGAACGGGTCGGTCTGGTACTGCCAGGTGGTGGAATCGTTCAGGTCGCACGGCTTGGCGAGCGGTGTGGTGAACGCGGTCGCCGGGTCCATGTTGAAACGCGGGTTCAGGATCGGCGGGTACATCGGTTTTGCCGGGGGCCAGAACCAGGGGCCGTACATCCAGCGGCCGAAGGCGCTCATGCCGCTCGGGTCGCTCGGGTTTTGCGCGGGCATGTAGACGTGGTGGTACCAGAGGTTGCCAAAGCCGCCCCAACGGTCGGCATCCCAAGTCGGGTCCTGGTCGTAGAGCTGGCCGGTACGGGCAACCTTGTCGCCCTGCGGCACGAAGGTGCGGTCCTGCACGATGAGCGGGATGGTGCTGTTGCCGTCGGGGATGAGCCCCTTGCTGATCAGTGCCTGCTCGGTCTCGTCCTGGATCACGTAGCCGGCAGCCTCACCGGCGTAGACGTTGAGACGGGTGATGCCCCAGGCGTGGTCATGGTAGAACATGAGACGCGCGCTCTGCTGGTTGGTGTAGAAGAAGGTGATGGCACCGGGGCCCGGATCGGGCATGTCGGGCACGTTCTTAACACTCACGCCTGCAGGCCAGGGTGTCGACTCGTCTTTCGGGGTGGTCCACTGGTGCGGGGTACCGTCGCTGATCCAGGGGGTCACGCCGCCGTGCAGGTGCAAGGTGGCCCTGTTGTCCTTGAAGCACATGTCGGATTTGGGGTTGGCGGTGCAAAGCGGGTTACGTACCGTGTCGGTGACCGTACCGGCATCGGTCGGGGTGACCATGGACATCGGCCCCATCCCGGAGCCCATCATGGTCGCGTCGACGGGGAGGAACAGGTCGCCGCCTGCGTTGTTAGGCAAAAGGTTGCGGAACAGGATCCTGACCGGACGGTCCTTCTGGGCCACGATGACGGGTCCGAGGTAGTTAGGGGAAGTCACGCCGGTGTAGCTGGCGACGGACACCGTGGTGCCGTCGACCAGGGCGTTGGTGAGGGCAACCTGCTTGCCCGGGACCACCGTCGTGGAAAGCTGCACGTAGCCACGCAGCAGGGTCGGCGGCAGGTCGGAGTGCATCTTCTGGCGGTACTGCACCACGCCGATTTCGTAGTAGTCAGCTCCCGGGTAGGTGGTGGTGTCGGCGACGGCCACCGGGAGGTACTGGCCGAGGTCGTTCGCATTCCCCTCGCCCAAGCCGGGGAGACGGTTCACGAACTTCTTGATGCCGCCGGAGACTGCGCTGGTAACCGGGTCAACCGTCGGCAGCGGGCTCAGCGCCCAGTTGGGAGCCGGTCCGAAATAATGGGGTACTTTGGTTTCGTCGATGGCCTGTGCTGGTGGGGGAGCCAGTCCCCAAAGCGTGATCACCAGTGTTGCCAGGCACGCTATCAATGTTGTTCTCAGCCTGTCCATAACTTCCTCCTTTTTACATATCAAGGTCATTTCGTTGCTGGTTTACTTCTTTGCCTGTTGTCTCTTGGCATGCCCTTTCTTTTCCAATTCCTGCATCTTCTTGCTTCGTTCCATCTTGGCTTGCGCTACCTTCTTGGCATTCTGGATGCCCTTCCCTGTCTTTGGAGCCGTCCCATTTGCGGCCGGAGCTGCATTCGCGGCTACCGCCAACGAAAGGGACACTATCAGTCCCGCTATCATCGTCATTAATCGCCTCATAACCGTTTCCTCCTTTACGCCCTGTAGTTGTCACGTCACCGATTTTGATTACAGGTCTAGACCGACTAGGCCAAACCAATGCCAAAGTAATTACAGGGATCGTGCCACAAATCATAAAAAAAAATTTTCAGCCAATATTCGAATAGTTACAGATTGAGAAGGCGCAGTCGGGGTTAGAGACGGCTGTCGCGAGTTGGAAGCTCTTTATAAGGCGAAGTAAACGCAAAGCCGCTCTAATCATGGATTTGCGGGGGGCGTATACGTTTGGATACAAGTTGATATTTTTCACACCCCTTCACATTGCAGCGGATCGGTCTTGTGCCACGGACCATCGCGAGTGGCGCCGGGACGGTTCAGCGGTCCGTTTGACTTGTCCAGGAAATGTTGTATCTGAACAACTTGCGCCGGATCCGGCGTCGGATAACCGCTGGCTAACCACCCGAAAGGGGGAGGAAAGTGAGGAGGCACCGATGAGCTACATCACCGTGGGGAAGGAGAACTCTTGCAACATCGATCTGTACTATGAGGACCTAGGCGAAGGGCAGCCGGTGGTGCTGATCCACGGCTGGCCGCTCAGCGGCAGGTCATGGGAGAGGCAGGTTCCCGCCCTGCTGGAGGCAGGATATCGGGTGGTGACCTACGACCGACGCGGCTTCGGCCAGTCGAGCCGGCCTTCTACCGGCTACGACTACGACACGCTGGCGGCCGATCTGAACGCGCTTTTGAACGCCCTGGATTTGCGCGAGGCAGTACTGGTTGGCTTTTCTATGGGAGGCGGCGAGGTGGCGCGCTACCTGGGGCGCTACGGCTCCGAGCGCATCAAGAAGGCGGTGTTCATGGCGGCGGTGACACCGTTTCTGCTCAAGAGGCCGGATAACCCGGCGGGGTTGGATGGGGATGTCTTCCAGGGGATCCGGCAGGGAATCAGGAGCGACCGGCTCTCCTTTTTGACCAGCTTTCTCGGCAACTTCTACAACGTGCATGCGTTCGGCGGGAAAAAGGTGAGCGAAGAGGTGCTTAGGCTTAGCTGGAACATCGCGGCCACGGCGTCGCCGATCGCGACGCACTCCTGCGTGCACTCATGGCTGACCGATTTCCGGGAGGACCTGCTGAGCATCAAGATCCCGACCCTGGTCATCCATGGTGACGACGACCGGATCGTCCCCTTCGCCGCCTCCGGGAGCCGGACCCATGAAGCGGTCGAGGGGAGTCGTCTCATCGTCGTGGCCGGTGCGCCGCACGGCCTCAACTGGACCCACGCCGAGGAGGTCAACGACGGGTTGATCGATTTCCTGCAAGAAGCTCTTTAAGCCAAACCATTAACAGGGAGAACTTCTGAGGACTTCTGAGAAACCAAAGACAGGAGAAGGACGATTTTTTCGCACCCCTCTTTTGCCTTTCTCAGATTTTCTCAGATTTCCTCCCTGTGAAATGGTTTTCCGGGTTTTCAGCTTTTGAAGTCCCGGAACCGCTGCACCGCCTCGGGAATGACCTCCTCCTTGATGTTCCCGAAGGCGAGTCTCAGATACCCCTCCAGCCCCGGCCCGAATACCTCCCCGGGGAGAAGCAGCATCCCCGACTCCTCGACCAGCCGCTTCGCGACCTCCCGTCCCGTCCGCCCCGCACAGGGGTGCGCCACCCAACCAAAGAAGGGCCCGCTCGCCACCAGCCGGAACGGGTTGCCCGGTTTCGCCATCTCGGCCCGGAACACCTCGTGGCGCCGCTCCATCATGACCCGATTTTGCGCCACCCAGTCGGAAAGATGGTCCAAGCCGTACTGCACCGCGTGCTGGGTGACCCGGGGCTGGCAGACCGCCATGGTATCCTGCGCCTTCAAAGCATGCTCGATGAACTTGCTCGATGCGGCCAGCATCCCCGCCCGGTAACCGGTGAGCGCGAAGGTCTTGCCGAATGATGCGATGTGGACGAAGTAGTCCCCCCAGCAGGGATCCCGGAACAGGTCGTGGGGACGGACGCCGCCGGTGATGAAACTGTTGTAGGTCTCGTCCAGCACCAGCGCGACGTTGCGCCGCCGGGCCAACTGGTGGAGCTCGTTGATGGTCTCAGGCGGAATCACGGCGCCGGTAGGGTTACTGGGGGTAACCAGGAGGATGGCGCGCGTCTTGTCCGTGATCAGCCCGGCGATGGCCGCGACGTCTGGCAAGCCTCCGGTCGATTCGTCAAAGGGGGCGAACACGGCGCGGATTCCCAGGACTGCGAGCGCCATGGGGTGGTCGAAGTAGGCGGGCAGCTGCACGATGACCTCGTCGCCGGCGCGGCACAGGGTCACCATGGCGAGCCAGAGCGCCTGGCTGGCCCCGATGGTGAGGCAGATCTGGGAGGGGTCGATGCAGGCGTCATAGAGCCGGCGGTAGCCGCGGCAGACCGCCTCGCGCACCTCGGGGAGCCCCTCGTCGATGCTGTAACGCGAGGTGAGAGGGTCGCGCATCACCTGTTCCAGGTGGTCGACCAGTTCGGGCGGAGGCGGGTAATCCGGGATCGCCTGGCAGAGGTCAATCAGCGCGAGCTTCGGGTTGGCGGCCGCCAGCCATCCCTTCACCTCCGAGATCGGCGGTGGGTGGACCCTCTCTATCAGTTCCGAAACGGGAAACTTCATCCACTTCCCCCTCATGAGTATGGTGGCTCTGCCGCACGCCCCTTAATACAACGCTTCATAACTGCAGCACCTGGTGCACCAGTTCCGGCTTTAAAACCTAGAAATCAAAAACAAAAGCCACGCTTGCGGACCCAAGCGTGGCCAATGGTTTTGCCTTTTTGCTTATTAGTGTTCCTGCGGTGGCGCGGTGAGGTACTGCTCGAACTGCCGCTTGTCCTGGCAGCAGCGGTAGGCTTCCTCGGGCGACACCTTCTTGGTCTTTAAAAGATCCAGAATGTGCTGGTCCATGAGCTGCATGCCGTCCTTCCTTCCCGTCTGCATGATGGACGGGATCTGGAAGGTCTTGCCCTCGCGGATCAGGTTGCCGATGGCGGGGTTCCAGACCATGATCTCCTGGGCCGCCGCACGCCCCTTGCCGTCGGCGGTCTTCAGCAACTGCTGGCAGACCACCCCCTTGAGGGACTCCGACAAAATGGCGCGCACCTGCTCCTGGGCGTCCTTCGGGAAGACGTCGATGATGCGGTCCACGGTCTTGGCCGCCGAACTCGTGTGCAAGGTGCCGAAGACCAGGTGACCGGTCTCGGCGGCGCTCATGGCGAGGCCGATGGTCTCCAGGTCGCGCATCTCGCCGACCAGGATGACATCCGGGTCCTCCCTCAGGGCCGCCCTGAGCGCGCTGGCGAAACTCTCGGAGTGCTCGCCGATCTGGCGCTGGTTGAACAGCGACATCTTGTTCTCGTGGATGAACTCGAGCGGGTCCTCGAGGGTCAGGATATGCTCGCGCCGCGTGCTGTTGATCAGGTCGATCATGGCAGCCAGCGTGGTCGACTTGCCGCTCCCGGTGGGGCCGGTCACCAGCACCATCCCCTTCCTGAGCTTGGTCATGTTGCGGACCCCCTCGGGAAGCCCCAGGTCGTCGGCAGACAGGATCTTGCTGGGGATGATACGAAACACCGCCGCGATGCCGCGGTGCTGCATCATATAGTTGCCGCGGAAACGGGCCAGGCCGGGAACCGAGTAGGCGAAGTCAAGGTCGTGCTTCTCCTCGAAGTGCTCGCGCTGCTTGGGGGTCAGTATCTCGTACAGGATAGCCTTCAGTTCGTCGTGGGACAGAGTCTTGAAGTTCTGGCGCTCCATCTCACCGCGCAGCCGAAAAATAGGGGGCGACCCCGCGGACAGGTGCAAATCGGAAGCCCCGGCGTCGTGCAGCAGTTTGAACAGCGCATCAATCCTTGCCATGTCTTATCTCCGTCACAGAATTATTGAGGCGACGTACTCGCCCGGGGCGATCTCGCCCCGCTCCAGGAGTTCCGCTCCCTCTTCCACGATGCCGCGGAAGCCGTTCTCCCTGAGATAGCGCACCAGCTCATCGCTGTCCCGGATCATTTCCAACGCCTCCAGGAGATCCTTGTCGAACCGGATCACGTCCAGGAGGTATTTTTTGCCGCGGTAACCGGTCTGGTCGCAGGCGGGGCAGCCGGTCGGACGGAAATAGGCACGCTCGCCGGGTACCAGCCTGAGCGCCGCCAGTTCCTCGGGCGCCGGAGCGTAGCGCTCCTTGCAGTCCGGGCACAACAGCAGCACGCAGCGGCTGGAAACGATGCCCCTCACGTGGGTGGGAATCAGGTAGTTCTTCTGGATCAGGTAGATGAGCTGCTTCAGCACCTCCCCCTTGGTGGCATGGGACATCCCGGCCACCACCTGCTTGCCGCGCATGACCGCTTTGCTCGCCGCGATGAAGGTGGAAAGGTCGGTCACGTCCTCGACCACCAGGACGTCGGGGTCGTGGTCCATGGCCGCCGCGATGACCGCGGCGTTGTCCTCGCAACCGCAACGGGCGTGGCCAAGACGGGGGAAACGGCTCCTGCCGCGGCCGAGCCGCTCCCCGACCAGCAAAACGGTGCGGTCGGCATGGTCGCAGGAATCGAGAAACAGGTCGATGAGCCGGCTGCGCTCCTCGGTGGACCGCCCGGCGAAGATGACCAGCCCGTCCCTCGCGGTGGCAAGGATGGCCAGGTCGTCGTGCTGGCGCGGGGTGAGCCCGAGGTCTTCCATGGTGTTCAACTGGGGCGCGACGGTGTGCAGCCTTAGGGTCACGTAGTCGCCGCCGTCGCCGGTCATCAGAAGCGCCTGGAAGGGGATCTTCTTCCCCTGCCAAAGAAACTTCAGCACGCCGGTGGCCGCTCCCTCTCCGTCGACGGGGAGTCCCGACAGGCGCCGGACGCGCTCGGTCAGGCGGGCGTAGTGGGTGATGGCGATCCTCCCCATCTCGATGCTCTTGTGGCCGCTACGCGCCACGACGCGCACCTGGTCCCCCAGGGGCTGCAGGGCAACTCCCGCGAACTTCTGCTGCACCACGCGCAAGAGCAGGTGGTTCAGGAGCATGGCGCCGGTCAGGTCGGCGTTTATCGCGGCGAGAACGTTGGCGCTGAACTGTCCGGAGGTGAAACCGAGTTCGGGGTGGGAGACGTCCGGCCCGTAGAGGATCTCGTGCATCTCCCGGATCTCACGGATCAGGCCGACCGAGATGTTGATGTTGCAACCGGAGACGCGCGTGAGTTCCTCGACCGCCTCCTTGTTGAGGGGGTCGGCCATGGCCACCGAGAGCTCGCTGCCGGTGAGAACCACCGGGCAGAGGCTGTGGCGCCGGGCCAGTTGGGCCGGGACCTTATCCACGGCGGCAGGGTCGATGTTTTCCTTCTTGAGTCGTACGTAGGGGATGTTCAACTGGTTGGCGAGCGCCCAGTCGATGTCCTCCTGGGTGACCACTCCCATACGGACCAGCGCTTCGCCGACCCGGCATCCCGAAACCTTCTGCGCCTCGAGGGCGGCCCTCAACTCGTGCTCGGTGATGATCTGGGATTTGAAGAGTACCTCACCGATGGACCCTTCCTTGACAAGCCCGTTCATTGCATAACCTCCAGGATGCTGCAGTTGGCGGTGCCAGGGGGAAATGTACCCGAAAACAAACCAATTGACAATGGAGCAGACAGCTCGATGACTAGTCGACGATGGAGCAAAGCAGTCGGTTCAGTATTCGCAATGGAGCAGACAAATCGATTGACAATTGGCTAGGGACAATTGACAATGCCCGAGGCGGCAGGCCCAGCGTCAAGGCCGGGCTGCTAGAATGAAACCATTACCCCGGATGCGCTACCTCGACTTAAGCAGAACCTCAACGCAGATCCCTTCCCGCTTATCTGTCAGTCGCGTTGCAAGTAACTGCCATCATTACAGAACGAGACCACACGTTGTCAATTGCCAATTCTGAATTGTCAATTGAATAAGGAGTTTGCATGCAAAGAAAAGCCATCGCCCTGCTCTCGGGCGGACTCGATTCCACCCTCGCCGTCAAGGTGCTCCTGGAACAGGGGATCGCCGTGGAGGCACTCAACTTCACCTCCCCCTTCTGCACCTGCACCGGAAAGAACGCCGGCTGCAAGTCGGAGGCGGTGCGGGTGGCGGAGGAATTCAAGATCCCCATCAAGGTGATGCACAAGGGTGCCGACTACCTGGAGATCATCAGGAACCCCAAGCACGGCCACGGCAAGGGGATGAACCCCTGCATCGACTGCCGCATCTACCTGCTGAAAAAGGCCAAGGAGTACATGGAGGAATCGGGCGCCGACTTCGTGATCACCGGCGAGGTGCTGGGACAGCGCCCGATGAGCCAGCGCCGCGACACCCTGCGCATCATCGAGCGGGAGAGCGGCCTGGAAGGGCTCCTGTTGCGCCCCCTTTCCGCCAAACACTTCCAGCCCACCATTCCTGAGCAAGAGGGGTGGGTGGATCGCGAGAAGCTCCTCTCCATCTCGGGGCGCTCCCGCAAGGAGCAGTTCGAACTGGCCGAGGAACTGGACGTGAAGAACTATCCCTGCCCGGCCGGCGGCTGCCTGTTGACCGAGCTCTCCTTCGTCGGCAAGATTCGCGACGTCTTCGATCACTCGGACCAGTTGAACCTCAGGGACTTCCGGATGCTGAAGCTGGGCAGGCACTTCCGGATCGGCCGCCGCACCAAGGTGGTCATGGGGAGAAACGAGGCCGAGAACCAACTGTTGGAACGCGCCATCCAGGCCGGCGAGGCCGCCCTGCGTTGGAAGGACGGCATGAGCCCCCTGGCCGCGGTCATGGGCGAGAGCTCGCCCGAGCTTTTGGAGCAGGCCGCCCAGATCCTGTTGCGCTACACCAAGGCCGAGCCCGGCGCCGCGGCGACCATCGCCGTGACCTGTGACGGCGCCGAAACCGAATTCGACACCACCAACGCCCTGGACGAGGTCGCCGTCGAGGCCCTCAGGCTGTAGCCCCTTCCGGTTCGCCGCTTCCATCCCTCCCAGCCGGGGGGTGGAAGCGGTACATGTTCTTCCCTTCCTGCTTGGCGCGGTACATGGCGCCATCCGCCGCGCGCACCATCCCGTCCAGATCGTCCCCGCACTCCGGGTAGATGCAGACCCCGATGCTCACCCCGACGCCGGCCTCCTGCCCCTCCACCAGGAAGGGTTGGGCAAAGGCCTGAATGATCCTCCCCGCCACCACCGCCGCGTCCTGGGGCTCCGCCATCTTGGTCAGGATGATGGTGAACTCGTCCCCCCCCATGCGCGCCACCATGTCGCAGGCGCGCACGCAATCCTTCAGCCGCTGCCCCGCCTCCAAAAGCACGGCATCCCCGGCGGCGTGGCCGAAGCGGTCGTTGATCTCCTTGAAGCAGTCCAGGTCGAGGTACATGAGCGCCATCGGGTGCTGGTAGCGCTTCGCCTCGGAGAGCGCGTGCCTTAGCCGGTCGAAGAAGAGCACCCGGTTCGGCAGCGAGGTAAGCGAGTCGTAGTGGGCCAGGCTCTCCAGCCGCGCCTTGGCCAGCTTCCGCTCCGTGATGTCCCGGAAGATCACCTGCAGCGCCCGCTCGCCGCGGTACACGAAGGGTCCCACCCCCAGTTCCACCTCGATGCTGGTCCGGTCGTGGCGCAAGAGCCGCTCCTCGATCCAAGGCGCGCTGCTGTCCCCCTGCTCCGCGTAGGTCACCTGTTCCAGGAAAAGCTCCGCCGACTCCCGCTCGATAAACTCCAGCATCTCCCGTCCCAAGAGCTGGTCCGGGGCATGGCACCCGAGCAGTTCGCTGCCGGCGGGGTTTATAAATACGAAGCGGCGCCCCACCAGGATGGCGATGCCGTCCAGCGAGAGCTCCACCAGGCGCCGGAAGCGCTCCTCGCTCTCTCCGATCGCCTCCACCATGTTGGTGAGCCGCTCCTCGGTCTTGGCCTTGACCGTCACGTCCTGCAGGGTTTCGATGGCGGCCACCACGCGCCCCTCGCTGTCCCTGATCGGGGCGGCATCGAAGCAGAGGTAACGCTGCTTCCCCTTGAGCCGGTACCACCCCTCCGCGTGCAGCCCTTCCGGGATCAATTCCGAGTCGGCATAGCAGCCGTAGAGGTCGGCCATCTCCTGCAGCGTTCCGTCCACCACCACGTCGGCCAGCATCGGGCGCTTTTGCTCGTAGAAAGTGCGCCACACCTCCGTCCGCCCCACCTGGCTCCCGGCACCGACGCCGGTCAACTCCTCGAGCGCCTTGTTCCAGATGATGACCCGATGCTCGGCGTCGATGACAAAACAGGGGAGCGCGCTGTGCTGCAGAAGCTGCACCGCGAAACTCTTCTCGTGCTCCAGCCGCCCTCTCTGGCTGACCAGTTCCTGCATCATGGTATTGAACGCCTGCACCAACTCGCCGATCTCGTCCCGGCTTTGCAGCGGCAGCGGCTCGAAAGAGGTCCCCTCACCCAGGCTGCGCACCCGGGCGGCGAAGGTGAGCAAGGGGGCGGTCAGGCGCCCGACGAAGAGCCAGACGAAGACCAAGGCGACGGGAATGAGCGCGGCCAGGCTGTAGAGCACCAGGGTGCGGGCCCGGTAGATCGGCTCGTACGCCTCCGCCAGCGGACGCTCGGCTGCCAGGATCCACTTGGTCGACTGCAGCCTTTTAAAAGAGTAGATGCCGGCGACGCCGGAGGGGCCGACCATCTCGCCGCTTCCCTCGTAGCCGCCGATGACCCGGTCTAGGAGTTCCTGCTTGCCGTGAGGGGACAGCGGCAGCGGGATCCGATCCCGGTTCGGGTGCACGATCAGGCGTCGCTGGTCGTTGAACAGGAAGAAGTGTCCGCCATCACCGACCCGCAGCCGGCTCAGACGAGTCAGGAAGTTCTCCTCCGCGAGTTCCACCCTCCCCCCCAGGACGCCGATCAGGGTGCCGTCTGCGCCCAGGACAGGCGCGGTGAAGATGACCAGGAGGTTGCCCCGCGCCGAGATGAGCGGCTCGGAGATGTACGGCTTGCCGGAGCCGACCGTGTGGATGAAGTATTCGCGGCTGGAGAAGTCCTTGCCGAGGAAAAGGGTCTGCCCCGGGGCCGAGGCGAGCAGGATCCCCTTGGGGGAATAGAAGCCGGTGCCGTCGCTGAAGACCTGGTGCAAGTCGAGGCGGGAGTCGAGGAAGTGCTGCAGGCGCTCGGGGTCGGTCGCCATGGAGGAAGGGATGCTCATCGCCACCGCGACCAGTTCCCGCTGCGCCGAAGTAATGCGGTCGTCCATGTCGGCGGCCATGGCGGTGACCACCGAATACTGACGGCTGGCCATGCTGGCCTTGAACTCCTTGATGAAGAACATGAGGCCCAGTCCGGCGACACCCGTGCTCACGATCCCGATCAGGAGAAAGGCCACCAGCGCCAGTTTTATTTTCAGGCTGAACCTGACCATGGCTTTTTAATCGTTATGGGTGGCGTAGATGGTGGCGAAATCGGCGGCCGCAGCTTCGAAAGCCTCCAGCACCTGGGGAGCGAAATGGTGCGGCATGGTCCTGCCGTCCCCCTTGGTGATGATCTCCACGGTCCTTTCGTGGTCCAGCGCCGGCTTGTAAACCCGTTTGCTCCTCAAGGCGTCGTACTGGTCTACCAGCATGACGATGCGCCCTTCCATGGGGATCGCATCCCCCACCAGGCCGCGCGGATAGCCGGTGCCGTCCCAGCGTTCGTGGTGCGTGTTGGCGATGGATGCGGCCATCTGCAACACCAGGTGGCTGGACCCCTCCAGGATCTTGCCGCCGATGGAGGTGTGGCTCTTCATGATGCCGAACTCCTCGGGGGTGAGCGGGCCCGCCTTCAGGAGGATGGCATCCGGGATGCCGATCTTGCCGACGTCGTGCATCGGCGAGGACATGGCGATTCCCTCCACGAACTCGCGCGGCATTTCGAGTTGTTCGGCCAGGCGCTTGGCGTACAGCCCGATGCGGGCGATATGCTTACCGGTATCCTCGTCCCTCAATTCGGCCGCCGCCGTCAGCCTCTCAATCGTTTCGCGGCTCATGCTGCGCATCTGAACCAGCGCCTCCCCCAACTCCCGGGTCCGGTCCAGCACCTGGCGCTCGAGCTCCGCCTTGTAGTTCTTCTCCACCAGCAACAGTCTCTGGTAGTTGATCCCCTTTTCGACGGCGTAGATCAGGTAGGGGGTCTTGAAGGGCTTGATGATGAAGTCAAAGGCCCCCTTCTTGATCGCCGACACCGCCATTTCCAACTCGGCGTACGCAGTCATCAGGATCACCGGGATGTCACGGTCGTAGTCGTGGATCTGCTCCAAGAGTTCGATGCCCGACATCTGCGGCATGTTCACGTCAGTGAGGACAACGTCGGGAGGTGACTGACGCAAAAGCTCGAGCGCATCCCTGCCGTTTGAGCACGGGTGCACCTCGAACCCGCTCACAGAAAGGAGCAAGGCGACGCTTTCCAAGACATAAGGGTCGTCGTCTACGAGGATGACGCGGCCTGATATAGCTGTTTCCATGACACTTCTCCAGTAGCTTGGGACACTGATTGGTCTACTTCGTAATTTTCGGCAGATTTAATGGGAACTTGAGGAGGAGAATTCTAAGATAAGTTTAAGCGTGGTGGGGGAAAGGCTGTGAGGGGGCGACGGGGGTGATGATTTCCCCTCTCCCAGAGGGAGAGGGAGGGGCGGCAAAGGGTGTTGATCCGCTGCAATGACTTATCCTGCTACTGCTTGTCCTGCGCCGGGGCCGCATCCTTGGCGGGGGCGGCGTCTTCCTGCGGCTTCTCCGGTGCGGGTTCCGCGGCGGCGGGATGCTGCTCGGCCGGGGCGGCGCCGGGCTCGGCCTGCCCCTTGTCCGGCTCCGAGGTAAGCCCCTGCGGCACGGTCGCGCTGGTGTGGTTCGCCATGACCTCGACCTGCTTGATGCTCTCGTCGACCTTTTTCTGCATCCGGCCGATGTTGGGCGTCTCGGCCAACGCGGCCTGGTATTCGCCGGAGGAGAGCACACCTTTGTTCGCCAATAGCCTCAGGATCATGTTGGAGCGCTTGAGCACCTTGTCCAGGTTCTTGTACGGGTTGTAGGCGACGCGCGGCCCCGGGAGCATCGCCGCCAGGAAGGCGCACTCGCGCGGGGTGAGCGCGGCGGGTGACTTGCCGAAGTAGTAGCGCGCCCCGTGGCCGATGCCGTGCACCATGGGCCCCAGTTCGATCACGTTCAGGTAAAGCTCGATGATGCGTCCCTTGGTGATCTCCTGCTCCATCCGCTTGGCGAGATAGAGTTCTTTCGCCTTGCGCGTCAGGGTCTTCTCCCGGGACAGGAACAGGTTCTTGGCCACCTGTTGGGTGATGGTGGAGGCGCCGCGGGCGAAGCTCTGCTTCTCCAGGTCGTACTTGATCGCCTCCTTGATCGCCTTCACGTCGATCCCCTCGTGTTTGTAGAAGGAGGCATCCTCGGCGAGGATGACCGCCCATTTCATCTCGGAGGGGATCTGCGAGAGCGGGGTCCAGTAGCGGTTCTTGGGGCCGACCACCAGCGGATGGTAGTTCCCCTGCCAGTCCTTGACCTGGATGGTGATGTTCATCTTCTTGTCTTTGAGCACGGTGACCGGCGGGACGAAGAAGAGGGAGATGGCGACGTAGACCGCGTAGATGGCGCAGAGACCGGCGCCCCAGAGGAGGTACTTCTTCAATTTCATAACAGTTCCTTTACTAGCAGGGCATAAACGTACTTCGTCACTGTGGGCGCGCCATCTGCGCCGCCATAACCAGGGCGGCTTTCATGCTGGCGGGGCTCGCCTTGCCGGTGCCGGCCAGGTCGTAGGCGGTGCCGTGGTCGACCGAGGTGCGTATGATGGGGAGGCCGAGGGTGACGTTGACCCCGTCATCAAAGTGCAAAAGCTTGAGCGGGATCAGCCCCTGGTCGTGGTACATGCAGACCACGGCATCGTAGCTCCCCTGCACGGCGAAGTGGAACAGGGTGTCGGCGGAGAGCGGCCCCACCGCGTCGATCCCCTCTTCCCGTGCCGCTGCCACTGCCGGGGCGATGATGCGACTCTCCTCGTCGCCGAACATCCCCCCCTCGCCGCAGTGCGGGTTGAGCGCGAGTACGGCCAGTCGCGGCTTCTTGCAGAACCAGCGCGAAAGCGAGTCGTTGGTGATCCTGATGGTGGAGAGGACGCGATCGAAGGTGACCAGTTGCGGGACCTGGGCCAGCGCCTCGTGGATGGTAACCAGGGTGACGCGCAAGCGGTCGCCGGCGAGCATCATCACCACCTCGTGCCCGCCGGTCAGCTCCGCCAGGAGTTCGGTATGCCCCGGGAAGTGGTGCCCGGCGCTGTTCAGCGACTCCTTGTTGATGGGAGCGGTGGCCATGGCCGCGACCGTGCCGTCCATGCACAGTTCCGCCGCCGCGCAGATGTAGCGGTAGCAAGCGTCACCTCCGTCCGGGCTGGGACGGCCGTAGACCATCTGGTCGGGCTGGAGGGTGGAGAGTTCGCGCAGGTAGAGCGCTCCGGGAGCGGGTTCCGCGGGCGGAAGCAGGTCCGGGGCGGAGACGATGGTGAGGTTGGCACCGGCAACGGCAATGCCTCGCTCGATGGCGGCGCGGTCGCCCAGCACCAGCGGCCGGCAGAGCGCCGTGACGGCGGGGTCGGCCAGCGCCGCCGCGATGATCTCCGGCCCGATGCCGCTTGGGTCCCCCATGGTGACGGCGATAATCGGTTTTTCCAAGCCTGTTCTCCTTTACTCGCTACCTGACTGCTCACAAAGGAATAGGGGCCCGCGAGCCCCTATTCCGCTTGTCACCGAGGGGGACAGGCACCTGGCGGAGCCAGTCCCCTTGCGGCAAGTACGCCTACTTGCGCACGTTGAGCGGCAGGATCAATTTCTGCACCAGTCCGGTCTCCTTCTCGCGCCACTGCAGCCTCAGCTCCTTGGCGGTCGGGGCCTCGCCCGGGAAGAAGATGAAACCGTTGGAGAGGCTGTCGGCCGGGATGGGGCGCCCTTCCAGCCCCTTGCTCCTCAGGTCGTCGGAGATGCGGTTCTCGCGGTCGTTGGAGGTCCCCTCCTGGGTCCCGCCGATGATGGCGCCACCGGCGGCGCCGAGGGCGGCACCCTTACCCAGGGACCCCGCCACGCTCTTGCCGGAAACGATGCCGAGCGCGGCGCCGAGCACCGTACCGGCCGCGGCCCCGAGCAGCGCGCCCTTGCCGGCACCCTTACCGAAGAAGGAGCCGAACTGGGTCGAGCTCTCCAGCCGGTCGAAGGCCACTTTGTTGGCGACCATAGGCCAATAGTTGCCGGCCTCGTCCACCAGGAAGGTCTGCCCCGCCATCAGCTCCAATGTCTTGCCGCTCTTGTTGTCCATGACCAGCATGACCGGCAACAGCCCGGCGCCCTTGATGTCGAAACCGAAGGCCTGCTCCGCCGCATCCGAGGTCGCATACGCCTCGCCTCCCAATGAGACACCCGATTGCTCCAGGTGGTTCTGGTACGCCTCGGGCGGCCGGAAGGAAACGTACTGGCTCTTGTAGTGGGTGCATCCGGAGAACAGCATCATGGCGATCATGAAGACTGCTAGTTTTCTCATGGGGTAGCCTCCTTGATATTTTCATTAACAACACATGGCAACTATATACCGCTTTTCAGGCCCGCTCAAGCCCGGCGAAGCGCACCAGGAGCTTCTTCGGCCCACCCAGCGAGTTGAACCAGACGATTACCTTCTGGTTGTCCCCTTCCCCTTCGATCTTCCGGATGGTGCCCGGCCCGAACTGGGCGTGGCGCACCTTCATCCCGACCCAGATGCCGTCGTCCTCGTCGTCGGGGACCATGCGCACCTCGTTGTCCTCGAACTCCGGCTCGATCTCTTCCTCGAACAGGGAGGCGAGGTTATGGGAGGAGGAAGATGAGAAGTCGCGGGAGGGCTCGGGGCGCTGCCAAAGGTCGCCGCTGTCCAGGAGTTCCCTGGGGATGTCGGCGATGAAGCGGGCGGGAGCGTTCATCTGCTCCTGCCCGAAGATGTGGCGCCGGCGCACGTTCAAGAGGAACAGGCGCTTCTTGGCGCGGGTCATCCCCACGTAGCAGAGCCTTCTTTCCTCCTCCATCTGGTCCGGGTTTTCCAGCGCGCGCACGTGCGGGAACAGCTTCTCCTCCATGCCGATCATGAAGACCAGTTGGAATTCCAATCCCTTGGCCGAGTGCAGGGTCATCAGCGTGGCGGAAGACTTCTTGCCCTCACCTTCGTGCTCCAGGTCGGAGACCAGCGCCACCCGTTCCAGGAAGTCGGCAAGGCCGTGCTCGCCCGGCATGGTCTCGTAGCTCTGCATCGCAGTCACCAACTCCTGGAGGTTGTCGATGCGTTCCTGGGCGTCCTCAGTCCGCTGGGCCTTCAGTCGGGCATAGTAGCCGGAATCGTTGATGACGGCGGCGGTCAGTTCGGACAGCGGCAGCTTTTCGCTGAGGGTCTTGTATCCCTCCAGTTCATTAACGAAGGCGGCCACCTTGCCGCGTGCGGCGACCGGGAGCAGCGGCCCGTAGGCCCCCTCCAGCATGGCGTCGTAGAAAGGGAGTCCCTTTTCGTTAGCGAAGTCGGTGATCTTTTGCACCGTGGTGTTGCCGATGCCGCGCGGCGGGGTGTTGATGATCCGCTTCACCGCAACGTCGTCGGAAGGGTTATCCAGCACCTTCAGGTAGGCGAGGATGTCCTTCACCTCGAGCCGGGCGTAGAAGCGGACGCCGCCGACCATGTGGTGCGGGATCTGGGCGCCCACCAGCGCCTCCTCGATGACACGGGACTGGGCGTTGGTCCGGTAGAACACCGCCACCTCGGACAGATCGCCACCTTCGGCCAGGAAGCGCTCGACCTCCCGGCAGACGGTGCGCCCCTCCTCCCACTCGTTGGGAAGGGTGCGGTACACGATGCGTTCGCCCTCGGGGTTGTCGGTCCAGAGACGCTTGGGCTTTCTCCCCTTGTTCTTCTGCACCACGTGCCAGGCGCCGTCCAGGATGGTCCTGGTGGAGCGGTAGTTCTGCTCCAGTTTCACCACCTTGACCCCCGGGAAATCCTTTTCGAATTCCAGGATGTTGCGGATGTCCGCCCCGCGCCAGCCGTAGATGGACTGGTCGTCGTCGCCGACCACGCAGAGGTTGTGGCGGGCGCCGGCCAGCAGTTGCACCAGGCGGTACTGCACCGGGTTGGTGTCCTGATACTCGTCCACCATGATCCAGCGCCAGCGCTGCAGGTACTTGTCCAGCACCTCCTTGTGCTCCTCGAAGAGCTGCACGGTCAACAGGAGCAGGTCGCCGAAGTCGACCGCGTTGCAGCGCTTGAGGCGCTCCTGGTAGCAGCGGTAGACCCGGGCCAGGGTGGCCTGGTAGGGGGAGTCGGCGGGGACGTCGAAGGGGCTCATCCCCTGGTTCTTGAACTCGTCGATGGCGCTCCCGAGCATCTTCACCGGGTAGCGTTTCTCATCCAGGTTCATCTCGGAGGCGCAGTCCTTCAAGAGGCGCTCGCAGTCCTTGTCGTCATAAATGGCGAAGTTGGAATCGTAGCCGAGGCTCTTGATGTCGCTTCTGAGGATGCGGGCGCAGGTGGAATGGAAGGTAGAGACCAGGGGAATTTCCCCCTCCCCCAGCATGTGCTGGATGCGCTCGCGCATCTCTCCGGCGGCCTTGTTGGTGAAGGTGACGGCCAGGATCTGCCAGGGGGGGACGCCGCGCTCGTGGATCAGGTAGCCGATGCGGTGCACGATGACGCGGGTCTTGCCGGAGCCGGCGCCGGCCAGGACCAGGAGCGGTCCCTCGCCGTGCTGCACGGCCTCCTGCTGGGGAGGGTTCAGATTGTGGAGCAGTTTCATGATTTTCCTTAGGGCCTGCCGGGGCTTAGGTGCCTCGGAGTGCCGAGCGCCTATTTATATCATTTAGCCCCAGCGAGGTCAAAAGGGAATCTGCCTCACAACTTTTCCAAAGCGTGGGCCAGTGCGGAGCGCAGTGGCTTGGAGAGGAGGGCAAACTTGACGCCGATCCCCTTGGGACGGGTCTTGCCGCTTGCGTCGCTCCAAACAACCCGGCAGGCCGTGTCGACCACGGTACCGCCTGGCAGGGTGAAGGAGAGCTGCAGCACGTTGCCGGCTTGCACCTGGGCATCGGTAGCCACGTAGGCACCCTCGACGCCGAGATCGAAAAGGGAGCAGGGGACGGAGGCGCCGTTAAGCAGCATGGTGGCCGGCATTGCGCAGGGGAGCCGTTTTTCGCGACGGTCGATGCCGGGGATGAACTCGCGGGCGATCTCCAGGAAGCGGTCCCGGCCCGCAGGTTTGCTGAGGAAATAATTGCAGCCGGCGGCGAAGCTGTCTTCGCGATCCTTCTCAACGATGCTGGAGGAGATCAGGACCACCGGCGTGTCCGCGTGCTTGGGATTGGAGCGGATGGCTTTGCAGCAACTGGCGCCGTCCATGTTGGGCATCTGCAGGTCCATGAAAACCAGGGCCGGTTTGTGGTGCTGCAGCGCTTCCAGCGCCTCGACGCCATCGCGCGCCGTCACCACCTTCACGTCGGTATGCTTGAAAAAATCCTTCTCGATCTCCAGAAACATCTGCAGGTCGTCTACGAGCAAAATGGTCGGCTGCAAGAGTCCTCCCTCAAGAACCTTTCGATTCTTTGAATATGCAATTTCTGGCATCAAAATACCGGTAGCCAGCTCTCAAGTCAAGGTCACAGGTGTACCCCTTTTCGGCAGATGTGAACCTAAACTAAAATGGGCCGCCATCAATTGATGTGCGGCCCATACGGTAGACCTTTGAAGATCGGTGTCCGTTCTTCCCCCCCGTGGCGGGAGAGGCAGGGGGTGGGGGAAGATGACATGGAAGGGTGCAGACCCGTTACTACCCTTTGCCCCGCAGTGAAAGCAGGCGCTGTTTGATGACGTGCACCTCCCGGAGTGCCTCCGGACTCAGCCGGTCCGGGGGGAGGTTTTCGCGGTCCGCGCGGCGCACCCCCTCGCAGAAGCTGATGGCTCCCAACAGGCGCTCGGCCGGGACCGCCTCCTCGATCAGGCGGCGGTCTTCCGCGTCACGTACCTTGCTCCCGACCACGAACACCTCCTCGATGCCGACGTCACCCGCGAGCCGCATGATCTGCTGGGCCGTCTGCAGGCTGCGCTGCCCCGGCTCCACCACGACCACCAGGGCGTCCACCGATTCAGCGGTGCGGCGCCCGAGGTGCTCGAGCCCCGCCTCCATGTCCATGACGACCACCTCGTTGCACTCTAAAAGCAGGTGCCCCATCAGGCGCTTGACCAGGGTGCTCTCCGGGCAGGCACAGCCGCTCCCCCCCTGTTCCAGGGTTCCCATCCAGAGGAAGCGGACCCCGTCGTGCTCCAGGCAGAACTTCTCCGGCAGGTCGTTCACCTTCGGGTTCAGCTTGAAGAAGGAGCCGTAGCCGCCGCTCGCGCCGGTGCGCTCCTCGGCGAGTTCCTTCATGCGCGCCACCGGCTGGAGTTCCGCCGCGCGCTCCGCCGGAATGCCGAGCGCTGACGCGAAATTGGCGTCCGGGTCGGCGTCCACGGCGAGCACCCTGGCGCCGTCGTCGGCGAAGGCGCGGCAGAGGAGGCTCGCGAAAGTGGTCTTGCCCACGCCCCCCTTGCCGGTGACCGCGATCTTCAGCCCAGGCCCGCGCTGGGGGACGGCGTGAAGATGGGTGTGATGGTGATCATGGTCGTGGTGGTGGTCATGATCGTGATCGTGATGATGCGCGTGGTTGTGATGGTCGCACATAATTCCTGCTCCTTGTCTTAACTCCCCCTCCCTTGACGGGAGGGGGAATCTATGTCTAAATCCCCAGCCCCTTCCTGCGCTCCTCGATCACCTCCAGGAGCTTGTCCGCGGCGAGGTTCGGGTCGAGCTCCACCAGGAAGTAGCCACCCAAGAGATCCTTGGCGGTCTGAGTCAGCAATTCGGTCACCTTGGCCGAACCGGTCACCTGGGGCATGGTGCCCAGGTGGGTCGGGATGCCCAGCGCGACACTCCAGGTGCCGATGGCGACCGCCTTCTCCGACATCGCCTCGGGCGCGGAGGCCACCAACGGCAACTGGTCGAGATCGACGCCGAGCTTGTCGGCGACGGCCACCGCCACCTGGACGGCGCGGCTGTTGTCCACGCAGGAACCCATGTGCAGCACCAGGGGGAGCGGCCCGTTCAGACCGGCCGAGGTGCCGATGGCGGTCATGACCGCCTTGAGCGAATCGCCCGCGTACTCCAGCGTCGCCTCCTGGGTCATCAGACCGTGCTTGGCGAAGGAGCCGGCGCCGCAGCCGGTCGCGAGCATGAGCACGTTGTTGGCGGCGAGCTTCTTGGCCATGGTGACGAAGCTGCTGTCTTGGGCAACCTGGGTCGAGTTGCAGCCGGCGAAGAGGGCGATGCCGCGGATGTTGCCGTTGGCGATGTTCTCGATGAGCGGCTGGAGCGGATCTTCGGCGTTGAGGGTCGCCAGCGCGGCCACCACGGACTCCACGCCGAAACCGACGATGGCGGTCTGCTTGAAGTCAGGGATGTTGACCCGACGCGGGTCGCGCCGCTTGTAAGCCTCGATGGCGGTGGCGACGATGCGGCGCGCGCTCTCCAGGGCGGTCTCTTCCTTGAAGTCCACGTGCGTCGCGCCCGGGATCTTGTTCTCGGCCATAGTGGTGATCACGGCGGTGTGGAAGCAGGCGCCTATCTCGCTCACCGAGGGCATGATGCACTGCACGTCGACCACCATGGCGTCGACCGCGCCGGTGACCAATGCCAGTTCCTGCGAGAGGTAGTTCGCGGCCAGCGGGATGCCGTGGCGCACCATGACCTCGTTGCCGGTGCAGCAGATGCCGACGATGTTGATGCCGGCCGGTGCGCCGGCCTTCCTGGCCTCCTCGTCCATCTGCCCGGCGACCTCGCAGACCACTTCGCTCAGGAGCGGGTTATGGCCGTGCACCGCGATGTTGACCGCGTCCGGCTTGATGACGCCGAGATTGGCTGCGGTGATCACCGGGCTCGGGGTCCCGAAGAGGGCGTCGGAGAGTTCGGTGGCGAGGCACATGCCGTTGAAGTCGGCCAGCGCCCCCTTGATGCCACCCAGGATCAGGTTGACCGGGTCGGCGTCGCACCCGACCAGGGTGCGCCCCATGATCTGGGTGATGACGGCGTCGATGTTGTGCGGCAGGACGTGCAGGGCCTGCAGGCGCTCCAGGCGTTTCTTGGTAAGGGTGGCCTCAATCCAGTTACAGGGGGCGTCGTGATCCTGATTCTGAAAGTCCTCCAAGGTCGCCTTGGCCACCGCGGCGGCGATGGCCGGGATGTCCTGCCCCTCCGTGCAGATGTCCAGCTTCGCCGCGACCGCGCGCAGCTTGGCCTCGTCGCGGATCTGGTAGGCGGGGAGCCTCCCTTCGGCCACGCCCTGCAGGGCAAGCGCTACGTGACGGCCGTGCTCGGAGTGCCCGGCGGCCCCGGCCGCGATCATGCGGATCACGTTCCTGGCCACGATGGTGTCAGCGTCGGCGCCGCAGATGCCGCGCTGGGGGCCGTCGCCGAACGGGTCGACGCGGCAGGGCCCTTTCCAACAGATGCGGCAGCAGACGCCCAACTGGCCGAAGCCGCACTGGGGCTGCATGGCGCGGTGACGGTCCCAAACGGTGGAGATGCCTTCTTTTTTGGCGATGGGCAACAGGGTCGCCGCGGACGGATCGGTGCTGAGCTTCATGGTCATATCCTTGCCTTCCTTGATTTGAGATGTTGGAGCGATTGGGCCAGCTCGGCGGCCCGCGCCTCAATAAGGGTCTGACGGTACTCTTCCAGGTCCACCAGGGTGAGCGCCTTGGTCGGGCAGGCCTCGACGCAGGCGGGGATGTCGCGGCCGGTGCTGGCGCAGAGGTCGCACTTGCGCGCGATGCCGCCGTTGGTGCGGCAGTTATCGTGATCGGCCCCCTCGCGCTTCACGCTGATGGCGCCGAAGGGGCAGACCATGACGCAGACCTTGCACCCGACGCAGTTCTTCTCGCGCACCCCGACCTGCCCGCTCTCCTGCAGCATTGCGCCGGTGGGGCAGGCCGCGGCGCAGGGGGCGTCCTCGCACTGGCGGCATTGTACCGGCATCATCACGCCGCCTGCCGCCACCACGCGGTTCCTCGGCCTCAGGGTCAGCCCCGCGAGCGCCGCCTGGTGCAGCCCGGTCCCGGAATGGGCCACGGCACAGGCCATCTCGCAGCCGTGACAGCCGAGACAGCGCTCCGGGTCGGCAAATACGATGGCATTTTCACGTTGTCGCTTCATTGTGGTCTCCTTTGCATGTCCAGATTACTCATCGTCTTCCATCCACCCGTCCACGTCCACGTCCCCCCTCTTGGGGGAGGAGCGTTGCTAAAGGGATTTCATGGTTGCTTCCAGGCTCTCCAGATACAGTTCCCGCCCGCCAACCAACTCGACGTCCCCTCCCCCGCAAGCAGGGCAGCTAAAGTTGAAATTCACGATCCTAAAACTCTCCCCGCAGCCTCGGCAGCGCCCGGTGAGCGGCACCTCCACTATCTCCAGTTGCGCCCCTTGGGCCACGGTCCCCTCCGCCACCACCTCGAAGCAGGCCGCCAGCGTCATCGGCTCCACCGCCGCCAACTCCCCCACCTTGAGGCGCACCCTGGAGATGGACTTGATCCCCTGTGCCGCCACCTGCTCGTTGATGATCTCGAAAAGCCCCGTGACCAGGGTGATCTCGTGCATGGCGCCTCCTAGCGGTCCGTGCAGGCGATGCAGGGGTCGATGCTGTTCACGATGAGCGGGATGTTGGCTACCGGCTCCCCTTTCAACATCACCTTGAGGGCATCCCAGTTCATGTAAGAGGGGACGCGCCACTTCAGGCGCACCGGGAAGTCCGAGCCGTCGGTGCGCAGGTAGTACATGAGCTCGCCGCGCGGCGCTTCCGACTTGGCGATGGCCTCCCCCGCCGGGATCTCGGGGAGCGTGTCGGCGCTGAGCGGCCCGACCGGGAGTTTGGCCAGGCACTGCTCGATGAGCGATACCGACTGGCGAGCCTCGGCGAGCCGCACCATGTTGCGCGCCCGGACGTCCCCCGCCGTTTGCAGCGCCACCTCGAAGTCGAGCCGGTCGTAGGCGCCGTAGGGGCTCTTCTTGCGCACGTCATAGTCGATGCCGCAGGCGCGTGCCACCGGCCCCACCACGGCGCACTCGACCGCGGCCTCGCGCGGCAGCACCCCCACCCAGGCCATGCGGCCCATGAGCACCGGGTTGTTGCCAAACTGCAGGTAGAGCTCGTCCAGCGGCTTTTTCATCTGTTCCATAGCCTGGGCCAGGTAGCTGGCGGCCTCGGGGGTGAGGTCGTAGCGCACGCCGCCGATGACGTTGGCGGCCAGGTCCATCCGGTTGCCGTAGATGGCCTCCTTAGCGCGCTGCATGATTTCGCGGATCTCCATCACCCGGCGAAAGAGCGTTGTTTCGCCGATGGCGTTGGCCTGAACCGCGCAGCAGAAGAGATGCGAGGCGATGCGCTTGATCTCGTCCGCCACGGCGCGCAGGTACTCGGCCCGCTCCGGGATGGCGATACCGGCCACGTCTTCGACCGCCGCGCAGAAGGTGCTGGGATGGCTGTTGGAGCAGAGCGAACAGAGGCGCTCCAGCAGGGTGATGTTCTGGTACAGGTTGCGGCGCATGACCAGGTGCTCCATGCCGCGATGCACCTGCCCCGGCATGACGTCCAGGTCGGCGACCCGGTCCCCTTCCAACTGCACCCGGAAGTACATGGGCTCCTCGAGCGCCAACTGGTGCGGCCCCATCTCGATGATTTTCGTTGTCATGCGTCCTCCCGGTCGTCCGCCAGCACCTTGTCCCAGAGGGCCTTGCTGGTGGCCGCGTTGGTGAAAGTGGAATACGGCACCAGGCGCTCGAAGGGGGCGTGGGGGAGCGAGTGATCGAGGAACAGGCGCCTCGGGTCGGGATGCCCCACCACCTGCACGTCGTACAGTTCCATCAGCTCCCGCTCCTGCCAATCGCAGTTGCGGAAGATGGGGGTAAGCGAGGGGACCCGCGCCCACTCCAGCGGGAGGATTACCGTCAGGGTCAGCGTGGCGCCGTCCAGGTCGAAGTGGTAGGCGATCTCGCGCGCCCCATTCTCCTTTGCCCGTTCCGGCAGGTAGGCGGTTACCATGGCCAGGCGGCCGTCGAGTTCCGCCACGGCGCGTGCCGCCGGGAGCAAGGCCTCGCCGGAAGGAAGCCGGCACCAGCCTGTTAAAACTCCCTTGCGGTCACGGCGCCACGTCACCTCGGTCAGCTCGCCCGCCGCGCTGGCCATGGCGGCGGCAACGTTGGTCGTCAAATCGCTCATCGTCTGGGCACTCCTATGCTCATCCGCTGCCGGCAGGCCGGGCAGAGGTTCTTTAGTTTTTCAATCTCGGGGTTGGGACGGCGGAAGACGGCGTGCAGGAGTTGCGGGGCGGCCGGGATAATGGGTTCGCCGCAGCCGGCGCAGGGTTGGTAGGGAACCTCGCCCCGCTCGACCTGGCGGAAGGCATCGGCAGCGGGGTGGTCGAGGCGCCAGTCGCCGGTGACGGAGAGGGCACCGGTGGGGCAGTAGTGGCTGCACAGGCCGCAGAAGACGCAGCTGTTGTGCCAGAGGGTGAGGCGGACGCCTCCCTCCCCCTCCTCGAAACGGATCGCACCGGCGGCGCAGACATGGCGGCACATACGGCAGTCCACGCAGGCACTAGCGTCGAAGCTAAGCCTGCCCCGGGCGGGAAAGTTATCGGCGGCAGGTTGCTTTCGATCACCCGGCTCCCGAATCGGCTCCCCCGCGCGGCGGGCACGCCGGACCTCCAGCGCTTGCCGAATCCCCGCCAGCAGGGCTAGGGGGCGCGGCGGGCAGCCCGGGATGTTCACGTCGACCGGCAGGTGGCGTTCAAGCGGGCCGTCCACTGCGTAACTGTCGCGAAACACGCCACCGGACACCGGGCAAACGCCGACCGCGACGGTGATTCTATCCCGCGGCGTTGCTGCGTAGAGCCGCAGCACCTCGTCCCTGGCGCGGACGGTTAGCGGGCCGGTGATGAGGACGATGTCAGCCTCGTGTGCCGATTCCGTGTAGCGGCAGCCCAGTTGCTCCACGTCAAACTCGGTCACCGCAGAAGTAACCGCCAGTTCGACGTCGCAGCCGTTACAGGACCCGGTGTTGATGCGGAACAGCCGTACCGGCTCGGCTGCCGTTTCTTGTTCCTGGATAGCCATCGCATTCTCCCCATTGCAGACACGTTGCAGCATGTGTGGCAATGTAGGGGAAAATGAGCGTGCGGTCTGTCGGCAAGCCGACAATTGGAGATTTTTTTGTTTAGTTGCTGCGGGATTGGTGGACCGGCTGATGAGGTTGGAATAGGACGATGCCTATGCTATTACGTCCCCCCCTTTGCGAAGGGGGGCAGGGGGGATTTGCCTTTAAGCGTGGTGTGGCGCGATCAAGAAATTTCCTTCATCTCCTGAAACGCTTCCAGATCCTTGATGAGCAGGGTCTTGCGGTCGATCTTCTGCAGCAGGTCGGACTTGATGAAGTCGTTGATGATCTGCGAAATGGTTTGGCGCGTTGTGCCGATCAAGAGCGCGATATCCTCGGTCCCAAGCCCCAGTTGCACCACGGTCCCTTCGGCGGTCACCCGTCCCCGGTCGGCCGCGGCGCCGAGCAGGAAGTCGACCAGGCGCAGCCGCACGTCCTTGAAGGCGAGCCCCTCTATAGTCTGGATCGAGTTCTGCAGCAATTCCCCGAGCACCTTGACCATGGTCAGCGAAAGCTCCGGGCGGCGGGCCAGCGCCTGGCCGAAGGTCGCGGTGCTGCAGACCAGGATCTCGGTCCCCTCCAGCGCCTGCACGAAGGCGGGGGTATGGGTGCTGAAAACGTCCCCCTTCTCCAGGAGCGCCAAGGTGAATTCCTTGTCTTCGTAGGCGAGGTAGATGCGCAGCCTGCCGCTTCTCACCACGAATACCAGGTTTTTCTCCTCGAAGGGCGAGTAGACGAGGGTCTTGCGGGCATAGTGGCGCGGCGTGAAGTTGGTTTGAAAATCGGGGTCGGCGTGGAAGAGAGAAAGGAGGTCTGCGTCAGAAAGCTTCATCTTGTTCGGCATCGATAGCTCCTCCAGGAGAGTTACCGGTGCATTATGAAGCAGGCAAGTCGCAAAAGGCAAGGCGGGCGTCGCCGGTGACGCGTATACACCGACGACGCCCTTCATTCTTCCCGCAGTCCGCTCATCTTTCGGATACGGTGAGCTTGTCGAAGAAGACGTAGGAATCGGCCTTGGACCAGAGGCCCATGCGGCCGTCGACCGGTTCGGCCCAGGGCTGGTCCACATACTTGACCCCGTCCAGATATCCCAGGATCCTTTTCCCCTCCACCACCAGCTTGAGATCGTGCCACTGGCCGGACGGAACCGGCACCTTATCGGCCCACTGCACCGTGGCGCGCCGCCCCTGCTCCATCCGGAACAGGACCAGGTTGTCCTCCAGGGCATTGGCGCGCAGCAACAGGTAGTCGCCGTTCGGCTTGATAGCAAAGGCGATCCCCGCAGCCTGGTCTTCCCTGCCGCTCACCCCCTTGAACGCCACCTCGATGCTGCCGCCCCGGAAGTTTTTGATCTCGTTGCAGACCGACAGCGGGAAGTAACGATAGCGCTCCAGCCCTGTAAGGAATTGAGCAGAGCCCGCTCCATAAAGCGCCGTAGCCTTCGCTGCCGCCCCTGGAGCCATCACGCCCTGCTCCCAGTTGCGGCCGTCGGCGGCGTAGACCGGGCGGGAGCCGTCGCGATCCACGTGCCAGGTACCCACCAGCGCGCTGAAACTGCGCGCCTCTGCTCCCGGCGCCTCCCTTGCAAAACTGATCTGCCGCGGTCCCTTGGCCAGGACCGGTAGCGCCGCGGCGACTATTGCTGCCATAACCAGTAACATCACCATCTTCCTGCCGCTTCTTATAACCTGGATCATGGGTCACGTCCCCCGCTGGTACTCATGCAGTACGGTCCGCTCGGCGCCGGGAGACACGCATCGGCTCCCGGCGCCCATTTCTCAACTCTTCTTGATCTTCAAGGCCAGGGTGGCCCCGTTCATGTCGGTCTGGTCATCGGTGAAAGAACGGCTGTTGTAACGGTTCAGGTCGTAGATAAGGCGCGCCTTGACGGTGTAGCTGCCGCTGGGCAGCGCCGGGGTCCAGCTAAGGATGCGCTCCTCCCCGGCCCTGATGATTTCCTCATGCGGTCCCTGTGCGTCCGCCTGGCTCGCCGCAACCGCGTCGGGACGCTTCTTGTCCTCCTCCAGGAACTTCTTGTCATCCGGGCGTGGACCGTAGAACGGTGCGAACATCCACTCTTTGTTCGCCACTGGCTTGCCCATCTGGTCGGATATCACGACGTCTAGGTAGATCGCCCGGCGGTTGGAACCGGTGGGAACCGAGTGGCCGGCGCCGATGTTGATCAGGTGGAAGGCCAAATCGGCTTTACCCTCGTTGGGCTGGCTAATCGCCATGCTGAGCGCGCTGGCCAGGCGCTGCTGCGAGCGTCCGCCGGTCCACAGGTGTCGCGCCACGGGGCGCTCGGGATTATTGTAATCCTCGGCCACCTTGCGCATGGTGCGCGGCATGTGGCAGTCCTGGCACTGCCGTCTGCCCAGCCCGGGCCTCAAGAAGTCGTCGCGCCACTCCAGGAAGGTCTGCGTCTGTTTGCCGACCACCCGTTTGCCCATGCTGTGGCAGTAGGCGCACATTGCCGAAGTCTGGATGTTGAGATCGACCACTGTTGTGTGCGGGGCGCTGACGGCATGGGCGGAACGGATCTTCCCTTCTGGCGTGAGGTGGCAGCTCGCACAGGTAATGCCGACCGCCTCCTTATCCTTGCCGCGCGCCTTGGGTTTGGTCATCTCCACCACGTTGATGTCGGGAATGGCGAAGGGCTCGGGATAGTGACAGGCGTTGCAGGAGCGCCCCTCCTCCTCGGCCTCCCGGGCGTGCACCGGGTACTTTTCAGCCCCGGCGAAGGCGTGGGCGGTAGCGGTTGCCGAAACGCCCGCGGGCATCGGAATCACCTCCCCTTCCTTCTGCGGGATCGTCGTCGGCTGGTAGCGCAGATCGCTGCCGAAACCGAAGGCGAACTCGCGGTAAATGGCTTTGTGGCACGCCCCGCAGGTCTCGGAAGGGGTGGCGGTCCCCTGTGGGAAGTCCATTCCCGCCGCTGCTGCCGGCGCTGTTCCCATCAAAGCGATGGCAATGGCCCAGGTGCATCCTGCGACTATGGCATTTTTCATGTTTCCTCCTGTAGCGGCCTGGCGGCCTTTGGTACCCCGGGGTGGTTAGAGTGCAGATCTGTCCTAACAAAGAAGCCGGAATGGCTGTCACAGTCATCCCAGCCCCGTGATCGTGATCCCCTATGGCTGGCTTGGCAACAGCAGAAGTAAAACACCGGAAACGAGATATGCAACAGCTCATGTGATGACAGAACGGCCGAGGGGTTCAGCTCTGAAAAACTGTCACGCCGACTCCCGTTCACCACCTGCTAGCAGACCACCGCTGTGGTCGAAACGATGTCTGTCTATGACCGACTTGTGGCAATCGTCATTTTTGTTAATATCGATTAATTGTTTTTTTGATCAGGAGTGGACTATGGCAGCGGGACGCGACATATTGATCGTCGATGACAACGAGGTGGTAAGCGGGGTCCTGGTCGACCTGTTCCGCAAGGAAGGGTACGACAGCGCAGGCGTCGCCAGCGGCGAGGAGTGCCTGGAAGAACTCAGGCAGACCTGCTGGAAGCTGGTGATGCTGGACGTGCGCCTCCCCGGCATCAGCGGCATAGACGTCCTGCGCGCCATCGGAGCCGACCACGCCAAGACCGACGTGATCATCATGACCAGCCACGTGTCGCTGGAAACCGCGGTCCAGGCCCTGCGACTGGGCGCCCAGGACTACCTCTTCAAGCCGTTCGATGACCTCGAGATGGTGGTGGCCACGGTGAACCGGGCCATGGAACGGCGCCGCCTGATGGAAACGCATGACCACCTGGTGCGCACCTTGGTCGACCTGGCGGTCGAAAACACCCGGATCCTTGCCGAACTCCGCAACGCCAACAGCGATCTGGAGGAAAAAGTCACTCAACGAACGACGGAGATCAGCAAGGCCAACCTGCAGCAAAAGGCGATCATCGCCGAGCTGAAGCAGGCCAAGGATGCTGCCGAGGCGGCCAATCGCGCCAAGTCACAGTTTCTCGCCAACATGAGCCACGAGATCCGCACGCCGATGAACGGGGTGCTCGGGATGGCGGAATTGCTGCTGCACACCGACCTGAACCAGAAACAGCGTGGCTATGTCGAGATGCTGCACCAGTCCGGCGAGTCGCTTTTGGGCATCATCAATGACATCCTCAACATCTCCAAGATCGAGGCGGGAAAGCTGGAGATCGACAAGATTCCCTTCGACTTGCACGAGACGGTGCGGGGAGCCATCGACTTGTACCGCGAGGTGGGGCGGCGCAAGGGGGTGGCGCTCGAGCTGCAGTTCGGGCCGGATCTCCCCCGGCGCGCGGTGGGCGACCCGAACCGCCTGCGCCAGGTGCTGATCAACATCGTCAACAATGCCCTGAAGTTCACGGAGCAGGGTTCGGTCAAGGTTTCGGCCTGCCTGGTCGAGAGAAGTAGCGACGGCCACTACGTCGGTTTCGAGGTGCGGGACACCGGCATCGGCATCCCGGCGGAGGCGGTCGGTAGCATTTTCGAGCTGTTCACCCAGGTGGACGGCTCCGCGACCCGCAAGTACGGCGGGACCGGTCTCGGGCTGGCCATCGCCAAGCAGTTAGTTGAGCTCATGGGGGGCGAAATCGGGGTTGAAAGCGAGCAGGGTCGGGGTTCCACCTTCACCTTTATCGTCTACCTGAACACCGTACTCGATGCGGAGCCGGACGTGGAGGATGACCCGATAGAGCTGGAGAACGAATTCGAAGAGCCCACTTTGCAGGCCCAGTGCCACGCCCGCGTGCTTCTGGCCGAGGACAACCCGGTCAATTGCGAGGTCGCTCACGCTATGATGACCGCCCTGGGGTGCCAGGTAGACGTAGCGCAGAACGGGACGCAGGCGGTATCTGCCGTCGCCAGCAAGGCCTACGACCTGGTCTTCATGGACTGCCAGATGCCGGAGCTGGACGGCTACGAGGCGACCCGCGCCATTAGGGAGCGGGAAGGCGAGGCCGGCAGACACACCCCCATCATTGCCCTCACCGCCCATGCCATGCCCGGCTCACGCGAATCCTGCCTGAGCGCGGGGATGGATGATTTTATCAGTAAGCCCTTTAACCTCGGGCAGCTCCAGGAGCTGATCCAGAGGTGGACCTCGACGTAACCTTAAAGGACAGCAGCTGCGCCATCAACGGGTAGAGTTACCAAAATGGCCGCTGAGGGTAACCCCAGCGGCCATTCTTTTTGTCGTCCATGGAAGCTGTCCGGGCTTCCATTACCTCTACTACGGACAGTTTCGTCTCAAGGTTTCGCCTGGTCGGCAAACCGCCCTTCATATTTGGCCGTCCCGAGGCAGCGCTCGAAGACGAACTGGCAGATGCGTGTCCCCGGATAGAGCGCCAGGGTCTTGTGCCCCAGGTTGACGATTTCGAGCACCTGCTGGTTGGAGATCCCCGGCTGCATGAACCCGGCGGTGACATGGACCGCCAAGCCGAAGCGGGCGAAACGGCTACGCCCTTCCAGCCAGCCGGCCATGGTGTCGGCGAGCGAGATCCGCTCCCTGGTGATGCCCAGGATCATTTCGCAGGGGGCGATGGTGATGAAGTCGCCGTCCGGGATCGTGACCGCTTCCGTGACATCGGCGAAGTCGGACTCGTTGTGCACGTGGCAGACCCCGGTCTCCTTTTTAAAGATCCTGAATTCGTTTCCCAGGGTCAGGTCCACCGATCCCGGGCCTATCTGTGACTCTTCCAGCGGCTCGATGGATATTTCACCGCGAGCAATCGCGTCCTTTATTTCCCGCCCTATCAAAACAGACATAAGCCACCTCGCCACTGCTCAGTATCGGGGATGTTGTAGCGTTTGAATAGTGTACCCGTTAACTTGGCGGAAGCATTCAACCAGCAGATAAAACTTCCCCAAACAACAAAGCGCCGGCCACGATCATCGCAGCCGGCGCTTTCTTTCTGTCATTTGTTGAACCGATTACTCAGCCTTCAAATTCCAAGGGTCGTGAAGGATCAACCCCTCGATGTGCTGAAAGTCTTTGATGTTGCGAGTAGCGAGAGAACAGCTGTGGCCCAGAGCCGTTGCCGCTATGAGTGCATCTTCTGTGGATGTGGCTAAGCCGGCACTACGTCTGCCACCTACGACCTGCGCGTAACGTTCCGCACCTGTTTCATCAAAGGAGAGGCATCTGCCAGCAAACTCGTTGTTAAACATCTCGGCAGCCGCAGCGGCCAACGCATCACGCTTTTTACCTGCAGGCAGCAGCGCGATGCCGAGCAGGATCTCCGCCCGTGTGACGGCGCTGATATAAAAGACAGCGCCCACTTTTTTAGCGAACCACTCCATCACACACTGATTTGGCTGGGGGCGCATCAGTTCGGAAAGAACATTGGTATCCAGAACGATATGGTCCATCTACTCGAAATCCGGGGCAGAACGCACAGTCTGTCGATCGGGGATCGGGAGACCGTCTAACTCGAGGGATGCGAACCGGCGGTGGATCGCCAGCGCCAAGTTCTCCTCTACCGGCTGCGGGTTCAGGGTCTCTGCCAAGATGCTGCGTGCTTCTGCCTCCATAGATCTACCATGACGTGCAGCACGCACGCGAAGCTGATTCTTCAGGCTGTTATCTAGGTTTCGTATCGTGATAGAAGCCATCTCCGCCTCCCCTGTGCAATCAATGATTGCATTATAAGCAATGATTGCAATATTGGCAACAGTGTCATCGCCCAAAGACATCAGCAGAAGAGATGCCGATTAGGCCAAGCTGCAGCGTAACGGCGTCTGCTCAGGGGTAGAAAATCTTGCCCTCGCCCGCATTGAACAGCTCATCCACGAAAAAGGGGAGACAGCCTAAGCTGTCTCCCCTTTTAGTTTCACCTGCGGCACAAATTATTCGACGGTGACGCTCTTGGCCAGGTTCCTCGGCTGATCGACGTCGGTCCCTTTGAGGACGGCGACGTGGTAGGCCAAGAGCTGCATCGGGATGGAGATGATGATCGGCATCACTTCTTCGCCGTCTTCCGGTACCTCCAGCGCGACCTCGACCTTGTCGGCCACCTCGGCGTCACCCTTGGAGCAGACCGCGATGACGCGGCCGCCGCGGGCGATGACCTCTTCCATGTTGGAGAACACCTTGTCGTAGGTCGCCCCCTTGGGCACCAGCACCACGACCGGCATGTGCTCGTCGATGAGGGCGATGGGGCCGTGCTTCATCTCGCCGGCGGCGTACCCTTCGGCGTGGATGTAGGAGATCTCCTTCAGCTTCAGCGCGCCCTCCAGTGCGATCGGGTAGTTCATGCCGCGGCCGAGGTAGAGGAAATCGCGGGCAGTGAGGTAGTTGCGCGCCACCTTCTCCACCTGCTCGTTCAGCTTCAGGGCCTCTTCCATGAGGGCCGGGACGCGCACGAGGGCGGAGATGAGCTTTCTTCCCAACTCCTGGTCCATCTTGCCGCGGGAGCGTCCCAGGCGGATGGTGAACAGGTAGAGCGCGATCAGCTGGGTCACGAAGGCTTTGGTTGAGGCGACGCCGATCTCGGGGCCGGCGTGGGTATAGATGACGCCGTCGGCCTCGCGGGCGATGGAGGAGTCGACCACGTTGCAGATGGCGACGCACTTGCCGCCGCGGCGCCTGGACTCGCGCATGGCGGCCAGGGTGTCGGCGGTCTCGCCGGACTGGGAGATCAGCATCACCAGGGTCTTGTCGTCGACGACGGGGTTGCGGTAACGGAACTCGGAGGCGATGTCCACTTCCACCGGGACGCGGCAGTACTCCTCGACCAGGAACTTGCCCACCAGCGCCGCGTGCCAGGAGGTGCCGCAGGCGATGATGCAGATGCGGTTGATCCCCTGCAGATCGGCATCGGAAAGGGCCAGGTCCTCGAGGTAGACGTCCCCCTGCTCCTCGCGTAGCCGTCCGGCGATGGTGTCGCGCACGGCGCGGGGCTGCTCGAAGATCTCCTTGAGCATGAAGTGCTTGTAGCCCCCCTTCTCGGCCATGTGGGCGGACCAGTCGATGTGGCGCGGGGCCTTCTCGAGCGGGGTACCGGCGACGGTGCTGAAGCTCGCGGAGCCCCCCTTGAATACCACCATCTCGCCGTCCTCCATGAAGACCATGGAACGGGTGTGGGAGAGGATGGCCGGGATGTCGGAGGCGACGTAGAATTCACCCTCGCCCAGGCCCACCACCATGGGGGAACCGAGCTTGGCGGCGATCATCAGGTCCGGGTCGTTCTCGCTCACGATGCAGACCGCGTAGGCCCCCTTCAAAAGCGCCAGGGCCTCGCGCACGGCCTGCTCGAAGCAGCCGCACCCCTGCAGGCGCTGGTCGATCAGGTGCGAGATCACCTCGGTGTCGGTCTCGCTCTTGAAGATATGCCCCTGCGCCCTCAGCTCCTCGCGCAGCTGCAGGTAGTTCTCGATGATGCCGTTGTGCACCACCACGATGGGACCAGCCTGGTGCGGGTGCGCGTTAATCTCGGAAGGGCGCCCGTGGGTCGCCCAGCGGGTGTGGCCGATGCCGACGGTGCCGCTCACCGGGCTCGTCGCCAGGAGCTTCTCCAGGTTGGAGAGCTTCCCTTCGCTGCGCCTGATGCTCGCCTTGCCACCGCTGATGGTGCAGATCCCGGCGGAATCGTAGCCCCGGTATTCGAGCCTTCTCAGCCCTTCAATGATGATGGAGGTGGCTTCCTGCCGCCCGGTGAACCCAACGATACCGCACATATATGACTCCGTTTCGTCGATTTGTTAATTAATAACTCGGCTATCCGGCCAAGACGGTACAGAATACCATCTTGGCCGGATGCGCGACAGTTATTTTTTCCTGAGGGTCCAGCCTTCCTTGTTCACCTGCGGCGAGCGGGCGATGGCCAGGGAATCGGCGGGGACGTCCTTGGTGACGGTGGTGCCGGCCGCGATCAGGGAGTTCTTGCCGACGGTGACCGGGGCCACCAGTTGCACGTCGCTCCCCACGAAGACGCCGTCTTCGATCACGGTCTTGTGCTTGTTGACGCCGTCGTAGTTGCAGGTGATGGTGCCGCAGCCGATGTTGACGTCGCGGCCGATGGTGGCGTCGCCCAGGTAGGTGAGATGGGAGGCTTTGGACCCCACCCCCATGAAGGCCTTCTTGGTCTCGACGAAGTTGCCGATTTTCACCTGCGCCGAGAGCTCGGTGCCGGGACGCAGGTGCGCCATCGGGCCGATGGCGGCCTCCGGGCCGACCTTGGCGTCCTCCATGACGCTTCCCGCCTTGATGACGACGTCGGCGGCGATCTGGCAATCCTTGATCAGCGCGTTCTGGCCGATCTGGCAACGCTCGCCGATCACGGTGTTCCCCTTGATGACGGCACCCGGGTAGACCACGCTGTCGCGCCCGATCTTGACGCCGCGGTCGATGTAGACCACGGAGGGGTCGATCATGGTGACGCCGGAAAGCATCAATTCATAGTTGATGCGCCGGCGCAGCACCGCCGCCGCCTCGGCCATCTGGGCGCGGTCGTTGACGCCGGAAATTTCGATGGCGTCAGTCACGGGGTAGCTGCGGCAAGCAAGGCCGCGGGCGTTGGCCTGGCGCACCACGTCGGTCAGGTAGTACTCCTTCTGGGCGTTATCGTTGTCGAGCTTCTCGACCGCCTCGGCGAGGAAGGCGCGGTCGACGCAGTAGACGCCGGCGTTGACCTCGCGGATCAGGCACTCGGCTTCGCTGGCATCCTTCTGCTCGGTGATGGCGACCACCTTGCCGTCCGTGTCCTTGACGATCCGGCCGTAGCCGAAGGGGTTGTCGAAATTCGCCGTCATCACCGTCACGCACGCCCCGCTCTTCTCATGGGCGTCGAGCATGCCGCGCAGGCTGTCGGCGGTGAGCAGCGGCGTGTCGCCGCAGAGGATCAGCACGGTCTGCGCAGCCGCGTCGATCTCGGGCATGGCGCAGCGCACCGCGTGCCCGGTCCCCAGTTGCTCGGCCTGCAGCGCGAAGGCCACCTCGGCACGATCCTTAAAATAATCCCGCACCTTCTCCTGCTGGTGCCCCACCACCAGGACGCACCGCTCGACCCCCGCAGCGAACGCGGCGGCGACGGGCCACTGTATCATCGGCGGGCCAGCCACCGGGTGCATCACCTTGACCAGGTCCGACTTCATCCTGGTCCCCATGCCGGCCGCCAGCACTATTGCAGATATCTTCTTCATTGGTAGTCTCCCTTGCCACTGAGCAAATTGCTCTTTTTTAACAATATTGCCTGGTCAGGTCAAGCTGTTTCACTTGCCGCTTCCCCCCCTGCCCATGTGCTTTTTATCGTTTACTAAACCGAGACTTATCGCTATAGTCCTCCGGTGGAGGTTTCATGGGCGTCGCCGAGGACATAGCCAAGCTGGAGCTTGACGTGCGCGAACTTGTCATCAAGTACGAGCAATACTTCTTCGGAATTGAGAAGCGCGAACCGTTGCGCCAGCTCGAAGCGGTGGAGCGCGCCGTGCGACGCTACCAGAACGTGAGCATCCCGAACACCAGCCAACGCTTCAAGTACGACTCCCTGGTCGCCACACTGAGCGTGCACAAGCAGAAGTGGACCCGCACCAACCGCCTGATCGAGGAGGGGAAGTTCCAAAGGGATCGCTTTCGCATGTCGCTGCACCAAGCTGAGAAGGGCGAAAAGCAGAGCAAGACCAACGCTCCGCCTCCCCCCCAAGAATCCCAGATCGACAACGTCTTTCAGCAGTACGTCAACGCGCGCCTCGCCTGCAACCTTCCCGTGGAAAACATAACCAAGGAGAAGGTGGCCGAAGCGATCAACCGGCAAAAGCCCGCCCTGATGCAGAAGTACGGTTGCCGCGACGTCGATTTCGTCGTGGTGATCGAGGGGGGCAAGCCCTCCCTGAAGGCACGCCCCAAGACTACATGAATATATCCCTCATCGCTATCCATCCCCACCCTTCCCCGCAAGCGGTGCCGTTGGCCTGCGCCTTCCTGCAGGAGGCGCTCCTGGCCGACCAGACGCTGCGAGGCTCGTTGCAGACCACTATCGCCGAGTTCTTCCTGGAGAACGATGCCGCGCAGTGTGCCCGGGAAATCGCCCGCAGCGCACCAGACCTGGTCGCCTTCTCCATCTACGTCTGGAGCCGCGACCATGCCGTGGCCATGGCCAGGGAACTGCGCGCGCTGCTTCCCGGCGCCGTCCTGTGCGCCGGCGGCGCCGAGCCGACCGCGAACCCGGCCGGCCTTTTGGACGAGGGGGTCTTCGATTTCCTGGTGCGGGGCGAGGGTGAAGCAACGTTGGTGCAGGCGGTCCGTGTCATTTCCGCAGGCGGCCAACCGTCGGGCCTGCCCGGCATCGTGGCGCCCGGCGAAACCGCCGGGACGCTGCCGCCCCCGATGGAGCTCGATGCGGTGCCATCCCCTTATTTGTCCGGGCGGCTCGACCCGACCATCCCCGGAGGCGCCCTCTGGCAGCTTTCCCGCGGCTGCGATTTTGCCTGCTCCTTCTGCTTCGACCACAAGGGGAGCGGCGGGGTGCGGCGCTTCTCCATGGAGCGCATCGAGGCAGAATTGCGCCTGTTCGCCCGGCTCAAGGTCCCCCAGGTCTTCGTGCTCGACTCGACCTTCAACAAGGACTCCAAAAGGGCCAAGGAGATCCTGCGCCTGATCCGGAAGGTAGCCCCCGGGATCCATTTCCATTTCGAGGTGCGCAGCGAGTTCATCGACGCCGAGATGGCGGAACTCTTCGCCTCTATCACCTGTTCGCTGCAGATCGGCCTGCAAAGCGCCGACGCCTCCGTGCTGCGCGGGGTGGGGCGCGGCTTCGACCGCGACGATTTCGTGCAGCGCGCCTTTCTTTTGAACCAGAGCGGCGCCATCTTCGGCTTCGACCTGATCTACGGGCTACCCGGCGACACGCCCCAATTGTTCCAAGCCTCCCTCGACTTCGCCCTCTCGCTCTACCCGAACCATCTGGACATCTTCCCCCTGGCGGTGCTTCCGGGGACGAGACTGTACGGGAAAGCGCAGGCCTCGGGGCTGCAGCACCTTGACGCGCCCCCCTACACCGTCCAGGCCACAACCGGGTACACGCCGGAACAGTTGGCCCAGGCCGGCAAGCTCGCCGCAGCCTGCGACGTCTTTTACAGCCGTGGCAAGGCAGTCGCCTGGTTCAACTCGGTGGTGGCCGCTGTGAAGTCCACCCCCAGCGACTTCCTGGCCGCCTTCGCCGCTTTCCTGGGAGAGCGCGCCGAGGCGGATATCACCGAGGAGGAGATCTGGGGTCTGCAGAGAAACTTCCTGGAGCTGATTTTCAAGGAAAGGAAGAAGACCAAGCTGCTGCCGTTGGCGCTCGATCTCGCCGACTACCACCACCACTACGCCGCCGCGCTCATGGCCACGCCGCCGACGCCCCCGGGGCCCAAACAGCTGCGCAAGCTCGACCCGCTCAAGCAGCCACTGGTCCTCGCCGCAAGCACCACGCTGGCGCGCTTCAACTACGAGGTGCTGGAGATCCTGGACGCGGGCGAACCGGATCTGACCGAGTTTACCGCGTGCTTCCGCCCCTCGGGTTCCTGCGCCGTCATCTACCCCGCCCACGGCGAGGTCTGCACCGAATCGGTCTCCCCTGCCTATTTCGAACTCTTGCAGGCGCTGGACGGTAAGCAGGGCGCCGCAGCACTCTGCCGCCGCATCGGTCTTTCCGAGGAAGAGGCCCATGAGTTCCTGGAGTTCGCCCTCGCGGAGGGGATCGTACAACGAGTCGCACCCTCCTAGGCTTAATGGGATCTTTTTACTCCGCTTGCCCCTCTCTCGCCACACCCCCCTCCCCGACTCCGTATACGCAATATTAATAGTCAAGCCACACTCATTTTCGCGCCATCTCATTCTTTTAATTTAATAAACCATCTAACACGACACATGCTTAGTGAGTTTCAACTAGCACGTGAAGTCATGCAGTTATCCTTGAACAATTAACAGTGAAACATGTTACCTGCGGCAAAGTGGTTACTGGCAGTTATTGCAGCAAAACGCCGTTAACAAAGTTGTATCCTGCTTATTAATTGACGCTTTTTCAGTTGATTTATGAAGCCGCGCGTATTAAAGTAGGCGCCGTTGCGAGCGCCCCACTAGATTAAAGCGTTCTAAAACGATCCTAAATACAGGAGATTACAATGGTTCAAGTCTTCACACGCCTCATCCCGCTGCTACTGCTCCTAGCACTAGCCCGGCCCGGTTTTGCTGCACAGGGGCTGGCCATCGATCCGGCAACCTGCCTGGGCTGCCACGGCAACAAGATTTCCGCCGACCTGATGGCCAACTCGGTTCACGGCAAAAACGGTTGCACCAGCTGCCACATCGAGATCGTCGAACTCGCCAAGCACATGAGGGGCGAGATCAAGGTGGGCAAAGTCCAGTGCGTTCGCTGCCACAAAAAGGAAGCGGCCGAGCACGCCAAGAGTATCCACAGCGAGAAGGGCATCGGGTGCGCACAGTGCCACACCGACATGCACAGCCACACCTACTGGAACAAGGACAAGCGTAGGGTCCTCGTCAAGTGCACCCAGTGTCACAAGGACGAGCGCGGCTTCACCCAGTCGGTACACGGCAAGGGCGTCCTCGCCGGGAACCAGGATTCGGCGGCTTGCAACGACTGCCACAACCTGCACGAGATCAAGGCCCTGGGTGATCCGAACTCCCATTCCAACCGTGAGTTCCACACCAAGGTTTGCCTCCGCTGCCACGCCGACCAGAAACTGGTCGAGCGCAACCACATCTCCGAAGTGGCCGTCAAGAGCTACATGGAGAGCTACCACGGCAAGAACTACCGCCTCGGTTACCCGGAGAAGGTCGCAGGCTGCGCTGACTGCCACACCGCCCACGCGATCCTCCCCTCCAAGGACCCCAAGTCCTCGGTCAACCCGGCGAACCTGGTGCAAACCTGCTCCAAGTGCCACGCTAAAGGGAGCATGCTGTTCACCAAGTTCTACGCTCATGGTGAGCACAACGACCGCGAGAAGTACCCCATCCTTTTCTACACCTTCATCGCGATGACCGGCCTGCTGATCGGCACCTTCACCGTGTTCTGGATCCACACCCTGCTCTGGATGATCCGCGGCTTCGTGGAAAACCGTGAGAAGGCGGCAGCTCTCGAAGAGGGCGTCATCCTGCACCACGTACCCGACGGGCACAAGCAGTACCGCCGCTTCAAAAGGGTCCACGTGTTCATGCATCTGCTGGTCATCATCAGCTTCCTCGGCCTCTCCCTCACCGGTCTGCCGCTGAAGTTCAGCGACCAGATCTGGGCCAAGTTCCTCATGGATCTCTACGGCGGGGCACCGAACGCCGGCTTCATCCACAGGATCTGCGCCGGCATCACCTTCGTGTACTTCGCAATGGCGCTGTTCATGAGCATCCACTTCCTCTTCCTCAGGAAGGACATCAAGGGCAACCCGCTGCAGAGGCTCTTCGGACCTGACTCCCTCTGCCCGAACCTGCGCGACATCAGCGACGTGATCGGCATGGTGCGCTGGTTCTTCTTCAAAGGGCCCAAGCCTGCCTTCGAGAGATGGACCTACTGGGAGAAATTCGACTTCATCGCGGTCTTCTGGGGTATGTTCGCCATCGGCGGCTCCGGCCTGATGCTCTGGTTCCCCGAGTTCTTCGGCATGCTGCTTCCGGGTTGGGCCTTCAACGTGGCCACCATCATCCACTCGGACGAGGCGCTCCTGGCGACCGGCTTCATCTTCTCGGTCCACTTCTTCAACACCCACGGACGTCCGGAGAAGTTCCCGATGGACTTCGTCATCTTCAACGGCCAGATGTCCAAGCACGAGTTCGTGGAAGAGCGTGGCGATCAGTGGGCACGTTACGAGAAAGAAGGCATCACCGAGAAGTTCGCTGCCAAGAAGTCTTCCGGCATCTTCTACGACTTCTGCCTGAAAGCCTTCGGCTTCACTGCGCTGTTCATCGGCATCACTCTGCTGATGCTGATGATCTACGCCTTCATGCATCCGCACCACTAAGCGGCTGCTGAAACAGCAACCAAAAAGGGCCTCCCATTCGGGAGGCCCTTTTTTTATTGTCTTCTGCGCAGGTAATAAAAAACCCCTCGCCCTCTGGGAGAGGGGAAGGGGTGAGGGTGGAAGGGGTGGACCTAAAGCATGTCCACCGGGTCGACGTCGATGGTGAGTCTGACCGTGGAGGGGTGGCTGAAGCCGCCGCGGAAGTGGAACAGGAGCCGGTGCAGGTCGGCGCGCTCCACCCCCTTCAGGAGGATCTGCCAGCGGAAGCGCCCGCGCACCTTCCCCAAGGGGGCCGTGACCGGCCCGAGCACCTCCACCCGGAGTCGCGCCTCGCGCTTGATGCGGCGCAAAAGGGCCGCGGCCTCGTCGGCGACACTCTCACCCTGCCCCGCGGCGACCGCCGAGAAGGTGAGTGCCGCCAGGTGCGCGAAGGGGGGATACCCCACCTCCTCGCGAAAGGCGATCTCCTCCCGGTAGAAGCCGAGATAGTCGTGCGCTACGGCATGGGTCAGCGCGTAGTGCTCCGGGGCCAGGGTCTGCACCAGCACCCGCCCCGGCTTGTCGCCGCGCCCGGCCCGCCCCATCACCTGGGTCACCAGCTGGAAGGTGCGCTCGGCGCTGCGGAAGTCAGGGAGGTTCAAGGAGGCATCGGCGGAAAGCACGCCGACCAGGGTGACGCCGGGGAAGTCATGCCCCTTGGCGATCATCTGGGTGCCGATCAGGATATCCACCGAACCTTCCTCCAACTCCTTCAGTACCCGGGCGTGCCCCCCCTTGCCCCGGGTGGAGTCGCGGTCCATGCGGGAAACCCTGGCGTCGGGCAAGAGCGTTTGCACCTGGTCCTCGACCCGCTCGGTGCCGCGCCCCAGGAGGGTGATGGCGCCGCTTTGGCAGTCGGGGCAGGTGCTCGGGGGGAGCATGGTGAAGTCGCAGTAGTGGCAAACGTGCTTCCCCTTGATGCGGTGGTAGGTGAGGGTCACCGCGCAGTTCGGGCAGCGCAACACGTGGCCGCAGGTCTCGCAGACGAGGTAGGTGGCGAAGCCGCGCCGGTTCAGGAAGAGCAGGGTCTGCCCCCCCGCGTCCAGGTTCTCCCCCATCGCTTCGATGAGTTCGGGAAGGAAGATCTCCCCCTTGTGCTTGCGCGCATCCAGCATCCTCGTTTCCGGCATGGGGAGGTCGCGCACCCGGTCCGGGAGGCTCAGGTAGCCGAGCCGGCCGGTCTGTGCGGCGTGGAAGCTGGTCACCAGCGGGGTAGCCGACCCGAGCAGCACCACCGCCTTGCCCTGCTTGCCGCGCACGAGCGCCAGGTCGCGCGCGTTGTAGCGCACCCCCTCGGACTGCTTGTAACTCCCCTCGTGCTCCTCGTCGACCACGATCACCCCGACCCGCTGCAGCGGCGCGAAGAGAGCCGAGCGGGCCCCGATTACGATTACCGCCTCGCCGCGCCGTATGCGGCGCCACTCGTCGAAGCGCTCCCCGTCGGAAAGCCCGGAGTGCAGCACCGCGATGCCGCAGTCGAAGCGGCGCTTGAAGCGCCCGACCAGCTGCGGCGTCAGGGCGATCTCAGGCACCAGCACCAGCGCGCTCTTGCCGGTGGCGAGCGCCACGGCGATCGATTGCAGGTAGACCTCGGTTTTGCCGCTGCCGGTGACGCCGTGCAGCAGAAAGGGGGAGAACTCGCCGGTCTCGAGGGCGGCCGAGACCTTGGCCAGGGCATCGGCCTGGGAGGGATTCAGGGGTAGCGGGGCGTCGTGGCCGTATTCTTGGGCCTTGAAGGGATCACGGTAGACCTCGCGCTGGGACAGACGCGCCGCCCCCAGTTCGACCAGACGGCCCAGTTGCGCGGTGCAGGGGCCGAAGCGCTCCCTGAGCTGCGGACCGGAGCACTCACCCACCTCCAGGAGGTATTCGAGGATCTCCAGCCCCTTCCCCCGCGGGCGTAGCGTGCTGTCGGGGACCGCAGTGTAGAGCCGCTCGGTGCGCACGCTCTTGCCGCCGGCCAGGTACTCCTTGAGCACCGGGGTGCCGTCCTCGGACTGCTCGCAGCGGTAGCGGCTCACCAGGTTGATCCCTGCGGGAAGGGCCATCTTGATGACCTCGCCCAACGGGTGCAGGTAGTACCCCGCGATCCAGCGGTAGAAGTCGAGTTCCGCCGCGGTAAAGAGCGGCTCCTCGTCAAGGATGTCGAGCACTTCCTTGAGTTCACCGGCACCGGGCGCGTCGGCGTCCCCCAACAGGTAGCCGGTCACCTTGCGCCGCCCGAAAGGAACCAGGACGCGCTTGCCCGCCTGGGCCGAGGACGAAAGGCGCTCGGGCACCAGGTAGTGGAAGCTTCCCTCCAGAGGGAGGGGGATGGCGACCTCTACGATGTGCGGGCTGTCTGTCTGCATGGAGTAGAGTGGTTGTGGCTCCTCCCCCCGGAGGGGGGAGGGCAAGAGGGGGGAAAGGTGGGGCAACGAGCTACTTCTTCAGGACCTCTTCGGCAACGGCGCGCCCCAGTGCCTCGCACTCGGCGAGGATCTCGGGCTTGGGCATGAAGGGGGCGCGGATCAGCGGCGCCGGGAGCTTGAAGTTCATGCTCTTCAGCCGCTCCTCCGCCATGCGGCAGGCCTCGCCGGACCAGCCGTAGCTGCCGAAGACGCCGCCGATGTTCCCCTTGAGGCTCACGGTGGAGAGATAGGCGAGCACGTCCCACATCGGTTTCGGGATGTCGCGGTTGATGGTCGGCGTGCCGAAGATGAGGCCGTCACACTCCTCCATGAGGTCACGGATGTCGGCGACGGAGGCATGGTTGATGTGGCACAGGGTGACGTGGACGCCGGCATCGCCGGCCCCCTTGGCCACCGCCTCGGCCATCTGCTCAGTGTTGCCGTGCGGCGAGATGTAGAAGATGGCGACGCGGCGCCCAGCGGCCTTAGGCTGGGACCACTTCTGGTACAGCTCGATCGCCTTCCTGGCGTCGCTACGGTACACCGGGCCGTGGCTCGGGCAGAGCATCTTCAGCTCGACGCCGTCGAGCTTCGCCACCGCCTGCAGGATGCGCTCCTTGAAGGGACGCATGATGCAGTCAAAGTAGAAGCGGGTCTCTCCGGAGAAGTCGGGACACTCGTCGGCGAAGAGCCCTTCCGGGGCATAGTGCGAGCCAAAGGCGTCGCAGGAGAAGAGCACCTGGTCCTCTTCCAAGAGGGTGAACATGGTGTCCGGCCAGTGCAGAAAGGGTGCGGCGATGAAGCTCAGGGTGCGCCCGCCCAGGTCGATTCGGTCGTTGTCCTTGACGATGCGCGACTCGAAGGGGACGTGGATCTGGTTGCCGAGGAAGGTGCGCGCCGCCTGGCTGGAGACCACCGTCGCCTTGGGGCAGTGCTTCAGGAGCTGCGCCAGCGAGCCGGAATGATCCGGCTCGGAATGGTTCACCACGATGTAGTCGACGTTGGCCGGATCGGTGATGGAGCGGATCTTTTCCAGGAATTCGTCGAAGCGCTTGGCCTTGACCGTGTCGATGATGGCGATGTGGGACTCACCCTGCACCAGGTACGAGTTGTAGGTGGTACCGAACTGCGTGGGAAAGAGATCGTCGAAGACGGCGAGGCTCGGGTCCTTGACCCCGATCCAATGGAGACCCTTTCCAAGTTCAACTGCTGCGGACATCTGCTACCCCCTTCGAATCTCTCTTGGCTGCCGGAAACCGGCGCCGCTCAGTCGCAAGCGGCCCCCGCGGCGGAACACCGGGGGGCCGTATACACAGGTGCAAACGATACCAAAACCAACGACTTAAAGCAAGGAAAAGGCTAGTTCCCCGCGCCGCCCCTGCCGCGACGGTACTCGACTACCGGCTGGGCGTCGCGCCTGCCGGTCGCCTGTCCCGGACGTGCGCTCTGGCCGGGACGCCCTCCCTGGGACGGGCGCCCTTTGGGGGCAAAGCCCTTCTTGCGCGGGTCGAAGCCGGGGCGGCCGTTGCGGGCGCCGGGGCCGGAGTTGTTCCTTCTCAGGGGGCGGGTCGGCTCGAGCCCCTCGATGACGTGCTGGGGAAGCGGCTTGCCGGTCAGGCGCTCGATGCGATCCAGATAAGCGACCTCACTCATGGAGCAGAACGAGATGGCGATGCCGGTTGCGCCGGCGCGGCCGGTCCGGCCGATCCTGTGCACGTAGTCCTCGGCGAACTTGGGCAGGTCGAAGTTGATTACGTGGCTGATGCCGGAAACGTCCAGGCCGCGGGCGGCGACGTCGGTGGCGACCAGCAGCCGCACCTTGCCGCGGCGCATGTTGGTGATGGTCTTGTTACGCGCACCCTGGGACATGTCCCCGTGCAGCGCGGCGGCGGCGTGCCCCTGCGAGTAGAGCTCGAAGGCAAGCTGGTCGGCGTCCTTTTTGGTGGCGGAGAAGATGATGGCCTTGGTGACGCTGGCGTCGGCCACCAGGTGCTGCAGAATGCGGTTCTTGTGGCGCATGTCGTCGGTCACGTGCAGGCGCTGCTCGATCTGCAGGCTGGTCACCTGCTGGACGTCCACCGCGACGCGAACCGGGTCCTTCAAGAGACGCTGGGCGAGTTTCGCCATGGCGTCATCCATGGTGGCGGTGAAAAGCAGGGTCTGGCGCTCGTCCGGGGCAGCGGCCGCGATGCGGTCCACGTCCTCGGAGAAGCCCATGTCGAGCATGCGGTCCGCCTCGTCCAGCACCAGCATCTCCAGGCGGGAGAAGTTGATGGAACGGCGGTCCAGGTGGTCGATCAGGCGCCCCGGGGTGGCCACGATGATGTCGACCGGGCTGGAGAGGAGCATCATCTGGTCACGATAGGGCATGCCGCCCAGGATGGCGCCGCAGCGCACCCGCATGAACTTGCCGTAGGTCCTCACCGCGTCCACCACCTGGATGGCCAGCTCGCGAGTCGGCGTCAGCACCAGGATGCGCGGCCCCTTGCCGCGTACCGGGGACGGGACCAGGAGGCGCTCCAGAGCGGGAAGCACGAAGGACGCGGTCTTGCCGGTGCCGGTCTGGGCGCTGCCGATCAGGTCGCGGCCGGAGAGGGCCAGCGGGATCGACTCGGCCTGGATCGGGGTCGGCTCGGTGTAGCCGCAGGCGCTGATTGCTTTGATGAGGGGGGCGGAGAGGTTCAGGGTTTCAAAAGACATGTGTTTCCTTTTCTCCCTCGGGCAAAATGAGGCCACGCTCGCGTCCCGGACATCCCCATGGGACGGACGCGGCTTTTCGCCTGAGGGTGCTGAAATGTGGGGCGTGCCAAACCCGCCGCGACAACGATTGTCGCAGGCTTAGCTGAAAACGATACTCGGCAACACGCCATATGACCGGCAAACCATACATCGTCGCCAACCAATTAGCTGCTGCCGCATTTCTCGTGGGGATTAACCTGAATGCGAGGGGTTGGATCGATGGGAGGGGCGTTGGCCCCGGTGGAACTGATGTCAGTCAGGCAGACAGCTTTACTACATGCGCCCGATAAAGGCAAGGTTTTCTTTCAATGTATACGACTTAGAAGAGAAAACCCCGCTTTGGGGGCGGGGTTCTCTGCGTGCCGGTGACGTAGCAACAGTCGTGGAGGGGCACGTCGCTGGCTGGTCCGAGACTACTTCTTCTTGGCAGCGATGGCATCCTTCAGGGCTTTGCCCGGACGGAACTTGGGTACCTTGGCTTCGGCGATCTTGATCTCCTTGCCGGTCTGCGGGTTCCTGCCGGTACGCGCCTGACGGCTGGCCACTTCAAAGCTGCCGAAACCTACCAGGGTTACCCTGTCGCCCTTCTTCAGCGCGCCACTCACGGTGGAGATGAATGCACCGACGGCCTTCTCGGCTGCGGCCTTGGGGATGTTTGCGGACTTCGCCACTGCTTCGACCAGTTCTGCTTTAGTCATGTGTGACCCTCCTTGGCTGGATTAAATTAACGCCACTATAATCATATATTCGTAATTTGCAAGGGTTTTCTTGAACCCGGTTTCTTTTTATCCGCGACAGGAGCGGATCTAGCCTCGTTTTGAGACCTCGATCCGCTCCTGTCAAGGGTTTACGCGGCAGCGTTTGGGGCGGCGAAACAAAGGGCCGCTTCCGACGTTTCCTCAATAATAACGGTAGCTTACTGCGCGGACACCGCATCCCCGGCAGGGTCCGCCCCGTAAGTGGTCGGCTCGGTACCGGAGACGAAGCACTCCTGCACCGCTCCCGGGGTTCCTTCCTTGGCCAGGTGCCCGTTGCGGGGGTCAATGAGGGCGAAGGTGACGTTGCCCGGGGTCGGGAAGGATTTCACCGGCATCCCGGCCACAGCGCGCTGCATGAACTCGGTCCAGATCGGCGCCGCCGCCTGTCCCCCCGATCCCCCGGCACCGAGGCTGCGTTCTTGGTCATAGCCGACCCAGACCCCCGCCACCAGTTGCGGCACGTAGCCCACGAACCAGGCGTCCTTCATGTCGTTGGTGGTGCCGGTCTTGCCCGCCACCGGACGTCCCAGGGCGCGCGCCCTGCCGCCGGTGCCGCTGGTGACGACGCTTTCCATAAGGTTGGTCATGATGAACGCGGTCTCGGGGGGGATGACGGGGATCACGCCGCCGGTTGCCTCGGTGAGTACCGGCTGTCCCGGCTGCGGCACGGCGGGCGGGACTTTGGCGTCCTCCCCCTCCCCCTCCCCTTCCGCCGCCGTGTCGGCCGCCGCGGCGTTCGACATCTGGCCGAAGACCGGCACCTTGGGCTCCTGCACCTCTTCCAGCACGTTGCCGTCGCGGTCGAGGACCTTGGTGACGAAGTAGGGGGTGGTGCGATAGCCGCCGGAGGCGAACACGGCGTAGGCGCTGGTCAGCTCCATCGGGGTGACGCTGGACGAGCCGAGGGCCAGGGTGAGGTTACTGGCCAGGGGCGATGTGATCCCCAGCTTCTTGGCGTACTCGATGGCGCTCCCCACCCCGATCTGCTCGAGGATCTTGACGCTGACCACGTTGATGGAATTGGTGAGGGCCTCGCGCATGGTGACCGGGCCGCGGTAGACGTTGTCGTAGTTTTTGGGTTTCCATGCCTTGTCGCCGCCGCTTTCGTACTCCACCTGGGAGTCGTCGATGATGCTGGCCGTGGTCATGCCGTGCTCCAAGGCCGCCGCGTAGATGATCGGCTTGAAGGCGGAGCCGGGGTTCCGCTTGGCCTGCATGGCGCGGTTGAACTGGCTCTTCTTGTAGTCGTATCCCCCAACCATGGCGCGCACGCCACCGGTCATCGGGTCGAGGGCGATCAGGGCCGCCTGCGCCTCGGGTACCTGGTCCAGGGCGAAGACCGCGCCGGTGCGGTTTTTGTCCGGCTCCTTGACCTGCAGATCGAGTACCGCCCCCAGGCCGATCGCCTTCTTCGACTGCGGTTTGCCGTAGCTGTTGAGGAGTTCCACCTTGCCGGCCCAGTCCATGTTCTTTTTGGGGAGGGTGCCGGTGCGGTCGCCGACGCGAACGGTCAACTCGCGCTTCGCCGCGTCGACCCCGGTCACCACCCCCTGGTAGACCGCCCCCTGTTTCAAGGAGAGCTCGTCGATGTCATCCTCGACCTTCTTGCAGAAGGGCTCCACCTCGGCCTCGGCAAGGTACTTGGCGGCACCGCGGAAACCCTGGCGCTTGTCCACGGCCTTCAGACCGTTGACCACGGAGTCATAGGCGGCCTTTTGCATCTCGGCGTTCATGGTGGTGTAGATCTTCAGGCCGTCCTTGTAGAGGCGCTCCTCGCCGTACTTCTCCACCAGTTGCTGCCGGACCTGCTCCAGGAAGTAGGCCGACTGCTCCGCGTTCACCTTCTTCAGGGGCTGGATCACGATCGGGGTGGCCTTGGCGTAATCCGCCTCGGCCTGGGTGATGTACCCTTCCTTGACCATCCGCTCCAGGACGTACCCCTGGCGCTCCTTGGCCCGCTCCAGGTGCTTGATCGGGGAGTAGCTGTTGGGGGCCTTGGGAAGTCCCGCCAACATCGCCATCTCGGCCAGGTTCAGCTTGTCGACTTCCTTGCCGAAGTAGGTCTCCGCCGCGAGTTGCACGCCGTAGGCGCCGGCCCCGAGATAGATCTGGTTCAGATAGATATAAAGGATCTCGTCCTTGGTGAGCCGCTCCTCCATCCGCTTGGCGAGGATCGCCTCCTTGAGCTTCCTGGAGAACTTCTTTTCCGGGGTGAGCAGCATCGACTTGGCCACCTGCTGCGTGATGGTGGAGGCACCTTCCTTCTTGCGCATGGAGATCAGGTTCTTGACGGCGGCGCGGGCGATACCCACGTAGTCGATCCCCTTGTGCTGGTAGAAGTTGGAATCCTCGGCGGACACGAAGGCCTGGATCAGCCGCTTGGGCATCTTGTCCACCGGTACCACGGTGCGCCGCTCCAGGTAGAACTCGCCCACCAGGTTGCCGTCCTGGCCGAATACCTGCGAGAGTATGGGGGGGCGGTAGTCGGCCAGACGGTCGACCTTGGGGAGCGCCCCCAGGAGGTAGAAAAAGTACCCCAGAAAGGCCAGCAGCATGATGGTCGAGCCGCCGGCGGCGCCCCAAAGCAGGTACTTCATGGTGGGTGCTTTTTTCAACCTGCGCTGCGGCTGTCGCGGCTGCGCCTTGTAAATTTCCATGTCGAGAGGGTCTCCAATCGGGTTGATGCGTGCGCGGGATCATGGCCTGGCGTACCCGGTAGGCCGATGGTCTGGGAGGCGGGAAGCTCCTTGGGCCCCCTGCGGCAAGGGCAGAGCTGGTCGGGAACCTGCGGGTGCATCGTGGTTTTGCCGCGCCCGGGAGGCGGGCGCCAAGACTGCAGGGTATCCCAGATTGCACCTGTAATTCAAGGTTATTGTGCTCCTCCTCCCCCGGCGCGCGCTCGCCACGGGGACGCCGAGCGTCCCCCTCGGCGCGGCTCGAGCGCCCGGTGCCACTGGCCGCTCGCGCTCTTTATCCCTTTATAATGTATACACATTCTCCTCCTGAGCCAAAAAATGCTATGATGCTGTCGCAGTACCCAGACCCGGACCCCGGAGCACGATCCAGGACATGACCAGCTACCTCCCCAAACTCGCCAAGAATCTCGCGCGCGGAGCCTTCATGGAGCTCTACCTGACCCCGAAACCGGGGCTCGTGGATCTGTGCGACTGCGGCGCCCATCCCGAACTCTCGGTGCCCCGCATGGAGGAGTCGCTGAAGATCGTCTCCCTGTACCTCATGGACCTGTGCGACGCGGTCCTCTCCGGCGAGGACCTGGCAGCACGGGTGCGCCTGGGGGTCGCGGCGGAACGCGCGGTGCAGCGGGCGGTGGGGAGCAGCTGCCACAAGGGGTACATCTTCCTGGGGGGACTGGTCCTTTGCGCCAGCGCCTGCGCTCCCGGCCGGGACGAAGCCAGCCTGCGCGCCTCGATCGTCGCCTTAGCCGAGCTCTTCTTCGAGCACGGCGACCCCGGGTCCTCGCAGCGGGTGCGCAACCGCTTCCAGGGAGGTGGAATCCGCGAGGAGGCCCTGGCGGGACTGCCCAGCCTTTTCGACGAGGCCCTTCCCGTCTACCGGCGTGAACTCGCCGACGGCGGCAACCGCGGCAGCGCCGTATTCGCTATGATGGGAAGACTCATGCAGACGGTGGAGGACAGCACCACCTTGCGCAGCGGCGGCCGCAGCGGCCTCAAAACGGTACGCGAGGATGGACGGCTCCTGGAACGGATGGTGGCGCAACGCGACGATTTCATTGCCTTTCTGTCCCAGCGCAACGCGCATTACGTTAGCCGCAGCCTCACCATGGGCGGCGTCGCCGGCCTGCTCGCACTCGCCCTCGCCTGGCTCAGCCACACCGGCGAACTCGAGGCGGCCTAGCCCCCGTCATCCTTTTTGCCATTTCCTCAGCAATACCGGTTTACTTAGCCCCAGCCCCATGTTAGAATCCTCCCGCTTGACCCGCTCCACCTCACCCACCACAGGCAGACAAGGGTACCGGCATGTCCTTTGAAGGCGATTTAGACCACCTTCCCTTAGTGGATGTCATCCAGTTGCTGCACCAGACCGGCAAGACCGGCACCCTTACGCTGAGAGGCGCCAAAGGGGAGAGCCAGCTCGTCTTCCGTGACGGTTTCATCGTCAGCGCCAATCACGTCAACAACTCGATCCGCATCGGCCAGGTCATGCTGGACATGGGTCTTCTAAGCCGCGAGGCCCTGGAAAAGGCCCTGATCCAACAGCGCGACGCCGGCGACGACCGCAAGCCGATCATCCAGATGCTGATCGAGGACGGCACCGTCCCCACCCAGTCGGCCTACCAGGGGCTGGAAGCGCTCATCGAGATGACCATCGTCGAGGTGCTCACCTGGTCCCGGGGGACCTTCTGCCTCGAGGTGGACAAGGTCGTCGTTTCCGACGAGTACCGCTATTTTCCCGAGCAGATCAACATGAACACGCAGAGCATCCTCATGGACGCCCTGCGTATCTACGACGAGCGCAAGCGCGACGGCACCCTGACGCCGGAGTCGATCTTCGGCAACATCGCCGCACCGGAGGCGCAGCGCAGCAGCTCAGCGGAGCTCTCCGCAGCCGAGCTCTCCGCTGCCGACCTGGGACTCGAGGAGCTGGAGGGGCTGGAGCGGCACATCCCGACCTTTTTTGCAGCGCTCCAGGAGGAGGTGCCCGACACCCCCGCGAGCCGGCTGCAGGGCGAACTGGCCGGCATCCCCGCCCGCGAGCAGCAGGAGCTGTTCCACTACCTGGAGCAGTTGCCGAGCCGCGCCGCGGCATCGGGGAGCGACCTCGGCGTAGTCCTTTTGACCACCGAAAGACTCATGCGCGAGTGCTGCGCCACGGTCTGCGGCCCGCGCTTCATCTGCGCCACCGACGACCCGGACCAGCTCGACCCCATCATCGACCAGGCCCTTTCCCGGGAGAAGTCCCCGCTGCTGCTTCTGGACGCGGGAGAACCCTCCGCCAGGAACGGGCGCGACCTGGCCGCTTTGGTCAAGCAAAAGCGGGAACGCTTCCCGGAGCTCACCATCGCGCTCCTCGCCACCCCGGTAGACTATCCGCTCTGCGCCGCTGCCCAGGAAAGCGGCGTCTCTGCATTGCTGCCGCGCCCCAGCCGCGAACAACGCCCGGGCACCTTCATCTCCGACACCATCGACAGTTGCCGGACGTTGGCCGCCTACCTGGACCATGACCACGGCAAGCCCGCACAGGACCAGTCCGCAAAGGTCCGCAACCAGCTTCTCGCCCTCTCCGAACAGCGCGACCCCCCCGAGGTGACTTTCGCGCTCCTGCAGGCGGCCTGCGCCGTCTTCCGCCGAGGCGTGACCCTGGTCGTAGTACGTTCGGAATTGATCGCCGAGCGGGCCATCGGCGTGGATGCAGCCGGCGCGGTCACCTCGGTCAAGCTGCGCCTGAGCGCGCCGGCCGACTCGCTGTACCAGCGCGCCCTCAACGGCGAGATCTGCTACACCGAGGCGGACCAGACGCTGCGCGACACCATGTACGCCGCCATCGGGGCTCCCTTGACCGGCAAGGCGCTGCTCCTCCCCATCAAGAGTTTCGGGCGTGTCATCGCCATCATCTATGCCGACTTCGGGCCGGGCAGCGGGACCGATCCTCAACTGCCGCTATTGGAGATCCTGTCCCAGCACGCCGGCCTCGTGATCGACAACATCCTGTACCGCAAGCGCTGCGCCCAAAAGTAGCCCCACCTGCCATTCATTTCAATTTGCCTTAGCAAGAGAGGGACGCCATGGATGCCAAGATATTCGTCCAGATTCTGGAAATCGCCTTCAGCAAGAAGGTTTCCGACGTGCATTTCGAGGTGGACAATCCTCCCTTCTTCCGCGGCAAAGGGCAGATCATCCGCTCCAAGCTTCCCAGCCTCACCGCCGAGGACACCGAGTTCATCGCCGCCCAGATCATGACCCACCACGGCCGGCGCTGGGAACCGGACCAGAAGGAGTACGACACCTCCTTCTCCCTCCCCAGCGGCGCCCGCTTCCGCGTCAGCATCTTCCGCCAGCGCGGCCATTTCGGCATCATCATGAGGGTGATCCCGGCCCACATCGGCACCTTTGACGAACTGCGCCTGCCGCCGGTCCTGGGCGAGATCGTGAAGGCTCCCAACGGGTTGATCCTGGTCACCGGCCCGACCGGCAACGGCAAGTCGACCACGCTCGCCTCGATGCTGCGCCACATCAACGAGACTTTCAGCTACAACTGCATCACCATCGAGGACCCCATCGAGTTCCTGTTCCATTCGGAGAAGAGCTGCATCATCCAGCGCGAGGTCGGCATCGACACCGACAGCTTCAGTTCGGCGCTGAAGGCGGCGCTGCGCATGGACCCGGACCTGATCATGGTGGGCGAGATGCGCGACACCGACACCATCGAGTCCTGCCTGATGGCCGCCGAGACCGGGCACCTGGTCATGTCGACCCTGCACACCCAGGGCGCGGTATCAACCATCAACAGGATCCTCGGCCACTTCCCTCCCGATGCGCAGGAGATCGTCAGGCAGAGGCTGGCCGACATCCTGGTGGCCACCGTCTCCATCCGCCTGGTGATGAACAAGACGGGCGAAAACATCATCCCGGTGCTGGAGATCATGCGCGCCACCACGACCATCCAGAGTTGCATCCGCGAGGGGCGCCTGGACGAGATCGAGGCACACATGGAGAACGGCCGCAGCCAATACCAGATGCAGACCCTCGACCAGCACCTGATCCAGTTGCACGAGCAGGAGCAGATCACCATGGAGGAGGCCAAGCGCCTGTCCCACTCGATGGACCTGGAGCGCAAGCTCATGTTCACCAACTAGTCCGCCCCGCACCCCGAACCGGAAAGGGATCACGGCCCCCGTGGTCCCTTTTTTGCTCACCCCCTCGCCTTCACTGTGTACTTCACAAGATTAAATAGTGTACAAAATGTAGTTCACTCGCCCGCCACTGCTTACATTATCAGCACCGCCCAACTTTCATCGCCATCCGCATTTGCCAACAAAACCGGCACCATTGCCGATATTGCACATTTTATATACACCGGTGCCTAAAAATGGTTCACGACATGCATACATCTGCACCATATTTCAGCACGCCGCACTCTCACCCCCGGCGTGACTGATGAAAGAGTGGCCAAGGCCACTCCTACAATGCGCAAAGGAGGATGTATGTCGCCGCAAATTGACGAAAAAGTAGAGCCGATTTTTCAGGAAGTGCTGAAGAGAAACCCGGGCGAGGTCGAGTTCCACCAGGCAGTCCGCGAGGTGCTGGAATCGCTGGGACCGGTGCTGGTGAAGCACCCGGAATTCACGGAGCGCAAGATCATCGAGAGGATCTGCGAGCCGGAGCGCCAGATCATCTTCCGGGTGCCCTGGCAGGACGATGCCGGCAACGTACACATCAACCGCGGCTTCCGCGTCGAATTCAACAGCTCGCTCGGCCCCTACAAGGGCGGCCTGCGCTTCCACCCCTCGGTCTACTTGGGCATCATCAAGTTCCTCGGTTTCGAACAGATCTTCAAAAACTCCCTCACCGGCCTCCCCATCGGCGGCGGCAAAGGTGGTTCCGACTTCGACCCCAAGGGTAAATCCGACAACGAGATCATGCGCTTCTGCCAAAGTTTCATCACCGAGCTGTACCGCCACCTGGGCGAGCACACCGACGTGCCGGCCGGCGACATCGGGGTCGGCGGACGCGAAATTGGCTACATGTTCGGCCAGTACAAACGGATCACCAACCGGTACGAGCCGGGTGTGCTGACCGGCAAAGGGCTCGACTGGGGCGGCTCCCTGGTGCGCACCGAGGCGACCGGCTACGGCGCCACCTTCTTCGTCGACGCCATGCTCAAGGTGCGCAAGGATTCCTTCGACGGCAAGACCTGCTCCGTCTCCGGCTCCGGCAACGTGGCAATCTACACCATCGAGAAGATCCATCAACTGGGCGGCAAGTGCGTCACCTGCTCCGACTCCAACGGCGTCATCTTCCATGAGAAAGGCATCGACCTCGACCTGGTCAAGCAGCTGAAGGAAGTCGAGCGCCGCCGCATCGAGGACTACGCCAAGTACCATAAGGACGCCAAGTACATCGCCAACGGCAACATCTGGGACATCCCCTGCCAAGTGGCCATGCCCTCGGCGACCCAGAACGAGATCAACGGCAAGGACGCCGCCACCCTGGTCAAAAACGGCTGCGTCGCCGTGGGCGAAGGGGCCAACATGCCTACCACGCCGGAAGGGGTCAAGGTGTTCCTCGAGGCGGGCATCGCCTACGGCCCGGGCAAGGCCGCCAATGCCGGCGGTGTCGCCACATCCGCCCTTGAGATGCAGCAGAACGCCTGCCGCGACGCCTGGACCTTCGAGTACACTGAGCAGCGCCTGGCGCAGATCATGAAGAACATCCATGACACCTGCTACGAGACCGCCGCCGAGTACGGCACTCCGGGCAACTACGTAAACGGCGCCAACATCGCCGGCTTCATCAAAGTCGCCAAGGCGATGGTGGCCCACGGCCTGATCTAAACCAACTCGCCGCAGAAGCTGCAAAAAGGAAGAAGGCTCGACCGCATGGTCGAGCCTTCTTTTTTATTTGTGTGTGTGGAGGGAGGACAGGGGGGATTTGCCCTGTTTCCAAGCTTACTTACGAGAATGCCGCCAGCATCTCCTCCACTTCCCGGCGCAGCTCGCCGATCTCGTCGCGCAAGGCGCCGACCTCCTGTTCCAGCTGCTCCAGCCTCTGATTTCCCACACGGGGCCTCGCCACCGGGGCGGCGCCCGGTTGCTCCGGCTCCTCCTCGGGAAACTCCGGCATCCCCGCGAAAACCTGGGCGTAGCGCGACTCCTTGCGCCCCGGCTGCCGCGGCAGCCGCACCACCAGGGGAGGACCGTGCTGCTGCAGCTCGAGCAGAATCTCCTCCACCGCCGCCAGGTCGCCCACCTCCGCCATACGCTCGCTGCGGCCGCGCAGCTCCGCCGCCGTCTGCGGGCCCCGCAACATCAACTCGGCCAGAACCGCCCGGACCGGGGCGGCCAACCCCAGTTTGTCCCCCATGGAGTGCACGTACTTGTTCACGCGCCCCCCAGTCGTCGTGAGCCGCGCCAGCCCGCGCGCGCCCAGTGCCTCGAGCCCGCGCTGGAGGTCCAATTCGGAAAGACTCAGTACCGGATCCCGGTTCGACTTTTGGTTACAGGCGGCAGCGAGCGCGTTCAGGGTGAGCGGATAATACTCCGGAGTGGTCAGTTCCTTCTCCATCAGGCACCCCAGGACCCTGATCTCCAGCTCGGTCAGATTCATTCTCATCGGCTGCTCCTTTGCGTCAAAATGGCGGCCAGCGCGACCGCAGTCGCAGGCGCTCCGAACGACAGCGGTACTTTAGCAGATGACATGCCGATTCGGAAAATGTATTATGTACCGGAATTGCACTCCGGCCGGCAGCCTATCAGCCCGCCGGCATCCGCCCGCGCCAACCTCACCTCGGCGGCGGATGACCCCACACCCCCTGATGAGGAACCCGTGATGGGTAAAATCAGACTGCTTTACGCGGCCGCCGCCCTGATGCTCCTGGCGGCAACCGATGCTTCCGCGTTCTGCTTTGAAGAAGCCGGGATGGAATACGGCATCAACCCGCAGATCCTGCGGGCCATCGCCAAGGTTGAATCCAACTTCAATCCCTCCGCAATCAACTACAACAGCAACGGCACCTATGATTACGGGCTGATGCAGATCAACTCGAGCTGGGCTCCCACCATCGGCAAGCAGCGCTGGAGTTCCCTGGGCGACGCCTGCAACAGCGTGAAGACCGGCGCCTGGATCCTTTCCATGTGCATGGAAAAGTACGGCTACACCTGGAAGGCAATCGGCTGCTACAACAGCCAGACCCCGGACAAGCGCGACCGTTATTCGAAAAAGGTCTTCGATCAGTTGCAGCGGGTGAAACCGCTGCGGCAGGAAGCGGCGTACAGGCCGTTCAACGACAACCTTGAGGCTTTGGTGCGTCAGAAGGTCGAGGGCTGGGTGGACGAGGCGGAGAAAGGCAAGGCGGACGAGTTCAAGGCGAAGGTGAAGGGAACCGTGCCCACGCCCAAGGAAGTGCTGCAGCAAAAAGCCGCCCCTGCCGAAACCACCGCCAAGACCGCACTCCCACCGGCTGCTTCCCCGCAGAGCAACGCCCTATCCCAGGATAATATCGGTTACTACACCGAGGATGGGGAGCACTCGGCTATCCCCATCCCCTAGAGGTTCTACTTGGCGCCACACCCCGCAGGCATCAGCCACTTGTGCCCCAGGGGAGGCGCCGTGTCCGTGATCAGGACCCGTTTCCCCGCTGCGTCGTCCTGCTGGACCAGGAACCCGGTCGCGTGCGTCCCCTCCGGCAAGGCATGCGGCCCGAACGCCGGCGCGATCCCTACCAACGCGAACAACTTCTCCGTTACCGCCTTGAAGTCTTCCTTCCCGGTCAGCATCAGCACCCGATAACCCGCCGTCTCCAGGATCCTGATCAGGGTGTAGTTGTACGGGTCGTTCTCGCCGATGCTTACGATGTAGCGCTTCCCCTTGTACTCGAAGTAGCGGTCCACCCTGATACTGAACGGAGTGGCGGCGCCTGCGGCCGACTGGATGATCTTGTTGCGACTCCAGGTCGCCGAGATGGCGTTGAGCACCGAGTCCACCACGCTGCCGGCGTCATGGCGGCTGACCGAGCAGACCCAGGTAGGGGCTTGCGGGGTGGCAGGCGCGGCCGCCGGAGTCGCAGCCTTGGACGGTGTAGCAGGCGGCGACACCGGTTTGGGGACCGGAGCAGGCGCCGTCGCCGGTGCCGGTTCGGCCTTGGTGGCAGGAGCGGGTTGCGGAGCCGGGGCTGGCGCGGGTTTCGGCACCGGAGCAGGTTGCGGCACTGCCGGGACCGGTTCCTTCTGGATGGGTACCGGGACCGGGACAGTTTTAGGCGCAGGGGCCGGCGCCAGAACGGGTGCAGCGGGCTCCGGTGCCCTCGGTGCCTCGGGGGCGGGTTCGGGTGCCCGGGGAGCCTCGGCGGTGGGCTCCGGTGCCTTGGGGGCTTGGAGCGGTGCCGATTTGGCCTCCCGGCCCTCCCTGGGCGCCTCTCCCCCTTTCGCCTTCGCGGCCGGTCCTTCCGGATGGGTCCGCCCCTTTTCCTTCTTGGCCGTCTTCGCTTCGCCCCCATGCAGGGCCGCGGCCGGTATCAGCAGGGTGCGCCCCACCTCCAGGGACTTGATGTTCTTGATGCCGTTCAGCTCGATGATCTGCGGCACCAGGCGTTCGGCCGCCTCGTTCGACATGCCGAAGTGCCCTACCAGGATCTTGAAGATGTGGTCCCCCGGCTTGATTGTGTAACGGACGTGCTCGCCAGCGGGGGCCGCATGTTCCTTCTTGGTCTCCTGCGGAGCCTTCGCCTCCGGCTCTTTCTTCTTGGGGGCCTGTTTATGCTGCTTGGGAGCAGGCTTCTGGACGGATTTGGGCGCCGCCGGCTTTTGCCGGTCCAGCTCCTTGATGTCGATCTGGAACTCCGGTGGAGCAGCGAGGAGCCGGGCAGGGATCAACAGGAGCGCCAGGAGCAGTGTCGCCTTGTTGGCAGGGATCATCGGGTCGCCTTTTTCAGGGGTAGTAGACCACCAGGGCCTTCACCTTTTTGTTGGTCTTGTTGCGGTAGATGGTAAGTGCAGCCGGGCCCGGCGTAGCGCATTGCTCGACGAGGTACTCGCCCTTGCCTGTAGTCGATTCGACGCGATAGCTGTCCGCGCCGCCGAACTGGCGCAGCACCCTCTGCAACAGGTCATCGGAAATGATGCCGCCAGGTACGGGAATGACCTGGATGGCCCGGAAGACGTTGTTCTCCTTGAACAGCTTGTACTCGGCCCGGATGCCGAGATATCTGACCCAACCGGGGTGCTTATTGCCATACTCGAGGTCCAATTTGGTCCCTTCCAGCATCGCGGGGAGGGTCTCCAGGCCACGCTTGCGGGGGGGCTGGACCTGAGCCTTGACTTCGGGCTTCGCGCCAGGAGCCGGCTGCGGCTGCAGCGCCGGAGTCGTTGCAGCAGCGGAGGCCTTCGCCGCGGGGGCGGCGGCGGACGGCACACCCTTTTGGGGGGCGGGGGCGGCACCCGAGGCCGGTTGCGTTGCGGCCGGTGCGGGCGCCTTCGGGATCGCCGGCGCTGACGGTGCGGACGCGCTCGGCTTGGCCGGGGCAGGCACCGGTTTCGCCGCCGGTTTGGCGGTGAGCAAAGCCGCCTGATCGGGCGCGGAGTTCCTGCCTGCCAAGTACGACACCAGCGGGATTGAAATCAAGACCAGGACCGGCACGATGAACAGAAACGGTCTACGCGATTTCTTCTGCTCGGCACGACGCAGGGCTTCGGCCACCGTCTCGCCGGCGTAGTAGCCGCCCCCCGTTTTGGCCGCCCCGTCAAGTACGGGGGGAGCGGATAACGTCTCCGCGACAACCTCCTTCTTCGAGCCCACCTTGGTGACCTCGACTCTGTCTTCCACCTCCGAGATCGCCTCTTCCATAGGCAGGCTCCGCGCCTCCGCCTGCTGCATTACATATTCAAATGCGGAGGCGGCGCTCTTGCCGCTCGCCTTGACGGGAGGATACTCATCCTCCCTAGCCGGTTCCAGCGCCGGCGGCTGAGACGCGACGGATGGGGCCGGGGCCGCTGCCGGCTGCTCAAGCTGTGCCGGTAGCTCACGTCTTATCGGTTCCTCAAGCGGTGCCGGTTCTGAACGTTCCGAAGCGGCGACTGGCGGCGGGGCATCTTCGGGCGCCGCGGCGGTTGCGGGAGCGGCTTTTCGCACCTTGGCTGTAACGGGCCTGGCAGACTGCGGCTCTTCGGAAATCGGTGCGGCAGGGAGCGGCTCCCCTGCCAGCAGCGCAGCCACTGACTGTTCCAGCAGCTCGTCGTCCATGGTGAGATCGAGCGAGATCCTGCCGTGCCGTTTGGCCTGGGCAGCGTCCTCGCTGTCGCCGGCCAGGAGCACCAGACGCCCTTGGGCGGGGAGCATCTTGTCCAGGTGGCGCAGCAGGATATCTCCAGAAAACCCGGAAATGCGGCTTTGTACGAAAGTGATATCGGGGGAAAATGCGGAGAGTTCGAATTCGCCAAGGGCGAGAGTTGACGCTGTCTGCAGGTGCAGAAATCCCTGCTCTGACATGCTGTGGAAGATTCGTTGCACCCGCTGGGTGTCTGCGATGAGAAGGACGCGCGTCATGGGTTCCCTTGATTTTTAGCGTCACATTTTAGGTTAGGCAAGAGGAATAATCAATATTATTCGGCCCATGTGAATTCATTAGAGATAAAACATTGTATGCATTTTGTTGCGTTGCGGTCTTTAATTATGTTAGATTATTGCCGGACCGGCATTGGCGGGCCCATTCCAAGGAGTTGGTAATGCAAGGCTTGTTGAGAAAATTGTTATTTGTGGTCACGGCCCTCGCGCTCAGCGGATGTGCCACAACATATGTCCCCATCAGTTGGGGTCAGGGCGACGCAGTTAAGAAACTCTCCAAAGATGATTTGTTCCTTTCCGCGCTTTTCAACCGCTACGACCCGGACCGGAGCACTTTGCGCGTTTCCGGGACCTCCTTTGAGGAGGTGATGATGCCCAACGAGGTGAAGCTACACCTGGGCGCGTACCGACCGGATACCAAGCTCATTTATCGTAACCTCTATCAGCAATACACCGATGCGCAACTGCGCAAGGTAATGCTGCATGAGTTAGCTCACCACGTCTGGTTCAACGGCATGTCTACCCAGCAGCGTGACGAGTGGCGCCTGTATCTGACCCGCAACCCTACTCCGTTGCAGGCGATGGTCCGCAGCAACTACAAACAGGGAACTGACTACGACAGTGAAGACTTCGCTTTCGCCGTCGAATATGCCCGCCCCAGTGATCTGGAACAACTGGCAACGCTCAAGATCCTCACCGTAGAGGAACTCAACAAGATCATGAAGGACAAGTCCCCTGAGGGCGTCGAACCGCCCAAGGGGCCGCCGCTGGTGCACACGGCCGAAGCTCTCCGTCCCACCGACACCGACATCGACGTGGATGCCCCCCAGGTGACCCCGCCGAAGAGCGCGCAGGAGCAAAAGGACCGGGGCCCGCAGCATGAAATTTATTGACCGCCTGGACAGGAAGATAGGGCGCTACGCGATTCCCAACCTGACCATCTACCTCATCGCGGGACAGTCCTTCTTCTACCTGATGTACATGACGGGGAAGCTGGACCGGATGGCGACCTACTTCTCCGCCAGCCTGTTCCTGTCCGGGGAGTGGTGGCGCATCTTCACCATCCCGTTCGACCCGCCGCAGTCGAGTCTCATCTTCACGCTGATCGCCTGGTACTTCTTCTACATGCTCGGCTCGACACTCGAGGAGCACTGGGGCGCTTTCCGCTACAACGCCTACCTGCTGCTGGGGTGCCTGATCACCTTCGCCGCCTCTTTCCTGGTTCCGGACTACCCGGTCAGCAACGCCTTTCTGGCCGGGTCGGTGTTTCTCGCCTTCGCCACCCTGTTCCCGGAATTCCAGATCCTGCTCTTCTTCGTAATCCCGGTGCGCATCAAGTGGCTGGCCCTCTTGACCTGGCTGGGCTACGCCTACCAGATCGTCGTCGGCGGCTGGCCCTCCCGGATCATGGTGCTCGCCGCCATCGCCAACTACCTGATCTTCTTCGCCAACGACATCTATCTCAACCTGCGCCACGGCAAGAGACAGATCACCAAGAAGGTCGGCGGGCTGCAGTTCCGGGAGAAGGAACTGGTGCATAAGTGCACCACCTGCGGCATCACCGAGAAGACCCATCCCGACATGGACTTCCGCTACTGCCCGAAATGCAACGGCCAGTACGGCTACTGCAGGGATCACATCTTCAGCCACGAGCACAAAAAATGATCGAGCCGCACCCGGGGCATCCCCGGTGGCTACAGGAGACGTAATGCTGAACAAGCTGGCGGGCATACAGGGAAAGTTGAGTAACATCGGCGACGAGGTCTACCAGACCTGGAGCTATGAGCAGCGCCACGACGAGATCGCCAAACTGGTCCAGGGATTCAGGAACGGCCTGCCGGTCCAGATCCTCTGCCAGCTCTCCACCTCGATAGCCGGGGGAACCGCGGAGGCCGCCGAGCACCTCGCGATCCTCATCTCGCGCCGGGAAAGAAAGACCATCGTGAACCGCGAATCGGGTTCCGACAAGGCGCTGCGCGACCTCTTGCAGGCCACTCTGCTCCCCGCCAGGAACTAATCACACCTACTCCTTGTCCAACACCGGAGCCGGCCCGTTGATGATCCTCCCCGGGGCCTCGTCGGCCGGTACCAGTTCGAAGTCGATGCCAGATACCATGTCCCCTCCCGGCGGCACCGTCACGCCGCGGGGGGGCAACGCGCTCGCCTTCAGCCGCCGCACCTCGTCGGCCGGTATGCGGACCTGGTACCTCCCCGGACGCACCGTCTTGAACAGGTAGTAGCCGCTCTCCTCCGACAGCGTCGTCGCCTGCGCCCTGCCCTGTCGCTCTTCCACCCCGACCAGCTCGACCCGTACCCCCCTGATAGGAACTCCCCCCCCGCGCGCCAGGCGCACCGTCACGGTGCCGTCGATTTCGCCGCCGGTGGCCAGGGTGAACGCGCACCTGGCGACCACCCCCGCCCTCGGTACGATGCGACACCCCTCCTCGGTGGGGACCATGAAGGGGTCCTCGATCGACGTCATGTCCACGCTCACATCGACCGGGATATCCGGCTGCAGGAAGGCGATGACCTGGGCGCCGGCGCCGTCTGGTATGGCCCTGGCCCGGCTACCGTTCAACAGGAAATCCACCCGCGGTAAGGCGCTCCTTCTCCCGTCCGGTTCGGCCACCGTGGCGGAAACCGCGATCATGCCGTACGGCGCCAACGGTTCGGCCGAAGCCAGCAGCCGGCCGGCGGCCACGTCCGCGACTGAAGAGCGCACGCCCACGTCGAAACCGTAGTCCCCGTCGGTGCTTCCGTGCGCAGCCACCGAATATCCCACCCGCCCCAACCGCTTCGACACCCCGAGCCGCAACCCGATTAACCGGTCCGCCGGTGCATGGGAGAGCACCGAGTTCAGCTGCAGCCCCGGCGCCATCTCGAGGTCGGCGCTGAGATTGACGCTGCCAGGCTTGGCGACGGGCAGGAAGGAGTACCCCGCCTCCCCCCTCACGCTGACCTCGCTCAGCCTGGTGCTCACCTGCACCTGCCCGGTCGCGTAGTTCTTTCTCTGCAGCCGGGACAGGTCAGCCTGCAGTGTCGTGTTCCAACCGTTCCAGCCGCCGGAAACGCGCCACTGCGACGTCGTTTCTGTCTCCCCTGACCTCCTGGTGCCGAAGCTGAGCTCCAGCGAGTACGGCACACGAATTCTATCTATAAAACTGAAGGATGAGTTTCCCCTGAGGCTGGTGAGGGTGCGCAGCGGATCGCTTCTGTAATAAAACTGTGGCGACTCGTAGTCGTTGAAGAACCGCTGCACCAACTCCAGGTTCAAACCGAATAGGTCCCGGCTGCTGGATTTCAAGCTGATGAGCTGCCCCTCCTGGCCGGTCCCCGCCCCCAACGCCTGAATTACTTCCAGTGACAGCAAGGCGAATCCGAAGGTGGTTCTCGCCCCGACGCCTAAATACTCCCGCTCCCCCGTTGCCCGCTCCGCATGCCTGACCACAAGCAGTGACCCGGTCAGGTTCCTGGTAAGGCCGAAGTCCGACGTGAACGTGACGTTGGATGACGCCTGTTCTCCTTCGGGATCCGTGCGCCGCGCGAGCCCCGTCCGCCACCCTGCGGATAGGGAATAGAGAAATTCCCCAGTAGGAGTCGTGGCGTCGGAAACAAAGACCTCTTCGGATTCCTTGCGCTCCCCGAAGGGCCCATGCAGCACCACCTTGAAACTGTTCACGCCGTAGTAAACCCGCAGGTTGACGAAATGGTACATCCCCTCCGCCGTCGGAGGCTGGTACCTGACCTGGGTGCCGTTGTGGAAGAGTTCGGCGTCCCATCCGGCCGGGAGCTGCCCGTGTATGTCGTGGGACAGGAACTGCCCCGCCCCGATCAGCGGGCGGTTGGAAAGGAACAAGCCGTACATCGGTTTAATAGGAGCGCCTACCCCGTCGACGTACGGGGCCTGGGTCGAGCCGAGCGCCAGCTGGTTGAACCACAGTGGCCCAGCCCGGTAGCCCGGCGCGCTACGCCGGGACATGGTGAGATCGAGCCGCTTGAGATCGTCGTTCACCGCGAGCAGATGAGCCTCACCGGTCATGTAGAGGAGATCGCCGGCGATATCCATCGAATTCTGCATGCTGCCGTGATTGCCCTTGGCACCGTTCGAGCCAAGGCTCCACTGCGTTGCGAGGTCGACAGCCGGGATAGACACAGCCGCTCTCGTTGCGGTCGCATCAGGGTACTGTTTGGCTTGTGGCGGCGGCTTGGGAGTCGGGAAGGCTTGCCGCTTTTTCAAAGCCTGCAGCGGCAACGGTTCGCGTGCCTTAAGCTCCAGGGTGGAGGTTTCCCGGCGCAGGTTGAAATCCACCGGCAGCCACCTGGAAAGCACGCCGGAGTTCACCAGGATCTCCCCCTTTTGCACGTATGCCTCGCCGTTGATGGAGAACGCCTCCCTGCCATGAACGGCGTACCCCTCGTCCAGGTCGATCACGAAAGGGCGGTCCTGGCTCAGGACGAAGCCGAAGGCCCTCTTCTGATCGCACTTGATTGCCAGCGACAGAGCTTCGGCAAGGGAGCAGACAGGGACGAAGATCTGCCCGTTTTTCTCCACGAGCAGGAAGCTCTCCGCCACCCCTTCCTTGTCCAGTTCAACCGCGACGATCACCTCCTGATCACTGGGTGCAGGGGAACCGGGTTCGTCAACGGCCGCGCCATAGGAAAGTGAAACCAGGATGAAGAGATGAATGAACAGCAGGGGGAAGCGTACGTGCACGGTATGGGCGCCTGCGCGGGGCACCATGGGCTAGGGAAGAACGACGGCAGTCTCAGCCAGCGGCTTTTTTTCGCCACGTTCGGTGAAGACCAAGCGTACAGTGTCGCCGCTTCTGAGACGCGAGCTCTCCGGCACCACTATGGCCACCTTGCGCACAGTGTTGGGGGTGTAGATGGCGAAGCCCCTTCCTTCCGCTACCTTGTCCTGGCCACGGTAAGCTGCCACGTCGCCGTGGACCGACCTGGTGCCAGACCTGCACATGGTGAAAGAGAGCACCTGCTGTTTGTCACCGGACAGTGCAACGGACTTGGGATCTATCGCTGCAACGGCTTGCAGGTCACCGTGCCGGGCGATCACGGGTATCGATATCCCCACGTTCGCCACGATGTTCATCTTGATGACCCCGGGCTCGATGTCCTCTTTCTCGGGCAGGTTTGCCACGGCGGGGGTCGACCTGGTGAACAGCAGGTGCGACCGGTACTCCCCCGCCTCGAGGTCGGGGGTGACCTTGAACAGGATGCGTATGGTCTGGCCGCCTCCCGGCAGAAGAGTCACCTGGCGAGGGGAATACTTCACTACTTCGTCCGCGAACTTTTCACCCTTTTCCGGAGTAGTCACACCCTGGAAGTCTCCCGTCTCCGTCATTCGTTTGCGCACCATGGTGATCTTGTAGGTCGCCTGCGCCTCACCGGCATTGATGATGTCAACCTGCGCGGCACGTTGCTTGTCCGTCAGGACAACCCGGGTTGGGTACACCATGAGGTCTGCCGCGACCACCGTCACGGTGGGGATGCCGATGATTATGTTCGTGGCGGTTATCACCATAGCCGCCCACTTGGCGAGCAGTAGCTTCACGAGGCCTCCTTACTTGACCGAAATGTTCATGCTGCCGCTGTACTTCGCGTTGCGCTGTACAGCCCCGAGGTTCAACGTCCCCCCTACTGAAAAGCTGACCGCGCCGCCGGCCGGGATGACTCCTGTCAGGGGTATGGAGGAGGTAACGGCCGTTACCGTCATCTGGTCGACTCCCGCGTTGATGACGAAACTGACCGGCAAGGTGATGGTGTAGCTTTTCCCTACGTTGCCGGTGATGGTGAAGCGGGCTGCGGAGAAGGTGGTTCCCAAAGGGAGGACATTCCCGGTATAGGTTCTCACTTCGGCGGAGGTGATGGTAACCACGCCGGAACGCCCCGCACCTCCCACCACCCTGCCGAAGTCGAAATCCTGATTCTTTGCCAGCGCGGTTGGCGCTGCCAAAGCGGTGGCCGGAACCATGCACCACAGCGCCAGAAGGCTCGCGACGAATTTGGCCCGTATGCGCATCACCAACTCTCCCTATTCCGTTTCCGGACGCGCAATAGACAAGGGGGGCGAGGTTCCGCCCCCCTTGATGAACGTTGAATTCGACGGTTAGTTGTAATCAACGTCTACATTGAAGCTGCCAGTATAGTTTCCGGATGCCTGTGAGGCTGCCACCGTCAGAGTTGCCCCGATCTTAAGGATGTCAGCTGCCGGGCCAAAGGTCCCCGTGCTGCCGAGGGCGCCGTTGATGGTGGTAGTGAAGGACCCAGCTGTCATGGTGTTAGTGCCGCCATCGGTCAAGGTTACGGTTGCAGGTAAAGTGACGGCGTAGGTACCGCCCTGTTCACCCGAAATTTGAAACGCTGCCGCCGTGGCAGTACCACCAAAGGCGGCAGTAGTGGTCACACCTCCGCCGACGGTCTGCTTGTTGTCCTTGTCGACCGCCACGGAACCACCTGAGGAACCAGACATGAACTTGCCGAAACTCAGGTCAGCATCTTTGGTTATGGTGATCGGCATCACTACTATGGCACTCGTGGGGGTCGCCATGGTTGCCGCCTGGCTGACGCCTGTGCCCGCACTCCACGCCAGGGCGGCGCATCCTGCCACAACTAAGATTTTAGGTAACGTCTTCATAGGGGTATCTCCTTTAATACGTGGCCGCACGCTCTTTGATGGTAGCTCCCAACCCAACGGGCGCTGCCCCGGCGGCGGCCTGCCCCGGCCATGGTGCAATTGAACACCGCTGCGACTGTTACCGTCCCATGATCGCCATTGCATGTGGTCCTCCGAACGGATCGGCCGGCATTTCTGCGCCGGAGTCCGTTCGCCAAACGAGGTGCCCTTCTGGCAGGTACAGGTGCCTGTTCCGGAGCGCCAGAGCGTCGTCCATCCGGGCCAAGCACGCGGGATTTTTCACGACGATTAAATATATCTAACCTTAAAAAGTTTTCTACAAATTTAATGGTGTCATGTTCCACGACGCGTCCGAACTGGTAAGATGTTGTTGTCGTGTTGGATACGGGTACCGCGAAGGGAAATAAAATGAACAGGTTGACGCTGATAGGGATGCCCGGTTCGGGCAAGAGTGCCATAGGAAGGGTCATCGCCACCCGGTTGGGGTGGCGCTTTATCGACACCGACCACTGCATCGAGAAGCGCTTCGGGAAGAAACTTCAGGCAGTGGTGGACCAGGTGGGGGCCGAAGAGTTCGCCCGCATTGAGGAGGAAACTGTGCTATCCCTGCCGGCGGAAGGCGCGATGGTCATCTCCACCGGCGGCAGCGTGGTCTATTCCGATGCCGCCATGCACCGCCTCGCTGCCATCTCTACCGTTGTCTTTCTCGACGTCCCGATTCAGCACCTGCACGGGCGCATCGCCCGGGCGGCGCCGCGCGGCATCGTCGGCATGGGAGAGGGGGGACTAGAGGAACTGTACCAAAAGCGCTTCGGGCTGTATCACAAGTACGCCCAGACCATCGTGCTGCTCCACGGCGAGAACCTGCAGGAAGCAGCCACCAGGGTCATGTCTCAATGCGGCGTGTCATGATGAACGGACGCCAATCGCGTTGACTTTGTCTGCACACTCCCCTAATATCTACCTCATGCCTGAAACCGTCGAGACAAAAAAGTCTTCGAGACTCAGCCTGTCGGGACTCTCCCTGATCCAGAAGATAAGCGCGGGATACGCAGCCATGGCCCTGTTCACCGCGGCCGCGCTCGTCTTCTCGTCCTACAATATTTACCGCAGCACCAACATCACCCGAAGCATCGCCAACAACGAACTCCCCGTCATCAGCGCGCTGATCGAACTGCGCACCTCGCTTTTGAGCCAGGAGGGCTTCGCCGGCAAGTACGCCATCCTCAGGGATCCCGCCTTCATCGACCTGTTTCATCAGCGACAAGCGGAGGCCCTGGCCAGCCTGGACCTGCTTGGCAAGGGGAAACCGACCGCCGACCTGAAGCAGTTGAAGGGGCTGTACCTCGCCTATCAAAAAGCGGCGGAAGACCTCTTCGCCGGCCATACCGGCAGCACCGCCCCCGTGCGGTCGGCGGCGCTCAAGCTGCTCAATGCCGTGGACGCCTCGTACCTGAAGCGAAAAGACATGCTGAAGCTGGTGCTCTCCCGCGCGGACGAACAGCAGAAACAGACTATCTGGTGGACGGTGGCCATTTCATGCACCGGCTTCCTGCTCGCCATCGGCGTGGCACCCTTCGTCACCTACCGCACCTTCGGGGCCATTCGCGAGCTGCAAAGCGCGACCCATCGCATCGCCGCGGGAGACTTCGACTACAACCCCGACGTCCCCTCCGGTGACGAGATCAGCGAACTGGCGCGGGACTTCACCAAGATGGCGGCGCGGCTCAAGGTCCTCGAGCAGATGAGCCTGGACGCGAGCCCCCTGACCCGGCTTCCCGGCAACTTCGCCATCGAGCGCGTCCTCGATGAACGCCTTCAAAGCGGGGAAATCTTCGCCTTCTGCTACGCCGATCTGGACAACTTCAAGCCGTACGGCGACCATTACGGCTACGCCAAGGGAAGCGAGTTGCTCCGCCTGACCGGTAACCTGATCCAGGCTGCGGTGAAAGCGCATGGCGGCAAGGACGGCTTCGTAGGGCACGTGGGAGGGGACGACTTCGTCATGGTGATCCATGCCGAGCGCGTCTCCGCGGTCTGCGAGGCCGTCATCGACAGCTTCAGCGCCGAGGTCGTCAAACACTATTCGCCGCAGGATTTGAAAGTGGGTGGGATCGAGGGGTCCGACCGCTACGGGGTGCAGCGTTTCTTCCCGGTCATGACCATCTCCATCGCGGTCATCATCTGCGGCAGGGACCAGTACTCCTCCGCCGTCGAGATTGCCAGGGCCGCGGCCAAGGTGAAGGACAAAGCCAAGGAGAAAGCGGGGAGCAAGTACCTGATCGGGGCCCCGGGGAGGGTGACCGCATGAGGGTCCGCACTTACATCGTCTGCCTGGCCGCCCTTTTCTGCGCGGGGTGCGCCACCACCGCCCCGAGTGAGGGGAACTTCCTGGAGCGCTACAACGGGTCGAGGCAACTGACCCAGGCGGAAACGCTGCTGAAAGAAGGCGACACCCACGGCGCCATGCATCTGTTGGACACGGTCTGCAACGGACCCGCCGTCACCGGTGTGACCGACGAGGCCCTCTTTCGGCTGGCGCTCCTGACCCTGAAGGCGAAGCCGGGGTCGGCGCAGGCGCAGCACCTGCTGAAGCGGTTGAAAAAGGAGTATCCGGCAAGCCAGTGGACCGCGCTGGCAGCCCCGGTAACCGAACAGATCGGCTCCCTCGAGGAGCAGCGGCGCCAGAACAAGGTGCTCAAAGGGAGCAACCAGACCCTGAGCCGGGAGATAACCGAGCTGAACCAGCGCATCGAGCAGTTGAAGACCCTGGACCAGGAGTTGGAGAAGAAGGCGCGCTAGGGAAATACGTGCCCTTCGGGGCAGCGACATGAAAAGAGGCGGCCGGATATCCGGCCGCCTCTTCGTCGTTGTGCCCGCAGCTTCGCTACGGCAGTTCCAGCGGCGGCTCTTCGAGCGCCGAGAGCTGCTCGCGCAACTGCAGGATGTGCTCGCCCCAGTAACGGACCGTGTTGAACCAGGGGAAGGCGGTGGGAAAGGCGGGGTCGTCCCAGCGGCGCGCGAGCCAGGCGCTGTAATGCAGCATGCGCAGCGAACGCAGCGCCTCGACCAGGCGCAACTCGGCGGGGTCGAAATCGCAGAACTCCTCGTATCCCTTGATCAGCTGGGCGAGCTGGGCCAGTTGGCGCGGGCGGTCGCCGGAAAGCATCATCCAGAGGTCCTGCACCGCCGGGGCCATGCGGGCGTCGTCGAAGTCGACGAAGTGCGGTGCGTCGTCGCGCCAAAGGATGTTACCGGCATGGCAATCCCCGTGCGCGCGGATGTAGCGCACCTGCGGCACCGAGGCGAACGCCTCATCCACCACCTGCAAAAGCTGGCTGGTTACCGCTTGGTAGCTCTCCCGGTACTCCTGCGGAATGAAGCGCTCACCGATCAGGGCGACGCTGTCGTGGCCGAAGTCGCGGCTGTCCAGGGAGGGGCGATGCTGGAACGGGCGCACCGCGCCGATATTGTGGATGCGCCCCAGCATGCGTCCCAGGATCAGCAGGTTCTGGTCGTTGTCGAACTCGGGGGCATGCCCCCCTTGGCGCGGGTAGAGCGCGAAACGGAAGCCATGATAGTGGAAAAGCGATTCGCCTGAGGAATTCAGAAGCGGCGGCACCACAGAGAGTTCGTGCTCGGCCAACTCCAGGGTGAAGCGGTGCTCCTCGACGATCTGATCGTCGTTCCAGCGTCCGGGACGGTAGAACTTGGCGATGAGCGGCTTCTCTTCCTCTATGCCGACCTGGTAGACGCGGTTCTCGTAGCTGTTCAGGGCCGAGGTGCGGCAATCACAGCGGTAACCCTGGCTCTCCACGGCGTCCATGATGAAATTCGGGGTCAGGGTGTGGAACGGGTGCTGGGCATCTTGCATTAGGGGATCCTCTCCGGCATATTTTTCATCCACGCACAATAGCACCAATCGCACCCGGAACCAAGCGGCGTGACGCCTGCCCTGGCCCGGTCGCCGAGCGGGCAAAAAAAGAGCCTGCTGCGCGCTGCGCAGCAGGCCATAAGGGCGACGCCATCAGAAGCCTTAGAACAGGGCCTTGGTGAATATGTCCGCCGGTGCCTGGAACGGCCCCAGCGGGTTTGTCTGTTCCGTCATCTGGTCGATCTTGGGCTCCCCGCTGGAGAGCTTATAGGCGACGTGATGGTTCACGAAGACCACCAGCGCCTTGAAACGCCACCCGGTCTCGTGGGTCTTGCGCTTGAAGTTGAAAATGTCGAGCCAGAAGTTGCCGACCCGCTTGCTGTAGCTTCGCTTGGGCTCGAAAACATAGGCGCGGCAATCGGACCTGGCCCTGAGGCAGGCCTGCAGCCCCGGGTCGAGTTCCTTGGATGGCATCCCCTGCAGCATAGCCGCGATGTCGAGGTAGTTGAGGATCTTGATGTTGGGTGAGGACTTGATGTCGAAGCCGAGCTTCTGCAGGTCCTCCACCGTGGTTTTTCCCACGATGATGTCATCGTAGGATGCCTTCGCCGTCTGGTACTCCTCCCAGGGCGATTCGGTGACCGCCTTGGTGCGCGGCAGCAGGCTCACGCAGCCGACTTGCATCAGCAGGAGCAGGAGCAGTATCATTTTGTTAAAAGATTTCGCACACATGGGGCAATCCTTTCTGGTCCATCCCCGGACAACAATGAGCAGATTATAACGCAGTTCGGCGGCAAGTCCCCCTTTCAATCCTTCTTTTTCTGCGCCTTCAATCCGCAATACGGGCAGCGCTTCTCCGGGACCGACCGCTGGCAGGACTGGCACCAGTAGGGGAAGATCTCCTCCCGCTTGCAGGCCGCGCATCCCTTTTGCCCGCTATCGTCGTGACCGCAGTTTCCTTTGTCCGCCATGGCCCCGACCTCCTGTGCGCTACAGCAGCATCTTCTTCAGGTATTGCCCCGTGTAGGAGCGCTCCACCCGTGCCACCTGCTCCGGCGTCCCCACGGCGATGATCTCACCGCCGCGGTCGCCGCCTTCCGGCCCGAGGTCGATGATCCAGTCCGCGGTCTTGATGACATCCAGGTTGTGCTCGATCACCACTATGGTGTTGCCGGCGTCCACCAGCTTGTGCAGCACCTCCAGGAGCTTCGCTATGTCGGCGAAATGAAGCCCGGTGGTCGGCTCGTCCAGGATGTAGATGGTGCGTCCGGTAGCCCGCTTGGAGAGCTCCTTAGCAAGCTTCACGCGCTGCGCCTCACCGCCGGAGAGCGTGGTGGCGGACTGCCCCAGCTTGATGTAGCCAAGCCCCACCTCCTCCAGGGTCTGCAGTTTGGCGCGGGTGCGCGGGATGTGCTCCAAAAAGACCAGGGCCTGGGACACGGTCATGTCGAGTACCTCCGCGATGGAGCGCCCCTTGAACTTCACCTCCAGGGTCTCGCGGTTGTAGCGCGCCCCCTTGCAGACCTCGCACTGGACGTAGACGTCGGGGAGAAAGTGCATCTCGATCTTGATGATGCCGTCCCCGGAGCAGGCCTCGCAGCGCCCGCCCTTAACGTTGAAGGAGTAGCGCCCCGGCTTGTAGCCGCGCATCTTGGAATCGGGGAGCTGGGCGAAGATCTCCCGGATCTCGGTGAAGAGGCCGGTATAGGTGGCTGGATTGGAGCGCGGCGTGCGCCCGATGGGCGACTGGTCGATGTTGATCACCTTGTCCAGCACCTCGGTGCCATGGATGGCCCGCACCGCCCCCGCCTTCTCCCGGCTCTTGTAGAGGCGCTGGTTCAGGGTCTTGTACAGGGTGTCGATGATGAGTGAGGACTTGCCCGAGCCGGATACGCCGGTGATGCAGGTCATCACCCCCAGCGGCACGTCGACGCTGACGTGCTTCAGGTTGTTCTCGCTGGCCCCCTCGATATTCAGGAAGCGGTGCCCCTTCCTGCGCTTCCTGGGCACGGCAATGGTGAGCGCTCCCGAGAGGTAGCGCCCGGTCAGCGAGTGGGGATTGGCCATGATCTCGGCCGGTGTTCCCTCGGCCACCACCTCGCCCCCGTGCACGCCGGCGCCCGGCCCCATGTCGATGACCCAGTCCGCCTCGGTGATGGTCTCCTCATCGTGCTCGACCACCAATACCGTGTTGCCGATGTCGCGCAGGTGCCGCAGCGTCGATAAAAGCCGCCCGTTGTCGCGCTGGTGCAGACCGATGGAGGGCTCGTCCAGGATGTAGAGGACGCCGACCAGGGACGACCCGATCTGGGTAGCCAGGCGGATGCGCTGCCCCTCGCCGCCGGAAAGGGTCCCCGAGGAGCGGTCCAGGGAGAGGTAGTCGAGCCCCACGTTGACCAGGAAGTTGAGACGCTCCCGGATCTCTTTCAGGATCCTGCGCGCGATGTCCTCTTCCTTCTCGGTGAGGGTGAGCGCCTCGAAGAAGGTGAGACTGTCCTTGATGGAGAGGGAGGTGACCTGCTGGATGTTCTGTTGCCCCACCAGGACGTAGAGCGCCTCCTTCTTCAGACGCGCGCCGTTGCAGGTAGGGCACGGCATCACATCCATGTACTTTTCCAGCTCCTCGCGCACCGTCTCCGACTCGCTTTCGCGGTGGCGCCGCTCCAGGTTGTTGAGCACCCCCTCGAAGGGCTTGCGGTAGGTGTGCCGCTTACCGGCGTCGTCGACCCACCAGAAGTCGACCGGATCGCCGCCTGAGCCATGCAGGACAACCTCTTTCGCCTTCTTGGATAGCCCCTTGAATGGGGTGTGCATGCTGAAGCCGTAGGCCTTGGCGAGCGCCTCCAGGGTCAACTGGTACCACCCGGAGAAGCGGGTCTGCCACGGTGCGATCGCGCCGTCGGCGAGCGATAGCTCGGGTTCGGGTACCACCAGTTCCGGGTCGAGGTACATCCTGGTGCCGAGGCCGGTGCAGTCAGGGCAGGCGCCGTAGGGATTGTTGAAAGAGAACATGCGCGGGGTCATCTCGGGGTACGAGATACCGCACTCGATGCAGGCGGCCGACTCCGAGAAAAGCATCGTCTCGGCCTTGATGTCGCGGGTGTCGTCCTCGGAGAGCGCCACCTTGACGATCCCCTCGGCGTGGGAGAGCGCCGTTTCCAGCGAGTCTGCGAGCCTCTTCTCGAAGCCGGGCTTCACCACCAGGCGGTCCACCACGATGTCTATGTCGTGCTTTTTCTTCTTGTCCAGGGTGATCTCATCGCCGAGATCATGGGTTTCGCCGTCGATCACCACCCGGACAAAGCCGTCCTTTCTCAACTGGGCCAGCTCCTTCTTGTACTCCCCTTTCCTGCCGCGCACGATGGGGGAGAGCAGGGTGAGCTTCGCCCCCTGGGGAAGCGCGGCGATCTGGTCCACCATCTGGGACACGGTCTGCGAGGAGATCAACCGGCCGCAGTTGTAGCAATGCGGCTGCCCCACCCGGGCGAAGAGCAGGCGCAGGTAATCGTATATTTCGGTGACGGTCCCCACAGTGGAACGGGGGTTCTTGCTGGTGGTCTTTTGTTCGATGGAAATGGCGGGCGAAAGCCCCTCGATCGACTCCACGTCCGGCTTCTCCATCTGCTCCAGGAACTGGCGCGCGTAGGCGGAGAGCGATTCGACGTAGCGCCGTTGCCCCTCGGCGTAGATAGTGTCGAAGGCGAGGGTCGATTTCCCGGAACCGGAGATGCCGGTGATCACCACCAGCTGGTCCCTCGGGATCTCAACGTCGATGCATTTCAGGTTGTGCTCGCAGGCACCTTTTACGATGATCTTGTCCGTTGCCATGATGCTCCCGTTCTATGTCTGTCAGGCGCCGTCAGGCGCGCAGCTGTAAAATATAGCACATGCCTCGTTCATTGTGCAGCCGACAGCTCCAGTATAATGAGAATGGTGCCGGCACCGCAAGGCAGACATCCTTCAGGTTTTACGAAAAGTGCCGATAAGGACATGAGCTTCGCTCCGGCCCAGCCGGAAAGTAAAAACGTCACGGAGGCGACCATGAACCGCCATCTTGCAGCCCATATCGCACCCTTCGCCCTGGCCGTCTGGCTTTTTGCCGGCGCCACTACCCTTCACGCCCAACCCGCGCCGGAGCCGGCCGTGAAGGAAAACGTGGCCAAGGAGAATGCAGCCGAAGCCCAGACACTTAAGGCAGCCGAGGCGAAGCTGGCCGCACTCGCCAAGGAGGTCGAGTCGGGCAAGCCGACGGCGCAGGTCTCCTCGAAAAAGGCGGGGAAGAAAGCTGCCAAGGCGACGCTTAAAAAGCACGGGAAAGGGGCAAAAGCTGGCAAAAATGGTACCGGCAAGGGGAAGGGAGGCGTCACCGTCAAGGCCAAGGTGCTGGAGCGGCGCATGACCCAGGCGGAAGTCCAGGGGGTGCTGGCAGGCAGCCGCGACTTTGCCGGTGCCGACCTGAGCGGCCTCAACCTGACCGGCTACGACCTGACCGGCGCCAAGTTCAACCGCGCCAACCTGCATTCGGTCAACCTGGAGCGCGCCGACCTCTCCGAGACGGACCTGGAGCTGGCAGATCTGACCGGCGCCAACCTGTGCGGCGCCTCGCTGAACCAGGCCCGCATCCGGGGCACGAGGCTCGCCGGCGCCAAACTCGACGGCGCCATGTGGACCGACAAGACCATCTGCCGGGCGGGGTCGGTGGGGAACTGCATCGAATAATCATTCGTCCATCCCGCAAAGACCACAAAAAAAGCCCCCGGGGTTTCCCCCGGGGGCTTTTTGTCGTTTAAAGGATGACTTTAAACCCTTACTACGTTGGCGGCCTGGAGACCTTTCGGACCCTGCTGCACGTCAAAAGTTACGGAATCGCCTTCTGCCAGGGATTTGAAACCATCGGACTGGATTGCGGAGAAATGTACGAAGACATCCTCGCCGTTGTCCTGCTCGATAAAACCAAAACCCTTGCTGTCATTGAACCACTTCACTACACCTTTAGCCATTGCGACTTCTCCTGTTACTACTCTTTTACGTGATTGCGGGACCATCCCCGGCACAGGTAAAGATTTTATGCACGGGTCTGGCCCCTGTCAAGCGCTTTTGTTAGTTATTTCTATTTTTCGTACTCCATTTCCGCCATCCGCTTATACAGATCGAAACGGCGGGCAGTGAGTTCGGATGAGCGAGCCATGAGAGTCGCGGCCGCCTCCGGATTGTTCTTCTTCAGGACGCGGTAGCGGTTCTCGCCGTAAGCGTACTCCTCGAGAGAGATACTCGGGTCCTTACTGTCAAGGACGAGCGGGTTCTTGCCCTGCTCTGCCAACTCGGGGTTGTAACGGACCAGCGGCCAGTGGCCGGAAGCGACCGCACGCTTCTGGGTCTCGACGGCGGTGGACATGTCGATGCCGTGGGCGATGCAGTGGCTGTAGGCGAGGATCAGGGACGGGCCGTCATACGCCTCGGCCTCCATGAACGCCTTGACCACCTGGGCCGGGTTGGAGAGGGAGACCTTGGCGACGTAGACGTTGCCGTAGGCCATGGCGATCATGGCCAGGTCCTTCTTGGCCTGCGGCTTGCCGCCCGCGGCGAACTGCGCCACGGCGCCCATCGGGGTGGACTTGGAGGCCTGTCCGCCGGTGTTGGAGTAGACCTCGGTGTCGAGCACCAGGAGGTTTACGTTCTTGCCGGAGGCGATGACGTGATCCAGGCCGCCGTAACCGATGTCATAGGCCCAGCCGTCGCCGCCCACGATCCAGACCGACTTCTTGACCAGGTAATCGGCGATGGAGAGGAGCTTCTTGGCTGCTGCATCGCCGGAAGCGGTCAGGATCTCCTTAAGCTTGGCCACGCGGGTCCGCTGCGCCTCGACGCCCGCCTGGGTCTTCTGGTCAGCGCCCTTGATCTCGGCGACCAGGTCGGCCGGGAGGGAGAGGGTGTCGATCAGCTCAAGCGCCGCCTGGTTGAACTTGTCCACCGCGAGCCTCATGCCGAAGCCGAACTCGGCGTTGTCCTCGAAGAGGGAGTTGGACCAGGCCGGGCCGCGGCCGTCGGCGTTTTTCGCCCACGGGGTGGTCGGCAGGTTGCCGCCGTAGATGGAGGTGCAGCCGGTGGCGTTGGCGATGAGAGCGCGGTCGCCGAAGAGCTGGGACATGAGCTTCAGGTACGGGGTCTCGCCGCAGCCGGCGCAGGCGCCGGAGTATTCGAAGAGCGGGCGCACCAGCTGGCTCCCCTTGAGGGTGTCGAGCTTGAGGAGGCTCGGATCGGTCTCGGGGATGCTGAGGAAGAAGTCGTAGTTGGCGGCTTCGGAAACCCTGAGCGGCGCCTGGAACTTCATGTTGATCGCCTTGTGCTTGGGGTCTTCCTTGGACTTGGCCGGGCAGTTGGCCACGCAGGCGGCGCAGCCGGTGCAGTCCTCGGGGGCGACCTGGATGCTGCACTTCATCCCCTTGAACTCGTTGCCGCGGGCGTCGGCGGACTTGAAGGTCTCCGGCGCGCCGGCGAGCTTGTCGGCCTCGTACACCTTCATCCTGATGGTGGCGTGCGGGCAGACGAAGGAGCAGATACCGCACTGGATGCAGAGCTGCTCGTCCCACACCGGGATGTCGACGGCGATGTTGCGCTTCTCGTACTGCGAGGTCGCAGTCGGGAAGGTGCCGTCGGCCGGGAGCATGGAGACCGGGACGTCGTCGCCGCGGCCGGCGATCAGCTGGGCGGTGACTTCCTGCACGAACTGCGGGGCGTGGGCGCTCACGACGGCAGGCTTCTTGATCTTGCTGCTCGCGGTAGCCGGGACTGTGATTTCGAAGATGTTCTCCAGGGCTGCGTCGACAGCCTTGTTGTTCATCTCGACCACCTTCTCACCGGACTTGCCGTAGGACTTCTTGATGGCGTCCTTGATGGAGGCGATAGCCGCGTCGAGCGGCATGATGTTGGAGATCTTGAAGAAGGCGGTCTGCATGATCACGTTGATCCTGGCGCCGAGGCCCAGCTTCTCGCCGAGGGCGATGGCGTTGATCACGTAGAACTTGAGCTTCTTGTCGATGATCTGCTGCTGCACCTCGACCGGCATGGCGTTCCAGACGGCTTCCTTGTCGTCGGTCAGCGAGCAGAGCAGGAAGGTGCCGCCGACCTTGGCGCGGGAGAGCATGTCGTACTTCTCCAGGAAGGAGAAGTTGTGGCAGGCCACAAAGTCCGCCTGGTCGATCAGGTACGGGGAGCGGATCTCGCCCTTGCCGAAGCGCAGGTGCGACACGGTCACGGTGCCGGCCTTCTTGGAGTCGTAGACGAAGTAGGCCTGGACGTTGTTGTCGGTGTTTTCCCCGATGATCTTGATGGAGTTCTTGTTGGCGCCGACGGTGCCGTCGGAGCCCAGGCCGAAGAACATCGCGGAGTAGGTCCCGGCGGAGGGGTTCACGAAGGCGGCATCGAAATCGATCGAGCAGTTGGTGACGTCTTCCTTGATGCCCACCACGAAGTGGTTCTTCGGCTTGTCGGCTTTCAGGTTGTCGAACACGCCCTTGGCCATGCCGGGGGTGAACTCCTTGGAGCCCAGGCCGAAACGGCCGCCCACGATGATCGGGTAGGACTTGAAGGAGGTCTTGCCGTCGGCCATGGCCTCGCCGATGGCGGTCCTGACGTCGAGGTAGAGCGGCTCGCCCAGGGAGCCCGGCTCCTTGGTACGGTCGAGCACGGCGATCTTCTTGACGCTGGCCGGCAGGCAGGCGGCGACGGCGTCGACCGGGAACGGCCTGAACAGGCGCACCTTCAGGAGGCCCACCTTCTCACCGGAGGCGATCAGCGTCTCCAGGGTCTCCTGGACCGTGTCGGCGGCGCTGCCCATCACGATGACCACGCGCTCGGCGTCAGGGGCACCCACATATTCGGCGACGGAGTACTTGCGGCCGGTGAGGCCGGCGAACTTGTCCATCTCCTCCTGCACGATCTTAAGCGCCTGCGGGTAGTAGCCGTTGACGGTCTCGCGACCCTGGAAGTAGACGTCCGGGTTCTGGGCGGTGCCGCGCAGTACCGGGCGGTCCGGGGTGAGCGCGCGCGACCGGTGCGCCTGCACCAGCTCGTCGCTGATCATGAAGCGCATGTCGTCGAAGGTGAGTTCCTCGACCTTCTGCACCTCGTGCGAGGTCCTGAAGCCGTCGAAGTAGTGCATGAAGGGGACGCGCGCCCTGAGGGTGGCCGCCTGGGAGATCAGCGCGAAGTCCATGACCTCCTGCACGTTGTTGGAACAGAGCATGCCCCAGCCGGTGGAACGGGCAGCCATGACGTCGGAGTGGTCGCCGAAGATGTTTAGCGCGGCGGCCGAAATGGCGCGCGCCGAGATGTGGAACACGGTCGAGGTGAGCTCACCGGCGATCTTGAACATGTTCGGGATCATCAGCAGCAGGCCCTGGCTGGCGGTGAAGGTCGTGGTCAGGGCGCCGGCCTGGAGCGCGCCGTGGACGGCGCCGGAGGCGCCCCCTTCTGACTGCAGCTCGGAGACGGAGGGGACGGTGCCCCAGATGTTCTTCTCGCCGCGGGCGCTCTTCTCGTCCGAGATTTCCCCCATGACGGAGGAAGGGGTGATCGGGTAGATGGCGATCACCTCGTTGGTGGCGTGGGCCACGTGTGCGGCAGCGGTGTTACCGTCGATTGTTACCATTCTGCGGGACATTGATTTCCTCCTGTGTTTGAAAATCCAATTGAGCTTTACGGTAAAAGATCGTTCTAGTTCTCACTCGTGAAAAGGGCTTTAAAGCTCGGAACGCCCCTCCACCGCCCGCTGCACGGTCGCCGCATCCACGTATTCCAGGTCGGAGCCGATGGGGATGCCGTGCGCCAGACGCGTCACTTTGATCCCGAGCGGCTTGATCATCCTGGTCAGGTAGAGTGCCGTCGCCTCCCCTTCCACCGTGAAGTTGGTGGCGATCAGCACCTCGCGCACCTCGCCCCCTTCCAACCGCTGCATCAGCTCGGCGATCCTGAGGTCGCGGGGTGTAACGCCGTTTAACGGCGAAAGCGCCCCCTGCAGCACGTGGTAGCGGCCGCGGAAAGCCCGGCTTCTCTCAAGGGCCAGCAGGTCTTGCGGCTCCTCCACCACGCAAAGGGTGGCGCCGTCGCGCTCCCCCGAGCAGATCCAGCAGGGATCGTCCTCGGTAATGGCAAAACAGAGGGAGCAAAAACGGACCTTTTCCTTCACCTGGACCAGGCTCTCTGCTAACGCCTCAATATTACCGGGATATTTAAGCAGATGAAAGGCGAGCCGCAAGGCACTTTTTTCACCGACGCCAGGCAGTTTCTTCAATTCTCCCACCAGCCTGGTCAGCGAGCCCGAAAAATGTAGCATATTCCCACCATGGATAAAACAAGTTTTTACTGGTTATTTTTACCAAAAAAATTTTGATCGTAGAATTGGATAATTAAAGGGTGCACACCAATCGGCATGCACCCTCTCTTTTATCCGTGTCCTGCGAAAAGCGGCGCCCCTCTAGAAAAGGCCGGGGATGCTCAACCCGCCGGTGATCTTGCTCATCTCTTCGCTCATCTCCTGGTGCACCTTCTTGAGCGCCTCGTTGACGGCGGTCAGCACCAGATCCTGCAGCATCTCGACGTCTTCGGGATCGACGGCCTCTTTCTTGATGACCAGCGAGAGCACCTGATTCTTGCCGTTGACAACCACTGTTACCGCGCCGCCGCCGGTGGTAACCTCTGCGGTCTTCTCGGCCGCCTGCTCCTGCAGCTTGCCCATCTTCTGCTGCATCATCTGCGCTTGTTTCATGATCTGCGCCAAACCTTTAGACATCGTATCCTCCAATTTTCCTTTATTGTCGCAGCGTACCGCGGAACATTGTTATGATTTTGCCGCTTCTTTTTGAGGAAGTTCCTGCACCTCGGCGATCTCGCCGTCGAAAAGCTCCACCGCCGCGGCCACCAGCGGGTGCTCCTCCGCTTCGCGCCTCAGGACGGCCTTTCGCTCGGCGTCTTCAAGGCTTTTTTTTTCCGACAGGGTCGGGGCGGCGTCCGTGGGAGGCGCGTTCAGCGCCACCACCTTGACCTGCGTCGGGACGCCGAAGTGGGCCTGGGCCAGGCCCTTCAGTTCGTTGATCTGCTCCGGGTCCTGCAGCCGGGTCAGCTGGAAGGAGCCCTGCAGGCAGCCGATTTCGAGCACACCCTGCGCCACCTTGACCGGGTAGACCTGCTCCAGCGCGCCCCCCAGCATCGGCTTCTTCCCCTTGACCGCCTGCACGAAGCCACCCCAGAGGTCGCCGCCGGAGGCAAAGCTGGACGGTGCCGCCTGCGGCGCCGCGGCGGAGGGCGGCGTTGCTGCCGCAACCGGCGCGACCGGCGCGACCGGCGCGACCGGCGCTGCCGCAACGGGAGCTGCCGCGGGACGGGCGGGTGCGGCGTGCTGCTGAGGCGGCGCCTGGTGCTGTGCCGGACGCGGCGCCGGTGCGGACGGGCGTGGGGCCTCGCTGCGCGGCGGCAGCGCTCCGCCCTTTTCCAGGGCGTCCAGGCGGGCCAGCAGCTCCTGCACCGGTATGGCCGGGGCCAGGCTCGCCATCTTCATCAGCGCCATCTCCAGGATCAGGCGCGGGAAGCCCGCGTGCGCCATCTCAGCCTCGGCCTTGAGCAGGATGGCCAGGTGGCGCTGCAGGTCCTGGACCGAGGCTTGCGCGCCCAGCGCCGTCAGCTCGCCCTGCTCCGTGTCGGAGAGCTCCAGCAGGTCTCCCGGGTCCCCCACCGCTTTCAGAATGGCGATATTGCGGAACAGGTTAATCAGTTCCTGGCAGAATTGGCGCATGCTGTAGCCGAAAGAATCGACCTGGGCCACGATCTCCAGCGCCCCCTTGACGTCCGCCTGCAGCACGTTGCGGCAGCCATCCATGATCAGGCGCCGGTCCACCACGCCCAAAAGCGCGGCGACGTCGGCGTCGGAGACGCTATTGCCACAGAAGGCAAGCACCTGGTCCAGCGTGGAGAGGGAGTCGCGCATGCTGCCGTCACCCTTCCTGGCCACGACCGAGAGCGCCTCGTCGGAAACCTGCACCCCCTCCTGGTCCACGATAAAGCGCAGCCTGGAGACGATGCGCGGCAGCGCGATCCTCTTGAAGTCGAAGCGCTGGCAGCGCGACAGGATGGTGATGGGGACTTTGTGCGGTTCGGTGGTGGCGAAGATGAACTTGACGTGCGGCGGCGGCTCCTCCAGCGTCTTCAACAGGGCGTTGAAGGCGTTGGTGGTCAGCATGTGCACTTCGTCGATGATGAAGATCTTGTAGCGCGAGCGCGAGGGGAGGTACTTGATGTTGTCGCGCAGTTCCCGGATGTCGTCGACCCCGGTATTGGAGGCGCCGTCGATCTCGAAGACGTCCACTGAGTTGCCGTCGGTGATCTCGAGGCAGGTGGAGCAGGTGTTGCAGGGCTCGACGGTCAGGCCGCTCTCGCAGTTGAGGGCCTTGGCGAGGATGCGGGCCGAACTGGTCTTGCCCACGCCGCGGGCGCCGGTAAAGAGAAAGGCGTGCGCAACCCTGCCGCCGTCAATGGCGTTTTTAAGGGTCTGGCTGACGTGCTCCTGGCCGACCAGGTCGCTGAAGGTCTGGGGGCGCCATTTTCTAGCAAGGACAAGATAGGACAAGGCGGCGTACCTCTATGGCTTCACGTGGTTCATGGTTCGTGCGGGGCGTGGGGCGGGCGGGGGGTTGCGGAAAGAGCTGATAGCTGGGCTACCCCGCGGCACACGGGGGCGGTTACTGCCGCTGCTTCCTTCCGGACCTGACGGGGTTCATAACCTTCCGTTGCGCGGGACCCAGCTATCAGGTCTATCCGCAAAGGGTAAATATTAGTATGGCGGAGAGAGAGGGATTCGAACCCTCGGTACGCTATTAACGTACACACGCTTTCCAGGCGTGCTCCTTCAACCACTCGGACATCTCTCCACAACAAGGAGGAGATATATAATACACACCGCATTAATTGTAAAGGGAATTCTTCAGGGGGACGTAAAACGTCGGGAGGCCCTTCAGCAACGGTGGGCCGGACCCGGCACCAGTGCGCTGCGGTCAGCCGGCGATCTCGTCGGGGCGGCGGCCCTTTTTGCGCGTGAGGATGGCCTGCAGGAGGGTTTGCTTGTCTTTTTGCAGCAGTTGCTTGGCGATGATGGAGCGCACCGAGAGAAGCTCCTTCCTGAGTGCCTCAGCGTTCTTGACCAGGTGCCGGGCCCGGGGATCGCTGCGGACGTAGGGTGCGAGCAGATGCACGGCCTCGGAGATCTTGCGGCTCACCAGCACGCGCTCACGGTAGTCTTCCAGCCGGCCCGAGTGGAGGCGTTCCTCTAGTGCAGCAAACTCCGCGCTGAAGTAATTGATCACGTCGGAGTGGAGGACATCTTCTTGTTTCATAAGCTCACCCTTAATTAAGCTTCTCACAGCTATTTCTCCTCAGGCTTCAAGAGCCTATTCGGCTGCTGCCGTTTTTTCTTTACTTTTATTTGGGGTCGGCGCAAAAACTTTGCCTGCCAAGTATCTGGATAATCGGCCCCGTTTTTGCTATGCTCAACCGGTGCTGACTGCTCAACCCACCAAAGCGAAAGGCCCCGCCCCGATACGATGACCATGCCAGAAGCGCAGTACCTGAAACAGCTCAACGAGAAACTGACCTCCCCCACCTGCCACGTGAGCGTAGCGGGGCTCGAGGGATCGGCGCCGGCCTACCTGCTGTCGCGGCTTGCCGACAACGGCGCCCCGCCGCTGTTGGTGCTGACCGCCGACCAGGAAAGCGCGGACGAGCTCGCGCGCGAACTTCGCTACTTCGCCGCCAAGCCAGAATCCGTGCTTGCCTTTCCCGCCTGGGACGTCACCCCCTTCGACGCCGCCTCGCCCCACCCGGACCTGGTCGGCGAGCGGCTGAACGCCCTGGTACGCATGCTGGACGGCGGTGCCCGGGCGGTGGTGCTTTCGGTGGCGAGCGCGATGCAGCGGGTGATCCCGCGCGCCACCCTGGGCGGGGTCTGCCAGTACCTGGTGGCCGGCGAGGAGCTGGAGCGCGACGGGCTGGTGGAAAAGCTGGTCAAGCTCGGCTATTCCCACGTCCCCTTGGTCGAGGACCGCGGCACCTTCTCGGTACGCGGCGGGATTCTGGACATCTTCCCTCCCGACCGGGATCAGCCGCTGCGCATCGAGTTCTTCGGCGACACGGTCGAGACCATGCGCCTGTTCGACCCCGTCTCTCAGCGCTCCCTGGAGCCGCTGGAGGAATTGGTGCTGCTCCCCTCCCGCGAGGTGATCCTATCCGAGCAGGTAGTGAAGGAGCTGGCCCCGCGGCTCAAGCGCCGCTGCGACCACCTCGGCATCGGCGCCGACCGGCGCCGCGAACTCCTGGAGCAGCTGCAGCACGCCATCTACCCACCCGGTGTCGAGTTTCTGCAGCCCCTGTTCCACCCCGAGCTGGAAACGATTCTCGATTACGTCGGCACCGACGCGGTCCGGGTCCTGGTCGACCCGGACGCCATTGCCGAAGCGCTGCAGCGCTTCGGGGAGGACCTGGAGAGCGCCGCCAAACGGGCCGAACTGCGCGACGCCATCGTCTGCGACCCTACCGAGCTGTACCTCTCGGCGCAGCAACTGGAGAGCGCCCTGGCCGGCGGCCGGCGGCTGGAGTTCCCCCGCCTTGAGATCGAGGGGGAAGGGGGCGAGCGGCTCCGGGTCGCCTGCTCCGGCAACCAGGACCTGAGACTGGACACCAACCCGGAAGGGGAGCGGGTGCTGGCCCCTTTGACCGAGAAGATGGTGACCTGGATCGCCGCGGGAAACCGCGTGCTGGTCCCCTGCCACCAGGCCGGGCAGGCCAGGAGGCTCTACGAGCTCCTGTCCCACTACCGCCTCCCGCTGGAACACTCCCAGGACTCCTTCCAGACCGCAGCCTCCCGCCCCCCCGGCCGGGTCGAGATCCTGATCGGCGAGATCTCGCGCGGCTTCCGCCTGGAAGAGGAGCGCCTGGTGGTGGTTGCCGAGGAGGAGATCTTCGGCAAGAGGGTGAAGCGGCGCGGCCTCTCGGAGGCGAAGAAGAAGCAGCTCCTCACCTCGCTGGCGGAATTGAAGCCGGGCGACCACATGGTGCACATCGACTTCGGCGTGGCCCTCTACCGGGGCTTGCAGCACCTGAGCCTCACCGGCATGGAAGGGGATTTTCTGCTCCTCGAGTACGCCGGCGGCGACAAGCTCTACCTCCCGGTGGACCGCATCAACCTGGTGCAGCGCTACGTGGGCGCCGAGGGGATCGAGCCGAGGCTGGACCGCCTGGGTGGCGCCAGCTGGGAAAAAGCCAAGGCCAAGGCCCGGGCCGAGATCCAGGAGATGGCGGCGGAACTGCTGAAGATCCACGCCGCCCGCGAGATCCAGGAAGGGTACCGCTTCTCCCCGGCCGACGACATGTACCGCGCCTTCGAGGCCTCCTTCGCCTTCGAGGAGACTCCGGACCAGGCCGCCGCCATCGACCAGGTCATCGCCGACATGGAAAGCCCCCGCCCCATGGACCGCCTGGTCTGCGGCGACGTCGGCTACGGCAAGACCGAGGTGGCCATGCGCGCCGCCTTCAAGTCGACTCTGGACGGCAAGCAGGTGGCGATACTGGTGCCGACCACGGTGCTCGCCCAGCAGCACGCGGAAAGCTTCGCGGCCCGCCTCAAGGATTATCCGGTGCGGGTGGAGATGCTGTCCCGCTTCCGCACCCCGCAGCAGCAAAAACAGATCCTCGAGGGGGTAAAGAAGGGGGAGGTCGACATCGTGATCGGCACCCATCGCCTGCTGCAAAAGGACGTGGTCTTCAAGGACCTGGGGCTGTTGATCGTGGACGAGGAGCAGCGCTTCGGCGTGGCCCACAAGGAGAGGCTCAAGCAGTTCCGGGCCGTAGTGGACATCCTCACCCTGACCGCGACCCCGATCCCGCGCACCCTGTACATGTCGCTGATGGGGATCCGGGACCTCTCCATCATCGACACCCCGCCGGTGGACCGGCTCGCCATCAAGACCTTCGTCTCCCGCTCCTCGGATGAGCTGATCCGCGAGGCGGTGCTGCGCGAGTTACGCCGCGGCGGCCAGGTCTTCTTCGTGCACAACCGGGTGCAGTCCATCGGCGCCATGGCCGAGGAGCTCAGGCGCATCGTCCCCGAGGCGAAGATCGCCGTCGGGCACGGCCAGATGGCGGAGAAGGAGCTGGAGCAGGTCATGCTCTCCTTCATGCACGGCGAGGCGAACCTCCTTCTGTGCACTACCATCATTGAGAGCGGCCTCGACATCCCGACTGCCAACACCCTGATCGTGAACCGCGCCGACACCTTCGGCCTTTCCCAGCTCTACCAGCTGCGCGGCAGGGTCGGCCGCTCCAAGACCCGCGCCTATGCCTACCTCCTGATCCCCGGGGAGGGCTCCATCTCCTCCGACGCGCGCGAGCGGCTGAAGATCATCCAGGAGCTGACCGAACTTGGGGCAGGTTTCAGAATCGCCACCCACGACCTCGAGATCCGCGGCGCAGGCGACCTCTTGGGAGCCCGCCAAAGCGGCGACATCGCGGCGGTCGGCTTCGAGCTTTACACCGAGCTCCTCGACGAGGCGGTGCGCACATTGAAGGGAGAAGCGCTCCCCGAGCGGGTGGAGCCGGAGATCAAGCTCAAGGTCCCCGCCTTCATCCCGGAGGACTACGTCCGGGACCCGAACCAGCGCCTGCTCATCTACAAGAAGCTCACCCAGCCCGCCGACGAGGCGGAGGTCGACGACATCCGCGAGGAACTGGCGGACCGCTTCGGACCGCTGCCCGTCGCGGCGCTCTACCTCTTGGAGGTGATGCGCCTGCGCGTCTCCCTGAAACGGCTCCTGGTGAAGGAGATCGAGTTCTCCGGCAAAGAGCTCTCGCTCGCCTTCCACGAGAGGACGCCGGTCTCGCCGGATGCCATCACCGGGCTGTTGCGGAAAGAGAAAGGAAAATACAGGTTTACGCCCGACTTCCGGCTTTACGTCCGGGTCGGCGACAGCTCGTTCGACGGGGTGCTGGCCGAGGCCAGAAATGTCTTGAAATGCCTAGTGTGATATGCTAGCGTTCCCGCGGATTGGAATAAATTTACGCTAATAACAAAAGGAGCCAATCGTGCACTTCAGCAAAACCGCCGCAATACTTATTATCGCACTCAGCGTCGCCGTCACCGGCTGCAAAAAGCAGGAGGGGGCCACGGAGGCTAAACAGGAAGGCCCCGGCAAGGGGATCGTCCTCGCCGAGGTAAACGGCGCCAGCATCACCGACAAGGATTTCTACAAAGAGCAAGCCGCCCTGCCTCCCCAGCTCAAGCCGATGACCGAGACCCCGGAAGGGAAGAAGGAGATGATCGACACCATGGTGGTGCGCGAGCTGATCCTGCAGCAGGCGTCCAAAGACGGCATCGACAAGAGCCCGGAAGTGGCCGCCAAGCTCGAGGACCTGAAGAAGCGCGTCATCGTCGAGGCTTTCCTCAAGAAGAAGATCGAGGAGTCCGCCAAGGTAAGCGACGCCGAGATGCAGGACTACTACAACAAGAACAAGGATAAGTTCAAATCCGACGCCCAGATCAGGGCTAGCCACATCCTGGTGAAGTCCGAGGTGCAGGCCAAGGAGATCGAGAAGCAGCTCAAGGGTGGCGCGAGCTTCGAGGAGCTGGCCAAGAAGAACTCCGTCGACGGCGCGGCCGCGAAGGGTGGCGACCTGGGCTGGTTCAGCAAAGGCTCCATGATTCCCGACTTCGAGAAGGTTGCCTTCGGCCTCAAGGACGGGGAGACCTCCGGGATCGTGAAGACCCAGTTCGGCTACCACATCATCAAAAAGACCGGCTCCCGCCAGGCCGGCGTCCGCACCCTCGACGAGGTGAAGGACGAGATCAAGGCAGCCCTGGCCCCCGCCAAGCAGCAGGAGACCTTCAAGACCCTCAAGGAGGACCTGAAGAAGCAGGCCAAAATTTCCGTCAAGGAAGACGCCCTGAAGGAATTGGGCGGTGAAGGCGCCAAGGGTGGCGATGCACACCCCGGCACCCCGGGCGAGGCCGCACAGCCCGCCAAGGCGAAGTAATCGGAATCATTCAGGCAACAACAGAAATAAACAGACGGCCGGGCTAGTCCCGGCCGTTTTTGCACAAGCCGCCTCAGCGGCCACAGAGAGAACCCATGGTTAAGATCATCACGGCCTGCAGCCTGCTGGCCCTTCTCGCAGTCACTCCCAGTTTCGCCAACACCAAACAGGTGAGCGGTATCGCCGCCATCGTCAACGACGACGTGATCACCAGCATCGACGTCGACAAGGAATTGGTCCAGGTGCAGAAGGAGGCCGAGAAGCTCCCGGCGTCCGAGAAGACCGCGCTCCGAAGCACCGCCTTGAACCGCCTGGTGGACCGCAAGCTGGTCGAGCAGAAAATCCGCGAGCTGGATATCAAGGTCAGCGACGAGGACGTGCGGCTGGCCATCGAGGACGTTAAGAAGCAGAACAACCTGACCCAGGAAGCCCTGGAGCAGGCGCTCGCGACCCAGGGGCTCACCGTCCCGCAGTACAAGGTGCAGCTCAAGGAACAACTGGAGCGGATGCGGCTCATGAGCCAGGAGGTCCGCTCCAAGATCCAGGTGGGCGAGCGCGAGATGCGCGAATACTATGAGGCGCACCGGGCCGACTACGGCGGCGGCAGCGAGACCTTCCACGCGCGGCACATCTTCTTTAAAGTGGACCCGAAGGGAAGCGCCGAGGAGGCAGCCAAGACCCGTAAGCTCGCCGACGAGGTACTGGCCAAGGCCCGGGCGGGCGAGGATTTCGTGGAACTGGCCAAGAAATACTCGCAGGACCCGGCGGCCGCCAAGGACGGGGGCGACCTGGGGACCTTCAAGAAAAGCGACATGCTGGCCGAAATCGGCAACTCGGTCGCCGCCATGAAGCCCGGCGAGGTAAGCTCGCTGGTGGCGAGCCCGGCCGGTCTGCACATCATCAAGCTGGAACAAAAGAGCCAGGAGAAAGGGCGCCCCTTCGAGGAGGTGAAGGATTCCATCGAAGAGCAGCTCTACAAGAAGAAATCCGACGAGCGCTTCAACCAGTGGGTCAAAGACCTGCGCAGCGCCGCCAGCATCGACATCAAGCAGCCCTAAGCTGTCTTGGCATTGAAGTAACAAAAACCCCCTCGCCGTCACTGGTCGAGGGGGTTTTGTTTTCCGCCTTATTGAGCTGCGTCAGGACCTAGAGTCCTTCCGCCGCCAGTTGTTCCACCAATTCGCGCTGGCGCGTGGTGGGTTTTTCCGGCACGTGCACCGCGATCCTCACGTACATGTCGCCGCGCGCCTGCGATCCGAGCACCGGGAAGCCCAGCCCCTTCAGGCGCACCTTGGTGCCGGACTGGATGCCGGCGGGAATCTTGATCCTCTTGGTCCCCTCCATGGTCGGCACCTCGATGTGGCCGCCGAGCACCGCCTGCGAAAAGCGCACCTCGTGGTTGAGCACGATGTCGGCACCCTCGCGCTGGAACAGGGGGTCCGTCCCCACCGTCACCGAAAGGAAGAGGTCGCCGGCGGGCCCGCCCATGCGTCCCGGTGCGCCGCGCCCGGCCACCCTGAGCCTCGCTCCACTCTCGATCCCGGCCGGAATCTTGACCGACAGCTCCTCACGGGCGCCGTCACGCATGAAGGCCACCCGTTTTTCGGCGCCGTCATAGGCGTCGCGGAAGGTGGCCTGGATCTCCATGGAGAAGTCCTCTCCCTTGGCGGCCATGGGGCGGCCGCGGCCACCGCGTTGGCGCCGTACGGCATCGCCGAAGATGCGGGAGAAGATGTCGTCGGTGCCAAAGCCCTGATCCCGGAACATGTCGTCGACGTTGAAGTTCCTGAAGATATCCTCCTGCGAGAAGCGCTGGTGGAAATCGGTGGAGCCGAACTGGTCGAACTGCTCTTTCTTCTTCGGGTCGGACAGGACCGCGTACGCCTCGTTGATCTCCTTGAAGCGCTCCTCGGCCTGCTTGTCGCCCTGGTTCTTGTCCGGGTGATACTTGACCGCAAGTTTGCGGTAGGCCCGTTTGATTTCGTCAGCCGAAGCGCCCTTCTTGAGTCCAAGCACCTCGTAATAATCTCTCTGCGCCATGTTTAAATCCCTTTCACATTTCCTTCGTTTGAGCTGCACAGAATGTAATAGCTGACCGGGTCATTGTCAACATGTTGTAAACCTTGACAACCCGCTGCAGGCGCGCTTATATAGGCTGGAATTAACGACCCTTAAAAACAGGAGCTGCCAGATGAAGCAATTCGACGCCATCGTCATAGGTGCAGGGATCAGCGGTCTCAGTTTCGCAAGCCATGCAGCTGCCAAGGGGCTGAATACGCTGGTCCTTGAGAAGAGCGACCGACCGGGCGGCTGCTTTCATTCGCATCGATTCCAAGGGAGCGCCGCCGGGTTCTGGCTCGAGCTTGGGGCCCACACTTGCTACAACTCCTACGGGGGATTGCTGGAACTGATGGAGCGACACGGCCTGATGGGGAACATCCTCCCGAGGGAAAAGGTGTCGTTCAAGCTGCTGGTGAAGAACGAGGTGAAGAGCATCCCCTCGCAGCTCTCCTTCCCCGAGTTGGCCTGCTCCGCGTGGAAGCTGTTCACCCAGAAAAAGGACGGGGCGAGCGTCGCCTCGTATTACGGCGGCATCGTCGGCCGCAGGAACTACGAGCGAGTCTTCGGTCCCGCCTTCAACGCCGTCATCTCCCAGCGCGCCGACGATTTCCCCGCCGACATGCTGTTCAACAAACGCCCCAGGAGAAAGGACGTCATCAAGAGCTTCACCCTGCAGGGGGGGCTTAACAGCGTCATCGACAAGCTCGCCGTCGCGGACCGGGTTACCCTGCAAACGGGCGCCGAAGTAACGCGCATCGCCAAGGATGGTGACGGCTACACCGTTGAACTGGCGGACGGGACCGTGTACCAGGCGCCGCGGCTGACACTGGCCGCCCCTCCCCCGGCAAGCGCCCAGCTTGCCGCTCAGATCGCGCCGGAACTGGCCAAGGTGCTCACCCAGATCAAGCTGGAGACTATCGAGAGCGTAGGGGTGGCGGTGCAGAAGAGCAAGCTGAAGCTCCCGCTTATCGCCGGCCTGATCCCGATCGGGGAGGAGTTCTACTCCGCCGTCTCCCGCGACACCGTGTTGCATGACAGCTATCGCGGGTTCAGCTTCCATTACAAAGCCGGCAAGGTTTCCCTGGAGGCCAAGCTGAAGCGGATCGCCTCGGTACTGCAGGTGCAGGAAGGAGATCTCGAGCAGGTGGTGCAGCGCGAGAGCCAGCTACCCTCTCCGGTGGTCGGCCACAAGGCCCTCACCGACCAGATCGACCGTCTCGTGGCTGGCAGCAACCTCTACGTCACCGGCAACTACTTCGCCGGAATGGCCGTCGAGGATTGCATCGTGCGCTCCAAGAAAGAGTTCGAAAGGCTGTCCGCGTCGCTGTAACGCCCGCTGCGGTTAACTGTGCAAAAAGCCCGTCCACGCAGTGGGGCGGGCTTTTTTGTGCCGGGTGCGGAGTATCACGGAGCGCCTCTACCGCACCAGAACGCACGGTCGCACCCGCCCCTAAAGACCCCACCGCCACACGCACAACCCCGCGACCCCGCCATACAGCAACACCCCGGCCGGACTGGAGACCGCGACCTTCAGGTCCTGCCCCGAGGGGATCGAGCTGTAGCTGAAAACATATATGGCCACATACATCAACAGGGTGTGCGGCAGATCTCCCGGGAACCAGGTACGCCATCCCAGGTACAGGTAGTAGGCTGCCACGTTCAACAACAGCGGCGCCAGCGCCGAGGGAAGCGCGGAAACCGGTCCGGGATTGCTGATGGTGACCGCCCCCAACACCCACCGGCCGGGACCGTCCCGCCTGGGTATCACCGTGAAACCTATGGGCCGCCCGCCGGTTACCGCAGCGACCAGCAGGTGGGAAAACTCGTGCAATAGTGTCCCCGGGAGCGCCCAACAGATCTGCCAAAAGGCTCCTGCCCTCCCCACCCGCGCCTGCAATACCGCCAGTCCGATCACCAGCAGCACCCCGGCAAAGTGATGCCACCGTTCCGGATCGACTGCCACCTGCATCATACCGCCCATATTCCACCCCTCCCGCAAAGCTGCGGCAGCATAACCCGAATCCGCACCGGTTACAACAGCGTGATTCCTCTTGCCAACTCCCGCCATTCTGCTATGGTTTACCGGCTCATGAGAAGAACATCCTAGGAGGTCGTCATGTTTTTGGAAGGACAAAAAGCCCCGGACTTCAGACTGAAGGGGAGCGACGGGAAGGAGCACACGCTCGCGGATTACCGGGGAAGGATCCTGGTCCTTTTCTTCTACCCCAGGGACAACACCCCCGGATGCACCGCGGAGGCCGTGGGGTTCGCCAAACTGCACTCGCTGTTCGAACAGCTCGGTACGGTGCTGGTGGGAGTTTCCAAGGACTCCATGAAGTCGCACGATAAGTTCATCGCGGATTTCAAGCTCCCGTTCACCCTCCTCTCCGACCCGGACGCAGCCGTCATGAAAACCTACGGCGCCTACGGCGAAAAGGTGCAATACGGCAAGACCACCATCGGCAGTATCCGCTCCACCGTCGTCATCTCACCGGATGGGATCGTCATCAAGCACTGGCCCAAGGTCGCCAAGGCCTCGGAGCACCCGGACAAGGTGCTCGATTTCTTCAAGATGCTGGCCAAGGGACGTTAGGCAAAAGAAAAGGGGCGAATCCGCTTCGCCCCTCTCTTTGTTACCCTGGCCACCGGCGACCATCCGGTCGGACGGTCAATCGACATAGTTGTAGTTGGTTTCTGAATCGAGGATCTTCACCATTGATTCAGGGGTGTATGGATACTCAGTCTGGACTTCCTCCACCTTTTTGTTCGGCGGCGGTGTCCAGTGCAATACCCAATCACCGTCTCTTCTTTCTCTGGACACCCTGCCCTGACAGCGGGCTTCCAGAGTACGCCACATCTCATCCTCGTTGATCAACTCGAAGCCGTCGATCTTCTCACTCTCTTTCAAATTCTGCAGGAACCTGTCAAGCAGGTCAAAGTCAATGAAGTCCTCCTCATTGCGCCACCACTTGATGAATACCCGGTCGGGGTGAGCGCCCTTCGCCTCTCTGATCTCCTTTACCAGTTGGTATCCTTTCATGGCCACCTCCTTGGGCTTGTTACTGCCTGCCTCTTTCTGCCTGTTAGCGCCTATTAAATAGTACATCCAGCGTTATTTTTACGCAAGCAACACAATGAAGCGAGGATGGTGGGAAGCGTCATGCCCCCCGAGCTCTGGTGACAGTCGCTTGAATTTAAAAAAAAACCAGCTTAAATGTTATGTCGTTAACAATAGCTAACTCGGAGCCCGCCATGAGAACAATCCGCCGCCTAGTGTTGATCGCATTCGTTCTGTCTTTAGGGACAGCAGGTTCCGCGTCGGCCAACAGCTGGGGCCCTTTCGGGGTGCGAGGAGGATTCTCGGCCGATGGCAAGGATCACGGTGCGGAAATCCTCGAAGCCTTCGCCAGCTACCAGCTCACCTGGAGCCTGCGTAGCAGTGGCGGCTGGGGGGTATCAACCGAAGTTGCCCTCACGGCCGGCACGCTTTCCAGCGGGGACGACCGCGGGTTCGTCGGCGCCATAGGCCCGGCCTTCGATATCGGGAATCCCAAATCCCTCGAACTCGACCTCGGCGTCAGCGTCGCCATTTTGAGCCGCGACAGGTTCGGCGGGAGAGACTACAACGGCGTACAGCAGTTCATCTCCCACGCCGGCGTCATCTATCACTTCACCCCGGCCATCGCTCTTTCATATCGCTTCCAGCACATGTCCAACGCCGGGTTAAACGGCGAGATCAACCCCGGGCTCAATATGCATCTCTTTGGTATCAACTGGTATCCCCGAAGGTGACCATCTTCCTTTTGACAGATCCCGTGCCGCGTTATAGTATCGTCCCCACCCAAGACCGGGGCACGCCCTGATACGGCCCCGGCAGGATATTTCAACTCAGGAAGGTTCCCCATCGTTACTACCAGAAAGGGCCGTTTGCACCGGCTTATCATCGAAAGACTGACGCAGGACCTCTCGGTTTTGTCCAATGCAGCGAAAATGGCTCACGAAGCCGCCATCCACGAAGAAAATATCCCCGACAACAAGTACGACACGCTCAGCCTCGAAGCCTCATATGTGGCCCAAGGGCAGGCGAACCGGGCCCAGGAGCTGAAACATGCCCTGCAGACTTACCAGCACCTTACGCTGCAGCCCTTCGGTGAGAACGACAACATCCGGCTGACCGCCTTGGTGACGCTCCGAGACGAGTCGGGAACGACCAAGACCTTTTTCATCGGGCCGCGGGAAGGGGGGCTGAAACTGCAGCTCGACGGCGAGGAGATTATGGTGATTACCGCCGCTTCTCCGCTGGGAAGTCAGCTCATCGGAAAGTCAGTGGGAGACGACGTGGAACTGGGAGGCAGCTGCTACGAAATTGTTGAGCTTTGCTGAGTGTCGCAACCCGGCTTTGCTATTGACATTGTCCTGCGCCAGCTCTAAATTAGCGCCTGATTAACAAGATCTACAACTGGTGCCGGGTCGTTGCCACTCTGGCGCTGGTTCAATGAGTTTCACCTGTAATTTGATGCATTGGCGGAGGATAGCTTGAAGAAAATGCGTTTAGGCGAAATGCTGGTCCAGGCCGGGAAGATCACTCCGGCCCAGTTGGATGAAACTCTCAAAGGACAAGCCATATTCGGTGGACGTTTCGGTACCAACCTGGTGGAAATGGGGTACCTGGACGAGCTGGACCTGGCGGAGTTCCTGAGCCAGAAAATTGGCGTCGCCTACGCCGCACCGGGGGAGCTCCTCGATATCCCCCCTCACATCATAAAGCTGATCCCCTTCGACTACGTCAAGAAGTACAAAGTCATTCCCATCGCGCTCAACAACCGGAAAGTCACCCTGGCCATGGTCGACCCCACCGACCTGCACGCCATCGACGAGATCGCCTTCGCCACGGGCTACATCATCGTCCCGGTCGTCGCGGCGGAGTTGCGCATCGTCACGGCCATGGAGAAGTACTACGCGATCAAGCGCGAAGTGCGCTACATCAGCGTCGAGGGCGGCAGCAGGGGCAGGACCAGGCATCATGCTTCCCATTCTGCCGCCCCGCAACCCGCTGCGCCCGCGGCACGGGTGATGACTGCCGTCCCTGTGCCGGAGGCTCCCAAGGCAACGCTTGAAGAATGGCCAACGAACGTCGAAGACGAGGTCCTCGACCTCCCCATGCTCGAGGAATTGAGCCTGGACGTGCTGCAAGAAGCTCCCGCAGCCCCGGTGGCCCCTGCAGCGCCTGCATCAGTGCCCCCCGCTGCGCCCCCCGCTGCGCCCGCAGCCGCGACAGCACCCGCAGCGCCCGCAGCTCCGGCCCCTGAGGCAGCGGCACCGCTGGCGACTCCGGCACCTGAGCCCCCAGCGGCCGCCCCGACCAAACCGGCGACGATCGCGCCGGAGCCCACGGCATTGGCCGAACTGTACCAGGAAGAGTTCGAGGAGCCGGAGCAGGACTACTCGCTGGAGAGCGTTCTGGTCGGGCTGGCGGAAGCCGACGACCGCGATTGGATTGCCGAGTTGATCACCGGGCATCTGGGCCCCCAGTTCAAGCGGGTCGCCTTCTTCCTGCTGCGCGGCGGCACAGCCACCGGCTGGATGGCACGGGTCGACAACAGGCCGGTTCCCGAGTTTGAGGGGCTGGAGCTTTCCCTGATCGAGCCGTCGGTGCTGAACGTGGTGAACCAGAGTAAGAGCTTCTTCCTGGGACCGATGCCACCCACGCCCGGCAACCAGTCCATCATGGAAGCCTTGGGAGGCGGCACTCCCTTCAATAACCTGCTGGTGCCGCTGCTGATGATGGGACGCGTGGTCGCCGTCCTCTACGTAGGAGGAGGAAGCGCGCCTCTGGATGAAAAACTCCCCGAGGTACAAAAATTGATTACTAAAGCGGCCATGGCTTTCGAGATCCTGATACTAAAGAGCAAGATTATGATGACCTGATTTAATGATCACATCACCCCCAGCGGGCTAATTGACTTTCGGTAGCGCTACGCTAGATTATACGGGTACTAAATCCCAGTTATTCTCATTGGAAGGCCGGTATGCCCGTCACCGCACAGCAAGTCGAGTTCATCCCTTTAGCCATTTACACCGCCATCGCGGTGGGGCTGATCGGCGTCCTGCTGGCGGCGGCCTATTTCCTCGGCTCGGGCCGCGATACACCTGATAAGCACATCCCGTACGAATCAGGGGTGGTCCCGACCGGCGCCGCCCGTCACGCATCACAAGTCCCCTTTTATCTCATCGCCATTTTCTTCATCGTCTTCGACGTCGAGGGCTCTTTCATCCTGACCTGGGCCACCGCATGGGACCTGCTCGGGATCCAGGGGCTGGTGCACATCACCGTGTTCGTCATCATCCTGATGTCGGGGCTGATCTGGCTCTGGATGAAGGGTGGGCTCGAGTGGGGTCCTTCCGCAATCCGCATGCGAGGTAAACATTGACCGAGAGGGACGACGAAAACATATCGCAAAACGTCCTCCTCACCTCCTTGGACGACCTGATCAACTGGGGGAGGGCGAACTCACTCTGGCCGATGTTCTTCGGACTTTCCTGCTGCTTTGTCGAGATGATGGCATCCTTCACCTCGCGCTACGACGTCTCGCGTTTCGGCGCCGAAGTTTTGCGCGGCACCCCCCGCGAAGCTGACCTCATGGTGATCGCGGGTACCGTCTTCAAGAAGATGGCCCCGAGCATCCTGAGGCTATACGACCAGATGGCCGAACCCAAGTGGGTCATCTCCATGGGGAGCTGCGCCAACTCCGGCGGCATGTACGACGTCTATTCCGTGGTGCAGGGGGTGAACCAGATCCTTCCGGTCGACCTGTACATCCCTGGTTGCCCGCCACGCCCGGAGTCCTTCCTGGAAGGGCTCATGCTGCTGCAGCAAAAGATCAGAACAGAGGAACGCCCCACCCGCCCGGTGCTGCGCATGCAGGGGGGAACGCAGGGGACGGTCGCCCCCATTCTCGTTGACGGCGTCACCAAGTCGCGCGACACCCGCGGCCCCGGCCTGGAAGGAATCCCGATTCGCGGCAGTTCGATGCAGCACCCCTACTTCGCCGCGCCGCGTTCGGACGAGATCTGGCGCCCGAAACAGCCGCGGCTCCCCTACCCCGAGTTCGGCCTGGAAGAGGAGCTGCGGGCGGCATTCGGCAGCGATGTGAAAAGGGACGAAGCGGCCGCCGATATGCTAACCTACCGCGCCCCCGCCCGGCTGGTGCCCGAACTCCTGAAGCACCTGAAGGAGCGTAAGTCCTCGCCCTTCCGCCGCCTGGAGGACATCGCCTGCGTGGACGAGTCCTGCCGCCGCGACCGGGACCGCTTCCGCGACTTCACCGTGAACTACCATCTCACCTGCTTCGACACCCCCGGCAGGATCCGGATCAAGACCGAGCTGGACGGGGAGTACCCCGAGACTCCCAGCGTCACCTCCGTCTTCCCCGTCGCCAACTGGTACGAGCGGGAGGCCTACGACATGTTCGGCATCCGCTTCGCCGGGCACCCAAACCTGAGCAGGATCCTGATGCCGGCGGACTGGCAGGGGCATCCACTGCGGAAGGAACATCCTTCGCGCGCCACCGAGATGGCCCCCTATACCGCAGAGGAGGCGCGCGGCAGGAAGACGTTGCCCGCCAGCGACTTCTTCGACCGCGTCGACGACGAGACGCTGATCCTGAACCTCGGACCCCAGCACCCCGGCACCCACGGCGTGGTCCGCTTCATCCTCAAACTCTCCGGCGAAGAGATCGTCGACATGGACACCGAGATCGGCTACCACCACCGTGCCGCCGAAAAGGTCGGGGAGCGCCAGAACTGGCACCAGTACATCCCCTATACCGACCGGGTCGACTACCTGTCCGGGGTGCAGAACAACCTCGCTTACGTCAACTCAGTGGAGAAGCTGTGCGGCATCGAGGTGCCGGAGCGGGCTCAGTACATCAGGGTCATGCTCTGCGAACTGTTCCGGATCGCCAACCACCTGGTTTGGCTCGGGACCTTCGCCGCCGATATCGGCGCCATGACCCCGGTTTTTTACACCTTCACCGACCGGGAGAAGATCTTCGACATCGTCGAACTGGTCACCGGCGGCCGCATGCATCCCGCCTGGTTCAGGATCGGCGGTGTGGCGGACGACCTTCCCGAGGGGTGGATGGCCAAGGTGCAGGCGTTTTTGAACTGGTTCCCGCCGCGTCTCGCGGAATACGAGAAACTGCTGACCGGAAACCCCATCTTCACCGCGCGCCTCAAAGGCGTCTCCGCGATAACTAAGGACGAGGCGCTCGAGTGGGGGCTGACCGGGCCGATGCTGAGAGCGTGCGGCTTCGCGTGGGACCTGCGCAAGACCATGCCCTACTGCAGTTACGATCGCTTCAATTTCGAGGTGGCCACTGCCGAGGGTGGCGACTGCTACGCGCGTTACCTGGTGCGCATGGAGGAGATGCGGCAGTCGCTCTCCATCGTGAAGCAGGCGGCCGAGGGGATGCCGGGCGGGCGCTGGATCTCGTCCGATTACCGCTACGTGCTGCCCCAGAAGCGCGACGCACTGGAAGACATAGAATCGTTGATCCATCACTTCGTGAACACCACGCGCGGCATGTCCCCCCCGAAAGGAGAGTGCTACGCGCCGATCGAGGCACCTAAAGGGGAATACGGCTACTTCGCCGTTTCCGATGGCTTGCACACTGCCTACCGGATGCGGATCAGGACCGCGACCTTCCCGCACATCCAGTCGCTGCCGCAGTTGAGCCGGGGCTGGCTGGTGTCGGACTTCCTGGCCATACTGGGCTCGCTCGATTTCGTGCTGGCGGACCTGGACCGGTAATTAGCAAGGAGAGCACCGGGGATGATACCCGAGACACTGAAAACATCGCTCCAGGCGCGCGTCGCCTCCGCCATCACCGCGCGTGAGGCGGCCGTGGACGTGATGAAGGAGCTGCAGGCGCACTACGGCTGGTTGACCGACGAAGCGGTGGAGGAGGCTGCGGCGCTCCTGGGCCTTTCGCCGTTGCAGGTGGAGGAGCTCGCAACCTTCTACGAGATGATCTATCGCCGCCCGGTGGGGAAGAAGGTGATCCACGTCTGTGACTCCATCTCCTGCTGGTGCGCCGACTGCGACAAGCTGATCCAGTACCTGAAGGACAAGCTCGGCGTTGGGCTGGGCGGTACCACGGCGGACGGCATGTTCACCCTGGTTCCCTGCTGCTGCATGGGGATGTGCGGCGACAGCCCTGCCATGTCCGTCGGCGGGACTCCCTACGGCAGGCTGACGCCGGAACTGGTGGACGAGATACTGGAAATGGAGCGGAAGAAGGCGTAGAAAGTTGAGCCCTCACCCCGACCCTCGCCCGGAGGGCGAGGGGGCCCCGTCCCTTCTCCCTCCGGGAGAAGGTGCCCCGAAGGGGCGGATGAGGGCGCTGGCACGGAGTATAGAACGGATCAAAACAAGGAATCATGGAACTCCCTCTTTTCCGACATAACCGCCCGAACCGCGTGGTGACTTTTGACGAGTACCGCGAGGAGGGGGGCTTCGAGGCGCTGGAGAAGGCCTTCTCCGGGATGAGCCCGAACGATGTGCAGCAGGCGGTGCTCGATTCGGGGCTCAGGGGACGCGGCGGCGCCGGCTTCGCCACCGGCAGGAAGTGGTCCTTCGTCCCCCGCGACCTCCCTGGCCCGCGCTGGCTTATCTGCAACTGCGACGAGATGGAGCCGGGCACCTACAAGGACCGGGTGCTGCTGGAGCACAACCCGTACAGCCTTATCGAGGGAATGACGCTTGCCTGCTACGCGCTGGGGGTACGCCACGCCTTCATCTTCATCAGGAAGGGGTACGAGAAGGCGGCGGCCAACTTGGCGCGCGGCATCGAGGAGGCCAAGAAGGCGGGCCTGCTCGGCGAGCACATCCTGGGGAGCGAGCACTCCATCGAACTGGACCTGCACCTCTCCGCCGGCCGCTACATCTGCGGCGAGGAGACCGCGCTGATCAACGCGCTGGAGGGGAAACGCCCTAACCCGCGCTCCAAGCCCCCCTTCCCGGCGATCAAGGGGCTCTGGCAGGGGCCGACCGTGGTGAACAACGTGGAGACCCTCGCCAACGTCCCGGCCATCGTCGCCAACGGCGCCGCCTGGTTCAAGGGGCTGGCGCTCAACCCGGAAGGGGCCGGCAGCAAACTCTTCTGCGTGAGCGGCTCGGTCAAGAACAGGGCCTGCGTTGAACTCCCCATCGGCACCACGCTCGGGGACATCATCGGCGGGGCCTGCGGCGGCATGCGCGAGGGCAAGAAGTTCAAGGCCTGCATCCCGGGCGGGGCATCGACCCAGTTCCTGAAGCCTGAGCACTGGAATCTCCCCATGGACTACGACTCGGTGGCCAAGGCGGGTTCCCGACTCGGCTCCGGCGGCATCATCGTCTTCGACGAGGGGCATTGCCTGGTGGAGGCAACGCTGAACCTGATCAACTTCTTCGCCCGGGAAAGCTGCGGCTGGTGCACCCCGTGCCGCGAAGGCTTGCCCTACGTGAAGGAGATCCTGACCCGGATCGAGAACGGGCGCGGCGAGGAAGACGACATCACCATCCTGCGCGAGCACGTGAAGTACCTGAACTACACCTTCTGCGCCCTCGCCCCTGGCGCCATGGCCCCCTTGGACGGCCTGCTGCGGGATTTCGAGGACGAGGTGCGGGAGCATATCGAGAAGAAGAAGTGCCCGTTGAAATAGGAATCTATGCCGAAACTTATCATCGATAACATACCGGTGGAGGTCGCGCCGGGGACCAGCGTGCTGGAGGCGGCGCGTAGCGTCGGGATCACCATCCCGCACTTTTGCTACCACCCGGCCCTGGCCATCGCCGCCGCCTGCAGGCTCTGCGCGGTGAAACTTCTGGACGGCCCGGTGAAGGGTATCCAGATGTCCTGCGCGCTGCCGGCCCAGGACGGGATGGTGGTCTCCACCACCGATCCGGAAGCACTCAAGATGCGCGCCCTGGTCATCGAGTGGCTCATGCTGAACCACCCGCACGACTGCCCCATCTGCGACGAGGGGGGCGAGTGCCTGCTGCAGGACTTCACCATCGCAGGGGGGCACAGCCGCCGCCGCTATCAGGGTAAGAAGCGCACCTTCCAGAACCAGTACCTGGGCGAGGGGATCCACCACGAGATGAACCGCTGCATCGAGTGCTACCGCTGCGTCCGTTTCTACCAGGACTACGCCGGCGGCACCGACTTCGGCGTGATGGGGAGCGCGGGGCGAGTCTACTTCGGCCGGTTCCAGGAGGGCCCTCTGGAGTCACCGTTCTCCGGCAACCTCGTCGACATCTGCCCGACCGGCGTCTTCACCGACAAGACCGGACGTTTCCGGGCCCGCTACTGGGACTACCAGTTCGCCCCCTCGATCTGCCAGCACTGCTCGGTCGGATGCAACACCTCGCCACAGAACTTCCAGCGCGAGACCATCAAGATCGTCGGGCGCCGCAACGACCAGGTGAACGGCTGGTTCATCTGCGACCGGGCCCGCTTCGACAAGTCCTACCTGAACGACCCGCAGCGGCCGCGGGAGCCACGCCTGGACGGCGCCACCTGCGGCTACGACGTCGCCGTCGACGCGGCGGCCAAATCGATTGCGGAGTTCGTACGAAATAACGGCGCCGACAACCTCGCTTTGGTCGGTTCCACGAGGCTCTCTTTGGAAGGGATGATCCTGCTGGTGCAGTTGGCCGAGGCCGCGGGCGGAGCCAGGCTTTGCTACTATGACGATCCTGCTCAACAGCAGGGGAGCGTGGCGGCAGCCAAGCTTCTCCACGAGGAGAGTGCGGCCTACGTGAAAGACATTGAGCAGGCGCAGTGGGTCTCTTTGCACGCCGTCGACCTGATGGAGGAAGGCCCCATGCTGGCCCTGGCGGTGCGCAAGGCGTATCTTGCCGGAGCGCAGGTCTTCCTGGTGGCCGGGGATGCCTTACCTGTGCAAAGCACGCTCCCTTTCAAGTACACAGCCGTGGAAACCTTGGACCAAGTTCCCTTTGAGGGGGGCGGCAAAGGGGTGATCATCTGCGGTGCCGGCAGCAAGGATCCCGACCTGTTGGCGGAAATGGCCTCCAGCGGTGCCAAGCTGGTCATGTTGCAGCCGGGCGCCAACGGTTTCGCCGCCGCGCTCCTCGCGCAGGAACACGCCGCAGTCCCACTGGCGGAACTTGTGTCGAGCCGGCAGGTGCGAGGGGTGGTGTGCTTCGAGGCGGATGTGCCGGAAGTGTTGCTCTCCGAACTGGAGGTCCTGGCAAGCGCCGACTGGCGCCGGGGACCGGTGGAGGCGACAAGCCCCATCTTCCTTCCCACCACCACCTGGGTGGAATCGGACGGCACCACCATCAACTACGAGGGACGTGCCCAGCGCTTCCAACGCACCCGGGTCGCCGGGCTCCCCTTGAAGGGACTCGACCCGAAGTACTACGGCAGCGCCACCGAGGCAGTCGCCCTGCATCCGCCCCACGTGCACCGCAAGGAGGTTCCCGGTGGTGCCGAGCGCGACGCGTGGCGGGTGATGGCGCAGTTGATCGAGCGGCTAGGGGGCGAGGCAGTCGAGCCGTTGACCGGAAAATGGCACGCACTGAAGAGCCTCGACCCTGAGGGCGAAGGGGCCCGTATTTTTGAGATGGGTTTGGGCGAATGATTATTCGCCCCTACAGGACGGACACCTATTAACCTGAAAGTCCCGCCGCTGGCGGGAGGAACGATTATGATCTGGACCGCCACCGACATAGCGCTGATGATTGGCAAGATCGTGCTGCTTTACGCGATCATCCTGACCGGCGCGGCATACCTGGTGCTGGCCGAGCGGCGCATCCTGGGCTTTCTCCAGGACCGGATCGGCCCCAACCGGGTCGGCCCGTTCGGCCTGTTGCAGCCCCTGGCCGACGTGATCAAGATGATCACCAAGGAGGACATGATCCCGAAGGCCGCCGACCGGCTGCTGTTCTCCATGGCGCCGGCCATGGCCGCCATCCCGGCCATCTTGACCTTCGCCATCATCCCGGTGGGGGCGCCGCTGCAGCTCTTCGGACGCCAGGTGAACCTGCAGATCGCCGACCTGAACGTGGGGGTGCTCTTCTTCATGGCACTTTCCTCGGTCGCGGTCTACGGCGTCGCACTGGGCGGATGGGCCTCAAATTCCAAGTACGCACTTCTGGGGAGCATCCGCGGCCTGTCCCAGCTGATCTCCTACGAACTTTCCATGGGGCTGTCGCTGGTTCCCGTGGTGATGCTGTCCAAGTCGCTGAGCTTGGCCGACATTGTCAACGCGCAGGCCGACATGCCGTTCATCGTGTACCAGCCAGTCGCCTTCCTGATCTTCCTGGTCAGCATCCTGGCGGAATGCCGCAGGATCCCGTTCGACCTGCCCGAGGCTGAGGGGGAACTGGTGGCCGGCTTCCATACCGAATACTCCGGGATGCGCTTCGGGCTCTTCTTCGTCGGGGAGTACATCAACATCATCTCGCTGAGCTCGCTCGCCTCGCTCTTCTTTCTGGGCGGATGGCGCGGGCCGCTACTGCCGCCGATCGTGTGGTTCTTCATCAAGGTCGGATTATTCTCGTTCCTGTTCATCTGGGTCAGGGGAACCCTCCCACGCCTTCGCTACGACCAGCTCATGCACCTGGGCTGGAAGTTCCTGACACCGCTAGCTCTTCTCAACATTCTAGTCACCGGGTGGTGGCTGGCTTTACGATAAGAGGCGTTGTACTGGGCAATGTATTCTCACAAAGGAGGAACTGCGATGACAACAACCGTGGAAGTCGAGTTGGGGGCAGGGTTCAGGGCACAGGTGGATGCGGTGGACAAAAACGGCCACACCGCTCTCATGGACGCAGCGAAGGCCGGCAACCTGGCAGAGGTGGTCGACCTGATGGAGAGGGGCGCCAACCTCCTGGCTAGAAGCGACAAAGGAAAAACCGCGCTGCACTTCGCGGCGGCGCACGGCAACGCGGATGTGGTACGCCTGCTGTTGCAAAAGGGAGCCGAGGTCGATGCCCGCGACCGTGACGGCCACACGCCTCTCATGCTGGCAGCCAACTACGGCTGCACCCAGACCACGCAGATGCTGGTCGACAGCGGGGCCGACCCGCTGGCAATGTCGTACTCCGGAACCACCGCCCTGGCCTACGCAGAGAACAACCAGCACAGACAGACCCTCGACGTCTTGATGAAGTCACTACGGCCCAACTAACACCTCCTTCCGGCAGGCAGCCCAGTGCTGCTTGCCGGGCCCCGGCCGTACCCTTCGAGCTGTTGACGCAGCGGGCGGCCCAAAACCATTTTGCCGGCATCTACTACGGCACCAACGACACTTCGAGCAGGAACAGATGCCCATACTGAACGACATAAAAGAAATCCTGACCGGGCTTTCCATCACCTTCCGGCACATCTTCCGGAAACCGGTCACGGTGCAATTTCCCGAGGAGCGCCGGGTCATGCCCGAGCGCTTCCGCGGCAGCATCGTGCTGACCCGCGACCCCGACGGCGCCGAGCGCTGCGTCGCCTGCTATCTGTGCTCCGGGGCCTGCCCCGTCGACTGCATCTCGATGGCCGCGGCGGAAGGGGAGAACGGTCGGCGCTACGCCGCTTGGTTCCGCATCAACTTCTCGCGCTGCATCCTGTGCGGCATGTGCGCCGAGGCTTGCCCGACGCTCGCCATCCAGATGTCGCCGGAAATGTTCCACTGCAAGCGCCAGGTCATGGACATGATCTACGAGAAGGAGGATTTGCTCATCGACGGCACCGGCAAGGATCCCAATTACAATTTCTACCGCCATGCCGGGACCGGCGTGGTGCAGCCGCGCGGCAGCAGCCCCGGCGAACAGGCCCCGGCGGACCCGAGGAGCCTGTTGCCGTAAGAAACAATCCTCTCCCCCCTGAGGGGGGAGGTTGGGAGGGGGGGGCAACTGCCGGCACAAGGACTTTCCCCCTCCCTGACCCTCCCCCTCCGGGGGCGGGGACGCTAGATCGGAACCAGTCTGGAGTGAAATGGAAGCGACCCTTTTCTACATACTGGCGGCGGTACTCCTGATCGGGATACTGCTCGCCATTACGGCCCGGCAGGCGGTGCGCTCCATCGTGTACCTGGTGACCTCGTTCTTCGCCCTGGCCCTGATGTTCTACCTCCTGGGGGCGCCGCTCATCGCTGCCTTCGAGGTCATCATCTACGCCGGCGCCATCATGGTGCTCTTTTTGTTCGTCATCATGATGCTGGAACTGGAGTCGCCGGAGAAGCTCGCCAAGCCGAACTTCAAGAACTGGCTGCCTGCCCTGCTCCTGGCGGGCGCGGTGGTCGGGGCACTGGTTGTCTTGCTCGCCTCACGCGTGCAGGCGGTGCCGCCGGGGTTCACCGAAATCCCGGTGCGCCAGTTCGCGTTCGCCCTGTTCAAGCAGTACGGCGTTGCGGTGGAAGTCGTTTCCATGCAGCTTCTCTTCGCGCTGGTGGGCGCACTCTATCTCGGGAGGCGCAGATGAGCGTACCGCTTTCCCATGTGCTGATCGTGGCGTCGCTGATGTTTGCCATGGGCCTTGGCTGCGTAATCGCCTGGCGCGCCAACGTGATCATGATGCTGATCGGCATCGAGATCATGCTGAACGCGGTGATGCTCACCTTCGTCGGTGGTTCCGCCCACTGGGGCATTGCCGATGGCCAGCTGTTCTCGCTGATGCTTATGGCGCTCACGTCTGCGGAGGTCTCGCTGGCTCTCGCCATGGTCGTTTACCTGCACCGGCGCAAGCAGACCGTCAACACCGATGACTTCAATTCAATGAAAGGCTGACGACAAGGATCACGATGCTTCCTACCTACCTGACATTGATGCTCCTTTTCCCGCTTTTGGGCGGACTCACCTTCGCTGTCGCCGGCCGTATGCTGCCGCGCACGCTGGTGGAGGTGCTCGCCTGCGCCACGGTGTGGGGGAGCTTCGTCTGCGCCGCGCTGGCGGCCGCCGCCTACACCGGACCGCAGGTCGTCACCCTTGCCGACTGGTTCGCGACCTTCGACCTCGCCATCCCGATCTCGCTCTACCTCGACCCCCTCTCGCTTGCCATGACGGTCATGATCGGCTTCGTCTGCGGGCTGATCCACATCTACTCCGTCTTCTACATGCGCGAAGACGAGGACTACGCGCGCTACTTCGCCCTCTTGAACCTGTTCGTGTTCGCCATGCTGACCCTCGTCCTCGGCGAGACTCTGCCGCTTTTGTACCTCGGCTGGGAAGGGGTCGGCTTCTGCTCCTACCTGCTGATCGGCTTTTGGTACTCGGATCCCGCCAACGCCGACGCCGGCAGAAAGGCGTTCATCGCCACCAGGATCGGCGACGTGGCACTCATGATCGCACTGGCCTGGCTGTTCCAGCTTTTCGGTACCCTCTCCATCACCAAGGTGAACGGCATGGGCTTCCTGATGCCCGTTTCCGTCATCACCATGCTCGGCATCCTGTTCCTGATCGCCGCCATGGGCAAGTCGGCGCAGGTGCCGCTCATGGTCTGGCTCCCCGATGCGATGGCTGGCCCGACCCCGGTTTCCGCAATGATCCACGCCGCCACCATGGTGACCGCCGGTGTTTACCTCTTGGCGCGCCTGTTGCCGCTGATCGGCGGCTCCGAAATCGCTCTCGCCGCTATCGCTATCACCGGTGGAGTCACGGCCTTCTACGGTGCCACCTGCGCCCTAGCGCAACGCGATCTGAAACGGGTGCTGGCCTACTCGACCATCAGCCAGATCGGCTACATGATGCTCGGCGTCGGCGCCGGGGCGGTGACCGCTGCAACCTTCCACCTGCTGGTGCACGCGTTCTTCAAGGCGCTGCTCTTCCTCGGCGCGGGTTGCGTCATCGCCGCCATGCACCACGAGCAGGACATTTACAAGATGGGCGGGCTGAGGCGTTCGCTGCCGCTGACATTCTGGAGCTTCCTGGTCGGCGCCGCCTGCCTGGCCGGCATCCCTCTCACCGGCGGCTTCTTCAGCAAGGACAGCATTCTGCTCGCGGTTTGGCTCAAGGGCGGAGTGCTGTACCAAACCCTGTACCTGCTCGGGCTGATAACCGCGTTGATCACCGCCTACTACAGTTTCAGGCTGGTGTTCCTGGTCTTCGCCGGGGAGAACGGGCACGTGCACCGCAGCTCGGGGCTCACCGTGATGCAGGTGGTGCTGATCCCGCTCGCCATCCTCGGGCTCTTCGGCGGTCTGCTCGACCTCCCAGCCTACCTCGGGGGCGGTTATCTGAGCGGCTTCTTCGCGTCACTCCCCGCCGACGACCTCCCGTCGGCTTCGCACGAGCAGGAGATCGGTCTGCAGACCGTGGCCGGCGCCCTGGCGCTGGTCGGCCTTCTGACAGCGTATCTCCGCTACGGCAAGGGACGGGCCGAACGGATGCGGGAGGCACAGGCACAGCCGTCTTCACTGATCTCCTTCCTTGCCCAAGGATGGTACTTCGACAGGCTGTATGACCTCGTGCTGATCCGCCCCTATCATGCGCTTGCCCGGTTCCTGTGGCAGCGCGTCGATGAAGCGGTGATCGATGCCTCAGTGGACGGGCTTGGTTCCGGAGTTGGCGGCGCAGGACGCTTGTTTGGGCGCTGGAGCACAGGGAAGGTCGCTGTCTATCTCATCAGTTTCGCCGCCGGGGCAGCCTTGATACTGGGCTACCTCGCCTGGCTCGCGCTGTAACGTAACCGGCGCCTGCGCGCCAACGGGAACTACCGATGACTTCTCTCATCCCGATACTCACCCTGCTTATCTTCCTCCCGCTCTGCGGGTCGCTGCTGGTGCTCGCCCTCCGGCGCAGCGACGCGGCGGCGCGTGGGGTGGCGCTCGCTTTCAGCGTAGCGGAGCTCGCGTTGTGCCTCTGGCCTCTCGCGCTGACCGGGGAGAAAGCCACGGGCGCGCCTGCCGGATTCTTCCTCTACCAGGATTCGGCGTGGATCGAGCGGTTCGGGATCCGTTTTACCCTGGGCATGGACGGAATCAGCCTGGTCATGACCTTGCTGACGGCGTTCATCACCTTGATCGCCGTGCTCTCCGCCTGGCAGGTGAAGGAGCGCGCCGGGCTGTTCTTCTCCCTTTTGCTCGCCCTTCAGGCTGCCGTCCAGGGTCTGTTCCTGAGCCTCGACCTGTTCCTCTTCTACCTGTTCTGGGAGGCGATGCTGATCCCCATGCTGCTTCTGATCGGCGTCTGGGGGAACGGCCGGCCGGTGTACTCCACCATCAAGTTCTTCCTGTACACCTTCGTGGGATCGCTGCTCATGCTGGTGGCGATCATCGCGCTCTACCTGATGCATGGGGCGCAGAGTGGAAGCTACACCTTCGGGCTCCCCGCATTGGTCCACACTACTATCCCGTATGACCTCGGCCTGTGGATGTTCGCCGCGTTCCTGCTCTCTTTCGCCATCAAGTTCCCGCTGTTCCCGCTGCACACCTGGCAGCCGGATGCCTATTGCGACGCACCCGTGGCCGGCACCCTGATGCTCGGCAGCCTCCTGTCCAAAACCGCCGCCTACGGACTAATCCGCATCGCGTTCCCGCTCTTTCCCGAGGCTGCGCGCGCCCTCACGCCACTGATCTACGTGGTGGCCGTGCTCGGTATCGGCTACTTCGCTTGGATCGCCTTTGCGCAGCGGGACATGAAGCGGATGCTGGCTTATTCGAGCGTCAGCCACATGGGGTTCGTCGCGCTCGGCATCGCCGCCTGGAGTCCCGTGGCGGTTTCGGGGGCGCTGCTACAGATGGTGAACCATGCCGTTACCACCGGCGCGCTTTTCATCGCCGTCGGCATGCTGGAGGAGCGGGCTGCCAATCGTGATCTTTCCGGCTACGGCGGCACCTGGGGGAAGATCCCAGTCTTTTCCTTCTTCTTCCTGGTCTTCAATATGGCGTCCGCCGGGGTGCCGGGGCTCAACAACTTCGTTAGCGAGTTGATCATCCTGGTGGGGACCTTCCGGGTTGCGCCATTGGCCGCCGCCCTCGCTTTCCTGGGGACCATACTCACCTTGGTCTATACGGTGCGGCTGGTGCAGGAGGTGGTGTTTGGCAAGGAGAAGGCGCCGCTGGAGCTTAAGGACCTGTCGCTGAGAGAGGCGGGTGTACTGGGCGTAATGGCGCTTGTGGTGGTGGCCTTGGGCGTGCACCCGGGACCGGTGCTGGAACTGTTTAGGACGCCGCTGGAGGTATTGCTGAAGCAGTAGACTCTCTGGGAAGTCTGGGAGTTGTAGGAAATGTGGGATAACGGGGATGGCTGAGGCTGGGCTTTTCCCCTTGGAGCTTTATATGACGCTTGCTGATTTATATTCCATTATGCCGATTATCATCACAGCGGTGGGGGCGCTGTTCGTGCTGCTGTGCGGACCCTTGCTGCTGTCGGCTAGCCTCACGGCGATCGGCGTGACGGCCTCTGTGGCGGCAGGCGTGTGGGCAGCCTTCTCGACACCGACATCCACTCAGGCAGTCGCAGGCCTCGCGTTCACTCCGCTGGCCAGGTTCCTCATCCCGCTCTTTTGCTTCGCTGCGGCGATCACCCTGCTCCTGTCCCACAGCTACAACGAACGCCGCGGCATCAAGGGGGAAGAGTTCCCGGCCACCGTGCTCTTCGCCTTGTTCGCCACATGCGTGCTCCCCTGCGCGACCAACATGCTGATCCTGTTCCTCGCACTGGAGTCGGTCTCCTTCGCCTTCTACATCCTAGTCAGCATGGACTTGAGCCGGGCCGAGTCGGGTGAGGCGGGACTGAAATACCTGCTGCTCGGTGCGGTCGCGGCCGCATTCACCGCCTTCGGCTTCGCCCTGCTCTTCACCGGCAGCGGAACCCTCCAACTCTCCGGCGCCCTGGCCCGCCCCGAGAACCGCGTCATCATCTCGGCTGGGTGGGGCGTTATCCTGGTGGGGATGGCTTTCAAACTCTCCTTGGTCCCGGGCCACCTCTGGACGCCGGATGTCTACCAGGGAGCCCCAGCGCCTGTTTCCGCCTTTCTCTCCACCAGCTCCAAGGTCGCGGCGGCGGCGCTCCTACTGATGCTACTGGCCTTGTCCCCCCCCATGCCGGAGCTTCGCGTTCCGCTCGCCGCCTTGTCGGTGCTCTCAATGGTGCTGGGCAACCTGGCCGCGCTGCGGCAGCAGAACATCAAGCGGATGCTCGCCTACTCCTCGGTGGCTCACATGGGATACCTGACGCTCGCCCTCTTGAGCGGCAGCCGTGACGGCTACGCCGCCGTCCTTCTTTACGGCGCGGTCTACACCGCCATGAACCTCGCGGCCTTCGGCGCCATCTCTTCCCTTTCGGTCGAGCAGGAGAGAGAGCTGATAACCGATTATGCCGGGCTCGGCTTCACCGCTCCCCTGCGCGGCGGCGTGCTCGCTCTCGCCATGATCTCCCTCGCGGGCATCCCGCCGGCCGCAGGTTTCATCGGCAAGTTCTTCATCTTCTACTCCGCCATAAAAGCTGGCGCTATCGCCCTCGCTATCATCGGCATTCTGAGCGCTGCCGCATCCGCCTACTTCTACCTCAGGGTGGTAGCGCAACTCTACATGCACCGCGGCGAGTCGCCCGCCCCCAAGCCTGTCTCACTTGCCGAGGGCATCGCCCTCTGCTGCGCATCCCTCATGATCCTCGTGATCGGGGTCTACCCTGGGCCGCTCCTCGGCGCCATCGAGGCGGCGCTGCAGTGAACCCAACCTCTCGTCGCCAATGCTACAGGCTTTGGAGATGATGGCGCCTTCCCCACCCTCTAGCCCCCGCCCGCAAGGGGAGGGGGGACGGTAGCAGCCATCCTGTAAACCCCGGATAAAAAGGCACCGTGCCCAATCGTTGGGCCGGTGCCTTTTTCATTTCCCTGTCGTTGTCTTCGTTGTAGTGACTACTGCATGCTTTCTCGGAAGGTCTGCAGGTATTGGAGATCGAAGGAGCCTTCCATCTCGCCGTACATGATCTCCAGCGCCTTCTCCTTGGCAAGGGCTTGGCGATAGGACCTGTTGGTGGTCAGGGCGCTGAAAACGTCGGCAATGGCGGTGATCTTGGAACTCCTGGCGATGTCGTAGCTGGAGAGGCCGTCGGGATAGCCGCTGCCGTTCTCCTTCTCATGGTGGTGCTTGACGATGCCGAGGGCGACCGGCGTGAATATCTCCAGGTCCTTCAAGGTGCTGTAACCGTAGACTGGGTGTTTTTTCACTTCCTGGAATTCCGTCGCCGAGAGCTTGCCCGGCTTGTCCAGTAGCTCCTTGGGGACGTAGACCTTGCCGTAGTCGTGGAACAGCGATCCCATGCCCACGTCCATGAGCTCGTCCTTGCCGAGATCGAATTCCTTGATGTGCAGGGAAATTGAGTAGGTGGCGACCTGGACCGAATGCACGTAGGTGTAGGCGTTGTGGTCCACCAGGCTGCTCAGGGCAGGCATCACCCCGTTAGAGCTCATGACGTCGTTTAGGATGTGTTTGATGAGGTTGCGGCAGCGGTCGACGTTCTGCCTGATGGCAATGGCTGGGCTATCGAAAATTTCTTGCACGTAGTTGACGGATGCCTGGTACAGCATGGTCTGCTTCAGTTCCGGCTCAATACTGTCATCGCTCAGCAGCAGCGGCAGATTCGCCTCCACGTACTGGTTGTAGGCCGACATTTCCGCAGCCTTGACGAAGAGGTGCTTCACGTTGTTGTCGAGCAGCCGCTCCTTGTCGCTTTGCGTGAATGAGAGTTTCGGATCCTTGTAAAGCACGTGGTTTTCACCGTGCTTGATGAAGAGGGCGACACCCGGCAGTGTTTCGGGTATCAGGGATTCCAGCTGGATCATTCGGTACATGCCCGACCTCCTGAAGAAGTGGGAACCGCGCCGCAGCAGTACTACTGGAACATTCCGACCATCTGCCCGTGCCACTTATTAAAAAATACAAACGTTAGTCTACCATGTCTTTCTTCGATTGCCGCCTCCGGAATTCCTCCCTCCCCCCCGCAAAGTAAGGCACAAAAAAGGGGGAGCAGCCTCTCGGCCCTCCCCCTTGTCACACCTATCTATTCAGTTCTTACCAAGTCTCGTCCGGTTCGCCCCACAGGTTCAGGGCGATGTCATCCAAGAGCTCCGGTATCCCCTCACCGGTTGCCGCGGAAATGGGGAAGACCTTGATGCCGCGCTCCTCGAAGTACGGAAGCACTTGTTTCAGGTTCTCCTTGACGTGCGGCAAGTCGATCTTGTTGATCACCACGGTCTGTCGCTTCTCGGCCAATTCCGGGTTGAAGAGAGCCAGCTCGCGGTTGATCGCCTCGTACTCGGCGATGGGGTCGCGGTCCGGCATCCAGGAGAGATCGAGCAGGTGCAAAAGCTGCCCGGTGCGCTCCAGATGCTTGAGGAAACGGTGACCAAGCCCCGCCCCCTCGCTCGCCCCTTCGATGAGGCCGGGGATGTCGGCCATCACGAAGCTACGGTAGTTTTTGTATTTGACCACACCGAGGTTCGGCTTCAGCGTGGTGAAGTGGTATTCCGCTATTTTCGGGCGCGCAGCCGAGATCTTGGTGATCAGCGAGGACTTGCCCACGCTCGGCATACCCAATAGGCCCACGTCGGCCATGAGTTTCAGCTCCAGGCGGATCCAGCGCTCCTCACCCGGCTCACCGGGTTGGGCGAACTTGGGCGCCTTATGGGTCGCCGTCTTGAAGCGGGCGTTACCCTGGCCGCCGCGGCCACCCTTGAGGAGCACGATGCAAGAGTCCGGCTCGGTCAGGTCCGCGAGGATCTCGCCGGTCTCGGCGTCCTTGATCACGGTCCCCCGCGGTACCAGGATCTCCTTGGTCTCGCCGTTGGCGCCGTGGCGGTCGCTGCCCATACCGTTCCTGCCGCGGCCGGCTTTCTGGTGCGGATGCTGGCGCAGGTCGAGCAGCGTGGAGAGGTGCGACGACACCTTGAATACCACGTCGCCCCCCTTGCCACCGTCCCCGCCGTCGGGCCCGCCCAGCGGGATGAACTTCTCGCGGCGAAAAGAGACGCATCCTGCACCGCCGTCGCCGGACTTCAGGTAAATTTTTACTTCATCTATGAAACTCATTAAGTCTTATCCTGTGCAAACGGCAAAAGCCCGGACCTTGCGGCTCCGGGCTTTCACACTTTCGTCTTGCTGCGCTGGCTAGTTGGCCGGGTAGACAGAGACCTTCTTGCGGTCTTTGCCCAGACGCTCGAACTTCACCACGCCCTCGATGAGAGCGAACAGCGTGTAATCCTTACCGAGGCCCACGTTGTTGCCCGGGTGGATCTTGGTACCGTGCTGACGGTAGATGATGTTGCCAGCTTTGACGGCTTCGCCGCCAAACTTCTTGCAACCAAGTCTTTGGCCGTCGGAGTCGCGACCGTTCCTGGAACTACCGACGCCTTTCTTGTGTGCCATTTTCTGCTCCTTCTGCCGGTAGCGGCCCTGATCGCAACGAATCGCGGCTGCCGCACCGCCGTTTGAATATTACCTAGGCGTTAATCTTCTCAATCAACAGAATGGTCCTGAGTTGACGGTGCCCGTTAAGTTTCCTCGAGTTTTTCCGGCGCTTGGACTTGAAGACCAGAATCTTCTTGTCTTTGCCCTGCTCGACGATCTTGCCGACTACAGAGGCGCTGGGCACTAAAGGTGTTCCGATAACAACCTTATCGCCGCCAACCATCAGGACGTCGGAGATTTCAACGGTATCACCTACCGCACCCTCCAGCTTTTCGACTTTGAGAAAGTCGCCTTCGGAAACTTTATATTGCTTCCCTCCGGTTTTGACTACTGCGTACATGTACTTCACCACCTTTACACTAGATTTACAATTGAGCGGTCAAACTTATCTTGAAAAGTTTTTTGAGTCAAGGTTTTTTTCGGGCACTTCCGTTTTTTCTGTCCGTAAGGGCGAAGAGGTTAATCGAGATCGACGAAGACCTCGTCACCGCGGATCTCCACCGGATAGATCTTCAGGGGGACGCATTCCTTGTGCTCGGCGCAGATCCCGGTCACTAGGTCGAAACGGTAGCCGTGGCGCTGACAGGACAACTTGCCGGCCTCCTTGACGAGCGCTCCCTGCAACGGAGCCCCCTGGTGCGGACATTCGTGCTCACAGGCATAGACGATCCCCTTGGTCTTCACCAGGAGGATCTGCACCCCACCGATCTCGACCAGCTTCTTGCCGAATTCAGGAACTTCGGAAACTTTCGCGGCAAATACCATGGAACACCTCCGGATCGTTTTTAGAATTGGTGCCACCAAAAATTATTGTTCCGGTCATGGTCTCCCTGTAGGGGCGAATAATCATTCGCCCCCCATAGGCGAACCACCTTTGAAGACGGCCGTCACCGGGGTGCCGCGCGGCGATTTAGCCGGTGCACCTGCGGTCGGGCGAATAATTATTCGCCCCTACAACGTCGCCCCCCAGACAGGAAGACGCGCCGCTTCTTTACCGCTTCACAATCTTCACGCAGTGCGCTGACTCTTCCGCCTTGGCGCGGGCCTCGTCGCAATCGGCGCCGAAGGCGAGCGCCACACCCATGCGGCGCCCCTTCCTGGTGTCGGGCTTGCCGAACAGGCGCAGCTTGCTGCCGGCAACGGCCAGCGCCTCGGCGACCCCTTCGAAAGCGACCTCGCCAGCGGCGTCCTCGGCCAGGATCACGTGCGACGCTGCGCACCCCTGGCTCTCCACCTCCGGCACGGGAAGCCCGAGGATGGCGCGCACGTGCAGCTCGAACTCGGACAGGTTCTGGGAAATCATGGTGACCATGCCGGTGTCGTGCGGCCTCGGCGAAACTTCCGAGAACCAGACTTTGTCCCCGGTGACGAAGAACTCGCAGCCGAAGATACCGCGCCCGCCCAATGCGCCGGTCACGGCCTCGGCCTGGCGCTGCGCCTCGGCCAGCACCGCCGGAGCCATCGGGGTCGGCTGCCAGGATTCGTGGTAGTCGCCGTCGATCTGGCGGTGCCCGATGGGAGGACAGAAGCCGGTGCCGCCCACGTGGCGCACGGTGAGAAGGGTGATCTCGTAGTCGAACGGGATGAACTGCTCCACGATGATCTTGTTGGAGGCGCCGCGCGCCCCCTCGATGGCGTACTTGAAGCAGCGCTCCATGTCTGCCGCGTCGCGCAGGACGCTCTGGCCTTTCCCGGACGAACTCATGATCGGCTTGACCACGCAGGGAAGGCCGATGGCGGCGACCGCCTCGCCGAACTCCTCCATGCTGGTGGCGAAACGGTAGGCAGCGGTGGGGAGGCCGAGCTCCTCGGCGGCCAGTCGGCGGATACCTTCGCGGTTCATGGTCAGGTTGGCGGCGCGCGCCGTCGGGATGACGTTGAAGCCTTCCTTTTCCAGCTCCAGAAGATACTCGGTATTGATCGCCTCGATCTCCGGCACGATGAAGGTGGGCTGTTCCAGACGCACCACCCGATCCAACTGCTCGCGGTTCAGCATATCGATCACGTGGCTTCTGTGCGCGACCTGCATCGCGGGCGCATCGGCGTAGCGGTCCACCGCGATCACCTCGATCCCGAACCTCTGGGCTTCGATGGCCACTTCCTTACCGAGCTCACCCGCGCCCAACAACATCATCCTCGTCGCACCATTCTTCAGCGGCGTGCCAATCATCTTTTCTCCTGGTCCTTTATTTAACTTACGGCTACTTCGAACTGTTCCTGGTGGAAGCCGGGCTTGGCGCGCACGGTGATCCGCTTCTTAAAGTTCTTTTCCAGCTCCTCGAGGCCGCGGCGCTCCTCGTCGTAGAGGAGGTCGGCAACCTGCGGGTGCACGGTGAGCATCACCTTGGTGCCCCGGATGTCGAGCATCTCGCGGCGCAGTTCGCGGAAGATCTCGTGGCAGACGGTGATCTTGGACTTCACATAGCCGCGCCCTTCGCAGTACGGGCAGGGCTCGCACATCATGCGCCCGAGGCTCTCGCGCACCCGCTTCCTGGTCATCTCCACCAGGCCGAGCTCGGAGATCTTCAGGATGTTGGTCTTGGACTTGTCGCTCTTCAGCGCCTCTTCCAGCGCGCCGTAGACCTTCTCGCGGTTCACCTCCTTCTCCATGTCGATGAAGTCGATGATGATGATGCCGCCCAGGTTCCTCAGGCGCAGCTGGTAGGCAATCTCCTTGACCGCTTCCAGGTTGGTCTTCAGGATGGTGTCTTCGAGGTTGTGCTTGCCGACGTAGCGACCGGTGTTGACGTCGATGGCGGTCAGCGCCTCGGTCTGCTCGATGATGATGTAACCGCCCGATTTCAGCCACACCTTGCGTCCCAGCGCGCGGCTGATCTCCACCTCGAGGCCGAAGTGGTCGAAGATGGGCTCCTCCTCGTCGTAGAGCTCGATGGAGTACTTCATCTTGGGCATGAAAGTGCTGATGAATTGGACAATCTTGTCGTGCTCGGGCTTGGAGTCCACCACGATGCGCTCGACCGACTCGGTGAGGATGTCGCGCACCACCTTCTGGGTCACGTCCAGGTCGGAATGGATCAGGGTGGGCGCGCCCGCCTTGTCCTTCTTCTTGGCGATCTCGTCCCAGAGCTTGGTGAGGTAGTGCAGGTCGGCGACCAAGTCCTCTTCGCTCTTCCCTTCCGACACCGTCCTGACGATGAAGCCGCCGCCGACGGGCTTGATACGGTCGACGATCTCCTTCAGGCGCTCCCGCTCGACCTCGTCCTCGATGCGGCGCGAGATGCCGACGTGATCCACGGTCGGCATGTAGACCAGGTGCCGCCCCGGGAGCGAAATGTGGGCCGTGATGCGGGCTCCCTTGGTGCCGATGGGTTCCTTGGAGATCTGCACCAGGAGTTCCTGCCCTTCCTGCAAGAGCTCCTCGATCGGGTGGAGCGGGTGCGGCACCGGCTCCTCACCCTCCTCCGGCTCGATGTAACTGTCGTACTCGTCCATGGCGTCAAAGACGTCCGCCACGTAGAGGAACGCCGCCTTTTCCAGCCCGATGTCCACGAACGCCGCCTGCATGCCAGGCAGCACCCTGACCACCCTACCCTTGTAGATGTTGCCGATGATCCCCTTCACCCTGCTCCTCTCGACGTACAGCTCCGCTATGGTGCCGTTCTCGATGAGCGCGATGCGGGTTTCGTGGGAGGTGGTGTTGATGACCAACTCGTTTCCCATGCTAACCCCTTCCTGTATATAAAATTCAAAAGCAAAACAAGTTCTACGTTCTATGTTCTACGTTCTATGTTGACGACAACTGCCACCACCTCCATTGCGATGGATTCGCCAGTTCTACTGAGGCAGCCAATACCAATGCGCCTCTAACATAGAACCTAGAACGTAGAACCTAGAACGGGTTCTATTGTTTAAAAAGCACTTCCAGCTTCTCAAGCCGCGCATCTTTGAGTGCGGCGGCTGGGACGCCGAGGATGGCGCTGATGAACTCGAGCAGCTTGCCGCGCCCCGCCACCATCTCCAGCACCCGACCTTCGACCTTCAACTCGGCCAGTTCGTGGCGCAGATCGAATTCGGTCGCCTTCCCCTTCTTCTCCCGCCTGACTGGCAAAGATTCCAGGGCAAGAAACGCCGCGGCCTTCGCCTCCAGGTCGTGCGCCAGTTCCTCCGGCAGGGTCACGCGGTAGCGCACTTTGTCCATGAGCACGGACAACGCCGGTGCCCGCAGCGGGATCTCATCCGCCTCCAGCACCCGCACCCCCTCAGGGAGGGTCACATTCAGGGCCTCCTGCAACTGTGCCGCCGTGTACCCGGCGTCGACCTCGAAGTCCATGTATTCCGCATACGACTCAATGCCGACGGAGAGCGCGGTGGCAAAGGAGAATTTCGGGTGGGGATGGAATCCCAGTGAAAAGCGGATCGGGATGCCGGAGCGTCCCACCGCCCTGGTGAACAAGGTCAGCATCTCCAAGTGGCTCAGGAACCGCATCCGTCCCACCTTCTCGAAACGGATCCGGATCCTCTGCGCCTCTTCAGTCGGCTCAGGTATTGCGGACTGGCTGGCGTAGGTGCCGAAGGGAACCGGCTCGTTGAGCCGCAGCTTTATTTCCTTGAAATCGCAGACCCCGCAACCGGTGCAGCGATCGAAACGGCAATCCGGAGTAGCGGCGCCGACCAGCGCAGCCTCGCGCTCCTTAAGCAGGAACGAGGTAGTCACGCCGCAGTCGATGTGGTGCCAGGGGAGCACCTCGTCCAGTTCGCGGCGCCTCAGGTAAAAGTCGGCGTCGATCCCGGTGTTCTCGAAGGCTTGCACCCACTTGAGGCGATCGAAGTGCTCCCACCACCCGTCGAAACGGCAACCGAGGCGATGCGCCTCGATAAGGAGCTTGGAGAGCCGGCGGTCGCCGCGGGCGAAGACGCCCTCCATGCCGGAGAGAGAGGCATCCTGCCATTTCATGATCAGCTTCTTTTTCTTAAGGGCGTCGCGCAGGTAGCGTTGTTTCTCGACGATCTCGGCCTCGCTGATCTGCGGCTCCCACTGGAACGGGGTGTGCGGCTTGGGCACGAAGCTGGACACGGAAACGTTGACGTCGCCGCCGTTGCCGGCGAATTTCCCCTGCCGCTTCACCTCGCGGGAGAGTTCCACGATCCCGTCCACGTCCTCCATGGTTTCGGTGGGCAGGCCGATCATGAAGTAGAGCTTGATCAGGCGCCAGCCGTTACGGTAGACCGAGCCGGCGTTCTCCAGCAGGGCCTGTTCCGTAATGCCCTTGTTGATCACGCTCCTGAGCCGCTCGCTGCCCGCCTCAGGCGCCAAGGTGAAACCGGTCTTCCGTACCCGGCGGATCTCCTCCGCCATCTCGTCGCTCAAGCTCCCCACCCGCATCGAGGGAAGCGAAACTGCCTTCTTCTGCGCCGAGTAGCGGTCCATGAGGCCCTTGAGCAGCGGGGTCAGACAGCCGTAGTCGCCGGTTGAGAGGGAGAGGAGCGAGATCTCGTCGTAGCCGGTGTTGTGCAGCGCCTCTTCCATGATCTCGAAGACCCGCTCGGGGCTGCGCTCGCGCACAGGCCGATAAATATACCCTGCCTGGCAGAACCTGCAACCCCGCGTGCAGCCACGGGAAATCTCGACACTGACCCGGTCGTGCACCGTCTTCAGGAACGGCACGATGGGGGAGGTCGGGTAGTAGGCTGTTTCCAGGTCGGCCACGAAACGCCTGCGCACGCCCTGGTACCACTCTTTCTTGGGAGTGATGGCGGCGACCCTGCCGTCGTCGTGATAGCTCACCTCGAACAAGCTGGGGACGTAGACACCTTCGATCCGCGCCAGGCGCTCCAGGAGTTCGGCCTTGGCAAGCCCCTGCTCCTTCGCGGTTCGCACGCAATCGGCAAGTTCGATGACCGCCTCCTCGCCGTCTCCGATCAGGAAGGCGTCGAAGAAGTCGGCCAGGGGTTCCGGGTTGTAGGCGCACGGGCCGCCGGCGATGACGAGGGGATAACCTTCGGGCCTGTCGCAGGCGAGCAGCGGGATCCCGGAGAGATCCAGCATGTTCAGGATGTTGGTGTAGGAAAGCTCGTACTGCAGGGTGAAGCCCAGAATGTCGGCTTTGGCCAGCGGCGTCCCCGCTTCCAGCGTGACCAGCGGCTTCGCCTCGGCGCGCAGGGATTCCTCGAGGTCGGGCCACGGCGCGTAGGCGCGCTCGGGCATCACCCAGGGCACCTCTTTTAGGACGCCGTAGAGGACCTGCAACCCGAGGTGACTCATCCCTATTTCATATACGTCAGGGAAGGCGAGCACAAAACGAAGCGCTCCTTCCCGGTTGGCAACTGTTCCCATCTCCCCACCCATGTAGCGGGCGGGTTTTTCCACTGACAAAAGTATGTTATTGCTCAAAAATCCCCCAGATAGCCCGGCTCAGCCGTGACCGGACATAGTAACAAAATATGCGGAGACCTGGCAAGCAATATACCCTCGGCACCAGCACTGACCGCCACAAAGCATGCCTCATTTGAGGTACTCATTGGAGCATATGCGGCGGCATTATCATGAGAACCGGCAGGCGCCCAGGCACCGGTGGACGGTTTTTCAAGTGTTTACAGTTATAATGAGAGGTTGGCACGCAACCTGCTCCATGTACGACACAAACCCATTTTGTACAAGGAGATTTACCATGAAAAAAGTTCTTTCCTCCGTAGTTGCTGCTCTCGTTGCTGTTGCTTTCGCTGGTGTTGTTTTCGCTGCTGACGCTGCTCCGGCTGCTGCTCCGGCTGCAGAAGTGAAAAAAGAAGAAAAAGCTCCGGCTAAGAAAGCTGCTCCGAAGAAGAAAAAAGCTGCTAAGAAAGCCGCTGCTAAGAAAGACGAGAAGAAAGAAGAGAAAGCCGCTGCTCCGGCTGCTGCTCCGGCTGCAAAGTAATTTCCCCTTAACGGGTAATTGCGAAAGGCCGCATCTCACGATGCGGCCTTTTTTTATTTCCGGAGGAAGCCAAAGCCCGTATTTCCCTGCATGGCCAGCGCCCTCACCCCTGCCCCTCTCCCGGAGGGCGAGGGGATATGTCATCGCCCGCTTCAGTGTGTTTCCGAGCGTAAAAAAAAGATCCAAGGGTTCCGATTGCGGAACGGGCCTTGGATCTTTTTGCGTTTCTGGAAAGCGGTGCTTGGTCCGCCTACTCCTTCTGCCAGGCGTAAGCCGGGTCGAGGAAGGGGTCGTAGAAGCCCGGGTACGCCAGGAAGAAGGTGGCGGTCTCACCTACACCCGATGCCGTACGTACCAGGGTCATGCCTATCCCTTTCAACGGACCCACGGTGACGCACTTGGCGGCCCCTTCTTCCTTGCAAGTGGTATAGATCTGCTTCGGGAACTCCAGCCACCCGGTCGCGATATTGGCAACACCCCGGACCAGCTTGTTGGCCATACCGTCCACTATCTCTTGCGGAGAGGTGGAATCCACGGTGCGGGTATCGACCGCATGTCCCTTTTCAGCCGTCAGGACCAGGGACAGCACCAGTATGGCCAGAACAACAAACCGCTTCTGCATCATCTACTCTCCCTTGGTCGGAACTGGTTGCGCCTCGCTCTGGCCTCTCGGTTCGACCCGTTTTTCGTCCCAACCTTGCCATACGAATTCCGGGGTGATCAGGGGATCGTAGTAGCCGGGCTGTGGCACAGCGAAAAAGACGGTTTCGGTCAAGCCGGTAAAGAGGCGGTAGAAGGCCATGCCGGCGCCCTTCAAGGGTCCGACCACGTACCCGATGGCGCCGCGATCCCGCACCATCAGGTAGGACTGCTTGGGCACCTCGACCACGGAGGTCACCGTATTGGTCACCCCGCGAACCAGCTTGAACGCCATCTTCTCGGCAACGGCCTCCGGTTGCTGACCTTCCAAAGCAAACGAAGAGGTGGCAAAAACCATGAGCAGCAACAGGGATAACAAAGTCAGCTTGGTACGCATGTCGACTCCTTTTTGAGCTACATGTCGATAAATGCTATGTTCTTGTAGCATAGATGGGTTTCATTGGCAAGACAGCACTACCTTTGTCATGGAAGAGAGCACAACAAAAAAGGCGCGGTTGGAAAAACCGCGCCTTTTCTTATTCAATGTCTGCTGGTGGGTGTTACTTCTTGCCGTGCTTCTTGGCGAGATATTCGGCGACTCCGGTGGTGGAAGCCTTCATAGACTCCTCACCTTCCTGCCAGTTAGCCGGGCAGACTTCGCCGCCGTGGGTCTCGACGAATTGGAGTGCATCCAGCATCCTAAGCGCCTCACCGACGCTGCGGCCCAGCGGCAGATCGTTGATGACGGAGTGGCGTACGACGCCCTTGGTATCGATGAGGAAGAGCCCGCGTAGCGCAACCGACTCGTTCAGCAGAATGCCGTAGCTCCTGGCGATGCCCTTGTCGAGGTCCTCGACCAGCGGGTACTGGACATTGCCGATGCCGCCGTTTTCTACCGCGGTGTTTTTCCAGGCCAAGTGGGTGAACCTGGAGTCCACCGAGACGCCGATGACTTCGCAGTTCTTCTCCTTGAATTCCGCCACCCTCTTGTCGAAGGCGAGGATCTCGGAGGGGCAAACAAAGGTGAAGTCGAGCGGGTAGAAAAAGAGGACTACGTACTTGCCGCGATATTTGGACAGAGTGAGCCCTGTGAAGGAGTTATCGGGCATTACCGCCTGTGCCGTAAAATCGGGGGCTTCCTTAGTTACCAAGGTAGTGAGACTCATAGGTGCTGTTCTCCTTTGGGCTGATTGGGATTCTAATGGGAGCAACTGTACCAGCGGTCCAATCCCGTGTCAATCAAAAAAGATAAAAAGCGTCCTATTGGTCCTTTGATCCTAACGAAGCCCCGCTCAACTCCCAGGCAGCACCTGCTAACGCTCCACTATTTCGCCGCGAATACTGATGGTTACCTCGCGGAACGGGATCTCCATACCCGAAGCGGCCAAGGCTTGGCGCGCCGCCATCACGATGCCGCCGCAGCAGGGCACTTCCATTCTGAGTACGGTGATCCCCTTGACGCCCGAAACGCGGAACAACTCGGTCAGCTTGGCCAGGTACGCGTTGTTGTCGTCCAGTTTCGGGCAGCCGACCACCACCGCCTTGCCGGCCAGGAAGTCCTGGTGATAGTTCGGATAGGCGAAGGGCACGCAGTCCGCGGTAATGAGCAGTTCGGCGTCCTTGAAGTAAGGAGCCGTCACAGGTACCAGGTGCAGCTGCACCGGCCACTGCGCCAGTTGACTCTGAATCGCTCCCGCCGCCGGTGCCGGAGCGGACGGTGCGGGGGCAAAGCTCTGAACACGGGAGCCGGGGCAACCTCCGCCGCCATGCCCATGCCCATGCCCATGCCCATGCCCATGCCCATGCCCATGCCCATGCCCATGCCCATGGCCGTGGCCTGCGGGTGCCGCGCCCTGTGCGCCCAGGTGTTTTTCGACGGCAACCTCGTCAAACTCGTCCGCCTCGCGCTCGATGATGGTGATGGCGTCCTGCGGGCACTCGCCGAGGCAGGCGCCCAAGCCGTCGCACAGGTTGTCCGCGGCGATCTGGGCCTTGCCGTTCACGATCTTGATCGCGCCTTCCGCGCAGGAGGGGGCGCAAAGCCCGCAGCCGTCACATTTTTCCTGGTCTATATGCACAATTTTCCTGATCATCCTTATCCCCCTAAAATCCGTTCTATGTTCTAAGTTCTATATTCTAAGTTAAAGGCAAAAGCCTAGATCGCCGCTGGCTGCGAGACTGACATTCTGTTTCTAACGTAGAACGTAGAACACAGAACGTAGAACGGCCGTTAAAAGAAGTAGTGCCAGAGCAGATCGAGGCGGCCGCGCAGCATGAGGTGCTTGCCGGAGTAGCCCATGATCTCGCGGATCTTGCCGCGCTGCACCTTGCCGTAGCAGTGTACGTGACAGTGCTTGCAAGTGGGTTTGGGGTCGAGCGGACATTTCTCCCGCTTCAGCTTGGCATAAGCCAAAAGATCGGAGCACTCCTCACAGAGCACACCTTTCGGGCTTTTGTGCTTGCTCCGGCAGTAGAAGCCGATGAAGGTTTCCAGAACCCTGATATCTTTTTCCTGCTTCACTCTCTTTTCCATGGTCGCCACCATAGCAGAACAAATCGCCTTAAGTCATGACGAAAGTCAATTAAATCAACTCCGCACCCTTTGCCTTTGTGGCGGATTTATGCTACTTTCCCGCGAATGAACACTAACATGGAAAAACTCATCATCCCGCGCGCGGAGCATTCCATCTCCCGCTCGCTGCTCAGCCCCAACGGCGTCAAGGTGCTCTACAAGCTCAGAGAGCACGGCTTCATCGCCTACCTGGTGGGCGGCGGCGTCCGGGACCTGCTCCTGGGGCGCGAGCCCAAGGACTTCGACGTCGTCACCGACGCCACCCCGAACCAGCTCAAGAAGCTGTTCCGCAACTGCCGCCTGATCGGCCGCCGCTTCCGCCTGGCCCACATTCATTTCCACGACGAGATCATCGAAGTCGCCACCTTCCGTTCCACCGTCGATGCGGCTGAAGCCGCCGCCGAGGGAGCCCCCGAGGCTTTGCCCGAAGAACCCGCCGAGGCTCCTGCCGAGGCCGAGCAGCTCGAGGAGGAACGCGACGGTCGGAGAAGGCGCCGGCTCCACCACGGCCCGCCCATCCTCAAAAGCGAGGACGGCATGGTGCTCCGGGACAACGTCTTCGGCACCCCGGAAGAAGACGCCATCCGCCGCGATTTCACCGTAAACGCCCTGTTCTACAACATCGCAGACTTCTCCATCATCGACCACGTGGGCGGCATGGAGGACCTGAAAAACGGGTTGATCCGCACCATCGGCGACCCCATGGTCCGCTTCACCGAGGACCCGGTGCGCATGATCCGCGCCATCCGGTTCGCCTCCATGCTCGGCTTCAACATCGAGCCGCGGACTGAGGCCGCCATAGAGGCCCTCTGCGGCACCATCAACAAGGCCACGCCGCCGCGCCTTTACGAGGAGGTGCTGAAGCTGCTCCTGATGGGAGCCGGCGAGCGGACTTACCAGATGATGCGCCACAACGGGCTGTTCGAGCCGCTTTTCCCCCACTTCGACGCCTGGCTCTCGCGCGAGTCCGACTGCTATCCCCACGTCCGGGTGAGCAAGGCGCTGGAGTGGGTCGACGAGCAGTTGGGCCAGGGAAATCCGGTCACACCTTCGTTGTTGATCGCCTTGATGTTCGGCGAGTACCTGGAGGAGAAGGTGGCCCAGTTCCGGGACGGGGGATTGCCGCCGCAGCAGGCAACCGACGCGGCAGTAGCTGCCTTCGCCGGGGAGCTCGCGCCGACGGTTTCGGTGCCGAATCGGGCGATCGTCGCGGTGCGGGATATCCTCAACATGCAGCAGCGCTTCCAGAAGACCCCCGGGAGAAACGGCCGCGGAGTGGTGGCGCGCCCCGCCTTCCACGACGCACTGCAGTACTTGCGTTTCATGGAGCAGCTCACCCCGCCCAAGCGGTCGCTGGCCGACTGGTGGGAGCGCTTTGCCGCGCAACAATCCGAAGGGGTCGTCGAGGCCGCGCCGGAACCGAGAGGCGAGGCGGCGGCTGGCGAAGCGGCGAAGAAGAAGCGGCGGCGGAGACGGCGGCGCAAGAAGCCGGGTGCGGCGCCGGAATAAGTGGCCCCGTCAGATTCTCCCCCCTCCCCGCCCCTCCCCCTCCAGTGGAGGGAGTTTAAGAGATAAAGAAGCCCCTCATCCGTGACGGAATCGAGGGGCTTTTCGTTGTCAATTGTTCATTTTCAATGGTCAACTTCCTTTGGTGATCTCCGCCACTTCGAGCCTCTTGATCTTGTCGCGCAGTTCCGCCGCCCTCTCGAACTCCTGGGCTTTCGCCGCGGCCAACATCTCTTTTTTCAGCCGTTTCAACGTCTTCTCCAGGGCCTTGGGGTTCAGGAAATCCTCGCCCTTCACCGGGACTGTGACATAGTCCTTCTCCTCGGGAGCCTGCAGCACGTTGGCGATCAGCCTCTTCACGCTCTCCGGCGTGATGCCATGCTCGCTGTTGTAGGCCTGCTGCAATTCGCGCCTTCTGATGGTCTCGTCGATGGCGGACTGCATGGAGCCGGTCACCTTGTCCGCGTACATGAGCACGCGCCCGGCCACGTTCCTCGCGGCGCGACCGCAGGTCTGGATCAGGGAGCGGGTCGAGCGCAGGAAACCTTCCTTGTCCGCGTCGAGAATGGCCACCAGCGACACCTCGGGTAGGTCCAGCCCTTCGCGCAGCAGGTTGATGCCCACCAGCACGTCGAATTCCCCAAGCCGCAGGTCGCGCAGTATCTCCATGCGCTGGAAGGTATCGATGTCCGAGTGCAGGTAGCGCACCCGGATACCGAGCTCCCGGTAGTAGTCGGTAAGCTCCTCCGCCATCCTCTTGGTGAGGGTGGTGACTAGGATGCGCTCGCCCCGCTCTGCGGTCACGCGCACCTCGTGCAGCAGATCGTCCACCTGCCCGGCCGCGGGACGCACCTCGATCACCGGGTCGATCAGGCCGGTGGGGCGGATCAGCTGCTCGACCACGACGCCGCCGGCCATCTTCAGCTCGTACTCCGCCGGGGTCGCCGAGACGTACACCGCCTGGTTCAGCTTCCGACTGAACTCCTGGAAGGTGAGCGGCCGGTTGTCCAGTGCCGAGGGGAGCCGGAAACCGAAGTTCACCAAGGTCTCCTTGCGGCTCCGGTCGCCGCGGTACATCCCTCCCACCTGCGACACGGTGATGTGGGACTCGTCCACCACCAGCAGGAAGTCGTCGGGGAAGTAGTCGATCAGCGTGTAGGGAGGGTCCCCCGCCCGGCGCCCATCGAAGTGCCGCGAGTAGTTCTCGATTCCCTGGCAAAAGCCCATCTGCTCCATCATCTCGATGTCGAAGAAGGTGCGCTGCTCAATGCGCTGCGCCTCGAGGAGCATGTTCTGATCCTTGAAGTAGCGGATGCGCTCCTCCAGCTCGACCCGGATCTGCTCGACCGCCCGCTCCAAGGTCTGGCGGCTCGCCACGTAGTGCGAGGCGGGGTAGATGGCGAAGCGCGGCAGTTTCTGAAGCTGCACGCCGCGCAGGGGGTCGATCTCAGAGATCGCCTCTACAGTGTCGCCCCAAAACTCGATCCGGATGGCGCGTTCGTCGTCGTGCGCCGGGAACACCTCGACGGTGTCGCCGCGCACCCGGAAGCTGCCGCGGTGGAAGTCGACGTCATTGCGCTCGTACTGGATCTCCACCAGGCGTTTCAATAGCTCGTCGCGCCCGAGCTCATCCCCCTCGCGCACCCGGATCTGCATCTCCTGGTACGATTCCGGCGAGCCGATGCCGTAGATGCAGGAAACGGAGGCGACGATGATCACGTCGCGCCGGGTCAAGAGGCTCCTGGTGGCGGCATGGCGGAACTTGTCGATTTCGTCGTTGATGGAGGAGTCTTTCTCGATGAAGGTATCCGAAGAAGGGATGTAGGCTTCAGGCTGGTAATAGTCGTAATAGGAAACGAAGTACTCGACGGCGTTGTTGGGGAACAGCTCCTTGAACTCTCCGTAGAGCTGGGCCGCCAGGGTCTTGTTGGGGGCGAGCACTAGGGCGGGGCGGTTGCACCGGGCGATCACCTGCGCCATGGTGAAGGTCTTGCCGGAGCCGGTGACCCCGAGCAGGACCTGGTGCTGGTCGCCGCGCAGCACCCCTTCGGAAAGCTCTTCGATGGCGCGCGGCTGATCGCCCCGCGCCTGGAAACCAGTTACCAGTTCGAATTTGTCCATGCGCTGGATATTAACAGGATGAGGTGCGCCTTGGCAACAGGGGTATCAGGCCGCGGCGCAGGTGCGATGTGGGGGAAGCTGGTTCACGCTCAGCCAGTAGGTCATCACCTGCTTCATGTTTTCGCAGAACTGGCCGTAGTCCACGGGCTTGCGGATGTAGCTGTTGGCGCCCAGGCGGTAGCTGTCCAGGATGTCCTGCTCCTCGGTGGACGAGGTGAACACAATCACGGGGATGGAACGGGTTTTCGCCTCCTCCCTCATGCGGCGCAGCACCTCCAGCCCGTTCACCTTGGGGAGCTTCAGATCGAGCAGCACCAAAAGAGGAGTCGGCGTCGGCTCGCCGCCGCTGCGCCCGGCGCCGAACAGGTGATCAAGCGCCTCGGCGCCGTCGCGCGCCACCACGATGCCGTACGGCATGTGCTTGCGTATCGCCCTAAGGGTCAGAGCCTCGTCATCAGGATTGTCCTCGACCAGCAGGATCATCTTGTTCATCTGAGTCCTCCTTCTAGAGAGATAGGGGCAGCAAGGTTTTAACAAACTTCCAACATTTTTACAATAATTTTTTAATAATCTTGCTCTTACCATACCATTAATCGAACTGTTGATTTTTCCGAGCCCCCTGTGCGATACTGCAGCATCTTACGCGACTAACAAGGGAGGTCACATGTTTGGATTCGGAATGCCGGAGCTCATTATAATCCTGGTGATCGTGCTCGTGGTGTTCGGTGCCGGCCGGCTCCCGGAGATCGGCGGCGCGCTCGGCAAAAGCATCAGGAACTTCAAGAAGGCTTCCAGCGGCAAGGATGAAATTGAGATTAAAGCCAGCCGCCCCGATGACGATAAAAAAGGGAGCTAGCTCCAGCTAATTAGTTTTTGAGTCCGTCTTTCCGAGGTCCCCGCTGCTGCTTGCGGGGACCTTTTTGTATTTTTGGTGCGGCACACACTCCAGATCAGGCAGTCACAGCGGAAGAGTCATGAAAAAACATCACAAGGACACCGTGGCGCCACAAGGCGCAGGCCCGATCGTGGAACTCCTAGTCGCCGGCGTAATCACCAACCAGCAGCTGCTTTACGCCCAGCGCGTGCACGGGAAACTGCAATCCACCAAGACGCTGATTGACGTGCTCCAGGAACTGGAATACATCAAGCGCGAGGACGTGGTGCGCACCCTGCGCGAGAACAGCCTTTCCATCCGGATCGGCGACCTGCTGGTCGAACTCGGCTACCTGAAGCAGAGCGAGCTCCTCACTGCGCTCAACCTGCAGAAGGAGGGTGGCACTCCGCGCAAGATGCTCGGCGACATCATCGTCGAGAAGGGTTTCATCGAGGAGCGCAGGCTGACCGAAGTGCTTTCCTTCCAGCTCGGCTTCCCCGTGGCGGAGTTGGAATTCCGCAAACTGGACCGCAAGCTCTTCGCGAAAGCCCCCTTCGAGGTGTTCCGGGACGAACTGTTCGTCCCCTACGCCGTCGACGACGAGGGCACGACGCTGGTCGCCTTCGCCAATCCCCTGGAGAAGTATTCGCGCCTCTCCGCAGAGAAGATCTTCGGCAGGAACGTGAAGCCCGCCATCGCCACCCGTACCGCCATCCTCTCCGCCATCACCGCGGCCCAAAAGACGGTCGGCGACGATGGCGCGGTGCCGGACGAAAACACCGTGGTCGGCATGATCAACAAGCTCTTCGACGACGCCATGACCATGGGGGCCAGCGACATCCACATCGAGCCGCTCAGGGACCGGCTGCGCATTCGGCTGCGCCACGACGGCGTCATGATGCCGCACATGGAACTGCCGCTCGACCTGGCGCCGCAGCTCTCATCGCGCATCAAGGTCATGGCCCAGGCTGACATCGCCGAAAAGAGGCGCCACCAGGACGGGCGCATCATCTACGAGAGCCGGCTGCACGGTTTCAACCTGGACATGCGCGTCTCCTTCTACATCACCATCTTCGGCGAGAAGATCGTGCTGCGCCTCTTGAACAAGAAAGAGGCGATCCTCGAGGTGTCACAGATCGGCATGGCACCACGCATGCTCAAGCAGTTCGTGGAAGACGCGCTGGAAACCCCGTCGGGGGTCATGATCATCACCGGCCCTACCGGCAGCGGCAAGACCTCGACCCTCTACGGCTGTGTCAGCCACCTGAACAACATCAACACCAGCATCATCACCGCGGAAGACCCGGTGGAGTACGTCATCGAGGGGGTGGCCCAGTGCTCCATCAACCAGAAGATCGGGGTGACCTTCGACGAGACCTTGCGCCACATGGTACGTCAGGACCCGGACGTGATCGTCCTGGGCGAGATCCGCGACAACTTTTCCGCCGAAACCGCCATACAGGCCGCGTTGACCGGCCACAAGGTGCTCACTACCTTTCATACCGAAGACAGCATCGGCGGCCTTTTGCGCCTGATGAACATGCAGATCGAGTCGTTCCTGATCTCCTCCACCGTGGTCTGCGTAGTGGCGCAGCGCCTTTTGCGCCTGGTCTGCAACGACTGCGCTGAGCCGTATATCCCCGCCCCCGCGGAGTACGGCCGCATGGGGATGTCGGCCAAGGACCTGGCCGGAGCCAACTTCCGGGCCGGGCGGGGCTGCACCAACTGCCGCTTCACCGGGTTCAAGGGGAGAAGCGCGGTGTTCGAGCTGCTGATCCTGAACGAGCCGGTGAAGGAGGCGATCATGCAGAACAGGTCTTCCGCCGAGATCCGCAGGCTGAGTATGGAGACCTCGGGGCTGGTCACCCTGTTCGAGGACGGGCTGGTGAAGGCTGCCAACGGTCTCATCTCGGTCCAGGAGGTGCTGCGCGACCTCCCCCGCATCGGCGCGCCCAGGCCGCTCATGGAACTGCGCCGCGTCCTCGGCTACTGAGGGGGGACCGTAGATGCACACAGCAAGGAGAGCAGCCGACATGAACCAGCAGACCTCTATCGTAGAGGTGATCAAGGCGCGGCTCTCCGAGGGAAGCCTCAGCATCCCGGTATTCCACGCGGTGGCCATCAGGCTGCAGCAGGCGCTGGCCCGCCCGGATTTCGACATAAAGGAGGTGCACCAGCTGTTGAACGCCGACCCCGGCATCGCCACCGGTGTTCTCAGGGCGGCCAACTCCGCCTTCTACGCCGGCCTCACCAAGGTGAGCACGATCCGCGAGGCAATTATCCGGCTGGGCGCCAGCGAGGTGGCGAACCTCGCCATGGTGACCACGCAGCAGGACCTGTACCGTTCCAACGACACGCGGTACAACGCCATCATGCAGACGCTCTGGAAGCATTCTTTCTGCTGCGCGGTGGGGAGCAAATGGCTGGCGCAAAAGGTGGGGTTCGCCGCTCAGGCGCAGGAGGCGTTCCTGGGGGGGCTGCTGCACGACCTGGGCAAACTGTTCCTCCTGAAGTGCATGGAGGAGGTGTGCCGCGAGCAGCATTTCAACGGGGTGACCAGCCAGGCTGTGTTGAGGGAGGTGCTGTCGACGCTGCACGTGGAGCAGGGATACCAGCTCATGGTGCAGTGGCAGATGCCGCAGATCTACTGTGATATCGTGGCCGGACACCAGCAGGAGCGCTGGGACCAGGGCAACGTGCTCTTGGCCATGGTGCGTCTGGCGAACCTGGCCTGCCGCAAGCTGGGCATCGGCATGAACCGCGACCCGTCGGTCGTGCTGTTCGCGTTGGGGGAAGCACAGGTACTGGGCCTCAAGGAGACCGCCCTGGCGGAACTCGAGATCGTCATCGAGGACGCGCTGGCCGTCCCTATTTCAGCCGAATAACACCGCCGGCGGGTGTAGTTTCAGTGCAACCACCGCTTCAGCAGTTCCGGGTTGAGCGGCTTGGGCAAAACGGCCAGCACCCCCAGGCTCCTGCACAGTTCCAGGTCCTTGGGATCCTCCGACGAGGAGAGCGCGAACACCTTGAGCGCCTTGGTGCGATCGTCGCTGCGCAGCCGCTGCAGCACCCCGACCCCGTCGATCTTGGGCAGCTTCATGTCCAGCAGTACGAAGTTGGGTTCCTGGTGCTCGGGGTTCCCCTCTCCCAGCAGCATCCCCAAGGCTTCAGCCCCGTCGCGCGCAACCGCCACCTTGTCGTAGCCCGCTTTCTTCAAGGCCCGCAAGGCGAGTTCTTCGCAATTGCTGTTATCTTCAACCAACAAAATCTCAGCTTCTTGCATAGCGCCTCCCACTACTGCGGTTCAGGGTCGATTTACTGTCAAAACAAGGCAGCCATTCAACGGTTACAGCTTAAGTATAATTAAACACAATTTATAATTTTTTGCTATAGCTTTTATCTCTACTCCGGTCCACCATGGCCCTCAGCGGTTCCTGACACTGCCAACTTGACCACCACGCTCTTCTGTTAAATCCCGTCATTTAGCTGATTATTCCCACTCATTGGGCTTAAAGAACTTGGCCATTGAGAGCAGTCGCTTCAGGCTGTGAGAGAAACTGAACCACCCTCTGAGCTGCGGATCATTTTATATCATACATTAATCTATACACAAGTAGGATTTTTCGTAACGAGAGGAAAAAAGACGCCGCGCCAGTGAGTGCAAACTGGGCGGCGTCGTCGTTGCCAGTGAAAAGCGTCCTATCTAACCCTCGACCGGAGCTCCGCGGGACGGTTTGCGCCCTTCCCGCTTGCTTCTTTGGAAGGCGAGGGCGATTTCGTGCTGCTGCTCCTTGCCCAGGGCTTTCTTGGCCAGCTTGAACACCTCTTTCTCCTCCTCCTGCATGTGGTGCTCCACGATCTCCGCGAGGACCTGCAGTTTGGCCATCCAGCGTTCGTCATCCATCGCCAGCCCCTGGAAGGTTCCCAGCATGGTCTTGGCCACCTGGTGCTCCTCGAACGCCTGCAGCACCTTGTCGCGCAACTCCTCCTTCTGCTCAAGTACGCTGTAGAAGAAGCGTTCCTCCCCTTCCATGTGCAGTTCGAGTTCTTCCTCCAACTGGGAGAACAGCTTCTGCAGCGAAGCAATGTCCTTCTTGCCGGCCTTTTGCGCTTTGTCGAAAAGGTAGCGTGCCTTTTCGTGGTCCTGTTTCAGCACGTCGAAGATGGTCATCTCCGCCCGGCTGTGTGACTCGCTCGACTTCTGGGTGGTAGGCATCTGGTTTCTCCTTTTGGGCGCCACGTCACCTTGCGCCGATACATGTAGGGGCGAACTTTCGTTCGCCCCCGCGTTGCAACTACCTGGTTTTGGTACCGCTCCTACGCCATGCCCCTCGGCTTGGGCTTATCGGAGCTGGCGAAGTCCGCCTTGGACTCGCCCTCCGACCCGATGTCGGTCGCACCGGTCTGTTTCAAGATCTCGATGGCGCGCTTTTTCCAGTCCGCGTTGTCGCAGTGCACCGAAAGGAGGATACCCCCTTCTTTCACGCGTCCCTCATAGCGCTTCGCCTCGTACTCGGGAATCCCCATGCCGATGAGCGCCCCGGCGATGCCGCCGATCACCCCGCCTGCGCCAAGCCCTGCCAGCGCCGCGACGATCGGGCCAGCAGCGATGAAGGGACCGACCCCCGGGATGGCCAGGGCGCCGATGCCGGAGAGCCAGCCGAGCGCGCCGCCGATCACCGCACCGGTACCCGCGCCCGCCGTCGACCCTTCCGGAACCTTGGTGTGTTTCTCGTGGGCGAAGTCCTTGGTGCCGACGTTCTCGGAGAACAGGACCGAGATATCGGTGTTGCGGAAGTCCGCCGCGCGCAGCGAATCGACTGCCTGTTCAACGCTGTCGCGGCTGCGGTAGATGCCGAAAACTGCCGTGTTTTTTGCCATGGTTAGGCCTCCTTTTCTGGTGTTGCCGGATTACGGTGCCCGTCTTACTTCTTCTTCGGAGGCTCAGGCACCTTGGCTCCCTTCTCGCGCGCCTCCGAAAGTCCGATGGCCACCGCCTGCTTGCGGTCGGTCACCTTTTTGCCGCTGCCCCCACTTTTCAGTTCACCCTTTTTGAACTTGTCCATCACCTCGTGCACCGTTTCCTGCGCCTTCTTTCCGTACTTGGCCATTTCTGTTTTCCTCCTCCGCCCTAGATCCGTCCCAAGAGCACCAGGATCAGCAGGATCAACAGGACCAGGCCCAAGCCGCCGCTTGGGTAGTACCCCCACCCCGCGCTGTAAGGCCAGGTGGGCAGCGAACCGACGAGCAGCAAGATCACGATTACCAACAAAATCAGTCTCATGGCTTCCTCCTTTTCACCTGAAAATCCGCTGTGGTTGCATCACTTGTGTTTGCCCAGCGCATCCACGTTCCTCTCGAAGGTGGGCAGGATGGCCTTGATGAAGGCGTTGCGTATCAGTTCCACGATGACCTGCCAGGTGCTGGTCTTGGGGCTTTGCAGCGGGCCGGAGATGTCCGCCTTGGTGGCCACCTGGTCATGGCGCTTGTTCTCCAACAGCTTGGCTACCCCCCCGACCAGCATCTCGTAAACCTTGTGGAAGAAGCCTTTGTTCCTGTCCTGGCGCCGATCGTAGACTTTCATGTCCTTAAAGAAGGGCTTGATGTAGCCGTTCACCATGTTGTTTTTCACGTGCAACTCCGTCACCAGCGAGAAGGTGCCGGCGGTGACGTCAAAGTGGCCGTAGCTGCGCAAGAGGTCGTTCAGTGAGACCAGTTGGGTGTTGTCGATTTTGAGGTAGAGGTCGAGGTCGGGGCCCTTGTCCTCGGGGCGGAAGGTCGCCTTCGCTTCGGTAACGCCGCTCCCCATGAACTTGCCCGACAGTCGCGCCGTGGCGGGCCCTTTAGAGAACTGGTTCGAGAAATTGTCCAGGTCGAGGTTCGCATCGGACAGGAACAGGCGGACTTTTTTGCCCCCGTACTCGTTGATGAACCCGACGTTTGACTCGGTCAGGCTGAAATGATCGATGGTGAGGATTAGGTCCGGCTTGTTGCTGACCTCCTTGGCCGCCTTCTTCACCTTCTGGGCCCTTCTGGATTCGGCGCGGGCGGTCTCGGGGGTATGGATGTAGTCGAGCTTCACTCCGTGGATGGCGAGTTTCTTGAGCCGGACCGTCTGCACCTTGCGGCCGTACTCCACGTTGCCGCTCGCAGTCAGGGTGCCCCCTTCGATCCTGACGTTGGAGCGGGTTGCCATCGGGGCGAAGTAGGCGAGAGGGATCTTGGCCAGCTCGATGGCCGCTTTCACCGCGGGGTTCGGCTCCGCCAGGAAGTTGGCCCTACCCTCGACGGTGCCGTGCCCGCTGCCGAAGATGTCCGTTTCCAGGTGGAAGTTCGATGGGTACACCTTGTCGGGCAGATGTATATTGCGGATGTTGTCGGCGGACAGGTTCAGGTTGGAGAGTTTCAACGGCCGCTTCGGATCCTGGTCGATATAGGTGAGACTGCCGTCGGTGATCTTCAAAAGGTTGATCTTGAGAGGATAAATAGCCTCGAAGGCCTGTTGCCACCCCTTTTGCTTCATGGGGACCTTGCTGGCCGCTTCGGCTTTCAGTTGCAGCAGGTTGACGTGGACCTTGGGGCCATCCACCCTCATGTCGCCGACCAGTTTTCCGGACAGGATCTCGCGCCACTGCACGCTGGCCCTCAGGTAGGGGAACTCCGCCACCGGCGGCTGGGGATGGGCCTCCTGAGAAATACTGAGTCCTTTCAAGGTGATGGAGAGGCCGATCAGGCTGAAGTGCAGCTTGGGGAGCCGTACCTTGTACCCCTTAAGGCTCTGGTTCATCCTCCGTTCCGTGGTGCGCCGCAGCGGTTCGTCGATGAAGAAGCTGGCGATGAAGACGATCAGCACCAGGGAGACGATTATCCCCACGATCCAGAGCAGCACCTTGGGGACCGCGACTCCGCGGTCGGTGCCACGCAGCGCCGGTTCGTTCCGTTCAACCATAAGAATCTCCACGGGTTACGGCAGAGGGCTTTAGCCTTGATGAAAACACGCTAATAAATGTATGCGTTACGCCTGCTTTGTCAATCTCGGCAGGCGCTTTACGCCCTGTCGCCGCCGCAAAAAATGAGGACAGTCATGCCGGGGGGCCGATGCGTACTTGGGCAGGCAAAAGGCCATGATGTCAATGCGCACCTTAGTGCAATGATGGTAAAATGCGAGCTGTACCAGAACTAGACGCCGACAAGGAAAGGTCTGCACCCGAGGAGGTTAACAATGAGAGCAATGTGGTCCGGTTCCATAAGCTTTGGCTTGGTGAACATCCCGGTGAAACTTTACAGTGGCTCGCAGAGCAACTCGCTCGATCTGAACATGCTGCGCAAGAACGACCTCTGCCCGATCAAGTACCTGCGGGTCTGCAAGACCGACAACAAGGAAGTTCCCTACGAGGAGATCGTCAAGGGGTACGAGTACAGTGACGGCGAGTACATCGTGCTTACCGACAAGGATTTCGAGAACGCGAGCCTGGAGAAAACACACCTGATCGACATCGTTGATTTCATTGACGAAAGGGAGATCGACACCCGGTACTTCGAGAAGCCGTACTACCTGGAGCCGGACAAAAGCGGTCCCAAGGCGTATGCCTTGCTCAGGGAAGCGCTGAAGCGTTCGGGCAAGGTGGGGGTCGCCTACTACGTGCTGAGAAACCGCGGCAGTCTAGGAATTGTCCGGCCGCTGGACGACCTGCTGGTTTTGAACCAGATCAGGTACGCCGCGGAGGTGCGTGACGCCTCCGATCTGAAGCTCCCCGGCAACGAGCAGGTACGGGAGCAGGAGGTAACCTTGGCGTTGTCGCTGATCGACCAGTTGACCGCGAAGTTCGACCCAGCCAAGTACAAGGACCAGTACATAGACGACCTAAAGCGGATGATCGAAGAGAAGGCCCAGGGTCGCCAGCCCACGCCTGTGAAGGCCGCTCCGCCACCCAAGGTTGCCGACATGATGGCCCTTTTGAAGGAGAGCCTGAAACAGAAGCGCAAAGAGGCAGCGTAGCCGGCCGGGTCCACCGCCCCCGCCCCCTTGTATAGACTGGAGACATAGGTTACACATGTTCGGAGACATGGGTGACACTTATTACCAAGAAGTGACTTCCCTCTTTGGAGGTGGGCATGCCTTGGCAAGAGGTGACAACCATGACCCTTAGGACAGAATTCGTGATGTTAGCCATTCAAGAGGGCAGCAACATCGCTCAGCTTTGCCGGCTGTTCAACATCAGCCGTGACAAAGGCTACAAGTGGATACGTCGATTCAAGGAGCATGGAGACACTGGCCTTCATGACTGCTCTCGACGCCCCCGCAATAGCCCGATGCAGACTGCTGCCTCGGTCGAGAGTGCAATCCTCGCACTTAGAGAGGAGCATCCGGCTTGGGGTGGCCGTAAGATTAAGGCTTGTCTGGAAGCTGGCAGGGAACAGGTATTCCCTGCACCTTCCACTATTACTGAGATCTTGCGTCGTAACGGTAAGTTAGACCCGGCGCAGTCATCTAAACACAAAGCTTTTATTCGTTTCGAGCATCCAACCCCGAATGCTCTTTGGCAGATGGACTTCAAAGGCCATTTTCCAACCCGTCAGGGACGCTGTCACCCGTTGACAGTTCTGGATGACCATTCTCGCTACAACCTGGTGCTTCAGGCATGTAAAGAGCGCTCTGGTTGCCGCCTTCAGATACGGATTACCGGAGCGGATGACCATGGATAACGGCAGCCCCTGGGGAGACGATGGAGAAAACAACCTCACGGTGCTAACCGCGTGGTTGATCAGGCTGGGAGTGGGCGTGAGCCACTCACGGCCACACCACCCTCAGACCCAGGGTAAAGACGAACGGTTTCACCGGACCCTGCTTCTGGAAACAATCACAGACAAATATTTCGAGAATTTGGTTCAATGCCAACAAGCTTTTGACGAGTTTAGAGTCATCTACAACTCGAAACGGCTGCATGAGTCATTAGGGCAAAGGCCGCCAGTTACGCGCTATCAGCCAAGTGTACGGATGTACCCTGAGGTGCCGCCCCCAATCGAATATGGTCCCGACGACTTAGTCCGAAAGGTACAGGACAAAGGGATCGTCTTCTTCAAGGGCCGTCAGAGTCTCTAGGGCTTTAAGGGGGGAGGCGGTAGCTTTTCGCCCCACAGATCAGGACGGAATCTTTTTGATGTACTACTGCCACCAAAAGCTCCGGGAGATCCGGATCGGGGATAAAAAAGTGTCACCCATGTCTCCGAACGAGTGTCACCCTTGACCCCGGTCTATACACCCTTCGCAAAAGGGGGGGACGCTTGGGGTCGTGCGGCTCTACGTGGAGAATTTTTACGCGGGCACGAGGATTTTGCGAGACTTTAAGCGGATAACGACGTGAAACGCAACGAGGGCACCCGGTATCGGGTGCCCTCGTTGTTCTTCTTTATCTATCTGGCTGGTCTTAGAACTGGACGGCTTTCTGTGCCAACTCGAGGACGGTGCCGGGAACTACGCCGAGAACCAGGGTGGCGCCTACGGCTACCAAGAGGCACACTGCGATGGCCGGGGTGGCACCTGCCCACTCGAAGTCTTCGGTCGGGTCTTTCATGTACATGAAGACCATGACACGCAGGTAGTAGTACAGGGACGCTGCGGAGTTCAGTACGCCGATGATGGCGAGCCATACATAACCTGCCTTGATGGCGGCAGAGAAGAGGTAGAACTTACCGATGAAACCGGCGGTCGGCGGCATGCCGGCCAGGGAGAACAGGAAGATGCTCAGCACCATGGCCAGAAGCGGCTTCTTGTGGCCGAAACCGGCCAGATCCTGCACGTTGCCGTTGACTTCGCCCTTCTTGGTGATCAGGATGATGACGGCGAAGGCGCCGATGTTCATGAAGGCGTAGGAGAGCATGTAGAACAGGATGCCCGCGGCGCCCTCTGCGTTGACTGCGGCGAAACCTACCAAAGCGTAACCGGCATGGGCGATGGAGGAGTAGGCCAGCATCCTCTTCACGTTGTCCTGGGACAGCGCGATGATGTTACCAACGGTCATGGTCAGGACGGCCAGGATCCAGAGCAGATCGCCCCACTCGGCCCTCAGCATCGGGAAGGCGAATATCATGACGCGGATGAAGGCTGCGAAACCGGCGGCCTTAGGGCCGGCGGACATGAACGCGGTCATCGGGGTCGGAGCACCCTGGTAGACGTCCGGGGTCCACATGTGGAACGGCGCGGCGGCAATCTTGAAGCTAAAGCCGACCGCAATCAGCAGCATGCCCACCACGAAGAGCGGGTTGCTGGCTACGCCGGGGTTGCCCATCACGTAGGCGGAGATGGCCATGATCTTGGTGCTGCCGGTTGCGCCGTAGGTGAGCGCCATGCCGTAGAGCAGGAAGCCGGTGGAGAAGGCGCCGAGCAGGAAGTACTTGAGACCCGCTTCGTTGGACGCCAGGCTGGCACGGTTCCAGCCAGACAGCACGTACAGGCAGATGGACAGAAGCTCAAGGCCCAGGAAGATCACCATCATGTCGGTGCCGGCCGCCATCAGCATCATGCCGACGGTGGCAAACAGGATCATGGGGTAGAGCTCGCCCTGGTTGCAGTCTTCCTGGACCATGTAGCGGTCCGAGATCAGGATCGCCAACCCGGCGGAGATCAGAAAGATGACCTTGAAGAAGATGGCAAAGTTGTCCTGCACGATCGATCCGTTGAACGCTGATACCGACGGCCCCCAGCCGCCCACGGCGCTCGCCGCGGTCACTGCAAGGCCGATGATGCTCAGGTAACCGAGGTAGGCCTTGTTCTTGCCCGGCACGAAGACGTTGACGAGCAGCAGCACCATGGCGATGCATGAGAGTAGGATCTCAGGCATGATCACTGCCAGGTTTATGGCCGGCATAGCAATTGTTTCCATCTATAATCCTCCGTCAGTAGTTCTAAGCGGTCTATTTTGCTTCGTTGTTTGCGGGGATGGCCGGGTGTCCAGCGGGCATGCCCGCGGGTGCTGCACCTGCTTCCGGCATGGCCGGATGTCCTTCGGGCATGCCGGCGGGTGCCGCGCCTGCTTCTGGTACCGCCATGTGCCCCGGGGGAAGCGCCATTGCGGCCGGCATCGCTGCCTCTGCAACCTGCTTCTGTACCTTGGTCTGCGCGATCAGCCTGTCGATGGACGGCGCCATGGAGTCGATGATCGGACGCGGGTAGATGCCCAGGAAGAAGATCAGGAAGATGAGCGGCAGCATGATGGCGACTTCGCGTGCGTTCAGGTCTTTCAGGGTCTGGTTCTTCGGGTTGTTCAGCTCGCCGAACATGACCCTCTGGAACATCCAGAGCATGTAGACGGCAGAGAGGATGACGCCGGAGGTCGCGATGATGGCGTACCAGCGCAGGCCGCTCTCGAAGGAACCGAGGAGCACCAGGAACTCACCGACGAAGCCGTTGGTACCCGGCAGGCCGATGGAGGAGAAGGTGACGATCATGAACATGGTGGCGAAGACCGGCATCTGCTTGGCCAGGCCGCCGAAGTCGCTGATGGCACGGGTGTGACGACGCTCGTAGATGAAGCCGACGATAAGGAACAATGCGCCGGTGGAAACACCGTGGTTCAGCATCTGCAGCATGCCGCCGGTGACGCCCTGCTGGTTCAGCGCGTAGACGCCCAGCATGACGAAGCCCAGGTGGGCTACGGAGGAGTAAGCAACCAGTTTCTTAACGTCCTGCTGCACCATGGCGACCAGCGATGCGTAGATGATGCCGATCACGGACAGGGTGGCGATGAGCGGAGTGAACTGCGCGTTGGCATCCGGGAACAGCGGCATGGCGAAACGAACGTAACCGTAGGTACCGCACTTCAGCATGACGGCGGCCAGGATCACGGAGCCGGCAGTCGGCGCCTCGGTATGGGCATCCGGCAACCAGGTGTGCAGCGGGAACATCGGGACCTTGATGGCGAAGGCCAGGGCGAAGGCCAGGAACATCCACATCTGGGTGGCCGGGTCGAGGTGCAGCTGGTAGAAGCGCAGGATGCTGAAGTCGCCGCCGCCCGCCTTGAAGTAGAGGGAGATCAATGCGACCAGCATGAGAAGCGAACCGACCGCGGTGTAGATGAAGAACTTGACTGCTGCGTAGATCCTGTTCTTGCCGCCCCAGATACCGATCATGAAGTACATCGGGATCAGCATGATTTCCCAGAAGATGTAGAAGAGGAACAGGTCCATCGAGATAAAGGTACCGATCATGCCGACTTCGAGGAGCAGCAGGCAGATCATGTATTCCTTCACCTTCTCCTCGACCGCCGTGTAGGTGGAGAGGATGGCGATGGGCATGATGAAGGTGGTCAGGATGACCAGCCAGAGGCTGATGCCGTCGATGCCCAGATGATAGCTCATCTGGAAGGGACCGGCCGCGATCCAGGGCACATTCTCCAGGTACTGGAAACCGCCGATGTCGCTGCCCGGCGCGTTGTACCCGGTGATCAGGGGCAACGAGAGGACGAACGTCACCACCGTCACCGCCATGGCGATGGTACGGAGCACGCCGTGGCTGTTCTTGTTCACAAAGAGGAGCAGTATCGCCCCGATCAGCGGTGTGAAGGTTAATATGCTCAGTAACGGTAGCTGGTTCATTTACTCTGCTCCTTTTACTTACAGGTCAAAATTATCTCAAGTCTCGAATCTTAGCGGAAGATGTACACCGCGACGATCAGGGCCACGCCGAACACCATGGTGAACGCGTAGTTGTGAACGAAGCCGGTCTGCACATAGCGCAGGATGCCGGAGAAGCCGCGGACTACCGCCGCCACGCCGTTGACGGCACCGTCGACCACCAGGACGTCGAACCCTTTCCAGAGGAAGTTGCCGAAAGCCTTGCAGGGGTTGACGAATGCGAAGTCGTAGATCTCGTCGACGTACCACTTGTTGTAGACCGCGCGGTGCAGCGCCGGGAAGGTCGAGGTGAACTTCTCGGGGAAGCCCGGGGCTACGATGTAGAGTGCATAGGCGAGGCCGATACCGCCGCAGGCGATCAGGACGGAGGTGCCCATGAGGCCCCACTCCAGAGCCACGGAGTGGATACCGTGCGCGCCGTGCGCCTCGGTGTAGTGGGTCGAGTATGCGAAGACCGGCTCAAGCCAGTGCTCGAAGTAGTTCGGCATTTCGCCCAGCACTTCGCCGAGCACCTTGGGCACGCCAATCCAGCCGCCGAAGACGGACAGGGTGGCGAGGCAGACCAGCGGCACGGTGATGACCCAGGGGGACTCGTGCAGGTGGTGGAAGGCTTTCTCGGAGAGACGGGTTTCGCCGAAGAAGGTCATGAAGACCAGGCGGAACATGTAGAAGGCGGTGAGGCCTGCAGCCACGGCGCCTGCGCCCCAAAGCACGTAGTTGACGGCGTGGTGGTGCGGGTTGGCAAAGGCCTGCCAGAGGATCTCGTCCTTGGAGAAGAAGCCCGCGAAGCCCGGGATACCTGCGATGGCGATGGTGGCCAGGAGGAAGGTCATGAAGGTGATCGGCATCTTCTTGCGAAGCCCGCCCATGTTCCTCATGTCCTGCGGGTCGGCTTCGGAGTGCTCGTGGTGCAGCGCGTGGTGCATGCCGTGGATGACGGAGCCGGAACCAAGGAACAGGCAGGCCTTGAAGAAGGCGTGGGTCATCAGGTGGAACACGCCGGCGGTGAAGGCGCCGACGCCCATGGCCAGGAACATGTAGCCGAGCTGGGAAACGGTGGAGTATGCGAGGACGCGCTTGATGTCGTTCTGGGCGGTGCCGATGGTCGCCGCGAAGAGGGCGGTGGCGGCGCCGACGCAGGCGATGACGAGGAGCGCAGTCGGACTCTTGATGAAGATGAAGTTCATGCGGGCGATCATGTAGACGCCGGCGGTAACCATGGTGGCGGCGTGGATGAGCGCGGAGACCGGAGTCGGGCCTTCCATCGCGTCCGGCAGCCAGGTGTACAGCGGGATCTGGGCGGACTTACCGGTGGCGCCCAGGAAGAAGCAGAGACAGACGGTGGTGACCACGGCGCCCGGGACCAGGAGGTCGGCGTTTTTCGCGAGTTCCACGAAGTTGATGGTCCAGACGTTGTGGTTGGTGCCCAGGTAGTAGAAGAGGGTGAAGAGACCGAGAAGGAAACCGAAGTCGCCGACCCTGTTCATCACGAACGCCTTCTTGCCCGCGTCGCCGGCGCTCTTCTTGTGGAAGTAGTAGCCGATCAGCAGGTAAGAGCAGAGACCCACGCCTTCCCAACCGATGAACATGAGGAGCAGGTTGTTGCCCGACACCAGGCAGAGCATGGAGAAGGTAAAGAGGTTCAGGTAGCAGAAGTAGCGGTAGAACCCTTCCTCACCGTGCATGTAGCCGATGGAGTAGAGGTGGATCAGGAAGCCGATCCCCGTTACGATCATCAGCATGGTTGCGGACAGCGGGTCGATCAGGAAGCCGATGTCGGCTTTGAAGGTACCGGACTGGATCCAGGTGAAGATGGTCTTCTGGATCACCCGTTCCTCGCCCGGCAGACTCAGGAGCTGGAACAGGATCCCGCAGGCGACCATGAAGGAGGCGAATACGCTACCGGCGGCAATGGCGCCGATGACCGTTTCGTTCTTTATCTTCTTGCCGAGTAGGCCGTTGATGACCGAGCCGATGAGAGGGCACAGTGGGATCAACCATACTAAATCAAACATCCCTGACTCCTTTGTTCTGTATTCTTATAAGTCGTATCTTGGCAAGCGGCACGTCGCCGCCCATTCGCTTGTGACTGTCGCGGATTGCTCCGCCCGCAGCTGAGCGCGTCCAGTGGCGGCGGCCTGAAGCCCCGCTTCTAGAGCTTCAGCAGGTTGATGTCCTCGACGTCGATGGACTCGCGGTTCTTGAAGAAGGCGATCATCAGCGCGAGGCCGACGGCTGCCTCGGCGGCGGCCACGGTCATGACGAAGAAGACGAAGACCTGTCCGTCGATGTTGCCCAGGTGCCTGGAGAAGGCGATGAAGGTCAGGTTCACCGCATTCAGCATCAGCTCGATGCACATGAAGATGACGATGGCGTTCCTCTTGGTCAGGACCCCGATGGTCCCGATGGCGAAGAGTATGGCCGAAACTATCAGGTAATTTTCGATCGCTAGCATGTCTGTTCCCCTCGTAGCGTTAGATTTTCTTTTTGGCCAAGATGACGGCACCGACGATCGCGGCCAGGAGCAGCACCGAGGTGACCTCGAACGGCAGCAGGAAGTCGGTGAAGATCGCCTTGCCGATCAGCTCGACGTGGCCGACGCTGATGATCTGCTCTTTGGTCATCTCGCCCACCTTGCCGGTCATGGAACCTTTCATCAGGAACCAGACGGTCTGGAAGAGGATGAACAGGCCGATGGCGCTTCCCGCCATCACCGCGTGGGTGCCGCGCTTGACGGTCTCAACCCTCACGTTCAGGAGCATGATCACGAAGATGATCAGGACCATGATGGCGCCGGCGTACACGATCACCTGGGTGGCCGCCATGAACGGGGCGTCCAGCATGACGTAGAAGGTCGCCAGGCAGAAGAAGGTCATCACCAGCGACAGTGCGCTGTTGATCGGGTTTTTGCAGGTGACCACGAGTATGCTGGAAATAACGGCCACCGCAGCCACGATAAGAAAGAAGATCGATTCCATTGCTGCTCCTTTATTTCTTTTCTAAGAGTCTCTCTTTGGTGTAGGTGAAGTCGGCGCGCGAGTAGTTGGCGAGTTCGAACTGTTCCGTCATCCGGATCGCGTCAACCGGGCACGCTTCCACACAGTAGCCGCAGAAGATGCAGCGCAGCATGTCGATCTCGTACTTGGCAGCGTACTTGTCGTGGTTTTGGTCCTCGCCCGCCTCGACCGTGATGCACTTGGCCGGGCAGACGGTGGGGCAGAGGTAGCACGCAACGCACTTCGCCTTGTCGTGCGAGACGTTCAGCGTGTGCAGACCGCGGAAGCCGGGCTTGACGTCAGGACGCTCGGTCGGGTACTGCAGGGTGACCGGCTTCTTGAACATATGTGAAATGGTGATCTGAAGACCTTTAATGAGCGGCATTATCATTTGCGGCACCTCGCCTAGAAGTTGTGTAGCTTTAAGTCGGACTACTTGCTGATGAACATGACCCAGAAGCCGGTCGCCATCACGTTGACCAGGGTAAGCGGCAGGAACACCTTCCACCCGAGACGCATGAGCTGGTCGTAACGGTAACGCGGGTAGGTGGCCCTGATCCACATGCAGAGGAAGATCAGGAAGTACACCTTGGCGATGAACCAGAACCAGCCGGGGAGGAACGCCGGGCCGTGCCAGCCGCCCAGGAACAGGGTGGTGGTGACGGCGCAGACGGTGATCATGTTGGCGTATTCAGCCATGAAGAACATCGCGTACTTCATGGAGGAGTATTCGGTGCAGAAGCCGGAAACCAGCTCCGTCTCGGCCTCGGGAAGGTCGAACGGGGTCCTGTTGATCTCGGCCAGGGAGCAGATGAAGAAGATCACGAAGGCCAGCGGCTGCTTGAAGGCGTACCATGCGCCACCTGCCTGATCGGCGACGATCTTGTGCAGGGAGAGGCTCTCGGAGAGCATGAACACCGAGATGATGGCGAGGCCGGCGGCGAGCTCGTAGGAGATCATCTGTGCCGCGGAGCGCAGGCCGCCAAGAAGCGAGTACTTGGAGTTGGAGGCCCAGCCGGCGAGCACGATGCCGTAGACGCCCAGGGATGCCATGGCCAGGATGTAGAGGACGCCGACGTTGACGTCGAAGACCTGCTTGCCGGCCTGGTCGTAGTACGCGGCGATCTGCAGCGGCACGGTGTAGCCGCCGATGGTGATGTTGTCACCGAAGGGGATGACCGCGAAGGAGATGAACGCCGGGATCAGAGCGACGAGGGGAGCGACCAGGAAGGCGAACTTGCTCGCCTGCGACGGAACGATCTCCTCTTTGAAGAACAGCTTGACGCCGTCCGCGATCGGCTGCAGCAGGCCGTGCCAGCCGGTCCTCATGGGACCCAGACGCACCTGCATGTGCCCGATGATCTTGCGCTCCGCGTAGGTGGCGTAGGCCACGGTAAGGAGCACGAAGACAAAAGCTACGAGCACTTTGGCAACCATGGCTATGTAGTACGCGACCGGCAGTCCTAAGATTAGCGTATCCATCTGATAGTCTTCCCCTCTTGTGTAGATTTTCTAGCTGTCAGTTATTTCTTCGCGACGGTGACGTAGGTTACTTCCGAACCGTCGGTGATGGTGTTGACGCTCCCCTCACCGAAGTGGTACGGAGAGAAGACCACGCCCTGGGGCACCCTTTTACCGACCTTGGCGGCAACCTGCACCGCGCCGGTACCGGAGGTAACGGTGACCTGGTCGCCCTCGGCGACCTTCAGGGCCGCGGCGTCGGCCACGTTCAGCTCGGCGTAGGCGTCCGGGCAGACGTACATCGGGCCTTCGCCGAAGCGGCTCATGGTGCCGCAGTGGTAAAGCGCGCTGCCGGTAACCAGAGCCAGCTTGCCGGCGGCCGGTGCAGAGGCTTTCGCCGCTGCCGGGACCAGCTTGGCTGCGAGCGTCACCGGGTAGACGGCGCCTTCGTCCTTCAGGCCCGCCTGGGTGAGACCCTTGTAGGCCGGGACGTTGGCGGCGATCTCGGTAAAGACCTCGCCCTGGTTGTTGTAGCGTGCGCCGCCCAGAGCCTGGGAAAGCGCGTTCAGGATGTCGAAGTCGCTCTTGGCAAGACCCACTGCGGGGATCGCCTTCCTCACGTTCTGGACCCTGCGGCCCAGGCTCGTGAAGGTGCCGCTCTTCTCGGCGAAGGAGCAGGCGGGGAGGACCACGTCGGCCATGGCCGCGGTCTCGGTCAGGAACAGTTCGGAGACCACCATGAACTCGACGTTTTCGAGCGCCTTTTCAACCTTGGCGCGGTTCGGGTAGGAAACCACCGGGTTCTCGCCGGCGACGAACAGGGTCTTCACGTTGCCGTTGGCGCAACCGTCGATGATCGCCTGTGCGTTGAGGCCGGTCCCTTTCGGGTAGATGCCCATGTCGACGGCACCCTGGCTGTTGTTCTTCTCGCTCATGATCAGGAGGCCCGCGCCTTCCTTGCCGACCTGGCCGGTGAGGATGGCGAGGTTCGCTGCCGCGTTGGCAAGCGCCGCGTTGTGGCCGGGGTAGCCCTGGCCGATGGGGAGGATGATGAGCGCCTTCTCCGCCGAGGCGAAGTCCTTGGCGATGGCGGCGATCTCTTCCGCGGTTACCCCCGCCTTCTCGGCGGTTGCGTCGGCAACGGCGGCCTTCAGTGCATCGAGGCCGGCGACGCCTTCAGCGGCGAGGCCCTGGTCGATGACCGACTTGCAGAGTGCGTTGAAGAGGGCGATTTCGCTCCCCGGTGCGTGGACGGTGGTCTTGGCACCCGGCAGGCGGGTCAGTTTCCCTTTCTTGTCGGAGACGATCCTGAGTGCGATCCCTTTCCTCTTCACGCCGAGGTTGATCTCGAAGCCGATGACCGGATGGGTCTCGTAGGCGTCGCTCTTCACCACCAGGAGGAGATTGGACTTCTGCACGTCGGCGATCTCGGCCGGGGATGCGGTCACCCCGAAGGAGGCCTTGGCGCCCTTGGTCAGCGCCTCGTGGGCGTAGCCGGCGGAGTGGTCGATGTTGTCGGTGCCGACGGTGCCGCGGAAGAGCTTCTCGAACAGGAAGAGCTCCTCGTTGGTCAGGCGCGGCGTGGCGAGGGCGGCGACCGAAGCCGGGTCGCTCTTGCCGGCGGAGAGCCTGGAGGTCACTTCAGCCAGGGCCTCTTCCCAGGTCGCTTCCTGGAGCTTGCCGTTTTTGCGGATGAGCGGCGCGGTGAGGCGCTTCTCGGAGTTGACGAACTGGTAGCCGAAGCGGCCGCGGGTGCAGAGCTGGCCGTTATGGAAGCCCTGGTTCTCGTCGTAGATGGTGGTGAGCACCTTGCCGTCCTTGGAACCCAGGGTCAGCTGGCAGCCGGTGCCGCAGTAGGAGCAGACGCTCTTGGTCTTCTGCAGCGCCCACCAGCGGGCCTTGAACTTGAAGGGGCGGGAGTTGAGCGCGCCGACCGGGCAGACCGAGACGCAGGAGCCGCAGAACTCGCAGTTGAGCGGGCCGTCGAACTCGGTACCCATCTTCGCCTCGATGCCGCGGTTGATGAAGGTGTAGGCGCCGTAGCTTACGATCTCGTCGCAGATCCTCGCGCACTTGCCGCAGTGGATGCAGCGGTTCATGTCGCGCTCGATGAGCGGGTTCTCGTAGTCGATCTCGTGGTTGAACTTCTCGTCCACGAACCGGTTCATGTTCACCTTGTACTCATAGGTGAGGTTCTGCAGGTCGCAGTCGCCGGCGGCGTCGCAGACAGGGCAGTCGATCGGGTGCTTGAGGAGCAACAGCTCCAGCACCAGTTTCCTGGCCTTGACGATCTCGTCGGTGGTGGTCTGCACGATCATCCCTTCGGTGACCGGGGTGGTGCAGGAGGGGATCAAGCGCCCCTTCATCTGCTCAACCTCGACCAGGCACATACGGCAGCCGCCGAACGGATGCAGCTTCTTGTCGTGGCAAAGGATCGGTATCTTGATGCCACAAGCCTTGGCGGCGTCGTAAATGGTGGCGTCCTTTTCTACCGCAACCTGTTTTCCGTCTATCGTAAGATTTACCATCTCGACCTCTGTCTCCCCGGAGTCATAAATCTGGTTCTACGTTCTGTGTTCTACGTTCTACGTTCAGAGGCTTAACCTAGAACATAGAACGTAGAACTTAGAACTGTCATTGTTACTCAATGGCCATGAAGCGGCAGGCGTCGTAGCAGGACTTGCACTTGGTGCAGTTTTCCTTGATCAGCTCGGCGACCTCGCCCTTCTCCCACTTGATCGCGTTGGACGGGCAGGCCCTGAGGCACGCGCCGCACTTGACGCACTTCTCGGGGACCACCTGCCAAAGGAGCAGTTCCTTGCAGGAGTTGGAGGGGCAGCGCTTGTCCTGGATGTGCGCCTCGTACTCGTGACGGAAGTACTTCACGGTGGAGAGGATCGGGTTCGGGGCCGTCTGGCCCAGACCGCACAGGGACGCTTTCTTGATGGTGGCGCCCATTTCCAGCAGGGTGTCGATGTCGGCCATCTCGCCGCGACCTTCGGTGATGCGCTCGAGGATGTCGAGCATCGCCTTCAGGCCGATACGGCAGGGAACGCACTTGCCGCAGGACTCCATCTTGGTGAAGGAGAGGAAGAAGCGGGCCACGTCGACCATGCAGGTGGTCTCGTCCATGACGACCAGACCGCCGGAGCCCATCATGGCGCCCGCCTTGATCAGCGAGTCGTAGTCGACCGGGGTGTCGAGCACCTCGGCCGGGATGCAGCCGCCGGAGGGGCCGCCGGCCTGGACCGCTTTGAACTTGCGGTTGTTGGCGATGCCGCCGCAGACCTGGTAGATAACGTCGCGCACGGACATACCGGCCGGAACCTCGACCAGACCGGTGTGCTTCACCTTACCGGTGACCGCGAAGATCTTGGTCCCCTTGGTGGTGTCGGTGCCCAAGGACGCGTACCACTCGGAGCCCTTGTTGATGATGTGGCGTACGTTGGCGAAGGTCTCGACGTTGTTGATGTTGGTCGGGAAGCCCCAGAGGCCCTTGACCGCCGGGAACGGCGGACGGGGACGCGGCATGCCGCGCTCGCCCTCGATGGAGGCCATGAGTGCCGTTTCTTCGCCGCAGACGAAGGCGCCGGCGCCCTTCTTGATCCTCATGTCGAAGTCGAAGCCCCAACCCTGGATGTTCTTGCCCAGGTACCCTTTCTCGTAGCAGGTGTCGAGCGCCTTCTGGAGACGGTCGATGGCCAGCGGGTACTCGGCGCGGACGTAGACGTAGCCTGCGTCACAGCCGATGGCGTAGGCCGCGATCATCATACCCTCGATGACGCAGTACGGGTCGCCTTCGAGGATGGAGCGGTCCATGAACGCGCCCGGGTCGCCCTCGTCGGCGTTGCAGATAAGGTATTTGTGGTTGCCCGGGGAAGCGGCGCAGAAGCTCCACTTCATGCCGGTCGGGAAGCCCCCGCCCCCACGGCCACGCAGGCCCGACTTCTTGACCTCGTCGACGACCTCGGCCGGCTTCATCTCCTTGATGCACTTCTCGATGGCCTTGAAGCCGTCCTCTTCGAGGTAGGCGTCCAGGCGCTCGGGGTCGATCTGGCCGCAGCCGGTCATGACCACGCGCATCTGCTGATCGACGAAGGTGTTGTAGTAGGCCTTGGCCTTCTTCTTCTCGATGACTTCGTTGCCGACGATGTGCTGGTCGAGGATGGCAGCTACGTCCTCGGGTACCACGAAGTCGTAGGTGATCCGGCCCAGTTCAGGGGTGATGACGTCGACGAGCACGTCGTTGGCGCACAGGCCGCGGCAGCCGGTTTTGACGACGTCGCAGCGCTTGCCGACCTGGGCTACGATCCCCTTCTCGGCGATCAGCCTGGTGAACTCGGCCTCGACCTGCTTGGCGCCGGCCGAGATACCGCCGGTACCCTGACAGATAAGTATTTTGATTCCTGCGTTATCGCTCATGACAAAAGGTCCCCTGCTGAGAAATTGACGTCTCGGCTACTTCATCGGCCGTGCGTTGTAGGTTTCAATGATCTCGTCCACTTTCTGGACCGTCATCTTGCCGTAGGTGTCGTCGTTCACCATGGCCAAAGGAGCCATACCACAGGCGCCCAGGCAGGCCACCTTCTCGAAGGTGTAGCGCAGGTCCTCGCTGGTCTCCGCGTGCCCGATGCCGAGGCGTCCGAAGAAGGTCTCGGTGATGCGCTCCGCCCCCTGCACGTGGCAGGCGGTACCGACGCAGACCCTGATGATGAACTTGCCGCGCGGCTTCAGGTGGAACTGGGCGTAGAAGGTGAGCACGCCGTAGATCTGGCTCGGGTAGACGTTCAGGCGCTCGGCGACCAGGTCGATGGTCGGTTTCGGGACGAACCCGTAGGCGTCCTGGATACCCTGCAGGACCGGCATGAGGTTGCCCGGCAGTGTCAGGTACTTGTCGATGATCTGGTTGGCCTCGGTTAAATCGATTTCTTCGGCCGGAATTTCTTCGGCTGGAGCGTTAGACATTTACCCCATCTCCTTTACTTGTTGATTAAACTAACGGTCGATTTCGCCAAGTACGATGTCCAGCGTTCCGATGACGGCAACGAGGTCGGCCAGCATGGAGCCCTTGGCCATCTTCTCGATGGCGCCCAGGTTCACGAATGACGGCGGGCGGACCCTCATGCGGTACGGCATGTTGCCGCCGTCCGACACGATGTAGTAGCCGAGCTCCCCTTTCGGGTTCTCGACTGCCATGTAAACCTCGCCCTCGGGAACCGGGAAGCCCTCGGAAGCGATCTTGAAGTGGTGGATCAGGCCCTCGATGGAGTTGTAGACGCTCTCCTTGGGCGGGTAGCAGACCTGCGGCGCGTCGGCCAGGATCGGTCCGGGCTTCAGCCGCTTCAGGGCCTGGTCGATGATCTTCACGGACTCGCGCATCTCGACCAGACGGACCTTGTAGCGGTCGAAGGTGTCGCAGTTCTCGCCGACCGGTACTTTGAAGTCGAACTCTTCGTAGCCGGAGTAGGGAAGGTCGCGCCTGAGGTCGAAGTCGACGCCGGAGCCCCTGAGGGCCGGACCGGAGATGCCGAAGTCGATGGCGTCTTCTGCGGAGATGACGCCGTTGCCGATGGTCCTCTGCAGCCAGATGGTGTTCTTGGTGAGCAGCCCCTCGTAAGTGTCGAAGTGACCCGGGAAGGTGTCCAGGATCTCCTGGACCTTCTGCTCGAAGCCGGCCGGGAGGTCGCGGGACAGGCCGCCCACGCGGAAGTAGTTGGAGGTCATCCTGGCGCCGGAGACCATCTCGTAGAGGTCCATCACCAGTTCGCGCTCGCGGAAGGCGTAGAGGAACACGGTCATGGCGCCGATGTCGAGGGCGTGGCAGGCGATCCAGACCAGGTGGCTCTTAAGACGGGTCAGCTCGGCCATGATGACGCGCACCAGTTTGGCCCGCTCGGGGACGTCGAGTCCCAGGAGCTTCTCAACCGCCAGCACGTAGCCCAGATTGTTGTGCATCGGGGCCAGGTAGTCCATGCGGTCCGTGAGGGGCAGGGTCTGGTGGTAGGTACGGTGCTCGGCAAGCTTCTCGATGCCCCGGTGCAGGTAGCCGATGTGAGGGGTGATCTTCTGTATCACCTCGCCGTCCAGCTCTACTACGAGCCTGAGAACGCCGTGGGTACTGGGGTGCTGGGGCCCCATGTTCAAAGTCATTATTTCACTAGCCATTGATCGCCTCTATTTTTTGGAAATGGAAATCGTCCCTGGTTTCGAACTGGATCCGTCTTACGACAGACGCCCCTTGTACGGCTCGCGGTCGGGTCCCTGGAGCGGGTAGTCCTTCCGGAGCGGGTGCCCGACCCAGTCATCGGTCATCAAGATGCGCACCAGGTTCGGGTGGTTCTTGAAGTTGATGCCGAACAGGTCGTATGCCTCGCGCTCCAGCCAGTTGGCGGAGTTCCAGAGGGCGGTGGCGGAGTCGATGGAGCAATCCGCCTCGGTGACCGGTGCCTTGACCCTGACGCGGTCCTTGTTGGGGATGGAGAGGAGGTGGTAAACCACCATGAAACGCGGCTCCTGACCCAGATAGTCGACGGCGGTAACGTCGGACAAGAAGTTGTAGCGCAGGTCGTCCCTGAGGTACTTCAGCACCTCGAGGATGCTCTCCTTCTTCACGGTAACCGTCACCTCGCCGCGATGCTCCTTGTATTCGAGCAGGGCATCCGCGAAACGCTCTTTCAGCTTCACTACAGCGCGATTATTTTCTGCCATGTCAGCCTTACCTTTCCCTTTGGTCGTTGTAGATTACGCGGCGGGTTCGAGTCTTTCGCCCAAGCCGATGGAAGAACCGAAGGAGTTCCTCTCGTTGGCGATCTTGTCCTGGAGTTTCATGAGGCCGTAGAGAAGGGCCTCCGGACGCGGCGGGCACCCCGGGATGTAGACATCCACCGGGAGGGCCTCGTCAATCCCCTGCACGACGGAGTAGGTGTCGAAGATCCCGCCCGAGCAGGCGCAGGCGCCCATGGCGACGACCCACTTCGGTTCCGGCATCTGCTCGTACACGGTCTTGATGACCGGGAGCATCTTCTTGGTCACGGTGCCGGCGATGATGATGCAGTCGGACTGGCGCGGGGAGGCGCGGAAGATGATACCGAAACGGTCCAGGTCGTGCTTGGCCGCACCGGTCGCCATCATCTCGATCGCGCAGCAGGCAAGACCAAAGGTCATCGGCCAGATGGAGGACTTCCGAGCCCAGTTAACCAGGCTGTCCAGGGAAGTCGTGATGATGTTGTCGCCCAGCGGCTGATTTACTCCCATTCCAGTGCTCCTTTTTTCCAAACGTAGATGTAACCTACGAAGAGTATGACGATGAAGAGACCCATCTCGACCAGGCCGAACATGCCCAGGCGCTTGAAGAGGACCGCCCAGGGGTACAAGAAGACAGCCTCGATATCAAACAGGATGAAGAGCATCGCGACCATGTAGAACTTGATCGAGAAGCGCTCGCGTGCGCTGCCCACCGGCTCGCAACCGCACTCGTAAGGTGCAAGCTTTACCTGAGACGGCTTCTTCTGGCCGATGAGCGATGAGAAAACCACCGACCCCAGACCGAACAAGCACGCTATGACGACCAGCACCAAGATTGGCAGATATGCACCAAGCATCCCTTATCCTCCCGTACCACCAGGTTTGTTGTTAATTTCTTTCCAAACACGCGGAAATGCCGTATACTGCACGCTTCTCGACCAACTAGCCCCGCTGCTTCCAACAGTTAGCAAGCGCTGCGCATTCGAAAAAGTATACTGTATACAACATTGCGACCGAAAATTATTTCATTTCACCATCTTTGTCAAGCAGAAATTATCCATTTTTCTCCGAAGCGAAAACAGAACGACGTATACTTTTCGTAAATTGTATTACACCCTTAGGCCTTCCCCCCGCTGACGCCCCTCCCACCCCCTTCGGCCGTATACGAGAAAATTTTTTAATTCTTGACAGATTATCCGAGGCTATGCTACCAGAGAGCCCGATAGTTAATAATTTCCAGCCAGTTAGGAGAACCCAGTCATGCAAAACAGCCGTTCCTCGCAACTCTTTCAGCAGGCGCTCAAATCTATTCCCGGCGGGGTCAACTCCCCCGTGCGTGCCTTCCGTTCGGTAGGCTCCGATCCGCTGTTCATAAAGAGCGCTGCCGGCCCCATGATCTTCGACGAGGACGGCAACGGCTACATCGACTACGTGGGTTCCTGGGGTCCGATGATCGTGGGTCACTGCCACCCGAAGGTGGTCGAGGCGATCAAGAAGGCCGTCGAGAGCGGCGCCTCCTTCGGCGCGCCCACCGAACTGGAGATCACCCTGGCCGAGATGGTCATCAAGGCGGTCCCCTCCATCGAGATGGTACGCATGGTTAGCTCCGGGACCGAGGCGACCATGAGCGCGATCCGCCTTTCCCGCGGCTACACCGGGCGTGACAACATCCTGAAGTTCTCCGGCTGCTACCACGGCCACTCCGACTCCCTGCTGGTCAAGGCGGGCTCGGGTCTGGCCACCTTCGGCGTGCCCGACTCCCCGGGCGTACCGGCCGACGTCGCCAAGCACACCCTGACCGCGACCTACAACGACCTCGACTCGGTGCGCGTGCTGGTGGCCGCCAACAAGGGGACCATCGCCTGCGTCATCGTCGAGCCGGTGGCCGGCAACATGGGTACCGTGCCGCCGCAGGAAGGTTTCCTGGAAGGTTTGAGGGAGATCTGCACCGAGGAAGGGATCGTGCTCATTTTCGACGAGGTCATGTCCGGCTTCAGGGTCGCCTACGGCGGGGCCCAGGAGCGCTTCGGCATCACCCCGGACCTCACCACCCTGGGCAAGATCATCGGCGGCGGTCTGCCGGTGGGCGCCTTCGGCGGCAAGAAGGAAATCATGTCCCAGCTCTCCCCGGCGGGCGGCGTCTACCAGGCGGGCACCCTCTCCGGCAACCCGCTGGCCATGACCGCCGGCATCGAGACCCTGAAACTGCTGCAGGAGCCGGGCTTCTATGAGAAGCTGGAAGAGAAAAGCAAGTTCGTGGCCGAGGGTATCACCAAGGCCGCCAAGGACGCCGGCTTCCCGCTCTACTCCACCCGCGTCGGCTCCATGTTCTGCGGCTTCTTCTCCAAGGAGCCGGTGTACAACTGGGACAGCGCCGCCAAGTGCGACACCAAGGCCTTCGCCACCTACTTCCGCGGCATGCTCGAGGAAGGTGTCTACCTCGCCTGCTCGCAGTTCGAGACCGCTTTCGTGGGCGCGTCCCACACCGAGAAGGATCTCGAGAAGACCATCGCCGCCGCGGCCAAGTGCTTCAAGTCGCTGTAAACCGACCTTCGCTTCACGCACCAACAAAAAAGGCGCCCGCAACATTGCGGGCGCCTTTTTTCATGAGATCTCTGCGTCTCCCCCCTCCCGTCAAGGGAGGGGGAGAGCAGAACGGGTCCTTCAGGTTGCAGGAGCCTAAACCGCGACCAGCCTCTTGCGCAGCGTGATCATCTCCAGGCTCAGTTCCGCCATCACGGCTACGCGCTGCAGTTCGAAGGCGCCTCCCCCGAGCCGCCCGTGGCTGTCGTGGGCGCAGATCACCCCCGCGACCTGCCCACCCAACATCAGGGGGACCATGAGCGCCGGCGCCGGCAACTCTCCCCCCATCGCCTGCAGCAGCGCCCCCTCCGCTCCGGCGGAGACTTCTCCGAGAAACACGTCCCGCTCCCGCACTACGCGCTGCATTTGGGGCGCCTCCTCCAAGGGCAACGCGCAGCCGCTGAACCCAGGTACCGGCTCGCCCGCCGCCACCGCCTGGACGCCAACCAACTGCCCGTGCTTCAATCGCACCAGGGCGCCCCGGTCAAACTCCCCCGCGACATAAGAAAGAAGCGCCTGGACCGCTTCCGGCTCGGCCGAGGCCGCCGCCAGCCGATCCGCCAACTCGGAGAGAGACACGCGCTCCGGTTGCCAGGCCGCGCTGTCGCCCGCCCTTGTGGCCTCCAGCACCGCTTGCTGCAGCTCCGGGGGCGCGAACCTGGACCGGACCCCTCCCTGCACCGGGATGTAGCGTACCGGGCGCTTGATGCCGTAGTAGCGCTCCAGGGCTATGCTCAAGCGCAACTCGGAAGAGACGCGCGGGATGATCACCAGTGCGGTGATGAACCCGATCTCGTCGATCGCCTTGAAATCCGAGGGATCGGATATGGTCACCACCAGCCGCTTGCCGTCCAGGGAAACCGGCAGCACCCGGTAGCGCTCCACCAACTCCAGCGGCAGCAATCCCAGCACGCTCTCCGGAATCGCCGCCAAAAGTTCGTGGTCGATGCAGGGGACACCGAGCTGTTCGCTCAGCACCCGCGCCAGTTGGTCCTCTTCCACCAGCCCCATCTCCACCAGGTTCGTTCCAAGCCTGCCGCCGTAAATGGCCTGGGCGTTCAGCACCTGCTCCAATTGGGACGCGTCCAGGGCCCCTATCTTCAGCAACATCTCGCCGAGTCGTGCCGCCATGTCACACCTCCTCCGCCTGTCGCCGCACAGGTGCGGTGGCAGGGGTTAGTAGGAAGACCTTTGAAAAGCCAGATTAAACAACGCCAATTATTCTACAGGGTCGGCCTGGGGGTGCAACGAAAAGGGGCAAAGAGGCAAACAAAGGCAAATCCCCCCTGTCCCCCCTTCGCAAAGTGGGGGACGCTGGTTCACGTGCGGCGCGTCGTGGCGGCATGGCTCTATGTTCCTCAGCCAGACTTTCGATGAATTTCGGCGAACGTCCCGAACTCAATTACCGGGAATGCTGCTCTTGATCCCACCTCCCCTTGCGGGAGGGGGTTAGGGGGTGGGGGAAGCTGCGGTCAAGGGAGGGGGACAAAGTGGAGGGCCAAAGAAAAGGGGCGTCACCTGATGGTGACGCCCCGCGTTGTTGAAGTGGTTTGCGCCCGGCCGCGCCCGGGAGATAGGACGAGTGTCAGGCGCTCTGGATTTTCCTGCGCAGGGAAAGCATCTCCAGGCTGAGCTCGGCCATGACACCCACACGCTGCAGCTCGAAGGCGCCGCCGCCCAGCCTTCCTTTGCTGTCGCTGGCGCAGATGGCGCCCACCACGTGCCCAGCCAGCGAAACGGGAAGGAGCAGCGCGGAGGCGGGGAGCTTGCCGCCCATGGCCCGCACCAGCACACCCTCGGCGTCGCCTGCCGCAAACTCGCAGAGCACCAGCCCCTTTTCCTGGACCATGCGCTGTAGGTGGTTCATCTTCTCGATCTCGGTCTGGAACCCGGGAAAGCTTTCCACGGCCAGGCCGTCGGCAACAGCCTGGACCCCGACCGCCATTCCCGACTTGAGACGGAGGAAGCCGCCGCGGTCGAACTCTCCGGAGATGTAGGAGATGAGGGCCTGCACCACCTCCTTCTCGCTGCCGGCGCCGGACATCATGTCGGCGAGATCTTTGACGGTCACCTGGTCGGCAAAGGTGGGCTCGCCGACCGAGGCCATGTACCGGCTGTTAAGCGGATTGCCGGAGGGGGGGGCGCTCTGGGCGCCCGATTCGAAACGGGTCCGCAGCCCACCATCGACCTCGACGAAACGGGTGGGGCGGGTGATGCGGTAAAAACGCTCCAGGGCGACGTTGAGCCTGAGCTCGGGACAGATCCTCGGCTTGATGACCATTCCGGTCACAAACCCGATCTCGTCCAGCGCCTTGAAATCGTGCGGGTTGGTCATGGCGAGGGAAAGCCGCTTACCCTCGACGGCCAGCGGGACCACGCGGTAGCGCTTGATCAACTCCAGGGGAATGAGGCGCAGCACCTGGTCGGGGATGGAGGAGAGCTCGGCCGGTTCAACGCAGGGAGCGCCCATCTGCTCGCTCAGCACGTGGGCCAGCTCCTCCTCGGAAACCAGCCCCATCTCCACCAGGTTGGTGCCGATCCTGCCGCCATAGATCGTCTGGGCCTGCAGCACCTGATCCAGTTGAGCCTTGGTTAGCGCCCCCACCTTGAGCAACATCTCGCCGAGTTTTACCGACATCTGTTACCTCCTTGAGCACATAGGCTCGGGTTCAGAAAACTACGCAACTGGAACAGGAAAATTGGCATATTCTACTTAAGGCCGACTGATGACGCAATCAACTTCTGCAGGGCCGGTGAAAAAGGGGGCATGCAGCGCCGAGCCATACGGCGACGGTACCTTGTTGGCAGCGGCAGCACCGGACTGTTACAATGACGGAAGCGGGCAAGGCAAAGCGCGGCCGACACTCGGGATGCTGCGATAAATCGTTATTTTTGTTGAGCCGAACCTTGGAAATTAATTGACATTAGCACCTGGGTCATGCTATTTAGCCTTGGTTTTCTACCCGTAATTTGTATACGGGAATGAGGACAGTGAGTCATGGATCAAGAAAAGAAGAACCTGTTCAGGACTCTGGGCATGGTCTCCACCATGGGGATCTCGTTCGCCGTGGCCATCGCCATCGGCGTGTACGTTGGCCTGAAACTGGACCAGTGGCTCGGCACCAAACCGTGGTTTTTCTTCATCTTTCTCTTCTTCGGCATTGCGGCAGGCTTCCGCAACATCTTCATATTAGCGGGCAAAGAACTGCGCGATGGCGGAGACAAAGATAAACGAGAGTAACATCTTCTCCTGGCTAGTCCGGGGGAGCCTGCTGCTGAGTGTCGTACTCGGTGCCGCGGGGGCGCTCCTGATCTCCCCACGGTTCGGCGGCTCGCTCTTCGTCGGGGGATTGCTGGCCCTGGCCAACTTCTTCTGGATCCGGGCCGGGCTGGAAGCGGCGCTCAGGATGCAGCCGCGCAACGCTTCGCGCTTCGCCATACTGCGTTACGTATTACGGCTCGCCATTATGGCGGCCTTTTTGTACCTGTTGATCGTGGTCTTCAAGGCCGACATCTTTGGCCTGATAATCGGGCTCTCGGTCCTCGTTCTCAACATAATTGCATTTTCGATATATCTGTCGACCCGTAAAGGAGGCTAGCTGCATGGTTCATCCCTTTTTATTCCTTCAGTTTTTCCGTGAGTTGCTGCACCCCCTCGGTTTCTCCGAGGCCAGCGCTGACGCCGTCGTTTATACCTGGCTGATCATGATCGGCCTGGTGCTCTTCTCCATCGTGGCCACCAAGCGACTGCAGGCGGTTCCCTCCGGCGCGCAGAACTTCATGGAAGTCATCGTGGGCGGCATCGAGAACATGCTGGTAGAGACCATGGGCGAGCACGGCCGTCCGTTCTTCCCGCTGGTCGCGACCCTGGCGCTGTTCATCTTGGTGTCCAACCTGATCGGCCTGGTCCCGGGCTTCTTCCCGCCGACCGCGAACATCAACACCACCGCGGCCTGCGCGGTCGTCGTCTTCGTCACCACCCACATCGTGGGCGTGAAGGAGCATGGCGCCGGCTACATCAAGCACTTCCTGGGCCCCATCGCCTGGCTGGCCCCGATGATGTTCTTCATCGAGGTGATCGGCCACCTGAGCCGCGTGATCTCGCTGACCCTGCGTCTCTTCGGCAACATGAACGGCCACGAGCTGGTCCTGATCATCTTCTTCGGCCTGGCCCCCTTCATGGTGCCGCTGCCGATGATGCTGATGGGCGTGCTGGTTTCCTTCATCCAGGCCTTCGTGTTCATGCTCCTGGCCATGATCTACATCCAGGGCTCGCTGGAGCACGCGCACTAAAAACAGGAAAGCTGTTGAGAAGCGGTTCGACGTTCTACGTTCTAAGTTAGAACCGAAAACCGAAACCTCTCAACGTAGAACCTAGAACTTAGAACTATCTTTTTGATTCCTATACTATTTAGGAAAAATACGCAGCAAAGGAGAAACAAATGGAATTCTTTACTATGTGTGTACTCGCAGCAGGCATCGGCATGGCTCTCGGCACCCTCGGCACCGGCATCGGCCAGGGTCTCGCAGTTAAGAGCGCAGTAGAAGGCGTTTCCCGTAACCCGGGCGCTTCCGGCAAAATCCTCACCACCATGATGATCGGTCTGGCGATGATCGAGTCCCTGGCAATCTACGCCCTCGTTGTTTGCCTCATCATCCTTTTCGCTAACCCGTACAAAGAAGTTGCAATGTCCGCTATCAAGGCTGTTGCGAAGTAATTAGTTTCTTCAAGAAACGCAAAAAGGGCGTGCCGCAAGGTACGCCCTTTTTTTGTGCCTGCTTTCCAGGGGTTCGAATCAAAGGCAAATCCCCCCAAGCGTTCCCCCCTTCGCAAAGTGGGGAATGCTTGGGCGCGGACAGCACTTCGTGGCATCACTACCCCGGATACCAGACGCGGCACAAGAAAGCATTGCTGTAGCTGCCGCACCGCCTGCCCCCCGTCACCTTGACATTTACTTTCCGCTATGAAATAGTCCAGACCATGAAAATCATAGCCGACATGCATACTCACACCCTCGCTTCGGGGCACGCTTACTCTACCATTAACGAACTGGCTAACGCGGCTGCCCAGGCGGGACTGCGCGGGCTCGGCATCACCGACCACGGCCCCGGACTTCCTGGCGGGCCGCACCGATACCACTTCTGCGCCATGCGCTTCGTCCCCGCCACCATCGCGGGGGTCAGGATCTTCCGCGGCATCGAGGCCAACATCCTCGACCACACCGGCCGGCTCGACCTGGAGCAGGACGTCCTGGAGAGCCTCGACTACGTCATGGCAGGATTCCACGAGGACTGCGGCATCTGCGGCCAGGACCGGGACCGCAACACCAAGACCCTCCTCGCGGTCATGGAAAACCCGCTGGTGAAATGCATCTCCCACCCGGGCAACCCGATCTTCCCGCTCCACTACGAGGAGGTGGTCATGGGTGCGCTCGCCACCGATACCGCGCTGGAGCTGAACAACTCCTCGCTCGCCGCGGTGAGCCGCAAGGGGAGCAACGAGAACTGCGCCGAAATCGCTCGGCTATGCGCCAGAATCGGCGCCCGGGTCATGATCGGGAGCGACGCGCACATCTGCCAGGGGGTTGGGGTGTTCGACCAGGCGCTACAATTGGCGGCTGAGGCTGGGATCGCCGAGACGCAGGTGGTGAACGCTTCGTGGGAAAGGTTGTTGGATTTCCTGGGGTTCAGCGGGTAGAAATGGGGAACGGTTCTGGGGTGGCGGGGGAGCTGGGCGAATGATTATTCGCCCCTACAGGTTGACGCCATCAACCGTGGACAGAAAAGATAAGGGGCGCCGGTGACGGCGCCCCTTATTTATTTAGACGGCTCTTTTGCCGGACATGGAGTAGGCGAGGACGGCGAGGCCGGCGAAGAGGAGCGGGATGCCCGCCATTGCCATGGGCGTCAGGCGCTCGCCCAGGAACAGGATGCCCAGGAGGGCGGCTACCAGCGGCTCGGCCAGGGAAAGGGTGACAGCCGAGGCGACAGGGACGCTGCGCAGCCCCATAGCGAAGAGCCAGTACGACAAGGCGGTGATGACGACGCCGAGATACAGAACCACCATGGTGCCCCGTGCCGTCGCCACCCAGGTGATATCGGTCAGAAAGAGCACCGGCAGGAGCAGGAAAGCGCCCAGGCAGAAGACCACCGCCATGACCGCTTCCGAGGTCCGGTCCGGTAGGAGTACCTTGATGGCCATGGTGTAGCAGGCATAGGAGGTGCCGGCGCCAAGCGCCAACAAAACACCCAAGACGTCGATGGCGATACCACCGCCACCGGTCACGAGCAGGCTGCAGCCGGCAGTGGCAAGCACGGTGGCGATTCCCCAGGCACGTCCCGGGCGCTCGCCCCGGACCACGAACCCAAGGATGCCGGCAATGACCGGGGAACTCCCGATGGCGACCAGGGTGCCGACGGCCACGCCGGTCCGGTGCACCGCGGTGAAAAAGGTCAGCTGGTAGATGGCGACGAAACCGCCGGCGGCAAGGGTGCTCCAGAAGGGCCAGCGCCCCTTGCCAAGGCCGCCCTTGAAAATGGCAAGCAGCATGAGGGCGGCTCCGCCCACCAGGAGACGGAAGGCACCGACGCTCCAGGGGCTGACGCCGGCGGGGGAAAGGGCCTGGGCAGTGCCGGAGCTCCCCCAAAGGGTGGCGGCAGCAAGAACGAGCAGGGCGCCGCCTGCGGCGCCCTTGGTGGCCGGCGCTGCTGCGGTGGATTTTGGTGCTGTGGTCATGGTCGGGCTTTCTGTTAAGTCGGACCGGTCTGGCTGACTGGTCGGACTGAACGGACTAGGCGAACGTGTGGACGCCGGTCATTAGCTGTGCTCGCGGGTGGCATGGAAGATGAGTTCCTTCCAGTTCTCCATGGTGTTGTCGAGGCGCCACTGGCTCCCGGCCAGGTAGGCCAAGTTACCTTCACCGTCCAGGTAGAGGCTCATCGCCTCCTTCTTCTGGAACTCGTCCAGTTTCTTCCTGTCACCGGTGACCCAGCGCGCGGTGACGTAGGAAACGGGTTCGTAAGTGGCCTTGACGCCGTACTCGTGCTCCAGGCGGTGCATGACCACGTCGAATTGGAGCATACCGACCGCACCGACGATCCAGTCCGCCCCCATGAGCGGGCGGAATACCTGGGTGGTCCCCTCCTCGGCGAGCTGCACCAGCCCTTTCTCCAGCGACTTGGACTTAAGCGGATTGAGGATGCGCACCTTGCGGAAGTGCTCCGGCGCGAAGTTCGGGATGCCGGTATATTTAAGATCTTCGCCCTGGGTGAAGGTGTCGCCGATCTTGATGATGCCGTGGTTGTGGATGCCGATGATGTCGCCCGCGTAGGCCTCGTCGACATTGGTGCGGTCCTGGGCCATGAAGATGGTGGCGTTGGAGATCTGCATCTCGCGCCCAAGCCTCAAATGTTTCACCTTCATGCCGCGCACGAACTTGCCGGAGCAGATGCGGAAGAAGGCGATGCGGTCGCGGTGCGCCGGGTCCATGTTCGCCTGGATCTTGAAGGTAAAGCCGGTGAAGGGCTCCTCGTAGGGATCCACGGTGCGGCTGGTGGTCTCGCGCGGCAAGGGCGACGGGGCGTTCTCCACGAAGGAGTCCAAGAGCTGCTGTACCCCGAAGGTGTTGATGGCGGAACCGAAGAAGACCGGCGTCTGCCTGCCGGCGAGGTAGGCCTCGGCGTCGAAGGGATGTGCCGCGCCTTCCAGGAGTTCCACATCGTTGCGCAGTTCCTCAACCTGGCTCCCCAGGAGCTCGTCCAACAGGGGATCGTCCAGCCCTTTGACCGTGATCACCTCGCCCACGCCGCGATCGGCCTCGGGATCGTAGAAGGTGATCTCCTTGGTATAGAGGTGGTAGGTGCCGCGGAAGCGCTTGCCCATGCCGATGGGCCAAGTCATCGGGGCGCACTGGATGTTAAGGGTGCTCTCGATGTCGTCCAGGAGGTCGAGCGGCTCGCGCCCTTCGCGGTCGAGCTTGTTGATGAAGGTCATGATCGGCGTGTGGCGCAGCCGGCAGACCTCCAGCAGCTTCTTGGTCTGGCTCTCGACACCCTTCACCGAGTCGATGACCATCAAAACTGAGTCAACTGCGGTTAAGGTTCTGTAGGTATCTTCCGAAAAGTCATTATGGCCGGGGGTATCGAGGAGGTTGATCTCGAAATCGCGATAGGTGAACTTCATCACTGAAGAAGTAACCGAAATGCCGCGCTGCTTCTCCATCTCCATCCAGTCGCTGGTGGCATGGCGCGCCGACTTCCTGGCCCTGACCTCACCCGCCTGCTGGATGGCGCCGCCGAAGAGCAAAAGCTTCTCGGTGATGGTAGTCTTACCGGCGTCGGGGTGACTGATGATGGCGAAGGTGCGACGCTTCTCTATTTCTTGTTCGTTGAACCGCATCAACTGGAACTCCCGTTAAAATTGTCTGGACAAAAGAAAGGCGAAGAGGGTATCTTCGCCGGATCACGACAGAAAAGCATAATTGCACAGCAACCCCCTAAAGGGCAATAATTTTTTTCCGGTGGACCGTCCATGAACGACATCTATCAGCGGCTTCAAGTTGCCGGCGAAGCACAGGATCAGACCGAGATCATCGCGACCCTGACTGCAATAAAAGCCGGTAAGCTGAAAAACGACCTGAGGCTGCTCAACTTCTACCGCGAGGTCCCGGTAAGCTACGGCGCCGAGGTGCTCACGGTAGAGGAACACGATGCGGAACTGCAGGTGAACCAGATCCAGGCCGTCGTGATCGCCCATGAAAAACTGACGGTACTGAAAAGCAGCCACTTCCGCCGGGATGTCGCCGCTACGGTGACCTACGTCAACGTGGAGAAGTCGCGGGTGGTGCTGTCGAACCTGAGCTACGCCCTGGTGCGCGCCGACCGGCGCATGTCGGTACGGGTGCAGCTCGGCTCAGCCGTCGATGCCACCTTCGCCGCCCCGGAAGCCGACGAGGTGCACGGTCGCCTGCACGACATGTCGCTCACCGGCATGTCCATCAACGTGGCGCGGGATCCGGGCCTGCCGGTCAGCCAGAAGGGTGAGCTCAGCATCGCCATCCCCGCCGGATCGATCACCGTCCCGGCGTCCCTCTTGAAAGTGTTTCATCTCGACGACGGCTTCCGGCTGGTCTTCGAGATCGAGCCGTCCCGCGCCGCCGAACTCAGCATTTCCCAATTCATCTTCCAACGTCAGGTGGAAATCATCAAGGAACTCAAGGACCACCCGGGCGTAGCCGCCTAAATCATGCTTTTTGACAGCCACTGTCACCTGGATGACCCGCAGCTCCTGCCCCGACTGGACACGCTCATCCCGGAGGCGGAGGCGGCCGGCATCGCTGCCTTCCTGGTACCGGGGGTGCATCCCTCCGGTTGGCAAGGCATCCAGTCGCTCTCCACGAGCCACCCCCGCATCTTCCCCGCTTACGGCGTCCACCCCATGCACGCCGACCTCGTCACCCCCTCCATACTTGCGACCCTGAAGGTACATGCGGCATCGGCCTGCGCCATCGGCGAGATCGGGCTCGACTACCTGCTCCCCTCCCCTGCCCGGGAACTGCAGCGGGACGCCTTCGCCGCGCAACTGGAGATCGCGATAGAGGCGGGACTGCCGGTCCTGCTCCATTGCCGCAAGGCCTTCGAAGACCTGATCGTCATGCTCCGCGACAGCGGGATCGGCCGTATCGGCGGCGTGATGCACTCCTTTTCCGGGAGCCTGGAGACGGCCGAGGCCTGCCTGAAGCTCGGGCTGCACATCTCCCTATCCGGCACGGTGACCTACCCCAATGCCCGCCGCCCGGTGCAGGTGGCCCAAGCGGTCCCCCTGGAGCGGCTGCTACTGGAGACCGACGCCCCGGACCTGGCGCCGGAGCCCTTTCGCGGCAGCGTCAACATTCCGGCTCACCTCTTGACCACGGCGCGGCGTGTCGCCGACATCAGGGGGATCGCCCTCGACGACCTCGCCCGCGGCACCTATGATAATGCCGTCCGGCTCTTCAAACTTGCCCCTCCTCAGACATAGCACCTGCCGCATTAGACTGTTTTCATTGCGATTTCAGTCATTTGACCTCCTTCCCCGCTTCGATATACTCTTTGCCAGGCAATTCCCATTGAACCGTTACGGAGGTATAGCCATGTTCAAGGAATACACACTGCAGGAAGCGTTGAAACTGGCCATCAAGACCGAGAAGGAGAGCATGGACTTCTACCGGCGGGCGGGGTCAGTGAGCAAGGATGACCGGTCGAAGAAGGTGTTCGACCTCTTGGCCAACGAGGAAGCCGGGCACCTGCGCGCGTTCTTCGACCACTACCGCGGCGGCGACCTGGGCGACATCGACAGCTACCTCGGCTCGCCGCCGGACAAGCAGTCGGCCACCCACCAGGCGCTGGAGCAGGCCATCGCCGCCGACAGCCACGAGCAGAAGGCGCTGGAGATCGCCCTGAAGGAGGAGAAGGCCTGCATCGACTTCTACACGATCCTGGTGAAGGACGTGGTGGACCCGCTGGTGCGCCGCGTCTTCGAGACGGTGATCCGGGAGACCCAGGGGCACTACGACATGATCGAGGACGAGTACATGCGCGTCATGACCATGGTGCACAGCTCGGATCAGAACATCTACGTGAGGGAATAAGTAAGGGAAGGCTGACCGGGTAAGCTGAAAAAGAACTCCAACGTGAAAAGCCTCCGCACCTTTTGGTGCGGAGGCTTTTTTTGTACCTCAACCTCAACCTTATCCTGAACCTGCCTCTAAGCCAGGTACTGGGCGTAGTAGCCTTTGACCTTGGCCAGGTAGCCCCTGGTCTCCCGGGGGAGGGAGTCGGTGCCGTGACGGTCTACGTTGCCAGGACCCCAGTTGTAGGCGGCCAAGGCCTCGTCGACGTTGCCGTTGTAACGGCGCAGCATGTCCTTCAAAAACCTGGTGCCGGCCATGATGTTCTGCTCGGGGTCGAAGGAGTCGGTGACGCCGAGCCCCCGCGCGGTGGCGGGCATCAACTGCATCAACCCCTGCGCTCCGGCAGAACTCACGGCACGCGGGTTGAAATTGCTCTCCGCCTTGATGACCGCCCTGATCAACCCGCCGTCCACGCCGTAGCGCTGGCTGGCACGCTGGATGATGGCGTCGGTGCCGCTGTCGTCGGAAAGCCCCGGGACCACCGGAAGGTCGCCGGCCTTGAAATGCGCCTGCTGCGCCTGGAAGGCGGCCTCGGGCCCCTGGTCGGCCGCAGCTTCGCGGGTCTCGGCCGCCGCACTGCCGCTGGAGGGAAGCTGCTCCAGAAACCGGTTCAACAGGCCCTGCACGTTGACGTTGGCAGCGGCAGGGGAAGACGCGGCTGCGTCACCACCACCGATCGCCAGGGCGGAACTAAGCATCTTCAGCCGCAGCGCCTCGGCTGCCGCCTGCGGCGTCACGACGATGGGCGCGCCGCCTTGGTCCAGCATCTGCTGGAAGGGTACTGCCGGCGAACCGGAGCTGGCGGCGGGTTTCTTGCCCCCCTCCACGCTCCCCGGTGCCATGGTTATCGGATTGATCGACATATACTCCCCTCTTACGGGGAAAGCGTTGTCTCCCCGTAAACCAGTTTCTTCTTCTTCAATTTCTCGATGAGCGTGGTGCGCTTCAGGTTCAAAAGTTCGGCGGCCTCTTTCTTGTTGCCACCGCTCTTCTCCAGGGCCTGCATGATGAGCCGGTTCTCGAACTCCTCGACGGCGCTGTTCAGGCAGAAGCCGTCATCGGGGAGGTTGATCATGTGCTCGCCGTGCGCCACCGGGGCGATGCGGCCGCCGCGGTACTTCTCGGGAAGGTCGTGGACATTGATCACGCCGTTCCCCTTGATGATGACCAGGCGCTCCACCAGGTTCTCCAGCTCGCGCACGTTGCCGGGCCAGTCGTAGCTGCCCAGGGTCTCCATGACCTGCTTGTCAAAACCCTGAACCTTGCGCTGCTTGCTCCGGTTGAACTTCTCCAGGAAGCTGTTCAACAAGAGGGGGATGTCCGCTCCGCGCTCGCGCAGGGGGGGGAGCATGATCGGGATCACGGAAAGCCGGTAGTAGAGATCCTCGCGGAACTCCTTAGAGGCGACCATGCCGTCAAGATTCTGGTTGGTGGCGGCGATGATCCTGACATCGACCTTCTTGGAGCGGGTGGAGCCCACCGGCTCCAGTTCCCGGCTCTGCAGCACGCGCAGGAGCTTCACCTGCAGGTTCGCCTTCATGTCCCCGATCTCGTCCAGGAACAGGGTTCCCTTGTCGGCCATCTCGAAGCGGCCGACGCGGGTGGCGACGGCGCCGGTGAAGGAACCCTTGACGTGCCCGAAGAGCTCGCTCTCCAAAAGCTCGTCGGGGATGGCGGCGCAGTTGAGCGCCACGAAGTTCTTGTCGGAGCGGTTGGAGAGGTCGTGGATGGCCCGCGCCACCAGTTCCTTGCCGGTCCCCGACTCGCCCTGGATCAGGACGGTGGAGTCGGAGGTGGCAACCTTCTCGATCATCTCGAAAAGCGAGAGCATCTTTTCGCTTTCCCCGATGATGTTGTTCAGGAGCGCCCTGTTCTTTATGCAAGGCTTAGACCGGAAGCTCTTGCTCTGCAGCGCCTGGTGCTCCAGGCCGCGCTTGACGTGGGTTTCCAGCTCCTCGAGGTTGAAGGGCTTCTCCAGATAGAAGAACGCCCCCGCCTTCAAGAGATTGGCGGTCATCTCGTTGTTGGCGAAGGCGCTGTAGGCTATGGTGACTATCTCCGGGCGGAGCGACTTGAGCTGCCGGATGAACTCCAGACCGTTCACCCGCGGCATCATGATATCGGTGATGACCATCTGCACGTCGTGCATCTCGATCTTCTGCAGGGCGTCCTGCCCGTCAAAGGCCTGGTAGACCTGGTACCCTTTGTAGCTCAAAAAGGCGGCCACGAAGTCCCGCGTCTTCTTGTCATCATCTGCGATCAGTATTTTCGGCGTTTCCATCGTTTCCCCGATTTCGGTTAAAGTTGCTGAGATTTAAGCCGATACAAAAACGGTCAACGTCCGAAACTATAGCGAGTTCTTTCGGCAATGTCAATTAAATGACTTAGCCTAAATATGAAGCCTGTCAATTTTTTGCCCGACCTCCGGAAACCACCACCGATACAGGGGCTTGAGCCGCCCTGGACGGCGCTTCGCGGTGCTGGCAGCGATCTTGCGTTAGAGGAAAAAAATATTCAACCTTTGTCATACCCGGCCGATTAGGGTTCAGTAGGGCTGGCGCCACGCGTCGGTCCCGATTACACCGCAGAGGGAGGGTCCATGGAGACCGCACTCACCAAGGTTAAAAGCGAAGAGTACGGGGGCGAGCTGATCCAGCTGGTGAGCTTCAACCTCGAAAAAGAAGAGTACGGCATCAACGTCCTGATGGTGCGCGAGATCATCCGGATGCTCAACATCACCCGGGTACCCAACACTCCTCACTACGTGGAGGGGGTCATCAACCTGCGCGGCAAGGTGATCCCGATCATCAACCTGCGCAAGAAGTTCGACCTGTTGGACACCGACTACGACAAGCGCACCCGCATCATGGTGATGGAGGTGGTGGGCGAGTTGATGGGGTTCATCGTCGACGAGGTGTCCGAGGTGATCCGCATCTCCGAGAAGGAGATCCAGCCGCCTCCCCCGGTGGTCTCCAGCGGCATCGAGCAGGAATGCATGGCCGGCGTCATCAACCAGGCCGAACGGCTCCTGGTCCTGCTCGACCTGGAAAAGATGTTCTCGGCCGACGAAAGAAGGCTGTTCAGCAACGTAGCGTAAGGCACCAACAGGGGGAAACGCTCCCCCTTTCCGGAGCACAAAAATGGCCATAGACTGCGAAGATCAGGAGCTATTGGACGGCTTTCTCGCCGAAACCACCGAGCTCCTGGAAAAACTTGACGACGACCTGATCTCCCTGGAAAAGAGCCCGGAAGACGCCGACCTCATGAACCGGATCTTCCGGTCCATCCACACGGTCAAAGGGGCGTCCAGCTTTCTGGGCTTCGACATGCTGGTCAAGGTCACGCACAAGACCGAGGACGTCCTGAACCGGCTCAGGAAGCTGGAACTGACCCTCACCTCGGAGATCATGGACGTGATCCTCGAGGCGGTCGACCTCGTCAAGACCCTGGTGGCCGACATCAAGGGCGGCGACATCGTCGAGCGGGACCTGGAGGGGACCATTGCCAAGCTGATCCCCTACCTCTCCGAGAACGCCGTGGAAGCGACCGTGCTCGCCCCCGTCTTCGCCCCCAAAGAGGAAAAGGCTGCCGCCCCCGCGGAAACGCCGGCGCAAGCGGCGGCTGCCGAGCCCGCTGCTGCAGCCGAGGCCAGGCCCGCCGCCCCGCAGGAGGCCAAGGCCGAGCCCGCGCCTGCCCAGCAGGTGGCGCCCGCGCCGCAGCCCAAGCCCCAGCCGGTCAAGGAGCCGCAGAAGGCGCCGGCCAAGGGCGGCGGCGAGGACCTCGCCGACAACTCGACGGTCAGGGTGGACGTGAAGCGCCTGGATGACCTGATGAACCAGGTGGGGGAGCTGGTGCTGGAGCGTAACCGCATGATCCAGCTGCACAGCGATTACCAGACCGGCCTGAGCCCCGCCGACTTCGGCGACGATTTCGGCAAGCTCTCCAAGCGGCTCAACTTCGTCACCTCGGAACTGCAGATGCAGGTCCTCAAGATGCGCATGCTCCCGGTGGAGAAGGTGTTCAAGAAGTTCCCGCGCATCGTCAGGAACCTGGCGCGCGACTTGGGCAAGGAGGTCGACCTGGTCATCTACGGCGAGGAGACCGAACTGGACCGCTCGGTGGTGGACGAAATCGGCGATCCGCTGATCCACCTGATCCGCAACGCCCTGGACCACGGCCTGGAGACCCCGGACCAGCGCCTCGCCTCCGGCAAGGACCGCACCGGCACCGTGGTCCTCTCCGCCGCCCACGAGGGGAACCAGATCGTCATCAGCATCAAGGACGACGGCCGGGGCATCGACCCGGACAAGATCGCCAGGAAGGCGCTGGACAAAGGGCTGGTCACCGACGAGCAGGTCGCCGCGATGGGGACCAGGGAGATTCTCGACCTGATCTTCCTCCCCGGTTTCTCCACCAAGGAGCAGACCACCGACCTCTCCGGGCGCGGCGTCGGCATGGACGTGGTGCGCACCAACATCCGTAAGCTGAACGGCATCATCGAGATCAAGAACGAAGTGGGACACGGCAGCGAGTTCATCCTGAAGCTGCCGCTCACCCTGGCCATCATCCAGTCGCTCTTGGTCGAGGTGGAGAAGGAGGTCTACTCCATTCCGCTCGCCTCGGTGATCGAAACCATGCGCGTCAGCAAGAAGGAGTTCCACATGATCGGCGGCCAGGAGGTCTTGAAGCTCAGGGACTCAGTGCTGCCGCTGCTCCGGCTGCAGCGGACCTTCGGCTGCAACGAGGTCTACACAGACCGGGACACCTGCTACGTGGTCATCGTGGGGGTCGCGGAGAAGAGGATCGGCCTGATCGTCACCAGGCTGCTCGGGCAACAGGAGGTTGCCATCAAGTCGCTGGGCAAGTTCCTGTCCAACCTCCCGGGCATCGGCGGTTCCACCATCATGGGAGACGGCAGGGTGGCGTTAATTGTAGATCCGATCGGACTGGTCGGTGGGGCAGCCTGAGGTGACGATAATGCCATTAGACATGAAACCATTTGACGCTAAAAGCGCCCCGAAGATTTCCGACAAGGATTTCGAGCAGCTTCGGGACTATATATACAACGTCTGCGGCATCTACTTCCACAGCAGCAAGAAGTACTTCCTGGAGAGCCGGCTGGCGCGCAGGATGGAAGGGACCGGCTGCAAGACCCATGCGGACTATTACCAGTTCGTGCGCAGCCCTGCCACCGGCAGATCCGAGCTGACCAAGCTCCTCGACGAGATCACCACCAACGAGACCTGCTTCTTCAGGAACATGCCCCAGTTGAACGCGCTGGAGAACAAGTTCCTCCCCGAGATCATCGGCACCAAGGGGAAGATCGGGTTCAAGAAGCTGCGCATCTGGAGCGCCGGGTCCTCGTCCGGAGAGGAGGCCTACACCATGGCCATGATCCTCCTCGAGAAGCGCGCCACGCTCCTGAAAGACTGGATCATCGAGATCGTGGGGACCGACATCAACGAGACGGTGCTGGCCCAGGCGCGGGAGGGGGTCTACAACAGCTACTCGGTGCGCAACACCCCTGATTATTACCTGAAGAAGTACTTCAAGGAGGAGTCACCGGGCCGGTTCCTGCTCTCCCCGGAGGTCAAGAAACTGGCCACCTTCAACCAGTTGAACCTCTATGATGACAACAAGATGCTCTTCATGAAGAGCTTCGATTTCATCTTCTGCGCCAACGTGCTGATTTACTTCGACACTTCCTCGAAGAGCAAGGTGGTGCAGCACTTCTACAACAACCTGCAGCCGTATGGCTACTTCTTCGTGGGGCAGTCCGAGTCGCTGCATGGGGTGAACGATAAATTCAAGACCGTGCACTTCCCCGGCGGGTTCACCTATAACAAGTGAGGACGATGCAATGGATAAAGCAGCCATGATGCAGACTGCCCAGGAGATGGTCGAGAGCTTCGTTGACCTCCCCACCATCCCGCACGTGGCCACCCGGGTGATCGAGCTTCTGGACCGTCCCGGCGTCGAGCTGGACGAGGTCGCCGACATGATCCTGGCGGACCAGGTCCTGGCGGCCCGCGTCATCAAGATGGTCAACTCGCCGCTGTACAAACCGGCCAACGAGATAAAGTCGGTGAAACGGGCCCTGATCTACCTGGGCTTCCGCCACATTCGCGAGCTGGCTTTTACCTGTTCCTTCGTCGACGTCTTCGAGGGGCGGGACGGCATCTTCGATGTCCGGACTTTCTGGGAGCACTCCTTCGGCGTCGGCGTGGTTTCCAAGATCATCGCCCAGCGGGTGCGCTACCCGGACACGGAAAAGGCCTACCTGGTGGGGATCGTGCACGACATCGGCGAGGTGTTCCTCTCCTACTACCGCCAGGACGCCTTCCGCGCCCTGCTCGAGTCGGTGAAGGGGCAGCCCTTCCGGCTGGTGGAAAAGGAGGCCGAGTACCTGGGTACCTCGCACAGCGAGATCGGCCTGTGCATCGCCCGCAAGTGGAACTTCCCGGCCGAATACTGCGAGGTGATCGGACTGCACCACGACCCGGAGCAGGCGGTCCTCGACCCGACGCTCTGCGCCATCGTCAACCTGGCCGACCTGTTCTGCTCCGTGCGCCAGCTCGACTACGGCGGGAACTCCTGGGTCACCTTCAACCTCGCCGAGGAGAAGGCCTGGGCCATCCTGAGGGCTTACGCGCCCAACCTTGCCGACCTTGACGTAGAGCGTTTCTGCTACGAGCTTGATGACCGCGTCCCCGAGATCCTGGACATGGTCAAATCGATCTTCCAGGGCATAGGAGCCAAAGAACCGTCATGATTCCCGCAACCTCGAGCAAACTGAAGGTACTGATCGTCGACGACTCCTCCTTCATGCGGATGGCGATCCGGGGCATCCTCACCAAGGCACCCGGCGTGGAGATCGTCGGTATCGCGGCCGACGGCATGGAAGGGGTGGAAAAGGCCCTGGCCCTCAAGCCGGACCTGATCACCATGGACGTCGAGATGCCGCGCATGGACGGCATCGCCGCGCTGAAGCAGATCATGGCCAAGCAGCCCACCCGGGTACTCATGGTTTCCACCCTCACCTGTGAGGGGGCGCGCGCCACCTTCGAGGCGCTCGAGGCGGGCGCCATCGATTACGTCCCCAAAAACGTGAGCGACTGCAAGGACGCGCAAGCCTCGTTCCAGGCGGCGCTCCTCGCGAAAGTGCGCGAGGCTTCCGTCTCCGCCATACCTAGGCGCGCCGGCATCGGCCTCGTGCCCCGTGTGGCGCCAGCGGCCCAGGTGCGCCCCTCCCAGTTCGCCAACCGCCGGGTCGGCTTCGTCGGCATCGGCGCCTCCACCGGCGGCCCGGTGGCGCTGCAAGAAGTGCTCTCGCGCATCCCGGTCAATTTCCCGCATGGCATCGTGGTGGCCATCCACATGCCCAAGGCCTTCACCGGCCCCTACGCGGAAAGGCTCAACGCCAAGTGTTCGTTGTCGATCAGGGAAGCGGTGGACGGGGATATCGTCAAGGGGGGGCAGGTGCTGATCGCTCCAGGCGGGATGCACACCACCCTGGTCAAGCAGGGGAGTAACCTCGTGGTGCGCACCCAGCCCACAACCGAGTTCCCGCAGTACATCTACATCCCTTCCGTGGACCAGATGATCACCTCCATGGCCGATGCCAGCGGCGGTGCCATGTTGGGGGTGATCCTGACCGGGATGGGGAACGACGGGTTCAAGGGGATGAAGCACCTGAAGGAAAAAGGGGGGCTGACCCTGGTGCAGAACGAGGCCACCTCCACCATCTACGGCATGCCGCGCGCCTGTATCGACGGCAAGGTGGCCGATGTGGTGCTGCCGCTGGACCAGATCGGCTTCGAGATCGGCAGGATCGGCTAGACTCAGCGCCGCGCCTCGATCAGGAGCCCTCCGTCCACCATCCTGACCCGTGAGCGCGAGAAACCTTCCCGTTTCAACCGGAACAGCACGACGGGGGCGGCAAGCCCCCCGCATTCCGGGACGAAGAGCCTCAGCTCTCCCGAGGCGTCCAGGTAGAGCCCCATCCCCCCCCTGATATCGGCAGGATCACACCGACGCACCTCACCCGGCTCGATCGGCCGGGGTGTGCCGCCTTGCGCCGGATGAAGCGCGTGCCAGATCAGCGCGACGGTACGCAGCACCCTTTTCATATCCTGGTCTCCACGTGGTCAGGGACCGCCTCTCGCTGCGCCCCCCTCCCCTCCGGTTCCCTGACCGCCTGTCCTTTCGCGTTACCGCGACTTCCACAGTAGACCCCGGCAACCACCAGCACCCCTCCGAGGAACTGCGGCAGCACCACCCGCTCCCCCAACAGCAGCGCCGCCTGCAGGGCGCCGAAGAAGGGGACCAGGTTGACGAACACCGCCGCCCGGGCGGCGCCGATCTGCCCCACCCCCTGATACCACCAGACAAACCCCACCACGGTCCCCAAGAGCGCCAGTTGCAGGATGGCGAGCCACCCGATCCAGCTGAAGGAGGGCCAAGGGCCGCCCAGTACAGCATGCTCCAGAAGTGCCGCCGGGAAGAGCAGCATGGTTCCGAAGAGCGCGGCGTATGCCGTCGCGGCCAGGGGCGTGAAGCTCGCCAGGGCCTTCTTGCCCAGGATGGAATAAAGCGCCCAGCAAAGAGGTGCGCCCAGCATGATGAGGTCCCCCTTGTTGAAGGCGAAACCGGCGAGGACGGCCCAGGATCCCTTGGAGATCACCACCGAGACCCCCAGCAGTGAAACCAGGAGCCCGACGCCCTGGGTCAGGTTGACCCGCTCCCGGAGCCAGAGCGCCGAGAGCACTGCGGTGAGCAGGGGGTTGATGGCCACGATGAGCGCGCCGCTGGTGGCGGTGGTCAGCTTTAGGCCGGTGAAAAAGACGGCGTTGTAACAGAAGATGCCGGTGACGCCCAGGCTGAAGAGGAGCGCGAGCTGGCGCCCCCCGGCGGGAACCGGGAAGGATTTCCCTTCCTTGCTGGCGTACCAGGCGGTGAGCGCGATCAGGCAGGTGGCGGCTACCGTGAAGCGGCAGGTGGCCGCGAAAAAGGGGGGCGCCTCTTTTACCGCCAGACGCGCCGCGACGAAGGTGCCGCCCCAGAAAAAGGTGGTCAGCACCAGTTTCAGATATACCGATCTCAGATTACCAGTCATGCCCACAACACCCCGCCGAGGCCCACGCGGCGAAGCGCTGCACCTCTACCCAAACTTCTTTTACTGCTCACTTCCCCTCCAAACCGCGGGTCGTTAGAACCAGCGGATCAATTCATGTTCCATGTCGATCTGGTAGCGGTGCTTGCGCAGGAAATCCATCCCGAGCAGGCCGTCGTGCAGTCCTGAGCTGCCGCTGTAGGCGATCAGCTCCACGTCCATCGAGGTGTGGGCGTAGGGGCCGACCGTCACCGCGTCGACACGGACTACTTTGGAGCGGACCACCCTGCCGTCGGCCAACTCCGCCTGCGCGTTCGCGGCAGAGCGTAAATCAATCGGGAGCCTGCTGGCAACACTTTCGTGCAGGGCGGTCCTGGTGGCGCCGGTATCGAGGACCAGCTCCAGCCTGATCGCCTGGCCGCCCTGCTTTACGGTCACCGGCACCAGCACCTGGTTGTCGACCACGCGCACGCTGGTGACGACTTCGCCCGCGGAGGGCGTCGTCGGGGCCGCGGCGGCTCGTTCCTGGCGCGAGGAAAGCTGCTCCGCCCCTCTCCGATCACTTTCCCAGTCCTGCTCCGCGCGCGACGGTACCGGTTCACCAGCCTGCGCCGGCGGTATGGGCTCCGACTCTTCCACCATCTGCTGCGCCTGCGCCAGCTGGGCCTGCTCACTTACCCCATAGGGCCAAAGCAGGTAAAACATCACCCCTGCGACCGTCAGCAGGCAGGCCAGCCCGGTAGCGGTTCTGGCGGGCGACCCCGGGCCGCCACGGCGCGCTGGTCCACCTGACAAGGCTTGGGCGTACCCGGTGAGCTTCTTCGCGATCAGGGGATCGGGACATGCCTCACCAAGTTTCGCGAGCGCGGATGCCGACTGCCGGTCACCCTCCTTGATCAGCGGGATCGCGATGGAGCTCAACAGATCCATGACGGCATCCTGCAGACGGCGATACCCCACCGACCCGTCGGCCCGGCCCAAGGCGGGGAATACCAACCGCTCCACGTCGCTCAGCGCCGCGATGCGCAGTTCGCGCCTGGTCGCAGCCTCGGTACTTTCCCGCAGCTCGAGCGCGACCCTTTCCTTTATTCCCCTGCACAGATGCTCGAGATCCATAACGGCCACCCACGGCGGATCAAGTCCGCGACGTATAGCAACTGTTCGGCGACGACAGCAAATTCTAGCGCACTATGGGCAGCGCGTCTGCGCGGGCGGGCGCCACGCGGAAAATTGCAGCGGCACCTCGAGGCTCAGGATGAGCGCCCGTCCTCCCCCGCCTCCGGCACCGCCAACACGGCGGCGCCGTCCAAGCTGGCGGCGAGGCGCAAGACGTAGAACAGGATGACGCAGGCCGCGCTCCAAGTCACGAGCAGGATGCCGCACCAGATGCCGGTGAGCCCCCACCCGAGCACGTCCGCCAGGAGGTAGAAGATGGGTATCGGGAACACGATCTGCCGCGCCACGCCGATCACCAGCGGGAATGCCGGACGTTTCAGCCCCTGCAGCACCGCCACGCTGGTGTAGAGGATGACGTAGGCGGTAAAGACGAAGGACTCGAAATGCAGGTAATGCACTCCGATGGCGACCACGACCGGGTCTTTGCTGAATAGTGATACCAGCGGCCTGGCGGCAAGGAAGACGGCGGCGGTACCGAAGCTCATCAGAATCATGCCCGCCCGCAGCGAAGTCCGAATGGTGAGGACCACGCGTTCTATCTGCCTGGCGCCGCTGTTCTGCGCCACCAGCGCCAACGTCGCCACGTTCATCCCCATCACCGGCAGCAGGGCGATCTGCTCGATCCTGGTGCCGATGCCGTAGGCGGCCACCGCGTCGGAGCCAAAGCGGGCCACGAAACGGGTGATGACGAAGATGCCTATAGCGACGGTCATCATGTTCAAGCTCGAGGGAAATCCCAGTTTGGCGAGCTGTAAGTAGGCCTGCCGGTCCGGGAGCAATTCCCGGAAGCGGAAATGCCTGAGCATCCCGGACTGCCTGACCCGCATCAGCATGTAGCAGTTGCCGATCGCCTGCACCAGCACCGTCGCCCAGGCGATACCGGGAAGGCCGAAGGCCGGAAGGCCAAGGCCACCATACATGAACCAGGGGTCGCAGACCAGGTTGAGGAAGAAGCCGAGCACGAGGTAGTTACGGAAACTGCGGCTGTCACCGGTCGCGTTCAGGATCGCGTTCAGCACGTAGTTGACCAGGAAAAAGATGCTACCGGTGAAGATGCAGTTCATGTACTGGAGGGCAAGCTGAAGCACCGTCCCCTTGGCGCCCAGCAGTCCGTAGAGGAACGGCGCAGAGGCAAGGCCCACCAGCATCACCAGAATCCCGTGCACCAGGCCGAAAGACAGGGTCTGCCCGGCGAGGTGCCGCGCGCCGTCACGATCGCCGGCGCCGAGGGCGTGACCGATAAGCGAGGTGGCGCCCGTGGAGATGCCCGCTCCGATGGCGATGATCAGGAAAAAGACCGGAAAGGAGAGCGACATGGCCGCGAGGGCGTCGGTGGAGATCCTGCCGCCGTAGAAGGTGTCCACCACGTTGAACATGGTGTTGAAGAAGTAGCCGATGCTGGTCGGCAGGGCGATCTTGCGGATCAAGCCCGGGATGGGTTGGTTTAAAAGGTCGTGGCCGCTTTGCGACATGGTGCTCCTCGGTGCGGGGTCAGGCATCCCCCTCCCCTCCCGGGAGGGGGGCGGTTCGGTTGCATCGAAGGCTCAAGCTTACACGCCCTCTGGGCAAAAAAAAAGAGCGGCGGGGCCGCTCTTCTCATTTGTTTTTGTGTCGGACGCCTAGCGCCCGGACGCCTTGCCGGCCACCTGCACCCTGATCAGGGCGCGCTCGAGAGCGGCCTCGTAGATGCGGAAGTTCTTGTCTTCCGGGGTGAGCGACTTGAGCTCGGTCTCGGCACGCCCAAGGGCTGCCTTGGCACGCTCCAGGTCGATCTCGTCGGCCCTCTCGGCGGTCTCGACCAGTACGGTGACCTGGTCGTTTTCCACTTCGAAGTAGCCCCAGTTGAGCGCCAGGTGGTGCAGCACGCCATCCTTCTTGTAAGCCAGCTCGCCGATCTTCAGCGAGGTGAGGAAGGGGGCGTGGCCCGGAAGGACGCCGAACTCGCCGAGGGCACCGGTGGCGGTGATCTCGTCCACTTCTTCGGACATGACCTTCTTGTACGGGGTTACCAGTTCAACCTTCAGTTTTTCAGCCATATAAACCTCTTGAGGCGCAGGCGGATGGAGAGGGGGACAGGCACCTTGCGGAGCCAGTCCCCTTTTCCTTAAGCCTTAAGCCGTACCAGATTAATTACACCGCAAGCTTCTGAGCTTTCTCGATAGCTTCCTCGATGGTGCCGACCATGTAGAAGGCCTGCTCCGGGAGGTCGTCGTGCTTGCCGGCGATGATCTCGCTGAAGCCCTTGATGGTGTCTTTCAGTTCGACGTACTTGCCCGGGGAACCGGTGAAGGCCTCTGCCACGTGGAACGGCTGGGAGAGGAACTTCTGGATCTTACGAGCGCGGGCAACGACCAGCTTGTCCTCTTCGGAAAGCTCGTCCATACCGAGGATCGCGATGATGTCCTGGAGATCCTTGTACTTCTGGAGTACGTACTGAACCTGACGCGCGATGGCGTAGTGCTCGTCGCCGATGACCTGCGGATCGAGGATCCTGGAGGTGGAGTCGAGCGGGTCCACTGCCGGGTAGATGCCGAGCTCGGCGATCTGACGGGAGAGAACGGTGGTCGCGTCCAAGTGGGCGAAGGCGGTTGCCGGAGCCGGGTCGGTCAAGTCGTCGGCCGGTACGTAGATCGCCTGAACCGAGGTGATGGAACCCTTGTTGGTCGAGGTGATGCGCTCCTGCAGCTCGCCCATCTCGGTTGCCAGGGTCGGCTGGTAACCAACGGCGGAAGGGATACGGCCGAGAAGCGCCGAAACCTCGGAACCCGCCTGGGTGAAGCGGAAGATGTTGTCAACGAAGAGGAGCACGTCCTGGCCTTCCTCGTCACGGAAGTACTCTGCGATGGAGAGCGCGGAGAGAGCAACGCGGGCACGTGCCCCCGGAGGCTCGTTCATCTGGCCGTACACGAGGGCGGCCTTGTCGAGAACGCCGGACTCTTTCATTTCCATCCAGAGGTCGTTCCCTTCACGGGTACGCTCGCCGACGCCGGCGAAGACGGAGAAGCCGCCGTGCTGCTTGGCGATGTTGTTGATGAGCTCCATGATGAGAACGGTCTTGCCGACGCCTGCGCCGCCGAAGAGGCCGATCTTACCGCCCCTGGCGTACGGAGCGAGGAGGTCAACGACCTTGATGCCGGTGGTGAACGCTTCGACCTTGGTGGACTGGTTTACGAAGAGCGGCGCCTCGCGGTGGATGCCGTACTCTTTCTCGGCGCCTACCGGACCCATCTCGTCAACCGGCTCGCCGATGACGTTGAGGATGCGGCCCAGGGTCTTCTTGCCTACCGGCACGGAGATCTGTTTGCCGGTATCCATGACCTGCTGGCCACGAACCAGACCGTCGGTACCGTCCATTGCGATGGTCCTGACGGCGTTCTCGCCCAGGTGCTGTGCGACTTCCAGAACCAGGTTGAACTCCTGGTCGTCGATCGCGGGGTTGGTTACCCTGAGAGCCTGGTAGATCGGGGGAAGCTTGCCCGGCTCGAATTCGACGTCGATAACTGCGCCGATGACCTGCGATATTTTTCCGAAGTTCTGACTCATGTTTAAACCTCTTCCTTTTGCGGCCGAGAGGGCCACATATTTTTATAAGTGTTAACCCTTGATCGATTCAGCGCCGGAGATGATTTCCATCAGCTCCGTCGTGATGGCAGCCTGGCGCGCCCTGTTGTAGATCAGGGTCAGCTTGGCGATCATCTCTGTGGCGTTTTTGGAAGCCGCATCCATCGCCGTCATCCTGGCGCCGTGCTCGGAAGCGACCGACTCGAGGAGGGCCTTGAAGACCTGGACCTCGATGTGCTTGGGAAGGAGTTCGTCCAACAGCGCGCCCTTGGACGGCTCGTAGATGTACTCGGTCCCGATTTCGTCCTCGTCGCCGGCCTTCGGTGCGATGGGCAGGAGCTGCTCCAGGGTGATGTCCTGGGTCATGACGCTCTTGAAGGCGTTGTAGATGATGAAGACTTCGTCGTACTCTTCCGCCAGGTATCCCTCGATCAGTTCGGCGGCGATCAGGGCCGCGGTCTGGTAGGAGAGGGTGGAGAAGATGTTGCCGTGATGTTTGCGGACCGTGTGACGGTTCCTCAGGAACTCGTAACCCTTGCGGCCGATGGTCATCAGGGTCATTTCCGAGTAGTCGCCCTTGCGCTCCTTGAGGAAGCGGTCAGCGGCCTTGGAGAGGTTGGCGTTGAAGCCGCCGCACAGGCCGCGGTCCGAGGTCACCACCACCAGAAGGGCGCGACCTCCGTCGCGCTTCACCATGAGCGGATTGGCATCCGACTCCTGGGTCTTGGCAAGCCGCTCAAGCACCTCCGCGAGCTTCCCCGCGTAGGGGCGCGCAGCGACCACGTTCTCCTGGGCGCGACGCAGCTTGGCGGCAGAGACCATCTTCATGGCCTTGGTGATCTGCCGGGTATTTTTTACGGATACGATCCGTTTCTTGATGCTCTTAAGGTTTGCCATTCGCTAAGTCCGTCCTTGGTTTAGGCAGTAAATTCCTTCTTGAACTCTTCCAGGCCGGCGATGATCTCGCCTTTCATGGTGTCGTCGATCGCTTTCTTGTCGCGGAGTTCGCCAAGGAGGCTGGACTTCCTGGAGTCGAAGAATGCGTAGAGTTCCTGCTCGTAACGGCCCAGGGACCCGATCGGGTAGTCATCGACGAAGCCGTTGTTGGCGGCGAAGATGATCAGGACCTGCTTCTCGTTCGGGATCGGACGGTACTGCGGCTGCTTCAGGATCTCGACCAGGCGTGCGCCACGGGCGAGCTGCATCTGGGTAGCCTTGTCCAGGTCGGAGCCGAACTGGGCGAACGCCGCCATCTCGCGGTACTGTGCCAGAGCCAGACGGAGGGTACCGGCAACCTGCTTCATTGCCTTAACCTGTGCCGAGCCGCCGACGCGGGATACGGAGAGGCCGACGTTGATGGCCGGGCGTACGCCGGAGTAGAACAGGTCGCTCTCCAGGTAGATCTGGCCGTCGGTGATGGAGATAACGTTGGTCGGGATGTAGGCCGAAACGTCACCTGCCTGGGTCTCGATGACCGGCAAAGCGGTCAGGGAGCCAGCGCCGCACTCGTCGGATACCTTGCAAGCACGCTCGAGGAGACGGCTGTGGAGGTAGAAGACGTCGCCCGGGTAAGCTTCGCGCCCCGGCGGACGGCGAAGGAGCAGGGAAAGCTGACGGTATGCGACGGCCTGCTTGGAGAGGTCATCGTAAATGATCAGCGCGTGCTTGCCCGCGTCGCGGAAGAACTCGCCCATGGTCACGCCGGTGTACGGTGCGATGAACTGGAGCGGTGCCGGCTCGGAAGCGGTAGCGGCAACGACGATGGTGTAATCCATGGCGCCGTGCTCTTTCAGCTTGGCAACAACCTGGGCAACCGTGGAACGCTTCTGGCCGATTGCAACGTAGATGCAGACGACGTCGCCGCCCTTCTGGTTGATGATGGTGTCGATCGCGACGGCGGTCTTGCCGGTCTGGCGGTCGCCGATGATCAGCTCGCGCTGGCCACGCCCGATCGGAACCATGGAGTCGATCGCCTTGAGGCCGGTCTGCATCGGCTGATGAACAGACTTACGCTTGACGATACCGGGGGCCTTCACTTCGACTTTGCCGAAGGTGGAGGTGTTGATCGGGCCGAGGCCGTCGATCGGGTTACCGATCGCGTCAACCACGCGGCCGACGAGGGCGTCGCCTACCGGGACCTCGACGATCCTGCCGGTACGCTTGACCGCGTCGCCTTCCTTGATCTCGGAGAACTCGCCGAGAATCGCGGCACCGACGTTGTCTTCCTCAAGGTTGAGAACCATGCCGGTGATGCCGTGCGGGAACTCGAGGAGCTCGCCTGCCATCGCCTTGTCAAGACCGTGGATACGGGCAATACCGTCACCGATGGAGATGATGGTGCCGGTTTCGGCTACCGCCACTTCCTTGCCGTACTCCTTGATCTGCTTCCTGATAATCTCGCTGATTTCTTCCGCTTTGATTTCCATAGAACCGTCTCACCCCTTCTGTAATATATCCTGAATGTTAGCTAACTGAGTCCTTACCGAGCCGTCGAATACCTTGTCGCCGATCTGCGTTACCACACCGCCGATGAGCGACGGATCAACCACAACCTTGAGTTCAACCTTTTTCCCGGTCGACTTGGCCAGGGCCGACTTGATCTCCTCGACCTGGGCCGCGTCCAGGGGCAGCCCGGAGGAAAGGGTCGGCCTGATCACGCCGGAGAGATCGTCGGCGAAGACGCCGTAGTTCTCCGCGATCTGCGGCAGTACCGAGAGGCGGCCGCGCTCGAGGAGGAGCATCATCAGGTTGGAGATCATCGGGGAGATGGACAGCTTCGCCACCAGGTCCTTGAGGATCTCTTTTTTCTCTTCGATGCCATAGGCAGGGTTGGCGAAGATCGCCGAAAGCTCGCGGCTGTCGGTCAGGACAGTGCTGAAGCGGGTCAGTTCGCTGTTGAACCCTTCCACGCTCCCCGCTTCCGAGCCAATCTGCACGAGTGCCTTGGCGTAACGTTTGGCAATAGCGTTAGTACTCAATGTAGAGTCACCACCTTGGAGATATAGTCGCCCACCAGCTTGTCCTGGTCGCCTTTTGCAATGTTCTGCTTGATCTTCTGCTCGGCCAGTTCGACCGCGAGACGTGCTGCCTCGGCGCGGAGCTCGTCTTTCGCCTTGAGGACTTCCTGGGTCGCTGCTGCCTCGGCCTGGGCCTTAATGCGGGCGGCGGCTTCTTTGGCCTCGGCGATGATGCGCTCTTTCTCGAGCTCACCCTCGCGCTTCATGTTGGCGGAAATCACCTCGATCTCCTGGTTGGCCTGGTCCAGGCGCTGGGAGTACTCGGCGAATTTCTTCTCGGCGGCTTCCTTGGCGGCGACCGCTTCCTGAAGGGTCTTCTCGATGCCGGAGCGGCGAGCGGCCAGGGTGCCCTTCACGTCGGCCTTCTTGAGGGCCCAGACGGCGATGGCGACCAGGGCGGCGAAGTCGATGCAGCGCCACATGAAGTCTTTCATCTGGGCTGCCTGGTGGCCGCCTTCGTGTGCTGCGCCTGCGCCCTCGGCAGCTTCCTGGGCGAAGCCGAGGGAAGCCAGGGCGATAACAGCGCCCGCGGTGAGCAGGGAAACGATGAGCTTCTTGTTCATATGCATGCTAGAGACTCCTCCCGAGAACTTTTTCACAGATTTCGGCGGACAGGGTCTCGGCGCTGGAGGTGAGCAGGCGACGTGCTTCCTCGGCCTCCTGGGCCACCTTGGCCTTGATGGCGGAAAGCGACGCGGTAGCTTCGGCACGTGCCTTGTCGAGAATGGCGGCCTCCTGCTGCTGGGCCTCCTTCTTCAGGGCACCACGCTCGTCGGCAGCACCGGCGCGGATTTCGCGCATGCGTGCCTCGTAGCTGGCCAGCTTCTCCTGCACTTCCCTGTCTACTTCGGCGCTTTTCTCTTTCGCCCCGTTGATCTGAGCGGCGCGATCGGCGAGCTGTTTCCTGATCGGCTTGTAGAGAAAGACGTTCAGGAGCAGTACCAGCACTAGGAAGTTCACCAGCTGGAATACAAATGCGATGTCTAAATTGATCACCAAACCACCTCTATTCGAACATTTTTAAAGACGTATACGCCTTCATACTGTGCAGGGGGCCGCGCAAAACAGGTGATTGCTATCACATAAATGCTTTTTGTGTCAAGCGATTTATCCGTTTGCGTGAAGAATTGTATACACTTGGACACCCCTGAACATCAGTATTTTGCGGCCGCAAAGCTGTGCCAGTCGGGGTGCCACGGGACTGTCTCAGGACCGCGAACCGAGAGTTAGCGCGGGTTTTGTAGACAGGATCGTGTATGACATTTGGAACGATGTTCGGAATTGCTCCCCGTGCGGGGTGAATCTGAAACAGGTACGGCGGGTGGTGCTGAGGAAAAAGGAAGAAGCTTCTGCTCATTCCCCCTGCCCCCTTCGCGGACTGCGCGCTTCGGCGGGCGGCCCCGTCAAGGGAAAGGGATCGTGCTGTTCTGTGGGGTGTGGCCGTTACCCCCCTTTGCGAAGGGGGGCCAGGGGGGATTTGGCCGAGGTCGCCACAGCATCCCCGGTTGCCACAGAGTTAAATCCCCCTCAATCCCCCTTTGCGAAAGGGGGAAGCTGGATGGAGCTGAGAAAAGAAGGGCGTAAGCGCGCCGGCTTCTAGAGGTTCAACAGCTCCACGATGCGGGTCAGTTCCTTCATGTCGCCGAAGCTGATCTCGAGCTTGCCGCCGCGCCCGGCGCGCTTGAGGGCTACCTTGGCGGCGAAGTGGCGCTGCATGCGGTCCACGAGGTCCTTCTGGTCCGGGTCCAGCGACGGCTTGGCCGCCTTCTTCGGCGGGCCTGCCTTCCTGCGCTTCACCAGCGCCTCGGTCTCGCGCACGGAGAGGTGCCCCTTGACGATCTCGTCGCGGACTGCCTTCTGCTCCTCGACGTCCTCCAGGGTCAGCAGCGCCCTGGCATGCCCCATGGAGATGCGGTCCTCGGCCACGTCGCGCTTGATCTCGGCCGGCAGCCGCAACAGACGCAGGGCGTTGGCGATGGTCGAGCGCTCCTTGCCGACGCGCTTGGCCAGTTCCTCTTGGGACAGCGAGAAGCGCTCCAACAGGGCGTGGTAGGCCTCGGCCTCTTCCACCGCGTTCAGGTCCTCGCGCTGAATGTTCTCGATGAGAGCCATCTCCAGCGCGGTCTCCTCGGAGACGTCCTGGATGACGACGGGAACTTCCCTGAGGCCAGCCTTCTGGGCGGCGCGCCAGCGCCGCTCGCCGGCGATCAGCTCGTAGTGGCCGGCCTTCTTGACCACGACCAGGGGCTGGATGATCCCCTTTTCTCGGATGGAGGCCGCCAGCTCCTCGAGCTTCTCGTTGACGAAGGTCTTTCTGGGCTGTTCCTTGTTCGGCTTTATGTCTTCGATGGGGCAGGAGAAATACTTCTTGCCGTGATCCTCCACGACCGGGAGCAGCGCCCCCATCCCCTTGCCCAATCCCATTTTCTTAACCATGCGACACCTCGCGCGCGATGAGTTCCTTGGCCAGATCCATGTAGCTGGTCGCCCCCTTGGAGGTGATGTCGTACAGGCAGATCGGCTTGCCGTGCGACGGCGCCTCGGAGAGCCTGACGTTCCTCGGGATCACCGTTTCCAGGGTCTCCTTGGGGAAGTGGGCGCGCATCTCCTCGCCGACCTGGCGCGACAGGTTGTTCCTGGCGTCGAACATGGTGAGCAGGATCCCCTCGATGGAGAGCGACGTGTTCAGCCCCTGCTGGATCAGGTTGATGGTTTTCAGTATCTGCGAAAGCCCTTCCATGGCGTAAAACTCGCACTGCAGCGGAATCAGGACGGAATGCGCCGCGGTCATCGCGTTGATGGTGAGAAGGTTCAGCGAAGGAGGGCAGTCGATGAAGATGTAGTCGTAGGAATCGGACAGCGCGGCGAGGATCTTCTTCAGCTTCCGCTCGCGGTCGGTGACGCTCACCAGCTCCAGCTCGGCGCCGGCGAGGTCGGAAGTGGCCGGCAGCAGGTGCAGGTAGGGAAGTTCCGTCTTGAGCACGATGCGCGACACCGGCGCGTCGTCGATAAGGGCGTCGTAGATGCTCTCCTCGAGGACATCCTTGTCAGCCCCCACGCCGCTACCCGCATTCCCCTGCGGGTCCATGTCCACCAGGAGCACGCGGCGTTCGGCCACGGCCAGCGATGCCGACAGGTTCACGGCCGTCGTGGTCTTGCCCACCCCACCCTTTTGATTTGCCACACAGATGATCTTAGCCATAGTCTCTTCTCGATTTGTGAATGATCCGAGTGTTGCCGAAAATGCAAAGCAGGGAAAATTACCATACTGCCGGAGCTATGAAAAGTGTTTTCTCAGAGAAGGTGGCGGCCTTTTCTTTGACTTTGGTCAAGGCGCCTTGGCAGGACTGGGTTTAGGATGACGGCGCTGGATCAGCTTGGTAACCCGATATCGTGGAGGAGTCCGTACATGAAAAAAACGCTTTTGGTCCTGTTGCTGTTGCTCGTCGCTCCCGCTGCCTATGGCTTCGAGTGCAACGTCTGTCATAGCAAGAACCCCGCAATGGTGAAGATGCACAAGGCCCTGAAAGGGAGGAACTGTTTCGATTGTCACAAGATGGGCGAGAAGCTTATGGGCAAAGGAATTCCCAAGGACAAGGCCGCCCAGATCAAGCGCCGCGAGACCGAAGAGATCTGCTTCGAGTGCCACAAGAAGAACTGACGAACGTTCTAAGTTCTATGTTCTAGGTTCTACGTTAAACCCAGCACCTGTGCCCCATCCGCCCTCTCCTGCGGATGGGGCTTTTTTTGTCCTCGCGCTAGGGGGGACTGGTCAGAAGCCTCCCCCCGGAGGGGGGAGGTTGGAGGGGGGATTCGCAGGTAGAGATCTTCCCCCTCCCTACCCTCCCCCTCCAGGGACGGGGACGCTGCTGGCGGACTTGTCCACCGTCTTGTCCACCGTAGCCTTGGCGGAGGTGGAAGCCTTGGCGAAGGTGGATTGCGGTTCCTATGTCCCCGGATATACTTGTGGCTTCAGTGCTTTGAAATTCCAGGAGGATGCATGACCCGCCCCGCAGATTTCTCCATCCGCACCAAGTTCTTCGGCCTGATGTCCCTGCTCCTGATCGCCCTCCTGCTCGCCTCGGGCATCTTCCTGTACCATCGCCAGAAGGACTTCGTGCTCCGCTTCGCCGTGGACAACGCGCGCAGTTTCGCCACGCAACTCATCGAGACCCGCGAGTACATGTCGTCAGTGGTCAAGAACGAGCCGGAGACCAACTACAACCTGGTGCCGCAGGTAGTGGCGACCCAAGTGGCCAAAAGGGTCACCCAAAACTCGAAGTTCTACGTGCGCCAGGTGTCGCTGCGCTACCGCAACCCCGAAAACCGCCCGGACGCTTACGAGACTGCGCAACTGCAAAAATTCATCGACAAACCCGCTGCCGAAAGTTACGACATCGTCAAAGCGGGCGACACCAGCTTCTTCCGGTACCTGCAGCCGATGCGCGCCACCCCTTCCTGCCTGGGATGCCACGGCAGCTACCAGAGCGCGCCCGACTTCGTCAAGAAGCGTTTCCCGCCGGGCCACTATTCCTACAATTACCGCGTCGGGGAGGTCATCGGCGCGGTATCGGTAAGCATCCCGATGAAGGACCTGTACGCCCAACTGGGGGCCAACTTCAAACTCGACCTGCTGGCCCGCGGGTTGGTGTACCTCATCGTCACCGTCGTGATGGGGATCATCATGAGCCGGCTGATCATCACGCCGGTGAAACTACTTTCTGACCGGATCATCGACGTCACCAGGACCGGCAATTTCCAGGAAAAGATGCCGCAGAATAGCCGCGACGAGATCGGCATGCTCATCGCCGCGTTCAACGACATGATGGAGGAACTCTCCCACCGCACGGTCCAGTCGCGCGAGGCGGACGAGCGCTACCGCCGCTTCATCGAGGTGGCCGCGTCGGCGGTGGTGACGTTCCTGAAGAACGGCAAGATGGTGATCGTGAACGAGAAGGCGGAAAGCCTGTTCGGGCGGAACCGGCAGATGTTGCTGGGGGAATCGATCTTCGACTTCCTCGAAAATGCAAAGGATCTGCAGCAGCGGATTGAGCGGCCGGGCGACTTCAAGGAAGAAACGAGTAGGCAGCGGGTAGTGAGCGCAGGCGGAAGACTGGTCGAGGTGGAAATGGTCGTTTCCGCTTCCAAGGCCGACCGCGAGCCGCTTTATACCGCGATCCTGCGGGAGCGTAACGGCGGCTAACGTATGGTCACGAGAGAAAGTTTTGCTGCAGTGTCACGTGTTGTGCTAAAGTGTGCCGACCAAATCAAGGAGAGATAGATTCCATGGCAAAAGCAGGTAAGGAACTTTACGTAGGCAGCCTGTCCTACGATATCACTGAATACGAGCTGCTGAAGCTGTTCGCAGTTTCCGGCACGGTTACCTCGATGCACCTGATCAGGGATCCCGAGACCGGCCAGTTCAAGGGTTGCGGCTACGTCAGGATGTCCACCGAAGCCGAGGCAAGGGACGCCATCGATTCCCTGGACGGCGCGTGGCTCCTCGACAAGAAGATCACCGTCTCCTATGCCAATCCGCAGAAGATGAAGGCGAGCGGTGGCGGCGCCAAAACCCTTCCCAGGTGGCGCATTGAAGCGGCCGAGAAGAAAGCCGCTGAGAAAAAGGCAACTGCCGCGCTGGCGGCCACGAAGCCGGCTGCGAAACCTGCAGCAAAACCGGCAACAAAGTCGGCAGCCAAGCCCGCAGCCAGGCCGACGGCGAGCCCTGATGCCAAGCCGACCGGTGCCAGACCAGCCGCGGCCAAAGCGGGAGCGGCCAAGCCTGCCGGTGCCCGACCGACCGCTGCCAAAGCGGGATCGGCCAGACCGGCCGGGGCCAGACCTGCCGCAGCCAAAGCGGGATCGGCTAGACCGTCCGGCGCCTCCAGACCCGCTGGGAGCAAGCCCGCCTCGCGTCCCGGCAATTCCGCCAAGCCTGGCAGCAGGACCGGCAAGCGCTAGCCCGCTAACGATACACTGTAGGGGCGAATAATCATTCGCCCCGTCTTTCCCCCCGCCGCCTCAACACAACCGCCCCATACCGCCGCCACGCCAGGACACTCGTTAACACAACCCACCTTCCCTTCTAACCAGCAACCGTCTATACTACGCCTCATGATAACCCAGGAGATGATCCAGAACTTCCCCACCTCCCCCGGCGTCTACCTCATGAAGACCTCGGACGGCACCGTCATCTACGTCGGCAAGGCGCGCAACCTCAGAAACCGCGTCCGGGCCTACGTGGGCGACACCCGCGATTCCCGCGTTCACATCCGCTTCATGGTGCAACTGGTCCAGTCGGTAGACTACATCGTCACCGACACGGAAAAGGAAGCGCTGATCCTCGAGAACACGCTGATCAAGCAGCACCGCCCGAAGTACAACATCAACCTGCGCGACGACAAGACCTACTTCTCGCTGCGCATGGACATGAAGGAAGAGTTCCCGCGCCTTTCATTGGTGCGTAAGATTCCCTCCGACGGCGCGCGCTACTTCGGCCCCTACTCCTCCGCCACCTCGGCCAAGGAGGTCTTGAAGCAGCTCTACAAGATGTTCCCGCTGCGCCACTACCCGCTGGCGACCTGCATGGCGCGCAAACGCCCCTGCCTGTACCACCAGATCAAGCAATGCTCCGCCCCCTGCTGCGGACTGATCACGAAAGAGGAATATGCGACCCTCGCCGAAGGGGCCGCCCTGTTCCTGGAAGGAAAGAACACCGAGATTGCCCGCCTCTACCGCGCCAAGATGACGCAGGCCAGCCAGGAGATGCGCTACGAGGACGCGGCGCGCTACCGCGACCTGGTGCGCGCCATCGAGGTCACCGTGGAGCGCCAGAAGATGGTGGCGCAAGGGGGCGACAGCGACGTGTTCGGCGTGCACCGCGAGGGGGACCAGATGCAGATCGCCCTCTTGCACATCCGCGGCGGCACCGTGACCGGCGGCCGCACCTTCCTCTTCGACTGGGAGCTGGAGACCGAGGAGGGATTGGCCTCGTTCCTGAACGAGTACTACGACCTGGACGCCCCGCTCCCGCCCCAGGTGCTGATCCCGTTCCCTATTCCGGAGCCAGGCCCGCTCGAGGAACTCCTGTCGGAGAAGGCGGGCAAGAAGGTGATCATCGCGGCACCGCAGCGCGGCCCCAAGCTGGAGATGGTGAAGCTGGCCCAGAAGAACGCGGAGACCGCGTCGCAGGAGCGGCTGGCCAAGGAAAGCTCGTCCGCCACGCTGCTGACCGAACTCGCCGAGAAGCTGCACCTTGCCCGCACCCCCAGAAGGATCGAGTGCTACGACATCTCCAACATTCAAGGGGAGATGGCGGTCGGAAGCCGTGTGGTTTTCATCGACGGCAAGGCCGACAAGAATCTGTACCGGCGCTACCGGATCAAGGGGGTACTGCAGTCCGACGACTTCGCCATGATGCGCGAGGTCCTCTCGCGCCGCTTCAAGGCGGAAACGACCGAGGAGCAGCCTGACCTGATCGTGGTCGACGGCGGTCTGGGACAGTTGGGGGTATTGAACGCGGTACTGGACGAGTTGGGGGTGAACGGGGTGGAGGCGGCCGGTTTGGCAAAGAGCCGCACCTTCCGGGATATGGAAAGCGAGGAGATCTCGAAGAGTGACGAGCGGGTGTTCCGCCCGGGGCGCAAGAACCCGATTACGCTCCGGCAGAGTTCCGCGCCGCTGCTCCTTTTGGCGCGCATCAGGGACGAAGCGCACCGCTTCGCCGTCACCTACCACAAGGCCGTGCGCAGTAAGACCCTCACCGGCTCCAGCCTGGACCAGGTGCCGGGCATCGGCGCGAAACGGAAGAAGGCGTTGTTAAAGCATTTCGGGAGTTTGAGAGGGGTGCAGGGGGCGACGCTGGAGGAACTCATCGCCGCGCCGGGGATGACCGAAAGGGCTGCGCGGGCGCTGTGGGAGGAACTGCAAAAACAAAAAAAAGGCGTCTAACAGGGATAAAAGGGATAAAGGGGATGAAAACCAAACGGTTACATCATCCCTTTTATCCCTTTTATCCCTGTTAAAACGCCTCTGTCTTTTTTATTTCCCTTTTTTCAGATCGAACAGGATCAGCTTGGCGATCGCCTTCAGGGTCTCGAAAACCCCTTCGCCGGTGGTGGCGCAGGCTTCGAAATCGGGAACGTTGGTCGGGTTCAGCTCCCGGCGCAGCTCCTCCACGTCGACGACGTTGGGGAGGTCGCGCTTGTTGTACTGGACCACGTACGGGATCTTGTCCAGGTCGTACCCCTGCTCGATCAGGTTGATGCGCAGGTTCTCGACGCTCTCGATGTTGGCGTCCATGCGCTCTTCCTGGGAGTCGGCCACGAACACCACGCCGTCGACGCCCTTGAGGATCAGCTTTCTGGAGGCGTCATAGAAGACCTGGCCGGGAACGGTGTACAGGTGGAAGCGCGTCTTGAAGCCGCGGATCTCGCCCAGCGCCAGCGGCAGGAAGTCGAAGAAAAGGGTGCGCTCGGTCTCGGTCGCCAGGCTGATCATCTTCCCTTTCGCATCGGCGGCCGTCTTTTGGTAGACGTACTGAAGGTTGGTGGTCTTGCCGCACAGGCCCGGGCCGTAGTAGACGATCTTGCAGTTTATCTCACGGGAAGCGTAGTTAATGAAGGACATCCTACATTACCTCTTATAAATTACTGCACCACAGGGTTTAGGGGCGCATGACGCCACCCCATCTCACCGAAAAATGTTCCGTTAGCTGAACAGGTTGTCGATATCGTCGTCGGTGATCTCGGCGAAGGGGAACTCGCTGTCGCCGGTCTTCTCCTTCTCCTCGTTCTTTTGCAGCAGCCGGGTAAAAATGGCGGTAAGCTCCTCGGAGGCCTTCTTCACCCTCAGGCGCACCAGGCCGAGCGACGAACGGGTATCGAAGAGCACCACAAGGATGACGCGGCCGGCAACGATGGAGATGTGGAGGTTGTCCTTCTCCCCTTCGTGGAAGAGGATAGAGAACTCCTTCTCGCCGATCAGCTTGGCCAGGCCGCCGGTGGCAGCGATGTTACCTGCGGTGAGCGAGGCAAGGGACGTAGTGTCGAAGCGCTCGGTCTCGCCGCAACCAGTGATCAGCTGGCCGTTCTTATCCACCAGGAAGATCACTTTTGCGTTAGCCTCGCGCAACAGTTTATCGAGCGCGACGTTTATCTGTTTGAATTCCTCATCGTACATAATCAACTGAGGATTCGACATGAATGTCTCCTTGGTGGGGGGTACTTTTGCTGCGAAGCTTATTCTATAACAGAAGCGCTACGCCATTTCAAGGTAATTGCCTTAGCGATAACCGCTCCTTACACGCTCGCTATGCCACGAGCGGCCTTGAGAAGGAGCTCAACCTTCTCCGGGTCCCCCGCCTCGCTGTACAGCCTGAGCACCGGTTCGGTCCCCGACGGGCGGATCAGCAGCCACGCCCCGTCCTCGAAGATGAACTTGAAGCCGTCGCTGAAATTGTGACGCGCCACCTGGAATCCGGCGATGCTGGTGATCCCCCCCTCCTGCATCCGCTCCAGGAGTTGCCGCTTCGCCTGGGCCCCGATGGGAAGGTCGATGCGGGAGTAGTGGAAGTGCCCGATCTCGTCCATGGTCTCCTCCAGGAGAGCCCGCAGTCCCTTGCCACTCATGGCCATCGCCTCCAAAAGCAGGAGTCCCATCAGGATGCCGTCGCGCTCGGGGATATGCCCCTTCACGCCGAGGCCGCCGGACTCCTCGCCCCCCATCAGGATGTCGTTCTCCAGCATCATCTCGCAGATGTGCTTGAACCCGATCTGGGTCTCGAACAGTTCCAGGCCGTACTTTTGGGCCAGGAGATCGATCATCTGGGTGGTGGAGACGGTCTTGACCACGGCGCCGCGCACCCCTTTCCTTTCGTAGAGGTGACGCAGCAGCACGGTGAAGATCCGGTGCGAGGAGAAGAATTCACCGGTCTCGTCGACGGCGCCGATGCGGTCAGCGTCGCCGTCCAGGGCGAGCCCCACTTGGAAGTTGCCGGCCTCGACCAGCGCCGCGAGCTCGCCCAGGTGCTCTGCGATCGGTTCGGGGGGATGGCCGCCGAAAGAGGGATTCTCGGCTCCGTGGATCTCCTCGACCCCCGGGACCAGCAGCGGCAAGAGGCCGGAGCCGGCGCCGTACATCGGGTCCACGACCGCCTTAATATTGGCAGCTCGGATCAGCTCCAGGTCGACGTAGCGCCCCAACTGGGCCAGGTAGGGAGCCGTGGCGTCGAATAGCTCCACCTGGCCGGTCGCCTGCGCCTCGGCCAGCTCCAGCGCCTGCACCGGGCGGGACGCGGCCTGGTTCTCGGCGACCATCTGCTCCAGCACCTTGGTGGTGGACGGGCGCGCCGAGCCGCCGAAAGATTCTTTTACCTTGAAGCCGTTGTAGCGGGGCGGGTTGTGGCTCGCGGTGATCATGACCCCGGCGCCGGCCTTCTTCTCGTGAACCGCCCAGGAGACTGCGGGGGTGGGTGCGTACTCGTGGGAGAGCCAAGTCTTGATGCCGTTGCCCGCCGCGATTTCGGCGACGCGCTCGGCGAACTCCTTCGAAAGGAAACGGCGGTCGTAGCCGATCACCAGCCCCTTTTCGGCAAGGCCTTGCTTATGCAGATAATCCATGGTGGCCTGCGCCACCAGTGACAGGTTTTCAAAGGTGAAGGTGTCAGCGATGACGCCGCGCCACCCATCGGTGCCGAATTGTATCTGCAATTGAATCCTCCATAAACGTTAATGATTGGGCATTTTCCACGGCGGCGCCTGATCTGTCAACCCTTACTTGCCGCAAAAGACGCGAATTGGTTGACCCCGGACGGTGATTGGCTTATAAGAATGCAACGATTTCCAATCCCAGAGGAGGTACGAAAACATGCTGAAAAGATTCATCTACGCCCTGACCCTGGGGCTCTTCCTGGCAAGCGGCGCCTTCGCTGCCGAGACGAAGAACCCGGTGGTGCTGATCGAGACCAACCAGGGCAATATCAAGGTCGAGCTGAACCAGGAGAAAGCGCCGATCTCGGTGAAGAACTTCCTCGACTACGCGAACAGCGGCTTCTACAACGGGACCATCTTCCACCGCGTCATCCCCAACTTCATGATCCAGGGTGGCGGCTTCGGCCAGGACCTGGTGCCCAAGGCGACCAAGGCCCCGATCAAGAACGAGGCGGCCAACGGGCTTAAGAACGACCGCGGCACCCTCGCCATGGCGCGCACCATGGTGGTCGACTCCGCCACCGCGCAGTTCTTCATCAACGTGGTGAACAACGACTTCCTGAACAACAGGCCGGGCGGCGGACAGATGGGGTACGGCTACGCTGTCTTCGGCAAGGTGCTCGAAGGGATGGACGTGGTCGACAAGATCGCAGCCACCAAGACCGGCAAAGGTGCCAACGGCATGCCCGACGTGCCGCAGACGCCGATGGTCATCAAGAGCGTCAAAGTCCTCAAGTAATGCAAAAAGGGGCGCCGCGAGGCGCCCCTTTCTTTTTCATCTCCCCTTACGCTGCGCCAGCAGCATCAGGTTCCCCACCGTAAAAAGCAAGGCCCCGATGAAAGCCGTCAAGGCGCCCGGCTCCTTGTGCACCTCGAAGAGCGCCACCGGTACCGGGCTGAGCGCCACATCCTTCACGTAGATGCCGTACCCCTTGTGGAAGAAGGGCTGGTTTGGCTGCACCGCGTGCAGACCGTCGGAGAGCCGCAGCTCCGCTCGGTAGCCGCTCATCATCCCCATCGGCCCCACCTGCCCGGTAATGCTCTCCACCACAGCCCGCTCCCCGTCCGGGAAGCTGAAGGAATCCCCCTGCGGCAGCTGCATCTGCTGCTTTAAGCCGCCGTAGGCCGAAAGGAGGTGCGCCAGGACGATCAGCAAGAAGCCCGCGTGCATAAGGTGCGGCGCCACGCTGCGCCCTTTGCGCCGCAGGGCGTCGATGGAGCAGATGAGCGCGTTGACGAAGAGCACCGCGATGCAGGCGACGCAGAGCCAGAGCCACCAGGAGTAGCCCAGGGGGGCGCGCTGCAGCCAGAAAAGGAGCGGCATGTCGTTGAGGCCGCCCTGCTCGGAGCTGGCGCTGGAGAATGAGCCCAGGGCCAGGGTGACCATGACGCCGGTCATGAGCCAGAGGCCGAGGTTGAGGGAGGTTAGTCGAAAGTAGATGGCTTTCAGCACTTTTACGCTCCATAAATCAGATGCATCGCACGCGGATTTCGCGGAAAACAAGGCAATAACTGCGGATAAATCTTATAGATGGACACCGTATTTAAATTGGCCTTGGTGCAAAGCCTGCTTTACATCATTCGAGAAAATTATTCTCTTGAACTGCGGTTTTTTACCGAAGTTCAGGAGCAACCCCAGTTCCTTATCCGACGCTTTAAGATAATTCGTCAGTTGAGCGTAATACTCGTCACGTAATGCTTCCGCAGCTTTCAACTCGAGGATGACAACGTCTTGGACAACGATATCGGCGAAATACTCTCCTACGAGCAAGCCGTCGTAATAGACTGGAATTTTGGGTTGCTGATTAACCTCAAGCCCCAACTTAGCCAGCTCGATCACCAGAGCGTTTTCGTACACCTTCTCCAGAAATCCAAAACCCAAAGTGTTATAAACTTTGAAAAATCCCTTCAGTATCCTGTCCGTTGTCTCTTCATGAATCATTTCAACCTCCCATGCTCGAGAAATTGAAAAGATTCTAACATTTTTTAATCCGCTCTAATCAGCCTACTCCGTATAATCCGTGTGCGACGCCGTTGACTTTGCCTCTAGAAGCTGTGCGAGCTCCGCATGAGCATGCTGACGCCCAGGTAGGTGAAGAGCGTCACCAGGAAGCCGACGATGCCCAGCCAGGCGAAACCGCGCTCCCAGGCCTGCCCTTTCAGGCGCAGGTGCAGGTAGAGCGAGTAGAAGATCCACAAGATGGAGGTCCAGAGCTCCTTGGCGGTCCAGAGCCAGTAGGTGCCCCAGGCGTAGTAGCCCCAGATGCCGCCGGCGACCATGGAGAGCGAGAAGAAGCTGTAGCCGACCAACGCGGCCCGGTACTGCAGGTCGAGTGCCGGTTTCCCCCCGCCCTGCAGGAAGGCGACGCCCAGGAGCGCGGCTATGCCGAACAGGGCATAGGCGAAGAAGGCCAGCGCCACGTGCAGCTCGAACCAGTAGGTGTCGAGGATGGGAGGGAGCGGCATGTTGATGGTCGGGAAGGGAAGCGCCAACGCGGCGAAGAGGCCTGCCAGCGCGCCGCATCCCCAGCAGAACCAGCGCACGCCCGCGGTCTGCCGGCTATAGATGAAGGGAAGCCCCATGAGGCCAAGCGCTCCCGAGAAGAAGGCCAGGGTGTCCTGGGGTCCGATCAGAGGGAGCCGTCCCAGCCCCATGCCGCGCGAGGCGAGGTAGGCCAGGCTGCAGCCGAGCGCCGCCACGAAGATGGGGCGCCGGATCGAGGCGACGTAGAGCAGCGCGGATGTGATGAGAAGCCATTTCATAAGAAGAACCCAAAAGCGTTACCACCCCCCTTCGCACTACGTGTTTCGGGGGGCAAGCGGCGGACACGGAGGTTCATCCACCTTCGCACGTTGTGCTTCGGTGGGCGCGCCGAGAAAACCAAATAAAAGCCTTAGCCTTTCTCAGATGTCCTCAGATTTTCTCCGTGGCCAATGGTTTGGCTGTTTATTTGTAGCTTTTCCTGCGGAAGAGGCCGGTCTTCAGCGAGGCGATGCGGTCCAGGAACAGGAAGCCGTCCAGGTGGTCCATCTCGTGCTGGATCGCCACGGCCTCGAAACCGGAGGCATCGAACTCGCGCACGTTGCCGTCGGGTTCGGTGAAACGCAGGGTCAACTCGGTGGCGCGCTCGACGTCGCCGGTGTAGTCCGGCACGCTCATGCACCCCTCGCGCATCACGGCGCCGCCGCTCCTGGCCAGGATCTCCGGGTTGATCATCAGCAACAGCCCGTGGTTGTTCTCCTTGCCGTGACGGTTCTTCGAGACGTCGATGACGCAGACGCGCTGGGAGACGCCGATCTGCGGCGCCGCGACGCCGACCGAACCGGGCCCGGCGAGCATCGTGTCCACCAGGTCTTCGATCAGCTGCTTTATCTCATCGTCAAGGGCCTGCACCGGGGCGCAGACCTGCTTCAAAATCGGATCGGGATAGATCAATATCGGTTTGACTGCCATATAGAATCAGAGGGAAACGGGTGTAATAAGCCGCACCGAAATCTCCACACTCAGCTCCTTTTTCAGTTTTTCCAGCAGGGCGGTCACATCCTCCACCGAGAGCCCCTGGGGCAGCGCAGCCTCGAGCACCAGCACGTACACGGGCTCGGTCGGCTTGCCGATCAGCTTGGTGTTGAGGTCGGCGATGCTGACGCCGCGGTCGGCGAGCTCGCGGGTGATGCGATAGACGATGCCCGGCTTGTCGGAGCCGTACACCGAGATCAGGCAGAGCTCCCCTTCCGGCCCCTGGTAGCAGACCTCGTCGTCCTTCAAGGTCCTGACGAATGCGGAAAGTCCGGTGCCGGCGGTCTTGGCGGTGAACTCCTCTTCCAGCTTCTTCTTGGAGAACGGCTTCTCGTGCGAGACGATCAGGATCATGGCAAACTCGCCGCCGAGCATGGTGCAGCTCGAATCCTCGACGTTGCAACCGAGCTTGAAGAGCACCTCGGAGGTGTCGGCGACGATGCCGGTGCGGTCCTTGCCGATGATGGTGACGGCGAAATGGGCCAGGTTGGGCTTGCGACAAAGGTTCATTAGGCCTCCTTGTAAGGGGGACCGGCACCTGCGGAGCCAGTCCCCTGATCGGCTAAATCTTGTTGATAAAAACTTCTCTCGGCTTGCTGGTGCCGTCGGAGGGTCCGATGACCCCTTCCTGCTCCATCTTCTCGATGATGCGGGCGGCGCGGTTGTAACCGATTCTCAGGCGGCGCTGGATCATGGAGATCGAGGCCTGCTTCGCCTCGGCCACCAGGGCCAGCGCGTCGTCGTAGCGCTCATCGAGATCCTCGTCCTCGTCGCCCCCGCCCTTCTCGTCGCTCGCCTTCATCTCCAGGATCGACTTCTCGTAGACCGGTTTCCCCTGCTTCTTCAGGAACTCGACCACGCGCTGCACCTCGGCGTCGGATACGAAGGCGCCGTGGGAGCGGAGCATTTTCGAGGTGCCCGGCGGGAGGAAGAGCATGTCGCCGGCGCCCAGGAGCGACTCGGCGCCGTTGCAGTCCAGGATGGTGCGGGAGTCGATCTTCGAGGAGACCTGGAACGAGATCCTGGCCGGGAAGTTGGCCTTGATCAAACCGGTGATGACGTCGACCGACGGGCGCTGGGTGGCGAGGATCAGGTGGATGCCGGCGGCGCGCGCCATCTGGGCCAGACGAGCGATGGACTCCTCGATCTCGCGGCCGGCCACCATCATCAGGTCGGCGAGCTCGTCGACGATAACCACGATGTAAGGGAGGTGGCCGTGTTCCAGCTGCTCTTCCTTGGCCAGGAAGGCCTGGATGGCCGCCTCGCGCGCCTCCATGTCCTCCGGATCATCCAGGTGATCGGCCTCGTCGATCTCCTCGACCACCACGGTCTCGCGCGCGCGGTTCTCGGCGTCTTCCTTCTCCTGCCGCTCCAGCTCGCGGTTGTAGGAATCGATGTTCCTGACCCCTTTGTCGGACATGAGGCGGTAGCGCCGTCCCATCTCCTCCACGGCCCACTTGAGCGCGAGGGCCGCCTTCTTGGGGTTGGTGACTACCGGGAGCAGAAGGTGCGGGATTCCCTCGTAGACCGAGAGTTCCAGCATCTTGGGGTCGACCATGATGATCCTGACGTCGTTGGGGGTCGAGGTGTACAGAAGCGACAGGATCATGGTGTTGATGGCGACCGATTTACCGGAACCGGTGGCGCCGGCGACCAAAAGGTGCGGCATCTTGGCCAGGTCGGTGACCAGCGGGGTTCCGGCGATGTCCTTGCCGAGCGCCATCGGGAGCTTCATCTTCCCTTTGTGGAACTGCTCGGAGTTGAAGATCTCGCGCAGCGACACCATGTCGCGCTCCCGGTTGGGGAGCTCGATGCCGACGACCCCCTTGCCCGGGATCGGGGCCACGATGCGGATCGAGTGTGCCTGCAGCGCCATGGTCAGGTCGTCCTGCAGACCGGCGATGCGGCTTACTTTGATGCCGGGGCCGGGGGAGAACTCGTACATGGTGATGACCGGGCCGGGGCAGATCTCCACCACCTCCCCTTCCACGCCGAAGTCCTTGAGCTTTTTCTCCATGAGCCGCGCGTTCATGGTGAGCGTTTCTTTGTCCTGGCGCTTGGCCCCCTCGGCGGGCGGGTCAAGGAGGGACAGCGGCGGGGTCTTGAAATCCCCTTCCGCCTTGATGAAATCGAACGCCTCCTGCACCGGCGCGGTCTTCTTGTCGTCCTTTTTTTTCTCTTTCTTCGCGACCGGCGCGGGGATCGGCGTCGGCACCACGGCGGGCTTGATGACCGGCGCCGCGTGCTGCCTCGGCTTCTCGTCCTTCTCACCCTTCTCGGAGGCGAGTTCGCGCTGCAGGGCACGGCGCTGCTTGCGCTTCTCCCAGCTCTCCTTGAGCGCGGTCAGCCACCAATTGGCGAACAGTACGAAGGAGAAACGGGACAAGAGCATGGCGGCCGCCGCCAGCATGGGGAGCAGGATGAGCAGCGCCCCGATCTTGCCGAAGGCCCGCTTCATGAGCTCCGCGCTCTGGTAGCCGATGAAACCGCCGGTCGGCACCCGCTGGCCGAGGAACTCGGTGAACTGCAGGTTGAAGGCGAACAGACCGGAAATGGAAAGCACCAGCAGGCCGAAACCGACCAGCTTGTAGCGGCGCCACCGGATCTCGTCCGAACTGAACGCGCGGTAGGTCAGGTAGAGCAGGGTGCAGGGGAAGATATAAGCAGCCAAGCCGAAGAGCTGCAGAAAGAGGTCGGCCAGCTGTGCGCCGAAGCGTCCCCCCAGGTTTTTGGTTTGAGCGAAGGTGGAGACGCTGTTGAAGGAAAGGTCCTCACCGTGGAAGGAGGCGAGCGCGATTAACAGGAACAGCCCGGCGACGCCGAAGGCCATCCCCTTGACTTCCTTGGCAACCTTATCCTTTTTTTCGATCTTCTCTTCAGTGGTCATGCGTTACCTGTGTTCTGGGCTCCCTCTCCCGGAGGGGAAGGGTTGGGGAGGGGGAGCGGAAATTGGCCAAACCTTCCCCCCTCCTGACCTCCCCCCTCCGGGGGGAGGAAATATGGACGCACCTTACATTTCCAAAACCAGCGGCAATATCACCGGGCGGCGCTCGATGGTCTTGTTGAAGAAGCGGCGCAGCACCCGGCGCACCTCGAGCTTCACCTCGTTCCAGTCGGTCATCGTCTCGGTGCTCACCAGGGCCAGCGTGTCCAGCACCACCTTCTTCGCCTCGTCCAGGTACTGCTGGCTCTCGTCCTCGAAGATGAAACCGCGCGACACGATGTCGGGACCATAGATGATCTCGCCGCTCACCTGGTTGATGCCGACGATGACCACCACCATGCCGTCCTCGGAGAGATGCTTCCTGTCCTTCAGCACCACGTTGCCGACGTCGCCGACCCCCTTGCCGTCCACGAAGACCCGGCCGGTGTTGACGTGGTCCACGATTACCGCCTCGTCACCGGAGAAGAGGACTACGTCGCCGTTGACCGCGAGAATGCAGCGTTCCTCCGGAGTCCCCACCTTCTGCGCCAGTTGGGCATGCTTCACCAGGTGCCGGTACTCGCCGTGCACCGGGACAAAGAAGCGGGGCTTGACCAGGTTGTGCAGGAGCTTCAGTTCCTCCTGGCTGGCGTGACCGGAGACGTGCACCTCGGATACCTTCTCATGGATCACCTCGGCGCCGCGGCGGTACAGGTGATTCATCAGGTCGGAGATGGTCTTCTCGTTGCCCGGGATGAAACGGGAGGAGAGGATGACGGTATCGCCGCGCTCCAGCTTGATCTGCTTGTGATCGTCCATGGCGATCCGGACCAGCGAGCTCCTCGGCTCCCCCTGGCTCCCGGTAGTGATCATGCAGACCTGCTCTTTGGGGAGCCTGGGCAGCTCCTTGAGGTCCATCAGGAGGTCGTCGGAAATGTTCAGGTAGCCGAGTTCGCGGGCGATCTGCACGTTGGCGATCATGGAGCGGCCGTTTAAAAGCACCTTCCTGCCGCTTTTTTGCGCCGCGTGCACCACCTGCTGCACCCGGTGAATATTGCTGGAAAAGGCGGCGACGATCACCCTGCCGGCGCAGTTCGGGAAGATCTCGTCGAAGGCCTCCCCCACCACGCGTTCCGACAGGGTGTACCCCTCGCGCTCGATGTTGGTCGAGTCGGCGAAGAGCGCCAGCACCCCCGCCTGGCCGTAGCGGGCGAAGGTGGGGAGGTCGGTGAGTTCGCCGTCCACCGGGGTCTGGTCCAGCTTTAAGTCGCCGGTGTGGATCACCACCCCCTCGGGGCAGGTGAGGGCCAGGGCGCAGCCGTCCACGGTGGAGTGGGCGACGCGGATGAACTCCACGATGAAGTTGCCCAGTTCCACCACGTCCCGGGGCTTCACCACGCGCAGGTCGACCTTCTCGTCGAGCTCGTACTCCTTCAGCTTTTCCTTGACGAAGCCCAGGGTGAGGGCAGTGCCGTAGATGGGGGGATTGAAATCTCGCAGCACGTAGGGGAGCGCGCCGATGTGGTCCTCGTGCCCGTGGGTGAGCAGGATGGCGCGGATGCGATCCGCACGCTCCACGAGGTAGCCGATGTCGGGGATGACCACGTCGATCCCCAGCATGTAGGGCTCCGGGAACATCAGGCCGCAGTCAACGATTACGATGTCGTCTCCGTACTCGAAGGCGGCCATGTTGAGCCCGATCTCCCCGAGTCCTCCCAGGGCCACGAACTTCAGTCCGGTATTTTCAATGCTGCTTTCTTCCAAGATAATCCTTTGTATTTAAGGGGACTGGCTCCGAAGGTGCCTGTCCCCTTGGTTTTTCGGCATGTCGCACCGCCCGTAGCCTTGGCGAACTTGGGGCCTGTCCACCGTAGCCTTGGCGAACTTGGGGCCTGCCCACCGTAGCCTTGGCGAAGGTGGGGGCTAAGGCTTAACTAAAGCCGCGATGCGAGCATCGCAAAGCTCGATCCATTCCTTACCCGGCGACCAGATCCCGCCCACGGCGTAGAAAGAGCTGCGCAGGGCACGATAAGCGATCAGCGCCCGAGCCTTGTCGTGATTGGCCTCGGCCATCTGCCCAAGTTCCCAGAGTTTCTGGGCACTGCGCGGCACGATGGAGCTTCCCGGGGTGTACATGTGGATCGCCGCCTCGTAGCCGGCCACCGCCGCCGGGAAGTCCCCGGACGCCGTCCCCTTTTCGCCCTTGTCGAACTGCACGTACTGCCGGTACAGCGCGTTGCCCCAGAGCAGGACCAGGGAAATCACCGCGATTGCCGCGACATTTACCGCTATTGTTTTGACCTTTTCCATGTCTTTTCTGTTTCCTGTGGCTTGAGGGTTATCCCTTGAAGAAGTTCGGAGCGACGACGAGCAGCGTGCCGAGCAGGGCGAGCACCACACCCAAGAGAACAGCTGCGGCCGCGACGACGTTGAGCGGCGAGCGCAGCCGGTGCGCGGCGGGGAGCCCCCATGAGATCAGGCCGACCCCGCAAAGGGCCAGCACCAGGTAAACCATGACCATCCTATTCAACCTCCAGCTTTGCTGCGATAGCCGTGCGTACCCGTTCCAGGAGTTCGGCTTCCGGGACACCCGCGACCTCTATGGGCGCCGCGAAGCTGATCCTGATTGTTCCGGGTCTCAACTCGATGCGGTTGCGCGGGTTTATGGCCCGGCTGCCGTTGATGGTGAAGGGTACAATGGGAACGCCGGCCTTGACCGCCAGCAAGAAGGCGCCGCGCTTGAAGGGGAGCAGGGCCCCGTCCTTGGTGCGGGTTCCCTCGGGGAAAATGACCACGCTCGCCCCTGCGGCGATCCGCTGCGCCGCCTGGTTCATGCTCTTCAGCGCCTTTCTGCCGTCGCTTCTGTCCAGCGGAATGTAGCCCGCCCGGCGCATGGCGGCGCCGAAGACCGGCACCCGGAAAAGCTCTTCCTTGGCGACCCACGAGAACAGGCGCGGGATGGCGCGGGTCAGGGCGAGGATGTCGAAGTTCCCCTGGTGGTTCCCCATGTAGATCACCGGCCCCTCGCTCGGGACCAGCTCCAGCCCGTCCACTTCGACCCTGATCCGGGCCGCCCAGAGGGAACCGAAGCTCCAGACTCTGGCGCAGGCGTGTCCCGCCCGTCCGGAGGAGTCGAAAAGGCCGCCGATGACGGCGGCGAGGCTGCACAACAACGTGTACGGAACGAAGAAAAGAAGGTAGATACGAGCTCTCAGCATGACCGGTTACGTTACTTTTTTTTACGATGAGAGTCAAACAATATCGCTTGCCATGAAGCCGCGATTTCTATACACTTCCCCAATTCAAAACGCGACGCGAACGAAATGACAGTTAGTAAAAGTTGGCGTCAAAAATCGGCAGTAAAAGTTAGTGTCATCCCATAACGTCCTAAAAATCACGTCAGATTCTCCTCGTCTGCTACTCATTTAGCTCTCCACTCAATTGCTGTGAACTACAAAGATACGTTAAGTCGAGGCCACGGCAGTAAACTCTGCTTGCTTGGTGCGAACTAATAGTAAAAGTTGGTGTCAAAATTGGATTGTAAAAGTTAGTGTCAAATCACCCCTGGCCGGGATTCGCCGTTCGCGATATTCCGAAACCTTTTGTCACACGCCGAGGGCTGGCGAAAAGCGCCTCGCACGACAAAGGTAATGCACGTTTCCCACCAAGGGGCCGATCAAGGCGCTCGCCCCTCTCGACTACGCAGGCCGCAAACAGGGAATGAACCTTGCGCCAACTTCAGCACCGGCAAGAGGCACATCGCCAACCGCTCCCGCTCAATGGTTGCCTGATAATGATCGGCCCTGATGATCTTTACCGGAACACTCCTCTCAGTCGCATTGCTGAAAGAGTGTCCACCTCCGGACCATAACGCGGTAACGAGTCTCGCATCTACTGGCCAGGCATACCCCATCAACAAACACTGAGATTGCAGATGCCGCATAAAGGCCATCACTACTACATACGGTTCCGGTTCTGCAATCACGAGCTAAAGGATGCTTCTCCCATACTGCCTCTGTCAGAACGCTGAATTTCGGTATTTCAGATATACGAGCTCAACCATTAACCAAATTTAAGCAGATTGACTACCACATTTTTATGTGCAATAACCGGTGTCATTGGCAACGGCGGCGGCCATATTTCATAACGACTGGTGCTGTCTCAGGCGCAGGTGCCTCATATTGTGCCTAGGACGGCTGAGGAGCATCTGCACCTATGTCTATTATTTCTTTTCCCGAAGATGTGTGGGTGAGCGGCGCCGGCCTTGAAGATATCTTCACCAGGGCGCATTTTACCATCCTCAATAGCAGACGATTGAAATTCGATATCGCACCTGGGACCAAGATCCTCATTGATGCTGCAGTTATCTTCCTTAGCCTGTTAAATCAGCTGGTCTATGACGGAAAGGCCATTATCCTGGACTTTACTTCACAAGATTCCAATGTTATGGGCTATCTTGACAGGATGGGTTTTTTTGACAACCTTGATACCAACATCACTGTTCTTCCTGCCAGGCCAGCTTTTTCTAAAGCCAAGATTTTTGGTCGGTCTAACCTTAGCGTTGTAGAGATAGCCGCAATAGATTTTGCTGACTATGACGAACTTCCATCCAGATTAGCGGATGCACTGGAAAACAAGTGCAAAAAGCTCAGTAAGGCTTCTTTTACGATATTTGGCGAGCTAATCGACAACGTCTTTGAGCATAGTTCTACCGACTTGAGAGCATTTGCAGCATTGCAAGCCTACAAAAACGGGGTTAAGGTAATCGTATCTGACAGTGGCGAAGGTTTACTCGAGACCCTGCGGCCACAACTACCTAAGAAGTATGCTAAGTGCTCCGACATCGATGTCATATTACAAGCTTTTGAAAACGGTCTCTCAAGATTCGGGGAAGATAGCGGCCGTGGGTGCGGGTTGGCGACCTGCGCACAGAAAGCGGTGCAGTACCATGGCAATCTTGAGGTTCGCCTCTCTACCTCCCGAGTAAACTTACTGCCGTCCTCCGGCAACGGCTATACCCCAAATACCGCGTATTGCTACAGCCATCTTCTGCCTATTAGAGGAACACATATCTCTTTTGATTTCCCGCTTGACGAATGAATTAATTTCTGCTTCAATGTTGACCATGAACCAGCTCCTTTGTGAAATCCGACTTGCTGAGTATATGAACGGGCCTGACGGATGGGGCAATATGCAGGGACGTGAGGTCGGTGCACGCCTGCAGGCCTTTGCGCAAAAGCAGGGCTCTGACATCTTCAAAATATCTTTTGCTGGTGTGAATCGTACAGACGCTTCTTTTTCGCGCGAGAGTATAGTCGAAATCGCCTGCAGATATCGCGGCAAAAAGGGTTTTGCCATTCACGATCTCTTCGACGCAGATATGATCGAAAACCTCGAATCAGCAGCTTTAAGGAAAAACCAACCACTTTTTATCTGGAACGATGATTCCTGGCAGATAGCCGGACCAAAGCCAAGTCGGGGTAGCGAGGATGTTTTGGTTTATGCTCTATCAACAACCGAAGTCACAGCCTCTGGAGTTTCCGTTGCTTTGAACCTAAAGCTGACGAACGCAAGCACAAAGCTGAAACAACTGTGGGAAGGCGGTTACATCATGAGAAAGGAGGAAGTTGCTCCATCAGGGGGTATCGAATTTATCTATTATAGAATCAAGTAAAAAAAATTTGCCGTCTCGTTTTGCTCGTTCACTGAATCAGATAAAAAGGTTGCCGTTCAACGGAGGGACAGACATGATTAGATCAACCATTGCATCAGCTGGACGTAATTTGAAAACTATAAACATCACAGCTAGGGAGGAAGATGGGACTATTGAGACAAGAGAAGCAGAACCGTACAGTTATCGGATGAAGGGAGGGCATGAGCTGTTTTACTGTTACGACATAGCCAAGCAGGGAATCAGGAGCTTCGTTGTCAGCAGGATTATCACAGTACAGCAAACCGAAACGTCCTTCATCCCGCGTTGGCCAGTGGAGGTGTGATCACCTGATCATGCCGTCGCTGGATAACCATCAACTCGTTCACCGCTCAAGCAGCATAAAAACACCTACGGGTACCGGAGGTAGAAAATATGTCTAAAAAATATCATTTCAAGATCGAAAACGTACCGTATGAATGGGACCGGCAGATGATCACCGAAGAGGAAATACGCGCAGTTGGGCCTGGAATCCCAGAAACTATGGACCTGTTCGTGAAAGTTGCAGGGAAGCCTGGAAGGCTTGTCGAGAGCGGGGAGTCTTTCGATCTGTCTGATCCTGGCATCGAAAAGTTCTACTCCCAAGAGTCCAGCTCTGAAGCAGGCGGTCTGTAATGGCGCTCCTTCACGACGAGGATTATCGCATCCTCAATGAATCTGGCCTTCTATACGAAGAGGGGGAAGCTGATCGCTTCCTGGTCATAAAAAACTTCCCCCTCTCGCCTGGCTTCTATGTCGACTCTGCTAGCGAGCCTATCGATCTGCTAGAGATTCTTTGGATCGTACCGTCCGATTACAATACAAGTGGTGGTGACATGTTCTGGGTCTATCCAGAATTTCGACGTGCTGACAATAAGCCTATTCCTAATGTGGGTGGTGATCCGCGGATTTTCAATGGCAAACAATACAGTCGGTGGTCACGTCACTGGAAGGCGGAAACTTGGAAACCAAAAACGGATAACATTGAGAAGGTGCTGGCTCGAATCGAGTGGGCACTGAAAAAACCGGACGCAAACCTATGAACAAACCACGCATTACGTTACTAGGCAGTCAGGATCGGAAGCTTCGGCAATGGCTTTCCAGCCACCCATATGGCCACGAACGCGGAGCCATCGTTCTTTTTCGTAAACTAGGCCGAGCTGTAGCAGACCTGCCTGGTTCTGATCGGTTCTTAGCAGTAGACATAATTCCGCTGACTGAAGAGTGGGTTCTCGAAAGCTCACCGACCCAACTCCGCATTAATATGCGGCTCCTGCCAGAGGTCTTTTTCCGGTGTGAGAAAGAGAATCTTGAGCTCGGTTTTGTTCACGGACATCCCCCTGCGGCGTTGGGGTTCTCTCCAAAAGACGATATCAACGAGCTGAATATTTTGCAGGGCCTTTCAGGCTGTAACGGCCCGTGCTCATTTCTTGTGGCGATGGTGTTATCCGACGGCCACTGGCTTGCAAGGGTTCGTCAAGGTCTCCCCCCACGGGACGTTATTTCGGCACGCCACATTTGTGTCCTTTCTGACAAGATCGAACTCCATGGAATCGTTATGCCTGACGAACCTGACGAAATCTTAAAACGTCAGGAGGCCGCATTTGGCAAACCTTTCAATTCCAAACTGCAATCTCTTCGCGTGGCTGTCGTCGGTGCTGGCGGTACAGGCTCCCCCGTTGCAACTCTTTTGGCACGTGCAGGTGTCGGAGAGCTGATCATCATTGATGGCGATGATCTCGACAAAACGAACCTGAATCGGGTCCGTGGATACCGAGCAGCTGACGAAGGGAAAAAGAAAGCTCTTTTGCTAAAGACTTTCATAGACAGCTTGGAACTGAACGTTTCCGTTTCCGCAATTGATCAATTCCTGGATGCAGCAAAGGCCCTAGACGCGCTTTCCACTGCTGATGTGATTTTCGGTTGTACTGACGATGTCGCAGGCAGGAACCTTATGAACCAAGCCCTTTACTACCACGCCCAACTCCTAATAGACTGCGGGTTGACCGGTCGCGTCGATACATCAGTAGACGGAACCCCTTTCTTGCGTGATCACCGAGGACGGGTTAGCTGTATCTTACCTGAAGCAGGTGCTTGCCTTCGCTGCCAACGTGTGGTGACAGACGAAAAATTGGCATATGAAGACGCTGTGAAAAAAAGGCCAGAGTTGGCGAAACTTGACCCGATAACTCTGAAGCGTGATTACTACCTGATAGGGGGCGGCGAACAGGCTCCCGGCGTGGGACCTTTTACAAGTGCGACAGCAGATAACGCTGTAGCAACATTTATGGACTTAATCAAACCCTATCGGCAACTATCACCAGATCTACGTCAAGATAATATCTGGATCGACTTTGTGCATATGACCATCCACAGTAACCAACCCGTTGACAATTCTGATTGCGTCTACTGTCGGACTCACGACTTGCTCCTACGCCCGGAGGGTAAGTACCGCTTAGAAATCCCCAGACTAGGTGAGATCTATGCCCCTAAGTAAGTGGTGGAATCGGTTAAGTGACATTTTCAGCAGTAAGAAAAATCAGAAAGGTGATCGGCCAGGGCTTCGTTTCGCCTCACTGACAGTCGTGGAGAAAACACCGCCCAATGACTCCATTGGTGAGAAGGATTTTGTTGCAGTAGTGTACCAGGAACATCCTTATTGGGCATTATTCAGGTGCCCTTGTGGATGCGGCAGCGTTATATCTCTCTCGTTGCAAGAAATTCACAACCCGCGATGGAGGGTAACGATAACAGGTGCGGGCAGGCCCACTCTGCATCCGTCCATCTGGCGAAATACTGGTTGCTGCAGCCACTTTTGGATCAAAGACGGCTATGTTCATTGGTGTAGTAACTCGGGGATTGCACCTTGGGTTGCCGAGCCTGAATACTACTCTAAACGACATTAACGAATCTCACCTCCGTCAAGCATCCTCTCAACTTTTACCAACTTTATTTCCCGCCCTGTCCTGGATGACAGCCCGTCTAATTATTCGTGATGGACCTGCAGAGCGTGACGACCGATGTCATGCCCTTCCTGTGTTCACCATATCAGGGCGAGGAACACGCCCCTCTCAGCCGGGGGCCAGAAACTGTCCGGGAGGGCCAGGGACATGATGCCCTCCTGCAGCAGGTAAATGGCGGCGGCAGGGTCCGCTCCGGCATCACTGTCGGGCAGGCGCTTACGAAACCCAGGCATTTGGACCGTTCGGGGGTTACTCCTTTTCTGAAACGGCGGGATCAAGGAGGCTGCCACCATCTGGGACCGCGCCATCACTTAAGAAGGACTCAATCGTCCTTCGATTAATCAGCTGAAGAGATTTGTCTTATTTCACGATCTTAGGACCCTCACCCCGTACAGAAGAAAAGACTAGGCCCTCACGGCCCGGGTGGCGCCTTTCAAGTTGGCTTGGATTGTTGAGTCATGGAATGACTGCCTCACCACTGGCAGGATTCTCAGCGAGGCATCTTCGAGATGGGCTTTCCAGGTAGAAGACGGTATGCACCTAGAAGGACGCGGCGCCAGCAGAGAATCGAGATAACAGCAGAAGAACAGGTACCGATTTTATGACTCAGCACAGAAACGACCTATCGTCGACATCGCAGCCTATTTCGTGGACGCTTGAGAGTATGAATTCTCGGTTACGATGCAGCACTTTAAGTTCTAAGTCCGCTACACGGCGTAGTCTGTTTGCTGATATTGGTGTTCCTGTCCGTTTCATCTCGTTTATCGCCCAGTATAACCGCCGTTTGTGGAAGCTGTCTCGGTCCTCTAGTTTTTTTGATAGAATTTCGCCTACTTTCGGGAAGCGTGAGGAATCGGCTCGATATTTCGTAAAAATCGAGCAAGACTGAAGGGCAGAACTTGCAGTGATGAAAACAGGCTTTCGGCCCTTATTGTATTCATTTGCAAAATAAACTTCGAGCTCTAAAGCCTTTGTCGTGTCTAGGGCAGCCCAATCCACCCTTTTGCTGCGAGACACACCTGTCGCCCTTGCTCGCTTTACTTGCGATTGGAAAAATTCCTTATCGTGTCTGATTAAGTAATCGTAAGAGCCTGGAGCTAATTTTTGAAAGTCACTGCGTGACAAGTCACTGTTGTCACGGACCAGCTTCTGTAGGATTTCACGATGTTTCTTGAGGGGCTGACTTGCATTGATTACCTTTCGAGGCGTGGACCGCTTTTCGGCCATCTCTTCCGATCGCTGGAGTTCAAACTCCCTGACAGAATTGAAATAAGCCCCCACCAGGAGCAGGTAAAGTATTGTCGGCCGTTGTCCGCGATCTCCATAAAAAAACCTGCGAATCCAAGAAGCTGGCTCACCCTTTGTAAACACATCAATGTTCAGCAACCGAAGAGCATCTTCTCCAAAAAACTCCATTATTTTGTTTGCGACACTGCGGTAATCGACTGTGCCAAGTCTATTGGTTGCCTCGGCCACGGCCTTGCGTCCGAGCTTAGCAACCGGATCACTTTGTGTGCCTAAAGAGGTGAGAAGGTGAGCACTCTGCTCAGCTAACCATAAGAGCGAAGGAGGTGGAGGACCTTCCATCGAGACCGCTTGGAGAGGCTCTATACCTGAATCACAATTGCATTCTCCAGCAAGTGTCAGGGAGTTATTTCGGAGCGGATACTCGCCGCACCGATTGCATCCGTGGTAAAGAACCCGCCTGTGCCTCCAACAAACATAAACGCCAGGAAGTTGGTGCTCGCGACGAAAATACGGAAATCCGTTCTCGTTAATTCCTTCCTCAATGCAGGCGGGGCAAAAACGCGGCGCGGCCATGATGTTGACAGGATATTTGGAAAGCCCCATACCCAACCCAATCGGTTGGGTCACGTCAGTCGAGGCTACTTTTGCTTCGAACTCGGCCCGTTTCGATGCTGGCATGAAGTAGGCCAGGTAGGGAAACATGCTGTGCTGCCTAATAACATTTAGTGGATCGCTAAACGGATGTTTTTTGTGAAGATTCGCCGCCATTGTCGGGAGGTAGGCGGGCAGCGCTGCAAGGAGCCGCGACTTCAGCCTCTGTCCCGTGAGATCTTGAACGATTGCATCAGCGGGAAAGCCTGACGTCGCCTTGCAGCGCGTAAAGAGGGAGAATAGGGTTTCTCCCTCCGCGGGAACCGGAAACGATGGAAAATGACGACAGGCCCTGAGACTATCCATTGAGAATATCGTCCATTTTAACGTATTGCTCTTGATCGCTCATCAGTTCCTGACGTAACTCGGCAACTTTTTCTGGGGACCTCTTTTTCTTTCGCGCAGGGGAAGATGTTTGCTCGGAAGCAGCGGTTGCTGCAACGGCTTGTTCTTCGGCTTTGCGGACTTCGTCCATTCTACAATCGGCAAAATTTGTGACTTCGTTTGCTGCACTAAAATAGAGATCGTCGAATCTGGCAATCTGTACCGGATCTTTAGACCGTAAGGCATCCAGAGCCGCATGGAGTGGTTTCATTTGCTCCTGGTAGACATCCTCCACCAGGTCTTGGTCAATGCGCTCTTCCCCTCCGATAGCCGCCATCTGACAGTTAATGAAAAGAGTAAGAAGAATCCCCGTGACTCCTTGTGTCAGGGTGTACAGTAACTTGCACATATCATCAGAAAATTCTATGGGGTCTTTTACCCATTGGTAACGCCACATTGCTTTACAGAATTTGTACCAGTCTTCTTCTTCGTGAGACTTTTGTGGGGCAAGCTCCTCGAAACCACCGTCGCAAAACCGTCTCAGAACGCTGATATTCTTATTGTCGAATAAAATTTTCTTGGCTGCCGTTGTCCCGATCAATATGATTGGCACACCTAGCTCATCTCGGAAATTACTGACCATGGCCAGGAATTCCTCCTTGTTAGCGCCCTTTCTCAGGTTCACATTTTGGAGTTCATCTATGACTATCGCGCCGAGGCGCAGGTGTTTCACCGACCGTTTGAGTCCTAGGATGAAGTCGGTGTGCGTTTTATTCTTTGCGAAGATCGGAGCCACTATCTCTTTCTGGAGGAGGTTATCCATTTCGCTGCCGAGGGTCATGCACATGTTTTTCGGCGTCGAATTCACCGGCACGTTTTGCATCAAGTATAAAATTTGTGTATATGGACACGGTCGGCCGTTATATTCACTGTGATCTATAACCTGTGTCCCGATGGCCCTCATTATCGAACGTACCATTGCGGATTTGCCTATGCCTGAAAGTCCAGTGATGAAGGTGACAGTCGATGGCGATGTCGAGCGTTGGTACAGGGACTGCTGACCTTGTGCGGTCAAGGGATTTCGGTCTTTGTATCCACCGACTATGAGACTGTGAATATTCGAGAATATTTGGACATGTTTGTGCGTCGGGAACATAAAGCTTTTGAGCCTGGCGGTACACAGTCTCCGCATTGAACTATCGAGGTCCAACTCTTGTACGTCAAAATCCGGCTTCCGCATAAGCAACTTTGCCTTATCAATCGAATCGGCCGGAAGGGGTTTGAGCACTTCGACAAGTGGGTTGCCGGCAAATTCAGACAAAGGATGCGGGGTATAAACCACTTCGCTCATTCCTCCTCCCAGAGGTCCGCTATTGAGGCTGGAACCGATTTTGTGGCCACGATAGGTTTTTTTTCAACTTCTTTGGGTGTTATCGGTTCAGGAGTTGTTATAGGTAAAAGCTGGTGGGTGGCTTCTAGGCGGAGCGCGATTTTCTCGTCTGCTTTTTGTATCCTGATCGCATAACGACTCTTACCTGTTTTCGCCACTGCTGCCTGCTCCTTCTTCTCTTTCTTCGCTTTGCGGATGACTGCGTTATTATCCTGCCTGTTTCTCACCAATTCGTGGGCGTTCTGCATTTTTACCGCGTCTTCCAAGGTCTCATAATTTTTCCGGAACAGGTCCCACTCGTAAAAAGCCAGCGCCCTCCTCATTATGTTTTGATTCATATTGAACGCTTGTTCCCATGCCGCTGAGAAAGAATTGAAAAAGTAGATCATTTGAGCGTTGTGCTCGTTGTACCGCACCTGAACCTTGTTAGTCTTCATGGATATGATCGCAAGCATCGAACATGTGGGCCTGAAAACATGACTTTTGAATTTTATCCCCTCTTGGTCTGTTGACGCCGTGCCGGGGGAAAGCAGGTAATATTTATAATCGTCTTCCGACATGGTTCGTGTCAGACCCGGCTTGCTCTTCAGCCCCCAAGCGAACAATCCTATCCGCGAGATGCCCTCAACGCCGCTTTCAAAGAACTCCGGTGGAATTCTTTCTGGCGAAACCGGCTGTTTATTGATGGCGATAATCACCTGAATCAGAATCCTCTCCGCTTCGTCTATCGTCAGAACCGCGTCGTCCTTTCCATCCTTCTCTCTACGTTTTCTGTCTTTCGCGTAAGAACCAGCAAGGCTGTAATGGGCTCGCTTGATCTCAGCAAATTTGCTCTCTACCGTCCCCTTCATCTCTGGACACATAGGAGCTGCGATTTCTACCTTTATCCCTGCTTTGGGTACACCAATACTGTTTTCGGCCAGCAACTCGGCCCTATCGCCCATCAAGATGCTCGGAAGATGGTGGCATGGCCAGTCTTTCTCTTCATAGTCGAGGCCCAGTCTTTCGAAAATCTGTCCTTTCCCGCTGAAAGTGTTTGCCAGCGCCGAGGCAGCCACCCTCCAACTCGCATTTTCGAGGGAGAAATAATATCCGACTATTGCGCTCGACCATACATCGACCACTATATACAGTACCGCATTGCCTACCAATTCTGTTCTTGACCACCTTGACACCAACTGTACCTGCAGTTTTGTGGCATCGATTTCAAAACGATGGCCCGGGCCGAGGACGCCGTCAGTTGCCCGCCCCCTTTTCTCTACAGACTCGTCCGGTTGGCGCATCCTCCCTGGAATGGCGATCCGTTTCCCCTTTTCCTTCTCGACAATCCGGATCATGTAGAGAAACTGCCATTTTGTCGGTAGACATTCCTTTGGCAGCAAAATGTCGTCGAGATTTTTTGCTTTCAGGTCTGCACCTTTGCGGTGAAAGTGTTCCTTTAGAGTTTCTGCAAGCGCCTCATAAAACGTGTTTTTTCCGGGGAGATAATGCTTTTCAACTCCGTCCCGTAGGTTTTTCCTGACCTCGGGCAACGGGATATTCCTCCCTTTGAGTACCTTGCTCGTCCCGCGCCGGCCTCGCTTGGCAGTCCCCTCCTCCTGCTCCTGTCCTGGACCTCCTCGTTTATTGAATTGAGGGATGAGTGCAAGATCTGTCTGGCCACCAACGTAGTACGCGTACAACAATCTCCTAATTTTCCTATCTGACACCTTGTGCATTTCGCTCGCCTTCCTTAAAAGGTCCGCCATCGCCGAAGCGCTGAACAGGATGGAATCGTCAAGGTCCATTGAGTAAATGATTACTTTGTTTTTTTCGTATTCTCTGCTCTCCGCTTCGGACAGGCCGTCGGCAACCAGACGTGATAGAGTGTATTGGGCAGGAGTGACATTACCTTGCTCAATCTGAAGAAGGAATTCTGTCAAGGAGACTTTGACAGGGCCACGAAGGGCAGCAGGTTTCGCTTTATCTGATTTTTCAAGCTTCTCTGGAATTGCAATCAAAGCAGCCGCTTCTTCGCCGTCAACAGCAAGAAATCTGCCGAGCCCAACAAAGGGACGTCCTACCCACTTTGCTGAGATCAAAAATACTGCGTTCCTGTCAGGCATTCAGGGCTCCCTCTTCAATTCCAGACGAGATTCACCGGGACAAAGTGATCAATTCGGACGTCGAGGTCCACGGGTAGTCGGCGCAGCCAGACGGCTCGACCGAAAAGACAGAAGGCGACATCCAGGGACAGACCCAATGTTTCCCCGGTTTCGAGGAGAATACAGCTCAAGGTTTTGTGAGGCTCCCATTTCTTCTGAAAGATGACCACAAACTCGCGCAGGTGTGCCATTACCGAATCGATCTCGCACGAGACCATCGCCGTTCGGAGTATGGCCAGATTTTTTGCCCGCAACACACAGATGTCTTTTTCCGTCGACAACACCCACGGGACTCCGCGCCGTTTCCAATACTCTTGCTCGATGCGCAATTTTTCCAACGTCCTTTCCTGGTTGCCATCCGCGCCTTCGACATCGGTCGAGTACTTCACCGAGATTACTGCCAACCCATTATTCTTCAAGGTCAGCACAAGATCCGAAGTCATTACCAACGGGGTCTTCGTGCTGGGGTACATCGGGTGCGCAATTTCGAGATCCCTAGCAATCTCCTGCGTTTCCTCCCACGGCAGCAGCGCATATTGCTCGCGGATATCTACCACATTGGTGGAGAATTCCGCCAGAATGTGGTGGTGGTATTCTATATCGGACAGGTAATGGTGAACTCGGCCCGTCTTGAGCCCTTCGACTATCGCCGATCTTCCCTTCGAAGGGACATCACGGACGTGAAAAAACGGACGGTAGGCCGCACCTTCCCCTTGCCCATAACCCTGGGCTATCCACTTCTTCACAAGCTCAACCGGCGGTCTTCTATTTCTACAACCCATCTTTTACTCCAATATGGTTCCGCTTTTCCATCTTGCCTCCTTCGTTGAACCGTCAGCGTCGAGCGGAACCGGAAGCAGGTCCATTCCCACTGAATTTGCTTCTTTTGTGGGCGCTGAGGCGGACTCTATTTCATTGTCTAGGGGAAATATCGACTTCAGTCACCAGCAAGAATTCATAGCCGTACCGCTCAAGTACCATCTTTTCCATCACGATGCGCTTTGACTGACGGGGGTGCTCAGCGATGGCCCGTGTAACCACGTCTTCCACAACCAGCCGTCCACCAATTCGGAGGACGATGAAGGAAGGGATAATGGACTCTGTTCCATTCTGGACGTCGCACTGAAGGAGAAATGGCGCCTCCTCGTACAGGATAACGTCGGGATCGGCCTCAAGCATGAATGCCCGGTCACGCTCAAGCAGCGTGTTTACCATGACGGCACGGTTACATTTGGCGCTGTGAAACGTGTGGGTATTGCGACGATTCGCCATCGCTGCTTTTCGAGCCTGCACTGCATCGGTGCTCGGCAGGATCATGTGCCAATGCCCAGATAGAGCATGCGGCACAAGGTTTCCGGTTATTTTCCCTTGAATCCCGATCATCCCGTCCCCTCCCTTTCGTTGCGGTAATCAGCCGTCGATTGTTGCTATCTTCCTTACCTTGACTTTGATGCCCACCAGCGCTAAGATTTGTAGCACCAGGGTCCACGTAGCACTCAAGTGCCATTATTTTATCGCAACCAAAAGAACCTCGTCAAGAAAAATTTGTCGCACCTTAGTGCCACAACACAATCAAAGGAGATTATCATGAGCTACCAGGATCTCTTCGATGAGCTTCGTGCTCTCCAGAAGCTCAAAAACAACTGGTATTCCGTGGCCGGTATCGTTAAAGGAGTTAAGGAAGCGGCGGTTCGCACTGCTCATCCCGCTCGGCGGCTACGAGACGCTTCAGAAGCGTCCGGGTACAGTCCGAACACCTTAAATAGAATGATCGTCGTAAGGGATTTTTTTGATGCTGTTAAGGATCTTCTTCCCGAACTGAGCGGTATCGATCCGAACTTTCTTCCGTTTACAACCCTTGAGGTCGTAAAACGACTGCACCAAGTCGATCCTGAGCAGGGGATCCAGATGCTGTTGGAAGTTGTGGCAGGCAGGATGACAATCAGAAAGCTGCGAGAAAAATATGAGTTCACCGTTGCCGACAAGACCGATGTTGCCTCAGCGCATCAGATTGCACGGTTTGAGGTAAAAGATTTTGAAGCTGCTGCCTTAACGGCTTTGCAGGCTTCTGCATCCAAGCTATTCGAGGAACCTTTCGATTTATCTCAGAAACCTTTGAGGTTTCCTCCGATCAGCGTAGTCGGATATAGATCCAGAACCAACAGTTTTACACCGGTCCTCGGCTTCGATTTCTTCCTGACGCGTATCCCTGACCAATCTGTCAACTTAGACCGGCTCCTGCAACGTGTTTTGTCCTATTCTGGATTCTTTACCAGATACTGGGTAATCTTCGCTTCTAATGTCGGGGAGCAACGGATAAGGGATTTCTGCATGATCATGCGAGAATTGAATCGTTTATCGGTTGGTGTCGCTACGCTACCTTGGGGCGACGAAAGGACACGATTGTCTGATGGCGCCGAAGATCTAGAAATCCTCTTGAATCCGATGGGTGATCCAGCACCAGACTGGCGCCAGATGTTCGCCGCTGTTCAGGATTTTCGGAGTAGCATGAACAGGCCTCGCAGTTGAAACCACTATCCAGATGAACCCAGCGCGGCAATCATGGTGGGATACTGATGAGGCAGGGCTACCTGGTAGAGTTCTTATAACAGCAGATGGACACCGTACCTGAGGAGAAAGCCATGCCTAAATCAGCAGAGATCTTCAACGCGTGTCTTGGGGGAATCTGGCAAACGCCAGGCGTAACAGTGCAGCCGTCAATAAATCTTTCCCGATGGAGAGTCGTGGAGATTGCCGATGGCCCGAAAAGAAGTGAAAGGTACCTGATCGGGTATAACAAGGACGATGGTGAAGGACGAGTCAGTACGCGATTGTTGGATTTGATGAATCGGTTGGGCAGTGCATAACTAAATCTGGCTGAGTTTATAGGCTGTTGGGGCCTTTTGGGTATGCCCCCGATGGCGACTATGTGTGGCGGATATGACAGGCGGCTAATAATATCTCTGTTATTCGTGATATATCTTCGTCCTACGACAAGGCAGGTGCAGAGTAAGCACCCGCTCACGCGGCATGGCTACATCTCTGGCCGAACTTTCATGCTCACTGGCCCCGTCGGGGCACGATCAAGACGAAGAGCGCTTTTGGGTCTTCTGGACGCATTCGCGAAAAAAAGCGGCGGCGGGAGGTCTCTACCCATGCCGAGCTTTTCTCGTTGATCGATGATGAGGAGAGAACGGAGACTACGAAACCTTAGAAAAAGATCGTATCCACGAGAGGGCTTTGGTGAAAGAGCTTGTCGATCTGCACAATCCAGAAACACGGAGAAGGGGCTGTAATGATCAGCATCTACGGCGAAAACTATCCAGGCGAAACGAAGCCCGCCGATGGTCCGCGCCTCACTCTCATGACGGAATGGATCGAGACAAACGTAAGGAACCTGCGTGCATCCCTGCTTTTCATGGAACACGCGCCCACATTGCTGCCTGTAACCGGAGGTGAGCTCGTCCTCGAGATCGATGGCGTCGTGATTGATTCGGGCCTACTTCCAAAGTGTGGCGCTGACCACCTGAAGCGGTGCGGTCGCTGGCTCAATGATGTTCAGCGTATCCGGGCGATCTCCACAGTGCCACGCCCGGTCTTCGGTCTTTAAGTGAACTCAGCCAATCTTATCTTTCGGATAGTAGATGGGATTTATCATCTGGATTCTGATACAGGGGCGCTGATCGCGCATGTAGGTGATTACCCCATACGTCCTCGCACGAGGCCAATGGTCATCCCACCTTGCCGACTCACCCTTTTGTCGCTCCATCGTCAGTGCCCACCCACCCTTGCCCGTCCAAACGCTCCCCCGGCCTTGAGACGTAAAAAAACAGTTGACACTCTGTAGACGACCGGTCTATTTTAACCGCTATGGACAAGAAGAACACGAAAGAAGAAATCATTTCCGTTGGAACAGGCTTGATTGCCCTTCATGGTTACAACGCCACGGGTATTGACGCGGTTTTGAAGCAGGTCGGAGTGCCGAAAGGGTCGTTCTATCACTACTTCAGTAGCAAGGAAGAATTCGGCTTGGCAGTGATCGACCGTTTTGCCGAGCGCTACGACCAGAAACTCGACACCTTTCTGAACGATGAGGACGTAACTCCCCGGAATCGCATCCGCAATTATCTGGAGCACGGGCTAGCAAACCTTACCCAGAATCAGTGCTCCAAAGGGTGTCTAATCGGCAACCTTGGTCAGGAATTGGCCGATCAGAACGAGCGCTTCCGTACCCGCCTCGATGAAATTTTCCGTTCATGGAAGCAGCGTTTTGCCGCCTGTCTACATGAGGCGCAGCAGGTTGGCGAATTGGCGCAAGACGCTGATCCCGCCGTCATTGGCGGGTTCATTCTCTCGGGATGGGAGGGGGCGATCCTCCGGGCCAAGGTGATGAAGTCGCCTCAGCCTCTAAGGGATTTCATCGACACCCTTTTTGCCACAGTGCTGCGCAGCTAAAATTTTTTTGGCCATTTACTAGACGACCGGTCTATTAGTGGGCTATCCACAACAAAGGAGAAATTATGAAAGTAGTGGCGTTTAACGGCAGCCCCAACAAAGAAGGCAATACTTGGCAAGCGCTGAAGATGGTAACAGCGGAACTTGAAAAGGAGGGGATAGAGACCGAGATCGTGCATGTCGGCAACAAGACCATCAGAGGCTGCGCTGCCTGCTACCAGTGCGTGAAGAAAAAGAATGAGCAGTGCGTACTGCCTGGTGATGAGGTCAACGAATGGATTCAGAAGATGAAGCAGGCGGATGGCGTCATCCTGGGCTCCCCGGTGCATTTCTCCGCCATCGGCGGGACGATGAAAGCGTTCCTGGATCGTGCCTTCTTCGTTACCAGTGTCAACGATAGCATGCTGCGCCACAAGGTCGGAACCGCAGTAGTTGCGGTGCGGAGGTCCGGCGGCCTGCCGACGTTTGACCAGCTGAATAACTTTCTGAATTACGCAGAAATGCTGATTCCGGCTTCAAACTACTGGAACGTGATTCATGGCCGAATTCCGGGAGAGGTGAGCCAGGACACTGAGGGTGTTCAGATCATGCGGGTCCTGGGGAAGAACATGGCCTGGCTGATGAAACTCGCGGAACATGGCAAAGAGGCCATTACTCCGCCGGAACGGGAAGCCAAAACCTTTTTCAACTTCATCCACTGAAAACATATTGAAAGGAGTTCGAAGTGAAAAAGACAGTTTTATGGATTCTTCTCCTTCTAGCTGCAGTTGTCCTGCCCGGGCGCGTTTTTGCAGAATCGAAGCAGATCCTGATGGTTGTCACAAGCGCCAATCAAATTCGGGAAGGAAAGCCGACAGGATTATGGCTTGAGGAGTTTGCTGTCCCCTACCTGGCATTCAAGGAAGCAGGGTTGGAAGTTACGGTAGCCAGTATTAAGGGGGGGGAGGCGCCGATTGACCCACGAAGCATGGAGGACAAGATTAAGGGACGGCAGTGGTCGAAAGTTATCAGCATCCTGAAAGCGACAGCACCACTGGCCAAGGTGGACTCGACGAAGTATGACGCCATCTTTCTTCCCGGCGGGCATGGTGCCATGTTCGACTTGCCAGCAGATAACAATCTCAAGGGCCTCCTGGACCAATTCGCCAAGGCCAACAAGGTCATTGCTGCTGTCTGCCATGGTCCCGCAGGCTTTGTGGGAGCAAAGAAAGCGGATGGATCACCGCTGGTTGCAGGCTTGACGGTCACCGCCTTCACCGATGCCGAAGAAAAGGCCTTACATCTTGACAAGGAAATGCCTTTCCTGCTCGAAACAAGACTGAGAGAAGAGCGGGCAAATTTTATAGCGGGAGAGAAATGGGGCGCCCATGTCGAGGTGGATGGGAGAATGGTGACCGGACAAAACCCGGCTTCCAGTGAAGGTGTGGCGAAGGCGGTCATTAAACTGCTCAAGTAGCCATCAGGAAATATCACCGTGCGCTCACTGCGAAACAGTAAGCGGGCAAAGGAGACAACACGATGAAGGCATTAGGATGGATCGGGCTTGGACACATGGGAGTTCCCATGGCCACGAACTTGCTACAGGCAGGGCACAGGGTAAGCACCTACAACCGCTCTCGCGACAAGGCGACGACCCTGAAAGAGGCCGGCGCTGCGGAACTCAACTCGCCAAGGGAAATCGTTGAACAATCGGACATCGTGTTCATTATGCTGTCCGACTCACACGCGATACGCTCCGTATTAACCCAGGCCGATGGTGTGCTTGAGGCGGTGACCCCAGGCAAGGTGATCGTGAACATGAGCACCATTGCACCTGAAGATGCCGTTGAGTTCGCGAGACTTGTGTCCGAGGGAGGCGGGCGGTACGTGGATGCGCCGGTTTCCGGCTCAGTGGGCGCGGCAAAGGCGGGGCAATTGGTCATACTGGCCGGAGGACAGGAGATCGCCATTGAGGCTGCCCAAGCCTATTTCGACATTCTCGGCAAGGAAACCATCCGCTTCGGAGCAACCGGAACGGGGAGTTCGGCAAAATTGGCGATCAATCTCCTCTTGGGTATCATGGGGCAGGGGATTGGTGAGGCCGTGCTGCTCGCGGAAAAATCGGGTGTTGCTAAGGAGAAATTCCTGGAACTGATTTCAAAATCAGCCCTGAACAGCCCCTTCTTTCAGATGAAAAAGGATATGTACGTCAACGATAATTTTCCGGCTGCCTTCGTGGTCGGGTTGATGTCCAAGGATTTGGGGCTAGTCAAGGCGCAGGCCAACCGCCTGGGGACGATTTTGCCGTTAGCCGAAGCAGCCGATACGACCTATCGTAGTGCGAAAGAACACGGCAAGGCCGCATTGGATATGGCGGCAGTTTACCAAGAGCTAAGAGAGCAAAGCGAAGTCAAATATGTTCACCAAGAAGGAGAGTATGAAATGAGCGATATCATCTGGCCCGAACAGTACCTGCCGGGCACAACCGACAACTATGTTTCAAATGAGATCATCGTGGCTGGCCTAACTGCGGCCGAAGTCTGGCCATTCCTCAACAACACCTCGGCTTGGCCGGCCTACTACAGCAACGCCTCGGAGATCCGCTTTCACGATGGCACAGGCCCCGAACTGAGCCAGGGTGCGCGTTTCCGTTTCACCACCTTCGGTTTCCCTGTTGAGGCGGAAGTCACAGAGTACGAGCCGCCCGCTGCAGGCAAGCCTGCGCGAGTGGCCTGGCATGGCTGGGTGGAGGGGGATGCCGAGACGAGGTTAGACGTGCACCATGCCTGGCTGTTCGAGGACCTTCCTGGAGGCCGGGTTAGGATATTGACACAGGAAACACAGATCGGCAAGCCGGCTCAGGATCTGGCCCGGACAAAGCCAAATCCCATGCTCAATGCACACCAAGAGTGGATCGATGGGTTGGCAAACGCGTCGGCTTGATCATAGCTGGTGGGGAGAATTCTGCCAGCCGCGCCACTTCTACTGTGCCCCGGTCTACTTCACCCACTGAAACAATCGAGTAGGAGGCGGAATCAACTCCCGCCGACTTCCCACTCACCTACCATGCGGTTCCGACACGACTGTTCATGTTGTAAGGTGGTGGTAGCAGTGGACCTCGTCAATTACGATGACAATCCAAGCTCCATGAGATAAGCCTTTCGGAAACGCATGCTTCTATACGAGGCCCCTGAGTTCTCTCAGGGGCCTCGTCCTTTATACGCGGATCCGCCCCCCCTTTCTTCCGGCAGGCGGTCCCATCAACAGCCATAAATAGCTCTTCCGCTTTCGGCTAGGCTATCGCCAAGGTGTCGTTGACGAACACGGCTAGGGGCTCATCCCCGGCGTGATGCCGGCACGTGGCACGTCCCAGCACGCAGTACAGTGATCTCCGACCTCCACGGCGGACGCAGGCAGCATCATGTTCAGCTTCAACCCTGCCGCCATACAAAAGTTATTCACTGCGAGAGTCCTAAAAAAGACTTGACAGCTTAAACCGACCGGTCTATGTTATGACCATGCGACGGACACATAACAAAGACGAAATCGTTCAGGCAGGGCTCGACATCATCTCTACCAGAGGATTCAACGGTACTGGAGTAGAGGCTATCCTAAAGCAGGCAAACGTGCCTAAGGGGTCTTTCTACAACTTCTTCCCCAGCAAGGAGGAATTCGGGCTCGCAGTCATTGACCTCTTCCTTTCCGAGATGGCCGCGCTACGACGGCCGCTCATGGAAGACACCTCGCTGCCTCCCCTTGAGCGCATAAGGAAATCTTTCGAAGCCCTTATTGGCCGGTTTGAAAGTAATAACTGTTCAAAAGGGTGCCTGGTCGGCAACCTGGGATTGGAGATGTCCGATCAGAGTGAGGTGCTCAGGCAGCGTCTGGAGGATGCTCTCCAGCAGTGGATTCGTTCCCTTGCCGCCCTCTTCGAAGAAGCCCGTGAGGAAGGAACTCTCCACAGCAATGTCGAACCCTTGGTGCTCGCGGAGAATATCGTGGCTTCCTACGAAGGTGCTCTTTTGCGAGCAAAGGTAAAGAAGTCGATCGAACCGCTGAAGAACTTTATCCATCTCTATTTCGACATATTCTTGGCCTAGAGGGATAGCGGAGCTGTTGGCAGGCTTCTTCAGCGCCCTCAATTTTTATAACGCTTAATTACGTAGACCGGTCTAACCAAAACGAGACCTATGTTCTCTTGGAATGGCAGAAGCGTTGAGGGCAACTTACAGCGCTACCAGTTAAGCACTCGCCAGGGGAAACCTTGTTGAGGCGAAGAAAGGAAAGGCAGCCATGAATTTTGATCAACAGCCAGCAAGACAGCCAGTAGATACTGAAAAACGAGAGGAATTCGATAGGGACCCTAAAGGGTTTATCGAGAGGACGATTCTGGACTATGCCGCGACTAGCCCGTCCAATAAACTGGAACACTTCGGCGGGGCGCCCATCTTCGAGCCTCCCATAATCGGTTATGCGAACGGCGACGACCCTATCTTTGAAACGTATAAGGAGGTGGTACATAAGGACCACTTCATGCCTCGCGAGATCTTGGAAAGGTATCTAACAGAGGTACGCAAGGTTGACACTCCTGTGGTAGAGAGGGTCACTGTGGTTGCCTTTGCCCTACCGTACAATAGGGAAACGATGAGGGAGAATGCCCTGGAAAAGCATGGGCCGGCCCTGCGTTGGAACCATACCCGCTGGGAGGGACAAGATTTCAACCATGAACTCGTAAAACATGTCATCGCCTCGCTCGAAAGGGTTGGGGTAGAAGCGGTTGCTCCGGATCAGACGCCCTTTTTCCGTATAGTTCTTCCGCCCGACCCCCTTGCCTCTTACTGGTCCCATAGGCACATGGCTTATGCAACTGGTTTGGGAACCTTCAGCCTTAATGATGGGCTTATTACGCCAAAAGGTATCGGGGTGCGTTGCAGCAGTTTTGTGATCAACATGGACTTGGAACCTACTCCACGACCTTACGCACATCACCTGGCAAATTGCACATTTTACGCAAACGGCGAATGCGGAGCCTGCATCGCCCGATGTCCAGGTGACGCAATTACCAAAGAAGGGCACGATAAGGCGAAATGCCATCATGTCCTTTTTGTTCAGCAGAAACCCTGGCTGGACGGCGAACACGGGCCCGGTTACATCGGTGATTATGCAGGATGTGGCCTCTGTCATACCGGAGTCCCATGTGCTGCTGGCATACCGGGACGGCGGGCTCGGGCAGAAACTACATAGGTCATGGGCCGCGGATAAAGGCCTTCTCGGCTACGCCAAGGTTCTAGATCGGCTGGCGGACCTTACGTTGCAAGCCACTCAGATGGCGTAGAAGAGCCTTATGCAATTCTTTTATGAACATATAAACAGACCAGTCTAAGTAAATCATGGTTCTTTGGGTGGCAGGGCGATGAGGGGGAATTCAGTTCCGAATGGTACTCGGTAGTAACCATGGCAAGAAATCCAGAACTTGATGAGGTGAGGATATGTCAGCATCAGAGCACGGTAGAGCGGCAAACCAGGAGCTTTTCCAGGAAGTGAAGATTGGCGGAGTGCCGATCCCCAACAGGTTTGTGTATTCCGCGACCTGGGATGGATTTGCAGATGATGACGGATTTTGCACACCGAAAAATGTCGGCATGCTTGTGGGACGGGCACACGGGGGTGTCGGCTTGTTAATAACCGGTATGGCCAGTGTGACCTTGGACGGTAGGGCTGTTGCCTGGCAGTTGAGCGCCTCAGACGACGGGTTCATGCCTGGGCTTTCGAATATGGCACAGGCTGTACACGATGCGCACGGTAAGGTGTTTCTGCAGTTGGCGCATGCGGGCTGCTATGCCCGCACCGTCTTAACCGGCGCGGTGCCATCAGGCCCTTCCGAAAATGTGTCCGATCTCTTTCCTCGTTGCCGGGAAATGACCTTGACGGAAATTGACCGGATAATTGCTGCATTCAGTCAGGCTGCAGCAAGGGGAAAAAGAGCAGGCTTTGATGGGGTGCAACTTCATGCGGCACACGGATATCTCCTTTCCCAATTTCTGTCTCCTTTCTTCAACCAGCGGACTGACCAGTACGGCGGCAGCCTGGAGAACCGCGCTCGATTACTGCTCGAAGTCGTTCAGGCCGTGAGGAAGGAGGTTGGCAAAGACTATCCGGTCTTGGTGAAAATCAATTCCGAGGACTTCGTAGAGAATGGCCTCACGGCTGATGAGAGTCTGAAGGTATGTGCCATGCTGGAGAAGGCAGGTGTTGACGCTATCGAGATGAGTGGCGGTACTCCCCCCGGAAAGTATAGGAGCTTCAGAACGGGAGTTGCCAAGTCGCTGGAGAGTGAGTCCTACTACCGCAAAGCTGCGGCTCGTTACAAGCAACGGATCGGAATCCCTCTGTTGCTGGTGGGCGGGATCAGATCCTTGGAGGCGGCTGGAAGTATTATGCGTGATGGCATCGCCGACTTCATATCCCTGTGCCGTCCCCTCGTTTGCGAGCAGGACCTAATAGGGCGGTGGAAGGCCGGTTACACTAAACCTTCTCTCTGCATATCCTGCAATGGATGTATCAGGCCGGCCCGGGAGGGTAATGGATTGCAATGTGTTCTGTGACCCTGCCGGCCGGCATGGGCGGTTGAGTAATGGGGGCTTGGACGATGGCAAATCAACAGATCTAGTACAGTAGTTCTGCTTGATTAAAGGGGCCGCTGGAGGAGGGGTTTGGGAAGCCATCTTTTGACATTACAGCCGCAAATCACAAGAGGAGTGAGTATGTCGATTGGAACAATGTCTGGTCTCGAATTAATGAAGGCAATGATCGCGGAAGAAATTCCTCCTGCTTCGATGGCCACAACAATACCCATGAAAGGGATAACCGCAGAACGCGGAAAGGTAGTTTTTGAGGCCACAGCGGATGACCGTCACCTTAATCCACTGGGAGGGGTGCATGGTGGATTTGCGGCCACGGTACTGGACTCGGTTACAGGCTGCGCAGTTCACACTGTTCTTGAAGAAGGAGTGGGATACGGAACTGTTGACCTGACTGTCAAAATGCTAAAGCCTGTTCCTCGAAATACCCCCCTCATCGCTGAAGGGAAGGTCATTCACATTTCAAACTCTCTTGGAGTGTCGGAGGGAGCGCTCAGAGATAAGGACGGTACGCTTTACGCTCACGCCACAGCCACCTGCATGATATTTCGTCGCAAACAGACCGCAGCGCGATAACCAAAAGGAGAAACTACCATGGTAAGAATCGGAATTATCACCTGTGCCAACATGACCAACGATCTGGCTTGCAGCTCAGCAGGTTGCCTTGAGGACAGCTACGCCAACAAGGGGAAGTTTGCCCGCTACGCAGAGCGTGGAGGAGCCCAGATAGCGGGAATCATCAGCTGCTCCGGCTGCCCTACCCTAAGGGCGCCGGAGAAGATCCTGAAACGGGTCAGAACCCTTGCGGCGAGCGGAGTAGAGGCTATTCACTTTGCATATTGCCTTGAGCGCAATTGCCCGTTCAAAAACAAATACCGGAGTATTTTGCAATCCGAATTTCCGAGCATCGAGTTTATCAGCGGAACCCACGAGGTCTCCGACGAAAAGCAAGCTGCTGACCTTGATGCCTTTGTAAAAAACGCTCTCTGTCAACAGGGTACCTCGATGGCTGATCTGTTTGAACTTCGCATGAAGCAGTCATGAGCATTGCTGACCATGGAACAGGATGCTAACGAAGCAGCTTACAGGTTACTTGCCGAACGGTTGAAGGCGAATCTGGTTGAGACATCAATCAACGAGGAGCTGATGGAAATACTCCGCCATCTCTACACCGAGAGCGAGGCCATGGTGGGCAGCAAGTTTGCTATTGCACCTATGAAACTGGAGCAGATCGTCAGCAGTACAGGATTTGCAGAAGATGAGTTGAAAAGGACGCTTCAAAGCATGATCCACAAAGGTTTAGTACTGAACTTACCCTTGCCGGACGGTGCTATCTACATGCTCTCGCCAATGATAATGTTCAAGAAGGAGAAGGCCGGTAGTGTGGTGGCTTTTTGGAGTTTTCCTTTAGTTGGCTGAATAAACAGTATTAGGGGTAGTGTCGTTCCTGCGAATTGACGTCGAGGTCCAAGCCCCGTCGCTATCGCAGCATATAAACAAACGAAAGGAGAATAGTCATGTCTAGCCTGTCATCTACACTTGGTGTCAATGTGTTCACTGCGCCTGAGAAGGCCCTGGTGGGTGAGCGGCCGCGGCCATTCGGACCGCCGATGGCTTTTGATCCGATGACCTCGACGCTGATTTTCGGTGAGAACGACGCCGTCCTCGTCGACACGCTCGCCACCGTCGCAGAAGCAGAAGCTCTGGCGAACTGGGTTGCCCTGCATCACCGCAACCTAACCACGATCTACATCACCCACGGCCATATCGACCACTACGCCGGGCTTAGGGTGCTGCTGCAACGCTTCCCGGAGGCGCGGGCCATCGCCACACCCAAATCGGTAGAGCTGATGCGCGGGGATGTACCGATGATGCCGTTATTCCGGAAGTGGTGGCCCGGGCAACTGCCGGCCGCAATCACCTTGCCCGAGGCATACGACAGCGATGTCTTCACCCTCGAAGGACACGAACTGCGCATCATCGAGCAGGGCCGCACCGACGCCGTCGACAGCACATCGCTGCACGTGCCATCGATCGACCTCGTCGTCGGCGGCGACGTCCTCTACAACGAGTGCCACATGTACGTTGGCGACACCACGCCGGAGAGCCGCGAGAACTGGATCGCTGCGTTGGACCGCCTCGCGGCGCTGAATCCGAAGATCGCCGTCGCTGGCCATAAGAAGCCGGGCGCTCCCGACACACCGGCGGCCATCGAGAAGTCGAAGCGCTACCTCACCGATTTCGGCCGGCTCCAGAAGTCGGCAACCAGTGACCGCGAACTCTTCGATGCCATGACCGAACTGTACCCCGACTTTGTCAGCCACCAGGCGTGGCTGATGTTCGGCCTGCGGGCCCCATAAAACCGGCTCTTCGGACGATCGAAGAGATTTCACCATCAAGGAAGCACCAACCAAGAAAGGAGTATCTATCATGAAAGTCGTTGTCTTAGCAGCAACCGGGCAGGCAGGTCGTACCATCCTCAGCGAACTCATCAGCCGCGGGCACCAAGTCACAGCTGTTGCACGTACCCCCGATAAACTCCCCAACAGCATCAACCGTGTTGGCGATGACCTGAGCAGCGCGGACCGCATTGCTGAGATCATCGCTGGGGCGGATGCCGTGGTCAGCGCCTTTGGTCCACCGAAGGATGATCCCCGCTTTTTCTCCGACGTGACCTACACGGATCAGCTGGCAAGCGTTACGGAGCGGGAGATCACAGCCGTCCGCAAGGCCGGCGTTCCGCGCTTGATCATGGTGGGCGGGTGCGGCTCGCTCGAATTCTCACCCGGTGTGATTGTGCGCGACTCTGGACACTGGCCGGAGATGTTGATTCCGATAGCGACCTCGCATATGAAGGCGTTCGCTGCCTTGAGGTCGTCCGACATCAACTGGACCTATTTCAGTCCGCCCATGTTGATTGAGCCCGGTGTACGCACCGGCAAGTTCCGGTTGGGCGGCGACAGCCTTATCACCGATGAGCAGGGCAAGAGCTGGGTCTCTTTCGAGGACTACGCTGTCGCTCTGGTCGACGAGCTTGAAAAGCCGGCACACGAGCGGTCACGGTTTACCATCGGGTACTAGGCCACGAAGGCCTGAAAAAACGCTTTGGCCGTCTGGGCAAGCGGTCATAGCGTTGTCCGCCAGACAACGCTATGACCGCTCTTTGCCCCATTGGCCGAGTTCGAGTGGGATGTGATCCGTTATCGCGCCGCAGGCACTGGAACACAAAAAGCCACGCACGGGACTTTCACTGCTGTAGTTCTGCTCGAAACGATACGGAGGTGCATCATGTTGCTTGAGCAGTTGGTAGAAAAAGCCAAGGAAGTGCCGGAGTACGACTGGGAATCGTACTACGCTTGGCGTTTCAGCGAAGTTGCCGGACGCGAAGTGACCGACTACTCCTTCTGGCTCTGCAAAAGATGTCTGACCACAAACCTGCTATTGTTGCCGGTACGCTATGGGAAATGCCGCTGCTGCGATCTGATCCACCTCCCGAACTCATGAACGGGGCGGTGCGTCTACCTGAGGACAGAAGGGAGAGAACCATGAATCCAACAATTTTGATCACAGGAGCTGGTTCCGGGTTTGGTCTCGGTGCCTCCCTTGAACTGGCACGCCGCGGCTATGAGGTTATCGCGACGACCCAGATCGTTTCTCAAATCACCGCAGTAAAGGCGGCCGCCGCAGCGGCTGAGGTGACATTGCGGGTGGAGAAGCTCGATGTTTGCGATCATGCAGATCGGAAACGAGCCGAACAATGGGACGTTGATGTGCTGGTGAATAACGCCGGCATCGGCGAATCTGGCCCTATCGCAGAGATCCCGGTGGATCTGGTTCGGGCGAGTTTTGAGACAAACGTCTTCGGAGCCCTTGAACTTACCCAGGGATTGGTGAAAGGGATGCTCAAAAAGGGTGCGGGAAAGATTATCAATATCTCGTCAATCGCCGGAAGACTTACTTTTCCTTATTTTGGACCGTACTGCATGACAAAGCATGCGGTGGAGGTCTTTTCCGAGGCCCTGCGGGCTGAGCTGGAACATCATAATATCAAGGTGGTGGTCATAGAACCCGGACCATATGACACTGGCTTCAACGAACTGCTGGTAGCGTCAAAATACAGATGGTTCAATGACACATCGTTGTTTGCCTGTGACGCTGAGGTCATCAAAATGAAGGAAGCCAATGCCCTAAATAATCAATTTCATGTTGGCCCCGTGATTGCTGAGCACCGGGAGGGTTTGATCTCGGTGATTGTTGATGCGGTAGAAGATCCCCACCCTGAATACCGCTACTGTGGTCCTAAGGAATGGAACGAAAATGTTCGATTGATGCGCATTGAGGACGCCAACAACAGCGTTGGCATATACTAGATTGCCCGCTAGGGAGTTCTGGACGCGAGGCGGCACCCGCCAGCCTCCTTGCAATTTGTGAATTCTTTTCCCGTTCCGTGCAGTCTCGGTTGGATTGGTGTGGCACCGGACTTTTACAAAGACGAGGTAAAAAAAACTTGACGGTTTAGACGGACCGGTCTAAGTTACATCTTGTAAGAACGACACTAGGGGGATGGCTGAGAGTTTTGGGAGGACTTCTCAGCACTCCCAATTTTCGCAATAGGTATCAAGTAGACCGGTCCAAATTGCCACCGTGTGTGGGGCGCGAATACGGCCGGTGACCATCGCCAGCGGCTGCACAGAATCCAAGGAGTGAATCATGGCATACAGAACCCTCAATCCTTTCACCGAACAAATCATTCTGGAATTTGCAGACCATACTGATGGCGAGATCGAAGCTGCTCTCGCCAAAGCAGATGCCCTGTACCATTCGATCTGGTCCAAGGGCGACATAGCTCCACGGCTTGCCGTCCTTGATAGACTTTCCGCACTTCTGACCGAGAACCGCGAAAGGCTCGCCTGCACCATGGCTCTGGAAATGGGGAAGCCTGTGGCTCAGGGCCAGAAGGAAGTTGATCTCTGCGCATCGATTGCCCGTTTCTACGCTATGAACTCGGCTGTGCTTCTGCAGCCAGAACCTGTCGCAAATGATGTTGGAGAGGGTTGGATCGAGTTCCACCCGATCGGCGTCCTGCTCGCGGTGGAGGCATGGAACTTTCCGATCTATCAGCTCACCCGCGTCGTTGCACCGGCTATCGCAGTCGGCAACCCGGTTATGTTCAAGCACGCCGGAATCGTTCCGCAATGCGCGGCCATATTTGAAGACATCATTCGGCAGGCAGGCGCCCCGGATGGCGCAGTGACCAACCTCTACGCGTCCTCCTCCAAGATCTCAGAACTTCTGGCGGACGTCCGCATCCAGGGCGTTGCACTGACCGGATCTGAAGGCGCTGGCAGCAAAGTGGGCGCACGTGCCTCGGAAATGCTCAAGAAGTCCACGCTGGAGCTTGGTGGCAGCGACGTCTTCGTCGTGCTGGACGATGCCGGTATCGCCAAGGCGGTTAGCGCAGGCATCTCGACTCGTATCGCCAACGCCGGCCAAGTCTGCATTGGCGCCAAGCGCTTCATCGTCCAGCGCGCCGTTGCCGACACCTTCATCGAGGCATTCGTCGCAGGAATGAAGAGCGTGCCCATGGGTGATCCGATGGCACAAGAGACCTTGCTCGGGCCGTTGTCGTCCCAGGATGCACTGGTAGGCCTCAGCCACCAGGTCGATGAAGCTGTGAGGAACGGGGCACAGGTTTTGACCGGCGGCAAGCGCGCTGATCGGACCGGTTTCTTCTACGAACCGACTGTGCTGGCAGGTATCACAAAGGACAATCCTGCATACTACCAGGAGTTCTTTGGCCCAGTCGCATCGATCTTCGTCGTTGATGACGATGACGCCGTTGTGGAGTTGGCGAACGATTCGTTGTTCGGCTTGGGCGGTTCGATCTTTTCGACAGACATTAAACGTGCGCGCCTGCTGGCATCGCGGATTGAAACTGGAATGGTATTCATCAACACGCCCACCACCTCTCGTCCCGAGCTGCCTTTTGGCGGCATCAAGCGTTCTGGCCATGGCCGCGAACTTGGAGACGCTGGACTTAAAGAGTTCGTGAACCGTAAGCTGGTGGTCGTCGGTAAGGATTGAGCTGCTGGCCTATCGACTGTCGACTGCTTTCAGCGTGCTATCGGTGAAAAGCACGTTTTCTCTCTACTAAGGATATTAATTATGGATAAGCGCCTCCTCGTACTGGCCTGCGGCATGTTCGCGATTGGTACAGATAGCTTTGTTGTCTCCGGCGTTTTGCGCCAAGTTTCTGTTTCACTCGGCGTATCAATCGTACTGGCAGGCCAAATGGTCACTCTCTTCGCATTGAGCTACGCGCTGCTGTCGCCGATCATCGCAGCAGTTGCCGCGCATTGGCCCCGTAAGCGGCTGCTGCTGGCTGGTCTTGCGGTCTTAGTGCTCGGCGACATCATCACTGCCGTTGCGCCGAGCATCGAGCTGGTCTTGGCGAGCCGGTTGCTGTCTGGCTTAGCCGCAGCCATGTTCAGCCCGACGGCGACTGCCACCGGTGCTTCGCTGGTGGAGCCCGAGCAGCGTGGTCAAGCACTCTCCATTGTCGTCGCCGGACTGTCCAGCGGGACGGCGTTCGGCGCACCGCTTGGTGTCTTTATCGGAGGTCTGCTGGATTGGCGCGCAACGATGTGGTTCGTAGCCGCCCTCGGCACATTGGCCTGGATGGGTGTGGCCCTATTCCTTTCGGATATCCCAACGCCGCCAGTGGTTAATTTTTCACGCCGGCTTGCTCCGCTCCGCGATTCACGCGTGATGCTAACGCTATCGACGATCGGCGTCGTCTTTACCGGTCTCTTCATAGTAAATACTTACATTGACCCGAGCCTTGACCGAGTCACTCGTGGCGAGCCAGGCATCTTGGCTGGGCTGCTTCTGCTTCGAGGCGTGGCGGCAACGGCGGGCAGTCTTACTGCCGGCCGCTTGGCCGACCGTTTCGGTAACCGCCGCCTTATCAATATGGCCATAGTTGTCCTCGTACTGGACTTTGCATTGCTGCCGTGGACATCGGCTTCGCTCGTGACCACAGTGCTGGCTCTTGTCATTTGGGGGCTGTTTGGTTGGGGCTTTCTCGTGCCGCAGCAGCTCCGCCTGATCGGCATCACCCCTTCTGCAGCACCGCTGCTGCTGGGGCTGAACTCGACTGCTATCTACCTTGCAGTGTCCGTATCGGGTCTATTAGGCGGAGCGGCCATCACTTATTTCGATCGCCATGCACTCGGCCTCGTCGGCGCGGTCTTCATCGTAGCAGGACTTGTCTTCGCCGAATGGGCGCAGCACCGCATTGCACGCCCCCACCACCAGACCGCCAACGCCACAACTGTTTACTCCGGCGTATCTTGATAACGACATAGGACCCAACCCGCTACAGCGGAGCGCAACCAAAGCAGGAACGGAGATTCATCATGAGACACATTGAGGGGACCAACCGGAACACAGCGAAGAAGGGCGTAATGGCAGCCGCAGCACTTTTTGTCGCACTTGCGGCACTCCCGGCTCTAGCTGAAACTCCCCAGGAGATGGTTGTCAACCGTCTTTCCAGTGAGACCTCGGAAACAGTCCAGTCAGGGAAAACGACGTCGCAGACTTCAAGGGGAACGCAGCACGGCACCTGCCAAGAGAAGGTAATCAGTCGGATCGCCAGTCAAATCACTCACGTAGCGGGCAGCAATAGCCTCGAGACGGAGGAGGCGCTCCGGTCAGGAGGAGGGGGTGAGGTAAGCCAGTATATCAAGCAGAAGCAAAGGGATATCCAGGCCCACCTTCATGGCAGTTGAGGCGGCCTGCAATGCTTAGACGCGGTCAGTTGAGCCGGCTGCGGACCCGTTGTGCGCTGAAACTGAAGAAATCGGAGTCTGGGCCGGGCAGTGTGTCGATTATCTAACTCATCGGTTATTGGCACTCGCAGAAACATTAGCCGATGGATCCGAGCCCTCGCTGTGGGTGGTGGGGAACTGATCCCGCCACCACAACTTCAGTGCATCGAAATGAACATTGAAAGATATGACACTCGGAGGTGAAGCCCCCCTTGTGCATTACCTGGGCTCCATGCCTACCTCCCTGAAAAGGGAGTTATTTTATGGGGCAGGCAAAAAACGCTTGCAACTTTAGACTGATCAGTCTACTTTCTGGCCATGAAACGCGTACATGACAAAGATGACATAGTGCGGGCCGGACTCGACATCATAATTACCAAGGGATTCAACGGTACCGGCATCGACGCAATCCTTAAGCAGGCAAATGTGCCGAAGGGGTCTTTCTACAACTTTTTCTCCTGCAAAGAGGAGTTTGGCCTTGCCGTCATAGACCTCTTCCTTGCCGACATGCTCGTGCTGCTCGAGCCAGCCATGGAGGACGTCTCGCTGCCTCCTCTGATGCGGATCAGGAAATCGTTAGAAGTCCTCATCACCCGGTTTGAAGACAATAACTGCAATAAGGGGTGCCTGATCGCTAATCTGGCTCTTGAAATGTCCGATCAGTGTGAGGCGTTCAGGCAGCGTCTTGAGTATGCTCTGCAGGGGTGGATCGATTCCCTTGCCGCGCTCCTCAAAGAAGCCCGAGAGGATGGGGCGATCCCTATCGATGTCGAACCCGCGGTTCTCGCTGAGAGTATAGTCACGTCCTTCGAAGGCGCACTGCTGCGAGCGAAGGTGATGAAGTCGGTCGAACCGCTGAAGAACTTTGTCAATCTCTATTTCGACGTGTTTTTAGCGTAGAGGGCACCAGAGGGGCCTTTCAGAAGTTTTGCTAAAGTCCCCTCAATTTTTGGGCTTATTATCAAGTAGACTAGTCTATGTGACCTGCAGAGCTGTTGCAGCCGTAAGATAACTCTGGAGAATGGAAAGGAGAAACGCAATATGATCAAGCTCAGCGTGCTGTACCCTGCTAGCAAAGGGAGCAAATTCGACATGGACTATTACTGCAACAGACACATTCCAATGATTCGGGAGAAGTTGGGAGTGGCGTGCAAGGGTGTCGAAGTGGAACAGGGGGTATGTGGCCGGGACCCGGGTTCTCCTGCTCCATTCGCTGCTCTGGCGCACTTGTTGTTCGATTCGTTGGAGGCGTTCCAGGCCGCATTTGCCCCCCATGCGGAAACATTTAGGCAGGACCTTCTCAACTACACGGACATCCAGCCGGTAGTTCAGATCAGCAGCGTAAAAATATAGCCGCATGGCTCATCAAGTAGACTTGTCTATTCATAAACATCACGTGAGAAACAACAAAAAGATCGGAGGAACGGCAATGGGGAAAGTGTTTGAAAAGACCAATATTAATGGAATGTCTCTCGGGAACAGATTCATCTATTCGGCCACATGGGATGGCTGTGCCGATGACAATGGATTCTGTACTCAAAGAAACATCGACATGACTGTCGAAAGAGTAAGTGGTGGCGTGGGGTTGATAATCACCGGCATGGCTTATGTGAAACCGGAAGGTAAAGCTGCACCGTGGCAATTAGCTGCATGCGGTGATGAATTCACTGACGGCCTGGCTAAAATGGCTGGAGCGATTCACGATGCTGGGGGTAAGGTTGTCCTCCAATTGGCCCATGCAGGGTGCTATGCCCCTTCAGCCATAACCGGGCATGAACCATTGGGACCATCTGCGAACGACACCGACAACTTCCCTAAATGCCGAGAAATGACCTTGCAGGAAATCGACGAGGTCGTCGATGCCTTTGGAAAGGCCGCAGGGCGGGCCCAAAAAGCCGGTTTTGATGGCGTGCAACTGCATGGAGCCCATGGCTATTTGCTGACCCAGTTCCTCTCTCCATTTTTCAACAAACGTACAGACAACTACGGCGGCAGTATTGAAAATCGTGCAAGGGTACTGGTTCGGGCAATACAAGCAGTAAGGAACGAAGTCGGTGAGAAGTTTCCTGTCCTTGTGAAGATCAATTCCGAGGATTTCGTCGAAGGTGGTTTTACTCAGGATGAAATGCTTCAGGTATGTTCAATGCTGGAAGACGCAGGTGTGGATGCGATAGAGATGAGTGGCGGGACAGTTTATGCTTCAGGGGCTTTCTCATGTTGCAGGGTTGGTGCCTTGGATACGCCTGAAAAAGAGGTCTATTACAAGGATGCCGCAACTCGTTATAAAGAAAAAATCAGCGTACCATTGGTGTTAGTGGGCGGCAATCGCTCTCTTGAAGCATCCGAAAAGGTCGTAAGCGTCGGCTTGACGGATTATGTTTCCTTTTGCCGTCCGTTGATCCGCGAATCCGATCTGATTAAGCGTTGGAAAGAGGGGGATACTGCACCAGCAGCCTGTATTTATTGTAATGGATGTTTCGCACCAGGATTAAAAGGACAAGGCGTGCAGTGCATTGCCCGAAAGGGCAACGCAGCTAAATGATTTGTGAGGGCGACGCAGAACAATAAACATACACCAATAAATGGAGGAAGTAGTCATGGGACATGGCGCAAATGCTAAGGAAGCGGTTTACACCTTACTTGCCGAGAGGTTGAAGAACGCACCGGTGGGGACACCTATCAACGATGAACTGATGGACATACTCCACCACCTCTATACCGAGAGTGAGGCTATGGTGGGTGGCAAATTTCCCATGGCACCTATGAAACTGGAACAGATCGTCAGCAGTACGGGAATTGGACAAGATGAGTTGGAAAAAACCCTCCAAAGCATGATCCACAAGGGCTTGGTATTGAACATACCTACCCCGGATGGAACGGTCTACATGCTCTCTCCCATGATGATCGGCTTTTTTGAGTTTACTTTTAATCGGGTGAAGAAACCTGATTACGTGGAACTTAAACAACTGGCAGAACAATTTGACAAATATCTCAACAACCCCGAGGTCAGAAACGCGTTGTTCGGGGGCGATACGACACAATTCCGGACACTCGTGTACGAAAACGTGATTCCCCATGCAGTGCAAACGCAGGTCATGACCTACGAGAAAGCTTCGGAAGTTATCCGCCAGGCCGGCTACGGGGCAATCGCCCTTTGCACCTGTCGGCATAAAGCCAGTCACCTGGGAAAAGAATGTGAGATTAACGCTCCGATGGATGTCTGTACCACCTTAGGTAACGTTGCACGCATGTCTGTGGCAAAGGGGTGGGCGAGGGAAGCCACGGTGGATGAATTGCTGGAGGTGCTTGACCGGACACATAAGCTGGGACTGGTGCACCTCTGCGACAACGTCCTCAACGAACCGGCCTTCATTTGCCATTGTTGCAGTTGCTGCTGCGAAGTTTTAGGATCAATAAAAGAATACGGCATCTCTGCTGCGCACCCCAGCAATTTCCTCCCGGCTTTGGACGCGGGTAGCTGCGACAAGTGTGGTATCTGTGCGAAAAAATGCCCGATTGACGCCATCAAAATGGCCAATGTCGGAGACGGAGTCAAAATGCCGGAAGTCAATAATGAGATCTGTATCGGCTGCGGAGTTTGCGCTTCCGCCTGCCCGAAAGGATCGCTGACCATGACGCAACGGACAGCTTTCTACGTTCCGCCGGAAAATAAAATGGAACAACTTAAGCGGATTGCGGGTGAAAAAGGGAAGGCAGTAGTAACCAGCGGGAAGTGAAGCCGGGGGGCGTCCCCGGCACCAGGGCAGCAACCAACAAACGAAAGGAGAACAGTCATGTCTAGCCTGCCATCTACACTGGGTGTTAACGTCTTCACCGCACCGGAGAAGGCCCTGGTGGGTGAGCGTCCTCGGCCGCTCGGGCCGCCGATGGCGTTTGATCCGATGACCTCGACTCTAATCTTCGGTGAGAACGACGCCGTCCTCGTCGACACGCTCGCCACCGTCGCAGAAGCAGAAGCTCTGGCGAACTGGGTTGCCCTGCATCACCGCAACCTAACCACGATCTACATCACCCACGGCCATATCGACCATTATTCGGGGCTCAGCGTGCTGCTGCAGCGCTTCCCCCAGGCGCGTGCCATCGCCACACCCAAGTCGGTAGAGCTCATGCGCGGGGATGTACCGATGATGCCGTTATTCCGGAAGTGGTGGCCCGGGCAACTGCCGGCCGCAATCACCTTGCCCGAGGCATACGACAGCGATGTCTTCACCCTCGAAGGACACGAACTGCGCATCATCGAGCAGGGCCGCACCGACGCCGTCGACAGCACATCGCTGCACGTGCCATCGATCGACCTCGTCGTCGGCGGCGACGTCCTCTACAACGAGTGCCACATGTACGTTGGCGACACCACGCCGGAGAGCCGCGAGAACTGGATCGCTGCGTTGGACCGCCTCGCGGCGCTGAATCCGAAGATCGCCGTCGCTGGCCATAAGAAGCCGGGCGCTCCCGACACACCGGCGGCCATCGAGAAGTCGAAGCGCTACCTCACCGATTTCGGCCGGCTCCAGAAGTCGGCATCCAGTGACCGTGAGCTCTTCGATGCCATGACTGAGTTGTACCCCGACTTTGTCAGTCACCAGGCGTGGCTGATGTTTGGCCTTCAGGCCCCATAAAATCGGCTCGTTAAACGATCGAAGAACTGTCAACCATCAAAGAAGCACCAACCATGAAAGGAGTATCTATTATGAAAGTCGTTGTCTTAGCAGCAACCGGGCAGGCTGGCCGTACCATCCTTAGCGAACTAATCAGCCGAGGTCACCAAGTCACAGCAGTTGCGCGTACCCCCGACAAACTTCCCAAGAGCATCAACCGTGTTGGCGATGACCTGAGCAGCGTCGAAAGGATCGCGGAGATCATCGCTGGGGCTGATGCCGTGGTCAGCGCCTTCGGTCCACCGAAGGATGATCCCCGCTTTTTCTCCGACGTGAACTACACTGATCAACTGGCAACCGTTACAGAGCGAGAGATCGCTGCGGTTCGCAAGGCCGGCGTTCCGCGTTTGATCATGGTGGGCGGGTGCGGCTCGCTCGAATTCTCACCCGGCGTGCTGGTGCGCGACTCCGGCCACTGGCCGGAAAACCTGGTTCCAATTGCAACGTCGCATATGAAGGCTTTCGCTGCCTTGCGGGCGTCCGACATCAACTGGACCTATTTCAGCCCGCCGATGCTGATCGCGCCCGGTGTACGCACCGGCGAGTTCCGGTTGGGCGGCGACAGCCTTATCATCGATGAGCAGGGCAAGAGCTGGGTCTCTTTTGAGGACTACGCAGTCGCTTTAGTCGATGAGCTTGAAGAGCCTGCTCACGAGCGGTCACGCTTTACCATCGGCTATTAGGAACAGGGTGGTAGTGCCAGCGAGACCATGGGGCAGGTCAGCATCTATCTGCAACCTGCCCCTCTCCATCTGGAAAGGGATCTTTCACGACGGCTGAGGCCCCGAACTGAGCCAGGATGCGATTTCGTTTGCCAGCGCTGCGGTCTAGCGGAAGCGTTTTTTAGAAGAATTACCTGAGACACCTGCACGAAGGCCATCTCGCTACGGCATCGTCGATGACAGGGGTGCCTCCCCTGTCACAGGCCATTAGGCCCGGTGATTGAGCCGGACACTTTCAATCGCCTAACGTTCTTCGAGACAGGAGATAAGCCATGACTTCGGAAACAGCAGCTTTGACGCTTGAGAATGTTTTGTATGAAAAGGAAGGCGCCATCGCCTATGTCACCGTTAACCGCCCGAAGGTACTCAACGCTCTGAATAAGGCGACATTGATGAACTTACGAACAGCTTTCGAGGAAGGGCGAGATGATCCGGCTGTGCGCGGCGTGATTCTGACTGGAGCGGGTGACAAAGCGTTCATTGCTGGAGCAGACATCAGCGAACTCGCAAGTGCCACGGCAGTTGAAGCGGAAACGTTCAGCCGTAATGGTCAGGCGGTCTTCGATCTCATCGAGAACCTTGGTAAACCGGTAATCGCGGCCGTCAATGGCTTTGCACTCGGCGGCGGCTGCGAAACAGCCATGGCTTGCACTATCAGAGTTGCCTCGGAGGACGCCAAGTTCGGCCAGCCTGAAGTAAAATTGGGACTGGTTCCGGGCGGCGGTGCAACGCAACGCATGCCGCGACTTGTCGGGAAAGGCCGGGCGTTGCAACTCATTCTCACCGGAGAAGTAATCAACGCACTGGAGGCCTACCGCATCGGGCTCGTGAACGAAGTCGTTCCAGCCGCTGATCTGATCACACGGTCCGAAGCAATCCTGGAGCAGATCTTTTCCAACGCCCCGGTCGCGGTCAGGTTATCGCTTGAGGCGGTGAATAGAGGATTGGAAACCAGCCAAGCCGTGGGCTTGTCGCTGGAGGCTTCTTTATTCGGGCTTTGCGCCGGAACGGAAGACAAAAAGGAGGGCACCCGGGCTTTCCTTGAAAAACGAACGCCACGGTTCGTGGGGCAGTAAAGGCAAAGCACAGCAACGGCCCCGAAGGAAAAGGGCGACTGAAACAGTTAATGCCGGATAAGGAGGCCGCCATGGGGCTGATTGAAAACCACAGCCAGCCTTCTTATGTCAATGCCCCGCCATGAAAGGGATGGGCTGGTCAGGCACTTAGCTTTGACCGCCCCATCCCCTCTCCACATGATTTTCGCCTGCACGCGGATTTTTGCTAACATGAGTCAATAAAAAATCACAACGAGGTCTCTCTTGCCATCAAGCCATATTGACCGCGAGAAATTGACGATCAGATACATGATCACATTGTATTGCCGTGCCAACGGGCACAGGGCATCGAGGTTGTGTTCCGGGTGCAGCGATATCCTGAACTACGCATATGCAAAGATAGGTGCTTGTTCTTATCTGCCCGGGAAGAAGCCGGCTTGTGGTCTTTGTCGGTCAAACTGCTTCGATGTAAACAAGCGCGGGCAGCTTGCACAGATAATGCGGAAGACGGGTTTACGAATGTTGATGCACCATCCACTTCTGACAATCGCTCACCTTGGTGATGCTATCCGAAAAAGAAAAAAGAGGGGCATGCTGTGAGTTTGTGTAATGCGGTGCAATGGTGGGTTAACCGCAACCCTTTTGCATTTCTGACTCTCACTCTGCGCGGTGAGCTACAGGAAATCAGGGAGTCATTCTCTGGCATCCCGACAACTTCCGGTGGGTCCATATAGACTGGAACCGACAGGTGCAGGCGTAAGCTCTACTTTCGCACTGAAGCAGGGCCAGAATAATAGAAATGGCATCACGGGTCCAATCACAACATTCCCGTGACAGTTAGGATTCAAGCACAACACTGGACCCTGTATTTACAGTTAAGTAAAGGAAGCGATAATCCTGTGTGACTTCAAGGAGAGTGCGTAATGGGTATAGCTCCGGCGTATCGTGGCAAGCAATTGTCGAAAGGACCTGGACGTTGAACTCGAAAACTTGAGCATCTATATCCTACGCCCCATTGACGACCAGCAAGTCCTGCTCCGGCCCACTTTTCCCCCCCACCATAAAGTCAACTGTAAAACCAAAGGAAATCCAGAAAAAAACGATTGACATGTATGCAAGAGAAGACTAACGAAGGTGCATCATTCAACGCTGCTAGCGCCAACAGCACAATCACTCAAAAGAGGAGGTAAGATAAATCAAGGATTTCAGGGCTGATCCGTAAACAACCTTTTCCCATTGTCGCTTTTATCTTTGGAATAGGCGCCCCTAACTAGGAATGGCAACGTCTTGGACCTTGCCTCCATCGTGGTTCCTTTAAGTTCATTTGTATTGCGTGTGGCTGTGCCTTCATGGTACTTTCTTGCGTCGCAGGCTATCACCCTTTTGCTAGCCTAGGGAGGTGCCTTTTCGAATTACGGCTGGTAACCATCCGTAATCACGAGATTTGACATTAACAAATCCAACTTTGACACTTATTTTTACAATTTTGACAGTAACTTTTACCATTTAGCAGAAAAGGAGAACCCCCCATGGCAAGTCTCAACAAGGTGATGCTCATAGGCAACCTGGGCAAAGACCCCGAGGTGCGCTACACCGCCGGCGGTACCGCCGTAGCTTCCTTCTCCCTGGCCACCACCGACCGTATCAAGGGCAAGGACGGCAACTGGGAAGACAAGACCGAGTGGCACAACATCACCCTCTGGGCGCGTCTTGCCGAAATCGCCGGCGAGTACCTCTCCAAGGGGAAGACCGTATATATCGAAGGTCGTCTGCAGACCCGCAAGTGGACCGACAAGGAAGGCAAAGACCGCTACACCACCGAGATCGTCGGCGAGAAGATGCAGATGCTTTCCGCCAAGGGCGAGGGCGGCGGCCAGCGCCAGGGCGGCGGCAAGCCCCAGCAGGACTACAACCAGGGCGGCGGCTACGAAGAGCCGACCTTCAACCCGGACGACGAGATCCCCTTCTAATCGGAACCTACATGCTGTAAATGAAAAGCCGCAAACCCTCTGGGTTTGCGGCTTTTTTTGTCCCGGCTTTCCTGCCCCCTACTTACCTTGGCTCGCGGGGACGGTAACCGTCGCTGTCTTTGCAATCTTCTTCCCGGCCGCATCGGTGACCACCACGCTGATGGTGTACTTCCTCCCGTCCCTGTCGTTTCCCTTTCTCGAGGCCTCCACCATCACGGTGCTGCCAAAGGAAAGGTTCCGGTAATTGTACTTCCCGTACTCGTCGGAGAGGGAAATGGAGACGGACTTAACCGCGGGACCGAAGACTTCGACCCCCCCCTTGATGGTGACCGGCACCCTCTTCCCGTTCGGGGGCCAGATGACGTCCGGGGTAACCAAGAGGGTGATTTCCGGAGGCCTCGTCGCCAGGACGACCGTCTTCGTCACCGTTACCGCGTTGCCGGCCGCATCGACCGATGCCGCGGTGATGGCATTTTTTCCTTCTTGAAGATTCGACACGGCTACCTGCCAGGTCGTCGCGCTCGGGTAGGTAATCTCACCGACCGTTGCAGTGGCACAGGTGACCGCCACCTGGATCCCGGCTTCCCTCGTTCCGGTAAGAGTGATGCCAGACTGGGTTGTAGGGCTTGCGACCTCATCGACGCCGAGAAGGGGGGGCGTGACATCGTAGATCACATTTCTCTGCACGCTCACCGACCTACCTACCTCGTTGGTCGCCGTCACCACGATGCCGTAGGTCTTTTCCCCGGTCAGGTTCACTACCTGCTCGAACGCCCCGTCAACCAGCGCGGGGGTGTAGACGTCGTTGTCGACCTGTACCGTCACCGCGACCGCAGTAAGGTCGTCCCGTCCCGTCCCCCTGACCACCAGCCGTCCCTCGTTGGTCCGGATGTCCTGGTTCGGTTCGGTGACTGCCAGAGAGGGCGCCTGGTCTTCGAATACCGCAGTCCGTTTCAGCGAACTCTGGTTCCCCGCCAGGTCGGTCGCCGTGATCTCGATCGTGTTGAATCCCGGATCGAGCGCGACGGCGGAGATGAATCCGCCTCCATCCATGACGGCGTTTTGAACCACATCCTTTTTCTTCACCGTAACCGCGGCTGTCTTGTCCACCTTTCCGGTCACCTGCATGAGAGGAGTCCCGGTCTTGCTGTTGTCGGCCGGCATGGCGACTATGATGACCGGCGCCGACTGGTCGAGGATCACGCCGCGCGTTTCTGTAGCCCGGTTCCCCACCATGTCCTCGGCGACGATCCTTATGGTATTGAGGCCAGCGTTAAGCCGGAAAGCGTGGCTGAAGCTCCCGTCGGGGTTCACCGGCACCGCCGTATCGTTGATCACGAGCCCGCCCACGCCAGTGTTGTCCGTGACGGTCCCGGAGATGTTCAGTACTTCGTTGTTGGTGAAAGCGCCGTCGCTCAGGGTGGAGACGGCTAGCGTCGGCGGGGTGGCGTCGATGACGTATCGCTCCGTCAAGATCTCGCCTGCGTTGCCGGCTGCGTCAACAGCGAAGTACCTGAGGGTGGCACTCTCCGGGATGGCGACTGGTGCGCTGTAGATCGCGGACCCGGCGCCCGGGGCGGAACCGTCGGTCGTGTAACGGATCACACCGGGCTCGCTGGCGGTCAGGACGATGGTCCTTGCCGAGTTGTAGACGCCACCTGCGGGTGCCGCGTAGACTGCGGGCGGTGTGGTGTCGACGGTTATGATGGCCTCCGCCGCGGCGCTCGCGTTCCCGGCCGCGTCGACGGCGTAGGCCGTTATCGTGTTGCCGCCCTCCCCGAGGCCGGATACGTAAGCGTTCCAGGTGGTGGCGGTGGGATAGGAAACAGGCCCAACAGCCGCCGTAGCGCAACCGACGATAACGCTCGCGCTGTCGCTGCTCCTCGTGCCGGTCACGGTTCTGACCTTGGTGTTGGTGACGGTGCCGACCGGGTTGATTCCTGGAACGGCGGGAGGAGTGGTGTCGACGGTGAAGCTAAAGACATAGGTGGAACCGTTGCCGAGGGCATCGACCGGCCTGATCGCCGCACGGTAAGTCCCGTCCCTCAAGGAGGAAGCGGGCGTGAAGACGGCCGAACCGGTGCCGCCGCTCACCGTGCTGCTCCATGTCCCGGAGACCTTGTACCCTGCGGCGTTGGTAACCTCCGCCGCGCTCAAAGAGGCGGCCATGTCGAGCGGGGAGAGTTGGTCGGCGAAGGTGAAGGCCACCACTGCCGGGGGCGCGGCCAGTGTGGCGTTTGCAGACGGCACCGTGGCGGTGACCTGCGGCGGCACCGCGTCGACGAAGACACTCAGGGCGGCCGGCAGGCTGTCGCGGTTCTCGCTGTCCCGCGCGGTCACCGAGATGGAGTTCGTCCCTTGGGCCGGAGTGTAATTGCCCGTCCAGGAGGTAGCGCCGTCGAGCGGCACGATGGTGTTCCCGTTCACCACGACTGCGCTATCCGCCGGCTTGGTGCCGCTAAGAGTGATGACAGCCATGGCGGTCGGTGACGCGACCGGGTTCACTGTAGGCGAATGAACGACATAATTGCGGTAATACTCTTTGATTTCAGTGTCGGAGAGGGCACGGTTGTAGATGGAGACGTCGTCGATGAGTCCGTTGAAGTAACCGTCCCAGCTGAATCCTCCAATAGTCAAAGGAGAGGTATTCTGAACGGCTGTAACAGGAGTGCCGGCCGAGCTTGCTCTTTGCACGCCGTCTACATAAACGTAAGCGGTGCGGGTGTTATCATTGACTACAAAGGCTACATGATGCCAACTCGCTGCCGTGATCCCGAGTGAAGCGTACGATGTGAATGGAGTGGTGCTCGGTGTAAATGCATAGTCGCGGGCTGTCCCCCGCAGCCAGAAATCCAGGCCTCCCGCGCTGTTGGTCCTGATGTAGTACTGGGTTTTCCCCGAACCTATTCCCTTTTGAATGATGTCCTTGTAGGCGTTAGGGAGGGAGTTGAAGTATACCCAGAAGGCAATCGTTTGAGAGCCTAGCGGATTCAGGGTATCGCTATGAGGGATGGTGACATAGTCGTCTATGCCGTCGAAACTTCCTGCCTGCGTTCCAACCTTTGCATTCGCATTGAAGGCAGCCCCATTAACCGCGGTACCGTTGCTGCCCACAACCGATGAGTCTTTATAGTCGCCATCCAACCGCCAGTTCCCCACGAGCCCCGACTGGTTTATCTTCACAGGCTGCAACTTCGCCGGCTCCACGTTGCCGACTGCATCCACGGAGCGGTAATAGAGGTTTCGGGCCCCGTCGGTGGCGAGCAGCAAGGCGCCGGAGTAGGTCTGCCATGTCGCGTTGTCGAGGCTGTACTCGGTCTTGGCCACTCCCGAGCCCCCCACACCGTCCGTGGCCGTGAGCGTTACGGTCACGGAGGTCTTGTACCAGCCATCGCTGCCAAGGGTGCCGCTAACGACGGCCTGTGTCGACGGCGGCGTAGTATCGGTCGCCGCTAGGGCGCTGCAGGGCGCAAACAGCGCCGGCAGCATCGTGATGCCAGCTATGAGTCCGATTACTGTTTTCATGGTTGCCTCTCCCGTGTGCTTTGATCACATCGAAAAGTTTCAATTGCATTGCAATAAAAAAAGCCCGCACCAAAAAAAGGGCGGGCCTCGACAGGACACGACGACATTCCTGTAAAAGTCACTTCGACGGCCCCTCTAACCAGCGCGCGCTGGATGGTAGCTCTGTGCCACACGCTTACACGTGCTTTACCCTTTCGGCGACTTACCGGCTCCCCCGCCAACTGGCGACGGGAAAACCGACGTGGAAATTTTAAAGAGCGGTGAAAACAAAAAAGCACTGCCATTGAGAATGACAGTGCTCTTGTAGTATCGGATAAACCCCGGGCGCCAAGATGCAAATCATCTCTTCGGCAACCCGGCTATCCTTGCTCAGGACCCGTGGCTTTGCGTCACCAGATTACTCTGGTTTTGCCCGTTCGGAGAACGCTTTTTCAGTTGTAGAATTCTTGTATCATCAAAACCGGACAGTTGCAACATCTTTTTACTCAGAATAATTTACCCGCCTGGTCCTACACGTAGCCTATGAGTATAACAGGCGCTTTGGAAGGTGCCCTAAAAGAGATAGAATCTTATTTTCAGAGACTTAGGTCCTTTCGTGATTCTGGTTCAGAGCATGAAGCTGTCTGCTCAGTCACACCACTAACCCGCTCGCGTATCACGCGCGCCCACCTTTCATCCCAGGACGCGGAACCTCGCACCACCATCGGCGTTTGCTGCGGCCAGCACCTCCCCCATGTTTCTCTCTATGATTTCTAACTGCCGGTTTCGAGATTGCACTACGCCAACGCACGACTTCGAATGAGGCGCCGCGAGTGGGAAGCGGGAGAGCGGCTGCGTGTGCGGGAGGGGGCAACTTGACATGACTCTCTGTGACCCTTATTGTTAAATTTCTTTTTTTAACTACATATAACCAAGTCGAGTGCGACCTCTTTTAGCGGCTTTATTCAGTGATCGGGTGACAGGAGAGGAGATATGGCGAAAAAAGCCGGAGCATCCGGAGAGGCGAAAACAACTTTAGAGGTGATCCCGAAAGCTCCCACCGGGATCAAGGGGCTCGACGATATAACCGGCGGCGGCTTGCCCAAAGGGCGGCCCACACTGGTCTGCGGCGGCACCGGCTGTGGCAAGACCCTTCTTGGCATGGAGTTCCTGGTCCGGGGCGCAACGCAGTTCAAGGAGCCCGGGGTTTTCATGTCTTTCGAAGAGAAGTCGGAGGAACTGATCACCAACTTCGCTTCTTTGGGCTTCGATCTGAATGAACTGGTGGCGCAAAAACGGCTGGCGCTGGATTACGTGCACATCGAGAAGAGCGAGATCGAGGAGACGGGGGAATACGACCTCGAGGGGATCTTCATCCGGCTCGGCCATGCCATCGACGTCATCGGCGCCAAACGGGTGGTATTGGATACCATCGAGGCCCTTTTCTCCGGGCTCAGCAATGAAAACATCCTGCGGTCGGAATTAAGGCGGCTGTTCCGTTATCTCAAGGACAAGGGAGTGACCGCCATCGTGACCGGCGAGCAGGGAGAGAGAACCCTGACACGCTACGGCCTCGAGGAATACGTCGCCGACTGCGTCATCTTCCTGAACCATAGCGTCACCGCGCAGATCGCCACGCGGCGCATGCGCATCATCAAATACCGCGGCTCCTCGCACGGCACCAACGAGTACCCCTTCATCATCGACGAACATGGTTTCTCGGTCATGCCCATCTCCTCGATCGGCTTGGCCCATCCTGCCTCAACGGAGCGCATCTCCAGCGGCGTGGAGCGGCTCGACTCGATGTTGGGAGGGAAAGGGTACTACCGGGGCAGCAGCATCCTCGTCACCGGTACCGCCGGGATCGGGAAATCGAGCCTCGCCGCCCATTTTGTCAATGCAGGCTGCAAGCGCGGGGAGCGCTGCCTCTATTTCGCCTTCGAGGAGTCACAGAACCAGATCATCCGCAACATGCGATCCATAGGGCTGGATCTGGACCGGTGGGTCAAGAAGGGGCTGCTCAAATTCCACAATGCCCGCCCCACCTTGTACGGGCTTGAGATGCACCTGGTCGCCATGCACAAGGCTATCGAGGAGTTCGAACCGTCCATCGTGGTGGCGGATCCCATCTCCAACCTGGTCGCCGCTGCCAGCGAAGCGGACGTGAAGTCGATGCTCTCCAGGCTGATCGACTACCTCAAGATGAAGCAGATAACAGCCTTGTGCACGGATCTTACCACGACCGCCAGCTCCATCGAGCGCACCGAAATCGGGATCTCCTCCCTCATGGATACCTGGGTCCTGCTGCAGGTCATGGAGGGAAACGGCGAAAGAAACCGCGGCCTCTACATCCTCAAGTCCAGGGGCATGGCCCACTCGAACCAGGTCCGCGAGTACCATCTGACCAGTCAGGGTTTACAGCTGCGCGACGTTTACATCGGCCCGGGAGGTGTATTGACCGGATCGGCGCGAACTGCGCAGGAGGCGCATGACCGCGCCGAATCGCTGGAGCACCAGCAGGAAATCGAGCGCAAACGGCGAGAAGTCGCCCGCAAGAAGGCGGTCCTCGAAGCCGAGGTCGCCGCGCTCACCGCAGGGTACGAGGCGGAAAAGGATGCGCTGGAGGCCGCCATCGCCACGGAACGGCAGCGCGAGCAGGCGAGGGTTGAGGCTACCCATACCCTGGGCAAGGGGCGGCAGGAGGATGTGAGCAAAAAATCGGATGCCAATGACAGGGGGGGGCGTAAATGACCGCGGCCAAGAGCAAGTCCCCAAAGGCGCAGACTGAGGACGAGAAGTATATGTTGAGGCTGTATGTGGCGGGGCAGACCCCAAAATCGATGACGGCATTCGCCAACCTCAAAAAGATCTGCGAGGAGCACATGAAAGGGAGATACCAGATCGAAGTCGTGGACCTGCTGGTTAACCCCGCCTTGGCCAAGGACGACCAGATCCTGGCGCTGCCCACGTTGGTCCGCAGGCTCCCGGAGCCGATTAAGAAGATCATCGGCGATCTCTCCAACACGGAGCGGGTCTTGGTGGGACTGGACATCCGACCTGTCGACTGAGCCGGAGCCCGAAGGTCCGGGCGGGGGAACTATGAAAAAGCACAATAAAAAGGATGATTCCTCGGCACCATTCAAGGACTCGGCGCAGGAGTTCGATCTCGCAATGGAACAGAACGCCCAGGGTCATTACGTCCTGCGCCTGTTCATCACCGGCATGACCCCCAACTCCCGAAAAGCCATTGAGAACGTGAAAAGGATCTGCGAGGAGCACCTGCAAGGTTCGTATGAGCTGGAAATAGTGGACATCTACCAGCAGCCGATCTTCGCAAAGGAGGGGCAGATCGTAGCGGCCCCGACCCTCGTGAAGGAACTGCCGCCGCCGCTGCGCAAATTCATCGGAGACATGTCCCAAACGGAGCGGATTCTGCTGGGACTGGATCTGCGGACCAAGAAATAGCTCCGACCGTTTGCGAGGAGGTGCGCGTTTATGCCTTTGAGTGATACTCCCAAAAGCCGCGAAGAGCTCGAGGCGCAGATTGAGGAGCTGTCGCGCCGTCTGGAGGAGACGGAGCAGATTCTGGAGGCCATTCAAAGCGGTTCCGTGGACGCCGTGGTGGTTGCCACCCCCGAAGGCTCCCAGATCTTCACCCTCCAGGGAGCCGAGCACCCGTACCGGGTCCTGGTGGAGACCATGAGCGAGGGAGCCATCACCATGGGCAGCGACGGCTCCATCCTGTATTGCAACACCCGCTTTGCCGCCATGCTCCAGTATCCGATGGAAAAGATCATAGGCTCGCCGCTCGCATCCTACGTCGCACCGGCAGATGTCCCCTTCTTCAACGCCCGGATCAGGAAGTGCAGAGAAGAGTTCAGCAAGCATGAAATCTCGCTGGTCACCCACAGCGGTGCCCCCCTCCCGGTGCTGGTTTCCTGCTGTTCCATGGGCCCCTCCGAGGCGGGAGCGGTCAGCGTCATCGTCACCGACATCACACAGCGCAAGCAGACGGAGAGGACGATCCTCCGCCTGAACCGGCTCTACGCCATGCTAAGTGGCACCAACCACGCCATCGTTCACGCTGCAAGCCCTGCATCCATCTACCACGAATTCTGCAGGGTCGCCGTGGAGGCTGGCGGATTCCGGCTCGCCTGCGTCGGATTGATTGACGAAGCGTCGGGAGCCGTCAAGACTGCCGCCGCATGCGGAGAAACCGGTTATCTGGACGGACTGGAGAGCGGCGCTGGCACCGACGCTGACGGGATGCGCCCCGTCAACCTTGCCATCAGCGAAGGCACCTATTACATCTGCAACGACTTCCTGGCGGACGAGACCACCCGCCCCTGGCGGATCAAGGCACATGCCCACGGCCTTTATGCAGTGGCCAGCGTGGTCATCAAGCAGGATGAGGACGTCATCGGAGCTCTCACGCTTTATGCCGATGAAAAGAATTTCTTCGACGCGCAGCAGGTCGACCTGCTGCAACAGATGAGCACCGAGGTTTCCTTTGCCCTGGAGACATTGCACCAGTCGGTGCTGCGCAAGGAGGCTGAGCAGGCGCTGCAAAGCGAGACGGTGGAACGCCTGCGGGCTGTGGAAGAGCTGCGCAATAACGAGCAGATGCTGATCCACCAGAGCCGTCACGCAGCCCTGGGCGAGATGATCGGCAACATAGCGCACCAGTGGCGTCAGCCGTTGAACTCCCTGGGGCTACTGGTTCAACAGGCTCCGCTTTACTACGCCTTGGGCGAGGTGGACCAGGAGTACATGGAACAAAGTGCCAAGAAAGCGATGGAACTCATCCAGCACATGTCCCGCACCATCGATGATTTCCGCAACTTCTTCAAGCCCAACAAAACCAAGGTTCTCTTCCACGTCAAGGACGAGGTGGTCAGAACCATATCCCTTTTGGCAGGGAGCCTGGAGGGACAGAGGATCGCGGTTGAAGTCGAGACCGATGCGGATCCCGTAGTAGAGGGATATCCCAACGAGTTTTCCCAGGCCCTGCTGAACATACTCATCAATGCCAGGGACGCACTGATGGAACGGCACGTGGCGGCTCCCAAGGTGATCATCAAGGTGACTTCCGAAAACAGCAGGGCCGTCACCACCATTGTGGATAATGCCGGAGGCATTCCCGAGGAGGTCATCGGGAAAATCTTCGACCCCTACTTCACGACGAAAGGCCCGCAGGCCGGAACCGGCGTCGGCCTCTTCATGTCGAAAACCATCATAGAGAAGAACATGGGCGGGTCGGTAACGGTGCGAAACACAGGAGCAGGCGCAGAGTTCAGAATAGAGGTGTGAGTGAAAAACAGATGCAAGATGGTCATAATCGAGGACGATGCGCTGTCACTGCAAATTCTCGCGTCGGTACTCGAACGCAAATTCAGGAACGTGGAGGTGTTCACTGCCAGCAACGGCCGAGAGGGCCTGAAAATCTTCAATGAGCAGCTCCCGGAACTGGTGCTCACCGACATAAAGATGCCTGAGATGGATGGGGTGCAGCTGGCGCGGATAGTGCGGGAAAGCCATCCGGAAACCATCATCATCATGATCAGCGCAGACAGTGGGGATGCTTCTTTCAGCGAAACCGTCAACAGCGGCTTGAACATCGACTACTTCGTCCCGAAGCCTGTTGACTATGACAAGCTGTTCACGGCCATCGAGGAAGCTCTCGCCAAAGTGTGCTGAAAAACCGTTACCCAACTCTCCGCAGCCATCGGGTTCCAGCACCCCATCGCCGACTCCCCCTGCCCGTCACTCGTTTCATACCTTAACGCGGAACATCGCCCCGCCGTCGGCATTCCCGGCCGTGAGCGACCCTCCCATGTTTCTCTCTATGATCATCTTGGACATGTAGAGGCCGATGCCGGTCCCCTGGGGACCCTTGGTGCTGAAGTAGGGATCGAAGATCCGGTCCGAAATTTCCTCGGGAATCCCTCCTCCGTTGTCCCTGAGCATCACCAGCGAGCGCCCATCCTCCTCGCCTACCTCGATCCTGATCGACGGATGCTCCACCTTTCTGGCCAGGAACACATCCCTGGCATTGATCAGGATGTTGAGCAGCACCTGGGCGTACTCGCTGGGATAGCCATCGATCATGGGATCCGCCGACGAGAAAACCTCTATTTTGATGTTCAGTTCCTGCAGGCTGGTATCCACCAGCGAGACGGTTTTTTCCACTGCATCCAGCACCCGGAAACGCACCTTGTCCTTGCCGGGGCTGAAGAAGTTCCTGAACGTGTCGATGGTGCGCGACATGTGGGCGATGGCCTCCATCATCCTGCGCACCTTGTCGTCGAGGTACCGCTCGTCGAGTTCTCCCAGCCGGTAGGTCATGGGGAGGTCCTGGGCCAGCAGGGCGAGCACGTTGAGCGGCTGGCGCCACTGGTGCGCGATGTTGCTGATCATCTCGCCCATCGCGGCCAAACGCCCCTGCTGGATCAGCATCTGGTCCATCTGCCTCAACTGCTCCGCGGTCCGCAGCCGCTCGGCGCTTTCCCGCTGCAAATCCCGGTGGGCCAGGCACAGCTCCTCGTGTTTCTCCTGCATCCTTTTCTCCGCCGAAATCCTGGTGCGGATCTCGGTGCGGAGCTGGATCTCGGTCATCACCGATGCCGCGAGGTCCTCGATCACCGATACCTGCGCCGAGGTCCATTTCCGAGCCCTGGAATCGATGACACAGAACGAGCCGAGGATGTAGCCGTCGACGGTGGCCAGGGGGATGCCAAGGTAGGCGATGACGTTGAGGTCCTTTATCGCCGGGTTGTCCTTAAAGAAGGGGTGGACCCGTGCGTCCTCGATGATCAGCGGCTGGTTGGCCACGCGGTTGTACTGGCAAAAGGAGTGGCTGAGCGGGGTCTCTCGCCTGGACTGCCACGGCTCGGGGAGCCCGCGGCAACTCTTGAAGAACTGCCGGTCTGAATCGATCAGGCTGACCAGTGAGACCGGGGCATCGGCGAACTGGGATGCCAACCGGGTCAGTCGGTCGAAGGCTTCCTCGGCGGGGGTGTCGAGCAGCGCCACGGCGCGTAGCGCCGCTAGTCGGGTGGGATCGCCAACATGGGTCGAGATGTTACTGAAATCAGAATTTTTCATTTGCTTCCCGCGATAGTGGCCAACAGCACAGGTGGAAAAGTACCAGTATTTTCTTCCCTTTCAAGCACGACGGCTTCGCGGGACCGGGAAAGTCGCCGTCACCTTTTTCCTCCACGGCCGGGATGTGTCAGCCCATGATGAAATTTTCCTCTCGATTTTAGGTATTTACACTGCTCGCAGAAATCAAATATCATGTGGAGGTTTGGTGGCGAAACCGCAGCATTAATGAGCAGGGAAAGCATGGCCAAGATCATTTCGTTGGAGAAGACACGGCAGGCGATCAAAAAGAGAAGGGAAGCGGAGGCGCTTTTGCGCAGTACCGAGAACGATATCACTGCCATCCTCAACGACTACTCCCTTACCCCGGCCAACCGGCGCTGGAAGCTGGAGAACATGCTGATGGACGTCGACGAACAGTTGGACCAGTACCGCAGGGACCTCGAGGCCGCCGAGCGGAAGCTGAATGCGTTGGTGGCGAGCGCCGAAGGTGAGATCGCCCGCGCCTACGGCGAGTTCGAGTCCAAGGTCCGCGGCATGACCCTCGCGGTCAGGAAACTCACCGACGCTCCGCACCCGGTTGACCACCCAGCCATGGAGTAGCCCCAAAAGCCCCGCGGGCTCCCCCCTCCCCCGTCCGACAGCGCAGGTTAAGGTTTCCAGAGGCGCGCGTTTGTGCTAGTTATGTAGACGCTCGTCAGACCGCTCCCCTGCAAGGAGGTGGACCATGAAAATCCGCAAGAAAATCCTCGATTTTGAGTATGAGGAAGTTCTCGAGGTCAAGTATCGGGAACTGATCCGTGTCGCCTGCGCCGTGGCCGTCGGCTGTCCTGATTGACTGAAGAAGCACTTCGCGGTCGCGAAGGAAGCAGGCGCCACCGAAGCGGAACTGAACGAGGCCCTGGCCTACGGCATCATCGCGCCGTCGGGACGGGCCAAGAATTTCGTGCGCAGCCAGGAAGACGTTTTAAAAGAACTGTAGGACTAACAGGGATAACGAGGAAATGGGATGAAGGGATAAAGCGGGTGTTTCAGCCCTTTTATCCCCTTCATCCCTGTTTCTTTTAGGGTTTTGCCATCTTGAGACGTCTCACTTTCAGAAAATCCACCAAACGGGTCTCGATTCGCCGCAACGTCGCAGCGCTGTCGATGCCGGTGCTCCTTTCCTCGCTGTTCCAGCGTCTGGTCTCCATCGTGGACATCTTCATGGTGGGCGGTCTCGGGGCGGCGGCCATCGCCGCCACCGGCCTCGGGCAACTCCTCATCTTCGTCACCATGACCGTGTTTTGGGGATTTTCCACCGGCGCCAACGTGGTCATCGCCCATCTCTGGGGTGCCGGCCGGCGCCTGGAAGCCCGCAAGACGGCCTTCGCATCGGTGCTATTGTGCGCCGTCCTCACCGTCGCAGCCACCCTGCTCGGAATCGGCTTCGGCAGGGACATTGCCGTTTTTCTGGGGGCGAGCGCCGACGTCCTGGGCTACGCCTCGGACTACATCCGCCTGGTTTTTCTCTACTTCGCCTTCACCGCCGGCCTCAACATCCTGTCCGCCATCATGCAGGGGACCGGCAACACCCGCACCCCGATGGAAGGGATCCTGCTGGTGAACGTCCTGCACGTCGCCATCGCCTATCCGCTCATCTACGGCCACTTTGGTTTTCCGCGCTATGGTGTTCTCGGGGCGGCCTACGCCATCAACATTTCCGAGGCCGTCGGTTTCAGCTACCTCTTGATCCAGGCGCTCCGAAAGGGTTACCTGAAGATCAGCCGGCCAGATTTGGCCTTGTTGAGAAAGGTGATCGCCATCGGCTACCCGGTGGCGCTGGAGCGGATCGCGCAGCAATCCGGGCAGCTTTTCTACTCCAAGTTCATCATCGGCTTCGGCACCGCCGCCTACGCCGCGCACCAGATCGGCCTTTCTATCGAATCGCTCTCTTTCATGCCCGGGGCGGGAATGGGGATCGCGGCCGCGACCCTGATGGGGCAATCCATCGGCGCCAGGAAACTCAGGCGCGCCCACATGAGCCACACCGAGGCGCTCCGGCTCGCCGTCCTGGTCATGGGTTGTATGGCCCTGCTCTTCTTCTTCCTGCCGCACCACCTGATCGCACTGTTCACCCACGACCCTGATGTCATCGAAAAGGGAAGCGTCTTTTTGCGGCTGGTCGCCTTCGCGCAGGTGCCGCTCGCCATCTCGTTCGTCTATGCCGGGAGCCTGCGCGGCACCGGTGACACCCATTACGTCTTCCTGGTCACCCTGGTTTCCATGTGGGGCATCCGGGTACTCCTCTCCTACATCGCCGCGGTTCCCCTGCAGCTTTCCCTGTACGCCGTCTGGAGCGTCTTCCTGCTCGACTGGTTCTTCCGTGCCGGCGCCTTCTGGTGGCGTTACCAGCGCCGCGACCTGCACCAGGTCATCATCTGACGATGCCACTTTCCTTCATCCCCACCATCGACGACAGTGAGATCCGGCGGCGACTGGCACGGCTCCTGGTCCCCGGTTCGCTGCTCGACGCCACGCTGGAACGGCGCATTGAGCTGATCTCCGCCGAGTTCGCGAGCTACGCCGCCAGCTACCCCCTCCCCTTGTGGGCTCCCGGTCTTGCCGTCACCAACGAAATGCGGGGGCTGACCGAGGTGCTCTTCCCTTTGGCCCGCCCCCGTGCCCTGTTCGAGCTGATCCTGCGCCGCAGCTGCCGCTTCGACCCGCTTCTCTCCGGAAGCTACCTGCACAGCTCGGCAAGTTGGATCGACCTGCTCCAGAAGCTCGCGCCGCGACTGCGTTGTGCCGATCCCGCTCCGGCCTTGCTTCGGCTAGCCCAGGATGAGGATGCGCGCGCGACGTTTTTGTTTACCCTGATGCTGCCCCAGCACTTCGGCGGGGGCTTCGACCGCTACCGGGAGCAGTACCGCTGGCTGGCGGGGTGGCTTGGCGAGCAGGCAGGACATTGCTTGACGGGAATCCGGGTTCTCGATGCCGCCTGCGGCAGCGGCGAGGGAACCTACCAAGTTGCACAGCTTGTTGCGGAGGCGGGGCTTAGCGCTGGCAGTTGCGTGCACGGCTCGACCCTGGAGCCGATCGAACTGTTCGCCGCCGCCCATCTCCACTTCCCGCACGACCGGGAGCGGCAGCGCGAGTACCGGGACCGGGTCCGGCCTTTATTTGACGGCACCCCTAGGCCCGCCCTGCAGTTCTACCTGGACCGGGTCGACGCCGCGCCGCAGGGGGAGCCCTACCACCTGGTGCTGTGCAACGGGCTGCTGGGAGGGCCACTGCTGCACGAGCCGGCCCACCTGGCAGCCGCCTTCGCCGGGCTTGCCGCCCGGCTCGCCCCCGGCGGGCTGCTCCTTGCCGCCGACCGTTTTCACGCCGGCTGGCGCCTGCGGGTCCCGCGAGCGGCGCTGGTCGACGAGCTGCGGCGCCACGGCCTCACTCCGATAGAGGTCCCAGAGGGGATTGCCGGGAGAAAGGCCGCGTAGGATAGCAGAAGGGACTGGCTCCGCCAGGTGCCTGTCCCTTTAGCGGAACGCTCCGCTCTGCCCAACCCGACTACCCAAGCCTAAGGGGACAGGCACCTGACGGAGCCAGTCCCCTCTTTCGGCGCCACCACGAATGGCTAACATAGCCAAAAAAAGGGGACGGTGCCGGCAGGCCCATCCCCTTTTGTCATCTCCGTTTTTGCTCAGTCTTTATCTTTGTCTCAGTCTCGATCTTGCCTTCCCGGCCTTTACGCCCTGAACAGCACGCCTCCCCAGGAAAGCCCGCCGCCGAACCCCATCATCAGCACCAGTTCCCCGGGCTTGATCACGCCGTTTCTCCGGTTCTCGTCCAGGGCCAGTCCCACCGAGCCTGCGGCGGTGTTGCCGTAACGGTCCAGGTTGAGCAGGAACTTCTCCTTCGGGATCCCCGTCTTCTTGGAAATGAAGTCGATGATGCGCACGTTGGCTTGGTGCGGAATGATGTGGTCGATCTCTTCCGGCTTCACCCCGCCGCGCTCGGCGAGATCGGTTATGATGCGGGGGATGACATCGGTGGCGAAGCTGAATACGCTTTTGCCCGCCATCCTGAAGGTGTTCTCCTTGGCTGCGATGCTTTCGGCGCTGACTGGCTTCCTCGATCCCGAGGAAGGCACCTGGATCAGCTCCCAGCCGTTGCCGTCGCTTTGCATCACGGATTGCTGGATCCCCTTCCCCGACAGTCCAGCCCCCAAGATGATCGCCCCGGCGCCGTCGCCAAAGAGCGGCGCGGTGGTCTTGTCGTCCATATCGAGGATCTTGGAATAGGTGTCCGCGCCTATCAGGAGCACCTTACGGTACTTCCCGGATCGGATCAGGTTGTCCGCCACCTCAATGCCGTAGATGAAGCTGCTGCAGACCGCGTTCATGTCGAAGGCGAAGGCCTTGGCGGCGCCGATGTTCTTCTGCACCATGCAGGCGGTGGCCGGAAGGATCATGTCGGGGGTGGAGGTGGCGACGATGATGCAGTCGAGCTCGAGGGGATCGATGTCGGCGTTTTCGAGGGCGAGGAGAGCGGCGTTGGTGGCGAGATCGGAGGTCGATTCCTCTGCTGTCGCGAAGTGTCTTTGCCGGATGCCGGTCCGGGAGTGGATCCACTGGTCCGCGTCATCCACCAAGTAATCGAAGTGAGCATTGGGAACGACTTGCGCCGGAACGTAGCCGCCGGTTCCCAGGATTTCCGCACGTATCATTGTAGAGAGCGCCTCCCTTCGTTCCCGCTTGAACGGCCGGGAAACGCTACTCTTATCTCACAATAAAATGACGTTTGTCAATTATCTCCTTTGGAAAATGCGGCATCCACGACTCCATAGGCCCAAACGATCATGAATCCGCCCAAAAGCCATTTTACGTAAGGGGAATCCATCTGGATCGCAGCCAGCACCTGTTCCGGGGTGAGCCCCTGGGTACCGGCCGCCAGCAACTTCCCAGCGCTCCTGAGCCCGATGAACAACCCTCCCAGCAGAAAAATATTATCGAGCAGGAGCATCACCCCTCCCTTGACGCGGCTACCCCGGTACAGCTGCCCCAGCCCGGGGAGCACCAGGGCGGAAAGTGCGATGCATTTGATCCTGTTTGCCATCCATATCTCCTTGTGTGGCCCGCCGCAGAGCGGGCATTGATTAAATTGTGTTGTGCCGACGGCCGAATTTTGTTAGTTATCATCGCTATGGACCATGTCGAACGCATCAAAAGGCGCGACGCCATCATCCCGCTGCTAAAGGACCCGGATGCGGAGGTGCGCTTAGCGGCATCGACCGCGCTAGAGGCGCTGGAAGCGGCAGAGAGCCTTGAGGACGTCTTCGACCGCCTGAAGCGCGGCGACCGCGCCACCAAGGTGGCCGCCATCTACGCCCTCGGGCGGATCAGCGACGACAAGGTGCTGCCGATCCTCTACTACTGCGTTGGGAGACCCGAAGAGGACATCCGCTGCGCCGCGGTCAAGGTCCTGGGAGAACTGGCCCGTCCCGATGCGCTCCCCACGCTGCTTGAGAAGCTGCAAGATTCTGCCGTGACCGTGCGGGCACTGGCCATCGAGGCCGTCTCGCGCTACCGCAACCCCGCCGCAGCAGCCAAGCTCACCCCATTTCTCGACGCCAACGACGGCATCTTGGATGCCGAGGCGGCACTGGCCCTGGGGCGCATGGGTGTGGCAGCACACTCCGACGCCATCATCAAGCTCCTCTCCTCACCCTTCGACAAGACGCGCGCCGCCGCCGCCACGGCTCTGGCGCAGCTCCCCTGACTCAAACTCCCCCGTCCGTAAGTTCCAGGAAACCTTCCACAATGGTGTCGTCCAGCACGGTGCCGCGCGCTCTTCTGAGCGCCTCGACCGCCTCGTCCCGCAGCATCGGGCGCTGGTAGGCCCTGAGCGTGGTGGTCGCATTGTAGAAGTCCGCCACCGCGACCACGGCGCACGGTATTCCGAGACAGAGGGTGCGCGCTGACTCCGGATAGCCGGTCCGGTCGAAACGCACGTGGTGCCCGAGCACCGCCTCGACCACACTCGCCGGCACCCCCGCCATGCCGCGCACGATCTCGGCGCCGTATTCCGGGTGCTTCTGCATCTCCAGCACCTCGTCCCCGGAAAGCTTCCCCGGCTTGTCCAGGATGTGCAGATCAACCCTGCTCTTGCCGATGTCGTGGAGAAACCCGGCCATGCCGCACTCTGCCACCTGTTCGCCCTCGTGCCCAAGCGACGCCGCCAGCGCCAGCGCCAGTAACCCGACGCTTACGCTGTGCTGGAAGGTATACCTGTCATCCTCCCGGGTCGGATCCAGTTGCAGCAGGGATGCCGGGTCCTTGCGGGCGGCGTGGGCCAGGGCACGCACCCGGTCCATGAGGGGCTCGGCGGCCGGGATCAACCCTTTCCCGATCTCCGCGAAAATGTCCCTCAGTGCGCCGACGGCGTCGAGGCAGAGCTCGGACAACCGGTCCATTTCACTGGGCGATAGTGACTTTACACTTTTCTTCTCGGCAGTCGCCACCGGGCCTCCTGATTCGAGCACACCGTTAAAAGGAAGCCACGATTTTATCTTAGCCGGGGAAACGTTGTCAACTGAATGGCAGCCCGACGCCACAAGCGCGCCAGAGTTGACACTGCTGAGCAAAAAGCTTAGGATTACGTAGTTTTTCACCCGCCCTCGGCGGGCTTGGGGGGGTATGGCAAAGGTAAAGGTGAAGACCGGGTACGTCTGCTCCGACTGTGGCGCGACTTATCCCAAATGGCAGGGGCACTGCAGCGCCTGCGACGCCTGGAGCACCATCAAGGAGGTGCGCCTGGGCGCCGAGCCCCGTGCCGGCCGGCGCGACGGGTTCGCCGGCGCCACCTCGACGGTGACCCTGCTCGGCGAGGTCAGTTGCACCGAGGAGGCCCGCTTCTCCAGCGGCAGCGAAGAATTCGACCGCGTGCTGGGAGGAGGCTTCGTCCCCGGGTCGGTGATCCTGATCGGCGGTGACCCTGGTGCGGGGAAAAGCACCATCCTGCTGCAGACCATGTGTCACGCGGCGGCCAGCAAGGAGGTGCTCTACGTCTCAGGTGAGGAGTCCCTGCAGCAGATCGCCGGGCGGGCCCGCCGGCTACAGCTGCCGCTGGACCGGGTCAAGATGCTGGCCGAAAGCTCGGTGGAGCGGGTTCTGGAAGCGGCCCAGAGCGAGCGCCCCGAGGTGGTGGTGATCGACTCGATCCAGGTGATGCAATCGGCCGGGATCGACGCCGCGCCCGGCGGGGTATCGCAGGTGCGTGAATCCGCCGCCGCCTTCACCTGCTACGCCAAGACCTCGGGGGTGGTGCTGATCATGGTCGGGCACGTCACCAAGGACCAGTCGCTGGCGGGCCCCATGACCCTGTCGCACATGGTCGATACCCAGGTGATGCTCTCCTCCACGGAGGACGCCCGCTACCGGCTGATGCGCACCACCAAGAACCGCTTCGGGCCGGTAAACGAGCTCGGGGTGTTCGCCATGACCGAGCGTGGGCTGCGCGAGGTAAAGAATCCCTCCGCCATCTTCCTCTCCCGCACCGAGAACGCGGCGCCCGGGAGCCTGATCAGCGTGCTCTGGGAAGGAACGAGGCCGCTGCTAGTGGAGATCCAGTCGCTGGTGGTGTCGGCTCAGTACGGCTCGCCGCGCCGGCTCGGCATTGGCCTTGACCAAAACCGCATCGCCATGATCCTCGCCGTGATCACCAAGCACGGTGGGCTGGTCCTCTCCGACCAGGACGTCTTCGTCAACGTGGTGGGCGGCATCCGAGTGCTGGAAACCAGCGCGGACCTTGCCGTCGCCCTGGCCATCGTATCCAGCTTCAGGAACACGGTGCTGCCCCAGGACCTGCTGGTATTCGGGGAGGTTGGCCTCTCTGGCGAGATACGCCCGGTCTCCAACGGGGAGTCGAGGCTCAAGGAAGGGGTGAAGCACGGTTTCACCCGCGCCATCGTCCCCAAGGGGAACGCGCCCAAAAAGGAAATCGCCGGTATGAAAGTGGTCGGCGTCAACTCCCTCGCCGAGGCGCTGGACGCCATCTAGAACCGCTTTGGGAGCCGGGGCAGCGGACATTAACGTATTTTTTGCCGTCTTTTCGTTAAGAGGAAAATATCACTTTACTAATTTAGAAAAATCCTCTTTAATGTCGTATTGATTAGAAAGGGTAGGTGTCATGAATACCGAAAAGCTCGAGTACTTCAGAGGTATCCTGCAGGAAGAGAAACGATCGCTCTTGGAAGAGGCCGGCCGGACCGTCATGGAAATGAACTCCGACACGACCAACTTCCCTGACCCGACCGACCGTGCCACCCAGGAATCGGACCGCACTTTCGAACTGCGCATCCGGGACCGCGAGCGCAAGCTGATCGTCAAGATCCAGGAAGCGCTGAACCGCATCGATCAAGGCACCTTCGGCATCTGCGAAGTGTGCGAAGAGGACATCAGCGAGGCGCGGCTGAAGGCCCGTCCGGTGACCACCCTCTGCATCGACTGCAAGATGGAGCAAGAAAAGAAGGAACGGTTCCGCTAGTTCTCCCCATCCCACGAGTTGTTCGTCCTTCGGAGTGCGCATGGCTGCCCGGAAGGGAAATAACCTCCTGGAGCAAGCGTTACGTGTTGCCCAGAGTTCCGGCCGCTCGCACCAGGGCCGGCTCCGCGGCCTGCTCCGCCTGGCTGCCCGCACCCCGGGCATAGCCTCGGCTGCCCTGTTTCTTCCCGATTCTACAGAACCCGCTCTCAGCGAATGTTTCAGCTCGCTGCTCTCCGGAGCCACCCGCGCCTGCCTGATCCCCTACGGACAGGGGTGCGCCGGCCGCGCCGCCACCGAGCTGCGCGAGATTTACGGCACCTCGGTCGACCTGCACCCCGAAGAACGCGGCAGCGGCGAAGCCGGCCAGTTCGTCGCCATCCCGATCCTGGACGGCACCGGGTTGGCCGCCATCCTTGCCCTCGCCTGCCCCGATCCCGAACTCCCTGCCGAAAGCCTGGCGCTTTGCCGCCAGTTGGTCCCCGTCTTCTCGCTCACCCTTTCCGGCCTGGCAGTCGAGCAGGAGGCCCACAAGGCCCGTCGCGACCTGGCGCTGGTCTCATCGCTGGGCCGGTTACTCGAGGCGCCCGCCGGAGCCGGCATCCTGCTGCCGCAAGTGGTCAGGCTCTGTACCGGATCAGGTATCGCCGGCTGTGCCGTGATCCGGCTCGCGCCCAAAGGGCGCAGCAACCGTGGCAGGGTGTACAAAGGGTGCCACAGCAGCGTTAGGAGAGAGTTGACTGCGCTGCTCGAGTTCGAGCAGAGACTCTCGGCGCGCGCCCTTGCCGCCGGCGCCACCCGTACCGATAAGCTCGCCCTGCCGGGATCGTGCCGCTACGCACTGTGCACCCCGCTTAACTGCAACGGCCAGACGCTCGGCGCACTCTCCCTCTTTGGCGGGGTCGACCTCTTGGCAGCCGGACAGGCTGAACTCGCCGAGACCGTGGCCCGTCTGGTCGCCGGCGCCCTCACCGAGGCAATCTGCGAGGAGCGGGTAGCCAGCTTCGACACCGAAAACGAGAAGAAGCTTAAAGAACTCTCCCTGCTCTACCGGCTGAGCAACACCATGCTCTCCACCATCAAGCTGAACAAGCTGATCCACCTGACCCTTACCGCCCTCACCTCCGGCCCCACCCCCTTCTTCGATCGCGCCATGCTCTTCTTGGCCAACGAGCGTTCCGGGTCGCTGGTGGGGATGCTGGGGGTCACCTCCGAGAACGCCCCTCCCCTCTCCATGCCGCCGGGGGGAGGTGACGACCTCCTCTCCAGCCGTTGGGACATCACCGAGGACGAGATGGCGGCCCAGCGGGATTCCGAGTTCTCACGGCAGGTGCAGGGCAAGCGGTTGGAGCTGGACCCGACCCTGAACATCGCGTCCCAGGCCGTGCTCGAGAAGCGGCTGATCTACATCCCCGAGGAAACCGGCATCGGTTCCGACGCGTCCGCGGTATCTCGCACCGCGCTGGCCGCCTCCCCTCTCATCGCCCACGGCCAGACCGTCGGGGTGGTGTTGGTGGACAACGCGCTCACCCTCTCGCCGATCACCCAAGAGCGCTTGCGCTTTTTGCAGCTTTTCACCAACCAGGCCGGGATGGCGATCGAGAACTCGATACTTTACAACAGGATCGAGGATGCGCACCGACAGCTGAGCGAAGCCCAGGAGAGCCTGCTCCAGAAGGAGCGGCTGGCCGCCATAGGCGAGATGGCTGCCGGCATCGCGCACGAGTTGAAGGGGCCGTTGGTGTCGATCGGCGGCTTTGCCGGTCGTCTGGCACGCAAGCTTCCCCCCGAAAGTAACGAGTGGGCCAGCGCCGATTTGATCGTGCGGGAAGTGGTGCGCCTGGAAGGAATCCTCTCCGAGATCCTGCTCTTCTCGAAGAAGACCACCATCTGCTATACCCGTTGCAACATCGTGGACATCGTCAAGGAAACCTTGGCCATGACCGCGCCCACCGCCGAGGAGAAGCAGATCGAGATCAGCACCAAGTTCCCGCGCCAGCGCCAGGTCCTCCTGGGCGACTGTCAGCAGTTGAAGCAGGTGTTTCTCAACCTCATCCAGAATTCGCTCGAGGCCATGACCCCGGGGGGGCAGCTGTCGATCCAGGCACACCCCGGCGAATTGGACGGCAAGGAAGCCATTTCGATCAAGATAGTCGATACCGGCGGCGGCATTCCGCTCGAGCAGTTGAACAACATCTTCACCCCGTTCTTCACCACCAAGCAGAGTGGCACCGGCCTCGGGCTTCCCATCGCCAACCGCATCATCACCAACCACGGCGGCAAGATCCACGTCACCAACCACCCCGGCGTCGGCGCCGAATTCCGCATCGTCCTCCCCAAACACTGGTAATACCCGGCCCCATCTCGCAGATTCCCGGTTGACAACGTATCATTCAATGATACATCATGGCAATGGCCTGGACCGTCACGGACAGCCGCAAGGCATTAAAACTTCGCCAAAAAGCGCCTGAACGGGTGAAGGCTATATTAGACGCCCTCGTCCTGTGCGCGGGGACTGGCCCAACTACTCGAAACTGTCTGGCGAGGTCCACCATTGCCATCTGAAAAAGGGGCAACCGACTTTTGTTGCAGTATGGCGGGTCGAAGATTATGAAGTACAGATAGTGGAGATAACTTATGTTGGCACGCACGAAAAAGCACCCTACTGAGAGCATCCGAATTACAGGCACTCCTGAAGTCATAGGTCGTATGCGGAAATTTGCGCAGAAATTCGGCGCAGAAATCATTGAGTCCGCAGAGAGCGTCGGTACTTCCGAGGTTTCACCTGAACTGGATACGAACCCTTCGGGGGTGTACCTGCGCGGGATCCGCCTGCGTGAAGATCTGACCCAGGAGGCCTTAGCCAACTTGACCGGTATCTCGCGCTCCAACATCAGCGCAATGGAACACGGCAAGCGCCCAATCGGCAAGGAAACGGCAAAGAAACTCGCGGCAGCCCTCAATTGTGAGTACCGCAGGTTTCTCTAAGGCCGAGCCACTCTAAACCGCTCCTCCCCTTCTCATACATACCCGGTATCCTCCCGGGTACTATGGCACCAAAAAGATCGTACTTGTCAGCATCGCCCTCAAGCTCTATCCTCCCTCAAACCCAGTGCCGCCGTTGCGGCGACTGCGATTCAATAACCAACTCTGGAACAGGAGGCGTACGTGAAAGTCATCGGAATCAATGGCAGCCCCAGGAAACAATGGAATACGGCGCAGGTGCTGCAAAAGGCGTTGGACGGGGCGGCGGCCCAAGGGGCGGAGACGGAACTGATCCACCTCTACGACATCGACTTCAAGGGATGCACGAGCTGCTTCGCCTGTAAGCTGAAGGGGGGCAAGAGCTACGGCACGTGCGCCATGCGTGACGGCCTGACGCCGGTCCTCGAAAAGATCGCCCAGGCCGACGGGCTGGTGCTCGGCTCGCCGGTCTACTTCGGCAGGGCGACGGGCGAGATGTGTTCCTTCCTGGAGCGGCTGCTGTTCCAGTACTTCGTTTACTCGCAGCCGCCGGCTTCGCTGTTCGACAAACAGATGCGCACCGCGTTCATCTACACCATGAACGTGCCGGAAACCCTGATGCAGGAGGCCAACTACGCCGTCCACATGGGCGGCAACGAAAACTACCTGCGCCGGATCTTCGGTGAGTGCGAGACGCTTTGCTGCAACGAGACCGTTCAGTTCGACGACTACGACAAATACGTCTTCAATTACTTCGATCCGCAGCAGCGCCGGGAAAGACACGGTGTGCTCTTCCCGGAAAACTGCCGGAAGGCCTTCGAACTCGGCAGGCGGCTGGTCCCGGCCTAGCCCTTGGCCGAAGGCGTCGGCACCCGCACCAAATGAAAAGGCACCTGCATCCACTGATGCGGGTGCCTTTTTTTGTCATAGGGATTATGCCAAGCTTTCCAGAGGATGAGACTACCTCAAGTTTCTTCCTCACTTGTCCGATACCAGTCACATGATAATTGAACAGGGAGGGCTCGTATGCCTATTGTGACTTGGGACGGAACTCTGGCGGTCGGACACGACATGATTGACCAACACCATGAACACCTGCTGGAACTGCTCAACAAAACTTACGACGAGTTTTGCGAGCAAAAGTCGAAGCAGGGCCTGGAAGCGGTGCTGGATGAACTGATCGACTACGCGACCTATCACTTCGGCCAAGAAGAGCTCCTCATGGAACAGACAGACTTCCCCGGCAAGGAGGAGCACCTGCGGGAACATGCCTATTTCGCCCGCAGGGTCGGGGAGATCCAGAAGGACATACTCGCCGGCACGGGGCACCTCTCGCTGGAGGTCATCTCGTTTCTCAGGAACTGGCTGGTGAACCACATCTCTCAGAAAGACACCCTGGTGGGTAACCATGCCAATGCACGGCAGGGCAAACCGGTGATCATCGACCTCCATTGACTGCCGCTGGTCCAGCTCATCTCTTATGACTCTCCCGTCCGGCCGGCCGTGATCGAACCACGGGCGGCTGCCCTCGAATTCCTTCAAGTTCTCGATGATGTTTCCGATACGCTGTGACTAGCGGCAGGTACGGAAACCGTTCATCGCACGCGGGATTTGTCGCAGCAAAGGTGGCCAGAATGGTCCCCTTTCCAATGGGTAGAAGCCATGCGCAAACTGATCGGCCGATTGCCGATACGAAAAAAATTGATGCTGATCCTGCTGATCGCCAGCGGCTTCACGCTGGTGCTCGTCTCGCTCACCTTCGTGGTCGGCACCTTCGTCTTGTCCCGCATCGGGATGCACCAGGAACTCTCCACCCTCGCCTCCATTGTCGGACATAACAGCTCCGCGGCGCTCGCCTTCGGGGACAAGAAGGACGCCCAGCGCACGCTGCAGTTCCTCGAGGACAAGAAGTACATCCTGGAGGCGTACGTCCTCGCCGAGGATTGGCAGCCGTTCGCCTCCTATCATGCCCCGGGGGGTGCGCCGCAGGCGAAGTCGGGCAAGGCCCTGGCCCTCGAGGCCGCGGGGGGCGACCTCTGGGACGTGGACGGCGACATGGTGGTCAGTTCCAAGATCGTCCTCGAGGGACAGCAGTTGGGTACCGTCGTGATCCGGGCCGATTACCGGGAGGTCAACTCCAAGCTGATCTGGGTGCTATCAGGCGCCATCCTGGCGATGCTCGGCAGCCTGTTCTGCTCGTACCTGGTTTCCCTAAGGTTGCAGGGGGTGGTCTCCGCTCCGATCGTGCAGCTCGCTCGCACCATGGAGGGGGTATCCCGGGACCAGGACTACGCGGTCCGGGTCGAAAAGAGGGGCGACGACGAGTTGGGCGCCCTCATGGAAGGTTTCAACGAGATGCTGGGGCAGATTCAGACCCGTGACCGCGAGCTTGCCAGCTACCGGGACCAGTTGGAGCAAAAAGTGGCGCAGCGCACCCAGGAGTTGGAGCTGACGGTGACCGAGCTGCAGCGGGCCATGGAGGCCGCGCAGCTGGCAAGCCGCGCCAAGAGCCAGTTCCTGGCCAACATGAGCCACGAAATCCGCACGCCCATGAACGGGATGCTGGGGATGACGGAACTCCTGATGGCAACCAGACTGGACGAACAGCAAAGCCGCTTCGTCTCCTCAGTGCGCCGCTCGGGCGAGGCCCTGCTCAGCATCATCAACGACATCCTGGATTTCTCGAAGATCGAGGCCGGTAAACTCGAACTCGAGGCGACCTCGTTCAACCTGCAGGACACGGTGGCCGACGTGGTGGAGCTGCTGGCCGAAACGGCACACCGCAAGGGGCTGGAGATCATCGCGCTGGTGGAAAACGACGTCCCCCCGGTCTTGGTAGGGGACCAGGTACGGGTGCACCAGGTGCTGATGAACCTGGTTGGGAACGCGGTCAAGTTCACCGACCGTGGCGAGGTGGTGATCCGGGGAACCCTCGCGGAGGAACGCGGCGAGGAGGTGCTGGTACGGCTCGAGGTGGCTGACACGGGCATCGGTATCCCCCCGCAAGGCAGGGAACGCATCTTCGAGGGGTTTTCCCAGGCGGACAACTCGACCACCCGCAAGTACGGCGGGACCGGCCTGGGACTCACCATCGCCCGGCAACTGGTGGAGCTCATGGGCGGGGATATCGGCGTGGATAGCGAACCCGGCATAGGCTCGACTTTCCGTTTCACTCTGAAACTGCACCGCGAGGCCTTGCAACGGGGCGAAGGCCCCGACCGGACCTCCCTGGGCGGGTACCGGGCCATCATCGTCGACGACAACTCGACGAATCTGAGCATCATGCACCACGAGCTGCACGCCTGGGGCATCAACGCCGACATGGCCGACAACGGCGCGACGGCTCTCCAGCTGATGCGCCGCGCGGCTGAGGAGACGGCGCGCCACGACTTCGCGATACTCGACATGCAGATGCCGGGCATGAACGGCATCGAACTGGCGCGGGCCATTAAATCGGACCCGGAATTGGTCCAGACCAAGCTCCTCATGGTGACCTCGGTGGGGCAGTACGGCGACGAGAAGGATGCGATCAGGGCCGGCATCGGGTGCTACCTCAGCAAGCCGGTGCGCCAGTCCCGACTCTACAACGCCATCATCGATCTCCTGGGGGTGGGGATGAGCCGTGCCGCACAACCGCAGACCGGCGCGGAACAGGGGCCGGCTGTCGCACTGTCGGCGGCGGTGCTCCTGGTGGAGGACAACCCCGTGAACCAAGACGTGGCCACCGCCATGCTGGAGGCGTCCGGCTGCCGGGTCAGCGTGGCCAACAACGGCGCGGAAGCCCTGGACGACGTGGCGCAACGCGACTTCGACCTCATTTTCATGGACTGCCAGATGCCCATCATGGACGGCTACGCCGCCACCCGCGCCATCCGGGAGCGGGAGAGGACGGCACCTGAGGGGAAACGCCGCACCATAATCGCACTGACCGCCCACGCCATGCGCGGCGACCGCGAGCAGTGCTTCGCCGCCGGTATGGACGACTACCTGACCAAGCCCTTCACGCAGGCCCAGATGGTCGCCATGCTGCAGCGTTGGATCACGGCGCCGCCTCCCTGCCGCGAGGAACAAACGATGCCCGGCGCGGAGGAGCCTGTCTCAACCGGCGGTGCGGCGGCGGCCGACGACCACAGCGACGTCGATCCGTCCCTCCTGGACGAGATCCGCGCCTTGCAGCTCCCGGGCAAGCCGGACCTGCTGGCCAAGGTGGTTGGGTCATTCATGAAGTCGAGCCCGCTGTTGGTGGCGTCGATGCGGGAGGGACTGGCTGCGGGGGACCCGCAGGGGGTGCGGCAGGCAGCGCACACCTTGAAATCAAGCAGCGCTTCCCTGGGATGCCTGGGGCTCTCCGACACCTGCCGGCTGCTGGAACTCTTGACGGTGGAGGGGACGCTGGAGGGGGCCGAGCCCCTTTTGCGGCAGATCGAGGCGCGGCACCAAAAGGCGGTAGAGTACCTCGCGACACTGCCGGGGCTATGGGGATAACACATGGAGGAGATGACGGCGAAAATGGATGCGTACCTGAGCGACGAGGAGAACGAACTGCGCCCCGAGCTGGTGCTGGTCGTCGACGACGACGAGATGATGCGGGACCTGGCCGTGGCGGCCCTGGAACAGGCAGGGTTCTTCGTCGCCGAGGCGGAGAACGGGGTGGTCGCCCTGGAGCAGTTCCGGCAGTTGCAGCCCGACATCGTCCTGCTCGACGTGATGATGCCGGAGATGGACGGCTTCGCGACCTGCCGCGCCCTGCGCGCCCTCCCCGCCGGCGGCGACGTTCCGGTCCTCATGATGACCGGCCTGCATGATACCGCCGCCATCGAGCAGGCCTACCACGCCGGGGCCACCGATTTCGTCACCAAGCCGATCCAGTGGGCCATTCTGCGGCACCGGGTCCGCTACATGCTCCGCTCCAGCAAGGCCATGCGCGACCTCAGGGTGAGCGAGGCGCGGCTCAGCAACGCCCACCGCATCGCGCACATGGGAAGCTGGGAGTGGGACGTCCTCAACGACAAGTTCTACTGGTCCCACGAGATCTGCAACATATTCACCGTGGACCCGGATGGATTCGACTCCTCCTACTCGGCCTTTCTGAGCACCATCCACCCGCTGGACAAAGAGCTCTTCAACAAGGCCTTCGACGACGCGTGCGCTTACCAGCGGCCCATCAGCCTTGACCACCAGATCCTGCTCCCGCGCGGGGACGAGCGCTACTGCCACACCGAGGGCGAGGTCGGCCTTGACGAGGGCGGCCGGGCAGTGCACATCTACGGCACCATCCAGGACATCACCGAGAGGAAGCGGATCGAAGACCAAGTCCGCTCCCTCGCCTACTACGACAGCATCACCGGGCTCCCCAACCGGGTCCTCTTCGGCGAACTTTTGGAGCGGGCACTCACCTTCGCGCGCCGCTACCGCAAGAAGGTAGCGGTCCTCTTCCTGGACCTGGACCGTTTCAAGGAGATCAACGACACCCTGGGGCACGCCGTCGGCGACAACCTGCTGAGAGAGGTGTCCGAGCGCCTGAAGCACTGCATCCGCGGTTACGACTCGGTCTGGCAGGGCGTCGGGGCGACGGAAGGGACCCCGGTGGCCCGGCTGGGGGGGGATGAGTTCACCGTGATCATGGAGGACATCCAGGACAGCAACGGGGTGATCGCGGCCTCGCAGCGCATCCTGCAGCTCCTCTCGGACCCGTTCCTCCTGGACGAGGTGGAGATCTGCGTCTCCGCCAGCATCGGCATCAGCATCTTCCCGGACGACGGCGAGGACGCCATGACCCTGGTGCGTAACGCCGACACCGCCATGTACCACGCCAAGCGGGAGGGGCGCAACAACGCCCAGTTCTTCATGCAGGCCCTGAACGACGCCGCCTGCGAACGGCTCCTCCTGGAGCGGCAGCTCAGGAAGGCGCTCGCCAACGAGGAGTTCGTGCTCCACTACCAGCCGCAGATCGATGCCGTCAGCGGCAGCATCATCGGGCTGGAGGCGCTGATCCGCTGGCAGAGCCCGGAACTCGGCTTCGTCCCCCCCGCGAGCTTCATCCCCTTTGCCGAGGAGAGCGGGCAGATCATGCTGATCGACGAATGGGTGGTGCATGCCGCATGCCGCCAGGTCGCCGGCTGGCTCGCCGAAGGGATCGCCCCCCCCAAGGTGGCGGTGAACCTCTCCGGCTGCCACTTCCTCAAGAAGAGCCTGGTGGAGATGGTGGCCGAGTGCCTGCAGAACTTCGCCCTTGAGGGGCGCCACCTCGAGGTGGAACTCACCGAAGGGGTGATCATGCGCGACGTGGAGCAGGCCACCGCCACGCTCGCAGAACTGAAATGCATGGGGGTGACGGTCTCCATCGACGACTTCGGCACCGGCTATTCTTCCCTGAGCTACCTCAGGCGCTTCCCCATCGACACCCTGAAGATCGACCGCTCCTTCATCACCGGCGTGACCAAGGATCCCGACGGCGCCGCCATCACCACCGCCATCATCTCCATGGCCACCAGCATGAGGCTGGAGATCGTGGCCGAAGGGGTGGAGACCCGCGAGCAGATGGCCTTTCTGCTGGCGCACGGCTGCTCCGTGATGCAGGGGTACCTCTTCTGCCGCCCGGTCCCCCCGGACGAGGTGACCCGCTTCCTGCGCGACGGCCTCCCCATGCCGGAGTAGGGAGTTGCGCTTAGGGGACTGGCTCCGCAGGTGCCGGTCCCCCTTTCCTGTCCTTGGTCCCCCCGAGGGGGAGGCAGCTGTAAGGCCAACAGTTGCAATCCGCGTAAAATGTCTTACCCTTTCCCGAGAATTCAACCTGAGCAGGAGGAACTATGCCTAAAGTTACTTTCAAGGGAAACCCGGTGACACTGGTGGGGCCGGAACTGAAGGTGGGAGATGCCGCTCCCAATTTCGCCGTGGTGGACAACTCTCTCAACCAGGTGACCCTGGCGACCTATGAGGGAAAAGTGAAGATCATCAGCGCGGTTCCTTCACTGGACACGCCGGTCTGTGACACAGAGACCAGGCGCTTCAACCAGGAAGCGGCCGGACTTCCTGGCAACGTCGTCGTTTTGACCATCAGCGCCGACCTCCCCTTCGCCCAGAAGAGGTGGTGCGGGGCCGCCGGCATCGACAAGGTGGTCACCCTCTCCGACTACCGCGACCGCTCCTTTGCGCTTGCCTACGGGGTGCTGATCGAGGAACTGAAGCTCCTGGCGCGCGCCATCTTCGTCATCGACCAGAAGAACGTGATCCGCCACATCCACTTCGTCCCCGAGGTGACCCACGAGCCGGACTACGCCGCAGTGCTCGCGGCGGCGAAGCAACTGGGTTAGTCCGACACCGGTATAAATGTCGAAGGCGCCCGCAGCTAAAGCCGCGGGCGCCTTTTTTACTGTCGCGGCGCGTCGGTTATCGTCTTGATTTTACTGGACGCGGTGCACAGGTTGATAGTAAAAGGGTGGTCATGGAAACCAGAACCGTTCCCACCACGCTGCAGATCAGCTACCTGCTGGCGGTGCTCGCCGTCTTCACGGTGCTGCATTTCCACCTGCTGCCCGCGGTTTTCGCCGGGCTGGCAGTGTACGCGCTCACCGCGAAGCTGGCGCTCAAGCTCCCGGTACGCTGGGGGACCCTGACCCAGAAGGTCGCGCTGGCGGGGATCATCCTGTTCGTGATTGGACTCGTGTCGGCGATCTGCCTGGGGCTGTGGTCCTTTTTGCGCGGGCACCACGGCATGTCCAACCTGCTCGGCACCGCCGCGGAAACGCTGGACAACCTGAAGCGGAACCTGCCCGAGGACCTGACCGCGCTGCTGCCGGACACGGTGGACGAATTGCGCGAGCAGATCGTGACCATGCTGCGCGAGCACGGCAAGAACATCTCTTCGGTCGGGATGTCGGGGGTGAAGACCTTCGCCCACCTGGTGCTGGGCATGGTGGTGGGGAGCCTGGCGGTGCTGCACCGATTCAACAGGGAGGAGGGGTTCCCCCCCCTGGCCGGCCACCTGCACGACCGGCTCCTGAACCTGGCCAGCGCCTTCGACAAGGTGGTGTTCGCCCAGGTGAAGATCTCGCTTTTGAACACGGCCCTGACCGCGCTGTACCTGGCGGTGATCCTCCCCCTGTGCGGGGTGCAGCTCCCCATGGTGACGCTTTTGATCCTGCTCACCTTCATCGCCGGACTGCTCCCGGTAGTGGGGAACCTCATCTCCAACTTCACCATCGTGCTGATCAGCCTCGGGGTCTCCCCCATGGTCGGCCTCGCCTCGCTCGCCTTCCTGGTGCTGATCCACAAGCTCGAGTACTTCACCAACGCCCGCATCGTCGGGAGCGAGGTGAAGGCGAGCGTCTGGGAGCTTCTCACCGCCATGCTGGTCATGGAAGCGATCTTCGGCATGGCCGGCCTGGTCGCCGCCCCGGTGGTCTACGCCTGGCTCAAGGCGGAACTGAAGGCGTACCGGCTGGTGTGAGCCGTGTCCTTGGCCAAAGGGTCCGCCCGTAGTATCATTTCCGGCATGGTCGATAAGCCCCCCCCACAACGTCATCCCGCTCCACGTTTTGTCCCCGGCAACGGCACGTCACTTCTCCGCACCCTCCACGGCACATCAAACCGGCACCGTTCGCCGCTCCTCCCGTCGTGGCTCGCCTGCGCGCTGCTCCTGGCCGTTCTCTGCCTGGTCGGCGTATGCCCCCCGGCCGGGGCCTCCCCCTCTGCCACCCTGTATTACTTCTGGGGAGAGGGTTGCCCGCACTGCGCCGAGGCTAAGCCCTTTTTGGAGCAGCTGCGGCGCCGCTACCCTGGGCTGCAGGTAGAAGCGACGGAGGTGCTGAGGCACCGGGAGAACATCCCGCGCCTGATGCGGATGGCCAGGGAGCGGGGCCGGGAGGCGACCGGGGTGCCGGTCTTCATCATCGGGACACACTACTTCAGCGGGTTCTCGCAAGGGACTCCGGCGCAGCTGGAAGAGGCGGTCAAGGAGGCGTTGCAGCCAGCGGCACCGCGCCTCCTGCCGCCCCACGCCGCCGCGCCCGGGGCGGCACCGCTCACCGTACCGGGTGTGGGCGAGATCGACCCGCGGCGCTCCCTCACCGCCTTCACCCTGGTGCTTGCCTGCCTGGACAGCTTCAACCCGTGTGCCTTCTTCGTCCTCTTCTTTCTCTTGAGCCTTCTGGTCCACGCCCACTCCCGGCGCCGCATGTTGCTCATCGGCGGCGTTTTCGTATTCGTCTCCGGGCTTTTGTACTTCCTCTTTCTGGCCGCCTGGCTGAACCTGTTCCTGGTCGCGGGGACGCTCCCCGCCGTCACCACGGCCGCCGGTATCCTGGCGCTCCTCATCGGCCTGGTCAACGTGAAGGACTTCTTCCTGTTCCAGCGGGGAATTACCCTCGGCATCCCGGCGGGGAAGAAACCCGAACTCTTCGCCCGAATGCGGCGGCTTTTGAAGGCGGAGTCCCTGCCGTCGCTTCTGGCCGGGACCGGGGTGCTGGCCCTTGCCGCCAACAGCTACGAGCTCTTGTGCACTGCCGGCTTCCCCATGGTCTTCACTCGCGCTCTCACGCTGCACCGGCTCACCGCGGCGGGGTACTACTTCTACCTCGCGCTGTACTGCCTGGTCTACGTGGTGCCGTTGGCGCTGATCGTGGCGCTCTTCACCGCGACGCTAGGGGGGAGCAAACTGAGCGAATGGCAGGGGCGGGTGCTGAAGCTGGTTTCAGGGCTGATGATGCTGGGTCTCGGCGGGGTGCTGCTGGTGAGGCCGGCGCTGTTAAACGACGCGGCCGTCTCGGGTCTGCTCCTCGTGGCGACCCTGGCGGTCGCGGGGGTGCTCGCCCTGTGCTCGCGGCGGGCTCGGCCCGGAAGGGGAGCCGGCACGGGGGGCTAGCCGGTGGCAAAGTGACCGGTGAGGGTGGATTTGATCTTCTCGCCCAGGCTCGCCATGTCGAAGGGCTTCTGGATAAAGTTGACCCGGCCGTGGTCCACCCCTTTGTCCAAGAGGGTCTCCGGGGCATACCCGGACATGTAGATGACCTTCAGGTCCGGCCGCAGGGCGAGGATACCTTCCACCGCATCCCTGCCGCTCGCCCCCGGGAGCATCACGTCCGACAGCACCACGTCGATTGCGTGCTCCTCCCGACACAACTCCAGCGCCTCGGTCGAATCCGCCGCCAGCAGCACGCGATACCCCATGTGCTCCAGCATCTTGAGGGTCATCCTCCCAACGATCTCGTCGTCCTCCACCACCAACACCGTGCCGCTCGCCTGCCCCGCCGGCACCGCCTTCAATTCATGAACCCGGTCCTGGAACCGGGGGAGGCAGACCCTGAAGGTGGTGCCCACCCCGCGCTCGCTCTCCACCGTGACAAAGCCGCCGTTTTGGGTCACCATGCCGTACACCGTCGCCAGCCCCAGGCCGCTTCCCTGCCCCACCTCCCGGGTGGTGAAGAAGGGCTCGAAGACGCGCCGGCAGGTCTCGCGGTCCATGCCGTGCCCGGAGTCCGTGATGGCGATCTCGAGGTACTCCCCCGGTGCCGCGTCGATGTTGGCGCTGCAGATCTCCTCCCCGACCGTCACGTTGCCGGTGCGGATGACGAGGTCCCCTCCGTCGGGCATGGCGGCGCCGGCGTTAGTGACAATGTTGGCGACGATCTCTTCGAATTGGGCCGGGTCTATCCGCACCGGCCACGGCTCCCGGCACAGCTTCAGCGCGAGGTGCGTGCCCCCGCCGGCCAGGTGCGACACCTTGCGCGCCAGCTCCCCCAACTCCTGGTTCACATCGACAGTCTTGGGAGCGATGAGCTGCTGCCGCGAGAAGCAGAGGAGCTGTGCCGTGAGGTCGCGGCAGCGTTGCGCCGCCTTGCAGATCTCCTTCAGGTTGTCCCCGATGTGTCGGTGGCCCTGGTATTCCATCGCCAGCATCTCGGCGTAGCCTATGATCACCGAGAGCATGTTGTTGAACTCGTGCGCCACCCCCCCCGCCAGGCGCCCGACCGACTCCATCTTGATCGCCTGCCTGAGTTTGTCCTCCAGGAGCTTCTGCTCGGTGATGTCGTTGATGATCATGCCGCAGTAGCCCGGCTTGGGGCGGAAGAGCCAGACCTGGCAGCATTTGCCGTTGAAGAAGTAGCGCTCCAGGGCGAGCGGCGTCCCCTCGCTGGCCAACCTTCCCAGGCTCTCCAGTTGGGACGGCTCGAAACCCGGGAGCAGCTCCAGCATGGTGCGCCCCACCAGTTCCTCCTCATTCCTGCCGGTGAAGGCCTCGAAAGCGGGATTCACCTCGACGAAGCTGAAGTCGGCGGGGGTTCCCATCGGCCCCAGCAGCATCTTCAGGAGGGCGAAACCATTGCCCATGTTCTCGAACAGCAGCCGGTACTTGTCCTCACTCTCCTTGAGGTGGCGGTAAACGGTGCGGGCGGAAACGATGGCCATGGCGCAGACGTTGGCGGCACTGGCGGCGAGGTTCAGGTACCTCTCCAGGTACTGGGGCGTGGCGAAGTGACCCGCCCACAGCCATCCCACCAGCCCGTTGTGGCTCAGGCGCACGAGGAATCCGGTGAGGTCACCCGCCACCTCGAAGCCTCCCTGCACCTGCGCGGCGAACCGGCGCAGCCTCTGGTCTTCGGTGACCGCCTCACCGTGACGGTACAGCGGGGCGCCGTTGCCGGGGATGAAGGCGAGCTCGCCGGCCCCGAAGAGCATGGCGAACAGGGACAGAAGTTCCTCGACCACCCGCTGTTCACCGCTGCTGCTGGACAGCTTGGAGAGCAGATCCAGCAACAGCGCGTAATCGGAGGCCGATGCGGGCGGGGCCTCCCCTTGCCGCGCTTGCTGCCGTGCCAGGTCGTCGTACGCCCTTTGCAGCTGCAGGCTCAACAGCTCCAGGCCTACCGGGACCGACTGCACCGGCCGCTGCACGAAGGCGCCGAACTCCTCAAGGAAGCGCGGGGTGTCCGGGGAACTGCCGGTATCGAGCAGGGTGATCCTGGCACAGCTCTCCGCGAAGAAGTCGGCCCCGGTACTCTCGTCGAAGCCCCACCCCTCCACGAAGGTGCGCCAGCGACCGAGCCACCCCGGGGTAACCAAGTAGCCGCCGGCGGCGGTGAGCCTGTCGAAGGTGTAGTCGCCACAGATGAGGGCGGCGCAGTGCCGCTTCTTCAAAAGCTGGACGCGGCGCAGGTCGTTCGGTGGGGGGCCCAGGTGCCCCAGACACTCGCCCCCCACGACGATGGCCGGGGAGCCGCCGCACAGGCGCCGCAGGTCGTCCCAGGAAACCGGGGGACGACCGCAGCACCCGGTGAAGGTGGTGCACTCCGCGGCGCCCAGACATACCCCGGCCAGGGCGCTTTTCACATCCGCCCCGAGGGCCTCGCAGCAGTAGATACGCGTGATGGCCATGGTCACCCCCTCCCGCCGGCCAGGGGGTAACGGCCGTATTCCCGCGCCGCCTGCCCGATCAGCTCCAGGGTCGTTTCAGGCACCTGCCAGGGGATCTCGCCATGCTGATCGGAGAGGACGAAGCCGCCGCCGGAGGCCCCAGCCTCGATAGCCCCCTGCACCGCCGCGACCGTAGCGGCCTCGTCCCAGCTGCGCATCTGGACGCCGTTGAGGTTCCCCAGCACCGCCAGGCGCCCGCGGCAGGCCGCCTTCACCGCCGCGAGTTCCTCCTCGCCACCCACGCCGATCATATTGGTGCCGGTGTCAACCAGGTCGTCGATGACCTGCAGACAGGGGCCCGAGGCCAGGTGAGTGGCGGTCGGACCCGCTATGGCGGCTATGGCCTTTTGGGCCGCGGGGCGGCCGAAGCGGCGGTACAGGGCGGGGTCGATCATTTTGTGCGAGGCGAGCGGATCGAAATAGCAGATGGCGTGGGCCCCGGCGGTGAGCTGGGCGTTGGCCCACTCCGCGCAGAAGGCGCCGTTGATCTCCATGAGCCGCTGCATGAGGTCGGGGCGGTCGAAGATGAGGTCGAGGTAGTGGTCGAAGCCGAGCTGCATCACCGGCAGCGAGAAGGGAGACATGACAACGCCGATGATGGGGACGCTGTCGCCGACCGCCTGCCTCAGGGCGCGCTGCGCTTCCAGTACCCTCGCGAGCCCCAGCACATCTGCTATCCGCGGCGGGGTGAGCGAGGCAATGGTCTCGGCCTTGAGCGGCGGGGGACCCGCGTTGGGAGGGCCGTCCTCCCTGAAGATGGTGCTTCCCCCCCATGCCTCCGCTTCCAGTGAGGCATGGAAGAACGCGTAGATGCAGTCGTGCCCGTAGCGCTTGAGCATGCGCAACTGCCCCTGCACCACGTGTTCGGGTTTGGAAAAGTACTCCTCGATAGTGAGCCCGAGCTCGCGGGCGCCGTGCAGGGAAAGGAGCAGGAACAGGGGCACCCGGTCCGGCTCCCGGTGCGACAGGGTGGTGAGAACACGCTCCATGCTGGTCATGACTCCCCCTCCCTGAGCTGGGCCAGTGCGGGCAGCACCTGCGATGCCGTATCACAGCTCAGGTCCGCCCCCACCTCGCGGTGCAGCGCCGGGTCGAGCCGAAAGGGAGCGCCTCCCACCACGATGCGGCACGTTATCCCGAGCCGGTCCAAGGCGTCGCGCACCTCGCGCACCTTGAGGGCGGAGGGGAGCATCAACGCCGAGATCAACAGTACCCGCACCCCGTCCCGCTGCACGCGCCGGACCAGCTCCTGCACATTTACCGTGCCGTAATCGAGGTACGGGATGCCGGCCCCCTTGAGCACGAAACCCACCAGACGCTTGCCCAGCAGGTGGTAGTCCTCGAGCACCGCCAGCGCCACCCGCCGGCGTTCCTGCGCCGATCCGGAACGCCCCCCGAGCACCTCTTCCATGAACTCCTCGCACAGGCGCCCGCTCATGTAAACGTGTGAGAGGGCAAGCTCGCCGCGGTCCCACTTCTCGCCGATGACGGCAAGGGCCGGTGCGATGACCTGTTCGCAGAAACTCAAAGGGGAGAGGCCGGAATCGGCATGGATGCGCTGTATGGCCAGCCGGTCCATGCCGACCAGGGCGGATTCCAGCAGCAGCACGGGGGAAGCGTCATGATAATCGGCGGCGTCGCCGGAATAGCAGGAGGTGGCCATGTATTTCTCCAGATAGCAACTTGTGCACGGGGTACGACAAGCAGATCCAGTCCATACAGCTTCAACATAAGGAGAATCGAAGGAGGCGGTTCGGTTAGGAGTAAAACTTACACCTCCTTCAGATATTAGTCCACTGCAATGTCTCAATTTATGACTGGCATGCTGATCTTTTGACTGTTTTCTTGTCTGTTTGTGACTGCAATCACCATCACTGTGACAGTCATCGGTGAAGCCTCCCTGCTGGCGAAAAAGCCCGCGATTGACTGCAGCGCTCAAAACATTATTATTTCCCAATCTTTGCCGGGAGGTGGGATCCATGGGCGCTTTTGACATCGTGGTCGTGGGAGCGGGCATTTCCGGGTCGACACTGGCGGAGCGCTACGCCGTGCGGGGGTCGCGGGTGCTGGTGCTGGAGAAGCGGCACCATATCGGCGGGAACTGCTACGACAGCTTCGACGACCACGGCATCCTGGTCTCCAACTACGGCGCCCACCTGTTCCACACCGAGTACGAGGACGTCTGGCGCTACGTGAACCGCTTTGCGCAGTGGCACCCCTATGAGCACCGCGTGCTGGCCCGGGTGGACGGCAAGCTGGTGCCGATCCCGGTCAACATCACCACGGTCAATTCGGTGTTCGGGCTCACCATGCAAAGCCAAGCCGAGATGCAGCGCTTTCTGGACCGGGTCCAGGTGCAGCACCCAGCCCCCAGAAACGGCGAAGAGGCGGCGCTGGCGCGGGTGGGGCACGTGCTCTACGAAAAGATGTTCAAGCACTACACCAAGAAACAATGGAACAAGTACCCGCACGAACTGGACGCCTCGGTGCTGCAGAGGATCCCCATCCGCACCAACTTCGACGACCGCTACTTCAGCGACCGCTACCAGGCGCTCCCCCTCGAGGGGTACACCAAGCTCTTCGAGAAGATGCTCGCCCACCCCAACATCGAGGTGCGCCTGAACACGGACTACTTCGACGTGAGAGACAGCGCCGAGGTGCGCGGCTGCGGCAAGCTCTTCTATGCCGGCCCCATCGACCGCTTCTTCGACTACCGGCACTCCCGGCACCGGAAGCTGCAGTGGCGCTCCATCCACTTCGAGTGGATCACCCTGGACCAGGAGTTCTTCCAGGAGAACTCGGTGATCAACTATCCCGACCCCGCCGATGGCGAGTTCACCCGCATCGTCGAGTACAAGCACTTCACCCGCCAGAAACACGACAAGACCACCATTTCCCGCGAGTACACCACCGACGAGGGGGATCCCTACTACCCGGTGCCCAACCCGGAAAACGACGCCATCTACCGGCGCTACCAGGAGGAGGCGGACCGCCTCGCCAACGTGCACTTCGTCGGGCGCCTGGCCAACTACAGGTACTTCAACATGGACCAGGCCTTCAAGAACGCCCTCGACCTCTTCCACGGCCTGGAGGGGGATGACGGCAACCTGTTGTAAATCGTCGCCTCCCTGCTAGTCTTGGCGGGTGAATTTTTTTTAATCCTTCATCGAGGCATGGCGCATGGAATACCCCCGCCCGCTACTGCAGCGCCCGGAATGGCTCTCCCTGAATGGCCCCTGGCGCTTCACCTTCGATGTCGACGGGCGCTACGGCATCCCGTCCGACATCGAGACCTGGCCCCTCACCATCGAGGTCCCCTTCGCCCCGGAAGCCAGCGCCTCCGGCATCGGCGACACCGGCTTTCACAAGGTCTGCTGGTACCAGCGCGACTTCGAGTTCCGCCCCGAGCCGGGCAAGAAGGTGCTGCTGCACTTCGGCGCCGTCGACTACTTAGCCCATGTCTGGGTCAACGACATGCTGGTGGCGCGGCACCGGGGCGGCTTCACCCCCTTCAGCGCCGACATCGGCCACCTGCTCGTTCCTTCCGGCAACCAGCGCGTCACGGTGCGGGTGGAGGACGATCCCGAGGACCTGGAGAAGCCGCGCGGCAAGCAGGACTGGCGCCCGGAGCCGCACGCGATCTGGTACTACCGCACCACCGGCATCTGGCAGACGGTCTGGCTGGAGCAGGTACCACAGACCTACGTGCGCCGGATCCGCTGGTCGCCGCACCTGGAGCGCTGGGAGATCGGCTTCGAAGCCTTCATCCTGGGGCCGATCGCGGACGAGCTCGAGGTACAAATACGCCTCTCCAGTGACGGCGACCTCCTGGTCGAGGACCGCTATCGGGTGATCCGGGGGGAGGTGCACCGCAGGATCGCCCTTTCCGACCCCGGCATCGACGACTTCAGAAACGACCTGCTGTGGTCCCCCGAGCACCCGCGCCTGATCGACGCCGAGATAAAGCTCCTGAAGGGGGGGGAGGTGATCGACAACATCACCTCCTACACGGCGCTACGCTCCGCCAAGGTGCACCGGGATCGCTTCCTCCTGAACGGTCGGCTCTACCCCCTGAAACTAGTGCTGGACCAGGGGTACTGGCCCGACACCCTGATGACTCCCCCCTCATCCGAGGCGGCCCGGCGCGATGTGGAGCTCGCCAAGGCGATGGGTTTCAACGGGGTCAGAAAGCACCAAAAGCTCGAGGACCCGCGCTACCTCTACTGGGCGGACCGGCTCGGCCTCGTGGTCTGGGCCGAGATGCCGTCGGCCTTCCGCTTCACCACCCGCGCCGTCAAGCGCCTGATGCGGGAGTGGACCGAGGCGATCGAGCGCGACTTCAGCCACCCCTGCGTCATCGTCTGGGTCCCGTTCAACGAATCATGGGGGGTCCCCGACCTCACCGCCACCCAGGCCCACCGCGACGCGGTGCACGCCTTCTACCACCTCACCAAGACGCTCGACCCGGACCGCCCGGTGATCGGCAACGACGGCTGGGAAAGCTCGGCGACCGACATCATCGGCATCCACGACTACGACAACAACCCGCAGACGCTCAGGGAGCGCTACGGCCCGCAGGTGAAGCCGGACGAGCTCTTCGACCGGCGCCGCCCGGGAGGGCGCATCCTGACCCTGGACGGCTACCCGCACCGGGGGCAGCCCATCATCCTCACCGAGTTCGGCGGGGTCGCCTACGTGAACCCCGAGGACGAGTCGCACCGGGGCACCTGGGGGTACTTCAGGCACAACACCCTGGAGGATTTCGAGAAGCTGGTGCTCGCCCTGATCGACGTCGCCCGGGGCACCGCCATGTTCAGCGGCTTCTGCTACACCCAGTTCGCCGACACCTTCCAGGAAGCCAACGGCCTCCTCTACCCCGACCGGACCCCCAAGATCCCGCTGGAGAAAGTCGCCGAGGCGGTGCGGGGACAGGTCGAGGAGGGGGCTCTGCACTGGGAAAGCACCTAGCGAAAAACCCACCGACCACATCCCCTCAGGCCGCAGCCTAAGAAAAGGGACCGACGCCATGCTCTACAGGGAAGAAATGAAGAAGCCGGACGGACGCAGCCTCACCCTCTACGGCCGCACCCCGATCCGGATCGAGGGGGAGGCCCCGAGCCCGAACCGGGAGCCTCTGCAGGCCAACCCGCACCTGCGCTGGCATCCCCTGAGGGGGGAATGGGTCGCCTATGCGAGCTACCGCCAGGGGCGCACCTTCATGCCCCCGCCGGAGTACAACCCGCTCGCCCCCACCCGCGACCCGGAGAACCCGACCGAACTCCCCCAAGGGGAGTACCAGGTGGCGGTGTTCGACAACCGCTTCCCCTCCCTCGCCCCGGCGGCGCACGACCCGCCGCGGGAGGCGGTGAAGACCGCGCCGGCCCGGGGCAAGTGCGAGGTGGTGGTCTTCACCAAGGACCCCTCCGCCTCGCTCGCCTCGCTTCCCCTGGACCACATCGAGCTCCTCATGGAGGTGTGGGGGGACCGGGTGGCCGTCCTCGGCAGCGACAAGTGCATCAAGTACGTGCTCCCCTTCGAGAACAAGGGGGTCGAGGTCGGGGTTACCCTGCACCACCCGCACGGACAGATCTACGCCTATCCCTTCGTCCCGCCGGTCCCCGCCCGCATGCAGGCCGAGGAACTGCTCCACTACCGGGAGACCGGGCGCCCCCTGCTCGAGGAACTGATCGAGGGGGAGGTCGCCTCGGGGGCGCGCATCCTCTATGCGGGGGCGCACGCCGTCTCCTTCGTCCCCCCCTGCGCCCGCTACCCCTACGAGGTGTGGGTGGCGCCGCGCCGTGCGGTCCCGGGGTTCGACCGGCTGGAACCGGCGGTGCGCGCCGACCTGGCACGTGCGCTCAAGACCACGCTTCTTAAATATGACGGCCTGTGGCAGCGCCCCTTCCCCTACCTGATGGCGTGGTACGGCGCACCCACCGACGGCAAGGACCACCCCGAGAGCCACCTGCACGCCGAGTTTTATCCCCCTTACCGCTCCAGCGACCGGCTCAAGTACCTGGCCGGGACCGAGCTCGCTGCCGGGATGTTCGCCAACGACGCCCTCCCCGAGGAGAAGGCGCGGGAACTGAAAAACGTGGAGGTCATGCTATGAACGACGCCATCCGCGCGGCCGAAGCGGCAGAAAAGGTGCGGCTGATTCGGGAAACTCTCTGCCCGGACATGGCGGTGCGCCTGAAAGGGATCGACTGGTTCGCCTGGATCACCGCGGGCGGCTCCAACGAGGTGCTCCTCGCCGCGGAAACCGGGATCGCCGAGGTGCTGATCACCCCGGAAGGCGCTTTCGTGGTAACCAACGAGATCGAGGCGCAGCGCTTGGCCGACGAACAGCTGCCCGATGGCTTCGAGCTCCGGGTGCTCCCCTGGGCCTATCCCTCGCAGATCGAAGTGCTTTTGCGCGAACTTGCGCACGGCCTGCCGGTCTGCTCCGACCGACCCGACGAGGGGGAGCACGAGCTCCCCGCCCCTCTCCTGGCCGCCAAGCGGGTGCTCACCCCGGGCGAGATCCAGCGCTACCGTTCGGTCGGGCTTCTCGCCACGCAGGCGATGACCGAGGTGCTTACCCAGGCCCAGCCGCAGTGGAGCGAGCGGGAGCTGGCGGGGGCGGGGGCGAGGGCCCTCTTGTCGCGCGGTCTTGCCCCGGCGCTGATCCTCGCCGCCGGGGAGCGGCGCGGCAAGCTGTACCGCCACCCCCTCCCGAACGACGAGCCCCTAGGGCGCAACGCCATGCTCGTCTTCTGCGCCCGGGGCTTCGGCCTCTACGCCAACCTGACCCGCTTCGTCGCCTTCGGCCCCCTCACGGAAGAGGAGCAGGAGCGGCACCGGCTGGTGCGCGAGATCGAGGCGCGAGCCCTCTCTCTGTCCCGCCCCAGCGAGCAGTTGCACGAGATCTACCGCGAGTTGAGCTACGCCTATGCCGGATTCGGCTTCGGCGAGGCAATCCACGAACACCACCAGGGGGGAATCACCGGGTACCTGTCACGCGAGGCGATCGCGGGACCGGAAAGCCAGGAGGTACTGCAGGCAGGGATGGCGGTGGCGTGGAACCCGAGTCTCCCCGGCGCCAAGATTGAGGACACCTTCCTGATCACCGATACCGGCCTTTTGAACCTCACCCTCGACCCGGTCTGGCCCACGACCCCCGTGGCCGGTCTGGAGCGGCCGCTGATCTGGCAGGGGTAAAGAAGGAGCTAGCCATGGACGAGAGCAGCTTCGAGACCACCTTCGGTTTCCCGGCGCAGGCCGCGGCGACCGCACCCGGGCGGGTGAACCTCCTGGGCGAGCACACCGACTACAACGACGGCTTCGTCCTCCCCATCGCCATTCCACTGGAGACCCGGGTGGAGGTGGCCAGAAGCCGCGACGGCCTGAATCACTACTTCGCCTGGGAGCTGAAGGAGCGTGCCTGGTCCGAGGCGGGGGGCGCGGTCCCGAGCGGTTTCGCCGCCTACCTGCACGGCTGCCTCGCCCTGCTGCGCGTATCCGGCTACCACTGCGACCCCGTCTGCGTCCGGGTCTCCTCGCAGGTCCCGATGGGGAGCGGACTCTCCAGCTCCGCCGCGCTCGAGGTCGCCTTCCTGCGCGCCATGCGCGAACTGTTCAGCCTCGACCTGGACGATCTCGCCCTGGCCCTGATGGCGCAGCAGGCGGAGGTGCGCTACGCCGGGGTGAACTGCGGCATCATGGACCAGATGGCCTCGAGCCTCGCCGATACCACCCACATGCTCTTTCTGGACACCCGCTCCCTGGAGCGCAAGCTGGTCCCCCTGCCGCGCAACTCCGAGCTGTTGGTGCTCGACTCCGGCGTGCCGCGCCGCCTGGGCGAGAGCAGGTACAACCTGCGCCGGCAGGAGTGCGAGGAGGCGGCGCGGCTTTTGGGTCTCGCCTCGCTTCGGGACCTGGACGACCCCGCCGAGCTGAGCCGCCTGCCGCATGACCTCGCCCACCGGGCCCGGCACGTGCTCACGGAAAACGAGCGGGTGCTCCAGGCGCTGGTGGCGCCGCATGCGTGCCGGTTCGGGGAGCTCATGAACGAGTCGCACCGAAGCCTCAAGGACGACTTCCAGGTCTCCACCCCCGAACTCGACCTCCTGGTCTCCCTGCTGCAGCGGCAGGTCGAGGTGTTCGGCGCGCGCCTCACCGGCGCGGGGTTCGGCGGCGCCTGCGTGGCGCTGGTCCGGGCGGGCTCGGCCCGCACAGTGGGCGAGCGGGTGCTCGCCCTTTACCAGGAACAGGGACAGCAGGGCACGCTGCTGGTCCCGCAGTAAGGGGGCGCGGACGTGGCCGGGTCGGAGGGGAGGCGGCTCTTTCCCGAGCTTTGGGGCGGGGTGGAGTGCACCCTGCACCGCGTCGGCGACTGCTTCCATAGCCAGATCGAGCTGAGCGGCCACATGGCGCGCCCCGCCGACCTGGAACTCTTCGCCACCCTGGGGCTCACCGCGCTGCGCTATCCCGTGCTCTGGGAGATGGTGGCCCCCGATACCCTGGACCACCCCGACTGGAGCTTCAGCGATGAGCGGCTTCCGCGTTTGCACCATCTGGGCATCGAACCCATCGTCGGCTTCCTGCACCATGGCAGCGGCCCACGCTACACCAGCCTGATCGACCCCGGTTTCCCCGACCTATTGGGCCGCTACGCCGGCATGGTCGCAGCCCGCTATCCCTGGCTCACCTCGTTCACCCCAGTCAACGAACCCCTCACCACCGCCCGTTTCAGCTGCCTCTACGGCCACTGGTATCCCCATGGCCGCGACGACCGCAGCTTCGTCAGGGCCGTCATCACCCAGTGCCGCGGCATCGTGGAGGCGATGCGCGCGATCAGGCGGGTGATCCCGGCGGCGCGGCTGGTGATGACCGAGGACATGGGGAGAACCTGGTCCACGCCGCTTCTGTCGTACCAGGCCGACTACGAGAACAACCGCCGCTGGCTCAGCCTGGACCTCCTTTCCGGGCGGGTGGACCGGGACCACCCCCTGCGCCCGTGGCTCGCCGGAACCGGCGCGACCGACGCAGATTTTGACTACTTCCTTGGCTGTGACATGACTCCGGATGTGGTCGGGCTCAACTATTACCTCACCAGCGACCGATACCTGGACCAGCGCCTGAAGCGCTACCCGGCGACCAGCCACGGCGGCAACGGCCGGCACCGCTACGCCGACGTCGAGGCGGTGCGCGCCCGGCGGGAGGGTATCCTCGGGCACGAGGAGGTGCTCCGCTCGGCCTGGCTGCGTTACCGGCGCGAGGTTGCCCTCACCGAGGTCCACGCCGGTGCCACCAGGGAGGACCAGCTGCGCTGGTTCCACGAGGCGTGGCAGGCGGCGCTGAAACTGTGCCGGGAGGGGGTCCCGGTGCGGGCGGTCACCTCCTGGGCCCTGCTCGGCTCCTACGATTGGTGCGGACTCCTCACCAGCATGGACGGGAGGTATGAACCGGGCGTCTTCGACGTGAGCACCAAAGAGCCGCGCCCGACTGCGCTGGCCACCACGCTGAAACAGGTGGCCCTCTTCGGCAGGGCCTTCCATCCCACCCTCGCGCACCACGGATGGTGGCGCCGCCCCGAACGGCTCTTCCCCGGTTGCCGCCCGAAGTCCCTGCTCCCTGGCTCGCCGCCGCCCGCAGCCGGCGGGGTGGTGGTGATCGGCAAGACCGGGACCCTGGGCCAAGCCTTCGCCCTGGTCTGCGCCAGCCGCTGCGTCCCCTGCCACGTGCTCTCCCGCGCCGAACTCGACATCACCTCCCGGCCATCGGTCGCCGCGGCACTGGAACGGTTCGCCCCCTGGGCCGTCATCAACGCCGCCGGCTTCGTCCGCATCGACGAGGCCGAGGGGGACGCCGCCACCTGCTTCAGGCAAAACGCCTTCGGCCCCGGCATCCTTGCCGAAGAATGCGCCCGCAGGGGCATCGCCCTGGTCACCTTCTCCTCCGACATGGTCTTCGACGGCAGCAAAGGGACCCCCTACCACGAAACCGACCCGGTGGCACCTTTGAACGTCTACGGACGGAGCAAGGCCGAAGCGGAGCGCCTGGTGCTCGCGCAGCACCCGGGGGCGCTCCTCATCCGCACCAGTTCCTTCTTCGGCCCCTGGGACCGGTACAACTTCGTTACCCAGACCCTGCAGCGGCTCGCCCAGGGGGAAACCGTGAACGCGGCATCGGACCTGGTAGTCTCCCCCACCTACGTCCCCGACTTGGTGCACGCCTGCCTGAACCTCCTGGTGGACGCAGCCAACGGCATCTGGCACGTGGCCAACGAGGGCGCGGTGACCTGGGCCGAACTTGCGGGTCACTGCGCGACGATGGCGGGTTACGATGCCGCCGCCGTCATCCCCTGCCCCGCCTCCTCACTGGGCTTCATCGCGCCCCGCCCCCCTTTCTCGGCCCTCGCCAGCACACGCGGCATCGTTCTCCCTCCCCTGCAGGACGCCCTGGCCAGGTACTTGGTGGATACCGCCCCGCCTCTGAAATAGATCCCTGCGCCGAACTAAAAAAGGCCCCTGTTGGGGCCTTCTCTTTGCCGGTCATGTCTTTTGGTCCGCTTATCGGATCGGCGGCCACGTGGCCGTCAGCAGCTCCTCCATGGCTCGGACCGTGCCATCCCACGAGGTTCCCGCCACCACCGCGCGCATCGCCTGCACCATCTCCCGCTGCTTCGCCCGGGGAAGGGCCAGGGCCCCTTCGCACCCGGCGATGAAACTCGCGATGTCATCCCCGATGAAGACGATGTCGCCATAGGGCTCCGCGACGTCGGTGATGGGAGTGCTGACTACCGGCTTCTCGGCGGCCATGTACTCGAGGATCTTGGTCGGGCTGATGAAGCGGGTGGCGTCGTTCAGGGCGAAGGGGATGAGGCATACGTCCCATCCCGCCACGAAACGGGGGAGCTCGGCGTACTGCTGCTGGCCGTAGTAGCTGATGTTCTCGCGCTGCGGCAGGGTTTCCGGGGCGATCTTCAGCACCGGCCCCACCATGACGATCTGCCATTCGGTATGGGAGGTGGCCAGGGCGTCCAGCAGGGGGAGGTTGAGGCGCTCGTCCAGCACCCCGAAATAGCCCAGGCGGGGGCGCGGCAGGGGACGCTGATTTTCGTGCTCGATGGTGGGATCGCAGGCAAGGCCGAAATGGGCGGCATCGACGCTGCTCGGGAAGCAGTAGACCCGGGCGTGGTGGCGTTGCTTGGCGCGGTACAGGCTGGGGCCGCCGGTGAACACCAGGTCTGCCCACTTCAGCAGGGCGCGCTCCCGCTCCGCTAACTCCTTCGGGGCATCCAGGAAACCGGAGAGCTCATCCATGCAGTCGTAAACCACCAGGCGCGGCTTGAGGGGGGCCGCCAGCGGCAGCGCCATGGGGGTGTAGAACCAAGCAAGGTAGCGCTCCAGCCGTTCCTCGCGCAGGAGCTCCTCGAGCAGCGGGACCAGGCAGGAGATCTGTTCGTCGTGGTAGCCCGGGCGCTGCACCGGCGTGTGCGGACGGCAGACCATAACCCCCTGCGCGGGGTTCGAGCACTCCAGGAAAGGCGCCACCTCCGGGTCCAACACCGGCTCCTCGAAGAAGATGACGCGGCGTCGCTCCGCCATGCGCGCCAGCAACTGCTGCGGGCGCTGGTAAACGAAGCTCCAGCGCAGGTGGGAAAAAACGATGATTGCTTCTTCGTGCATCCCCGCCTCCTGTTGACGGCCGCCAGCGTCAGGGTGGCTGCCATGCGCTATGATGCCGCTGTGGGCATTTTCCCGGCCAAAACGACAGTAGAGCATTTTAACATGAGCGAACGTGAAGGGAAGTCACGCAACGCACGAAGCTGAAACTCCCATACAAAAAAGGTCCAAAGTGCCGGCTCCCATTAAAGCTTTAGCCTTTCCTGCCGATGAAGATACATGATCCTGCATCTCCCCGCGCAACTCCGCGCCGGGGCGAGCACCCACCGAAGCAGCGCCCTGCCAGGCGCGGAGGGAGAACTCATGAAGCTATTCGGCAACTCCTGCCAGTCCAAGGTAGACGAACAGGCGGTGGAAATCGCGAAGATGGCCCAGATGCTCGACAACGTCGACAACATCGTCATGCTCTGCGATACCAGCCATGACAACAAGATCATCTACATGAACAAGCAGGCGCAGGCCCTGATGCAGCAGTTTCGCGGCCAGTTGAACGCCGGACTGCGCGGCGCCGACGTCGCCAATGCCGCGGGAAACAGCATCCACCAGTTCCACAAGGACCCGGCCCGCATCCGCACCATCTTCGGAGAGCCGCGCGGCAGAATGCCGCACACCGCCGAAATTCCCATCGGCGAGGTCACCCTGCGCACCTCGACCTACCCCATATGGGACAGCCGTGACCCCTCCAAGGTGCTCTGCTACATGGCGTGCTGGAACGACATCACGGCCGAGAAGGCGGTCGCGCAGCACCAGCGTGAGGCCATCGATCGCAAGGAATACCTGGAGACGCGGGTGACCCAGATCGCCACCGCCATGGAAGAGATGAGCATGACGGTGAACGAGGTTGCGCGCAACACGGTCAACGCCGCCGACTCCGCCGCCGAGGTGGCCGGCAACGCCCGCGAGGGACAGAGCGTGGTGAGTCAGGCCGTGAGCGAGATGCGCAAGGTGGCGGAGATCGTCAGGGATTCGGCAGGAATCGTGGGGAACTTGGGGGAAAAATCGTCGAAGATCGGCGAGTTCGTGGCGGTGATCAACGACATCGCCGACCAGACCAACCTGCTGGCGCTGAACGCCGCCATCGAGGCCGCCCGGGCCGGCGAGCAGGGGCGCGGCTTCGCCGTGGTGGCCGACGAAGTCCGTCGCCTGGCCGACCGCACCGTCGCCTCCACCAAGGAGATCCGGCTCATGGTCGAGGAGATCCAGAAGGAAACAGTCCTGGCGGTGGAATCGATCGAGCGCGGCAAGAGCGAGGCCGAGGTGAGCGAGGCGCTCTCGCACCAGGTGGATAGCTCGCTCGCCAACATCGTCAACTCAATTGAGCAGATCGAACACGTCATCGGGCAGATCGCGACCGCGTCCGAGGAGCAGGCCGCGACCTCGACCACCATAGCCAGCAGCCTCGAGGAGATCGTACGCGGCTAACGAGTCCACCCCGCCTCTCACCTCCTTGAGACGGGGAGGGAAAGCCCCGCCGGACCCGGTATCCGGCGGGGCTGCTTTATTTATCGCCCCTGCCGGTCCGTCAGAATCCCCACCAGCTTTTCCAGCTCTCCTTCCGGCAGGGTTACCGGCCGCATCTGGGTCTGCGCCCGGCTTCGCCTCGGGTTATCCAACCATTTCTTCAGGGGACCCTGGCCCCAGGGAGTACGCCCCTCGGCGGTCTTCGGGTAGAACTCCGACAAGAGCCCGGAGAGGTTGGGACCGATGGCGCCATGTCCAAGCCCCCCAAGGGTACGCGTGAGCGCCCGGTGGCAGGCGCCGCACCGTTTCTCGAAGACGTTGTCGCGGCGGGTGTCGCCATCTTGAAAATGCACAACCTGGGGCGACTCCCCCTTGCCGCGTCCCCCCTTGGCCGTTTCCTCCCGCGCCCCCGCCAGCACTGCATTAACCAGATCCGTTTTCTGCCGCTCGTCGAAGTGAAACTGGGGCATCAATAGCGCCGGATTGCCGATCGCCTCGAAGATCGTCTGCCCCGTGGTTCCCGACGGGAGCCGGTCCAGGTCGGCGGCGAGCCGGTTCCCCTTCCCCGCCACAATGTGGCAGCGCCGGCAGGCGAACTGCTCCACGAGGTCGCGCCCCCGCCGCGTGGGTGCCGAGCCTGGAACGGTAAACCAGGCGAAGCGTCCCGGCACCAGGTCGTGGTGGGCGATGCGGGGCCGGTCCGAGCGGGGGTCGCCGCCGTGGCAGGTCACGCAACTTCCCAGGGAACCATAGTGTGTGGGGTGGCACTTGAGGCAGGAGGGTGTCGCCCCGTGTGCGGCCACCGGAGCAACCACGAGCGCCAGCGCGATCAGAAAGGGGAAACGAACTGCCAATTGGCACCTCTGCAGAACATGGCCACGAAAGTCAGCGCGAGCACCAGAATGCAGGTGGCGAGCGCCGCGCAGTTGACGACCCGGCACTCGCGGGGGAACCAGCGGGCGGAGTCCGCCGTCGAGCGGGTAAGCCAGGGAAGAGCGAGGAAACAGGCAGCCAGCGCCAGCACCAGGTAGATGAGGTACTTGGAGTAGCTGACCAGTTCCTGGATCCAGAGCAGGAACCATGCTGACTTGACCGGGTTGGGAACGCGGGCGAGGTTGGCTTGTTCCTGCAGGGGGGCCGGGATCAGCAAGGCAAGGGCCATGAGGGCCAGTACCGTCAGGGCCAGCGCGATCTTGATGAGCCGGAAGAAGTGCGGCGAACTCTTTAGGTAGCCTCGTTTCATAGGTAGGGGAGCACCCCCTTGTTCTTCCTGATCCGGTAGAAGTGAAGCCCGCTCAGAAACAAGAGCGCCGCTGGGATCATCAGGATGTGCAGCACGTAGAAGCGTAGCAGCGAGGCTGGCTCACCCACCCCGTCCGGAACCAGCGCGGCGCGCAGCGCCCCGCCCAGCGGCATGGTGTGCAGCAGTTCCATGCCGGTCTGGGTAGCCCAGAGGGCGAGTTGGTCCATGGGAAGGAGGTAGCCGGTGTATCCCTCGAAGACCGCCAGGAAGAAGAGGGCGCAGCCGACCAGCCAGTTCAGCTGCCGGGGCTTTTGGTAGGCGCCGGTCAGGATGACGCGCAGAGTATGTAGGACAATCAGCACCAGGAAGACGTGACTGGCGAGCCGGTGCAGGCTTCTCAGGTAGCGCCCTCCCCAGACCGAGGACTCCAGGAGGAGGATCGACGGGTAGGCCGCGGCCGGGCTCGGTTGGTAGTAGAAAAGGAGCAGCAGCCCGGATGCGGCTAAAAGGAGCAGACAGGTGAAGGCCAGCCCTCCGAGGCAGAGGGTATAGGAGAGGGTGAGGTTTCGTTGCAGCACCGCCCGCGGAAAGAGATGTTTAAGGAAGTCTTCGATCAAGTAAGTTGCTCCCGCTGTTTCACCTGTGACACCAGTTTCCCTGCTCCCGCCGACTTCCCCCTTCACTTGCGGGAGTGGCGGGGCGAATGATTATTCGCCCCTACACGTGCACGTGATAGTTCTCTCCCACCAGTTCCACCTTGTAGCGCGGCAGCGCCCGGTCGGCGGGGCCCTTCAGCACCCTTCCCTCCCGGTCGAACTCTGAGCCATGGCAGGGGCAAACAAGACCGGTGGGGGTGACGTTGACCGTGCAGCCCAGATGCGTGCAAACGAGGTCCAGAGCGTAGACCTGCCCGCCCCGGTCCAGAAGCGCGATGCGCGCCTCCCGATACACCAGGGCGCCGTCGCGCGGGAGGTCGCTCTGGGCCACGGTGAGCAGCGTCTTCTTGCGCTTCCCCTTCGGGGTCAGGAACTTCCCCAAGAACCATCCCCCCGCCGCCAGCGTGATCAGCGTGCCGAGGAAGGTTCTACGTGATTGACCAAGTTCTGCCATTTTTCCAGGTAGGCCCTCCGATAGGCCGTGCTCTTTCGATTCAGTTCCAGATAGCGCCGCTCCGGGTAGAAGGAACCGTTACTGACCTGCTGCCCCGTCGCGTCCCAGAACGAGGAAAGCGTCATCCCCTCTGCCTGCAGTTGGTAGATGCGGTCCACTGTGGGCTCCCTCAGAAAGCGGCGCGGGTTGCCGTGGCACCCCTCGCACATCACTGTGCCCCGGCGCACCGTGTGTGGAAAGAACGCCTTCCAGCGCGCCGCCAGGAGCCGGTTCTCGTCCCAGATCGCCCGGTCGTTCCTCACGTCGGTGAAGTAGGCGATGAATTCGGGGCGGATCGGGCTCACCTTCCCCCGCCCGTTCAACCCGAGCGGTGGCGCGTCCTGGCGCCGCAGGTAGGCGCTTTTCAGGTACTCCTCGGCACCCTGGTCTCGCCGCAGCCCGTAGAGCTCCTGTGAGGGGCTGTTGGTGAAGCGCAGGAAGAAGGTGCCATACTCCTGCGCGGCCCAGGCGGAGTGGCAGGCCCAGCATTCCATCTTCTCCAGGTGCGCCGTGATGCGGTGTTCCGGCACGCTTAGCTTCGGCTCGTGGCAGTCCCGGCACCCCTTGGCAGCCTTGCGCCCGGCGGCGAGGCTTGCCATGGAGTGGCAGTCGCCGCAGACAAGTCCCGCCTCCGCGTGCAGATCCGGAGTCATCTTCAGGTACGCCTCGCCGTAGGCCACCTCGCCGCGCTGGTAGCGCATGCTGTCCTCGCGTGGCGCCATGCCGTAATAGTCCGTCCCGACGAAGTACCCCTTGTGGCAGGCGAAGCAGTCGCGGTCGCGCGGCTTGCCGATCTCGTGCCCCTTTCCGGCATGACAGTCGGTGCACCCCTTCAAGTGGCAGGCCCCGCAGTTCTTGGCAAAGAAACCCGGGTCCGTCCGGCCGTAGCTCGCCGCCACGAAGTCCAGTTCCCCCCGCCGGCTCCCCATAGGCTGATCGAAGAGCGCCGCGTACCCCTTGTGGCAGCCGATACAGCCGGCGGCGCCGCTCTCCCGGGAGGCAGGGTTCGCCAGGGTCCTGGTCTCGTCCAGGTGGCAGGAGAGACAGGGAAGCCCCCGGTGCACCCCCTTGACCACCTTCTTATGGCAGACGGTGCAGTTCTCCCCGGCCAGCGCAAGCGCCGCGCTAAGGAGCAGGAATAAGGCGACGATGCAGCGCATCATTGAGCGCACGATGGTCCAGCTCCTTTCGATAGATGGTGTCGGCCGCCTTGTCGTGACAGACCAAGCAGAGGTTGACCGCCAGGGCGCGCCGCACCTCGCTGGCGTTGAGCGGCCGGGAGTGCTCGCGGGTGATGGCGGAGTAGGCCCGCACCTTCCCCTCCTGCAGGGTCAGAAAGCCGTCCAGCGGCTTGTCCGCCGACTGTTCGCAGATCATGGTCCCCTCAATGTTCCTGCCGGAGACCACGTGCTGCCCGAAACCGAGGAAGGCGGGGTTGCCGTGGCACTCGCCGCAGCCGATCGCCTTCTTGCCGGTGTTGTGCGAATAAAAGGGGGCGAAGCGGAGCTGCTGTTTCCCCTTGAAACGCGCCACGTACTCGTTTTTGGAGAGGGTCCCCTCCGGCTCCACCACGGTGACGAAGGTCTGGCATCCCGGGGTCACCGTGGAGATCCTGCCGCGCTGGTTCAGGGCCAGCGGGAAGGGGTAGAGCATGCGGTAATCCTCCTTCTCGCTGAAGCGCCCCGGTGTCGGCACCCCTTTCACGTAGTCCATGGCGGTCCTGGTCTTGTCGTAGCTGGTATGGCAGCCGTAGCACTGGACCACGGTGCGGCTGTGGCAGGAGTAGCATTCCATCCGGCCGTGGCCGACCACGGTGTGCTCCGGGGTGCCGGTGATGACCCGGCTCTTGAACAGCTTGCCGCTGCGTTTGCCCAGCACCCACACCGTGCCGTCTTTGTAGAAGACATTGGAGTAGGCGCGCCCCTTGGCGGTGAGGATCATCTTCATCCCCTGCCGCATCTGCACCCGGTACCCCTGGGACTCGCGGAGCGCCTCGTCGCTTTCGCTGGCGATCTCGCGGTAGCGCGGCGGCTTGGCGCCGCCATGGCAGTCCTCGCAGGCGATCTCGGTCTGCAGGTACATGTTGCGGTGGGAGTAGCCGTCCCCCATGAGGTCGCGCGAGGTGTGGCAGTCGATGCAATCCATCCCGGCCGCGAAGTGGACGTCCGGGGCGATGCGGGTCAGGTTCCTGTTGCCGCTGGCAAGCTGCGGTCCCGGGAGCCCGAAGCGGGTCGGCACCAGCGAGTTGTTGCCGTCGTTCAGCCCCTGGTAGGAGTAGGCGATGCGCCCGCTTCTGTTGTGGCAACGAGAGCAGACTTCGTTGCCCGGAAGTCGCTCCATGGCGTGGCTCGCCGCGTAGGGGCCGCGGCCCCGCACGGTGGCGTCGCCCCCCCGGTAGACGGCGCGGTCGTTGTAGGGGAAATGGCAGGCGGCGCATCCCGAGGCGTGGCTCGCCCCGTAGACCTCCCCGCTCTCCCGGGCCACGTGGCACTGGGAGCAGAACTTGCGGTACAGCTCCCCGGAAACGTGGTCGAGCTCCGCCACCGGCTTGAGCTGCAACGGCTTTCCTGCGGGATCGTAGACATCCCCGGCGCGGCTGGCGTACTCCCCCTCTTTCGGCCCTTCCCAGGTGAGCCGTATGTTGCGGATCATCCCGGTCGTCGTGTACATCAGGTTCGACTTGACCCGCTCCAGCTGGTATTGGTGGCAGGAGCCACAGCTTTTGTCCCAGTGCTCCGGTGAAGAGGGATTGCTGCGCCCTAGCATGCCGCGGTGCGCGACCTGCTTCTCCGTGGCCTTAGCGTCTCCGCCGTGGCAGGCGACGCAGTCGCGGTGCGTGGCCGAGGCGTGCTCAATGCCGGCGTGACAGGCGAGACACCCCTCCCCCGCCTGGCTCTTGCCATTGCAGCCGGCGAGCGCCAGGATGGGCAGCAAGGAAAGGAGCAACATACCGCGGCGGAGTGTCCCTATACCGCCTGCGCTTACCGCTTTTTTTTTCATGCTCCCAGTCGCTTTCATGGCACCCGTCGCTTCTTCCCCTGAGCTCCAGCGCATTATATTCAAATTAACGCCATTCTCCAAAACCTTTCATGAGCAATACACAAAAAAAGCCGGCATCGCGGTGAATGCCGGCCATCACAAACCAGGAACCTTCTTTTCGCCTTACTTGCCGCTCTGACTGATGCTCACCCTCTTGGTGAACTCCTTCCAGACGAATGGATCGCTGTTAGGAGTGCCGAAGGGGAGATAGGTCAGCTTCACTTCCACGTCGAGGTCGTACGCCGACGGCTTCTCGACGGTCTTGCCGTTCACTTCCACTTCTTCGAGCGGATAGAAGATCTCGAAACGCTCCTTCACGAGCTTGCCCGGGGGAAGCCCAGTGTCCTCGATCAGGCCGCTCTTCTCATAGGGGCCGCGCCCCATCCGGTCCCCACGAGCCAGCTGCTGCGGGACCGGCATGTAAATCTTCTCCTGGTTGAACACTTCCTTGCCGTCTTTTGTCTTACCGATTACCGACAGAACCAGTCGGTTGGGGGTCGGTCAGCCGTCGGGGATGGAGTGTCCCGCCTTGTTCAGCATCTCGACCTTGACCACGGCCCGGGGCCTGATCTTGGCGCCGTCGCGCCAGTAGTACCCGAAGGCCTCGGCCTTGAACTCGACCGCCTTGTCGGTCATGGCCGCATCGCGGTAGGCCTGGATGTTGTGGCCGAGCTTGGAGTTCTTCATGTGGCAGTCCTGGCAGTTCTCCTGTCCCACCTCGGCCTTGTAGACCCAGAGGTAGCTGCCGTAGGAGGTGCAGCATTGAGTCGGCTCGTCGAGTTCCAGGTTCGGTCCTAAGCCGTGGCACTGGCCACACTGGATGGCCTGGTCCATGATCGGGCTCTTGGCCATCTTCGGGAACTTGTCCGAGGGATGATCGCCGTCCTTGGAACCGTACACCACCCCGGCCTTGGGATAGCCGTCCTGCCACTTGTGGGTGATGGCGTTCCTGTTGTGGCAGACCAGGCAGTTGATGGAAACGCTCTTCAGCTTCTCCTCGAGCTTCTTGGCCCCTTCCTTATCCTTCTTGGCGCGGGCCTCCTTCCACCCGTACAGGGTGGAGACCAGCTCTTGGGCCACCGAGTCCTCGGCGTCGGCCAACTGCGGCAGGTGGCACTTGGCGCACCCCATCAGGTGCTCGACCTTGACGTCCTTGGGACTTTTGACCCCGGAATAAGGCTCCTCCGTCAACCCGTTCTCGATGGTGGTCATGATGGTCATCGCCGTGCGCGCCGTTCCGAAGAGGGAACGCGAGTGGATCGACTTGGAGGCCTGGTCATGCTGTTCCTGGTGGCATTCCACGCAGGAGCTGGAATCGTACATCTTGGCCAGTTCGGCGAGCGTCTTCGCCTTGCCCGATTTGGCCGCGATGGTCTCCTGCCAGCCGATGCCGGCTTTTCCAGCGAATGCCGGTACCGCCAGCACACCCAGGAGCAGGGCCGCCGCCAGGGTTACTTGCGCCGTTTGTCTTTTCATGATCCCTTCCTTTCCGGTTTGGGGGCGAAGAAGGGGCGCCCCGCCGCGCGGGGCGCCCCTTCCTTATCAGCAGCCCTGCAGTTCATCCCCCTCGCACTCGGAGAGGGAAATTGCGGAGTCGACCTTGATTTTCTCCGCCTTGGCCTTGCCGAACTTCAGCGTCACCTCGTTGCCCTGCACGGCGAGCACCTTGGGAGAGCCGCCCAAAGCCGTCACCATGGCGCCTTTCTTGATGTACGCCGGCGGAGCCGCCTCCAGCGTCACGGTGACCTGCTCGCCTTCCACTTTGGTGACCTTCCCCTTGGCGGGCCCCGCCGCGAAGGTCATGGCGGCCATGCTCAGCATGGCCAGTGTCGTCGCCGCTATCCGCATCGTTTTAGCTAACATCGCTTTTCCTCCTGTAAGCCCAGGGGGACTGGCACCTGGCGGAGCCAGTCCCCTTTGGCTGTCTGTGGTTAGAAGATTACCTGGAGCTGGGTTACGTAGGTCATGAAGTCCTCAGTCTCGTCGGCCGAGGTGCCGCTGCCGTAACGGAAGCCGGTGGAGTTGGCCTCGAAGGTGAGTTTCAGGTTCTGGTCGCGCAGGTAGTAGTTCATGCCACCGCCGGTCCAGAAAATGCGCTGGTTGTAGATGCCGTTCAGGTTCGCGAACTTCCAGTCCTCGTGGCGCACGAACAGCTGCAACGGGATGTTGGGGAGCATGTAGCCGGCCTTGACGTAGTAGCCGTTCTTCTCCCCGTTAATGCCGACCACGTTAAAGTCGGGATTGTCACCCAGGTAGGCGTGATCAAGATCGATCTTCTCGTAGGCGCCGGAGGCGGTGAAGGTTCCCATCCCCTCGACCGGGTACTCCACGAAGCCGTCGAAGGTCCACGCCTTGTAGTCCTTCTTGTCGGTTTTCAACACGGTGTTGCCGTAGGCGACGTCGGGTTCGAACTGGTACGCGGCCCCGAAGGTGGCGACCTTCTTCTTGCCGAGGTAGGTTCCCTTGTAGCCGTAGTCGTTTTCCGGGTCGAGCAGGGTCACGTGGGCACGCGCCGAATAGCGGAACTTAGAGGCCGGAGTCGCATCTCCGGAAAGGGCCTTGCGTCCTTCCATGGCGTCCAGCCGGTACTGGAACATGTCGTTGAAGAGGTTACCCCACACCGCGACGCCGGTATCACGAGTGGTGGTAAAGGGGACGCGGATGAAGAGCGAGCGGTCCAGGGTGAGCGGCATCTCGCAGGCCTCCAGGTTCTCACGGGAGAGGTTGTACTTGAACTTGCCCACGTTCACCCGGAAGGCGTTGTCGATCTTGAAGCGGACCACCGCGTCCAGGAGCTGGAAGTTCGAGCCCTGGTTCTCTCTGGCCACGTCCAGCGGGGTCACATTCGGGTCATCGGTGTACTCGGTCTGCACGTAGATGGACATCATGTCGCCGTACTTGCCCATGAGGGCCAAGCGGTTACGGCGGAAGTTGAAGTTCATCGTCGTGTCTTCGTTGTTGTCCCCGGAGCCGTTGTCGCGCAACGTCATCTGGAACTGCCCCTTGTAGTCCAGCTGCAGCGCCCCCTCGTCGTTGGGGCCGAAAGTCATCCTGGGACCGGCAAAGGCGGTGCCGGCCATAAGCGCAACCCCCAGCGTCGTCGCGGCGACGGTCGATATCTTAGGCATTTTCAGCATAGATCACTCCTTTTCGTTGTAGGTCAGCCCCCGCAGGGGCACACAAGCCCCATAACCTAGCAGCCGCCACCGCCGCTGCCGGAACCGCCCGAGGCCGGTGCGCTCACGGTGCTGCGATAGGCCCGGTCCGCAGTCTCAATCTGGTTCCCTTCCGCGAAGCTCGGCTCGACCGTGTACACCCGTGCGCCGTAGTCGACGATGATGCGCTGGGTCGTTCCTGTGTGGAAACGGCCCACGTTCCAGGTCAGGTTCTCCATCAACGCGGTGGTGTCCCAGATCGAGCCAACGGCGAGCTTGCCGCCCGCCGGAACCGTGGCGCCCGCGGTATTGACCGCGGTGTGATCCGAGGAGGCCAGGAGGTTCCATTGGCCGTAGGAGCCGTCATACCACTTCACTTCCACGTTCGGGTCGTTGTAGTAGGCGATGCCGTCAAGAACGAAGAAGCCGACCGAGGCATAGTTGCCGGCCCGGCAGAAGGAGATGAAGGTCCTGGTTGCGTCGCGCCCTGCCGCGCCAAGGGTAGCCACGCCGTCGGTACCCAATGCCGCTGCGAGGTCCGCTTTTATGGTGGCGGCGTCCTTGAAATTCAGGGTCCCCGCCGGTGCGACCATCGCCGGAGCGCCATAGGAATATGACCCCTTGATGGCGCCGTCAAACGGTGTGTAGGCGTTGCCGCTCACCAGGAGGTCCGTGGTAGACGATACGGTCGCCAGCGGGTTGGTGGCACCGCGCACGGTGTCGACCAGGGTGACCTTGCCGGCATTGCCCGCGACGATGCCCTGGACGTAGGCGATCATTTCCGGAAGGGAGACGCGCATGTCAGTGTTGACCCTGGTAGTGCCGTTCTGAGCCACGCCGAAGCTCGATCTGGTGACGGTGGGAACAACCTTGGTCAGCGGGTAACCGGCAGCGCCCCATCCCGCGTTTCCGCCCTGCAGAACCTTGAGTCGGTTCTTGGGGAAACCCCAGTAGCGGAACGTCGTGTAGGCGCGGGCCACGTTGACCGTGTTGGTTGCGTTGTTGGTGAAGACGACGGTGGTGTTGCCATCGATGCCGGCAGTCTGGATGATGGTGTCCATCGCGGCGCCGGTCAAGACCATGCTGCCGGTGACGTTGAAGGGGCCCTCGGCACGGGTATTGTCCATGAAGGCCGCGGATCCCGTTGAAACCAGTTGGGCACCCGGGACATGGCCCACGGTGTTGTACTTGTTGGATGTGTCAGAGTCGTTGTTGGAGACATCGAGAATCACCACACGGTCGTACCCCCCCTGCTTGTTCACCAGGCCGGCATCGATCCACCCCTTCAGGTCGGCCGCGGTGATCAGCGCGGTAGCGGTCTTGGTCGTAACTGCCTTCTCGGCCGGGTTGTCATAGCTGGTGCCACCGCACCCCCAGATGCTGAGAGCCGCAACGGCCACCAGACCGAGCAGCGAGAACAGCAATACCCTGCTCTTCATCATCTTTTCCGACATACAACCTCCTTTGGATTGGTAAATTGTGACGTCCGACTGGGTTTAAGTGTTCACTCCTCCTTTCCACTCAATTAGCATTGTCAAAGATAACCCACTGTGAAAGTTAAAATATTTTCGTTTTGTGTCAAGAATGTTGAATTGAAGACTAAAGGAGCAACAAGATGAACAGAAGCAACGTGTAACATTGGCAGGCGCAGCACCCGCCACCGCACAACTCGACACAAATTATCGATCTACCGTCTTATTATGTCAGAAGGAGGCACGTTGCCTCACTTGCAGCGGCGTTGTTGCTTCTTCGCAGGATGGGGTGAACTACTCAAGTGAAACTTTTTCATAGGACCATGCGCAAAACGCATGGTAATTAAATATATTTAAAACTTTACCTCTGACAGTGGGGACATTTTCTGAAATTGGCTGTTGCAATCTATATAAGTTTTTTGCAATATGCACAAACGACATATTCTCACATGACCCATGCGTGTTTCGCATAGGCGGCGTCGGCGGGTGACCTGACATGGATTTCACGAATCTGAAAACCCTGGTAGTTTCGGTCGAATGCGGCAGCTTTTCCAAGGCTGCGGAGATCCTCTGCGTCACCCAGTCCGCCGTCTCCCGCAGAATCAAGATCCTCGAGGACCATTACGGTCAACTCCTTTTGGACCGCTCCGGACTCGCACTGAAACCAACCGCCGCCGGGCACCTGCTGATCAATAAGGCGCGCCAGGTGCTGCAGGTGGAGCAGGAATTCGTCTATGACCTGCAGCTCCTGACCAGCAAGCGCAAGATCTCCTTTTGTTGCACCGCCCCCTTCGGCATCTCATACCTCCCCGACATCTTCACGCACTTCATGTCCCGCAACTCCGAAACCAGCGACCTGAGCTTCGTCTTTGACATGCCCGAAGGGGCGCTCAAGGGGCTTAAGGAAAAGCTGTACGACCTGATTCTCATCGAATTCTGCGAGGACCTGAACCTGGACGAGTTCGCCGTCTACCCGCTCCCCGACGACGAGATGGTATTCGTCAGCGGGCCCGGCTTCGGCATCGATGCCAAGGTGGTCGACGTCGAAACCATGCTCGGCCAGCGCCTGTACTGCAAGAAATCCGGCTGCTGCGCCCGACGCTTCCTGGAAAAGAGCATGCATGGCATCGGCCGCGACGCCGCCGAGTTCCGCAACACCGTCTACTTCGACGACATCCCCTTCATCATCAAGGCAGTCCGGGCAGGAGAAGGGGTCACCTTCATCTCCCGCAGCGTGGTCGCGTCACACCTGGCTGACGGCTCGCTGGTCAGTCACCACGTCGAAGGATTTGAGCCGTCCCGGCCGCGACGCCTGGTCCTGGAGAAGAACCGCTGCCTCGACCCGACGCTGTGCGACCTCATCGAGGGGATTTTCCACCGGTTCTCGCTCACCCCCCCCCCGGAGCTGGCGCCGCGCTGAATCCTCCCGGCACACGGTCCCTCGCTTGATCCGCTTCATCCCCTTGATCCGCTTGTACCCCGCTCCGCCCTTCCCATCTAATAAATTAGTGGTAGCATATTAAACTTCATTATTGCCACCCTCCCTGCGTCCCCATTATTGCCGGCCGGGCCTGCGGGCGGGTGCATCCATCTCCGGACAAGGGGGACTGTTCACATGAGCGGAACCAGGAAAACGATGGACGGCAACACTGCGGCGGCGCATGTCGCCTACGCGCTGAGCGAAACGGCGGCCATCTACCCGATCACCCCATCCTCGACCATGGGGGAAGTGGCGGACGAGTGGGCTGCTGAGGGACGCAAGAACGTCTTCGGCCAGATCCTGAACATCAAGGAGCTGCAATCCGAGGCGGGTGCCGCCGGCGCCGTGCACGGCTCGCTGGTCGCGGGCGCGCTCACCACCACCTTCACCGCATCGCAAGGGCTGTTGCTGATGCTCCCCAACATGTACAAGATCGCCTGCGAGCAGCTCCCGGGGGTCTTCCACGTCTCGGCCCGCGCCATCGCCACCCACGCCCTCTCCATCTTCGGCGACCACCAGGACGTCATGGCGGCGCGCCCCACCGGCTTCGCCCTGCTCTGTTCCTCCTCGGTCCAGGAGGTGATGGATCTCGCCCTGGTGGCGCACTTGGCGGCCCTGGAGGCGAGCCTACCCTTCCTGCACTTCTTCGACGGCTTCCGGACCTCGCACGAGGTGCAGAAGATCGAGGTGATCCCATACGAAGAGATGGCCCGGATGGTGAACTACGACAAGCTCACCGCCTTCCGTAAGAAGGCCATGAACCCGGAGCACCCTGAGTTGCGCGGCACAGCGCAGAACCCGGACATCTACTTCCAGGGCCGCGAGCGCGCCAATCCCTTCTACCAGGCCCTGCCGCAGATCGTCACCGAAACCATGGAACGGGTGGGACAACTGACCGGCCGGCACTATCGGCTCTTCGACTACATCGGGCATGCCGAGGCGGACCGGGTCATCATCACCATGGGGTCGTCGTGCGAGACCACCGAGGAGGTGGTGCAGTACCTGAACGGGCAGGGTGAGAAGGTGGGCCTGATCAAGGTGCGCCTGTACCGCCCCTTCGACGCCAACGCCCTCCTTTCCGTCATCCCTCCCACGGCAACGAAGGTCACCGTTCTCGACCGCACCAAAGAGCCCGGGTCCCTGGGCGAGCCGCTCTACCAGGACGTCTGCACCGCCCTTTTGGAGCGGGGCGGCGAGGTGCCGGAACTCTACGCCGGCCGCTACGGCCTGGGCTCCAAGGAGTTCCGCCCGGTGCACGTGAAGAGCATCTTCGACAACATGAACGGGAGTCCCGGCAAGCGCCATTTCACCGTCGGCATCAACGACGACGTGAGCGACAGCTCGCTCCCGATCGAAGGAACCCTCTCCACCACCCCGGAGGGGACCATCCAGTGCCGCTTCTGGGGGATGGGCGCCGACGGCACCGTCGGGGCCAACAAGGCCGCCATCAAGATCATCGGCGACAACACCGACCTCTACGTCCAGGCCTATTTCTCCTACGATTCCAAGAAGTCCGGCGGCATCACCGTCTCGCACCTGCGCTTCGGCGAGAGTCCCATCCAGTCCACCTATCTCGTCGACTCGGCGGATTTCATCTCTTGCCAAAAGGCCCCCTACGTGCAGATCTACGACCTCCTGGAGGGGATCCGGGAAGGAGGGACCTTCCTGCTCAACTCCCCCTGGAACAGCGTGGAGGCGATGGAGACCAACCTCCCATCCGCCATGCGCCGGGCCATCGCCGGGAAGAAGGTGCGCCTCTACAACGTGGACGCCATCAGCATCGCCCAGTCCGCGGGGCTTGGCGGGCGCATCAACATGATCATGCAGACCGCCTTCTTCAAGCTCTCCGGGGTGCTTCCGTTCGAGCGGGCCGTGGAACTGTTGAAGGATTCGATCCGCAAGGAGTACGGCAGGAAGGGGGATCAGGTGGTGGAGATGAACCTCGCCGCGGTCGACCTGGCCGTGCAGAGCCTGGTGGAGATCTCCTATCCCGACTCCTGGCGTGACGCCAACGACCAGCACGGCACCGACTTCCGCCTCAATCAGCAGATGCCGGACTACATGCGCGACATGGTCTTCCCGATCCTGCGCCAAAAGGGGGACGATCTGCCGGTGTCCTCGTTCGCGCCGGACGGTGTCTTCCCCTTCTCCACCGCGCGCTACGAAAAGCGGGGCGTCGCCATCAACGTCCCGGAGTGGATCAAGGAAAACTGCATCCAGTGCAACCAGTGCGCCTACATCTGCCCGCACGCCACCATCCGCCCCTTCATCGCCTCGGAACAGGAACTGGGTGCCGCCCCTGCGACCTATGAGACCATCCCCCCCAACGCCAAAGAGTTCAAGGGGATGGGTTTCCGGATCCAGGTCTACACCCTGGACTGCATGGGATGCGGCAACTGCGCCGATATCTGCCCCGCCAAGGTGCCGGCGCTGGTGATGAAGCCGATCGACACCCAGTCCGCAGTGCAGGAGGAGAATCGCAAGTTCGCCGAGGCACTCTCCCCCAAGGGGCACATGGTGAAGCGGACCACGGTGATCGGCAGCCAGTTCCAGCAGCCGCTCCTCGAGTTCTCCGGAGCCTGTTCCGGCTGCGGCGAGACCCCCTACGCCAGGATCGTGACCCAGCTCTTCGGGGAGCGCATGATGATCGCCAACGCCACCGGCTGCAGCTCGATCTGGGGCGCCTCCGCACCGGTCTCCCCTTACTGCGCCAACGCTGAAGGGCATGGCCCCGCCTGGAACAACTCGCTCTTCGAGGACGCCGCCGAATTCGGCTTCGGCTACCACATGGCGGTGTCGCAGCGCAGAAACCTCCTGGCCGACCAGGTGCGCCGTGCCGTGCACAGCCTGCCCGAAGGAGACTTGAGGGGGGAACTCGACGCATGGCTAACGGGGATGCACGACCCGGAACTCTCCCGGCGCCACGGCGACCGGCTGAAGGAGCTGCTCCCCAAATCAGGAGACAACGAGCTCCTGCAGCAGATCGCCGCATCTGGCGACCTGTTCACCAAGAAGTCGATCTGGATCTACGGCGGCGACGGCTGGGCCTACGACATCGGCTTCGGCGGCCTGGACCACGTCATCTCCACCGGGGAGGACGTGAACCTGCTGGTGATGGACACCGAACTCTACTCCAATACCGGGGGGCAGTGTTCCAAGGCCACCCAGCTCGGCGCCATCGCCCGTTTCGCCGCCGCAGGGAAGAGGACCTCGAAGAAGGACCTGGGGCGCATGGCCATGACCTACGGCTACGTCTACGTCGCCTCCATCGCCATCGGCGCCGACAAGAACCAGACCCTCAAGGCGATCACGGAGGCGGAGGCCTATCCCGGTCCGTCGCTCATCATCGCCTACTCCACCTGCATCAACCAGGGGCTCCGGAAAGGGATGGGGAAATCCATCGAGGAAAGCCAGCTCGCGGTGAAGTCGGGTTATTGGCCGCTGTACCGCTACAACCCGCTTTTGAAGATGGAAGGGAAGAACCCGTTCATCCTGGAGTCCAAGAAACCCGATGGCTCGCTCGCCGAGTTCCTCTCCGGAGAGGTACGTTTCCAGGCGCTGGAAAAGCAGAACCCGGAAGTAGCGAAAAAGCTGCGCGAGCAGATGGAGCAGGAGGCACTGGAGCGCTTCCGGATGTTCCGGGACATGGCCGACTGGCAGCCCAGCAAAGGGGACGTTCCCAAGGAAGGGGGGAGAACGCACGACCATGTCCCCGCCGCCGCGGGAGCGGCAGAGGAGCCGGCGCCGGTCTGCGTCAGCGCGACCAGCGATCCCCGCTACAGCCGGCCAGGCCAGCCCGAGGACGAATGTGACGACGGCCGCGCCGGTATCGACAAGAACATCAAGGAGTAGATAGGTAGGAAGGACAAACGGGAGTGGCCGACCACGGCGGCGGTGTTGATCCGGCCGTGGCAGCCGCTCCCGAAGTTATTTCAGGCAGGTGAGCAGGCGCAGTTCCTCTTCTCCCGCACCGTGGTGCAAACTGCGAAGAGCCCCGCTGCCGCCAGGCCGATCCAGCCGGCTGCGTAAAAGACGGCGGTGAGTCCGAAATGATTTTGCAGCCATCCCCCAAGTAGCGGTCCCACCACGAATCCAAGGTTTAACGCGGTGTTGAAGATCCCCACCGCCAGCCCCGTCCCATGACGTTCCCCCTGCTCCAGAAGAAGCGCAGTGCTGGCCGGCTGCGAAAGGACGCTGCACAGCCCGATCCCTCCCCCCAGCATGAGCACCTGGTGAAACCCCTGGGCAAGGGGAATCAGGAAGTAGAGCAGCGACACTGAGATCCCTCCCAGGAGCACCAGCCCCTTGCGGGGCAACCGGTCCGAAAGCCGGCCGACCGGACGCAGCAGTGAGCTGATCACCACGGTGCTGGAGGCAAGTACCACGCCGGTCTGGGTGCCGGTGAGTCCCAGCCGCCCGCTCAACAGGAGAGGAAGGAAGCCCGCCAGCAGCGATATGCCGCACCCGCGTCCAAAGATGAATACCAGCAGCCCGCCCATCGCCCCGTGTCGTGCCGCCTCCAGGGCGTCCGGCAGTGCGACGCACGCTACCGGCTTACTGGACGGGACTGCCGCCACCGCGTGGCGAGGTACTCGCCGCAACGCGACGGCCAGCGCAAACAGGCATAGAAGAGCGAGGCAGGCGAATATACCGTAGAAACCGCACCAGTCGTGCAGGACACCGCCCAGAAGCGGCCCTATGCCGATGGCAAGATAAAAGGAGATATCGAAGGTCCCGGTGGCACACCCCTCCCCTTTGGTGCTGCTCGCGGCCCCAACCAGCGACAGCATCACGGGGCGGAACATCGCGCAGGCTACTCCCTGCACCACTCTCAGCAGCGTGATGAGTACGAGGTTAGAACTGAAAAGGTAGCCAAGTGAGACCAGGAGATAGAGGGAAAGGCTGAGCGTGACGGCTACCCTCGGGCCGAAGCGGTCCACACAAGCGCCCATCGGGGGGCCCAACAGGATCTTGGAAACTGAGAAGAGGAGGAGTGGCAGGCCCAGCAGGATGCCGCGCCCGCCCAGGCTGAAGAGGTAGGTGGAGAAGAAGGCGTCCGCTATGCCGAAGCCGAGGCTGGTGGAGAAATTTATCAGAAACAGCGACTGGAACAGGTTTGCGTTCTTCATGCCGGTGTCCTTGCTGGGGCTTCCACCGAACGTGCGTCCCTGCCCCGATGGTGGCCTGCCTTGTGCCCATGATGAAGCGCCCTGCGCGTAGCTACGCAGGGCGCTTCCTTTGTGACGGGTGCTGCCCTACTTCGCTTCCTTGACGAAGCTCGCCGCGTTGCTGCCGGCGATCCTGCCGAAGACGACGGTATCGGTGATGGCGTTGCCGCCCAGGCGGTTCCAGCCATGGACACCACCGGTGACTTCGCCTGCAGCGTAGAAGCCGGTGATCGGCTTGCCGTCCTTGGCTATCACCTGCGCCTCGGTGTTGATCTTCACGCCGCCCATGGTGTGGTGGCGACCCGGCTTGACCCAGATGGCGTAGTACTTCGGTCCGTCCACCGGGCGCGGGATGTCCTGACGCTGGAATTCCGGATCCTTTTTCGCCTCGAAGGCCTTGTTGTAGGCTGCCACCGTGGCGGCAAGCGCATCCGCCGGCACACCCATCTTGGCCGCGAGGCCCGCGATGCTGTCTGCCTGTTGCACCAGCCCGAGGACGATGTAGCCGTCGATCTGGACGTTGCTCTTGCGGGTGCTCTCGCCCAGCACCAGGAAGGCCGATTTCTCAGGCTGCGCCAGGATGGCGGCGGAGGCCTTGTCGCGGGTAGTCAGCTCGTTGACAAAGCGCTTGCCGGCATGGTTCACCAGGATGGCGCCGCTGCCGCGCACGGTTTCGGAGATGAGGACCTTGGTTTCGCCCCCCATGGTCGGGTGGATCTGGATCTGTTCCATGTCGATCAGCTTGGCGCCCACTTTTTCCGCGAGGAACATCCCTTCGCCGGTCGCGCCGGGCTGGTTGGAGGAAGCGGTTTCCTTGAACTGCGGCTTGTAGGAGCCGACCAGCTCATTGTTGGCGGCGAAACCGCCCGCCGTGTCGATCACGGCCTTGGCGTTGATGGTATAGACGCCGCTGTGCTTGCCCTTCACCTGGACGCCGGTGACGCGCCCCTTGCCGTCGGAGAGGATCTGCACCACCTCGGAGTTCACCCTGACGTCGATGTTGCGCTTGGCCGCGTTCTCCCGGTATACCTTGATCAGGTGCGGGCCCACCGCGGCCCCGCCCACGGGACGGTGGGTGCGGTCAACCGCGACGCCACCCGAACGCACCAGGTCGGTCATGTCGGCCCCGAGCGACACCAGGAAGTCGACCGCATCGGCGGATTTATAGGCGAGAACCTTGACCAGTTCCGGGTCGTTCTTGTCACGTCCGCCCTTCATGGTTTCCTTCACCATCTCGGCCGGGTCGTCGTGCATCCCGAGCCGCTCCTGGTAGCGGGTCCTGGCGGCGTTGATGCCACCGGCCGCCAGCATGCTGTTGCCGCCGGTGATCGGCATTTTCTCCAGGAGGATCACCTTGGCACCGGCATCGTGGGCGGTGATGGAGGCTACGTATCCCGAGCCGCCGGCACCGATCACGACCACGTCGGTGGACTCCACCCGGTTCGATTTGAGGTCCTTTTTGTTGGGTGCCGATTCCTGCACCCACTTCTTGTCGGTCGATTCCTTCTCGGTCCCCATAGCCGGGATTTTCATCGCGAAGCTGTGGCAGTAGTTGCAGTATGCCTTCGATGCGACGTGCCCCTTGTGGCAGGCGGTACAGTTGGTTTCGCCCAGGTGGGAGTTGTGCGGGTTGATGTGTTCCTTGGTTTTCGCGGCCAGGTCAGCAAATCCGCCGTGGCACCCCTTGCAGTTCTTGTTCAGGGCGGTCTCGCTGTCGTCCACAGTAAGGGATTTGCCGTGGCAGTCGGCGCAGCTCACCTGGTTTTTCTTGTGTATCCCGGAGAGGAAGGAGCTCTTGGATGAGTCCTCCCCCCAGGCCGCGGAAGCCGCGATGAACAGGGCCGCTGAGAGCAGCAGTGCCGGTACGATAGTTTTCCGTGTCATTTTTCTCTCCTGTGATTACGTCGTCGTTGTCGTGACAAGCCCTTAGAAGAGCAGCTGGACCTGGGCACGCGCCACGAGGTCGTCGACCTGGCCTTTGTAGATGTGGCGGTTACCAACGTCACCTTGGATCTTCAGGTTGTTGCCGTAGAGGAAATAGTTGACCGCCCCTTGGATTTCCGAGATGGAGTCGCTGGACACCTGGCGATTGGGATCCATCCAGGCGTAACGGAGTGCCAGTTCCAGGCGCTGCGGGATGACGAAGTAGCCGGCCTGGACGTAACCGCCCCTGGCAATCAGCTCCTTGCCGGAGGTTTCACCCACTGCCTTGCCCCAGAAGTACTCACCCTGCATCGACGCGCCCAGCCATTTGAAGGCAACGTCCGTTTCCCAGGAGTCGACGCTGATGTCCTCGGCCACCTTGGTACCGAAGTATTTCCCCTTCACCGCCGTACCGAGCCAGCCGTTGGCGTCGGTTACGAAGTTGGAGTTGTTGTTGTCGATGGCGGAAGTTGCCGTGGCGCCGGTTCCGGCGACCGTCTTTTTCACGGTGTTCAGATAGTAGCTGCTCCCCAAGGAAACCAGGGGCTTCTGGGAGTTTTCCAGGTCCCCCTCGCCGTATTTCATGTCGCCGAGCGGATTTAAGGTCAGCCTGAAGTTGTAAGCGTTGTCGCTGGTTTTGTTCTTGGTGTTCTGGCCGGCGCCTCCGAAGAGGCCCGCGTCGTACTTGACCATCCCGGTCCAGAGGTCGCCGTGCAGGTTGATACCGGTATCGTACCCCTGCATGAACGCGTTCCTCACGAAGGAACCATCGACGAACTGCTGGGCCGTGTTGGAAGTGATCCACTGCCTGGAGTACTGGATCTTCTCCTGTCCCAGCATCACTTGGAGTTCGTCGGCGACCCGGTACTTCATGTTCACCTCTTCCATCGCCTTGGTGTTCTCTTTGACCACGTTGGACCAGTTGTAGGTCGCCTTGTAGGTCAGGTCCTTGGTAAAGGCGTAGCCGCTCAGGAGAGTCTTGACGCGCCGCAGGTTGAACTGGCTCACGTCCTGCTTGTTGGCCACCTCGTAGTTGTCCAGCTCGTACTGGGCCTGGATCTGCCCGCCAAGCTGCAGCTGGAACTTCTGGTCCGGGGAGGTGAGGACGAAACCCTTGCCCAGCTTGTAATCGTAAGGCTTGGCTTTGGAAGCTTCCTTGTACTCCGCCTCGGTGATGACACCTTTTTCCTTCAGGATATCCTCCAGGCTCTTCGCCTGGGCATCGTGCCCTACAGCCATTGCCGCCAGAAAACCTGCCATCGCCATTGCCGCTTTCTGATTCATGATCTTCTCCTTCGGTATGTTGGGGCGCAGCCCCGTGATTGCTTTTGATCTCATGAGAGCAGGATCGATACCAAAGATGAAAAGAGCGGTAACCATCGATTATTACAGTGGAATTCACAGTGGGAAGGGATGCAAGGGGTATAGATTCAGGCTATGGGACTTCCCGGGGAGGGAGGCGTACTTGTTTATTTTCGGGGAGTTACAGCATTATTGCCGAAGTCTATAGCTATAGACTCCGGCAATAGGGGTTCAGCCGCGGGACAATTTCAGGCGTTTCCAGAGGGAGGGTTGGGATATGCCGAGCAGTCGCGCCGCCAGCGTCTGGTTGCCGCCGGCGCGGTTCATCGCCTCATCGAGGAGATAGTTGGCGGCGTTGGCGAAGGTTGGGAGAGGCTCGAAGCCCGCAAAGGGATTCTGGTCCGGCGCCCGCTCCGCAACGCCTCCGCCGGCGCTGATCGCCTTGGCAAAGGAATCCATCGACAGCATGCGCTCCTTGTGGGTACTCACCGCGTCGAAGACCATGGCCTTGAACTCCCGGACGTTGCCCGGGAAGCTGTAGGTGGCGAGAAGCTGCACCAACCCGGGGGGCGGAGTCGGCTTCTTCTTCCCGAGCATGGCGGCGGCCTCCTCCAGGAACAGGTCAAGCAGGTACGGTATGTCTCCCTTGCGGCTGCGTAGCGGCGGCACCTCGACGTGGTGGGTGCGCAGCCGGTAGAACAGGTCGCACCTGAAGCTCCCTTGCTGGACCTTGGCCTCCAGGTTCTGGTGGGTCGCCACCACGATGCGCGCCTTGAGGCGCCGGGGCTGGTCGCTCCCCAGCGGGAAGTACTCTCCTTCCTGGAGCAGCCGCAAAAGTTTCACCTGGGAGGCGATGCTCAGGTCCCCGATCTCGTCGAGGAACAGCGTGCCGTTGGCTGCCGCCTCGATCATGCCACGGCGAACCCCTTCGGCACCGGTAAAGGCGCCGCGCACGTGGCCGAAAAGGGTGTCCGAGAACACGGTGTCGTCCAAGCCGGCGACGTTCACGGCCACCAGTTCGCCCCGGCAGCGGCTCAACCGGTGCGTAGCCTGTGCCAGGAGTTCCTTGCCGGACCCGCTCTCGCCCGTGATCAGCAGCGGCAGCGGGCTGACGGCCACAGCCTCGATGTAGGCGAAGAGCGCCTGCATGGCCCGGTCCGCCGTGCAGATGGCGGAAAACGCCTCCGGGTGCTGCAATTCGCAGGACACGAAGCGCCGGGCCATCTCCTTGTTGTCACGTTGCAGTTCCAAGTGCTTGATGGCGCGCAACACACCGCACACGATCCGCTCCTCGTCATCGGTCTTGACGTAGTAGTCGTAGGCACCGAGCTTCATGCAGTTGACCACCTTGCCGACTTGGTTCAGGCCGCTCACCACGATGACGGCCACGCCCGGGAAACGCTCCGCGATCTGGACCAGGAGGTCCTCTCCCGAGACGTGCGGCATGGTCAGGTCAAGAAGAACGAGACCTACCTCCCCTTGGGCGAGGATATCCAGCACATTGCGGCTGTCGCTGCAAAGCTCCACGTTGGTGATCCCGGAACTGCTCTCCAGCGCCAGCGACAGCGAGCGCAGCCATGCCGGTTCGTCGTCGACAAGCAGCACCTTGAAGCTTGGGTACAGCTCACTGTCCATGTTCGCTCCCCGCCACGGCAGCCGGCAGGGCGAGGGTGACCGTGGTCCCCTTGCCCGGGCTGGAATCAAAGCTGATTTCGCCGCCGTGGTCCTTGATGATGTTGGCCGAGATGGAGAGGCCCAGTCCGGTACCCCCGTTCTCGCGCTTGGTGGTGAAGAATGGGTCGGTGAGATGCTTCAGGTGCTCAGGCGAGATCCCTGTTCCCTCGTCGTGCACGGTGAGCATCACACGGCCGCTGCCGGCATCATGGCTTGTCCGCAGGCTTATGCCCCGAGTGGGATCGGGCAGCGCCTGTCCCGCATTCATGACCAGGTTCACCACCACCTGCTCCAGTCGTTGCTCGTTGCCGAAGACCTTAGGTAGCCTTTCGCCATAGCTGGCGCTGAAATTGTTGGTCAGCTTCCGCGTAGCCACGTCCACCAGCCGCACCGCCGTCTGCACCACGTGGTTGAAGTCGAGGAGCTCTTTGCGTGCCTCATCGTCTTTGCGGGCGAAGTTCTTGAGGTCGTCCACCGTCTTCTTGATGCGCTGGGCGCCGTCCTGGATCTCGTCAAGGATCAGCGGCACCTCCTGCCGCACCCTCTGGTAGCGGATCCCGCCGAGCGCGAAGTCACCCTCTTCCTCCTGGTACCGGTCCAGTATCCGCTCCGCGTCCCGGAATATCTTCTTCAGGGTCGGCATGTTCATCAGGATGATGCCGGTCGGGTTGTTGATCTCGTGGGCCACCCCGGACACCAGGATACCCAAGGCAGCCATCTTGTCCGCCTGCACCAGTTGCTGCTGGTTTCTCTGCAATTCCGCCAGGGCGTTGGAAAGCGACTCCGTGCGCTGCGCCACCTGCCGGCGCAGGGAGTACGACCAGAGCACCGTCGCCGCCAGGATCAGGAAGAGCGGGATCACCACCAGTGCCGCGTATTTCGCCACCGTGACCCACGAAGTGCGCTGGGGTTCCAGCACGCCGATCCACTTGTCGTAGATCTGGTTGAACTCACCGGTTTTTTTGAGGATGGAAAGCCCCTCGTTCATCTGGGCCACCAACTCCGCGTTCCCCTTTTTCACCGCATAACAGTAATAACGCTGCGGCGCCACGTTGGTCGCCACCGGCACCAGGTTGGTGAGCTTATCCTCGCGGATGATGTGCATTGCCGGCAGCAGGGCCACCACGGCGTAATCGCACTGCCCGGCCGCCAGATGCTGCAGGGTATCGCGTGGACTATCGGTGAGCACTAGGTTGAGGTCGTAGTGCCTTTCCTGCAGGTAGCTTTGCATCCCGCCGCCGCGGTGCACCAGCACCTTTTTCCCTTTGAGTTCTTCCAGGCTCTTCACCGCGGGAGTTCCCTTCCGTGCGAAGATGGCCTGGACGATGATGGAGTGCGGCGTGGAGAAATCGTATTCCTTCGCCCTCGCCTCGGAGTAGGAGAGCCCCTCCAGGATGTCGATGTCGCCGCTGTCCAGCCCTTTGAGGATCTTGCCGAAATCGTCCAGGCGGATCTCGACCTGCAACCCCATGACCCGGGCGATGGCCCTGGTGAGGTCAACGATGTAGCCTGCCGGCTGGCCGTTCTTGTCCAGGAACTGGTAAGGAGGGTAGTTGCTGTTGCCGCCCACGACGATGACTCTCAGGTCACGGCCGGGCGCCTGCTCAGCGTGCGCCCCGGAGAGCATCAGGCCGAAAAAGATCAGCAATAAAAGAATTCTGGTCAGCATGGCAAGAGGCTCCTGAGCGCAACGGGGTTCTGACATTGGCAAAGGAAGGAGCATGAGAATGAGGGGAGGTTCGCGGCACTTATAACACCTGCGACAAGTGGGCGTCAAAGTAAAATTCTTATACCTCTACCAGAGACATGCATTCCAGACAGTATCTGCCCCTGTTAATTCCACACAAGTTATGGGAAAAAATGACACCTTTCCTTGGAAAGATATTGACATATATGTTTCTGAATGTTAGTTGTGCCATGTGCATAAACACAATACCCCTGGAGGTTTTTCATGAAAGTTTGTTTTCCAGTCGAGCAAAACCACGGTCTTTCCAGTGCGGTGTACGGCCATTTCGGCTCGGCTCCCGGGTTTGTGGTTGTCGACAGCGTGACCGGCGAGTGCACCGCCATCAACAACGGCGACCGCGTGCATCAACATGGTGCCTGCAACCCTGTGGCTGGACTCGGGGGGCATGAGGTCGATGCGGTCGTGGTCGGCGGGATCGGCGGCGGCGCGCTGTACAAGCTTAACGCGGCAGGGTTGAGGGTGTTTCGGGCCGGAGAGGGAACGATTGCCGACAACCTTGCGCTTTTGAGTGCCAATCAGCTCCAGGAGTACCTTCCGGGACATACCTGCGGTGGCCATGGCCACAGCCACGGGTGTTCCCACTAGCCGTGCCGCGTCCGCGCAAGCCCAGAACCTGTATCTGTCCGCATCGCGTCGGCTTCGCCGCGGTGTTCAAGCCAGCGGGAACACCGCTCAAGGATTTGGACTTGGTGCAACTTGCCCATGACGAACTGGATGCCCTGCACCTGTGCGACGGGCAGGGTAAAACGCAGGAAGAGGCCGGGGCCTGCATGGGTGTGTCCCGGGGCACGGTGCAGCGCCTCCTAGCGGCGGCCCGGAGCAAGGTGGCCGACGTCCTGGTACAGCAAAAAGCGCTGGCGATCTCCGGGGGGCCGGGACAAGCCACTGCCTGCCACTCCACCGGGTCAGCAAAGGAGTAGCCCATGGAGTTGCTCGAGCAGCTCGTTGAAACTGCGCGGCGTCAACACGAAGAAGCTGACCTCCCTGACTGGATCCTGGAGGAGATCAACGCTCTCCGCGCTGCCGCAACGCCTGCCCATGGGCGGGACGACCTGCTCGCGCTTCTCTTGCTGCAGTTGGAAGATTTCGACAGTTACGCCGGAGCGGGCTGTTTCGGCGATTCCGTGAGCGCCGCCACCATATCCGCGACGCTGGACCGGATACGCGACGGGGCCTGAGGCGGCCCCGCCACAAAGCAGTTTTGCCGCTTTTTTCCCCAGCTCCGGCGGCACCCACGGTTAGGCCGGTTCGGCCAGCCCTGGAATTAATGATTTGAGGTATGTCATGGCGTGCGAACTCGTCGAATGCTGCCAGTTCTTCAAAGACAACATGAAGGACCTCCCCAAGGCGGCACAGTACATTCAAAGTAAACTCTGCTTCGGTGACTACCAGAGCTGCAACAGGTACCAGATCTACAAGCAGACAGGTGAACACCATCCCTTCGATCTCTTCCCTAACGACCAAGAGGCGATCAAGAAGGTGAAACAGTGCATGAACCGGAAAATGCGCTGCCCCAACGTGCCCGAAGGTTGCGAGCCCCCTGAGAAGGAGTAGTCCGTCTGTACCATCAGATCCAGCAGCTGTGGTCAAGCGGTGCAGCAGGTCGCCCGTCGCGCCAGCCCCTTGTTAACAACAAAGCCGCCCTACTCTCTTGAAGCCCCCCGTCCCCACGGGGGGCTTTTTTGTTCCGACCGTATCGTCCAAACCGATACGAGGGAGAGTTTTTATCGAAACTATCGGTTTGACTTATTCCCCCCTTTGAACATATAAAAATCTTCATACTTTTATCTTCGGTGGAGGGATCTGTTATGAACGACGCTTTTCAGGTGCATTCGGACCCGGAGCTCTGGGAAAAACTCGGCATGGACGTGGCCCGCTTCTCCGGAATGCCCGCCATGCTGACCAACGCCTATAAGAACATCTTCCTGTCCCAGCACAACCGCCCCAGCAAGATGGCCTACTTCGATGACATGGTCGCCAACATCCACACCGGACGCATCAGGGAGATCTACGACGCGAAGCAGGGGGGCAAGCCGGTCGTCGGCACCTTCTGCGTCTATGTCCCCGAAGAGCTGGTCGTCGCCGCCGGCGGCATCTGCATCGGCCTTTGCGGGGGTGCCCAGGGCTCCATCGCCGACGCCGAGAAGATCCTGCCGCGAAACATCTGCCCCATGGTCAAGTCCGCCTTCGGTTTCAAGGTGGGCAAGATCTGTCCTTACTTCCAGGTGGTCGACCTGGTCTACGGCGAAACCACCTGCGACGCCAAGAAGAAGACCTGGGAGCTTTTGGACCGCTACGTGCCGACCCACGTCATGGAGATCCCGCAGATGAAGCGGGAGCGCGACAAGCGGCTCTGGCTGGACGAGGTCAAGGATTTCAAGGCCGCGGTGGAAAGGATCACCGACACCGTTGCTGATTTCGATGCCGTGTCAGCCGGGATCAAGACCATCAACGCCAAACGCTTCGCCCTGCAGCGCCTGAACTCCCTGCGCCACCACAACCCGTCGCCCATCAGCGGCAGGGACATGCTGCTCATCGAACAGATCGCCTTTTACGACGAGCCGGTCCGCTTCGCGCAGAAGGTGCACGAGCTCTGCGACGAACTCGAGCAGCGCATCAGCAGCGGCGACGCCGTGGCGCCGACCTCCACTCCGCGCATCATGGTCTCGGGCACGCCCATGGCGCTACCGAACTGGAAACTGCACTACATCATCGAGTCCGCGGGGGCCATCGTGGTCAACGAGGAGAGCTGCATCGGCACCCGCTACTACAAGGACCTGATCGATGAGGGCTCCACCGACCTCGACCAGCAGTTGGAACGGCTCACCGAGCGCTACATGAAGATCGATTGCTCCTGCTTCACCCCCAACGACGACCGCATGGCCCAGGTGCTCAAGGAGTACGAGGCCTCCGGCGCGGAGGGGATCATCGATTATTGCCTGCAGTTCTGCCATACCTACAACATCGAGGCAGTCAAGCTGCGCGAAATGTGCGAGGCCCGCGGCATACCCTTCATGTCGATCGAAACCGACTACTCTCCTGACGACATGGGGCAGTTGCAGACGCGTGTCGAGGCGTTCCTGGAGCAGATCAGGGGGTAGCTTATGCAAGTTGGTATCGATCTCGGTTCGCGCACCATCAAGACCGTCGCCCTCCAAGGAGGCGCGCTGCTGCAGCGGCGCGTCGTTGAGAGCGGCTTTGAACCGCACCGCCAGGCGCTGCAGATGCTGGGCGAGCATCCGCGGGCGCGGGTGGTGGCGACCGGCTATGGCCGTCACTTGATGCAGCAGCACGCCAAACTCGACATCATCACCGAGATCAAGGCCCACGCCCTGGGCGCGAGGCACCTGTTCCCCACCTGCCGAGCCATCCTCGACGTAGGCGGTCAGGACAGCAAGGTGATCCAATTGAGCGAAAGCGGGCGTATCGTCAACTTCCAGATGAACGACAAGTGCGCCGCGGGGACCGGGCGCTTTCTGGAGATGATGGCGGTCTCCCTGGGTTACGACATGAAACAGTTCGGTCTGGCTGCGGCCGAGGCCCAAGGCTGTACCGCCATCAACAGCATGTGCGCGGTCTTTGCGGAATCCGAGGTCGTCTCCCTGAAAAACCGCGGTGTTCCCCCAGGTGACATCGCGCGCTCGGTGCACTTGGCCGTCGCGTCGAGGCTCGCCGCCATGGTTCAAAAAACGTGCGAGTGCCAGCACCTGGTGTTCACCGGCGGCGTCGCCAACAACAAGACCCTGGTGGCGATGCTGGAAAAGGCGCTGGGAGTGCCGATACTGGTCCCGGAGGATCCCTCCGTCACGGGCGCGCTGGGTGCGGCCTTGCACGCGGGCAGCTCCTGAGGCGGCAGGAAAGGTTTGATGTGCAACTCGGGCAGCATGGCCCGACAGACAAGAAACAGGAGAGATAACGATGAGAAGAATTATGGCCCTTACCCTGGCTGTGGCGGTGTTCCTTACCGCGACGGCAGCTTTCGCAGGCCCCCTCTTTGGCGGCAACTACCAGTACGTGGCCCCCAGCGACTTCAAGAAGTGGCTGGAGACCGGGAAGAAGATGCAGATCGTGGACATCCAGGTCCCGGCCGAGTTCCAGCAGCACCACTTCAAGGGTGCCGTCCAGACCAACGCCTTCCCGGTCAAATCGGCCGAGGACAAGCAGAAGCTGGACCGGGTGCTGCCCCAGCTGACCGCTTCCCGCGAGGAGATCGTCATCATCTGCCCGCGCGGCGGCGGCGGTGCCAAGAACACCTACGACTACCTGAAGGGAAAGGGGATCGCGGAAGCCCGCATGCACATCCTCGAGGACGGCATGCAGGGGTGGCCCTACCCGACCCTGGTGGCGCAGGGGAAATAGCCCGAGCGCCCGGCGTGAACGGAAAAAGCCGCCTCTTTCAGCGAATAGGCGGCTTTTTTTATTGTTCCAGGTCCTGCGGCTGGTCCCAGAAATCACCGATGTCCTTCAAGATGGCCGCCGAAACCAGTTCATCCGCACGCGCCTCGAACCAGTCCGCCGGCATGGCGCTGCTGTACCCCTCCTCCAGGAAACGGTCGTCCATGAGCACGATCACGCCGCGGTCGGTCTCGGAGCGGATCACCCTTCCCGCCGACTGGATCGCCTTGGACATGGCGGGGATGGTGTAGGCGTACTCGAATCCCTTGCCGTAGTGCCGCTGGTAATAGGCCCGCATCTCCTCGCGCTCCAGGTCGTAGTTGGGGAGCGGCGGCCCGACCACGAAGGCGCCGATCACCATGTCCCCCGCGTAGTCCACCCCTTCCGAGAACGAACCTCCCTGCACCGCGAGGACTACCGTGGGCGCCTCCCCCGACCGGAGTTGTTCCAGGAACTCGGCGGTCTTCGCCCCCTTCATGCTGCGCTCCTGCCGGAGCACCTCGAAGCCCTCCGGCACCCGAAACAGCTCCGCCACCCGCTCCAGGAAGGTGAAACTGGGGAAAAAGGCGAGGTAGTTGCCGCGCCTAAGCGCGACGATGCGCGCCAGGGCGTCGGCGATGCGGGCGTAGTTGCGCTCTCGCTGCGAGTAGCGGGTGGAGACCTGGGGTATGATCAAAAGCTTGCGCCGCTCCGGCGGAAAGGGACTTTGGAACTCCGACCAGCGCACCTGCTCCGGGTCGAGACCGGAGAGCTTGGCATAGTACTCCATCGGCTTCAGCGTCGCCGAAAAGGCCACCACCTGCTGATACTCGGCGTAGCGCTCCCGGATCAGCTCCGAGGCGTCGCAGCAGGTCACCTTGACGCTCCCCCCCCCGCCGTGGGGTTGGTACGAGGTGAAGAACTCCCGGCGCTCCGAGCGCACTGCGAACTCCAGCGTCTCGGTAAATTCCGACCAGTAGTAGCAGAGGCGCAGCACCGGGTCCTCCTGCCTGATCTCCAGGTCCGCTTCCAGGTAGCGCGACAAGAGGGTGCGTAGCCTGCCGTCCAGGTCCAGGAACGGGGCCAGCGGCGGCTCGATCCGGGCCGCCTTGCCACCCTCCCCCCTGCGACAAGAGAGCACAGCCGCCACGCACTGATCCAGCAGATCGGCGGCCTCGCGCCGAAACGACATCGGCACCCCAGCCAGATCCTCCCGCATCCCCTCCAGCACCGAGCTGGAGAGCCTCGGCGAGTAGTAGTCCATGGCCCGGGAAGGGAGGTTATGCGCTTCGTCGATGACCAGGTTCGGCTTCCCCACCTGGTCCACCGGGAGGCCTACGGCACGCCCCAGTGCGGAGCGCGGCGCGAAAACGTAGTTGTAGTCGCAGATCACCACGTCGGCCAGCTTGGCGCAATCGATCTGCAGCTCGAAGGGGCAGACCTGGTGCTCCTCGCCAAACTGCCGGAACGTGCGGCTTTTCAGGCTCCGTTTCTTTTCCAGCAGTTCCACCAGGCCATGGCGCGCCACCTTGGCGTAATAGTCGCGGGCGTACTCGCAGTACTCCGGGGTGCAGATGGGCTCTTCCATGAAGCAGATCTTGCTCTTAGCTGTGATGGTCAAGGAGCGCAGCTTGGCGCCCGCCTCACGGAACCTGTGCACCGCGTCCTCCGCGACCTCGTGCTGGCTGTTCTTCGGCGTCACATAGCAGACCGCCTGCCCCCTCCCGAGCGCCTCCTTAAGCACGGGGTGCAGCACACCCACCGTTTTCCCCAAGCCGGTGGGCGCCTGGATCAGCATGCGCCGTCCCAGCGCCATCCCCAACTCGACCTCCTGGATCAGTTCCACCTGTCCGGGACGCGGTTTGGGAAAGGGAAACGGGAAGGCTGCCGCCACCTTGCGCCTGCGCCGGGCCCTTTTGGCGGCCAGCTCCGCCTCCCGCACCAGTTCGTCCAGGCGGGCATCCAGCCACAGTTGGTACTCCTCAAGGTCTAGGCGGATCTCCAGGTCCGCAGACTGGCCGTTGCGCGACGAGACCAGGTGGAAGGTGAGCCGCGGCACCACGCCGTGCTCCAGCCAGTGAAAATAACCGTAGCTGAGCAGCTGCAGGCAGTAAGGTTCCTGGAGCGGACCGCCGGTCAGGCGCCGCTTCAGGTCCCAGAGGTTGAAGCAGCTCTTGATTTCCTCGATGCAGGGGACGTCGCGGCCCAACACGCCGTCCATGCGCCCGTTGACCTGGAAACGGAAGCCGCCGCGCTCGAACAGCCGCCCGACCGGCACCTCGGCCTGGTAGGTCGGGTCGTCCTGGGACCTCCTCTTTTGCACCCGCTGATGGATCTCCTGCCCGTCGCTCGCGGAGCGGTCGTAGCCGGAACGGGGCTCGATGCTCCCGACGCGCGGCACGGGGAGGGCGAAGTACCCCACCGGGATGCTGATGATGTCTTTTGCTTGTTTCATGCGCCACAGCCCCTTGATTCTCCGCCACTTTCTAATGACAACTCCTCTTTTGTCAAGTTAAGAATCCCCCAGGCGTTGCAATACCTGGCCGAGCGGGTATGCTCTTTTGCGTATTCTCTAATTACAGCCCAAAGGAGACAAAAACATGAGAAGAGCCATTGCAGCTGCCGTCCTGTCCGTGTTCTGTGCCGGGTTTGCTTACGCCGCAGACGAGACCGTGGTGGTGCTCCCCGCGAAGAACGGCAACGTGACCTTCCCACACAAGCAACACAAGGACATGCCGGAGATGAAGTGCACCAACTGCCACGAAACCGACAAGGGCGGCAAGATCGCGGCACTGGGCAAGGATTGGGCGCACAGCACCTGCAAAGGGTGCCACGCCGACAAGGGCAAAGGACCCACCAAGTGCAACGAGTGCCATAAGAAGTAGCCCTCTCCGCCCGATCAGCACTTTCGGCGGGGGCCTCGGCCTCCGCCGCTTTCATTTCAGGCTTCCCCCCCCCTGACGAAATCAATTAGAACCCGCCCCACAACATTGACATTCTCTAATTTCTCGGGATAATGAAATCGCTCTCGCCTCGGCGCTTATGCAACTGCGGCCGCCAACTCCCTGGACAGACATGGCTCTCGTTGAGGATCGCAGCGCGGGACAAGCTACCAAGCTCGCACATTAAAGGTTGAGGCGGAGGAGATTCACTCATGAGGGACCCTTTCCACGACCTGCACCACCACGAAACCGTCAGCACCTCGCATATCAGGCTCATCTCCGAAGGGGGAAGCTCGCACCCACGGAGCCCCGAACTCGTCTGCATCGACTCCATCCAGGCGACTCAGAACTGCACCACCGAGACGCAGCACACGGTGTACCCGGCAACGGTCGGAGCCGGTCCGGTGCTGCCGGAGAGCGCCGTCTGCACCCTCCCCCACGAACATGCTGAGGAGTTGGACCGCGAAGTACTTCCCCCCTTGCTGCGACAACGGCTACAGCTGTTGAATCTTCCTTTGAGTCCGGCTGCCACGGTTTCGGTCCGGGACCGCGGCAAGCTGTGGCAGGTGGTCGAAGCAACCTGCTCCTACTCGGTCAGATTGGCTGGCGCGCGCCTCGCGGTCTACCCCGAGCCGCGCTGATCCAGTGCTCAAAGAGTCGCCTGATTACCGGCAGCGGATCAGCAGATCCGCTCCGGATGTTATCCAATGAGAGGAGAGAGCGATGGCCGAGGAAAAGATTGGCGGGGACAACGGCGTCAACAGGCCCTTGAGGCTGGTCTCGGAGGGTGATGAAGATTCGGCGACCCGGCGCGCGCAATGCTGGTCGCCGGACCAGATCGTCGCCAGTTGCATCACGTCGCAACAGATGGAGAACTTCAGAGCCTACAACAACGTGTGCATGACCCTTCCAACCAACGACATGTACGTTTTCTCGCTGCCGCTGGAGCATGCCGGGGAACTGGACCGGGGGGAGATCCCGCAGGCGGTGCGGCAGCAGTTCGACGCCAACGGCTCTCCGCTATCGCCCGCCGCGAGACTCAACGTGCAGCAGTCCGGGAGAGTCTGGTTCATCGTCGATCTGGACCGGAAATACTCGGTCCGGATGGTGCCGACCGGTCTGCTGGTCTACAGCGAGAGGTTATGATCAGCGCCCGAGCCCGAGAACGGTCATGAGCGACTACCATATCTTCGAGCAGGGAGGACAGCACTTCCTGTTTTTCAGCCGATCGGCCAAGCTCTACCAGGTCAGCCCGCTGGCGGCCAGGTTGCTGGAACTGTTCGTCTCCACCCAACCGGTCCCCACCCTGCCCACTCCGGATGCCGAGCCGCCCCAGCCGCTTGATCCTGCGGAACACGCGCTCTATGCGGAACTCGCGGCCCTCTTCAACCATGAGCTGGCGCTCCCGCTCCCCGCCCCGCACCAGCAGGAACACGGCTGCGGCGAAAACAGCTACCAGACCTTTTCCATCTACCTTGCCCAGTCCTGCAACATGGCCTGCTGCTACTGCTGGAACCGTGGCGGCACCTTCGGAAAACCCGGGCACGTCATGGGGTGGCACACAGCCCGCCGCGCCACCGACCTGATCCTTTCCCTGGTGGAGCGCTCCAGCGCCGAAAAGATCTTCGTGAACTTTTACGGCGGGGAGCCGCTGCTCGACTTTCCGGTGCTGCAGCAGATCACCCGGCAGCTGCTAAAGCACGAGGCGCGCCTGGGGAAAAACTTCTTTCTGACTCTGGACACCAACGGCACCCTCCTGCAGGGGCACCCTGCACAGTTCCTGGCCCGGTACTTCACCCAAATCGGGATCAGTCTGGATGGTAGCCAGCGCATCCACGACCTGCAGCGCCCCGGGAAATATGGCGAGGAAACCTGGCAGCAGATCGTCACCAACATCAGGAGTTTCCCGAACCAGAAGCTGCTCGGGCTCAGGGCCACCCTGACCACCTTTTCCGACAGTTACCTGGAGACCTTCCGCCACCTCACCACCTTGGGGGTCGGCCGCATCCAGCTCGAGTACTGCCACGAGCCCGGCTACCACCAAAACCCCATTTACGAGAAGCTGATCGTCCCAGCGGAGCGTCAACTGGTCGAACTCCACGAATTCGTCGACTATTACGTCGACTACATCGCCAGCTACAAGAGCACCCGCGGCATTCCATTTGTCTCCAACCTGTTGGACAGCATCAACAGGATCAGGCGCGCCAACCGCTTTACCCGCCCCTGCGGCGCCGGAACCAACACCCTGGCCATCAACAGCCACGGAGAGGTATTTCCCTGCATCGCCTTCGTGGAGCGCGACGACTTCGCCATGGGGCAGGCCGGCGCGGGTTCCCTGTCCCTGCACCAGGCCCTGCAGGGATTCGAGGTGGACAGCCAGCTCCCCTGCCATGCCTGCTGGCTGCGCTACGACTGCGCCGGCGGCTGCTACGCGACCCACTACGACATGACCGGGCACGCCCGGCAGCCGCACCCGGAATACTGCCGGAACATGCAGGGGCGGGCCGAGGTCTTCTACTACGCCCTCACGCAGATACTCACCAAATGCCCGTGGCACCTGGAAAGGTGACCTGGGATCTCTTTAGCGCCCGCCGGGCGTCACGTACCAGAAGATAGCCAGGAAGTGGAAGGCACTGCCCACCAGCACGAAAACGTGCCAGATGGCGTGGTTGTAAGGAAGGCGGTCCCAAAGGTAGAAAACAATCCCGAGGGTGTAGGCGGCGCCGCCGGCGAAGAGCAGCAGCAACCCGTTTAGGGCAAGGGAGGCAGCGAGCGGCTTGATGACGAGCAGCACCAGCCAGCCGAGCCCCAGGTAGAGCATCGGCCCGAGGTAGGGGAGCCGGTGCGTGGTGTACAGCTTCATGAAGGCACCGACCGTCCCCAGCCCCCACACCGTGATCAGCAGCCAGTACCCCGACGCCCCGCGCAGGGTGACCATGGCGAAGGGGGTGTAAGTTCCGGCGATCATGAAGTAGACGCAGGCGTGGTCGAGGATGCGGAACACGTAGCGCAGGCGCGGCCGTCTAACGCTGTGATAGATGGTCGAAACGGTGTAGAAGAGGAGCATGGCCGCAGCGTAGACCGAGGCCGATACGATGCGCGCCTTTTCCCCGATGCTGACGGCGAGGCTGATCAGGGCCGCTGCCCCCGCGGCGCTCAGCATGAGCCCCAGGCCGTGGGTCCAGCGGTTGGCCAGTTCCTCCGCCTCGGTATAATGAAACAGCCGCTTGCTGAGATCGTCGTCATCCATAGCCGCCCCCGAACAGTAGCACCAGCCTAAGATACAACACTTTCCCTTTCCCGCAATGCGACTCACCCCTTTCAGCTTGACAAGCCGTCCCTTCGATACCATCATGAGCATCGCGTTTACACTATGCTAATGAGGTATAGCGGAGGCAACCTTGGCCAGGAAGATTTTCGTTGCCGCTTCAGGTCAGAACATCGGTAAGACGACCATCAGCGTATCGCTGCTGCACCTTGCCCAGAAGAAGTACGGCCGGGTCGGCTTCATGAAGCCCCTGGGGCCGAAACCGACCGTGCTGCGCGGCATTCCCGTGGACACGGATGCTGCCCTGATGGCGCAGGTATTCGACCTGACCAAGGATCTGCGCTACATGTCCCCGGTCGTGGTCTACCCCGAGACCTCGCGGCAGGCCATCGACGGCCAACTGAACCTCCCGGAGCTCGCCGACCGCATCATGACCAGCTATGCCGAGTTGGAGAAGCACTGCGACTTCATCGTCATCGAAGGGTCCGGTCACCCCGGCGTCGGCTCGGTGCTCAACCTCTCCAACGCGCGCATCGCGAAGATGCTGGACGCACCGGTCCTGATGCTGAGCGGAGGGGGCGTGGGGAACGTCATCGACACCCTGGCCATGAACACGGCGCTCTTTAAGCTGGAGGGGGCAGACGTGCGCGGGGTCCTGGTGAACAAGCTGTTCACGGAAAAACGCGACACCATGCTGGACTACCTGACCCGTGCCTTCGTAGGACAACCGTTCTCCGTCCTCGGGGGCTTCGACTACAAGCCGGTACTGGCCAACCCATCCCTTGGGAGGGTGGCACGCCTGCTCGACCTCCCCTTGCACGGCAACCGCCGCGAGGTGAAGCGCATCATCCACCATGTGCAGATAGGGGCAGCTTCCACCCAGCGGGTCACCGAGATGCTGCGCGACACCTCGCTGCTCCTGGTCACCAGCAGCCGGGACGAGTTGCTGGTCACTATCGCCAACCTGTACCAGATGCCCGAGTTCCATCCGCAGATCGCCGGGCTGATTATCTCGGGTCAGGCACCGGTCAGCGGCATCACCCAGCGCATCGTGGACCGTAGCAACATCCCGTACCTGCGTACTAACCAGACCACCACCGAGCTCTACAAACTCATCACCGAGGACGTTTCCAAACTTACCGCCAAGGACACTGAAAAACTTGCTCTGATCCGGTCCCTGGCAGATGAGCGCCTCGACTTCGACGCCATCGACGAACACTTCGCCCAGTAGCAGGGATTCTGTGGGAGGGGCCCTCCGCTTCGCCGCAAGAGACCGGTCCTCTGTCCCCCCCTCCCCCACCCCCTAACCCCCTCCCGCAAGGGGAGGGGGAACCAAAAAAGGCGGCCTCCTTTAGAGAGCCGCCTTGCGCCGTCCCTGGGAGGAACGGCTTACACCTGCCTTGCCGTTTACTTCTTGTGGCAGTCAGAGCACTTGGTCGGGCCCGCGCCCTTTTCGCTGTGGCACCCTTTGCAGGTCTTGTGTGCCCAGTCCTTGCCGAAGCCTTCGATCTTGCCCGGGGCCTTCTCGTGGCACACCTTACAGTCCTTCAACGCCTCCTGGTGTTTCTTGTGATTGAAGGTGATGTTGCCGTTCTTGGCCGGCAGGGTGATGACATCGGCGGCGAAGGCCGCGCCGGCACCGAATACGACGAGGGCTGCTGCTACGATTACCTTTTTCATTGTGTGCTCCTTTTTCTTGCGAGTTTTTTGTGGCGGAACTGTGGTAAAAATAGCATCTGGTCAGCCCCCCCGGTATCGACATCTATAGCAATTCGACCCGATGTCGGGTCCTTTGAGCGCCATATCGGCCCCTGGCGCCCCCCGGCAGACTGGATTTCTACCCTTCGGAGAGCGTGGTGATGGTGGAAAGCAGCGACAAAAACGATAAGGCTCCCCTTCCCAGCGTCGCCATCGACGGCACCCGGGCCAGGACCATCAGGGAAGCCAAGAAGCTCACCCAGTTATACGTGGCCAACGTGGTCGGCGTGACCACGGATACCATCTCGCGCTGGGAGAATAACCGCTATCCCTCCATCAAGCGTGACAACGCCCAGAAGCTGGCCGACGCCCTTGAGGTATCGCTCGAGGAGATCCTGCGCCAGGAGCCTTCCGAACCAGACGAAGCTGCGCCGCAGGTTCCGCCCTCCCCTGCCAAACGTCCCGTTATCGCCCTTTTGGCCGTCGTGACTGCCCTGCTCCTCGGCCTGCTCGTCTTCTTCCTGCTACGCCAGTCTTCCGCGCCCTCCAGCGCCACCCGCTGGGCGCCGCGCTTCGCCGCTCCCGGGGAGGCTTTCCCGGTGCAGATCAAGGTGGCGCGGCAGTCTTCTGCCCTCTTCGGCTTTATCCTAAGGGAGAAGCTTCCCGCCGGCGCCCGCCTGATAAACTCGCTCCCAGCCACCTCCTCTGCCGATTCGGAACTGAAGTGGCTGGTTCCCAGCGGCGGCACCCCCGTGACCGTCGCCTACACTCTGCAGGTCCCCGACACGTTCAACTCCGGCAAGGATGCAGCACTCAAGGGAGAGATCGTGATCCACGCAGCCGGGTCCTCCAACCGGACCGAAGCGGTAGGCGGCAGCGGTTCCATCCACATAGGCGCCTACCACTGGGCCGACAGCAACGGTGACGGCCGTATCGACGACGACGAAATCATGCCCGCCTACTACATCTGTGAAGAGATGAAGGGGTTAGGGCTCGATTGGAAGACCATCGAGGCGATCTGGAGCGGCAAGGGTTACCGCTGGGACGTCAAGCATGGCTACACCGTCCTCAAGTGACCTCCCCCGTTCCATCCTGTTTCCCCCGCCAAGCCCTTAGAAGAGACACCCTCTACCGATCATTAGTTTTTTTTACTCTTACCAGTGACGATCACGAAGCGCATGGTAAACTGTGTCCGTTGTGGCTGGGCCATTCCGGCATGCGGCCCGTTCGGGCACCAGCCTTATTAACTTTGCAAAGCGGGAGGAATCATGAAAGCACTGATCTTGAGCGCTGATAACTTTGAGGATACCGAGCTGCTCGTTCCCCTTTACCGACTGCGTGAAGTCGGGTACTCCGTCATCGTTGCGTCTGAAAAATCGGGCACCATCCACGGCAAACACGGCTACGAGGTACCGGTGGACAAACAGTTTTCCGATATCCATGCGGCCGAGTACGCCGTCTTGGTGTTGCCGGGAGGCAAGGCCCCCGCGGCCATCCGCAATATCCCGGCGGTGCAGGAAATCGCCCGCGCCTTCATGTCCTCGGAGAAACCGGTGGCGGCCATCTGTCACGGACCGCAGATCCTTATCTCGGCAGGGTTGCTCAAAGGGCGCAAGGCCACCTGTTATGAGTCGGTGGCACCGGAGTTGCGTGACGCCGGGGCTCAATACCAGGACATCGAGGTGCTGGTCGACGGCAATCTGATCACGTCCAGAAAGCCGGATGATCTCCCGGCTTTCTGCCGCGAGCTGACCAGGATGCTCAAAGCGCAAGGCTAACGGAGGCCCCTCCTACCCTCGCCCTCCGGGAGAGGGTGGCCGCAGGCCGGGTGAGGGCTCGGCCGTAGCGAATATCCCTCCTCGTGCAACGCCCTCACCCCGCCCCTCTCCCGGGGGGAGAGGGAGGTAGTTGACCAAGATTTGATAAAAAAAAAAGGCGACTCCCGATCGGGAGCCGCCTTTTTGTTACTTGCATGTGCGCTGCTACTTGAGGTTCTTCTTGATCCTCTCGACAGCCTCGATGACGTTGTCGCGGTTGCCGAAGGCGGAGAGGCGGAAGTACCCCTCGCCGGCCGGGCCGAAGCCGCTGCCCGGAGTGCCGACCACGTTGCACTCGTTGAGGAGCTTGTCGAAGAAGTCCCAGGAGGAGAGCCCGTCCGGGGTCTTGAGCCAGATGTAGGGGGCGTTGACGCCGCCGAACACGGTCAGGCCGGCCGCCGCGAGACCTTCGCGGATGATGCGGGCGTTCTCCATGTAGTAGTCGATGATTTCCTTGTTCTGTTTCCACCCTTCCTCGGAGTACACCGCGGCAGCGGCCTTCTGCACCGGGTAGGAGGCGCCGTTGAACTTGGTGGTGGTGCGACGTAGCCAGAGCTTGTTGAAGGAGTACTTCTCGCCGCTCTCGGTGGTCCCCATAACCTCTTCCGGCACGACCACGAGGCCGCAGCGCACGCCGGTGAAGCCGGCGGTCTTGGAGAAGGAACGGAACTCGATGGCGCACTTCTTCGCCCCTTCCACCTCGTAGATGGAATGCGGGATGCTCGGATCGGTGATGAACGCCTCGTAGGCGGCGTCGTAGAAGATGACGGCGTCGTTGGCGAGGGCGTAATCGACCCATTTCTTCAGCTCCGCCTTGCTGGCCACGGTGCCGGTCGGGTTGTTGGGGAAGCAGAGGTAAATGATGTCGACTTTGCCGGTGGGGAGCGCCGGGATGAAGCCGTTCTCCTCCGTGCAGGGGAGGTAGACGATCCCCTTATAGTGCCCCTTCTCGTCCGCCTCGCCGGTGCGGCCGATCATCACGTTGGTGTCGTTGTACACCGGGTAAACCGGGTCGCCGATAGCGACCACGTTGTCCAGCGCGAAGATGTCCAGGATGTTGGCGCAGTCGCACTTGGAGCCGTCGGAGACGAACATTTCCTCGGTCTTCAGGTCTACGCCAAGCGGCTTGTAGGACTTCTCGATGATGGCGTTGATGAGCCAGTCGTAGCCCTGCTCCGGGCCGTAGCCGGCGAAGTTTTCAACAGTGGCCAGATCATCCACCGCCTCGTGGAACGCCTTGATGACGGCCGGGGCCAGGGGGCGGGTCACGTCGCCGATCCCCAGGCGGATCACTTTCGCCTCCGGGTTGGCGGCGGCGAATGCGCGCACGCGGCGCCCGATCTCCGGGAAGAGGTAACCCGCTTTCAGTTTCAGGTAGTTATCGTTTATCTTTGCCACGTAATTCCTCCAGAATTAAACTTTACGGCGCCCATCGGGCCGCCTGAATCACTTATCTCAGCCCGAGCACGTCCTGCATGTCCCAGATACCCGGCTTGGCGGTGACCACCCACTTGGCGGCGCGCACGGAGCCGCGGGAGAACATATCGCGGGTGTGGGCGCGGTGGGTGAGTTCGATGCGCTCGCCCATGCCGATGAAGTAAACGGTGTGCTCGCCGACGATGTCGCCGCCGCGCACGGTCTGCATGCCGATCTCGTCGTGGGTGCGCTCGCCGCAGATCCCCTCGCGGTGGTAGTTGGCGACCTTGTTGTAGTCGCGCCCCAGCGCGTTGGCCACGACCTCGCCCATCCTGACCGCGGTCCCGGAGGGGGAGTCCTTCTTCAGGCGGTGGTGCGCCTCGACGATCTCGACGTCGAAGTCCTCGCCCAGGATCTTGGCCACGTCGGCCAGTACCTTGAAGCAGACGTTGACGCCCACCGACATGTTGGGGGCGATGATGACCGGGATCTCGCGGGCGAGTTCCGCCGCCAGCGCGCGCTCTTCCGGGGTGAAGCCGGTGGAGCCGATGACGATGGACTTCTTGTAAAGAGCGCAGACTTCCAGGTTTTTCAGGGACACCTTGGGAGCGGTGAAGTCGATCAGGACGTCGCAGCCCTGGACGACGGCGTTGAGGTCGTCGCTGATGGCGACGCCGATGGCGCCGAGACCCGCGTTGTAACCGGCATCCTGTCCCACCATCGGGTGGCCCGGCCGCTCCAGGGCGCCGGAGAGTTCCACGCCTTCGGATTCCTTGATGGCGGCGATGATACGGCCGCCCATCCGGCCGGCAGCCCCGCAAACAGCTATTTTAACCATTGGTTTCTCCATTATATTGATGATGCTGGGGGCCCGGCGAGGAGGCAGGGTTGGGGCGAATGATTATTCCCCCCTACAGTCCCCCATTGTTCCATCCGCTGCGATCACTGTAGGGGCGAATAACATTCGCCCGCTTACCTAGATCAGCTTGTATTCCTTCATGATGGCCACGAGCTTCGCCTTGTTGGCCTCCATGAGCGGGGCCAGCGGCAGGCGGACTTCGTCGTTGCACTTGCCCATGAGGGACACCGCGGTCTTTACCGGAACCGGGTTGCTCTCGATGAACATCGCGTTGGAGATCTTCAGGAGGTACAGGTGCAGCCTCCTTGCCTCCTCCATGTTGCCGGCGTTGAAGGCGTCGACCAGCGAGGAGATTTCTTTCGGCATGATGTTGGCGGTCACCGAGATGACCCCTTTGCCACCGGCCGCCATGATCGGCAGGGTGATGAAGTCGTCACCGGAGAGGACGTCGAGCTTGTCGCCGCAAAGCGCCAGCACCTCGGAAGCCTGCTGCAGCGAGCCGGTGGCCTCCTTGATGGCGACGATGTTCTTGTGCTCGGCGAGACGCGCCACGGTTTCCGGCAGGAGGTTGACGCCGGTGCGGCCCGGTACGTTGTAAAGGATCTGCGGCAGCGCGACCGCGTCGGCGACGGCCTTGTAGTGACGGTACAGGCCTTCCTGGGACGGCTTGTTGTAGTACGGAGTCACCAGGAGCGCACCGTCAGCGCCCAGTTCCTTGGCGTGCTTGGTGATCTCGATGGCCTCGTGGGTGGAATTGGAGCCGGTGCCGGCGATGACCGGAACCCTCTTGTTGACCTGCTCTACCACGATCTGGATGACCCGGTCGTGCTCCTCGTAGCTGAGGGTGGAGGACTCACCGGTGGTGCCGCAGGGCACGATGGCGTCGGTGCCGTTCGCAATCTGGAACTCGACAAGTTCCCTCAGTTTTTCTTCGTCCACCGCATGATTGTTGAACGGGGTCACGATGGCAACGATACTTCCGTGAAACATGGTCTACCTCCTCGTTAGAGCTATGTGAATGGCTAGTGGTGTTTCGATTGTCGCAGCGGCGGACACGAAAGCTTCGCACCCGCTACTCTTGGGCCGGGTCTCCCCACTTGGGAAAGACGGCACTTTACCAACGGTCCTTGACGACCTGTCCTCATTCAACTGGGGACTGTGGCATCGTAAACAAAAAAAGTTTTTATTTCTAACATATAAAGAGATAAAAAGTCAAAGTAATGCTCACCACTATTCCCGCGTCAGGACCGGAGAATTACGGTGGTTGTCTGGTTGTTAACACGGTTCCAGAATGGCGAACAGGACGCCCCCCCGCGGCTTGCACAGGGCGTCTTTAGAAAACTTTCACCTGAAGTGGGAGCAGCCCTAATCCCTGTCCCTCTCCTGGAGTCGAGATGAGACCGCGAGCTGGGGGAAGCGCTCCGGGATCCTGCGCCGATCATCGCCGTCCCCCCTTCCCTCTTCTTCGTGGGAGGGCGAGGTAAGCGTGTCGTAACACGTCGGAGCGAGAAGAGAGCTGAACAGGTTTTCGAGGGGTATTTGCACAAAAATTAGGCTGCCATTTTATGGCCTAAAACCCGCGTTCTCGTGCCGTCGCAAGCAACCACCTTCTTTGACCGCTAAAACAGCTTCTAGAGCCCTTCTTGCTCGTTATACGAACTATTAAATTTTGTTAATCATATCTTGGCGATGAGAACCAACGATCTGGCGTCACCGGAGCAGGGAAGAGTAAAATCTTGCACCGACTCGACCCGGGCACCGAGTTTTTCCAGCTCAGCCTCGGCGGCTACCACTTCCTCGGCGGCGCTCTTCCCTTTCATGGCGACGATGCGTCCTCCCTCCTTCAAAACCGGCAGGGCCATAGCAACGAAGGAAGGTATATCCGAAAAGGCTCGGGAGACAACCCAATCAAAATGACCTGCGTACTGCGCGGCTAAGGTCTCGGCGCGGACATGCACCGCATCGAACCCAACCAGGTTAAGCAGGCGCACCGCCTGTTTCTGAAAGCTGATCTTTTTCACCACCGCATCGACGGACACGATCTCCAGATCCGGTTGCACCAGCTTTACGGGGATACCGGGAAAACCGCCGCCAGAACCGATATCGAGCATGGATCCCGGCCCGCGCACCACTTTGAGCAGGCTCAGCGAATCTACCAAGTGCTTCACCGCGATACCTTCGTCATCGGTTATTGCAGTGAGGTTGATCTTCCGGTTCCACTTCTTCAATTCTTCCGCGAAGAGATCGAGCGTGTTCAACTGGGCCGGAGTCAGATCCAGGCCAAGTTCCAGGGCACCTTTCTTCAGGAGATCCTTGGCGCGTTGGTTCATCGTCCACACCTCGCCTTCACTGCGATCGAAAGGATGGTGATACCTGCAGGCGTGACGCCAGGGATGCGGGAAGCCTGCCCCAGGGTGTCAGGACGGAAGCGGGCAAGCTTTTCACGCACCTCGGTGGAAAGGCCGGAGATTGTGCCGTAATCCATGTCGCCAGGGATCTTGGTGCTCTCAAGCCGCGCGGAACGATCAACCTGCTCCAGTTGGCGCTGAATGTATCCCTGGTACTTGATCTGGATCTCGAGCTGTTCGCGCACCTGCTCCGGCAAATCCATGATGGCAGGGTAGACCCTGGAGAGGTCCTGACAGGTGAACTCGGGGCGCCGCAACAACTGTTCGTAGCTGATCGCGTTTTGCATTCCCGTCAACCCCCACTCCTCCAGCAGTTCCTCACCGGCGGAGGACGGTGCCAGTCTTTCCTTGGAAAGCCGCACCAACTCAGAGTCGATCAATTCCTTTTTGGCCAGGAACGACTTGTAGATCTCATCCTGCACCAGCCCTATCTCGTGCCCTTTCTCCCTCAGGCGAAGATCAGCATTGTCCTCGCGCAGCAGCAGGCGATACTCGGCCCGCGAGGTGAACATGCGGTACGGTTCCTTGGTGCCCAGGGTCACAAGGTCGTCGATCATCACACCGATGTAGGCCTCGCTACGGCCAAGCACCAGCGGTTCTTTATCCTGTACTCTGAGTGCCGCGTTAATACCGGCCATCAGCCCCTGTGCCGCAGCCTCCTCGTAACCGGATGTGCCGTTGATTTGGCCCGCATGATAGAGGTTGCGCACCAGCTTGGTTTCCAGGGAAGCGTGCAGTTGGATCGGGTTGACGTAGTCATACTCAATGGCGTAGGCCGGGCGCATTATCTCGACCCGCTCCAGACCTTCGATGCTCCGGTAGAAGGCCCACTGAATGTCGATGGGGAGCGAGGTGGACATGCCGCTCGGGTAAACTTCGACAGTCTCCCGACCTTCCGGCTCGATGAAGGTCTGGTGCCGATCCTTCTCGGGGAAGCGCACCACCTTGTCCTCGATCGACGGGCAGTAACGCGGACCGATCCCCTCGATGATCCCGGCGTAGAGCGGTGAGCGATCCAGGCCGCTACGGATGATATCGTGGGACTTCGGGTTGGTGTAGGCGATGTGACAGGGCACCTGCGGCTGCTCGATGCGCTCGGTGGAGAAAGAGAACGGAATCGGGTTCTCGTCGCCGTACTGCTTCTCCAGCCGGTCGAAGTCGATGGTCCTGCCGTCCAGGCGCGCCGGCGTACCAGTCTTGAGGCGACCGACATCGAAACCGTAATCTTTAAGCCCGTCGGAAAGGCCGATAGAGGGAAGGTCCCCTGCCCTGCCGCCTGGGTAATTGATCAGGCCGATATGGATCAGGCCGCGCATGAAGGTGCCGGTAGTGAGCACGACGGTCTTGCCGATGAAGCGGACGCCGCCACGGGTATCGACGCCTACCACCTCGCCACCTTCGATCGCCAGGCCCGTCACCTCAACCTGCTTCAGGTCCAGGTAGTCCTGCTGCTCCATCACGTGCTTCATGCGCAGGCGGTACAACTGCTTGTCGGCTTGTGCGCGAGAAGCGCGGACCGCCGGTCCCTTCTTGGTGTTTAGCACGCGGAACTGGATACCGGTCGCATCTATGTTGCGCCCCATCTCGCCGCCAAGGGCATCAATCTCCTTGACGAGGTGTCCCTTGGCCAAGCCACCGATGGCCGGGTTGCAGGACATCAGGGCGATGGCGTCGAGGTTGATGGTAAGCATAAGGGTCGAGCGTCCCATTCGGGCCGCGGCAAGTGCAGCCTCACACCCGGCATGACCGGCACCGACAACAATCACATCGTATTTCTTGTCATAAACTATCAAAACTTGACTCCGTCTACTACGAAAGCTTATGCGCCACCAAGGAAGCAGGTATTGGCGCATGTTCCACGTGAAACAAAACTAAAAAACAACACAATAACAGTTACTTAAATCCAAAATACTTCAATGCCCACTCCATGAAATTGAGTTAAGGTCGGGGTTCTCCTCAGAACCCCGAAAACCCGACTGTCTGTGCCACGAAGCAAATCACGAGGCCCAACGTCCCCCCCTTTGCGAAGGGGGGTCAGTGGGGATTTACTCTTTGCTGGATCATCAGTAATCCCGCTCCTGAACAACAATCTTTCCAACAAGACATGGTAACGATCAAACCGCACCGCTTACTATCGCCGGGGCTCAAACATCAAATGTGCCGTGGCTGGCTCTGCCAAATACGATGCCTGGAGCTTCTACCGCGAAAGGCAAATCCCCCCTGTCCCCCCTTCGCAAAAGGGGGGAACGTTGATTCACCTTGGGAGCGAGGTGGCGAGTCACTCGCTGGGGCAAGCGAATCAGTCGTGACGCCAGCTGAGTCGCTCGGCGCGACAAGCAAGCCACTCGGTGCGACGAACAAGTTACTCGACGCGATGTACATCTTATCCATCGCGGTTCGTAAGTTCTCAACCCCGATGTACAACTTATCCATCGCGGTTCATAAGTTCTCAACCGCGATGTACATCTTATCAATCGCGCTTCATAAGTCCTCAACCCCGATGTACAACTTATCTATCGCGGTTCATGATTTCTCAATTGCGATATACAACTTCTGCATCGTTGTTCATAAGTTCTCAATCGGGATGCACAACTTCTCCATCGCGGTTCATAAGTTCTCAACTGCGATGCACGACTTATTTATCGATGTTCATAAGTTCTCAACCGCGATGTACAACTTATCCATCGCGATTCGTAACTTCTCAGCCGCAATGTACCAATCATCCACAGCGAGTTACAAGTTACACAAATCGGGAAACAATGGTCCAATGCTCCAAGGTGCCGATGGCAAGAGTGATATTCCATTCACAACCAGAAACGCAGCCACCATAAGGCAATCAGTCGAGCACCACAACGCTGCGACAAAACTGTAGAAAACAGAATTGTTTCACGTGAAACATCGATAATGGCATGCTTTACCGAATGATTACCCCCTACTTCCCGATACAGAAGCTTGAGAAGATCCTATCCAACACGTCGTCTGCAGTCGTCTCTCCGGTGACCTCCCCTACCGCATCAAGCGCATCACGCAGATCCACCGGCAGCAATTCCATGTTCACTCCTGCCTCAAGGTTGGCAACAAATGACTGCAGCGAGGTAAGTGCCTTAAGCAGCGCGTCACGATGGCGAGCCTTCGATACCGCAACAAACTCACGACCATCGATGGCGTGACCATGCATGAAGGCATTGGTAATGGCATTCCGAAGTTCAGGCACACCATCCCCTGTCAGGGTGGATATGGCAACGACCGGACCGGAACACGCTTCCGGCAGCACGGCATTCACCTGCAGGTCGGCCTTGTTGCGAACCACAATATAACTCTTGTTCCCAATCGCCCCCAAGATGGCGGCATCGTCCTCGCCGAACTCGCTGGAGCCGTCGATGACAAAGAGCACCAGGTCGGCCTTGGGTATGCGGTCCAACGAAAGACGGACACCCTCCTGCTCGACCTGATCCTCTGATTCACGTATCCCGGCCGTATCCAAAAGCTTGACCGGCAGGCCATTGATGTTGACCACTTCCTCGATCAGGTCCCGTGTGGTGCCGGGAACGGAGGTAACTATGGCCCGCTTCTCCTTCAATAACGTGTTGAGCAGGCTCGATTTGCCGACGTTGGGCTTGCCGGAGATGACCACCGACACCCCTTCACGCAGCACCCTCCCCTCGTCGAATCCCTCGATCAGGGCTTCAAGTTCAGCCAAAGCGGGCGCTACCTTGCCGAGCACGTCGGTTTCAACCGCCACGTCGACGTCATCCTCGGGGAAGTCGATAAGCGCCTCCACGTAGGCCAGGGCATAAACAATCCCTTCCTTCACGGTGGTAATGCGCCTTGAAAGCAGCCCCTCGCGTTGGTGCTGGGCCAGGGCAAGCGACGCGTCGGTACGGCTGGAGATTACGTCCATGACAGCCTCGGCCTGCACGAGGTCTATCCTGCCGTTCAGAAAGGCACGCTTGGTGAATTCTCCGGGCTCTGCCAGTCGCGCCCCTTCAGTCAGCACCAATGACAATATGCGGGATACCACCAGCGTCCCCCCGTGGCACTGTATCTCGACCACGTCCTCACGGGTGTAGGAGTTGGGGCCTTTCATATAGACCACCATGGCCTCATCGACCAGGTCGCCGTTGCCAGGGTTTACCACGTCACCATAAGAAAAACGGTGGCTTTTTAGGCCACCGTTCGACTTTGCTCTGAAGATGCTGCTTGCGATGGGCAGGGAGGCAGGGCCGCTGATCCTTACGATCCCGATTCCCCCCTCACCTATCGCTGTGCTGATTGCTGCTATTGTGTCGCGAACATACATTGCTTTGATCCACTTTTAGGTCAGTCGGCAACCGACTTGTTGATGTACATCTGCTGCGCGATGGTCAGCACGTTGTTGACCAGCCAGTAGATGACCAGGCCGGACGGGAAGTTCAGGAACATGAAGGTGAAGACGACCGGCAGCATCAGCATCATCTTTGCCTGCACCGGATCCATGTTGGTCGGGGTCATCTTCTGCTGGATGAACATGGTGGCGCCCATGATGAGCGGGGTCACGTAGTACGGGTCCTTGGCGGAGAGGTCGGTGATCCAGAGATAGAACGGCGCGTGCCTGAGCTCGATGGAGTACATGAGCGAGCGGTACAGGCCGAAGAACACCGGGATCTGGACCAGCATCGGGAGGCAGCCACCCAGCGGGTTGACCTTGTGGGTCTTGTAGAGTTCCATCACGGCGCGGTTCATGGCGTCGCGGTCGTTCTTGTGCTTTTCCTTCAACTCGGTCATCTTCGGCTGCAGCTTCTGCATGTCCTTCATAGACTTGTAGCTCTTGTGCGTAAGCGGGAAGAACACGAGCTTCAGGATGCAGGTGATGATGATGATGGCGATGCCGTAGTTGCCGGTGTACTTGTAGAGGAACTTCAGGAAGACCACCAGCGGCTTCGCGATGGGGGCGAACCAGCCGTAGTCGATGACCTCTTCCAGCCTGCTGCCCTGTGCCTTGAGGATGTCGAGATCTTTCGGGCCGTAGTACACGGCGTAGTTAATGGCTGTGCTCTGGCCGGGGGCAACGGTGACGGTCGGGGAAACGATGTCCCTCACGCTCGCGTCGGTGGACGGACGGGACAGGCGCACCTGGGCGATGCTACCCTTCTCGGCGATGACGCTTTCCATGAAGTACTTGTCGGCGAAGGCGGACCAGACGATGTTCTTGTCGAACTGCACCGGCGTCTTGAGCAGGCTGTCAAGCTTCTCGCTCTTGACGGCGTTGTCAGTGAGGGTCGAGGGACCGTACACTTCGTAGCGGCCGCCACCGGCTTTCTGATCAACCACGCGAGAGTTCTGCAGCAGGTGCAGCGGTGCGGCAACCTGTGCGGTGCCGCCATTCTGCACCTGCTCGGTGAGCTGGATCCGGTAAGCGTCGCCGGAAAAGCTGTAAGTCTTCTTGAACACGATCCCCTGCGGGGTGGTAGTGGTGAAGTCGAGGGTACCCTTGTTGGCGCCAGTGAGCTTCAGGACGCTGCCACTGACGTTGTAGAGTGCGGTCGGGTTGAGGCCGAGTTCGCGGGAGTCGCTGAGCAGATTGTACCGGTTGGCTGCGGTCTCGTTGACGAGGACGATGCCCTGCCCCTTTGCACCTGCGACATCCTTGTACTTCTTCAGCACCAGTTTCTTGAGGCCAGCACCCTGGGTGGAGAAGACGGCGCTGTAAAGGTCGGTGTCGACGGTGATGTCGCGGGCGGCGCCAGCGGGTGCTGCCGGCACGGCGATGGGGGCTGCTGCGGATGCTGCAAGAGGCGCAGCCTGCGGAGCGGCGGCTACGGTGGCCGAGGTCACTGCGCCCTGCTTGGCGTTACCAGCAGGCGGAACAGGTTTAGCGGGCGGAAAGATAAAAGAATAAGCGTACAGAACTCCGATGGAGAGCAGTATCGCTATGATAGTACGTTTTTCCATTTCAATCTCCTGGAAGGACTATTTGACCGGATCGTAACCACCCGGGTGAAACGGATGACACTTGAGAATGCGCGCAGCCGTCAGCCACAACCCCTTAAAAGGGCCGTATTTTTCCAATGCTTGTAAGGAGTAGTGCGAACAGGTAGGGTAAAAACGGCAGGATGGGGCCTTGAGCGGAGAGATGAATCTCTGGTAGAGAACGATCAGGCCTTTGAGTGTGCTAGTGACCATGTTTTTTACGCAGCCGCCCGAAGGCGGCTGCGAGCTCGGTTGAGATCTGGTGAAAGTCAAGCAAGTCAGCTCCTTTCTTGGCGACGATATTGAAATCGGCCGAGATGAAAAGAGGCTTGTTCTGCCTGTAAAATTCCCGCAGTCTTCTCTTGATGCTGTTTCTGATTACGGCGTTCCCTACCTTTTTGCTAACGGTAAACCCGACCCTGGTGGCACACCCGTCTTTAACCTTCCACAGCAACAGAAAGTGCGGCGTGTGCATCTTCGACGCGCCGTCGTTAAATTGCAGGAATTCGGGGCGCCTGCGCAGGCGTTCAGCCTTAGGGAAATCCGAGCAGGACAAAAAGGAGATTACTTGGTGGCAATGCCTACGGAGAGACGCTTGCGACCTTTCGCCCTTCTCCTCTTGATAACGAGACGGCCGTTCTTGGTGGCCATACGCACGAGGAAGCCGTGGGTCCTTTTCCTGGAAGTATTGCTGGGCTGGTAAGTTCTTTTCATCTTTATCTACTCCTTAAGTCTTAGGGTAATCAATGTTTTTAAAGGCAAGTGTCGAACTTAAACATAAAGGCCAATTCTTGTCAAGACGTTTCTTTAAAGCCAAGTTTTGCCTTGCAAAAAAAGGGGATGACATGGTAGTGTGACACCCCGAAAATCTTAACATAGGCTTATTCTGTTTAAAACCAGCTAAGCCTTTGAAATTGTGTAACTTATCTATTATCAACAGTTGTTGATAAAGCTGTTTAAAAACAGTGAAAAAAAGGCCTCTCTCCATGGAAAATATTTGGCTGGAAGCCCAGGCAAATCTTAAACAAGTATTAACTGAGCAGACTTACACGACCTGGATAGAGCCGCTTAAGTTCCTTGGCGCCACCGTAGACACCGTAGTCCTCGAAGTACCGAGCTCGTTCTTTCAGAAATGGGTTACTGACAAGTACCTCTCAATGATCAAGGAAGTACTCTCCGCGATCACCTCAAAGACCTACCACGTCGAGTTCCACGTCGCCGAATCGAAGCCCGAGTCTTCCGAGCCCAAGGCGGAGAAGGAGCCTAAGGCCAAGAGCAAGGATAAGGATAAAGAGAAGGAAGGCGAAAGGGACAAGGAGAAGGAGAAGGAGAAGGACAAAAAGCCGGAACTGGTCCCCAACCTCAACCCCAAGTACACCTTCGAGTCCTTCGTGTCCGGGCCGAGCAACCAGTTTGCCTATGCGGCGTCCCAGGCTGTCGCCAACAAGCCGGCCTCCAACTACAACCCGCTCTTCATTTACGGGGGCGTTGGTCTGGGCAAGACGCACCTGGTGAATGCCATCGGCAACCAGATCCTGGCCAAGAACCCAAGGGCAAAGATCTGCTACTACTCGTCCGAGAAGTTCATGAACGAGATGATCAACTCGCTGCGCTACAAGAAGATGGACGAGTTCCGCAACAAGTTCAGGAAGATGGACCTGCTGCTCATCGACGACATCCAGTTCATGGCCGGAAAAGAGGCGACCCAGGAGGAGTTCTTCCACACCTTCAACGCGCTCTACGAGTCGCACAAGCAGATCGTGGTCACCTCGGACAAGTTCCCCAAGGACATCCCGGGCCTCGAAGAGCGCCTGAGATCGCGCTTCGAGTGGGGCCTGATCGCGGACATCCAGCCGCCGGGTGTAGAAACCAAGGTCGCCATCCTCAAGAAGAAGTCCGACATGCACGCGGTGAACCTCCCCGACGACGTGGCGCTCTTCCTCGCTGAAGGCGCCACCAGCAACATCCGCGAACTGGAAGGGATGCTGATCCGCCTTGAGGCCTTCGCGAGCCTGACCGGTAAAGAGATCACCCTTGCTATGGCGCGCGAGGTGATGAAGGACATCATCGTCGAGAAGACCCGCGACATCAGCGTGGAGATGATCCAGAAGATGGTCGCCGACCACTTTCGCATCAAGCTTTCGGAGCTCAAGTCGGACAAGCGCATCAAGACCCTGGTGGTGCCGCGCCAGATCGCCATATATATATGCCGGGAGCTGACCAAGGCCTCCTACCCGGAGATCGGCGAGAAATTCGGCGGCAAGGACCACTCGACCATCATCCACTCGGTGAAGAAAATAGAGAAGCAATTGGCGGCCGACGCGGACCTGAAGGCGACTGTGGAAGACATCAAGAAAAGGCTGTTCACATAGTGGGGATAACTGTGGACAAACAGCCCGTCGCAGGCACTGTCAAAAAAGCCTGTGCAGAAATGACGATAAACGGGCGGTTTATCCCTGTGAGTTGCAAGACCCAAAAGCGGAACAGTTTCAAAGAGTAACGGGGTTGTCCACAGTATCAACAGGACACTATCTACTACTACAATCTTTAAGATAAAACATAATAATAAAACCATAAGTGGAGAGAGACATGGAATTCAGGATCAGCAAAGAGATTTTTATGAAAGCCCTCCAGAGGATTCAGGGGATCGTAGAAAAACGCAACACCATGCCCATTCTCTCCAACGCACTGCTGGAGGTTCAGAACGACCAGCTCTTCATCACCGCCACCGATCTAGAGGTCGGCATGAAGAGCTCCTACCCGACCACCGTGATCCGCGAAGGCAAGATTACCGTCTCCGCCAAGAAACTCTACGAGATCGTCAAGGAGATGCCGGACGAGGAAATCCTTTTCACCACCAAGGACAACGACTGGGTTGAGATCACCTGCGGCAAGGCCCGCTTCAACATCGTAGGTCTCTCGTCGGAGGAGTTCCCCTACTTCCCCAAGGTGAAGGAGGAGAGCTTCCTGGTCTTCAAGAACGAGATCCTGGCCGACATGATCGAGAAGACCTCCTATGCCATCTGCTACGACGAAACCAAGTACAACCTGAACGGTATCTTCATCAAAGCATTCGACGAGAACGGCAGCAACGTCCTCAAGATGGTGGCGACCGACGGTCATCGCCTCTCCGTTGCCCAAAAGGAGATCAACGGCAACATCACCGCCGAGCTCTCCAAGGGGGTCATCTTCCCGAGGAAGGGTATCTTCGAGTTGAAGAAGATGGTGGAGGAGGAAGACGGCGAGATCATGCTCGGCTTCATGGACAACAGCGCCGTCATCAAGAAGGGGAACACCGTGGTGGTGATGCGACTCATCGACGGCGAGTTCCCGGACTACACCAAGGTCATCCCGGTCGCCAACGACCGCATCGTCCAGATCAACCGCGACAAGTTCCTCCATTCCCTGAAAAGGATGTCGATCCTCTCCAGCGAGAAGTTCAAAGGGGTCAAGATCGAGGTTAATCCGGAGCTGGTGATCATCTCCTCCAGCAACCCGGAACTGGGCGAGGCGCGCGAGGAGATCGAGATCGAGTACGACGGCAACGCCATCTCGGCCCGTTTCAACGCCAAGTACCTGATCGACGTCCTTTCGGTCATGGAGCAGCGCGAGGTGGAGCTGAAGCTGAAGGACGAGCTCTCCCCGGTAATCATGAAGGCAGCGGACGGCGAGGAGTTCCTGGCGGTCATCATGCCGATGAGGCTGTAAAAGACAGAAAAGATTAAGATAAAGATTAAGAAAACCGGAAACAGCAGGCGGATATGGAAGAATTACTGGAAATCACCTCGTTTTCTTAATCTCAATCTTTGTCTCAATCTGTCTTTATGAAACTTATAAAACTCAAACTTGCTTCATTCCGTAACCTGCAGAACATCGAGCTTGTTCCAGGCAAGAAGTTCAACGTTTTTTACGGCAACAACGGCCAGGGCAAGACCAACCTGCTGGAATCGATCTACCTCCTCGCCACGATGAAGTCCTTCAAGCAGGCGAAAAACGTCGAGCTGATCGCGTTCGGTTCGGAGTTTGCGCTGATCAAGGGAATCGTGGAGCGGGACCGGGTCAGCAGGGAAATAGCCCTCCTGTTGGAGAAGCAGGGTAAGAAGGCGAAGATAGACGCGAAGATAGCCACGCGTCTCGACGACTTCTTCGGCAGCCTGAACGTAGTGCTCTTCACGCCGGAAGAGATTTCCATGGTGCGCGGAGGGCCGGACCTTAGGCGCAGGTACCTGGATCGAGCGGTCTTCACCTGCGATCTGAGTTACCTGGCCGCCTTCCACGACTACTCGAAGATACTGAAGAACCGCAACGCCTTGTTGAAGGTCGGCGACGGGAGCGGGATCGAGGTCTGGACCGAGCAGTTGATCCAGGCGGCGCAACTGGTGATAGAGAGAAGAAAGGCGTACCTGGCCGAGATAGGAAAACTGCTGCAGGGCTTCTACAGCGAGATTTCCGGCAACGACGAGACGGTGCAGATCGAGTACCGGCTGCACGGGGTGGACCAGAAGGCCTATAGCGCGGATCCGGCCGCCGCACTCGCCGATGCCCTCAAGGCGCACGCGGCGGAAGAGAAGAGACGCCAGACCACGGCCATCGGGCCGCACCGGGATGACCTCTACTTCGGTTTGAACGGCCGCTCGGCCCGGCACTTCGCGTCGCAGGGACAGCAGAGGTCCTTCGTGCTGGCGCTCAAGATGGCGGAGATAGAGTACATCACCAGGTGCTTTGAGGCGCCGCCGGTGCTCCTGCTGGACGACATGACCAGCGAGCTGGACCGCGAGCGCAACCAGAACCTGATGGATTTTTTAAAGAAAAGAGAGATGCAGGTCTTCATCACCACCACGTCGCTCTCAAACGTGGCGGTCGAGGAGATGGAAGACAACAAGACGTTTCGTATCAAAGAAGGCCGCATTTCAGAGTGATGCTGCGAAGTAGACAAACTCCTCCCCCTCCCTTGACGGGAGGGGGTCGGGGGGTGGGTGAAGCCGCAAGCTGAGGCAATGATGGCACCCTCCCCCACCCCCTAGCCCCCTCCCGCGAGGGGCGGGGGAACAGAACAGAAAAGTAAGTTTGCAAAAGCCTGAAATCACATAGAAGAGGTAACGATGAGCTCAGAAGAACAAAACGATTACGGGGCGGATAAGATCCAGATTCTGGAAGGATTGGAAGCGGTAAGAAAGCGTCCGGCCATGTACATCGGTTCCACCGCTGCTCAGGGTCTGCACCACCTGGTTTACGAACTGGTGGACAACGCCATCGACGAGGCACTCGCCGGCTACTGTGACGCAGTCCAGGTCACCATCCATCTGGACGGGTCGGTAACCGTCGAGGACAACGGCCGCGGCATCCCGACCGACATGCACCCCACCGAGGGCCGGTCGGCGGCGGAGGTCGTCCTCACCGTGCTCCACGCCGGCGGAAAGTTCGACAACTCCTCCTACAAGGTTTCCGGCGGTCTGCACGGTGTCGGTTCGTCTGTCGTCAACGCGCTTTCCACCAAGCTCGAGCTGGAGATTCGCAGAAACGGCCAGCTCTTCACCCAGAGCTACCGCAGGGGCGTGCCCCAGGCGCCGCTCGCCATCACCGGCGAGACCAAGAGGCGCGGCACCAAGATCACCTTCCTCCCCGACGGCGAGATCTTCGAGACCACCGAGTTCTCCTTCGATGTCCTCTCCAAGCGCTTGAGGGAGCTCGCCTTCCTGAACGCCGGCGTGCGCATCAAGATCCACGACGAGCGCACCGAGAAGGACCACGACTTCTTCTACGAAGGGGGCATCAAGAGCTTCGTCGAGTACCTGAACAAGAACAAGAACCTCGTGAACCCGGAACCGATCTACATCAAGGGGGAGAAGGGCGGCGTCGATATCGAGATCGCCATGCAGTACAACGACTCCTACGACGAGAAGGTGTTCTCCTTTGCCAATAACATCAACACCCACGAAGGCGGCACGCACCTGATCGGCTTCAAGGCGTCGCTGACCCGTACCATGAACAACTACGCGACTGCCAACAACCTCCTGAAGAACGTCAAGGTGGCCATCTCCGGCGAGGACCTGCGCGAAGGCCTCACCGCGGTCATCTCGGTGAAGATCTCCCAGCCGCAGTTCGAGGGGCAGACCAAGACCAAGCTCGGCAACTCCGAGGTCAAGGGGTACGTCGAGACCATGATGAACGAGAAGCTCGCCACCTACCTCGAGGAGAACCCGGCCATGGCGAGGAAGATCCTGGAGAAGTCCATCGACGCGGCACGCGCCCGCGAGGCGGCCAGGAAGGCGCGCGAACTGACCCGCCGCAAGGGGGCGCTCGAGGTGGGCACCCTCCCCGGCAAGCTGGCCGACTGCCAGGAGAAGGACCCGGCGCTGTGCGAACTGTTCCTGGTCGAGGGTGACTCCGCAGGGGGCTCGGCGAAGCAGGGGCGTGACAGGAAGTACCAGGCGATCCTGCCGCTGAAGGGTAAGATCCTCAATGTCGAGAAGGCGCGCTTCGACAAGATGCTCGCCTCCCAGGAGATCAGGACCCTGATCTCGGCCCTGGGCACCTCGATCGGCAAGGAAGACTTCGACATCGCGAAGCTCCGCTACCACCGCATCATCATCATGACCGATGCGGACGTCGACGGCTCGCACATCCTCACGCTGCTTTTGACCTTCTTCTTCCGCCAAATGATGGAGATGATCGAGCGCGGCTACCTCTACATCGCGCAACCCCCTCTGTACAAGATCAAGCGCGGCAGGAAGGAGCAGTACCTGAAGAACGAGGTGGCGCTGCAGGCCTACCTCCTCGAGGAAGGAACCGAGGACATGACCCTGAAGCTCGGCTCCGGCAACGACGAGCGCGTCTACCGCGGCAAGCAGATCATCCCGATCCTGACCCAGTTGATCGACTACGACGAGCTCTTCGACAAGGTGGTCAAGAAGGGAATCAACGAACTGCTCCTGAAGGTCTTCCTGAAGGCCGGCATCAAGCCGGGCCTGGAGGAGATGTCGCACCTGATCGCGCTGTTGCCCAAGATGAAGGAGGCCTACCCCGAGGTGGAGGCCCAGGTCCACGACGAAAGCATCATCTTCGCCTTTGGAAACCTGAGGGTGAAGATCGATCAGCAGATCTTCGAGGTGCTGGATTCCTACGAGTACGCCATGCTGCTCGACAACCACAAGCGGGTCCGCTCGGTGATGGGGGTCGGCGCCAGTGTCATCCTCGGGCCGGAAGACAAGGTGATGTTCGAGAGCGAGAGCCAGGACGACATCCTCTCCTGGTTCATGGAGAGCGCCAAGAAGGGCCTCTACATCCAGCGCTACAAAGGTCTGGGCGAAATGAACCCGGAGCAGCTCTGGGAGACCACCATGCACCAGGAGAACAGGGTGCTGCTGCAGGTGAAAATCGAGGACGCCGTGGCGGCCGAGGAGATCTTCACCGTGCTCATGGGCGACCAGGTAGAGCCGCGCCGCGAGTTCATCGAGCAGAACGCGCTCAACGTCGTCAACCTGGACGTGTAGCAATCCCCCCCTCCTTCAAGGCCCTCACCCCGACCCTCTCCCGGAGGGCGAGGGGTAGTTGATAGAGGCTGGGTTAGTGGGTGTTAAGGGCTCAGAATCCTTAAATAAAAAAAATTTCCCCTCCCTTCGGGAGGGGATAGCGTTTTGCATATTTCTACTGCAAATCAATTGTGAGGGCATATTCCGGGGGATTTCACCCGAAAGTGCCGCCTTTTGACCGGAAAGGGTTTCCTAAATGCTGAATCAACTGAACAAGGTATCGGTAAACATCGAAGACGAGATGAAGCGCTCCTACATGGACTACGCCATGTCGGTCATCGTCGGCCGCGCGCTTCCGGACGTACGTGACGGCCTGAAGCCGGTGCACAGACGCTGCCTCTACGCTATGTACGACATGTCAAACGACTGGAACAAGCCGTACAAGAAATCGGCCCGCGTCGTCGGCGACGTCATCGGTAAATACCACCCGCACGGCGATACCGCCGTCTACGACACCCTGGTCAGGATGGCCCAGGACTTCTCGCTGCGCTACCCGCTGGTCGACGGCCAGGGGAACTTCGGCTCCATCGACGGCGACTCCCCGGCGGCAATGCGTTACACCGAGATCAGGATGGAGCAGCTGGCCCACGAACTCCTGAACGACTTGGACAAGGAAACGGTGCCGTATGGCCCGAACTACGACGACTCCTTGAAGGAGCCGCTGGTCCTTCCCTCCAAGTTCCCGAACCTCTTGGTGAACGGCTCGGCCGGCATCGCGGTCGGCATGGCGACCAACATCCCGCCCCACAACCTCTCCGAGGTGGTGGACGCCATCGTCGCCATCATCGCTAACCCGCAGCTCTCCTTCGAAGAGCTGGTGGAACTGGTCCCGGGACCGGACTTCCCGACCGGCGGCTTCATCTACGGCCGCGAGGGGATCATGAAGGCCTACTCCACCGGCCGCGGCATCATCCAGATGCGCGCCAAGGTGCAGATCGAGACCCAGAAGAAGACCGAGCGCCAGTCCATCGTGGTCACCGAGATACCGTACCAGGTGAACAAGGCCAGGCTGGTGGAGAAGATCGCCGAGCTGGTCAAGGAGAAGAAGATCGAGGGTATCTCCGACTTGAGAGACGAGAGCGACCGCGAGGGCATGCGCATCGTCATCGAGCTCAAGAAGGACGAGAACCCGACCATCCTCCTGAACCACCTGTACAAGCAGACCCAGATGCAGTCCTCCTTCGGCATCATCATGCTGGCCATCGTGCACAACCGGCCGCGCGTCCTGACCCTGAAGGAAACAATGGAGTTCTTCATCGAGCACAGGAAAGAGATCGTCACCCGCCGCACCATCTTCGACCTGAAGAAGGCCGAGGCGAGGGCTCACATCCTGGAAGGCTTGAAGATAGCACTCGACAACTTGGACGCGGTGATCGCGCTGATCAAGGCGAGCGCCTCGCCGGCCGAGGCGAAGGTGGGCCTCATGGAGAAGTTCGGGCTCTCCGACCTGCAGGCCCAGGCCATCCTGGACATGAGGCTGCACCGCCTGACCGGCCTGGAGCGCGAGAAGATCCTCGAAGAGCTGCGCGAGATCCTGAAGTACATCGCCCGTTTGAAGGAGATCCTGGCCTCCGAGGCGGAGATCCTCAAGATCATCGTGGGCGAGCTGCTGGAGCTGAAAGAGAAGTTCGGCGACAAGCGCCGCTCCGAGATCGTGATGCAGACCGCGGACATTTCGCTCGAGGACACCATCGTCGAGGAAGACATGGTGGTCACCATCTCGCACACCGGCTACATCAAGCGTAACGCCGTCACCCTGTACCGGGCCCAGCGCCGCGGCGGCAAAGGGAAGACCGGCATGAAGACCAAAGAGGAGGATTTCGTGGAGCAGCTGTTCATCGCCTCCACCAAGGACTACCTCATGTTCTTCACCGATGCCGGCAAGGTGTACTGGTTGAAGGTGTACGAGATTCCGGAAGCGGGCCGCGCTGCGCGCGGCAAGGCGATCGTGAACCTGTTGAACCTCGCCAACAACGAGAAGATCACGACGATTTTGCCGGTGAAGGAGTTCGCGGACGACAAGTACCTCATGATGGCCACCAGGAACGGCGTGGTGAAAAAGACCAACCTGATGGAGTACTCGCACCCGAGGGTGGGCGGCATCATCGCCGTCAACCTGGACGACGGGGACAAGCTCATCTCCGTGGCGCTCACCGACGGCAAGCAGGACGTGCTCCTGGCCACCGCGACCGGCAAGGCGATCCGCTTCAAGGAAGAAGACGTCCGGACCGTGGGCCGCGTTTCCCGCGGCGTGCGCGGCATGACCCTCGAGGACGAGGACGTGGTGATCGGCATGGAGATTCTCAACGAGAACTTCACCGACTCCACCATCTTCACCGTCACTGAAAACGGCTACGGCAAGCGGACCGAGATCAGCGAGTACCGCACCCAGTCCCGCGGCGGCAAGGGGATCATCACCATCAAGACCACCGAGCGTAACGGCAACGTGGTGGACATCAAGCAGGTGGTGGACGACAACGACCTGATGCTGATCACCGACCAGGGCAAGATCCTGCGCGTCTCGGTGGCCGGCTTCTCCATCATCGGCCGCAACACCCAGGGCGTGCGCCTCATGGTGAAGGAAGAGAACGAGCGCGTCGTCGCCGTGGCCCGCCTGGCCGAGAAAGAGGACCAGGAGGATAACGAGGAAGAAAACGACATCGACGAGATCGGCGAACTCGAAATCGATGGCGGTGAAGGGGAGGAGTAAAAACCTCCCTCACCCCGCCCCTCTCCCAGAGGGAGAGGGAGTGAAAGGCAGGCAGGACCCCTCGCCCTTCGGGAGAGGGGCAGGGGTGAGGGCGATGCCACCACGGCGCAGTCCCCCGGCAGGAGCAGCACCGGCAGCAAACGTCGAACATGTAATCTTTGCCCTCCTTTGGAGGGGTGCCATGCAGTGAAAAAGGGTAGGCCCATGCAACAGAGCGAGAAGGTAGATAACTCCCTCAACGAGCGTCGCGACATTCTGGATCTCCTGGGGCGGCTGAAGGGTGACGGCATCTCCATCCACGAGATGGAGCGGATCGGCCAGAAGTTCCAGGAGGCCGGCAAGCGGGCGCTGCGTCCGCTGGTGCGGGAGCTCTGGCGCGAGAACTCGGGCGAATTGATCACCAAGTTCACCTACGTCCTGGACTTCTTCGACACCAGCGACTGGCTCGACCAGTTGATCCAGATCGCGCTCAAACGCCAGGACCTCGCTGCCGACGGCAAGGCGGCCCTGATGATCGCGCTGGAAGGCTACGGTGTCGACGTCAACTCCCCTCCCTTCAAGAAGGACAAGCCAAGCTCCGGCGGCAGTTCGCTGGGGCAGCAGGTTCAGGGCGCCATGCAGTTGGGCGAGGAAGGGATGGTCACCTTCCTGGATGACTTCCTCTCCTACCCTGCCGAGGTGCAGCAGACCGTGATCCGTGAGCTGTGCAACTCCGGCGACAGCCAGTCACCCCGTCTGCTCGAGGCGATGCTCTGGCACGAGGACCGCGAGCTGGTGCAGTCCGCAGTGGCGGCACTGGGCAAAATAAGGGACTCGCGGGCCGCGGCCGTGTTGCAGAACTTCCTGGCCGACTGCGATGCGGAACTTGTCCCCGCCACCGAAAAGGCGCTGCGCAGGCTGCGCTTCCTGGGCGTTGCGGTGCCGCCGCCGCGCAAGCTGCTCCCATTTTATATCGCGTACGCGACTCCGCCCGACGGCGACGGGTACCGTTCGCTGCTGCTGTCGCGCTGGTCCGGCCTGGACACGGTGGGCGTGCTGTACATGCAGGTGCACGAAAGGCGCGGGGTGTTGGCGGCATGGGGTGCAGGCGACCTCACCCTCGAAAACTTTGCCGCCGAGGTGGACGGCTTCCGCATGCAGGACGACCTGATAGAGGTCGCACCGGGGTACCTTTTGGACCTGGTGCGCGACGCCCTATACTGGAGCCGCGACCTCTGCTATCTTCCCGCCGACTTCTACATGAGGCGCGGCATCTTCGCTGGTGAAGACATGACGCCGGCGCGCTACTCGGAAAAGCTCACCGACCTCCCCCGCTCCCGCCGGCTCAGCTTCCTGGACGGCGAGCAACTGGCACAGCGGCTTTTTGGCGACACCTTCTTCTCCGGCTGGTTCATGGCCGACCAGCGGGTCTATGATTTCGCCGAGGAATATCGCAGCGGCAAGGATTGCGAGCAGGTTTTGGAGGGCTTCTGCTCCGAACTGCTGGCGCCCGAGCTGGAACTGATCCGGGAGCGGCTGCTGGTGAGTGCGGACCTGATGCGCCGCTGCGGCAGGGACAACCTTGAGGTGGCCAAGATCGTGGGGATGGCCGACAGCCTGCTGGACAACCCGCTGCCGCACCACCTGCACCCGTTTCTGCGTCGCTTCGCGCTGGAGAGCATGGAAATCGCTAGGGAATCCCTGGAGCGCGGCGAGGAACCGCCGCTGAGGGCGGTCGAAGAGCTGTAGGGGATTTAATTATTTATGCTACAATGAAGTCCTCATGAGGGCTAGATACACGGTAAGAGGGCTTGAATAGATGCTAGAAAAAGTTGCTGTAATCGGTGCCGGCAGTTGGGGTACCACGCTGGCCGACCTGCTCGCCAAGAAGGGACACGAGGTCACCCTTTGGGCCTACGAGCCCGAACTGGTCCTCACCATGCGTGAAACCAGGGAGAACGATCTCTTCCTGCCGGGGATCAAGCTGCAGGAAAGCCTCGCCTTCACCAACGATCTCGAGGAGGCCTACCGCGGCTGCACCATGGTGCTCTGCGTGGTGCCGTCCCAGCTGGTGCGCCGGGTGATCACCAACTCCCTCCCCTTCATCCCGAGGGACGCGGTCATCATTTCCGCCTCCAAGGGGATCGAGGTGGACACCCTGGCCACGGTTTCCGAGATCTACCAGGAGGTCCTTCCCCCGGAGATGTACGCCAGGTTCGCGGCACTCTCAGGCCCGAGCTTCGCACGGGAAGTGGCGCAGGAGATGCCGACCGCCGTCGCCACCGCCGCGGCTTCCGAGGAGATCGCGCGCCGGGTTCAGGAAGCGTTCACCACCAACTTCTTCCGCGTCTACCGGAACTCCGACGTGGTGGGGGTCGAACTGGGCGGCGCCATCAAGAACGTCATCGCCATCGCCGCCGGCATCTCGGACGGCCTCGGCTTCGGGAGCAACACCCGCGCGGCCCTCATCACCCGCGGCCTTGCCGAAATGACCCGCCTCGGGCTTGCCATGGGAGCCCAGCCCGCCACCTTCGCGGGGCTAGCCGGAATGGGAGACCTGGTGCTCACCTGCACCGGCGACCTTTCCAGGAACCGCAGCGTCGGCATCCAGATCGGGCAAGGACGGCGCCTCGAGGAGATCCTCGGCGAGATGCGCATGGTCGCCGAAGGGGTCAAGACCACCGAGTCGGCCTACAACCTCGCCAAGAAGCTGGGGGTCGAGATGCCCATCATCAACCAGATGTACCAGATGCTCTATCAGAACAAGCCGGCGCGTGAAGCGGTCCTGGAGCTTATGACCAGGAACCTGAAGGCCGAAGGAGCTTAGCAACAGATCAAGATTAAGATTGAGATTAAGCTGAGGCCGTAGATGTGGCATCTACCAGGGCTTTCTTTGTCTTAATCTCAGTCTTTATCTGTTTTTTCAAGGATAGGTAATGCAACCACGTTTTGGCATCAGAACCAAACTGCTCCTGTCCATTCTCGCCATCCTTCTCATCTCCTATTCCACCCTGATCTACTCGACCATGAAGACCATGAGCGCGTCCCTGCGCACAGAGGTCGACCGCAACCTGGAAACCAACCTCACCTACGCCCGCAGCCAGTACCGCGACCGCGCCAATGTAATCAATTATTCGCTGCTGCAGCCTGCCACCGCGCCGGTGGTGCAGGGACATATTGGGGCGCGTGATCGCAAATGGCTGGACGAGCGGCTGAAAAGGATGCACAGGGTGCTCCCCTCCCTGGACATTTTGCTGGTGCTGGATGGCAAAAAGAGGATCCTGGCGGGCATCGACACCACTTCGTATGGCGAGGAGCTGTACCTGCCCGGGATACTGGACCAGGCAGTGGCAGGGAAAGGTGTGGTGAGCTCGACAGAGATACTGCCGGCTGCAACGCTGTGTCAGGCAGGGGCCCAACGCTATTGCGAGCAGGAAAGCAATACGGAGGCCCTGGTAAACACCGTGGTGATCCCGGTGCTCGGCCAAGGCGGCAGCGTCTTGGGCTGCCTGGTTGCCGCCGAAATCCTTAACAACCAAGCGACCCTCCCCAGCGACCTTGAGGAGGTAGCGGGCAACGACGTCGAAGTGAGCATTACCCAGCGGGACCTGCGTATCGCCAGCAGCCTGCCGGCCACCATGCGTGACGCCTCCACCCTCTCCCCAAAGGTCATCGAAGTGCTGGAGCGGGGCGAGGTGTACCGCGGCGAGGCGCGCATCGGATCAAGAGACTACGAGACGGTCATCGACCCCATCCTGAATAGCCGGGGCGAATTCGTCGGTTCCATTTCGGTCGCTGTGGCCATCGAACGGTTCAGGGAAACCAGGCGGGAAAACCTCGGCAACATCCTCGCCTCCGCCTTCATCGGCATCCTCTGTTCCTTCGGCTTGGCCTTTCTTGCCTCCCGGCACTTTACCGGTCCGCTGCGGCAGCTGGCGTCGAGCGCCCGCAAGATCGAACAAGGGGACCTGGACCAGAGGGTCGAGGGGGATCAGGACGACGAGGTGGGGGCGCTCGCCTCCTCCTTCAACAAGATGGTGCAGGCGCTCAAGGAGCGCGACTCCATCATCAACAAGAAGACCAATGATCTCCAGGAGCTGAACGAGCAGTTGGAGCGGATGGTGGACGAGCGGACCTCGGCCCTGGTTATGGAGATGGGGAGGCTGGAGGCGGTGCTGACCAGCCTGGCCGAAGCCGTCGTCGTGACCGACCTGGATAACCGGGTGGTGCTCTTCAACCCGGCTGCGCAGCAGCTCTTCGGGATGGTGCCGCACCGAGTGGTCGGCCAGCCCATCGAACAGGTGTGCGACCTGGTCGGCTTCACCCCGCTGCTGGAACGGATCCGGGAGCTGGCGCAGCCCGAGCGCGCGGGGGGGACCAAGGAGGAACTGACGGTGAAGGGGAAGAGACTGCATGTCTACCTCTCCTCGCTCTCCGATGAATTCGGCAACTTCGCCGGGATCGTCCTCTCCATCCGCGACGTCACCGTGGAGCAGCAGGTGGACCGGATGAAGACGGAGTTTATCTCGACGGTCTCGCACGAGCTCAAGACCCCGCTCACCTCCATCAAGGGATCGCTGCAGTTACTGCTGACCCGGAGCAAGTGGCTCACCGACACCGAGCGGCAGCTCCTCACCGTCTGCTTCCGCAACACGCAGCGCCTGATTCGGCTTATCAGCGAGATCCTGGACATCTCCGGCATCGAATCGGGGGGCATGGTGTTCAAGTTCAAGCCGGTCTCCATCGGCGAACTGACCGTGTACGCCGTCGAGGAGATCAAGTCCTACGCCATGGGGCGCGACATCACCATCGTCAACACGGTCGGTGAGCACCTCCCCCGTGTGTACGGCGACAGCGACCGCCTGATCCAGGTGCTCACCAACCTCTTGTCCAACGCGGTGAAGTTCTCGCCGGAGGGAAAGGTGGTCATGATCAGCGCGGAGCAGGAAGGAAACTACGTCGTGGTGTCGGTGGCGGACAAGGGGCGCGTGATCCAGTGGTCGGACCGGGACAAACTTTTCAAGAAATTCCAGCAGATAGAATGCCATGAACGCGGCAAGGTGGGTGGCACCGGTCTCGGACTCGCCATATGCAAGGAGATCGTCGAGCGCCATCACGGCCGGATCTTCTACACCGCCGCCCAGGAGCGCGGCAACACCTTCAGCTTCACGGTACCAATCATAGGGGAGACCGATGCAAAAGGACAAGATTCTCATAGTTGATGACGAGGCGGACATCGCCCTCATCCTCAAGCTGCAGTTAGAAGACGCCGGGTACGAGACGGAGCGCGCCCGCGACGGGGTGGAGGCGCTGGAGGCAGTCGAGCGCGAATATTTTTCCCTGATCATGCTGGATATCAAGATGCCCCGCATGGACGGCCTGGAGGTGCTGAGCCGGATCCGCAGCGACGAGACCCCGGTGGTGATGATGACCGCGCACGGCAGCGAGGACATCGCGGTCGATGCCATGAAGAAGGGGGCGCTGGACTACATCTCCAAGCCTTTCTCGTCCGATGACATGCTGCAGAAGGTGGAGCGCGCCATCGGCATCGATCGCACCAGGAAGGAAAACGCCAGGCTGCAGAGGCAGTTGGACGAGGAGCGCCTCAAGATGGCAGCCGTGCTGCAGGGGATGGCGGATCTCCTGCTGGCCGTCGACCTGAACGGGACCATCATCACCGCGAGCCGCCAGGCGGAGAGCGTACTCTCCTGCGAGGGGGCGATCGAGGGGAAGGTCCTGGAAGAGGTGTTGAAAGCGGAGGTGCCGGGGGGCGAACTGCCGGCCCGCACCGTCTTGCGCACGGGGGAAGCCTGCCTGGGTGTCGGCTACCAGCTCCAGATCGGGGGGCAACTGGTGCCAGTGCTCTCGTCGGCTGCGCCGCTGAAAAACTCGGCCGGGGACTTGGTCGGCAGCGTCGAGATCATCCGCGACATCTCCAAGCTGAAGGAGTTGGAGCAGGAGAAGGAGGACTTCGTCAGCATGCTGTCGCACGACCTGAAGTCTCCGATCACCGCCGTGGTCGGCTCCATCGACCTGGTGCGTGAGGCGAAGCTCGGCCCGATCAACGAGGACCAGCGCGAGTACCTAAACGCCGCCATCGAGAGCTGCGAGGAGATGGTGGAGATGATCGACACCCTGCTCGGCATCCACAAGTTCGAGGCGGGCAAGATGAAGCTCTCCTTCAGAGACGAGGATCCGGCAGCATTGGTCAACCGCAGCGTCAACAAGTTCCAGACCCTGGCGCAGCGCGGCGCCATCAAGCTCTTCACCACCTTCCCCTCAGGCCTCCCGCCCGTCTCGGCGGACCGTTCCTCCTTCAACAGGATCATGGGGAACCTTCTCTCCAACGCGGTGAAGTTCACTCCCGAAGGGGGCGAGATCGAGGTTTCCGCCGACCTGGTGCACGACCCGACCACCGTGACGGGAACAGTCCCTGAGCAGAACTACGCGCCGCTGCAGCTCCCGACTGAAGGAGACTTCGTACGGATCATGGTGCGTGACAGCGGAATAGGCATCCCGCAGGAAGCGCTGGGCTCCATCTTCGACCGCTTTGTCCAGGCCAGGAACCGCCGCCAGGGCAAGACTCGCGGCACCGGGCTGGGCCTCGCCTTCTGCAGGAAGGCGGTGGACGCCCACGGCGGCTTCATCTGGGCTGAGAGCGCGCCGGGGGCTGGCAGCGTCTTCACGATCCTGCTTCCCGCCCAGCCGGAGGAGCCCGAAGAGTAGGAAGCTGCCGCTTCATTAGTTCAAAATATGGCCTGACCGTTAGGGAAGTTTAAAAAGACTCTTTAATTATTCCTCTTTTTTCTTTCGGCAAATATAGTAAAGTAGAGCAGCGTCGGAGAGGTGGACCCTCTCATGGGAGAGCCGGCAGCACGTTGACATGATCTTGGGGACGGGAGGGGCTTAGTGGCGCTGCGAGAAAGCGACGCGGGATACCGCGAGTTGTTCGAGGAAAACCCGGAGGCGATGTGGGTCTGTCACCGTGAGAGCGGGCAATTCCTGGCGGTCAACGAGGCCGCCCTCAGGCTGTACGGCTATCGTCGCCCCCAGTTCATGGAGCTGAACCTTTCCCACCTGGGACCGGCTCGTCCCCCCACAGGCGACGAGCAGAGGGTCGTCCCATGCCGGCAGCGCAGGCTGGACGGCACCGATATGGAGTTGCAGCTCACCTGGCACCCCGTCACTTTCCAGAACGAGCCGGCCCACTTGGTGCTGGCGCGGCTGCTCGATCCCACCCCGCAGGCTCAGGACCAGGCGCGGTTACAGCGCCAGGTGACCGAGCAATTGGCACAACTGGAGGCGGCGCACCGGGAGCTGGAGGCATTTAGCTACTCGGTCTCCCATGACCTGCGGGCGCCCCTGAGGCACATCGACGGGTTCAGCCACGCCCTCTTGGACGACTACGGGGAAATGATCGGCAGCCAGGGCCAGGAGTACCTGATCCGGATCTGCCAGGCGACCGGGAAGATGGCGCAGCTTATCGATGCGGTGCTGCAACTGGTGCGGGCGGGACGGTGCGAGCTGGAGCCTCGCGAGGTCGACCTGAGCGTCAAGGCCCAGATCATCGCGCTGGAGCTGAAGCACGAGGAACCGGGGCGGCCGGTGGAGTTCGAGATTGATGAGGGGATCAAGGCCGAGGCCGATCCCAAGCTGGCAAGGCAGCTCCTCGAGATACTGATCAGCAACGCCTGGAAGTTCAGCTCCAAGACCCCGGAGGCACGAATCCGTTTCGGGGCAAAGGACGAGGCGGGGGAGCGCATCTACTTCGTCAGCGACAACGGCGCTGGTTTCGACATGGCCTACGCGGAAAAGCTCTTCACGGTATTCCACAGGCTGCATCGCGCCGATGAGTTCGAGGGGAGTGGCGTCGGGCTGGCCATCGCCCAACGCATCGTGACCCGCCACGGCGGCAGGATCTGGGCGGAAAGCGCACCCGGGCAGGGAGCCACCTTCTACTTCACGCTGGGACGCAGGCAATTGACAATGGACAATTGACAACAAAAGTCCGAAAAAGTCGATAGAGCCGCTCCGAGCGGCCACGGTTGCAGTCTCAGCCGATTCAAGAAGCATTGTCCATTATCAATTATCAATTGGGTCTACTCATGTCGTCGAAAGAGCTCAAAGTTCTGCTGGTTGAGGATTCCCTGGAAGACAGCGTGCTTCTGGTCCGGGAACTGGTGCGCGGCGGCTACAAGCTCGAGCACCAGCGCGTGGAGACTGCGGAGGCGATGCGGCACGCACTGGAAGAGAGCAAGTGGGACGTCGTCATCTCCGACTACAGCATGCCCTCCTTCGACGCCCCGGGCGCACTGCAGGTGCTGCACGAAAGCGGCCAGGACCTCCCGTTCATCATCGTCTCCGGCAAGATCGGGGAGGACCTCGCCGTCGCCGCCATGAAATCGGGGGCCAGCGACTACCTGATGAAGGGTAACATGGCGCGCCTGGTGCCGGTAGTGGAACGCGAGCTGCGCGAGGCGGCGGAACGCCGGAGGCACCGGCAGACCCAGGACAAGGTTCGCCGCGGCAAGGCGGAGTGGGAATCGGTGTTCGACGCCGTTTCCGACCTCATCATCATCACCGATACCGAAGGGGTCATCTCCCGCTGCAACGGCCGGGTGACCTCCTACTTCCCGGGCGGTTACGAGGCGGTGCTCGGCAAGCGCATCGATGAAATCTTCTTCGGCGCGGAGCAGCCCGAGGGGAAGGTCTTCCGCTTCCTGCACATGCAGGGAGAAGCCGACGAGGACGTCCGGTTTCCCAACCTGAGCGGCTGGTACAACGTGACCAGCTATCCCATGCGCATCGAAGGGAACGACCGCGGTTTCGTGCATATCATCAAGGACATCACCAAGCGGCGCGAGGTCGAAGAGGAAAAGCGGACCAGCGACCGCGAGCTCCTCACCCTGTATGCCGTGGCCTTCCGCCTGCAGTACACCAAGGGGGTGGAGAAGGTGATGAGCGACCTCCTGTTCCAGTTGCACAACATGCTGCAGATGGACTTATCCTGCATCCACCTCTTCGAAGGGGAAAAACTGAAGCTGCGCGCCTCGCTGGGGTTGTCCCCGACCTTCGAGAAGGCGATGAAATCGCTGCCGGCCGACGCGGAGTGGACCCGGCTCGCCCAGAGCGGCCGCCCGTTTCTGGGCGAGGAGCCGGATGCGCGTTTCCCGGACAAGGCCAAGAAGGCGGCCGTCGCCATGGGGCTGCACTCCTGGTGCACGGTCCCCCTGAAGATCGGGCAGGAAGTGATGGGGGTGATGACGGTGGGAACCTTGTCGGGGCGCGGCTACAGCGACCGCGACGTGTTCCTGCTCTGCTCCATCGCCGGCCAGCTCGCCGTCCTCATCGACAACTACAGCCTCTACGACAAGATGAAGGAGAAGGCCGAGGAACTCTACAAGAGCAAGATGGAGCTCAAGGAAAACCTTCAGAAGGTGAAGCGGGCCAACATCGAGCTCGGCCGGCTCAACACCGCCAAGAACAACTTCATCGGCATCGCCTCCCACGAGCTGAAGACGCCGATCACCTCCATCATGGGAGGAGCCGAGTTCCTCCTGAAGTATTCCGGCATCCCGATGACGCCGGAGCAGCACAACATCCTGGCCTCGGTGTACGAGGGGACGGTGCAGCTTCGAAAGCTGGTCGAGGATCTCCTTTCCATTTCCAGGATCGAGGCGCAGGGGCCGCTGGCCCAGAAGAAGCCGGCCAACCTGATCCATGTCTGCCGCGAGGTGCACAACCTCTTCGTGCTGCCGCTCTCGGAGCGGAACATCACGGTGACTATCGGCGGGGACGAGGCCGACGTGCCGGTCGACGAGGGATTCGTCACGCTGGCCATCCGGAACCTTCTGGAAAACGCCATCAAGTTCACCCGCGACCAAGGGGAAGTGCGGCTCTCCGGACGGGTGCTGAAGCACGCGCAGTTAAAGGAGCTGACCCCAACCCTGCGCCTGTTCTATTCGGCGTTCCCGAACAACATCGCCAACGCACAGAGCTATTACCAGTTGCAGGTGAGCGACAACGGCATCGGGATTCCCGTCGACGAGCGGGTCAGGATCTTCGACAAGTTCTACGGGGTCGGCGACATCGCCCACCACTCCTCCGGCGACACCGCCTTCATGTCCAAGGGGGCGGGGCTCGGGCTCTCCATCGTGCGCGGCATCATGGACGCCCACGAGGGCGTGGTCTGGGTGGAAGAGGCCGCAGGCGGCGGCAGCACCTTCTCGCTGCTTTTCCCACTGCAAAATTAACAGGGATAAAAGGGATAAAAGGGATAAAAGGGATAACACCGGATAATCCCTCAACCAGTGTAAAGGGGACAGGCACCTGGCGGAGCCAGTCCCCCTAGGTTTTTATCCCTGTTATCCCTTTTGTCCCTGTCAGGGGTGGGTTATGAATTTCGCCATCACCTTGCATGACATCACCAAGAGCTACGACGGCTTTACGGCCGTGGACGCCTTTTCGCTGGAGGTGCAGCGCGGCACCGTGTTCGGCCTCCTGGGCCCCAACGGCGCCGGCAAGACCACCCTGATCAAGATCCTCACCACCCTGATGCGCCCTACCCTCGGTGACGCCTTCGTCGAGGGGCACAGCGTCCTCACGGCAGGCAAGGACGTGCGCCGGATGATCGGCGTGGTCCCCCAGGAAAACAACCTGGACCGCTACCTGACCGCGCGCGAGAACCTGGCACTGCACGCGAGGCTGCACGGCATGCGGCCGGCGGTCTACAACCCGCGCCTCGACGAGCTGCTGGAGATGACCGGGCTCGCCGGGCGGCAGCACGACTTCCCCGATACCTTCTCAGGAGGGATGCAGCGCCGTCTCGTGGTGGCGCGCGCCCTGGTGCATGAGCCGCGGGTGCTCTTTCTCGACGAGCCCACCACCGGTTTGGACCCCCAGTCCCGGCGCTCCCTCTGGGACCACATCCGCGGCCTGCGCCGGACTATGACCGTCTTTCTTACCACCCACTACATGGACGAGGCTGACGCCCTGTGCGACCGGATCATGATCATGGATCACGGCCATTGCCTCGCTGACGGCACCGCCACGCAGTTGAAGGACGCCTTCTCCCGGGCCCACACCTACCAGGTCGAGTTTCGCAACGACGCCGACCGCTACCAGGGGGTGCTGGCCGGGCTTCCCTTCGTCAAGGGAGTGGAGCGCGACGGGAGTCTCTTCCAGATCACCCTGGCCGACGAGGCGTCCATCAAGCCGCTCATGGACCACCTGGCCGGCTCCGACATCCGCCGCATCTGCCTGAAGGAGCCCAGCCTGGAGGACGTCTTCATTTCGCTGACCGGGGAAAAGGTCAGGGAGTAGAGCGTAGAACCGAGGTTTTCATGTTTAGAGGCGCTTTTTCCATATGGGGCAGGGACATGCTGGTGCTCAGGCGCAGCATCTTCTCGGAGCTCGTCTCCGTCATCGCCTACCCGCTCACCCTCTACCTTGCCTTCGGCTTCGGTCTCAAGGGGTACATAACCGCCGTCAACGGCGTCCCCTACCCTCTCTTCATCGCACCGGGCCTCATCTCGATGACCGCGGTCAACGCGGCCTTCGACGAGAGCTCCTGGAGCATGTGGTTCCACCGCAAGGTGCAGCGCACTATCGAGGAGTACCGGGTCACGCCGGTCACGGTCTACGACATCGTCATCGGCAAGATCTTCTCCGGCTTCTCGCAGGGCGCGGTCAAGGGGACCGTGGTCTTCCTGGTCATCCTCATCCTCACCCCCTTCCGCATCGACTACGCGAACCTGCCCATGTACCTTCTGTGCATCGCACTGTCATCGATGACATTTTCCTGTCTCGGCACCATCTGCGGCACTGTCATAGACAAGCCGGAAAACATCGGCCGGGTGCAATCGGTTGTCATAGTGCCGCTCATCTTCATGGCGGGGATCTTCTTCCCGCTTTCATCCTACCCCTCATCGATCCTGCCGCTGATACAGCTTCTTCCCACCACCGCAGTTTTCGAGGGAGCACGCGACGCGCTGCTCACAGGAACCATCCCGTCACAGTACCTGGTGAACTTGGTGCTGAGCGCCGCATTCTGTTTCACCGTGGCCGTATACACCTTCAATCGCAAAATGGCGGAATAAGCGATTCTTCTTGAGTTTGCCGCACCTTTCATAGTAAAGTTTGCAGTAAACTTTTTACCTCCTGGATGCCCCTTCCGGCGCCGTGTCGCGAAGCCGGCAAACCGAGCGTACCTTGTCGCAGAGCCAACCGTTTTTGGCGTGAATTCGTTCCCTGCCCGAGTCGATTAGCCCCCCGCCGCATCGCAACGCTTTCCAGGGTAACTATTGGAGAAACCATGGCCGAAGAGTTCGTACCCAAATGGATCGCCTGGGAGACCACCCAGCGCTGCAACCTCAAATGCGTGCACTGCCGCTGCTCGTCCGAGATGACTTCGTCGGAAGGTGACTTCACCACCGAGGAAGGCAAGAAGCTCCTTAAGGAAATCGCCGACTTCTCCAAGCCGGTCGTGGTTCTCTCCGGCGGTGAGCCGCTGATGAGGCAGGATATCTTCGAACTGGCCGAGTACGGTACTTCGCTGGGCCTGCGGATGTGCATGGCGACCAACGGCTCGCTGGTTACCGACGAAGTTTGCGAGAAGATGAAAAAGGCCGACATCAAGATGGTGTCGCTCTCCCTGGACGGCTCCACCGCCGAAGTCCACGATAATTTCCGCCAGTGCCCCGGGTCGTTTGAAGGGGTCATGCGTGCCGCCGAGCTGTTCAAGAAGCACGGCCAGAAGTTCCTGGTCAACTCCTCCTTCACCAAGAGGAACCAGACCGACATCGCCAGCACCTTCAAGGTCGCCAAGTCCATCGGCGCCACCGCCTGGTACATGTTCATGATCGTCCCGACCGGCCGCGGCGAGGACATCATGAGCGAGCTCATCTCCAAGGAAGACTACGAGGAGATCCTGGACTGGCACTACCACCAGGAGAAGAACGAGGACGATATCCTCATGCGTCCCACCTGCGCGCCGCACTACTACCGCATCGTGCCGCAGAAGGCGAAGGCGGAAGGCGAGAAGTTCGAGCGCCGCTCGCTCACCTTCTCCACCGGCGGCGGCAAGGGGTGCATCGCGGCCCAGACCATCTGCCTCATCGACTGCTTCGGCAACCTGAAGCCCTGCTCCTACTTCCACAGGACCGCCGGCAACGTCAAGGAAACCCCCTTCAAGGAGCTTTGGGAGAACTCGGAGATCTTCAAAGATCTGCGCGACTTCAAAGCTTACAAGGGCAAGTGCGGCGAATGCGAGTACCTGAACGTTTGCGGCGGCTGCCGTGCCCGCGCCGATGCGGTCTACGGCGACTACATGGAAGAGGAACCGTTCTGCAACTACGTCCCGATCAAGGTGCAGAGAAAAGAGCAGAAATAATTCGATGATTTGCTCCCCCCTTTGCAAAGGGGGGACTTTCAAAGCCGCCCCCGTCCCTTGACGGGAGGGGGCAATGCCATGAACTGAAGAGAGATATACATATTTCACCCAGGAGGATTACTATGAATACTCGCTTTTTAGACGCTTGTTGGGGTAAGCCGGTAGACCGAGTGCCGGTATGGCTGATGCGTCAGGCTGGCCGTTATCTCCCCGACTACATGCGCGTCCGTTCCAAATGCACCTTCCTGGAACTCTGCAAGACCCCGGAACTCGCCGCTGAAGTTACCATTCAGCCGGTGGACATCCTGGGCGTCGACGCAGCGATCCTCTTCTCCGACATCCTCACCCCGATCGAGCCGATGGGCATGGAGCTCGACTTCACCCCGGGCCCGGTATTCGCCAAGCCGATCCGCACCATGGCCGACGTCGAGGCGCTCAAGATCCCGAAAATGGAGACCGACGTCCCCTACGTGCTGGACGCCGTCAAACTGCTCAGGAAAGAACTCGCCGCCAAGGTGCCGCTGATCGGCTTCGGCGGGGCGCCCTTCACCCTCGCCTGCTACATGGTCGAAGGCAAGGGTTCCAAGGACTTCGCCGCACTCAAGAAGATGATGTACGCCGAGCCGGACGTCTACGCGGCCCTCATGGACAAGATCACCACCATGGACATGGAGTACCTGAACGCCCAGATCGCCGCCGGCGCGCAGGCCATCCAGATCTTCGACACCTGGGGCGGCATGCTCTCCCCGGCCGACTACGAGCGCTACGTCCTCCCCTACACCCAGCGCCTGATCAACGGCCTGAACCGCACCAACGTCCCGGTGATCCACTTCGTCAAGGGCGCAGGCACCATGCTCGAGATCGTGAAAGAGGCCGGCGGCGACGTCATGGGCCTCGACTGGCACGTGAACCTCGGCAAGGCCCGCGACATCCTGGGCGACATGGCGGTGCAGGGCAACCTCGACCCGACCGTGCTCTTCGCTCCCAAGGAGATCATCGAGCGCGAGGTGAAGCGCGTCCTCGACGAGAACGCCGGCAGGCCTGGCCTGATCTTCAACCTGGGCCACGGCATCCTCCCCACCGTACCACCGGAAAACGCGATCTTCATGGTCGACTGCGTGCACCGACTGACGCAGAAATAGTTCAGGACCACAGACAAGGGCGGCCGATGAGGCCGCCCTTTTTGTTGACCCCGTAAAGGATCCGGCGGCCGTGTCGCCGCGGCCGGCCCCCGGCGCCGTCCTGCCAGGAGCGCACCATGCTTAGGCTTTTCAAAATAGACAACGGGCTCATCAAGGAGATGGATTCCCAGAGGGAAGACCTTCCGAACCAGATCCTCAAGGCCGACTGGATCGACGCGCACGAGCCGGACGACGAGGAGAGGGATCTCCTTGAGCTGCTCTTGCACACCGACATCCCGGAGTCGGACGAGGTAGACGAGATCGAGATCTCGGCGCGCTGCTTCGTGGACGCAGCCGGCATCCACGTACACCCGCTGTTCCTCTCCCAGACCGAAGGGCGTCACATAACGCTGACCGTCGCCTGCATCCTGCAGAACAAGCACCTGATCACCATCCGCGAGGGGGACCTCGCCGACTTCCGGCTCTTGCGCATGCGCGCCCGCCGCGGGCACGTGGAATGCCGATCCCCGGCCGAACTGCTGGTGCTCCTTCTGGACCAGAAGGTGGAGAACCACGCGGACACCCTGGAGGACATCCACCGCCAGCTCGAAGGGGTGAGCCACATGGTGCTCGAGGACGACAAGTCCGAGCTGGAGGACGCCATAGGCAAGCTGGCCCGGCTGGAGGACAGCAACGGGAAGATCCGCCTCTGCCTGATGGATACCCAGAGGGACATCTCGTTCCTCTTGCGCCACCTGCGGGACCGCACCGACCAGACCGAGACCTTGAGGGAGATCGCCCGTGACGTCGAGACCCTGATGTCGCACACCACCTTCCTGTTCGACAAGATCAACTTCCTGATGGACTCCACCCAGGGCTTCATCAATATCGAGCAGAACCAGATCATTAAGATCTTCTCCATCGCCGCAGTGGTCTTTCTCCCCCCTACCCTCGTGGCGAGCATCTACGGCATGAACTTCGAGATGATGCCCGAACTGAAGATGGGACTCGGCTACCCCTGGGCCCTGTTGCTGATGGTCATTTCCGGATTCGCACCTTATTGGTACTTCAAACGCAAGGGATGGCTGTAACAGCAGCCAGCAGTGACTGGCATAGCCGTCCTGTATACGAATAAATGGATGATTTACACTCTATAAGAAAAGTGCTATAAGGCAGCTTGAATTAATCTAATTGAGGCGGTCTTATGGCAAAGAGAGCGGTCCTGGCAGCGGCGGCAGCACTGGTACTTTCCTTTTCCTTACCCGAAGCCTGGGCAACCAACGGGGACACCTTGATCGGCGTGGCGCCGGCTTCCCGTGCCATGGGAGGCGCCGGCGTCGCGGCGCCCCAGGATGCCATCAGCGCCATTTTCGCCAACCCCGCCGCCGTCTGCATGGGCCCCTACTGTCCAGGCAGCGAGTTCGTTTTCGCCTCGACCATCTACGATCCCTCCGTCAAGGCCACCGTCCGGGTCGGCCCCACCACCAGCACCGTTAAAAGCGATATGAGGCCCTTCGTCATCCCGGCCGTCGGCATGATCACCCCCATCAGCGACCGCTTCCGCTTCGGCCTCGGCATGTTCGGCATCACCGGCATGGGGGTCGATTACCGCAACAAGGGAGTCGACCTGGACCCGGCCCATCCCGGCAGCGAAGGTGACATCTACACCCAATTGCAGATCCTCAAGTTCGCCCCCAACCTCGCCTTCCTAGTGACCCCGAACTTCTCCATCGGCACCTCCATGCACCTGCTCTACGGTTCGCTCGACCTGGGCCAGGGGACCGCGCACAACTACGGCTTCGGAGAGCAGTTCGGGGCGCTCTACCGCATCGGCTCCTGGTCGCTCGGGGCGAGTTACACCACCCCGGAGAAGATCTCGCATCAAAACGTCACCGATTTCGGCAGCGGCCAGCAGAAGCGGGAGCTGGACATGGAGTCGCCGCGCACCGCCTCGGTCGGTATCGCCTGGCGTCCCACTGACACGCTTCTCATCGAAACGGATGTGAAGTGGCTCAACTGGCAGGATGCAGAAGGCTACAAGGATTTCGATTGGGAGAACCAGTGGGTCTACGCCCTGGGGATGCAGTACAAGGATCCCGACGGCCTCACTCTGCGCCTGGGGTACAACTACGGCAAGAGCCCGGTGCGCCTGCACAAGGGCTTCGATGCCGGGGGGACCACCAAGGTGCAGGGGAACACGCTGCCCACGCTTTCTTACGAGTACCTGCGCATGATCGGCTTCCCCGCCGTCGCCGAGCACCATTTCACCTTCGGTGTCGGTTACCAGTTTTCCAGCAGGTTTGAGGCCCACGTGGGCGGGATGTACGCCCTCGACAACAGCACCAGCGAAACTGACTCCAGCGGTACCTTTACGTTCGGGTCCAAGGTACGGGAAACCTCCTACGACCTCGGCCTGATCTGGCACTTCATGTAACCGCGAGCAAGGCGCCGCCCCAGCCGGGGCGGCGCTCTCCTGTCCCGCCACACCGCGAACCTGCAGCTGCACCCTCCCCCCAGCTAAAACCCTCAAGTGCCACCCCTTGGTGCCGATACGTCAACCAGATATTTCCATTGTTTGGGCACCCCTTTTCGCAGTCACGTGCGGCGGCGTTGCCTGTCCCGTATGGCAGGTTCAGCGCTAGAGCCGATGGTAAGAGAGACCGTTCATGCAGTCCTTATTACGCCCCCATTTCCTGATTCTGTTCATCTTGCTCTTCATGCAGGTGCGTCCGGCGGACGCGGCCCCCTCCCCTTTCCGGCAGCCAGCCGTGATAGCGGTCGGCGTCCAGCCGTTGGGATACCCGGCGGCCCTGACCGGGGCGGTGCTCGGGCACGACGCCATCCTGAGGAGGGAACTGGCGGAGTCCGGCTACGTCCTGAAATTCCTCCCCTTCCGCAAGGGTAACGAGATGGTCGACCTGATGGGGACCACGCTCAGCGCCGCCGTCGTCGGGGACATGCCGGTCATCCGGATGGCGGTGCGCACCGAAATCCGCGTGGTGGGGCTGGCCAAAAAGACCTTCACGTCGTTGGTGGGGCGCAACATCACGCTGCTGGAGCAGTTGAAAGGCAAACGGGTGGCGTATGCGGAGGGGTCGTCGGCGCATCACACGCTGCTGCAGGCCTTGGCGGGGGTGGGACTCACCGAGCGGGATGTCCGGCTGGTCCCGATGGACGTCGACGCCATGCCCGCCGCGCTCGAGGCCGGGAAGGTGGACGCCTTTTCCGCCTGGGAACCGGCCCCTAGCCTGGCGCTGGTGCAGAATACCGAGGCGCGGGTGCTGTTCAGGGGCGCGAGCAGCGACTTCTTCGTGGTATCGGGGAGTTTGGCTGATAAAGATCCCCAGGCAGCGCTGGCCCTCTGCGCCGCTTGGGCACGCGCCTTGAACTGGATGCGCAAGAGCAACGCCAACCTGCAGCAAGCGGCGCTCTGGGCGGAAAAGGACCGCGCCGCGCTCGCCCCACGCGGGAGAAAGCTGGCGCAAAGCCAGGTAATCGAGATCACGCGCCGCGAGATCCTCGATGTCCCCGCCGCGCCGGTCATCGTGAAGCTCCGGGGTAACCTCCCCTTGCAGGGTGAGTTCGATTTTCTGATGCGCCAGGGCAAGATACCGAAGGACGCGGCGTACCAGAGGGTGGAGCGCGCTTTCGCCTATGACGGCCTGCAGCAGGTATTCAAGTCCCCCCAGCGCCACCTGCTGGGGGATTTCGAGTATCGGCCGTGATCGCGCCGAGGAGGAGACAAGGCTGGCTGCAGGGTATCCGGGAGCGCATCATCGCCTATTTCGGCATCCTTGCCCTCGCGGGGGGAGGAGCGCTCCTGTTCGTCCTGGTGTACGGGACACCGTGGCTCGGCATCGAAGGGATCCACGGCCTGAAAGAGGCGGAGATCGTCCGGGCCCTGGAAAACGCGGCGGACCTGAAGAAGCAATCGATCCTGACCTGGCTCGCCTCGCGCCGCACGGAGCTGGCGGTGGTGGCCAGTTCCGGCGATTTCGTCGGCGCGGCGGCTGTCCTGCTAAAGCAGGAGGCGACACCGGGCGCCCGTGATGAAGAGCGGGTGCGCATCCTTTGCCAGCATCTGATCACACTCAAGCGGACCATTCCCGACGCCTATGATACCCTGGCCCTGGTCGCACCGAGCGGTAAGATCATCGCCTCAAGCGCTCCCGACGAGGTCGGGAGCGGCTACCGCTACCGGGACTTTCTCGACGCGGCCTTTACCATGGGGGCCACCGAGCAGATCGGTACAGCCTGGGCCGATGGACATCCGGTGATCCTGATTTCGCGGCAGGTTGCCACCCGGGACCGGACCGGACGGGAAACAGGAGAGGTGCCGGCGGTCCTGGTGAGCGTGACCAGGCCGCAGCAGAGCCTGGAGGCGTTGGCGCTGCTGCCGGGGCTGGCCGACGCGGAAGGGCACCAGATGATCCTGGTCGGGACGCAGGGGGAGCTCCTGGCCTCGGTGCCCGAGCGCAAGCAGGAACTGGCGGCCCGGGACCCGCTGCTGGCGAGGCTGTCGCGGCAGGCCATGACCAGGACCGAGTCGTCGCGCCTGGAGACCCTGGACGACGGGCGCCGGGTCCTCTCCGCATACCGTTACGTGCCCCTGGGTGTGGCACAGGGGTGGGGCATCGCCGTGGCGGTCGACCAGGACAAGGCGTTCGCGCCCCTGGTCTCCACCAAGGCCCGCGCCGCCCTGTTCGGGTTGGCCATGATCGCGATCGCGCTGGTCCTGGTGGGGTGGGGGGGCGGTAGGGTCGCCGCGCCGATCAGGGACCTGAGAGATAAGGTGCTGGCCCTGGAAGGGGGGGATTTCTCGGCGCGAGCCGCGGCCAAGGGGGGAGCGCCGCAGGAAATCGGGGAACTCGCGGCCGCCTTCAACGGCATGGCAGGACGGATCGAGAACTCGCACCAGGAACTGGAGGGGACGGTCGCCGAAAGGACCAGGGAGCTGCGCCTGGAGAAAGAGAAAGCGCGGCGCTACCTGGACCTGTCCGGCACCATGATGGTCCTCTTGGGGGACGACGGCCGCATCAAGATGATCAACCGGGCCGGCGCGCAGCTGCTGGGCCTGCCGGAGGGAGAGTCTCTCGGGTTGAACTGGTTCGATAACTTTCTTCCTGCCGGTCAGAGGAAGGAGGTCCGGGAGGTGTTCGAAGCCCTGATGCGCGGCGAACAGCAAATCCTGGAGTTCTATGACAACCTCATCCTGACCCGGGACCAGGGGGAGCGGCTCATCTCCTGGCACAACATCCTGGTGCGGGACGAAGACGGGAGCATCCAGGGAGTGTTGTGCTCCGGCGAGGACATCACCCGGAAGCGGCAGGCAGACCTGGAGCGTGGAGAACTGGAGCGACAGCTCCTGCACACCCAGAAACTGGAGAGCCTCGGGGTGCTGGCCGGGGGCATCGCCCACGATTTCAACAACCTCCTCATGGCCATAGGCGGCAACCTGGAACTGGTGCGTCACGTGCTGGAGCCGGAGAGCCCGGCAGTCAAGTACCTGGAGAACGCGCACCAAGCCACCAAGCGGGCAGGGGACCTGACCAGGCAGATGCTGGCATATTCCGGAAAAGGGGGGTACAGCGTCAAGCTGGTGGACCTGAACCGGCTGGTTGGGGAGAACGTGGACCTGATGAAGGCGTCGCTGCGCAAGGGCGCCACCTTCGCGGTCCAGTTGCAGTCGGGGCTCCCGCTCCTCGAGGCGGACCCGGGGCAGATGCAGCAGGTGGTCGTGAACCTGGTTACCAATGCCATCGAGGCGGCGGGGGAGGGGGGAGCGATCACGGTGGCGACCAGGCTGTCCGACTATGGCGTGGCGCAACTGGCGCAAAGTCGCCTGGAGCAAAAGCCGCAACCGGGGAGGTTTTTGTCCATCGAGGTCGCGGACGACGGTTGCGGCATGGACCAGACCGCGCGCGAGCGCATGTTCGACCCATTCTTCTCCACCAAGTTCACGGGGAGGGGGTTGGGGCTGTCGGCGGTACAGGGGATCGTCAGGGGGCATGGCGGCGCCATCTTCGTCGCGAGCGAGCCTGGAGCCGGAACCAGGGTGCAGGTGCTTTTCCCGCTCGCTGCATCGGGAAGCGACCGCATTGACGACGTGGCGCAGGCGGAGCCGGTCAGGCCTGTCGCGAGGGAAACGGTACTGGAACGTGCAGCGGCCAGGCAGGAGGATGCCAGGGAGGAGGGTGCCAGGGAGGAGGGTGCCAGGGAGGAGGGTGCCAGGGAGGAGGGTGCCAGGGAGGTCCCGCCGGCCGGCGTCGCAGCGTCCGCGGCGGCCGAAGGTCAAGAGCCTGGGGGGGCTGCCACGGGGATGGTTCTTATCGTGGATGACGAGGAGATGGTGCGCCTGGTATGTCGGGCCATGCTGCGGGGGCTGGGCTAGCAAACCATGGTTGCCTCGGACGGCCCCGAGGCTGTAGCGCTGTTTCGTGAGCATGCCGACGAGATCGGGGTGGTGATCATGGACCTCTCCATGCCCCAGATGGACGGCATGACCGCCGCCGAGCATCTGCGCAGTATCCGGCCCGATGTGCGCATCGTCCTCTCCAGCGGTTTCAGCGCGGCGGAAGAGGCGAGGCGCCTGTCCGGACACCAGGGCGCGCAGTTCATCCAGAAACCGTACGACCTGGTGTCACTGAAACAGGTGCTGGGCCAGGTCGACCCTGACCCGTCATCTTGAACCTCACATCACCTGTGTCCCGCCCTCACTTGAGCTGAGGGTGGGGTGTCTCATCGGAACCGGCGGGGAGCAGCGGGTAGGAAAGCCTGGGTTGCCTGCCGGTCAACGTCTTCAGAAAAGCCACCGTGTCCGCTACTTCGCCCTCCTTCAGCTTCACCCCCAGTTGAGCAGAACCCATAACCGTAACCGCTTCCTGTAGTTTCCAGACCTTTCCGGAATGGAAATAGGGCTGTGTTACGGCAACGTTGCGCAGCGAAGGGGCCTTGAAGACGTAGCGGTCGCTTTCGGTGTTGGTGACCATGAAACGGCCGGTATCGCCGGCGGGGCGGATTTCGGTAGTTGGGGTCTCCCTGACGCCGAAGGGGTAGTAGTCTGCGCCTCCCACGTTGGTGCCGGCATGGCACGGGGCGCACCCCTTGTCCATGAAGATGCGCAGCCCCCGTTTCTCTTTAGCGTTAAGGGCCGCGGCGTCACCCTTCAGGAAACGGTCAAACGGGGAGTTCGGGGTGAGCAGGGTCGCCTCGAAGACCTCGATGGCTTTTGCCATATTGTCGAAAGTGATGGGGTCGGTGGCCCCGGGGAAGGCAGCCTTGAACAGCGGCGCGTAGCCCGGAATGCTTTTCAGTGTCTTCACCACCAGTTCCGGATTGCTGTTCATCTCCACCGCTGCCTGCACCGGCCCCTTGGCCTGGGTCTGCAGGTCCTTGGCGCGGCCGTCCCAGAACTGCGCCGCGTCGAACACGGCGTTGAAGACGGTGGGGGAGTTGCGCGGCCCCTTCTGCCAGCCATGCCCGGTCGAGGTTTCCTGGAGGTCGGCCCCGGCCAATCCGACGTTGTGGCAGGTGTTACAGCTGATGAGTTGCGAGGAGGAAAGTCGGGGATCGAAAAACAGTTTCGCGCCCAGTTCAAGCTTTGCAGCAGTGGCGGGATTCCCCTTGAGAGATGGGGCCTTGGTTGGGATCGGCTTGAACAACTTGTTGGCGCGCGACATCAGGTCATCCGCAGCGTATGCGGACAGGCAGAGACTGAGGCAGAGCGGCACTAACAGCGACAAAAGTATCCTTTTCATGTGGCCTCCTCGTTACTGGTAGAGTGGCAAACTATAAAAAGGTACTTTGGGAATGGTTGTTGTCAACTCCCGGGTGCCCTCATCCATTTCTCTGAGGAGAGGGAAGAATGGATATAAGAAAAGGGGGCCTTGCGGCCCCCCTTCTGGTTCACGTCTTTTGCGCCGTAATCAGCGCTTCAGGTACTGGTCGATGGCGGCTGCGGCGCGCTTGCCGTCGCCCATGGCCAGAATGACGGTCGCGCCGCCCCTGACGATGTCGCCGCCGGCGAAGACGCCGGGGATGCTGGTCTGCCCTTCGTCGTCCGCCACGACGTTGCCCCACTTGTTCAGCTTGAGGTCCGGAGCGGTGGCGGTCAAGAGCGGGTTGGCGTTGGTGCCCACCGCGTTGATCACGATCCCTGCCGGGATGTCGAACTCCGACCCGGCGATCGCCTGAGGACGGCGGCGCCCGGACTCATCCGCCGGCCCCAGCTCCATCTTCTGGCAGCGCAGCGCCTGGACCCAGCCGTTCTCGGTGCCGACGATGGCGAGGGGGGCGGTCAGCATGACGAACTCGACCCCTTCCTCCTTGGCGTGCTTGATCTCCTCGACCCTGGCGGGCATCTCGGCCTCGCCGCGGCGGTAGATGATCATGGCGCGCTTGGCGCCCAGCCTGCGCGCGGTCCTGACGCAGTCCATGGCGGTGTTGCCGCCGCCGATGACGGCGACCTCGTCGCGCTGCAGGATCGGCGTTGCGCTGTCCTCCCTGCGCCCGGCCTCCATCAGGTTGACGCGGGTGAGGAACTCGTTGGCGGCATAGACCCCTTTCAGGTTTTCGCCCGGAATGTTGAGCATGGTCGGCAGACCTGCGCCGTTGGCGATGAAGACGGCGTCGAAGTCCTCGGTCAGTTCGGCGACGGTCAGGGTCTTGCCGATGATGACGTTGCACTCGATGGTGACGCCCAGGTCGGCGAGAACGGCAACCTCGCGGTCGATGATCTCCTTGGGGAGACGGAACTCGGGGATCCCGTAGCGGAGCACGCCGCCGGTGTCGTGCAGCGCCTCGAAGATGGTTACCTGGTGCCCCATCCGTGCCAGCTCGCCGGCAGCGGTGAGACCGGCGGGGCCGCAGCCGACCACGGCCACGGTTTTGCCGGTTGACGCGGGCTTCGCTTCTTTGAGCAGGCGATCCGGGTGCAGCATGGCCCAGTCGGCCACGTAGCGCTCCAAGTAGCCGATGGCCACCGCGTCGCCTTTTTTCCCGCGCACGCAGAGCGCCTCGCACTGGGTTTCCTGAGGGCAGACCCTGCCGCAGACCGCAGGAAGGGCGTTGTCGCCGCGCAGGATCTGGGCGGCCTTCGGGAGGTCGTCACAGGCCAGCGCGTCGATGAACTCGGGGATGGAAACGCCGACCGGGCAGCCGGCCACGCAGTTCCTGGTTTTGCACTGCAGGCAGCGCTGCGCCTCGGAAAGCGCCTGATCCGCGGAGAGCCCCAGGTTCACTTCCTCGAAATTGGTGCTCCGCTCGTCCGCCGGCAGCTCCGGCATGTGGACCCTATCTATAGCCATCCTCTCTTTGGGGGACAGGTTGTTGCTCACTTTGCTACCTCCTTAGCCAATTTGCAGCCCTCGGCCGCGTGCGCCTCTTCCTTGCGATAGCTGGTGAGGCGATCGGAGAGACCGTCGAAGTCCACCAGGTGCGCGTCGAACTCGGGACCGTCCACGCAGGCGAACTTGGTCTCCGTGCCCACCTGGACGCGGCAGCCGCCGCACATCCCGGTGCCGTCGATCATGATCGGGTTAAGGCTCACGATGGTCTCGATACCAGGCTCACGAGTCAGGTTGGCCACCGCCTTCATCATGGGCACCGGGCCCACGGCGAAGACCGCCTGCGGCGCGCGGGCCGGATCCGCGATCATTTCGGAAAGGGGACCGGTGACGAAGCCCTTGTAGCCCAGGCTGCCGTCCTCGGTGGTGATCAGCAGGTTTTTGGAAAGCGCGCCCAGTTCGTCGGCCAGTATGACGTAGCGCTCGGAGCGTCCGCCGATGATGGTGGTGATCTCGTTGCCGGCTTCGGCCAGCGCCTTCACCAGCGGGAAGAGCACGGCCGTGCCGACGCCCCCCCCGACACAGGCGACCCGCCCCCAGTTGGTGATATGGGTTTCCTTGCCCAAAGGGCCTGCGACGTCGCGGATGAAGCTGCCGACGGGCGTCTCCACGATCTTGCGCGTCGAGGCGCCGATGGCCTGGATGAACAGGGTGATGGTTCCGGCGGCCGGATCCGCGTCGCCGATGGTCAGCGGGATCCGTTCTTCGCCCTGTGCCAGCCGGACCATGACGAACTGTCCCGCCTTCCTGGCCTTGGCGATCCGGGGCGCGACCAACACCATCTTGTGGAGGTTTTCCGCGAGAATCTCGTTGCTTACAACTTCGAACATTGGGTCACCTTCTTGGAGAGAGAGTGTGTTGCAGCTGTTTTAGCGTAGTGAATACGATATCAGCTGCGGGGGAAAAAGCGCAAGGAAGTATACGGAAAGGTTGGGGTAATGAACAATTGACAATGGAAAATTGACAATGGTCGGGGTGAGGGCTGAGGGGGACTGGCTCCGTCAGGTGCCAGTCCCCTTACTGCGTGGATGAAGGCTGAGCTGAAAGGACAAAAGCTTTGAAAGCGGTTACGCAAAGTGGGTGAGGAAAGAATCCGCAAAGTACGCAGAGAAAAAGCTTTTGGGGTAACCCCAAAGGGTCTTTCTCTGCGGTCTTCGCGCATTCTCAGCGTTCTTTGCGTAACTGCTTTTACACTTTTACCTTGTACGTTGCGCAGATGATCCCGGCGAAGATGAGGACTATGCCGGCCACGTGGAAGGACTGTAGCCGCTCGCCCAGGAAGGCGACCGCCATGATGGTGCTGAACGCGGGCATCAGGTGCACGAACTGTCCGCCGACGTGGGGGCCGACCACGCGTAGCCCGTGGTTCCACGCGGTGAAGGCGACCACGGAGGCAAGGACACCGACATACAGGATGCTGAGGATGGTGGGGAGGTTCCAGGTCATCAGGTGTCCCTGGGAAATCTCGTAGCCGTAGAACGGGATCAGCAGCACCAGGCCGCACACTGTCATGCAAAACAGGAACACGAACGGGTTCAGCCCCTGCGGGTAGCGCTTGATCGCCACCGAGTAGAGCGCCCACACGATGGCGGCGAGGAGCACCAGCAGGTCCCCGCGGTTAAAGCTGAGAGTGAGGATTCGGGCGGGATTTCCCCGCAGGATGATGGCGGCGACACCGACCAGGGAAAGGGCGATGCCCGCGTGCTGGCGCAGCATGACCCGCTGACCGTAGAAGATGCGGGCGAACATGATGATGAAGATGGGGATGGCCGAATTCACCAGCGCCGCGTTGATGGCGGTGGTGGAGTGCATGGCTGTGTAGATCAGGAAGTTGAAGAGGGTGACGCCGAAGAGCCCGGAGATCCCGACCAGCGGCAGGTTGGCGCGCACGATGGGCCACTGCTCGCGCAGTCGCGGCAGCACCACCGGGAGGAGCACGATAAGCGCCACCACCCAGCGCCAAAAGACAAAGCCGGCAGGAGGGATCACGTTGTTCATGGCCCGGCTGATCACGAAGTTCCCGGACCAGATCAGGGCGCTGAGGGTTAGGAGAAGGTACGGCATTGCATATCCTGTCACAGAGTAAGGGTGGCGCCAAAGGCGAAAGACTCTCTCATTTTAGGCACTTGTGTCAAGCGAATTGAACAGGGATAAAAGGGATAAAGGCGGATAGAAAACAAAACCCTCCCCCGGAGGGGGAGGGCAGGGGAGGGGGAAATGAAGCCTGTTGAAGCAGCAGCGGGCCTTAGAACTCCTGCGACATCGCCTTCACCTGGCGCGCGGTGAAGACCGGGCCGTCCTTGCAGACATAGACATTGCCCACGTTGCAGCGGCCGCACTTGCCGACGCCGCACTTCATCCGGTTCTCCAGGGTCGTGTAGATGTTGTCATCGGTGAAACCGAGACGCTCGAGCACGGGGAGGGTGAACTTGATCATGATCGGCGGGCCGCACACCAGGGCTATGGTGTTTTCGGCACTGGGCGCCGCTTCTTCCAGTACGGTGGGGACGAAGCCAACCTTGCCGTCGAAATCGGGGCCGGCACCGCCGGGGTCCACGCACTTCACCAGGCGCACGTCGCCGCGTTCCTGCCACTCCTTCAGCTCGTGCTTGTAGACCAGGTCCGCCTCGGAGCGGGCGCCGTAGACGATGGTGATGTCCTTGAACTTGTCGCGCAGGTCGAGGCAGTTCCAGATCACCGTCCTAAGCGGCGGCAGGGCGATGCCTCCCGCGATGAAGACCAAGCTCTTGCCGAAGAATTCCTCGATCGGGAAAGAATTGCCGTAGGGGCCGCGCACGCCGACGGTATCGCCGACCTCCAGCCTTCTCAGCGATTCGGTCACGCGGCCGACGCTCCGGAAGCAGCACTCGATGTACCCCTTGCGTGTCGGTGCCGAGGCGATGCAGAAGGTCGATTCGCCGAAGCCGAAGGAGGAGTACTCGGCGAACTGGCCGGCGCGGAAGCTGAAGTTCTCCCGGACCTGCTCGTCCTGGAACACCAGGCGCAGGGTCCTGACGTCCGGCGTCTCGTCGACGATGGCTTCTATGGTGGCGAGGTTGGGAAGGTAGATGTTGTCGGATTTACACATGGAAATCTCTCCAAAAGGCGAAGGGAACAATCAAAAGCAGTTACGCAAAGGACACGAAGAATCCGCTGAGGACTCAAAGAAAGGCACTATGGTTTAAAACCTGAAGGCGCTTTTGGTTTCATTGCGTTCTTCGCGAATACTCAGCGTTCTTTGCGTAACCTGCTTTTAACCTGGTGTTGGTGTACCTGTCTTTAACCTCTGTTTATTTGCGCCAGGATGTCGGCGATGTCGATGCCGACCGGGCAGGCGCGGATGCAGCGACCGCAGCCGGTGCACAGCGTCTTGCCGAACTTGTCGTCGTAGTACTTGAACTTATGCATGATCCGGTTTCTGTAGCGCTTGTTCTGCACGTCGCGCGGGTTATGGCCGGAAGCGTGGTTGGTGAACTTGGAGAAGCCGCAGGCGTCCCAGTGCTTGCGCCTGACGCCGTCGTCCGTGCTTCCCTCGTCGTTGATGTCGAAGCAGTGGCAGGCCGGGCAGATGAAGGCGCAGGCGCCACAGCCGACGCAGATGTCGGCGATCTTCTCCCAGAGCGGGTCCTCGAAATGCTCTTCCAGCCACTTCTTGATCTTGACCAGGTCGAGCTTTTCGACCGCCTGGTCCACGAACGGCACCGGCTCGGCGCCCGCTCCCTCCGCGAAAAGGTTCAGGTGCGCGGCTACCAGCGCCTCCCCTTTCTCGGTGACAGCCTTGCAGGAGTAGGAGCCGTCCTTGAGCGGGGTCAGGAACAGGTCGCTTCCCGCTTCGGCGTCCGGTGCGAGGCCTACGGCCCGGCAGAAGCAGGCGTCGTCGCCCTTGGTACAGGCGATCCCGACGATGGTGCTCTTTCTGCGGCGCTCCAGGTAGAACTCGTCCTTGTAGTCCCAGGACATCACCGCATCAAGGATGGCGGGGGAGCCGGCATCGCAGGGGGGCGGGCCGATCAGGACCGTCTCCGGAAACTTGGAACGATCGACGTCGGCCACCTTCATCGCGCCGTTTTCCCGCTTGTAGGAGAGGATGTCCTCGCAGATCGGGAAGAAGAGCTCCTTGGAGGAGCGGCGCGGCAGCGCGTCGAGGGTGAGGTCCGATCCCGCCGTCAGCGGTTCGTAGAGCACCACCGATCCCGACAGCTTCGGGCCCACCACGAGTTTGGCTTCCTTGACCAGGAGGTCGATCAGACTGCGAAGGTTCTGTTCCGTAATGATCTGCGGCATAGGTTTTCTCTTTCATAGCGCCCGTTACCGGGCTGCCGTGGTGGTGTCAGCTCCTCCCCCCGGAGGGGGGAGGCTGGGAGGGGGGGCGCTAACGGTGAAAAGCCCCCTCCCTGTCCCTCCCCCTCCGGGGGAGGGGACCTTGTTCCTACTTAATAAACGACTGGTCGTCGTTTTCCTTGTACTCGTTCAGCGGCCCCTTCTCCACCGGAGTCAGGCCGGCCTCGAAGTCATAGAGCTCCTTCAGTTCCTGGGCCATGCGGCGATTCAAGAGGTTCAGCGGGATGTCCATCGGGCAGACGCGCTCGCACTCGGCACAGCCGCCGCAACGCCCTGCGAGGTGCATGGCGCGCACGAGATGCCAGGCCATGTTGCCCGCGGGGCGCGGCGAGCTTTCCACCGCCTGGGGGCGGTTCTTGTCGCACAGGCACTGTTCGCAATAGCAGAAGGGGCAGACCTGGCGGCAGGCCATGCAGCGGATGCAGCGCGAGAAATGCTCCTTCCAGAAGGCCCAACGCTCCGCCTGCGGCATCGCCTCGATGCGGGCCATTTCCTCCGCCTCCTCCGGCGTCAGGTCGGCAAGTTCGGTGTGGGTTCCGGCGGCGACGTCGGAACCTTCCGGCATATGCACCGTGCACTCGCGGCACTTGCGGGCGATGTTCGCCTCGGTCAGGGTTCCGGTCCGCTCGACACCGAAGCCGTACACGCCGGGACAGACCACGCCGATGATGAACAGGTCTTCGCGCTGGAGCTGCGATTCCGTCATCAGCCCGGCCAGGGCGCGCATGTCGCACCCCTTGGCGACGATGCCGACCTTGCCCTGCTTCAGTACCCCTTTCTTGGCCTTGGTGAGGTAGACCGAGAGGTTGTTGACGCAGGCGGGTGAGAAGATCAGCTTTTCCGCCTCTTCCACCGTGGTGACCAGCGCGGGGCTGGCGGTCCCTTTGCGGCGGCCGGGGAGGTAGCCGACCACGCCGACTACGGTCTCATCCTTCAGGATCTGAACCGCTTCCTTGCGGATAGCCTCGGTTATCGCTTGGTAGTAGGCCGGTTCGATGCTGGTCACCTGGTTCTTGTTTGCTTTAGCGTTCATGTCGTTTTCCGTGTGAAGGATTGTAGGGGCGAATAATCATTCGCCCGCCTTTGTCGCATCATCGCCCTGACCGAAATTGCGATGGCCGGGGCACCGGCGGCTGGGCGAATAATTATTCGCCCCTACAGCGCCCGATGATCTGGCATTACCCGATGCTGTCGTACGCCTCTTTCAACTCCGGCGAATTGAGCACGGTGGACTTGTCCACCGAAGCCCCGGCGAAGGTGGACCACTGTTCCTCGTGCTCGAGTTCCTTGAACTCCGGCATCGGCCCCATGGTGCGCACCCGCTCGGTCAGCTCGGTCACCACGTCGACCCACTTGCCACCCTCGGCCGCGGAAACCCAGGAAAACTGGAGCCGGTTCAGGTCGACCCCGACGAAGCTCAGCAGGGCACGGAAGGCGGCGAAGCGGCGCCGGGCGTGGAAGTTCCCGGCCATGTAGTGGCAGTCGCCTGGATGGCACCCCGACACCAGCACCCCGTCCGCACCTTTCTGGAAGGCGCGCAGGATGAACACCGGGTCGATCCTCCCCGTGCAGGGGAACTTGAGCACCCGGACGTTGGACGGGTACTGCATCCTGCTGGTCCCCGCGAGGTCCGCCCCCGCGTAGGTGCACCAGGTGCAGACGAAGGCGACAATCTTCGGTTCAAAGTCATGCTTGATGTGTTCAGCGTGCATGAAAAGTCCTTTTAAAAACTGGGTCAGAAGCTCAACACAGAGGTCTCAGAGGATCGCAGAGGTCACGCAGAAAATCAAAGATCAGGTTTTTGATTTTCTCCTGGTTCCGCTTTCCTCTGTGCCCTCCGTGGGCCTCAGTGTACTCTGTGGTAATGCTTTGGGGTTTTGATTTTAAAGCGCCTCTATCATCGCCATGATCTGCTCGTCGGTGTAGCCGTCGAGTTCGATGGACTTGGACGGGCAGGTGGCCTGGCAGGTGCCGCAACCGCCGCAGACACCCGGGTTCACGTAGGCGACCTTCTTCACCAGGTTCCCCTGGCGATCCCGGATTTCCTTCTCCTCGATAGCCCCGTAAGCGCAGACCTTCTTGCAGGCGAAACAGCCGACGCAGTATTTCTCGTTCACCTTGGCGACTACCGGATCGCGCTCCAGCTTGTCCTTGGCAAACAGGGTCATCACCTTGGCGGCCGCGGCGGACGCCTGGCTCACCGTGTCGGGAATATCCTTGGGCCCTTGGCAGGCGCCGGCGAGATAGATCCCGGCGGTGGCGCATTCGACCGGCTTCAGCTTGGCGTGCGCCTCGGAGTAGAAGTTGTACTTGTCATAGGATATGCCGAGCTTCTGGGCCAAGAGATCCGCGCCATCCTGGGGCTGCACCGCAGTGGCGAGCACCACGAGATCGGCCTCGATCTCTACCTGGGTGCCAACCTGGATGTCGCTCCCCATCACCACGATCTTGTCGCCGCGCTGGTACATGCGCGACACCATCCCCCTGATGTAGACCGCTTCCTCTTCCTCAACCGCCCGGCGCCAGAACTCGTCGTACCCCTTGCCCGGGGTCCTTGCGTCCATGAAGAAGACGTAGGCCTGTCCGTCGTGCACCTTGTGGTGGTAGAGCATGGTGTGCTTGGCGGTGTACATGCAGCAGACTTTGGAGCAGTAGGAGATCCCCTTCTCCCTGGCGCGCGAACCGACGCACTGGATGAAGACCACCTGCTTGGGCTCTTTGCCGTCCGAGGGACGCAGGATCTTGCCGCCGGTCGGGCCGGAGGCGGAGGCGAGACGCTCGAACGTCATGCCGTCGATGATGTCGGGGATGGTGCCGTAGCCGAATTCGCCGTACCCCTGGATCGGGCTCCCTTCCGGTTTCCTGTCGATGGTGTAGAGCTTGAACCCGGTGGCGACCACGATGGCGCCGACGTCCTCGACGGTAAAGGTATCTTTCTGCTCATAGTCCACCGCCCCGGGGCCGCAAACCTTGGCGCAGACGCCGCACTTGCCGCTTTGGAACATGGTGCAGTTCTCGCGGTCGATCACCGGGGTGTTGGGGACCGCCTGCGGGAAGGGGACGTAGATAGCGGGGCGCATGCCGTGCCCCTGGTCGAACTCGTTGGGGATCTTCTTTTTCGGGCACTTGGTCATGCAGACGCCGCAGCCGGTGCACTTGGACTCGTCCACCGAGCGCGCCTTGTGCTTCACGGTCACCTGGAAGTTGCCGATGTACCCCTCGACCTTCTCGATCTCCGAGTAGGTGTACAGAGTGATGTTCGGGTGGTTGGCCACGTCGACCATCTTCGGGGTCATGATGCACTGGGAGCAGTCGAGTGTCGGGAAGGTTTCGGAAAGCTGGGCCATGTGGCCGCCGATGGATGGATCGCGCTCCACCATTATCACATGGTGGCCGGCGTCCGCGACGTCGAGCGCCGCCTGGATCCCGGCGATGCCGCCGCCGATGACCAGCGCGCGCTTGGTGACCGGAACGGTGATCGGTGCCAGCGACTTGCCTTTCCTGACCCGCTCCACCATGAGCTTCACGATGTCCTTGGCCTTGGCGGTCGCCATGTCCCGGTCCTCGTGGACCCAGGAACAGTGCTCGCGGATGTTGGCCATCTCGCACAGGTACGGGTTCAGCCCGGCGGCTTCGGCCGCCTTGCGGAAGGTCTTTTCGTGCATGCGCGGGCTGCACGCCGCCACCAGCACGCCGTCAAGCTTGTGTTCGGCGACCGCCTTCTTCAGCAAGGTCTGCCCCGGGTCGGAACACATGTACTTGTAATCGCAGGAATAGGCTACCCCGGGGATCTCCCCGGCGGCCTTCGCCACCTGCTCCACATCCACCGTGCGGGAGATATTCTCACCGCAGTGGCACACAAAAACGCCGATTCTGGACATAAGCTCCTCAATCCATGCGCTGCCGCCCGCGGGCTACAGCAGCTGTTTATCTCTCAACAGCGGTTTCGGGTCGGTGATGACGCTCTCGAAACCGAGGCTCCCCGATGCCACACCCATGGCGAGCGCCGCCAACTGGGTGACGTAGAAGATGGGGAGGTCACGCTGGTCGGGGGCGCTGCCGCCGTGCAGTTCGGAACCGAAGATATTGCCGAACAGGGTGGAATCGGGAGCGCCGTAGGCATCCTTGATCTCCTTCTGGCGGATGTCCAGGTTGCCGTGGCACAAGGGGCAGGCGACCATGATGCAGTCCGCGCCCGCGAACCTCGCCGATTCCAGGATGGCGTTGGAGAGTTTGAGCACCACGCCCGGACGGGACAGGGTGAAGTTCGCGCCGCAGCATTCCATGCGGTGGCTCCACTTGACCGGCTCGGCCCCCAGCGCGCGCAGGAGGTCCTCCATGATGCTCGGATCCTCGCAGTCGTCCAGCTCCGGCACTTCCGGCGGGCGGGTCAGCAGGCAGCCGTAGTAAGCAGCGACCTTGAGCCCCAAAAGCGGCTTCTTCACGCTTTCCTCGAGCTTGGCCAATCCGTACTCGCGGGCCAGGATCTCCAGGATGTGCTTCACCGGCTTGTTCAGCGCCGCCGGGCCGTCGATGGCGACCTCGACCTGCTTTCTCTTGCTGTCGTCCTCTTTCAGGTGGTGCTGTGTGGTCTTCAGGCGCGAGAAGCAGGCGGCGCAGGCGACGGCCAGGTCTCCCTCGACCTCTTCGGCTAGGGAGAGGTTCTTGGCGCAAAGCGACAGCGACAGCAGTTCATCCACGTTGTGGGCCGGGGTGGCGCCACAGCAGAACCAATCGGGTACTTCCTTCAGCCCCACGTTGAGCGCCTTGAACAGCGCCCGGGTGGAGATATCGTATTCGCGCCCGGAGGCGTGCAGCGAGCACCCCGGGTAATAGGAATAACTAAGACGTTTCTTGCCAGGTGTCACAGCGCCTCCCCTTTCTTGCGCATCTCCTCGATCCGCTTGAAGATCCCTTCGATCTCCGCGATGTTCTTGTTCTTGGAATGGAACATCTTCAGCTTCCCTTTGGAGATCAGCTTCGGTCCGAGCATGAGGTCCTTCAGGAACTGCCCGCTCTTCATGTTGAAGGCGGCGCCCAGGCGCAGCTCATACTGGCGGCCGTAGGTGCGGATGTTCTCGATGAAGAGCCGGTTGGCGAGCTGCACGTAGCTCTCTTTCGAGGGGCCGTCGGCATCCCAGGAGAGTTTTCTGAGCGCATCCATGATCGCAGCGAGATCGACCTTGTTGGGGCAGCGGGTGGTGCAGGTCTCGCAGGAAGCGCAGTACCAGATGGAGCGCCCCGCCAGGATGCGCTGGCCCTGCCCCAACTGCAGCAGGCGCACCACCCGGTTGGGGGGATGCTCCATGAAGGTGGACATGGGGCAGCCGGCGGAGCATTTGCCGCACTGGAAGCAGCGCCGCACCGAACTGCCGGAGAGTGCCTCCACCTTCTTCACGAACCCGATGTTCATGGTCTCGTTGGAGAGGTGCATCAACTTGTTTTTCACTGCGGACCTCGTGACTGGTTCATGGTCGGCGACCATTTTGTTAATAAACAGTTCGAAATCATACGCCCAAGGAAAGCGAAAGAGCAAGCCCTTTGTATCGGCTGGACGTCATGCTGGAGAACGTTGTTTTATAATAGTGAAATTTTCTGTCATACAAAAATTGGAGTGGACTATACGCCATTTTAAAACAAAAAAGCAAGCAATTGTTTTTAATGGAACTGTCTGAAAATGAAAGGTTTTTGTCCGAAAATGCCGAAAAATGAGTTTTTGCGGCCCTTCGCGGAGCAGGAAATTTGTGCCAAAAAGTGAAATTTTAGAACAACCGTCCTCTCGGGTTCGCTTGAGCCGGAAGTGCTTGAAGTAGCGCGGTTAGTGGTTAGAAAATTCCGATGCGAGGAAAATTTGGCTGCACAGCCGTTTGATGAGGTCAAAAGCAGGTGTTTACATCTTTATAAAACAAGGAAGCTAAATCATTGGAATCGGATAATACTTTGACAGAAAAACTGAAATGTAATAATACTACCGGGGCGTTATCCGTGAGGTGAGCCATCGGCGAATTGAGAAGATTATACAGCTACATGCGCACTCGCCGGGGGGCTTACCTGCTGGGGGCCCTGCTGCTGGTGGGGACCAACCTGTGCGGGCTTGCCATCCCGTGGCTTTTGAAATTGGCCATCGAGGCGCTGCAGACTCCCGCCAAGGCAGGGTACACCCCCGCCCAGTACGGCGCCATGATCGCCGCAGCCGCCGTGGCACAAGGGATCATTCGCGTCTTTTCCCGCACCACCCTCCTCAACGCCGGCCGTCGCATCGAGTACGAGCTGCGCGAAGACCTCTACGCCAATCTGCTCACCCTTGACCGCACCTACTTTGCCAGCTGGCGTACCGGCGACATCCTCTCCCGACTTGCCAACGATCTCAGCAACGTCCGGATGCTGCTCGGTTTCGGCGTCTTGAGCCTGCTCAACACCGTAGTTATCTACACCGCCTCGTTGATCCTGCTGACCCGGATCTCCCCGTTTCTCACCCTGTGTGCCGTGCTCCCGTTCCCGGTCATGATCCTGATCGTGAAGCAGATGAGCGCCTCCATGTTCCGCATATCAAAGCGGACCCAGGAGGCGCTGGCGCGTCTCACCACCCGGGTCGAGGAGAACGTTTCCGCTGCGGCCGTGGTGCGGGCTTATTGCCGGGAGGACGGTGAGATCGAAAGCTTCGGCGCCGTGTGCGACAGCTACAGCGACGCCAGCATGGCAATGGCCAAGATCCGCGGCCTGATGCTGCCGGTGATGGCGGCGACCGGCGCCATCGGCACCCTCGTTATTCTCTTCGTCGGCGGCAACCAAGTGATCCGGGGCGAGCTTACCTTGGGCGGCTTTGTCGCCTTCAACGGCTACCTTGCCATGCTGGTCTGGCCCACCATCATGTTCGGCTGGATATTGAACCTGTTGCAGCGGGGAGCGGCGTCCATGACACGCCTGGGCGAGATACTAAACGCCTGCCCCCAGGTGGTGGAACCGGAGCAGCCAGTCGACCCCGGCGAGATCAAGGGGGAGATCGAGTACCGCAACTTCAGCTTCAGCTACGGCAGCGCCGAGATGCTGCGCGGCATCGACCTGAAGATCCCCAAAGGGGCCCGCATCGGCATTGTCGGCGTGGTGGGAAGCGGCAAGTCCACCCTAGTGCGCATGATTCCGCGGCTCTTCCCGGTTGCCGAGGGGACGCTGTTCATCGACGGCATCGATCTGAACCGGCTCCCGCTCAAGCGGGTCCGGGAGGCAGTCGGCTTCGTGCCCCAGGAGACCTTCCTCTTTTCCCGCACCATCGCTGAAAACATCGGCTACGGCAAGCCGGGGGCGACACGTGACGAGATAGAGCGTGCCGCCAAGATTGCGGGGCTTTCCGGCGATCTGACCCGGTTCCCACAGGGCCTGGACACGCTGGTGGGAGAGCGGGGGGTGACCCTGTCGGGGGGGCAGAAGCAGCGCGTCTCCATCGCGCGGGCCTTAATCAAGGAGCCGAGCATACTGATACTGGACGATCCCCTTTCCGCCGTCGATGCCGATACCGAGGAGGAGATTCTCTCCGCGCTCTCCGGCTACTACGGCAAAAGGACCGTGCTGATCGTGTCGCACCGGCTCTCGCCCTTGCGCAACTGCGACCGGATCATTGTGCTGGAGCAGGGGAGCATCGTCGAACAGGGGAGCCACGCCGAGCTCCTGGAACTGGCCGGCCGCTACGCGGCGATCCACAGGGAAGAACAGCTCAAAGCCGAAATCGAGAGGCTTTAACGACCAAATTTGTAACGCAAAGACGCAAAGGCGCTAAGAGAACCTTAAATCTGGAGTAAAGGCTTTTGGGGCTTTGAGTTTTCACGTCCCCAATGCTTTTCTTTGCGCCTTTGCGGCTTTGCGTTAAATAATGAGCTTTTCGGTTTTAAGGGAGCAGCATGCACTTTGGCGGTATATACGAGGATGAAACGGTAGGTAAGATGTACGATCGCCGCCTGATGGGGCGCTTCTTCGCTTACGTCCTCCCCTATCGCCGCATGCTGGTCACGGCACTCATGGTGCTCCCCCTGATCGCCGCCTCCAAACTCGCCCAGCCCTGGATCATCAAGGTCGCCATCGACGAGCACATCGTGAAGGGGCGCATGGAGGGACTTCCCGCCCTTGCCGCGGCCTTCCTGGCCATCATCTTCGCCGAATCCATCCTCATGTTTGCCCAGGTCTACCTGCTGCAGTGGGTGGGGCAGCGGGTCATGTACGACATAAGGGTCCGCCTCTTCAGCCATATCCAGCGCCTCTCCACCCGCTTCTTCGACCAGACGCCGGTGGGAAGCCTGGTCTCCCGGCTTACCAGCGATATCGAGGTCCTAGGCGAGATGTTCGCCGCGGGAATAGTGACGGTGGTCGGCGACATCCTGGTGCTGGCGGGTATCGTCGGCATCATGCTTTATATGAACGTGCAGCTCTCGCTGGTCACCTTCTCGGTGCTGCCGGTGCTGATCTGGGTCGCCTTCGCGTTCCGCAAGTGGATGCGACTCGCCTTCCGTCAGGTACGCGCGCGCCAGGCCAACCTCTCCGCCTTTCTCGCCGAGAGCATCGGCGGCATGGCGGTGGTGCAGCTCTTCAACCGCGAACGGGATGAGGCGGCGGAATTCCGCAGGCTAAACGCCTCCTACATCGAGGCCAACCTCCCCGTCATCACCTGGGACGCGGCGCTCTACGCGGTGGTGGAATCCCTGTCCTCGGTCGCCGTGGCGCTGATCATCTGGTATGGTGGCGGCGAGATCGTCAAGGGGACGCTCTCCTTCGGATCGCTGGTCGCCTTCATTCAGTACATAGAGAAGTTCTTCTCCCCGATCCGCGACCTGTCCGCCAAGTACTCAGTGATGCAGGGAGCGATGGCCTCGCTGGAGCGGATCTTCGCGTTGCTGGACAACCAGGACCGCGAGCCCGGCGCGCTACCGGCGACTGATAAACCGGCCGGAGCAGCGCCCGCCTGCGGGGGCGCTCCGGGGCACGCACTCCAGAGCATCTGCTTCAACGACATCTGGTTTGCCTACAAGGAACGCGATTACGTGCTCAAAGGATTCTCCCTGCAGATGAAGCGCGGCGAGAAAGTGGCGCTGGTGGGGGAGACCGGCGGCGGTAAGACCACGGTGACCAGGCTCCTGTCCCGGCTCTACGACGTAGAACGCGGCTCCATTACCATCGACGGCACCGACATCCGTGAGCTGCAGCTCCCGGCGCTGCGCAAGCGCATCGGCGTCGTGCTGCAGGATCCTTATCTCTTCTCCGGCACCATCGCCTACAACATTTCGCTGGGCGACCCTGAGGCGTTGAAAAGGGTCGAGCAGGCGGCGGCCGTGGTTGGGGCCGATCGTTTCATCCGGGAACTGCCCAAGGGATACGAGGAGGAAGTGCGCGAGCGCGGGGTGAACTTCTCGGCGGGCGAGCGTCAGCTGATCTCCTTTGCCCGTGCGGTGGCCTTTGATCCGGAAATCCTGGTGTTGGACGAGGCGACGGCCAGCGTGGACACAGCCAGCGAGCGGCTGATCCAGCAGGGACTAGAAGGGCTGATGCAGGGGCGCACCACGCTGGTGGTCGCCCATCGGCTTTCCACCATCCGCGACGCCGACCGCATCGTCGTCATCCACCGGGGCGAGAAGGCGGAAGAGGGGACCCACGCCGAGCTCATGGCCGCACAGGGTGTCTATTACCGGCTTTACCAGCTGCAGTTCAAGGATTAGTCCTTAGTCACCTGATCTGTACGGGCGAATAACCTGATCTGTAGGGGCGAATAATTATTCGCCCGGGCGCCGGTGCCCCGACCTCCGCTGCTTGGCGACAGAGGTTATGACGCGATCAAGGGGGGCGAATGATTATTCGCCCCTACAGGTGGTCCGCTTCAATTCGCGAATCCGGAAAGACCGATTGACCTTTGATTCAAAAATTGAGATATAGGAAAGAATTTTTTCACGGAGCGCCACCATGAAGCATCTCATTCTCGGCACCGCCGGACACATAGATCATGGCAAGACCTCGCTGGTGAAGGCGTTGACCGGCATGGATACGGACCGTCTCAAAGAGGAGAAGGCTCGCGGCATCACCATCGAGCTCGGCTTCGCCCACCTGGAACTCCCGGGAGACCTCCGCTTCGGCATCGTCGACGTGCCAGGCCACGAGCGCTTCGTGCGCACCATGGTGGCCGGCGTGGGCGGTATGGACCTGGTGCTCCTGGTGATCGCTGCGGATGAGGGAATCATGCCCCAAACCCGCGAGCACCTGGAGATCTGCCAGTTGCTGGGGGTAAAGCGCGGCATCGTCGTGCTCACCAAGAAGGACATGGTGGAACCGGACTGGCTCGACCTGGTCACCGAGGAGGTGCGCGACTACCTCGCGGAAAGCTTTCTCGCCGCCGCTCCCATCGTTGCGGTTTCCTCCCGCACCGGCGACGGCATCGACAACCTGAAAACCGAACTCACCAAGATGGCGAAGGAGATCGAGCAGAAGCGGGTCGATTCGCCCTTCCGGCTCCCGGTAGACCGCGTCTTCACCGTGACCGGCTTCGGCACCGTGGTCACCGGCACCCTCCTCTCGGGTGCCGTCACCGTCGGCGACGAGGTCGAGATCCTTCCCTCCGGCATTGCCTGCCGCGTGCGCGGCGTGCAGTCCTTCGGCTCCAAGGTGGAGAAAGGTGGCGCTGGCGAAAGGCTTGCGGTCAACCTCCAGGGGGTGGATCATACCGACGTGCAGCGCGGCGACGTGGTGGTGCCCAAGGGGCTCTATAAGCCGACCAGCGCCGTCGATGTGCGGCTCAACTATCTCGCCTCCATGGGGAAGGAGCTTAAGCACCGCGCCGGCGTCCGCCTGCACTCCGCCACCTACGAGGTTCCCGCCAAAATCATCCTCTTCGACCGTGACACGCTGCAGCCTGGCGAGAGTGCCTACGTGCAGCTCCGTCTCGACCACCCGGTATTGCTCTTGCCGGGCGACCCCTTCGTGTTGCGCACCTATTCGCCACAGGCCACTCTTGGTGGCGGGACCGTTCTGGACCCCGCTCCGCCGCGGCGGCGCCGCCGGTCCGCGGAGGCGCTCGCGCTTTTGGAGGCCGTCGAATCCGGCGTGGACCAGGAGCGCATCAGGCTGTTGGTCGAGTCGTCGCTGCTTTCGGGCATTTCCATCCAGGAGATGGTGAACCGCTCCGGCATGTCGGGTAAGCGGATCGAGGGAGCCCTGGCCCCGCTGCTATCGAGCGGTGCGGTGTTGCAGGTGGTCAAGGAGCCGCGCATCTTCCTCAGCAAGGACGCCTTTGCCCAGTTGAAGCAAAAGCTTTCCGAGGAGTTGCACGAGTACCTCCAGGAAAACCCGATGCAGGAAGGTATCGGTAAGGAAGAGTTGAAGTCCCGGATTCCGAAGCGCAGCGACGCGCGTTTCTTCGGCCCGGTGCTGGCGAGCCTGGAAAAGGACGGCTTGGCGCTGTCCGACAGGGAGCTGGTGAAGCTTCCGGGCCGCAAGGTCGGCGTCACCCAGGACCAGGCGAGCGTGCAGCGCGCCCTCGAGGAGGCGCTCACCAAGGCCTGGTTCGAGCCCCCCACCCTGAAGGAGCTCTGCGACTTGGTCGGCGCGACCGAGAAGCAGGTGCTCGATCACGCCAACATGATGTTCCGCGAGGGGAGGGTGGCCAAGATCAAGGGGGACATCTTCTATGCTCCCGGCGCCGTCAACGAGCTGCGTGACAAGCTGGTGGCGCATCTGAAGGAAAAGGGGGAGATCACCCCGCCGGAGTTCCGGGAGATCACCGGCCTCTCCAGGAAGTTCATGATCCCACTCCTGGAATACTTCGACCAGGAGAAGCTCACCATCCGGATGGGGGATAAGAGGGTGTTGAGGAAAGGATAGGGACGGAAAAGCGTTACCACAGAGGACACGAAGGTTCACAGAGGGCACAGAGGACAGACAGGTTTTACCCTGTGGTCCTCTGTGCCCTCTGTGGTTAATGCTTTGCTGTTACCAGATGTAATCCCTGGCGATGTCGCGCTTGTCCCGCCCGTAGAGGATGTGGAAAGCGCGCAGCTTCTTGAGGGCGACGGGGGAGAGGCTCCCGAGCGGCAGGTAGACGATCCGCTTCCCCAGCCGCGCGGCGTGCTGCTTCAGGAAACTGCGCGGCGGCTTGGCGGCGGCATACACCACATCCTTCTCCAAAGAATAATCGAGCGCTGCCATCAGCAGGAGCTCCGATTTACTCACTGCGTACCGGTAGTCCGGGTCGTGCCAGACATCCAGCATGCGCCGTGGCGGATAGCTCAACAGGAACCCGCCGTACTCGCAGCGCGAAATCCCGGGGCCAACGATGTTGTCGGTGGGCGGGGTGGCGTAGAAGGCCATGTCGGACTCCTGCGCGTGCTCGCCGAGCCACGTCATGCAGTACGGGTATTTCGTCCCCTCCTTGTCCTCGTCGAGGATCACCACCACGCACCCCACGCCGCTCTTCAGCCGCTTGTTCTCCCGGACGTAAATCTTTCCTTCGTGCACGTTGCGCAGCGTCTCGCGCATGTCGATCCCGTCCAGGAGCGACGAACTGAACGGCTCGGACTTGCTGGCCTCTTCGCTCAACTGCCGGGCCCCGATCCGCTTCAGGTTGCGTCCGTACTCCTCGATGTTCAGGTCCTCCGGCGGAAAGGAGCAGATGTAGGGATCGTCGAACCCTTCCAGCCAGTCCCCGGGCCGCTTTTCCTTCTTCCGGTTCATCATCTTGAGTCGCGACAGCCCCTTGGCGCGCACCTGCTCGCGCGGACGGAACCGGATCCGCTTGGTGGCGGACCAGAGTTCGGCGGCGGAGAGGCGCAGGGTGGGGATGTCGGCGGTCTCGCGCTGCCAGGGGTAATGGGCGGCGAGCCGGAAGAAGGCGTAGGCGAAGTTGTCGTCCAGGCAGCCGCGCGCGGCCGCTAACATTTGGAACAGGTCCGGGAGCAGCATGCGCGACAACAGCGCGTAGTTACGGGCGAAGCGGAAGAAAGCGCGCTTCTGCCAGAAGTGCACCTTGTCACCGGTTTCCTGCCGGTAGTGCCGCGCCGCTTCCAGGAACAGCCGCAGCATGATCTTCTGCCGGTCCGGCAGTTCCCCCTCCGGCCCGATGCGGTGCGCGCTCCTCTGCACCGATTCGGCCAGCGCCTCCTCCTCGGGGATATTCTGCTTCCCTCCCAGGATCAGCTCGAAAGCGTTGAAGCTCTTTCGCAGCGAAGGGCCACCCGGTGCGGGTTCCGGTGTTAGGGGAGAGCGCCTGGTCTCGTAGAGGGCGGAGAGGAAGGGATATTCGGCCAAGACCTCGTGGCAGCATTCCGGGTGCAGGTTGAAGATGGTGATCCCCTCGCGGTGGGTGCGGGTCAGGGGCTGGGCCTGCGGTGCCTCAAAATCCTGCCGGATCCGCTCCAGGTGCGCCATGCCGCAGATGAAGAGGACGCGCTCGTGCTGGGCGGAAAGCTGCCGCAAGCGGTACGCCATGCCGCGCTCCCGGCGCAGGTCCTCCTCGCCGGGCGGGATCTCCCGGTACAGCTTGGCGACCTCGCGGTAGAACGGCTCCAGGCCGATGCGCTGCACCGAGTAGGAGTCGGGGAGTTGTTCCGGGTGGGAAGGATAGGAGTCCAGGTCGATATCGACCAGGTGCAGCGGAACGTCGTTGTCGAGAGCAAGACGCGCTCCCTCGATGAGGGGGTCGGCCGGCTCGATGATCAGGAACACGGATTGAGCGGCGACGTGGTAGGCGAGCACCGAGATCTCGGGCAGCCGCCGCACACCGCGTAGGAACTGCTGTTCCAGCGTCTGCGGGAGCTCCAGCGCGATGCAGTCCGGCTTCACCGTCTCGAACGCCTCCCGCACCAGGTGGGCGAACTCCATCCGGTAATGCAGGATCGGGAGGGCGTGAACGTTGCCGAAATGTTCCAGGTAGAGTTGGTCGGTCATAAGAACCGCTACTTCAGATACCGCAGTGCTTCCTCGCCGAGGATTCGCTCCACCGCGAGCGGCAGCAATTCGCGCGGGTCCTTCTCGGTCGCGGTCATCATCTTGAGGGCGTAGCGGGCGATGTTGATGCCGTCGCGCACCGAGTACGGCTCGTCGGCCGCGTGGCCGCGCTGCAGGAACTGCACGACATAGTTGAGAATGGAGGTGCTGGCGAAGGGGAGGTTCTCCTTCAGGATGGCCAGTTCCTCCTCCGCCTCGGGGAAGTCGATGAAGAGTTGCGGCTGCAGCCGGGAGTGGATGTACTCCGGCACCTCGAAGGTGGAGGAGTCCTCGTTCATGGTCACCACGATGCGGAAGTCCGGGTGGGCCTGGATCCTGAGGCCGGTGATGATCGATTCGACGTAGCGGCGGTCGTCCAGAAGCGGCGCGAGCGAGGCCCACGCCTTCTCACTCATCCGGTTCCCCTCGTCCAGGATCAGCACGCCCCCGGAGATCATGGCCGAGACCAGGGACGAAGCGGCGTATTGGATGGTCCCTTCCGGGCCGATGACCGGCGTGACGATCAGGTCCTCGGGGCGGGTATCCATGGTGGCCTGGAACAGGTAGACCTTGCGTTCCAGTCTCTTCGCTGCGGCGTAGGCGAGGGTGGTCTTGCCGACGCCGGGTTTGCCGATCAGGCGCGGGTTGAAGGGGATGTCGCGCTCGTCGATCACCATCCAGGCAGCCAGGAGCTGGCGGAGCAGTTCCTCGTCGCCCACCCAGCGCAGGGGGAGCTCGATGGGGTTGGCGAGGGTCAGGTTGATGCCATCCAGGGTTATGCGATCCATAAAAACTCCAGAAAAAAACCAAACCATTGGCCACGGAGAACATCTGAGGACATCTGAGAAAACCTAAACCCAAAGATTTTGTTTTGGTTCTCTCAGACTTTCTCCGAAGTGCTCCGTGGCTAACGGTTTTAGGTTTTAGGTATTCATCTCGTGCCCATACATCATGACCAGCCGGGCGCGGTTCTCGCGGCAGCTTTTGCAGAGTTCACCGGCGTCTTTGAAGAATTCCTCCGCCAGCCACTCCCCCGCCTCTCCGTACAGCGAATCCGGCTCGTTCTCGTCGTACTCGGTCTTGCAGATGCTGCAGATTTTCATGCTTTTACCGTGGTCCTTACCAGGTCCGCCAGGCAGTCCAGGAAGATGGGGTCGGAGTTGAGCGACTCGGTCCTGACAAAACGCTTGATGCCGTGCGCCTTGGCCTCCTCCGCATACTGGATGTCGATCTCGTACAGGGTTTCGATGTGATCGGAGACGAAGGAGAGCGGCACCATCAACACGTTCTTTTTCCCCTCTTTCGCCAGCCGCTGGATGGTGGCCTCGGTGGAGGGCTCCAGCCACTTCACCTTGCTCGCCTTGGACTGGAAGCAGAGCAAATGGCTCGCTTCGCCGACCTGTTCCATCACCAGCCGCACCGTCTCCTGGATGTGCGCGAGATACGGGTCCCCTTCATCGATGAAGGATTGCGGCAGCGAGTGGGCCGAGAAGACGATCTCGACGTCGTTGCGGTCCGGGAAGGCCTGTAGGCCGCGCATCACCTTGCCGGCCAGCGCCTTGATGTAGAGCGGGTGGTTGTAGAAACGGTCGACGTAGATGACCTCGAAGTCGGCTTTCGCCTCCTTCATCACCCGCTGCAGTTCATTGACGCTGGAGCCGGTGGTCGCCTTGGAGTAGTGCGGGTAGAGCGAGAGCGCCACCACGCGCTTGATCCCTTCGCGCTTGATCGCCGCCAGGGCGTCGATGGTGGTGGGGCGGGAGTAGCGCATGGCCACGAAGGAGCGGAAGCGGTCGCCTAAAAGCGCCTGCAGCCCCGCGCCCTGCGCCTCGGTCAGCTCGCGGATCGGGGACTTGCCGCCGATCTGGCGGTAAAACTCGGTGACCTCCGGTGCCCGCTTGTTGACGATGCGCCGGGCGATGAAGGGCTGCAAAAAGGCGGGGCCGATCTTGATGATGTCGCGATCCGTGAACAGGTTCATGAGGAAAGGGTGCACGGCATCGAGAGAATCGGGGCCTCCCATCTGGAGCAGCAGGAGTGCGGTTTTGTCTGACATGGCAACCTCTTGGGCGAGAATAGTGGCCCAAGAAATGTAGCAGAAAACGCGGGGAAGTAGAACCGGTTTAATTCATTGGAGGAAGAAGAGACAAAAACAAATGAAACAGGGATAGAAGGGATAAAAGGGATGAAAGCAAAAGCCGGACAGCTTGACCTGGAAACCTAAGGTTCCAAGGTCTGTGCAGTTATCCCTTTCATCCCCTTTATCCCTGTTAAACGGTTTTACCGGACGCCGGCCTTGGTGAGGTGGGGGGCGTAGCGTTTGTCGGTTCCCTTGATGTGGTTCACCAGCCAGTTCTGCAGGAACTCGATGACGTCGTGGGTGAGCACGGTCTCGCCGGCGTTGAACTTCGCCTGTAACTCGAGCACCTGGCTCACCAGTGCCTTGTGCTGCTGGACGTGCGCGGCTTCCTCGGGATAGGCGAACTTACGGAAGACTTCCTCCTCGGCGGCGAAGTGGCTGCCGGTGTACTCGATCAGGCGCTGAAGGACGGTGCCGATCGCTTCTTTGCTGCGCTTCTGCTGCATTGCCTGCGCCAGCTCATTAATCATGGCGAAAAGCTTCTTGTGCTGTTCGTCAAAGGTGTTGATGGTGGTGGCGAAGCTCTGGTCCCAGACCATGGCGTCGGAGAGCTGGAAGTGGGACACCAGCTCGTGCAGTTCGTCCACCTGCTGCACCAGCTTGCTGGTGGCCGCCTTGGTGTTGCGGGCGCTCTCCACGTTGCTGTTCACCACGGAGGTGATCATCTGGATGTTACCGGTGATCTCGTGGGTGGTGGCGGTCTGTTCTTCGGCGGCGGTGGCGATCTGGGACAGCTGCATGGTCAGGTCGTTGATCATGCTCAGGATCCCGTTCAGCGCCTCGCCCGAGCGGCAGGTCTCCGCGGTTCCCTGGTTCACCTGTTGCACCCCTTCGCTCATGGCGCCGACGGCGTCCCGGGTCTCGCTCTGGATCGACTTGATCATGCTGTCGATCTCCTTGGTGGCGCGGGTGGTCCGCTCGGCCAGGGCGCGTACCTCGTCGGCCACGACCGCGAAGCCGCGGCCGGTTTCCCCGGCGCGGGCCGCCTCGATGGCCGCGTTCAAAGCGAGCAGGTTGGTCTGGTCGGCGATGTCCTCGATGGTGCCGGCGATGGCGCCGATCTGGTCGGATCGCTCGCCGAGTCCCGCTACGGAGGTCGAGGTGGAGGTCACCCGCTGCGCGATGTTCTCCATGAGCCGCGCGCTGTTACTGACGATCTCCGCGCCGGCCGTGGTCTCCGCGGTCGCCTTGTGCGCGTTTTCGGCGGCGTAGATGCAGTTGCGCGCGATGTCGGCGGATGTGGCGGACATTTCCTCGCTGGCGGTTGCGATAGTGGACGCCTGCATGGCGACGTCTTCAGCGGCCGACGCCATGGCGTCGTTGGTGGCGCTCACCAGCGCGACCGAGTCGCGGACCAGGTCGGTGACGGTGAAGAACTGGTGCATGGTCTTGTTCCAGTCCCCCATCATGTTGTTGAAGGCGGTCGCAATGCGCCCGATCTCGCCGCTTGGGATCTTTTCGACGCGTCGGGATAGGGTCCCTTGGGCAGCGGCCTCAATCGCGTCGGCGATCTCCCGCAGGATTCGGGATTCCGAGCGGGCCACGAACCAGCTGGCCAGCCCTGAAATCAAAAAGATGAAGGTTCCGGCCCCCACCATCATGAGGATATTGCCGCAGTTCCCCAAAGCAATGGTAGAGGTGACCGTCGCACAGACAGCAATCAGGTTGATCGTGATAAGGCGGGCACTAAAAGACATGAACGATCTCCTTTTTTGGCTTTTCACACTCAAGGAGATTATCGTCTGCACAAGACTAAAACTTTAAAGGTATCGAGTTGTTTACAATAAAAATCCGCAACTGATCCTGCGGCAACCCGATCTGAGGGCGCAGTCGAATGTTACTGGCATGTCCAGATGGGTCGTTGTTACCAGGAAGGGCGACCGCTTTGGTGCAGTCGATCCTGCACGGCGGCGAGATTGGCGGCGACTTCGGGGTTGGTGATCTGGTGGTTTCTCTCTCTGTGCTGAGTTTTTTCCGACTGTTCGATCTGCATCACAAAACCACATGAGAGGATGATGGCTGCCATCACGATCTTGCAGGGAAAACTCTTCATAGTCGGCCTCCTTGTTGCCGGGAATGCATAAGAGAGCCCCCGGCCAGACTGCCATATGAGGAAAAATATTGGCACAGTATAATGTATGAGAAGATTAAGTCAAGCTTAATCTTCTGGTTTAGGGCATCTTAGCAGCAACACAGGGGAAAAGATGGGGAGCAGGATGTCTCATGGGAAATAATTGCGCCTCATGTGGACAGCGAGAAAGATTGATTTATAATGAGCACTTGTTTTTCCCCTGAGAGGTGTAATGGAAGCGACGAGTATTATTAGTGTTATCAGGCGTGCGGTGTTGTTGGGAGTGGTGGTCCTGCTGCTTTTCCCGGCTGCGGTGCGTGCCCATAGCGAGGAGGACGCCTCCGCTCACCATGAGGGCGCCGCACAAGCGGATGCCAACGTGGGGCTCGATGAGCGGCTGGGAGCGAAGATCCCGCTCGACCTGGTGTTCACCGACGAGAATGGCCGCCAGCGCCGCCTGCGGGAACTGGTGACCGGCCCGACCATCATCCTCCCGGTGTATTACTCCTGTACCAACGTCTGCAACTACCTGCAGGAAGGGTTGGCCAGGGCGCTGCCGGAGATCAAGCTGGAACCGGGGAAGGAATACCGGGTCATCTCGGTCAGCTTCGACGAGCGTGAGAACCCGCAGCGGGCGCTGAAGTCCAAGCACATGTACCAGACGGTGATGAAAGGGAAGTTCCCGGAGGGAAACTGGACCTTCCTCACCGGCGACGCGGCCAACATTCGCAGGCTCACCGACGCGGCCGGGTTCCATTTCCAGCGTAAGGGCAACGACTTCGTACACCCGGTGGTCAGCTTCATCGTGGCGCGGGACGGCATGATCGTGCGCTACCTGTACGGCACCCAGTTCCTTCCCAAGGATGTCACGCTGGCCCTCATGGAAGCCCGCCAGGGCCGCGTCGGCACCACCATAAGCAAGATGGTCAGCTACTGCTTCAGCTTCGATCCCAACAGCAAGAGCTACGAGTTCAACATCCTCAGGGTGAGCGCGACGGCGATCATCGTCTGCGTGGTGGGCTTCATCATCTTCCTGATCGTGGGCGGGAAAAACAACAACGGCAACAACAAGCGCAATGGCAACAACGCCTCCTAAGAAGGCGTTGCAGGGTTCGGGGGTAAAATGAGTCACGAAACGGCAATGGCGGAAGGCGGCTTCTGGCGGGATACCGGCAGGACCGGAATTGGAGCCTGGATATTCTCGACCGACCACAAGCGGATCGGGTTGATGTACCTGTACTGCGTGTCCGGCTTCTTCCTGGTCGGCGCCTTCCTCGGGCTCTTGATCCGGCTGGAGTTGATGGCGCCGGGACCGACCATCATGACCGCGCAGACCTACAACGCGGTGTTCACGGTGCACGGCGTCGTGATGATCTTTCTCTTCATCATCCCGGGCATCCCGGCCTCCTTCGGCAACCTGGTGCTCCCCATACAGCTCGGCGCGCGGGACGTCGCCTTCCCGCGGGTGAACCTCTTCTCATGGTGGCTTTACGCCATCGGCGCCGTCATCGTGCTCACCTCGCTTTTTACGGGGGGCGGTGCCCCGGACACCGGCTGGACCTTCTACGTACCCTTCAGCGCCCGGACCACGACCAACGTTTCGCTCGCGGTCTTCGGCGTCTTCGTGCTCGGCTTCTCCTCCATCCTCACCGGGATCAACTTCATCACCACCATCCACAGGATGCGCGCCCCCGGGATGACCTGGACCCGCATCCCGCTCTTCACCTGGAGCCTCTACGCGACGGCGTGGGTGCAGGTGCTCGCCACCCCGATCATCGCCATCACTCTCCTGCTCGTGGTGACCGAAAGGATCCTGGGGCTCGGGCTCTTCGACCCCACCCGCGGCGGCGACCCGGTCATGTTTCAGCACATGTTCTGGATCTATTCGCACCCGGCGGTGTACATCATGATCCTGCCGGGCATGGGGGTCATCTCCGACATCATCCCGGTCTTCTCCAGGAAGCCGATCTTCGGCTACAAGATGATCGCCTTTTCGAGCCTCGCCATCGCTGCGGCCGGATCGGCGGTGTGGGGGCACCACATGTACACTTCGGGGATGAGCGACATGGGCGTCCTGATCTTCTCCTTCCTGACCTTCATCGTGGCGATCCCCTCGGCCATCAAGGTGTTCAACTGGGTCTCCACCATGTACAAGGGGTCCATCTCGCTGGAAGCACCCATGCTCTTCGCGCTCTCCTTCATCCTGCTCTTCTCCATCGGCGGGCTCTCCGGCCTGATCCTGGGCGCGGCCGCCACCGACATCCACGTGCACGACACCCACTTCGTGGTCGGGCACTTCCACTACGTCATGTTCGGCGGCACCGGCTTCGCCTTTTTCGCTGCGGCCCATTACTGGCTTCCCAAGTACTTCGGGCGCCGGTACCGGGAGAAGCCCGCCATCGTCGGCTGGGTGCTCATGTTCATCGGCTTCAACATCCTCTACTTCACCATGCAGGTGCTGGGGATGGAGGGTATGCCGCGGCGTTACTACGATTACCTCCCGGAATTCGCACGGCTGAACTTCGTGGCGACGGTGGGAAGCTGGATCATGCTGGCCGGGGTGGCCATCGTGGTCTGGAATCTCTGGCGCGGACTTTTAAAGGGGGAACCGTTTACCGGCAACCCCTGGGGCGGGGCGAGCCTTGAGTGGAGCATCGCGACCCCTCCACCCACTGAGAACTTCGAGGAGGATCCGGTGGTGACCCACGGGCCGTACGATTTCAAAGGAGCGGGGGTTCCATGAGTCACCTGGAAAAGGACAGTTTCGGCGCCAAGCTCGGCATGTGGTTGTTCCTGTTCACCGAGATGCTCCTGTTTGGCGGGGTCTTCATCCTCTACTCGGTCTACCTGACGCGCTATCCCAAGGAATTCGGCCTGGGCGGGCACCAGTTGGACCTGGTCTACGGCGCGACCAACACCGCGGTGCTGCTGACCAGTTCCCTGTTCGCGGCCATGTCGGTCACCGCCATCAAGACGGGGGCGAAAAAGCTCACCCTCGGCCTTCTTTCCGGGACCATCGGCTGCGCGTTGATCTTCCTGGGCATCAAGTACCTGGAGTGGAGCGCCAAGTTCCACCACGGCATCTACCCGAACTCCCCGAAACTGATCGCGGGGCCTCCGGGCGAGTCCATATTCTTCAGCCTCTACTACCTCACCACCGGCCTGCATGGCATCCACGTCATCGTGGGCGCGGTGCTGATGAGCTGGACCGCAGTCATGGTGCAAAAAGAGAGGCTGAACGCGACCGACAACGTGACGCTGGAAAACGTCACCCTGTACTGGCACCTGGTCGACCTGGTCTGGATCTTCATTTTCCCGCTCTACTACCTGATCCTGTGATCAGCCGGAAAGGTCGAGCCGAGTGCAGTTCAAACGCTTGTGGAGAACGGTATGACTGAAGAACACGCAGAACATATCCTGAGTTACGGAAAACTGACCACCGTCTGGGTGGCGCTCCTGGTCCTGACGGCGGCAACCATCATGGTGACCCGGGTCGAGCTGGGGGTCTGGAAGGTGTGGGCGGCGCTCGCCATCGCCAGTGTCAAGTCCGGCCTGGTCATCGCCTTCTTCATGCACATGAAGTATGAGCCGCGGCTGTTCCGGATCATCCTGTTCGTGGCGCTCTTCACCCTGGCGGGCTTCATCGGGGGAACCTTCTTCGACGTACTCTACCGTTAAAGGGGCCAACGTGGAAAATCAGCTCATGACAACGACGCAAGCCGTCGACCCGGTCTTCAAGTTCCTCTTCGGTGCCTGCACCGTGCTCCTCTTGGGGATCACCATCACCATGATCTACTTCGTGGTGCGCTACCGCCGATCGAAAAACCCTGAGCCGACGTCGCAGGTGGCGGGGAGCCCGCTTCTGGAAGTGGTCTGGACCCTGCTCCCCACCTTGCTGGTGATGGGCATGTTCTACTACGGCTGGACCAGCTACCTGTCGCTGCGGACCGTGCCCAAAGGGGCGATGCAGGTGACGGCCGAGGCGCGCATGTGGTCCTGGAACTTCATCTATGACAACGGCAAGACGAGCCCGAAGCTCTACGTCCCGGTGGGGCGGCCGGTCCAGGTGAACCTGGTGTCCAAGGACGTGGTGCACGGCTTCTACCTCCCCGCGTTCCGGGTCAAGCGCGACGTGGTGCCGGGAATGAAGAACCATGTCTGGTTCGTGGCGACTACTCCCGGCAGTTATGATCTCTTCTGCTCGCAGTACTGCGGCACCGGGCACTCCGCGATGATCAGTAGCGTCGAGGCGCTACCGCCGGAGCAGTTCACGGCGTGGCTGGGCCAAAAGCCCGCCAGCGTGGGGGCGCAGGGGCAGGAGCTGCTGCAGAAATACGGCTGCCTGGGCTGCCATTCCCTGGACGGCACCCCGAAGGTGGGACCGACCTTCAAGGGGCTCTACGACAGCCAGGTAAAGGTGACCCGAGGTGGCAAGGCCGAGACGGTAAAGGCGGACGAGAAGTACCTGCGTGAATCCATCGTCGATCCCGGGGCGGCCGTCGTGGAAGGGTTCCCTCCGATCATGCCCAAGACCGAGATGCCGGAGGCGGAGCTGAAGGCGATAGTGGAATTCCTGGAAGGGGAAAAGTGATCGTAACTGCAGTGTGGAAAAGAAGCAAAGGGTTGTACCGCCTGTTCCGGCTCCCGCTCGCCTTGATGAACGCAACGGCCGCGCTGGGGGGGTACCTGCTGTGCCGGGCCCAGCCGCGGCTCGATGCGCTGGCTCTTTTTGCCGGGGTGGCCCTGATGGCGTGTGCCGCCTCCGCCTTCAACCAGGTGTTGGAGCGCGACCTCGATGCCCTCATGGATCGCACCAGGCGGCGTCCGCTCCCCGCCGGGGAACTGGGAATCCTCGGGGGGATGTTGATCGCCCTCCTGACCCTCGCAGTAGGGGCGCTGCTTCTCAACATCATCGGTTTGCTGCCGCTTGGCCTCGCCTTGGCGACTCTCCTCTGGTACCTCCTGGTCTACACCCCGCTCAAGCGCCGCACCCCGTTCGCCCTGCTGGTCGGTGCCGTCTGCGGCGCGTTGCCGCCGTTGATTGGCTGGAGCGCAGCCGGGGGCGTCGTCACCGATTTCAGGATCGTCCTGCTCTGCGGCATCCTGTACCTGTGGCAGGTGCCGCACTTCTGGATGCTGCAGAAAAGGCACGCCGAGGACTACCGCCGGGCGGGGGTGCCGCTCTTCGTTCCCCGCAGCTTCAGCGGACCGGCGCCGTTCCTGGTGCTCTGGCTGGTGGCCATGATCGCGGCGACGCTGATGCTCCCGGTCTTCGGACTGATCGCCGGGCAGCATGCTCCCCTGTGGTGCCTTGCCTTTTGCCTGCCGCTCGTGCTGTATCCGTTCGAGCGTTGGGAAGGCGCGGCCTTCGCCGGTGTGAACATCTTTCCGGCGCTACTCACCCTCGCGCTGTACGGCCTTTGATTACAGGAGATTATTTGATGGGAGAAAACGAGAAGTGCGAGCAGCCGGCACGGCACAAGACGCACATGTGCAAGCTGAAGAAGGACGGCAGGATGGAAGAGTTCGAACGGCACGGCGCAAAGCCGATCGTCTACTGCAACAAATGCAAGGTGCAGGCGGATGACCCGTTGGTCGTCTGCAACCCCAGGAGCCTCAAGGTCACCCGCTAACTACCCGCCTAGAAGAACACCGTCGCCTTGGTGGCGACCAGGTACCAGTTCCGCTTGGAAGCGTCGGTGTATTCCGACATGTTCCAGGTCCCGTCGATCAGGTGCCCCTCCAACTTGAGCACCAGGTTGCGCACCGGGTCGAAGCGAAGGGTCAGGACCTTTTCCTTTTGCCAGGTCTGCCAGGGAGCCCCCACGCCCAGCTCCTCAAAGGTTGATCCGTCGCGGTGATTTCGGTCCGCGTAGATCGCCGTGTAGTACCCCCCCAACTCGAACCAGTCGGTGAAGCGGTAGGCGGCGCTCACGTACCAGCCGTCGGAAGCCTGCTTGGAGGTGAAGTTCTCCAGGGCCGGGTTCTGGTAGTCGGCCGACACGGTGTAGTCGTCCCGCTGGTACTCGGTGGCCAGCGTCAGGTCGTTCCAGAGGTACTCGACACCCAGGATGTAGCGGTGCCACGAATCGAACTTCCACTTGGCGGTGACCGGGGTGGTGGCGGAGGTGGCCGGATCGGTATAAATGCCGGTGGCGGTGCCGTCGAAGGAGGTGTGCAGACCGCTGAAGGTGGCGCGCACACCGACCGGCGTTCTCCATTCCAGGTGGTGTATGAACGCGGTGCTGGAGTTCACGTCGGTGGTGGTCAGAGGCGCATCGACTGTGGAGATGTAGGCGGAGTAGTTCCTGGCGGAAGCGCCGTCCAACGGGATCGGCGTGGTCCCGATCTGGAACTGGTAGTTGACCGTGCCCGCGGATCCGGCAGGGATCGATCCGTAGACGCTCGCGCCGGTGATGGCGTTCACCGAGTCGCGCTCGTAGTCGTAGTACTCGTTCTGGGGAAGGAAGATGAAGGTGCGCGCGGCGTCGTTGTCGCGCGATTCGTTGTACAACCCTAGGGGGATCTTGATCTTGCCGGCGCGGAAGCCGAGCCAGTCGGTGAGGCGGTAGTCGCCGAAGGCCCAGTCCAGGGTGATCTTGTCCTTGCCGTAGCTGCCGCGGTCCATGGCCAGAAGCTGCAGGCCGACGCGCAGGTCGGGGTTGACCTCTTTGGAGAAGTTCACGGCGAAGTCGTTGAAGTTGAAGGAGCCCTCACCGCTGTTGGAGACGGGGAAATTGTTGTCCGGGGAGGTCTTTATGTACCCTTGCGAGGCGAAACCGTGAATCTCGACGCCGGCCAGATCCACGGCGTGGGCCGGCCCGGCAAAGGCGAGCAGCATCATCGCAGTCAACGCTTTCTTCATATCGAAATCCCCCTACTTGATGGCAATGGTTTTAACGGCGTCGCCCGGCTGCCCCGAGGGCACGAACCCGATCGCATTGGGGGTCTTGGCGACGTAATCGATCAACTGCTGTGCGTCGGGGAACGCAGGAGGCATGGACGCCTTCCCGGTGGTCACCATCCTGACCCAGTGCTGGTCGAACTGGGAAGGCGTCTTGCCGAGCACCACCTGCAGGAACTCCTTGAGCGTCCGATCGTCTTCCAGGACCGATATCTTGATATGTTTCCTGTTGCCCCACTTGACCTTTTCGCCGAGGTAGATGCCCTGCAACTCGGCGCGGGTGAGGGCGCTTTCGACGACGCTCTTGTTGGCGATGATCGTGAAACTGGCCGCATGGGCACCCGAGTGACCAAACACGATCAGACACATCAGAAAAAGAATCTTTGTCCCCATGATGCAGAACCGTTTGGGGTGGAACATGCAGCACCTCCAGAGGTTTCTATACTCACAAAAGCATCTGTTATTGGCACAGAGGTTACTTTGGTCCAATATCGGACGGCGCATCATACATCTTTAATAAAAAGTTTGAAAGATGAAATAAAAGGTGATTGTGTGAGCACAACCAGTGGGATTGAATGAGAGGATGTTGCTGAGTAAGGAGAGAATTGGGAATGAAGGTATGACAATCCCTCCCCCGATTGAAAGGGGGAGGGAGAGAGTTAACTAGATCAGCCGATCACACCTAGCTCGCGGCCGATGCGGGTGAAGGTGTTCAGGCCGGTTTCCAGGTCGTCCTGGGTATGCGCCGCGCTGATCATGACGCGGATGCGCGCCTTACCCTGCGGCACCGTCGGAAAGCCGATGGGCATGGCGAAGATGCCCGGCTCAGAGGCGAAGAGCCGGCGCGAGAATTCCTGCGCCATGGTCGCTTCCCCGAGTATGACCGGGGTGATGGGAGTGACGCTGGCGCCCATGTCGAACCCGGCCTGCCGCATTCCTTCCTTGAAGTAGCGCGTGTTGTCCCAGAGTTTTTCCACCAGAGCCGTGCTCTCCTCAAGAAGGTCGACGGCGGCAAGGCATGCGGCGGTGTCGGCGGCGGTGACGGCGCTGGAGAAGAGGAAGGGGCGCGCCTTCTGGCGGATCCAGTCGATGACCACCTTCTTCCCCGCGATCACTCCGCCCATGACGCCGAAGGCCTTGGAGAGCGTGCCGATCTCCAGGTCGAACTTGCCATTGAGTTGAAAATGGTCCACGATGCCGCGCCCGCCGTGGCCCAGCACCCCTTCGCCGTGGGCGTCGTCCACCATGGTGATGATGCCGTGGCGCTCGCACAGTTCGAAGAGCTTGTCCAAGGGAGCCACGTCCCCGTCCATGGAAAAGACCCCGTCGGTGATGAGGAGCGCCCGGCGGTACTGGCCGATGTTCTCCATGATCACCCGCTCGCAGTCGGCGAGGTCGCAATGTTCGTAGACAAACACCTTAGCGGACGAGAGCCGGCAGCCGTCGATGATGCTGGCGTGGTTCAGCCGGTCGGTGAAGATGACGTCCCCCTTGCCGACCATCGGGGGGATGGCGGCCTGGTTGGCGCAGAACCCCGACTGAACGTAGAGCGCGTCCTCCACCCCCTTGAATGCTGCCAGGCGCTGTTCCAGTTGGCGGTGCAATTCCAACGTGCCGGCGATGCTGCGCACCGCCGCGGGGCCCACCCCCCACTGCTCCACCGCGTCCTGCGCCGCCTTCTTGAGGCGCGGGTGGTTGGCGAGGCCCAGGTAATTGTTGGTGCAGAAGTTGAGCACTCTCTTGCCGTCCACCACCATCCAGGGGCCGCAGGCCGACCCTATGGTGCGGATGCCGGTCCTCAGTCCCTGCCCTTCCAGGGCGGTCATCTCTTCAGTAATCCAGGCGAATTTGTCGCTCATCTGTTCTGACTCCTGTAGGGGCGAATAATCATTCGCCCGATTCTCTCTTTTCGTTCCTGGGTGCTTACTCCTCCACCCAGTTGAGGATGACCTTGCCGGCGTTGCCGCTGCTCATCACCTCGAAGGCCTCCTCGAACTGCGTGTAGTGCATGCGGTGTGTAATCACCGGGGTGAGGTCGAGCCCGATCTTGATCAGCGACTGCATCAGGTACCAGGTCTCGTACATCTCGCGGCCGTAGATCCCCTTTATGGTCAGCATGTTGAAGATGACCTGGTTCCAGTCGATGGCCAAGTCCCCCGACGGGATGCCGAGCATGGCGATCTTGCCTCCGTGGCACATGTTGGCGAGCATCTCCTTGAAGGCGTCGCCGTTGCCCGACATCTCGAGACCCACGTCGAACCCCTCCCTCATTCCCAGTTCCTTGCGCACGTCCGCGAGGGTCCGCTCCTTCACATTGAGCGCCACCGTCGCCCCCATCTTTTTGGCCAGGTCGAGGCGGTACGGGTTCATGTCCGTGGTGACGATGTAGCGCGCTCCGGCGTGCCGGGCGATGGCGGTGGCCATGATGCCGATCGGCCCCGCTCCCGTAATCAAGACGTCCTCGCCCAGGACCGGAAAGGCGAGGGTGGTGTGGGTCGCGTTGCCGAAGGGGTCGAAGATGCTGAGGATCTCCATCGAAATGGAGGGGTCCGCGTGCCAGACGTTGGTCACCGGGATGCAGATGTACTCCGCGAAGGCGCCGGTGCGGTTCACGCCGACGCCGTTGGTGTCCTTGCACAAGTGGCGTCTTCCCGCCAGGCAGTTGCGGCACCGGCCGCAGACGATGTGCCCCTCGCCCGACACGATGTCCCCGATGTTGAGGTCGGCGACGTTGCTCCCCATCGCCACCACCCGCCCCACGAATTCATGCCCGATCACCATCGGCACCGGGATCGTCTTCTGCGCCCAGGCGTTCCAGTCCCAGATGTGCAGATCGGTGCCGCAGACCGCGGTCTTGTGCACCTTGATCAGGACATCGTTGATGCCGACATCCGGCACCGGCACCTCGTCCAGCCATAGCCCCGGCTTCGGGTATTTCTTAACCAGCGCGCGCATGGTCTTTTGCATGATGCAACTCCTCTACTGTAATGGCCGTTTTGGCTCATTAATGTTACCAACAACGCCTCACATGTAAATAGCGACAGGGTGAAGACGGCAACTCCGGTTCAGGGGCAGACGAAGTGACTTACAGAAGATTATCTGCAAGTTGCTGCGCTTGTAAGACCAATTGTGCAAGTTAAAAGTGATTATGATAACTGGTTTTAAAAAATACTTTGTTGATTATTAAATATAGTTAGACGATATTGGGCGGGAAGTTTACGGGTGAAGTCGCTGTTGGTACCAGTTTAATCACACGGTACTGGCGAAGTAACAGAAGAACATGGGCAGGAGGAATGTTGTGAAGCAACCATTTTTACTCGCCATCATGGTTTCCGCTATCTGCGTCATTGCGGGTTGTGCGGGTTTGCAAAAGGACGTGGCAACGCAGCCTGCGGCCCCGGAGGTGGTTACGATCGGCGGGGGTGACGCTGCCTTGACCGAGGTGATCATACCGGTAAAGGAAACCTTCGAGGAGGAAAACCCGGTGCGCCTGGTCACGGTACAAAGCCAGCCCGGAACGGAACTGGCGAGTCTTGCCAGTGGTTCCCTCGGTGCCGTCGTCTCCACCATCAGTCTGGACAGTTTCTTGGAGCGGGCCGCGGAAAGCGGTACGGTATGGGATCGTAAAATGTTCCGGGAGGTGCCGGTCGGTACCAACGAAACCGTGGTCTTTCTCAACCAGGGCGTGAAAATCAAGAAGCTGACCAAGAAGCAGTTAAAGGGGATCTTCACCGGCAAGATCACCAACTGGAAGAAGGTGGGCGGCCCCAACCGGCGCATCGTGGTGGTGTGGTCCCCAGCCGACGATGGGGAAAACGAAGCCTTCATTGAAAAAGTGCTGGAGGGTGAAGAGGTCGTACCGAAATTCGTCTCAGTCGCAAACGTCGAGGAAATGAGAGCGAAAGTGCTGGAGATACCGGGCGCCGTCGGCATCGGTCCCAGCGTGATGGTCTCCCGCGGTGTGCGGGTCCCCGGCAGCCTGGAGGTTGCCTCCTCGGTGGTGCTGATCACCAAGGGAGAGCCGTCGCCGCACGTGCAGAAACTGCTCGCCCTCATCAAGGACGTCGCTTTCCTGAACTGATAAGCCCAATTCCCTTCCTACAGGGTACGTTTTTCGCGGCCGAGCAAGGAGCAGCAAGTAGAACAGCATCCGCTATGCGGCCTGTGACAAGGGCTGAACTTGACGTACCTTTAACGCCAATTCTTTTTCCGCCGTTTTGAGGTCATAGCTCGTTTGGAGATTCATCCAGTACGCGGGGGTTTGGTTGAACGCTTTCCCGAACAGCAGCGCCAACTCTGCAGTGACAGGCCGTGTCCCTTTGATGACATGGGAGACCCGCATCGGAGAAATTCCGATTGCTTTAGCAAAAGCATTTTGGGAGATTCTCAGTTCATCCAGAATCTCCTTCAGGAACACCCCGGGATGAATCGGTGGGAGAGCATTTGGTATTTCCATCACTTTGCCCCTCAGTGGTAATCCGTTATTTCGACATCTGTAGCTTCGCCATTTGCAAACCGAAAGCAAATGCGCCACTGGTTATTGATCCTGATACTCCACAGTCCAGCCCTCTTGCCCGATAGTGCTTCCAGCCGGTTTGAAGGCGGCATCTGCAAGTCCGTAACCTCGCGCGCGTTCTCCAACTGTGTCAACCGCATGATCGCACGAGGTATTATTTCCGGAGGAAGCTTTTTCGACTTCCCCGTTGCGAAGAGCTTCTCGGTTTCCTTGTCCGCAAAAGATACAATCATGCAAAAATGTAAACAAATTGTTTATACGTGTCAAGAGACTTCCGTCTTTCCCTCCTTTCTGGGCTGCACATCTAACAAGGTGTTGATGTTCCGCGCCAAACCCGCTATCTTCGACTTTTTTACGGATAACTGAGTAAGAAGGACGAAAAGACAGTGACAAAGACGAAGGATGCTATCTACGCGGCGCCGCTGCAGGAAATGATCGATTTCAAGTTTGACGAGCGCGTCGTCGCCGTCTTTCCCGACATGATCCAACGCTCCGTGCCGGGCTACGGCATGATCATCTCCAACATCGGCATCCTGGCCGGCAAATACGCCCAGCCCGGAAGCCACTGCTATGATCTCGGCTGCTCCCTCGGGGCGGCCACCCTCTCCATGCGTCAGCGCATCAACCAGCCGGACTGCGACATCATCGCCGTCGACAACTCCCCCGCCATGATCGAGCGCGGCCGGGAGCTCCTCGCCCGCGATACCGCTTCGGCCGTCCCGGTGACCATGACTTGCGCCGATCTCCAGGATGTCACCATAGAGAATGCGTCTGTCGTCGTCCTCAACTTCACCCTGCAGTTCATCCCCCCGGCGCAGCGCCTGGCGCTGATTCAGCGGATCTACGCGGGACTCAACCCCGGCGGCATCCTTATCCTCTCTGAAAAGATCGCCTTCAGCGAGCCGCAACGGCAGCAGTTCCATGTGGAACTGCATCATGACTTCAAACGGGCCAACGGCTACAGCGATCTCGAGATCAGCCAGAAGCGGTCCGCGCTGGAGAACGTGATGATCCCGGAAACGCTCGACTGTCACCATGAGCGGCTGCGGTCCGCGGGCTTTTCCTCCTCCGAGCTCTGGTTCCAGTGCTTCAACTTCGCCTCGCTGGTCGCTACCAAATGAACTACGACTCCTTGTATTCACAACTCGCCGCCATGGGGCAGGAGCGTTGGGCGGAGCAGTTGCGAGCGACCCTGCCGGAGAGACTGCTACTGGAAAGCCATGGCAAGCTGGCAGGGTGGCAGAACGCCCTGCAGTCGCTGCCGGAGACAACGCCCTCCCGGATCGAGCTTAAAGACAATGTCACCATCGGCTGCGGCGCCGACCTCGGCGCGATTGACCCCCAAGAGGTCACCGCCACATTGCAGGCTTTTCATCCCTGGAGGAAAGGCCCTTACCATTTCTTCGGGATCGACATCGACACCGAGTGGCGCTCCGATTGGAAGTGGGACCGCGTTGCACCGCACATCGAGTCCCTGGAGGGACGTAAGGTGCTCGACGTCGGCTGCGGCAACGGCTATCACGGCTGGCGCATGCGCGGCGCCGGCGCGGAGCTCGTGCTCGGCATCGAGCCGTTCCTGCTTTCGGTGCAGCAGTTCCAGGTGATGCAGCGCTACCTGCGCGATCCGCAGCACCACGTCATCCCTATCGGTATCGAGGATGTCCCCCCCGATCTCGCCTGTTTCGACACGGTCTTTTCCATGGGGGTCCTTTACCACCGCCGCTCCCCCCTCGACCATCTTTACGAGCTCAAGGGGTGCCTACGCCCGGGTGGTGAATTGGTGTTGGAAACGCTGATCGTGGAAGGGGACCGGGATACCGTGTTCATGCCGCCGGGACGTTACGCGAAGATGCGCAATGTCTGGTTCCTCCCGTCCATCAGTGCTATGACGTTGTGGCTGCAGCGTTGCGGCTTCACGCAGATCGCTTGCGTCGACACCAACCGCACGAGCCGCGATGAGCAGCGCTCGACGCCGTGGATGCAGTTCGAGTCGCTGGCGGATTTTCTTGATCCAGAGGATGCGGAGAAAACCATTGAGGGACACCCGGCTCCGCTGCGGGCGATTTTTACGGCGAAGAGGCCGTAAAGTTTTGATGTGCAAGGTGCGGTAACTAATTTGCACCGCGCAGTAAATGGAAGGTGGTCGTAGATAAGCGTCAGCAGGTCCTTGATAAACAAAGGCGCCTCACGTCCAAGCGAAATGAGACCGTGATTAATTGAAACATGGTCGTAGTTAAAATAAATGGGGTCGTGTTTAAAATAAACAAGACCATGAATAAGAAAAACATGGTCATGTTTAAGTTAAATCAGGTTTTTCATTAGCGAAACGAGCCAGTTCGGGAATAAAAAGGGGGGGGATTCGTAAAAAGCTAGGGTGCAATTACGATAGTCAAGGCGACTTCGGCTGGAAAAACACCTTCCTGGTCAGAACAACGAGGAGGGGTCGGGTTTGTTTCGTCGCATTATTAAAAAATCAGGTCTCACATATTTTAAACAAGGTCGCATATTAGAAAAAGCAGACCTCATTTAACATAAAGTGGACCTTATTTTTTTTAAATCGACCCTTACATTAGAAAAACACGGCGTTGAAGCTGCTGCGGCGATACGAAAACCACGACGGCGGCCCCAGGTACAGGGGCCGCCGTCGGTAGCTTGAGGACAATTACCTGCGGTAACCATACGGGCCGCGGTCATAACGGCCATCATAGTCGCCGGAATAGCCTCCACGATGGTGGCCGCGGTAGTAATCATCCATAGGCACGACAACGCAGGCCGACAAAAGTGACGGTAACACAACGAGTGCAATCAGATACCGGATTTTCTTTTTCATCTCCATTCTCCTTTCTCCCGGACACATCGCCATTGTCTTCAGAGTAGAAGGGAATTGAGGATGAAATATGGAGCAAAGAAGAAAAGAAAGAGCTTGTTACGGGTCAGCTGCCGCCAAGGACGCTTTTGATGGTGTCGTAAATCTCCCGGGGCTCAAAAGGCTTCTTCAGTATCGCCTTGGCCCCGACCTTCAGCACGGCGTTGGTGTCGCTGGGGCAATCTGAGGCGCTGCTGGTCAGCACGTTGGCGCTCTTGTTGAGCGCGATCATCTCCCTGGTAGCGTCGATACCGTTTTTGACCGGCATGTAGACGTCCATGATCACGATATGAGGACGATGCGTGAGGAACATCCGTACCCCCTCGATCCCGTCTGCCGCTTCGGCGACAACGGTGAAGCCGATCCTGCCAAGGATGTCGCGCAACGAGTCCCGATAAAACTTTTCGTCGTCAACTATCAGTATCCGTACGTCCTTCAGCGCCATTGTTCCTCCTCTAACAAAGCTTGGCCACTCTTTCAAACCTATATAAAACTTTCATTCTTTCTGGTCAATTAAAATATATGAAGTCCGTAATGCCAAAAGGAAGCCAGACCTGTTATAATAGGAGAGTGTGCTTCAGAAAAAAGGAGAACGTCATGAGCGAAAAGGAAAGCTGCCCGAGCCCGAAACAACACCCGGCACACATGTGCCAGTTGAAACATGAAGGTAGGATCGAGGAGATCGACAAGCATTCGGCCGATCCGAAATTCGTCTGTAACCGGTGCGGCGCCAAGGCCGATTCCGAGGATTACCTCTGCAACCCGCGACCGCTGTAGTTCCGTATGGAGTAGAACTTGGCTGCGAACAGCATCGCCGACCACAGCCGCTTTAAAGTCAAAGAAGGCGCCCCCTGCCAGCCAGGGGGCGCCTTTTAGTTTCTAGAAGCTAACGGCTTGTCACTACACGGCTCAGTCTGCCAGTATGGGGAAATGCCCAAGACCAAGCATCACGACTGCAGGAAAAGATCTGGTATCATTAGACCCATCGACTAAATCAACCGGATGAGAAACTATGACAGAGATAATGTGAGGGTAAACATGGATCTGAAAAAGACTCATAGCGTGGTACTGAACGAGGGTGATCCTGAACAGAAACGGGCCGAGATACTGCAGTATTTCGAAGCCACCTTTACCATAGACGAACTGCTCTATGACACGCTGAAAGACGGCGGCGCCTTCTACCTGAGGGCCGACCGGCTGCGCCACCCGCTTATCTTCTACTTCGGGCACACCGCGTCTTTCTTCGTCAACAAGCTGCTGATCGCCCGGGTCATCGAGAAGCGCATCAACCCGCGCCTGGAGGCGATGTTCGCGGTCGGAGTGGACGAGATGTCCTGGGACGACCTGGACGAGACCCACTACGACTGGCCCACCCGGGCCGAGGTGAAGGCGTACCGCGACCAGGTGCGCGAGCTGGTTACCGGGCTGATCAAGACCCTGCCGCTCACCCTCCCCATCACCTGGGAGAGCCCCTTTTGGGCCATCGTAATGGGGATCGAGCACGAGCGGATCCACCTGGAGACCTCCTCGGTGCTGATCCGGCAGCTTCCGATCGACCGGGTGCAGCGCCACGAGTTCTGGCAGATCTGCCGCGATGCGGGGCTGGCGCCGGACAACGAGCTGGTCCCGGTTGCGGGAGGGCAGGTGGTGCTTGGCAAGGACGAGGGGCACCCGCTCTACGGTTGGGACAACGAGTACGGCCACCACGAGGCGCAGTTGCAGCCTTTCGCCGCATCCAAATACCTGGTCTCCAATCGGGAGTATCTCGCCTTCGTGGAGTCGGGCGGCTACCGGGAGGAGCGCTGGTGGAGCGAGGAAGGGTGGCACTGGCGCAACTTCAAGCAGGCCGATCACCCGCTGTTCTGGGTGGAGCGCCCGCACGGCTGGGGACTGCGCACCATGGTCGAGGTGATCGATCTCCCCTGGAACTGGCCGGTGGAAGTGAATTATCTCGAGGCAAAGGCCTTCTGCAACTGGCTTGCCGACAAGACCGGGAAGCGGATACGCCTTCCCAGCGAGGACGAGTGGTACCGGATCTACGACCTGGCGGGTGTGCGCGACCCGCAGGAGTGGCGCGAGGCCCCCGGCAACATCAACCTCGCTTACTGGGCCTCGTCTTGCCCGGTCGATCGCTTCCGTTTCGGGCAGCTTTTCGACGTGGTGGGCAACGTCTGGCAGTGGACCGAGACCCCCATCTACGCCTTCCATGGGTTCCGCATCCATCCCTGGTACGACGACTTCTCGACGCCGACCTTCGACACGCGCCATAACCTGATCAAGGGCGGGTCCTGGATCTCCACCGGCAATGAGGCGACCCGCGAGTCGCGCTACGCTTTCCGGCGCCATTTCTTCCAGCACGCCGGCTTCCGGTACGTGGAGAGCGACAACCCGGTGCAACTGCACGAGGATCCCTACGAAACCGACGCGCTGACCGCGCAGTACTGCGACGCCCACTACGGTCCCGAGCACTTCGGGGTTCCCAACTTCGCCAAGGCTTGCGCCGACATTTGTTTGGAGGTAACATCCGGGCGCGCCAGGGGGCATGTCCTCGACCTCGGTTGCGCCGTGGGACGTGCCAGCTTCGAACTGGCCAGGGGCTTCGACAGGGTGACGGGGATCGACTTCTCCAGCAGGTTCTTCCGTCTGGCGGCGCGGATGCAGGAGGAAGGATACCTGCGCTACGCCCTCCCCGAGGAAGGGGAGATCGTCTCCTACCACGAGCTAAGCCTGGAGGAACTGGGCCTTGCCGCGATGCGCGACCGGGTGCAGTTCTACCAGGGGGACGCCTGCAACCTGCCCGATAAGTTTTCCGGTTACGATCTGGTGCTCGCCGCGAACATACTGGACCGGCTCTACTCGCCGCGTCGCTTCCTGGCAGGCATCCAGGGGCGGATCAACCCCGGCGGGCTCCTGGTGCTGGTTTCCCCCTACACCTGGCTCGAGGAGTACACCAAGAAAGAAGAGTGGCTGGGAGGATACCGGGAGGCGGGCGAGCCGGTGTGGACTCTGGACGCGCTCAAGGCAGAACTGGCGCCTCATTTCCGGATGCTGGGCGAGCCGCGCGACGTTCCCTTCGTGATACGGGAGACGCGCCGCAAGTTCCAGCATGGCATTTCCGAATTGACCGTATGGGAGCTTAAATGACGCAGAAGAAGTTCGATTTCGACGAGATCATCGACCGGCGCGGCACCGCGAGCGAAAAGTGGGACAAGTACGGCGACCGCGACATCATCCCCCTTTGGGTAGCGGACATGGATTTTAAGTCGCCCCCGGCTATCGTGAAGGCGCTGCATGAACGGGTGGAGCATGGCGTCTTCGGCTACACCGCGCCGCCGCAGGGGCTGGCGCAGGCGGTGATCGACTCGTTGCAGGCGGAGTTCGGTTGGCAGGTGCGCAAGGAGTGGATTACCTGGCTGCCGGGGCTGGTCACCGGGCTCAACGTGAGCTGCAGGGCCGTGGGCGAGGCGGGGGACGATGTCGTCACCTTCACGCCCGTCTATCCCCCCTTCATGTCCGCTCCCCCTCTCTCGGACCGCAACGTGATCAACGTCCCGCTTGTCTGCGAGGCGGGGCGCTGGGGGCTGGACCTAGCGGCGCTGGAGGCCGCGGTCACGCCGAGAACGAAGCAGCTTCTGCTCTGCAGTCCGCACAACCCGGTGGGGCGGGTTTGGACCCGTGAGGAACTGGTGGCCTTGGACGATTTCGCGGCGCGTCATGATCTGGTGATCTGCAGCGACGAGATCCACGCCGGCCTGGTCCTGGAGCCGGGCGTGCGACACATCCCGATCGCCACACTCTCCCCGGAAGCCAGTCGGCGCACCATCACCCTGATGGCGCCCAGCAAGACCTACAACGTGCCGGGGCTGGGCTGCTCCTTCGCCGTCATCTCGGATGACACCCTGCGCCGCGCCTTCAGGAAGGCGATGGGGCGCATCGTGCCTCACGTGAACCTGTTGGGATATACCGCCGCCGAGGCGGCCTATCGGGATGGGGAGGAGTGGCGCCAGGAACTGCTGGAGTATTTGCGCGGCAATAGGGACCTGGTGGAAAAGGAATTGACCGCACTGGGGCTCCCTGTGGCCAAGGTGGAAGCGACCTATCTTTCCTGGATAGATCTGCGCCAGACGGGGATCGAGGATCCGGTGCGCTTCTTCGAAGATGCCGGCGTCGGTCTTTCCGGCGGGAGCGACTTCGGTCTAGCCGGTTACGTGAGGCTCAACTTCGGCTGCCGCAGGGAACTGCTGAAGGAAGCGCTCAGGCGCATGAAGGTGGCACTGGATGGATTACCTGGAAGATGAAACTCCATCCCCTCTCCCCATGGGAGAGGGTGCCCGCAGGGCGGGTGAGGGCGGTGCCAGGAGGAAAGATCCTGCCTGGTTTAAGCGCCCTCACCCCGGCCCTCTCCCGAAGGGCGAGGGTGAAAGGCACAGCGGCGACAAGCCGTTATCCGAAAATCCTATTCTCCTGTTCCTGCACCCGGATGAAGGTGGTGCGCTTGGTCAACTCCTTGAGCGCGGAAGCCCCCACGTAAGTGCAGGCGGAACGGACACCGCCCAGTATGTCCCGCACCGTCTCGTCGATGGGGCCGCGGTAGGGGACTTCCACCGTCTTTCCTTCCGATGCGCGATAGTGCGCGACCCCGCCGGAATGCTTGTCCATCGCGGTAGTTGAGCTCATCCCGTAAAAGAGCTTGAACTGCCGCCCGCTACGCTCCACGATCTGGCCGCCGCTCTCGTCGTGGCCGGCCAACATCCCCCCCAACATGACGAAATCAGCCCCGCCGCCGAAAGCCTTGGCGACATCACCCGGACAGGTGCAGCCACCGTCGGAAACGATCCTGCCTCCCAGGCCGTGCGCGGCGTCGGCGCACTCGATCACCGCTGAAAGTTGCGGATACCCGACCCCGGCCTTGACCCGGGTGGTGCAGACCGAACCGGGGCCGATCCCAACCTTGACGATGTCCGCACCGGACAGGAGCAGTTCCTCAACCATCTCGCCGGTGACCACGTTGCCCGCGACGATTGTTTTGTCGGGGTAGCCGTCCCGCACCTTCTGCACGAACTCGACAAAGCTCTCGGCGTAGCCGTTGGCGACGTCGATGCAAATAAACTGAAGTTTAGGGTGGTTGGTGATGATGGCGGAGAATTTCTCGAAGTCGCTGTCCGAGGTGCCGGTGCTGACCATGATCCGGTTGTAGATGTCGTCACCGTGGTTGTGGTTCTCCAGCCAGGCGTCCCACTGGGCCACGGTGTAGTGCTTGTGCAGCGCGGTAAGCATGCCGTGTTCGGCAAGCCGGTCCGCCACCTCGAAGGTGCCGGTGGTGTCCATGTTGGCTGCGATCACCGGGATGCCGCTCCAGTCGTACTTGCTGTGCAGGAACCTGAAGTGCCGCTGCAGGTCAACCTGGGCCCTGCTTTTCAGGTTGGATCGTTTGGGCCGGATCAGCACGTCGCTGAATCCGAGTTTTATGTCGCTTTCCAGGAACATTTTGCATCCTCCGTTGCAACTCCCTCTCCTTTGGGTGAGGGCTGGGGTGAGGGAGATTCTTTCTGGGCGGTTCGTTCGGAACAGTCTATGAGAGTACCCGAAAACGGTTTGTCCACAAGTTGTGATGTGATTCCGCCAGCTTGTTGAGTTTGAGCAAGCCCTGTGCTAGAGTGCGCTGCGGAGGAGTGTATACATGATCGACGAACGTCAGCGCCGTCAGCGCTGGTTAATCTTTTTCATACTGTCCCTGATCTACATCCTGGTTTACTTCTACCGCGTATCGCTGGCCGTCGTCGCCAAGGACGTCTCTCGCGACCTGAACCTCACCCCGGCGCAACTGGGGTCGCTCTCCAGCATCCTTTTCTACGTTTATGCCGCCGCGCAAATCCCGTTGGGACCGATGATCGACCGGCTCGGGAGCCGCATCGTGATCAGCGGCTGCGGCGTGCTGACCGCTATCGGCGGCATCCTTTTCTCGCAGGCCGGGAACATGGGGCAGGCTCTCGTCGCCCGCGTCCTGATCGGCATCGGGACTGCGTCGGTGTTGATGGCGACCTTCAGCCTCTTCAGTCACTGGTTCACCAAGCAGGAATTCGGCAAGGTGTCGGGTCTCATGGTCGCGGTGGGAAACATGGGGAACCTGGCCGGTACCGCGCCGCTCGCGTTGGCGGTAGCCTGGATCGGGTGGCGCAACTCGTTCCTCACCATCGGGATCATGCAGGCGCTGGCCACGGTGCTCGTTTTCTTGCTGGTGCGGGATCGTCCGGCGGTTGCAGTGGAAGGTGCCGGTGAGCCGGCACCGGCCAAGATGGGGATGCTGGAGGCCTGGAAGCGCATCACCACCAACCGTGACTTCTGGTTGCTGGCCGGGCTGGCCTTCGCCTGGTACGGATGCTACCTGGCGGTGCAGGGGCTTTGGGGCGGGCCGTACCTGATGGAGGTGCTCAAGCTGACCCGCGAGGAGACCGGCCGCATGCTGATGTTCACCTCGATCGGTTTCATATGCGGCAGCCTGGTCATCGATTCCATTGCCCGCAAGGTCGCGCACTCCTACAAGAAGACCTTTCTCTGGGGCCAGATACTACTGCTGATCCTGATGATTGGCTTCCAGGGGCCGATCGATCATCTCCCCCCGCTGCTTCTGGGATTCTATTTCTTCTGCCTGGGGCTCGCCGTGTCGAGCGGCGTCATGATCTATCCCATCAACCGCTCCATGTTCCCGGTTTCCATCGTCGGCACCGCGCTCACCTCCATCAACCTCTTCGTGTTGCTGGGGGCGGCTTCCGTGCAGCAGATCATGGGCATCGTCCTCGACGCCGTGGGCAAGACCACGCCGGAAGCGACGGTGCAGGCCTTCCACACGGCCTTCCTGGTACCGGTGGGCGTTCAGGCGGTCGCGGCGGCTCTGTTCTTCTTTGCAAGGGACTACTGGGAGAAAAGCGCGTAAAGGCAGGGGCTAGGGACTGGGGGCTAGGGGCTAGACTAAAGACGCGAGTCAGAGAGCGTGATTCGTGGCTCGTGAAACGTGCATTGAGTTTTAAGGGATTAGGCGGCTAGTTCCGCAACGGCGGTGCGGAAAGCGGAGAGGTTCTTGGCGCGTTTGAGGTGTTTCAGCTCGCGCTCCAGTTCGTGGTCCTCCACGTTGGAAACGACTCCCTTGATCTTGCCCAGCACCTGCATGTCGCCGCAAAAGAGCTTGCCGTAGAGGGGGAGCAGGTCGCTCAGGTAACGGTGCAGCATGGCGCGCCTTTCGGCGGCGTCCGGATCGGCGGTGGCGCGGCCGCGCAGCCGCTCGAAAAGCATCGGCTCGCCGATGCCGCCGCGACCGAGCATGAGTCCAGCAGCACCGGTCTTCTCCAGCAGCTCCAGCCCGAAGGCGGCGCTCCTGATATCGCCGTTGGCGATGACAGGAATCGCGGTCTGCTTGATCACCTCAGAGGTGATCGCGTGGTCGGCAAGCCCCTCATAGGCCTGGCGCACCGTGCGCGGGTGCAGTACCAGGAAGTCGACCCGTGCCCTCTCGAAGAGCGGCAGGAGAGTGAAGATCTGCTGCGGATCCTCGTAGCCGGCGCGGATCTTGACCGAGAACGAGCCCCGGATCTCATCGCGCAGCGCCGGGATAATCTCTTCCAAAAGTTCCGGGCGCTTCAGCATTCCGCCGCCGGTAAGGCCACTGGTCATGCGGCCGTAGGGGCAGCCCATGTTGAGGTTGATGTGTACCGCGCCCGCCTTCTGCGCCGTCCTCGCCGCGGCGACCAGTGCATCCCTGCCGTGTCCGATAAGCTGGACCACCAGCGGCACCCCGTTCTCCTCCGCCGCACATTCGCGCACGTCTCCCGGCATCAGGAGCTTCTTCTCCGACTGGGAGTTGACGCGCATGAACTCGGTCCAGACCACGTCCGGGCGCACCCAGGTCGTGAACAGCTCCCGCAGCGCAAGGTTGGTAAGCCCCTGCATGGGCGCGAGCATGAACGGCTTTTCCCCGGAGTTCCAGGGAAGCACGTTTGTTGTCGAGGGATTGGTAGCGGGATTTGCTTCAGTATTCTGCATGTTGTTCAGGATGACGCGCCCTGCGTGCGGGAAGGTTCGGGGTCCTTGGATACTGCTTTGAAAACTGTGGGGGCGAATAATCATTCGCCCCCACGCTTCTATCCGTAGGGTATGCCCCCGGAACGGGGGCGGTACTTATCTAGAGAATCTCGACCAGCTCGATCTCGTAGGTGATGTCTTCGCCAGCCAGCGGGTGGTTGGCGTCAACGACGATGGCGGTGTCATTTACTTCGACCACGACCACGTCGACCGGCTCGTCATCGTCGCCGGTCAGCTCGAGCTCCATGCCGACTTCCGGAACGATGTCGCCGGTGAGCTGCTCGCGGCTGATGGCGAACACCTCGTCCTCGTCGTACTCGCCGAAGGCGTCCTCGGCCGGGATCACGACCGTCTTCTTCTCGCCCGGGGCCATGCCGACCAGGGCCTCTTCGATCTGCGGGAAGAAGTCCTCGTTGCCGATGGTGATTTCCATCGGGCCGGTCTCGCCGCAGCCGCAGTCGTCATCATCGCAGCCGTCGTCATCGCAGCCGCAGCCGCAACCGTCGTCTTCGCAACCACCGGCATGTTTGAGGGTGGTGTCGAAGATGGTGCCGTCTTCCAGGGCTCCGGTGTAGTTAATGCTTACTTTGTCGCCTTGCTTTGCAATTGCCATGTTAACTTTGTTCCTTCTATGGGGTTGATTTCTAGCGCGTAGCTATGTCGGGATGGTACGTGGGACAGCGCCCGCTAGTCCAGCAAAATCTGACTACGGCTCTTTTTTTCTTGTCCGCCTTCGCCGCGGGGCTTCGCTTTGACCGGCACGAGCGTTCCTGTACTTCAGGCCGTTCTGGACAGTTTCTTCATCGCGGCGCTGTAGCACTGCAGGTAGGTAAGGACCGTGAGCAGGAAGCTGTAGATGATGACGCTGAGGATGAAAGGATCCGCCGGAGCGGCCACTGCGAAGATGAAGTAGAAGCTCATGACCGAGATCTTGATGATGTCCGCCCACCTCTTTTTCTTGGCGAACGCCTTGCCCTCTTCCGGGGTGGGTATTTTCCCGACCAGGGTGAAATCACGGTCGGCTTCCTTGCCGGCGAACTTGAAGATCGGGTAGAAGAACAGCAACTGGATCACGAAGGCATAGATCACGCCGTTCATGAAGCGGTATCCCCTGCCCACCGCCTGCAGCCGCTGCTGGAAGTTGATTGCGGTATAAATCAGGATGGCGATCAGCCCGAACTGCGCCACGGCAAAAATCTTGATGGTCTTGTTGATCTTCTTCAGGTCCAGAAAAGCCGCCATGTATTCTCCTTGGGTAGGTCGCCTTGCTGCAGCGTCAACTGCGCAATACCATAACAAATAAAATGATGTTATACAACAATAGAGTCTGGCGGTGCTGATCCCGCTTTTTGCATTGAACCGTGGCGGGGAATCTAGTAAGTTGGAGCGACTTCACCCTCGGGGATGGCATTAAGTCCCCCGCTTGTTGTTTTATTGATGACCAGAAGTTCCGGGTAAAGGAGCCTTTCCATGGATGTGACCCTCAACGCTGTCGAACTGAGAGTGCTCGGTTCCCTGATCGAGAAGGAACTGACCACTCCCGAGTACTACCCCCTTTCCCTGAACGCGCTGGTGAACGCCTGCAATCAGAAATCGAACCGGGACCCGGTCACGAACCTGGATGAATCGCAGGTGACCGGCGCCCTCGACAGCCTGCGCTTCAAACAGTTCGCTCTGCTTTCCGGTGCCGGCGGCAGGGTCTCCAAGTACCGCCACGCGCTGGTTGAAAAGTTCCGCTTCACCCCCGCCGAGCTCGCCCTTCTGTGTGAGTTGATGGTGCGCGGCCCGCAGACCGTCGGCGAGCTGCGGACGCGCGGGGAGCGCATGCACGCCTTCGCCGACCTGGCCGAGGTGGAGGCGGTGCTGCAGGACCTGATGGAGAGGACACCTCCGCTGGTAACGCGCCTGCCGGTCCAGCCGGGACGCAAGGAGCCGCGCTACTGCCAGCTCTTCGCCGGCGAGCCGGACCTTGCCGAATTGGCGGCCGCGTCGGAAGGCGCAAGGGGTGGCGCGTCCGGAGAGAGGATCGCGGAGCTGGAGCAGGAAGTGGCCACCCTGCGCGAGGAGGTGGCGGCCCTGCGCCAAACCATCGCCGACTTTAGGAAATCTTTCGAATAGGAGTTTTATGATGACGGATACCAGGGAGGAACTGGCCACCAAGATTGATATCACCGATTGGCTTTCGCTCAGGGCGCACTTGGAGCGCGGCGGAGTGATCTTGGTGGACCCGCTGCTGGACTTGGCCGAGGTAGGTGCGGCGCTCGCCGCGGATGAGGTGCAGAAGGTGCAGCGCTGGCTCTCCTCGTCCCTGCTGGCCAAGCCCAGTATCGAGCAGATACAGACGTGGGACGCCGAGCAGGGGAAGATCTTCAATTGCCTGATCATCTCCCCGTACGTGTTGATTCAGGAGCCGGTAAACCCTTAACGCAAAGGCGCAGAGGCGCCAGGACGCAAAGAACTTTCGTGGGTAAAAGTCCCCCTTTCGCAAAGGGGGACTTTAGGGGGATTTGACTCCGTTGCAGGCGGGGATGTTTGGCTGCCTCGCGGAATCCCCCCCTGGCCCCATTTGCGAAAGGGGGGAGCAGGAGATCGAACTAACTATTTGTCTGCCTTGCGCCTTCGCCGCTTGGCGCCTTTGCGTTAGTGATCTTTGGTTGGAGCCTAAAAGGAGGGCGACATGGAAAAGGAGTACGCTGAAGTCACCTGCGCGAGTTGCAGCGCGGTCTGGCAGAAGAAAGGGACCACCAATTGCTGGAGCGGGGATCCCGCCACGGCACCGCCCCGACCGGGTAACTGCCCTGCCGATCGTCATGCCGAGGTGGTGCAGGAGTCGGCGGAGCTGCTGAAGGGGGAGAGCGAGGACGCCAAGATGGCGTTCGTGGCGGCCCGCGTGGAAGGGCTTTGCTACCAGCCCATTCCCGGCAGTGACGCCGTGAATGCGCGCTGGACCCGCGTCGAAGACACCATCGCTTTCGCGAAACTCATGGGATACCAACGAATCGGCATCGCCACCTGCATCGGGCTCCTCGAAGAATCCGAGCGGTTGGTCGCGATACTGAAGGCCCAGGGGTTTACTCCATTGAGCGTCTGCTGCAAAGCGGGCAGCATTGACAAGAAGGAATTGGGGCTCGCCGAGAGCGACAAGGTGCGTCCGGGAACCTTCGAACCCGCCTGTAATCCGGTCGCGCAGGCCCAGATCTGCAACGATCTTGACACCGACATGAACATGATCGTCGGCCTGTGTGTCGGGCACGACATGCTCTTCAACAAGTACTCCAAGGCCCCGGTGACCACCCTGGTGGTGAAGGACCGCGTCACCGGCCACAACCCCGCCGCCGTCCTCTACGGCCAAAACTTCTACTACAAGCGCCTGCAAAAAGGACCTATGGTCATAAAATGATTTATCCATATTGATATGGGTTGATAAACATTTGTATTATCAGGAATTTAAGGTTGACATTCCGCCCGAATGACCGCTAAGGTTTAGTACAGCTTTAGCGGTTTTTTTATTTCTCGACCTCCCCATATCCTACCCGCGTTGCGGGTACCTGATCATGGGTAGGAAAAGGAGAGGGTGTCGTGCCGAAGATCAACCTGACATTGCGCGAGATAAGGCAGATTGTGCCGCCGGGATCGGGGAGGGTGGATTATTTCGATACCGAGTTGAGGGGCTTCTTGCTGAGAGTGTCCGCCGACTTCCTGGACAAGGGGGGAGTGAAGCAGAAAGGGGCCCGCGTCTTCTACGTCCAGGCGGACGTAATGGACCCAGCAAAGGGAAAATACGTCACCCGTAAGGCCAAGGTAGGGGCCTTTGGCGAATTGACTCCTGATGAGGCCCGTGGGAAGGCGCGGTTGCTCCTGCAGCAGCTCCGGGATGGGCGGCCTGTAGTTCCTTCCAACGTGCCGACACTGGCCAAAATGATGGACATACATTTGGCGGATAAAACGCTTAAGCCGCGATCTGAGCACGCGTACCGGTCAGAGATTCCGGTCAAGTTTTCCACTTGGATGGACTTGCCGCTCACCGAGGTTAGCAAGATCCCCGCCGATGTGATCATAGACCGGTTCAAGCAGATCGAAAAGACCCATGGGAGAATGTCGGCGAAGAACAACTTTGGTAAGCTCCAGGCGATACTAAATTACGCAAAGGTGAAGTACCCGGCGGCGATGCCGGTGAATCCCTGCTCCGTGATCGGTATCGCTGGCTTATGGCCAAAGACCGCCAGCCGGGATGACTGCTTGAGGGGAAATGACTTTAAGGTCTTCAGGGAAGGTCTCAGGTCTTTCAATGAGATCACGCAGGACTGTTACGTGTTCTGTCTATACCACGGCTTGCGGAACCGGGAGGCGGCGGGGCTCAGGTGGGAGCATGTTGACCTGGTGGAGGCAAATCTTGTTCTTCCAGACACGAAAAATAATCAGTCGTTAAAGGTTCCTCTTTCTCGGCAGTCCCTGGGGATCTTGAAGCGGAGACGGGCAGAGAATCCAGAAGGCAACCCCTTTGTGTTCCCTTCGCTCAATGCCAACCACGCCAGCAAAACTGGCCACATTGCCCTGAAAGCCGACCTCCTCCAGTTCAAGACCGGGCTTAAGCTTACAGTGCACGGATTGCGTAGGTCCTTCACAACTGTGGGGGAACGGCTGAAGCTGCGCCGGCAAGACATCGACAAACTGACGAACCATTCAGATGGAACTGTGACGGGGAAACATTACGATTGCACAGACGTAGATGATCTGAGGGCCCCTCTGCAGGCCATTGCTAACGAAATCGAGCGGTTAATGGGGTGCAGGTTGGGTGGCAACGTGCTGGTTCTGCCTTCTATTGGCATTCGGTCGTTGTAGCTTCACATCACTATAGTTCTAGATATTTTGTCTATGTATTCCGCCATCTCTTTAACTTTGGGCTTATCGCGGTTACGCATCCCAAAGATACGATACGTTCCTTGTATTGCACGCATTTCACGATGTACAAGGAGATGATACAAGTTTCTGAATTTCTCAGGCACAACCTCGTAAAGTTCAAGCATTTCCTTCATGCGCTCTAACATGACATCTGAAAGTGTATCAATGCGTTCGTCGGATACCGGTCCGCAATCGTCAGTGTTTCCCCGTAACCAAGTAACTGAAGTTCCAAAATAATGAGCGAGCTTTTCCAGAGTGGCGGTTGTGGGCTCGCCGATTCCCTTCAAATAATTTTGTACTCCCCTTAGAGTTAAACCGGTCGCGCGAGCCGTTGCCGCCTGGCTGGTTCTAGCTACTTCATCCTTCAACAACTGTATAACCCTCTCAGGTGTTTCCCCTCCACCGGCCAAGCGTGCACACATTTTTCACCCCTACGATTTTAATCGTTGACAACCTTTGCTAACTACGATTACTATCGTACATACGATTGTAATCGTATTCAACGGAAAACGAAGGGGGGTGCCCTATGGTCAGCAAACTGCTGAATGAAAAAGAGGTTGCCGAGCAAATCGGAATGTCCCTGGCATGGCTTCGTCGTAAGAGGCTTACGGGCGGCGGTATACCCTACTTGAAAATGGGAAATGAACTCCGCTCTGGGGTCCGGTATGACCCGCGAGCGGTTGAGGACTTCATGCAAAACAGAATCAGGCGTTCTACTAGCGAGTAAGCAGGGCGCGGCAGTGAGGCCGCAAGGCGCTGGATAGGGTCTGCAGCCCGACAAGCCTGTACCTGGCAGGTTTCCAGTGCCTATCATCCAGGCGACTCAACAGGAGAGCAAAATGCGCAACCGTACATATCGTTCGACAACAACCAAGCAAGCAGCAGAGGTGAAGCTTTCCCAGATCGAGCAGATCTTGGACAAAGGAATGGCTCCGGTGCACTGCGCCCACTTGATACTTAAGGTGCTGAATGGTGTGGCAGTTCACGGCGCTGGCATGCCGGTCGATCATATTGCTGTTGAGCTGGCTGCAGCCAATGCGGCCCAAAAGTTGGCATTGATGAAGGAGGTCGCTCAAAGGAAGAGCGGAGCCTCCTTTTTTGTTCTGTGCTGCATGCGCATCGCATTCCCGGCAGAGGCCAAGGTAGTTTTTGCAGATTACAAGGCGAGGAAGGCCGCCTGAGGGTTGTTCGGCCTCTTGACCCCGAGATAGGTAGACCATAGGGGTTGGGAGGTGTTCATCGCATAGGCAGGCGATGAATTTACGTTCACCTCAAATGGTCTATCAGGGGCTTGACCAGGGAGACCCCGGCCACGTGCCGCTAACCTGGCTCACAAAATAACACTGGAGGACGTTCCGATGGAAACGATGGAGAACATCAAGAAAAACCTGAAAGAGAAGAAAGAGGAGCTGTCGCAGGCGGAACAGCAGCTGGCATCCCTCCAGGGCAAGCAAGCCGAGCTGTTGCGGTTGAAGCAAGAAGCCGAAGAGGCGCTGTCCGCAGAAAAAGAAGCGCAAACGCGCTTGGTGATCAAGTTCGCCGGGGGCAAATGCACCGAGGCGGACATAGAAGCCTCGGAGGCTAAAGTAGACCGGACGGAGGGGCGAGTGAAGCTGTTTGCCGCGTCCCTGGAAGTCGTAGAAAAAGACATCACAGCAGGTCAAAAAAAAGTGGACTCCTACAAGGGCCAAGTTAAGACGGCGAGAGAAGCAACCTGTCAAGCGGTAATGGCAGCTGAACTGGCCCAAGCCGTTCCTGCTTTACGGCGAGCATATACGGCTTACAAGATGAGCGGGCTGGTGGCGTTTGGAGGCGCACAGGATGCAGATACTCATTTCTTAAACGGCAAAGTGAGGGATGAGTTCTACAAAGGAGTAGGTTTGTTCGACGGAGCATGGAATGACTTGGCCGCTGATTTGGAAAACCAGCATCTCAGTTGATCGCGGCAGCAACCAAAATCGCAAATCCTAGCAAGGGGAGGTTTCAAATGTCTGTACTTTACTTTGATGATGCATGGGATGAGGACCGTCTGGGGTGGGAAGTTGATAGGCTTCGAAGAGAAATAGCGTCTATTCAGGCACACATCCAGCGTTTGGAGCAAGCTGCAGCACAAAAGCGAGAAGATAAGTTGAAGCGCGCCCAGGGTTCGGTTTAGTCCCGGCGTTCATCCCTCCCCCAACCGAGCACAGGAGGTCATAGGTGGGGGGAGGTCTTCCGCCCTCGACATCTCTCAGGGTGGGGCGGACTCCTTCATGGCCTACCAGGGGCAAGGTCAGAGAGACCCCGGCTATGTGCCGCTAATCTGACCAGTTCAGTTACATGCTCGGCTTGAGCACTACTTAAGGAGGAGACCAAGATGGCAAAGGAGAAGGTAGCTGTCAGAGAGGCAATTCAGGAAATCCATCAGCGGTACGTGCAAGAGTTGGCTAAGGTTGAGTTTCTCACTCAGTCGTTCAAGGCGATGGTAGACAACATCGGATCGGTCGGTATCAACCTCGATGGGTTTGTCCTGGCCATGACAGATGCAGTGGAGAAAATGGCAGACCTGAATGACGACCTCGACAGGGTGCGCTTCGACTGACAGTTGGCCTTTGGCTGCCTGTCGAGTACGTCAAGGGCAATCCCCCACGCCCCCTGACAGTGAGTCCCGATCAGCAGGATAGAATCACGCGCCAATTGTTCGGGGACATTATTGGACACGTGTCGGTTTACAAGATGGAATTGGCTTGTGTGCGGCAGCATCGCCTGCGCCTATACCTGTAGTGAAACGGCAAATGTGCAAAATATGAACAGCGCGGGTCCTTCCCGGGACCCCTTGGCTTGCGGGTAATTGTACCCTCAATGTCTGAGTCCACATAGATTTTATGAAGTTGGCGGAAAAATGTAATTCCGCGCCTAGTTCCTGCTGTTTTAGATCCTGGAGGAGTTTCTACGTGAAGACAGTTGGTGACATAGTATTGGAACTCAAAAGCGAGTTCACTGTGGACGTCTTAGACGAGGATGCCTGCAGGGCTTGGTTCCTACGGAAGCTGCACCTGCATGGCGCACATTGCCCCGAATGTGGCCGCGAAGTGGTGAGCGAGAGAAAGCTTGCTACGTTCTGGGGGCTTGGCAGGGTGAAATGCTCAGATGAATCCTGCAACAAAACCTTTTCCGCCCTCACCGGAACCGTTCTCAGCGGGCTAGGCATCGAGTTCCGCGCACTGTACCTCCTCCTTTTCATGGCTGGATGTGGCGTCAACGTTAATCGCATAGCTCCTCAACTCGGGATATCTGTAAGCGCTGCGTACCTATGGGCGAAGAAGGCAAAACCCATGAGGGGGGGCGTCGATGCCTGAAGTCTCCTCTTTGCCGCAGACCCTTACAGAAATTACCGCAGAAGTCCAATCCCGAGTTCAAGAGGAAAGGGAGCTCCTGCCCTTTCCTGCAGATACCCCTTCGAAAGAAAGCCCAGTGGATCGCGACCTGGTGCGCCAGTGTCTCGCCAACAACGAGCGCGGCGATGGAATCCTCTACAGCAGGATCCACCGGGGAACGTTTGTGTACGTCAAGAAGAGCCAGGAATGGCTGAAGTTTTCAGGCCACTTCTGGGAGCAGGACGTGTACCAGGAATACCTTCGGGCCGTCGAAAAGGTCGCTCTGGCCTACAAGGAAGCCGGCGATGCCTTACAGCCCACCATTGATCAGCATGGGGGCGATCTGCGTGAGCTGAAAGCTCGTGCAAAAGTCGCTGCCAGCTTGGTGGCCGACGCAGAGAAGGCGATTAAGGAGGCCGTCAAGAAGGGGGAAGGGTTTCCCGAGGCTGAGCAGCAGTATGAATCTGCCAAGCTGGCATCTGCCGAGCTCGACAACATGTTAAAGGCAGCAGCTGCTGAGCTCGGTGCGCTGATCACTGAGCAGAAGGCATACCACCGCCGTATCGACCGGCTGCGGGCCATCAACGGTGCTTCAAAGTGTGCCGAGTGGGCCCACATCGTAGAACATCCCCTGGCGATCAGCGGCGATGAGCTGGACCAGCAGCCCTGGTTACTGCCATGTAAGAACGGGATCATCGATCTTCGGACGGGCGAGCTGCGACCGGGCGTCCCTGGTGATTGGCTCACAAAGGCATGCCCGGTGGAGTACCGAGGTTTCGACGAGCCCTGCCCAGAATGGGAAAAGTTTCTTGCATCGATCCAGCCGGATCCCGAGATCCTCAGTTTCTTGCCGACCCTCTTCGGTTACGGGATTACTGGTCACTCTATCGAACAGTTCATTGCCGTGTTCATGGGGCCCGGCCGCAATGGTAAGGGGGTCCTGTTTGAGATCCTGGAGATGATCATTGGGCCGCTGTACTGGACCATCCAGGCAGAACTTCTACTGGAGAGCAAGAACGCACGCTCCAGCGCCGGAGCGTCGCCCGACATCGTCGCCCTAAAGGGGCGCCGAATCTGTGCCGCTTCAGAGACCGATCAAGGGCGCCGCATTAGCTGTGCCCGCGTGAAGGAGCTCACCGGCAGCGACACCCTCAACGCTCGCCTTCTGTACGATAAGCACGACACCAACTTCCGCCCGACGCACAAGCTCTTTCTCCGTACCAACAGCGTCCCCGAAGGGCTCACCAAGGATTTCGCGCTGCGGGAGCGCCTGTTGTATATCACCTTCCCTTACCGGTTCGTGGACGATCCGGAGGCCAAGGCGCAAGAGGACCCACCGAACGCGGAGTTCTACCGCCTCAAGGACCGGGGCCTGAAGGATCGGCTGGTGAAAGAGCTTCCGGGAATTTTGGCCTGGTTGGTGAGGGGGTGCGCGCAGTGGCAGGCAGACGGCAAGCTGAATCCGCCGGAGTCGATCCGTAACGCCGTTGAGGAACTCCGGAACGCGGAGGACTACGTTGGCAGGTTTATTGCCGACTGCTGCGAACAAGCAGGGCCGGAGCAATGGGAGGTCTACAGCCTGCTCTACGGGGCGTTCGTGCGCTGGTACTGCGAGGAAGAGTGCATCGATAAGGACGGCAAGGATGCCAAGTTCATACCCTCGAGCAAAAAGGTTTCTGCGGACCTCAAGAGCAAGGGGTATGAAAGCCCTGACAAGAGGTCTACAGGGGGAACGAAGCGTGTGTACGGCCTCAAGCTGGTGGTGCCTTAGGCTCCGCTGATTCCATCTGACGGGCTGGCCGAGAGGGGGAGAGGGTACAGATTATGCCCATCCGAGAAAAAAGGGAATATGGGCATAATTTAAGGAATACTCCTAACTCAGGTAAATATAAGGGCTATTCCTGATTTATGCCCATTATTCCGAAAGTCTCGCAATCTCGCACGCGTGCGCGGAATCTATGTGCAGCATCCAACTTGAAGCTTGTTTATCTATTCATCCTAAAAAAGTTTTCAACTTATGTGACTTTAGGAATAAAGAGAATAAAACAAAGCATAGAGCAAAATAAAGTAGCAAAAACAGAACGTTAATGCTTATGCCCTTTTTTATTCCCATTATTCCCATCCGTAAAAACTGAGTTTTGGGAATAAGCCATGACCTTTCTTGATCTGGTCCAGGAATACGTTCATCTGCGGAAGTCCGGGAAAAATATGGTGGGCCCCTGTCCCAAGTGTGGAGGCGCTGCGGACAGCGACCGGTTCGTGGTCAATACGGCTAAGGGCTTTGGGCACTGCTACTCCTGTGGCTTCAATGCCGACGTGATCAGGCTGCTTCGAGAAATGGAAAACCTCAGCTGCCCCGAGGCCCACCGCGAAGCGGGGATCCGCTGTGAAACTCCGGAATGCCCTGCATGGTCAAAGTGCTCTAGGGGGGAAGGAAAGGCGAGGCTACGGCGGGATGATCGCTCAACGCCTGCCCCTCCTCGAGAGGTTAAGGGATACACGCCGACCATGGCGGAGGATCCGGACGCAAAGTGGCAAGACCGAGCACAGGAATATGTTGCCCTGTGCCACCAGCGCCTCCTGGGGAACGTGGAGCAGCTAGCATACCTTGCTGGGAGGGGGCTCCCGCAGAATGCCGTCAAAAAGTACCGCCTCGGGTGGATTCCAGAAATGGAGTTCAAAAGCCGGCGGGCTTGGGGGCTGCCGGACAAGTGGCACAACGAGGAGCAGCGCTGGATCAAGACAATGGCATTCCAGCAGGGAATCCTGATCCCCTGGTTCATCGATGGCAGGGTGCACAGGCTGCGGTACCGCAAGGCGAAGGTCACCGGCCCGAAAGACCCACGCTATATGTGGGTCGACGGCAGCGGCACCGACATCCTCTGTCTCAACTCAGAAGCCAGGGCACATTGCGTAGTGGAAAGCGATCTAGACGGGCTGCTGGTTGATTGTGTAGCTGGCGACCTGGTGGGAGCGGTACCGTTGGGCTCCTGCTCGATACACCCGAAGGCATCGGTTTACGAATTGCTCAGCAGGAGCCTGCGCATTTTGGTGGCCATGGATTTTGACGGTGAGGTGCGGGGCGGCAAAGTTCATGCTCCAGGAGCAAAGGCCTCACGATGGTGGGAGGACACCTTCCCCTTCACAGCTCGGCGATGGCCCGTCCCCAAGGGGAAAGACCCGGGGGAGGCGTATGCGGCAGGCGTCAATCTAAGAGCGTGGGTACTTGCAGGGCTGCCGCCGGCGATGACAGTTAGCTTCTGGGGGCAGGAAGAGGGAACAGCTCCTGTGCCAGCCTTCGATAGGGAAAGGCTTCAGGTGCTTCTCAGCAGCACAGTAAAAGGAGTGGTCGTGGCCCGTCCGATCGGCGCCGAAGCGTGGCTGAATCAAAAGCACCCACTGCTGGTAAAAGAGTTGGTGGAGGTCGGTAAGCAGCTAGACGATGCTTATGCTGCAGAGGACGAAGCCGCCCTTTTGGAGACGTTGGAGGTGTGGCGGGCGCGACACCTTGCAGCATGGGAATTGTATAAAAGAGCGGGAGGCGGATGCTGAGCATTCCAAACCTGTGAACATAGCCAATGGGGGGCAGGGTGCCCCTGCTCATTGGCTTAGATGCAATGAGGGAGAGGTCGTATGGTTGGGAGAAGGTTTAGGGTCGGGAGCTTGTTGTCTGCGCGTGAAGCCCGGGAAAAAATATGTCCTATTACCCGGCAAGGTAGTGGTAAGGGGAAGCGCTGCCTGGCAGATGGGTGCCCACTTTGGTGTTCTGACTATTACCGTATTGAGCGGGGGCGCATTCTGGTGGATGTCGGCTGTTGCACATATGGGCGAAGGTGACGAAGTAACGGAACATTTTAGCTGGTATGACTGGGCAATTGGAAAGGTCTGGGCTGGAAACAGCAGTTACAGAAGCAGAGGTTATCACACGCCATTGAAGAAGGAGGGGGAGGTGCCAACGCAGATCTACAGAAAAGAGGACATGCTCAGGGTCTCGGAAATTGCAGCCCATATGAGAGTCTCTCGGCAACACATCTACAACCTTATCGACCAGGGCGACCTAAAGCCGGCATTTCGGTTTGGCGGACGCCGCGGGTTGAGAGTGCCAAGATCGGTGGTCGAAGTCTTTATGCAGGGCTCAGAGTACGATCCTTGCGTGTGAACAAAAAAATAACAAAATTACAAAGGAGAAACAAATGCGAAAACAGGAAACAATCACTATTGGCGGAATGAATTTGACCATCTCGGAAATCAGCGCGGGTCAGGTTTACCGCCTGCTGCAGGGCGAAACGTCCATCATGGACCTTCCCCTTTCCGAGGTGATGAACAAGTTAAAGGGCCTGGTCCCCCTGGTGCTGGGTGTGGACCTCGACCAGCTGCTCACCACAGACATCTATTCCGGCGATCTCGAGGAGTTGTTCAAGGCGTTCAAGCGCACCAATCCAGTTTTTTTCACGACCGCAAAGGCGCTCAAGCTGGACAGCATTGTGGAAAGAATACTCCAGTCGACTCTGACGAACTTCATGGAGGTGTTTGTGGCATCATTGCCTCAAGTCGATCGTGGGAGCATGGATACAGCTTCTTAGCGCCTGACTACGTTTTGCGCCACACAGCCTTGGACCGGTTGAAGGAGTCGGTCCAGGGCTGCTACATCGCACAGCACTCTGCTGGTCGATATTTGAGAAATGGATAGGAGAGTGACATGACCGCCGAAAATACAATTACATTGAGGATTGCAGCCGAAGACGCCTTTTCTGCCACCATGGAAAAGGCCGTACAGGCCTTCGCGCTCCTCGGGAAGGAAGCCTTGGCGGACCTCGCCAATATCCAGGGAGCGTTCCAGACGCTGAACCTAAAGAGCGCCCTGAATATCGAGACCGAGAAGGCAAAAATGCTGGACGCCTTCAACCAGATCAAGACCTCTGGCGTAGCCTCTGCCGATGACATCAAGCGCGCACAGGTCGCCTACCATAAAGAGCTGGATAACCTGGACCAGCAGCTAAAGGTGGTGCGTCACTCTGCTGAAGAAGCCGATGCGGGTCATAAGAAGCTTGGCGGTACATTCGGGAGCCTGAAGGACGTACTTGGCGGCCTCTTCGCGAGTTTTGGGGCCTTGAGCTTCGCGGATCTGGTACGACAGTCGGTTGATGCCTCCATGAAGGTGCAAAGCCTGTCCGCTACGCTTAAAGCCTCAACGGGGTCTGCGGAGGAAGCCGGGTATGCTTTCAAATTCGTAGCAGCGGAGTCCAATCGGTTAAGCCTGGACGTCAAAACATCAGCTGACTCATTCAGCCAGTTGGCGGTAGCCACACGTAACACGTCAATGGAAGGCGAAGCCGCACGGAGAATGTTCACTGGATTCAGTGAAATGTTTGCCGGGTTGAAATTGTCTGCAGACCGCACCAGCGGGGCATGGACACAAATAACCCAAAGCATCAATAAGGGCAAAGTAGAGCTCGAAGACGTAAAGATCATAGCCGAGGCTGGTGTTCCCATATTTGAGATGCTTGCGGAGTCTATGGGGAAAACACGTCCCGAAATAATGCAGATGATCAGTAATGGGGAATTGCTGGCAAATGAGGTGTGGCCCAAGGTCGCGGAGGTCGGCCGGAAAGCTTTTGGCGCAGAAGCAGCCGAAGCGGCGAAAGGGACAGCTGGAGAAATGGCTCGACTGAAAAATGAGGTATTTCTTAACGCTGCTGCATTTGGAAAGGATCTTGGCCCGGCCGTCAATGTGGTTTTGTCAGTATTAGGGGGAATGATCGAGTATGTATCTTACCTGGTAAATCTATACAAGGCTGGGACTAGCGCGGTCTTCGGCTTTGCCTTCGCCTTGGTAGAAGTTGGCAAGGCTATATTGAGCGGGAGCATATTCAGCGCTGAGGGCAGGGCTCGACTATCCGCCAACCTCGCTGGGATTAAACAGACATTCATTGAAACATTGGATGGCTTAGTAGGCTCAAACCAGCACTTCTATAAGACGGATAGGGAACTGGCTGACGAGAAGGCCCGTAACGATGCCCGCCGGCAGAAAGAGTCAGAAGACGCGCTGAATGCTAACAAGAAAGCGCAAGAGGACTATATTAAGACTATCGCGAATGAAGAAACTCGACTTACTGCTAAATACAAGGAAGAGTACGAAGAAAAGAAAAAGATCATTACTACGCATTTTGCGAACCAGCTTAAAACGGTGAAAGAGGGCAGCGTCGAATGGGTCAAATTGAAGCAACAAGAGAAGGTTGAACTTGAGCAACTTGAGCTTGAAAAAATGGCAAGCAGCGCCTTGGTAGCTAATAAGATCAAGGAAACTGCGCTGCAAGTAGCAAATACACAGATGCAAGCTGAAATTGCAATGATTGAAAATAAAATAGCGCAACGACTTATTTCCGAACAGCAAGGGGCAAGCCAGATCCTTGCACTGCAAAAAGCTCAAGCATCTGAAGAATTGAAAGCCGCCGAGCAAAGGGTAAATGCACTGACGGTTGCTGGACTCAAGGGGACCGAGGAGTACAAGAAGGCATTAGCGGCTCAGATAGCGGCACAGAAAGAAAGCAACAAACTCATCGTCCAGGAAAACAAGCTAGCTGAGGAGACAAAGGCTAAAGAGTACGCTAAGACAGCCACCGAATATAAGAATGTTAGGGACAGGGAGTTGCTTGACATTCAAAAATACTGCGCCAACGGAACTGTTTCGGTAAAAGAGGCCGCCGTTTTGCGGCTGGCAGCCGAAACGGATTACCTCGAAAAGGTTAAAACGATTCGAGCCCAGCAACTCGCGGATATCAACCCGCAAACGCAGGCTCTGGAATACCAAAAGGCCCTGGCTACTAAAACTGAGGCTGACCGGCAGTACGAGACGAGCTACAACCAGTTGCTTATCGCCCGCGGAAATCTAGTCAAAGAGAACGAGGCAGCAATAACCGACTTACACCGGGCGGAGCTTGAAAAACGCAATAAGGCGGACCATGAGTCTCTCCAGCAGCAGCGAGCCTATGCCGCCAGCTGGTTCGCTCTGTGGGACAACGCCTACAACAACGGAGCCGCCTCGCTGAAGCAGTTGTCCAACGCGGCCTACAACGCGTTTGCCGGGATGAACAAGCTACCCCTGGTTCTCGAAGATTCGATCAAGTCGGTTGCGGCTGCCGCCAAGCAAGCAGAGAAAGAAGCCTTCGAGATGGGCAAGGCTGCCGAACAGGCCGGTATGCTATCCGGTGCGGTCTGGGGCCCGACTATCAAGAACCTGCAGATGATTTCGGTGAACGCCAAGCAGGTTGAGGCGGATTTCCTGAAACAGAAGGTTTCTGCAATGACACTAGGCGAAGCTATGGAAAAACTGACCGGCGCAACGCCGGGGACGATAAGGGCGGCTGAAGAGGCCATTCGTAATTTCAAGCTTCTGGACAATGCCACCTTGGATAAAGTCAAGGGGCAGATCGAGCGCTTGAAGGGTATCGTGGAGTCATTCCGCGACGCCATCAAATACACCGTCGCGAGCCTGCAGGGCGAACTCGATGACCTCACCCTGTCGAAGTCCGCCCTGGAAACAAAGCACTACGAGCAGCAGATCCAGGACCTGAACCAGAAGCTGCGTCAGGCCGTCGAGTTGAACGATCAGCAGTCCGCCGACTCCCTCAATAAAGCCATAGCGAACGCGAAGACGATCCACGAAATCAAGATGAAGAACCTGGCGGAAGAGGCGGCTGCAGCTAAGAACACCGACTCCGCCACTACCGATTCCGGAGCCGGCAGAAAGGTCGGCTTCAACCGCGGGGGGCGCTTCCCTGGGAATTCCCTCTACGACACCCTGCAGGTGTGGGCGAGACCGGGAGAATGGTTTGTGCAAAATGAGGCGGCGGATTTCTGGGGCGATAGCTTCATGGCCGCGGTCAATGAGCCGTGGACGCAGGCCGGGCAGGAAATTCAGCAGCGGTTGGCGGGGTTTAATGCTCCTGTCATGCCCGACATCCCCATGCCTGGGGTTGCCTTTTCCACCGGAGGCAGGGTGTCCGTGCCCGAGCCCGCCGAGAAGTCGACGACGCGGATTGAGCTGGTGGCCCCCTCCGGCCAAGTGGCCGCCGGAGAGTTCTCGAAGCGGGACGCGCGAGCCATGCTGGACATCCTGCAGGAAGTTGGCCTGAGGACAACATGAACCTCCTGACCAGCAAAGGCTTTATGGTAGATAGATGTGGAGGGTGGCGTTCTGCGCTGAGGATAGCGCTTGTCGTTACGCGGGCGAACCCGAACGCGGAGAGAAGGTGGCAGCCACCTCGTAGCGGCAGATTCTAGCTCTGATATGATACCATTCTGTGTTTGGGAGGGGCTTTTAAAGCCCCTGCCTTTGCTTGGAGGTGGATATGGGGAATCTGGACAACGGTGAGGTTCTCACGAAGATATTGGCCAAACTTGAAGATCTTGACCGTAAAGTAACCGCTTTAACTGCGGAGGTGAATTACAGTACGAAGACGCCATTGCTGCTGCGGGATGCTGCGGAGATTTGCCACGTAGAACTGAACTGGCTCCGTGAGCGGGTAGCGTGGAAGAATATCCCGGCGTACCGCAGCGGACCTGCCGCACCGTGGCGAGTTTTCCCGAAAGACATAACCGCTTTCGTAATGGCCGAGACCAATATTAAAAAGCCTAGACGCAAGTCTTTGCTGCGCATACTTCGGGAGGACAATGATTAAATGACTTAGCGTGCGGTCCTTTTCTTTTGCGGCTGCTTTCTGCGCTGCAACCTGGGCCGCTCGTCTCTAGTCGCGCCATGGCCTTGCGCTCTTGCGGGGTAGTCGTGGCGACAAGATATTCCTCATCGTCTGCGAGGTCTTCGCCGCGCCTTGCGCTTGCCAATTCCTCACGAACAACGCGGCGTACCACAACTTCGATAGCCTTCAAATCTTCTGTTGAGAGCATAGTCCCTCGCTTTTATCTGCTACTAGACCCCTTTTGCTGCCGCCTTTGTTGCACGCTTGGCTCGCTGGCGTTCGCGCAGTTTTGCCCGTTGGATTTTTGCCACCTGGTCGAAGTCAAGAGTGACGTCGTAAGCCGCAAACTCTTGGCGCCGCTGCCCGGAGACAACCTCTCGGGCGATCTCACGCGCTAAAGCGTTGCGCTCTTCGCTGATGATTTGGCGGATCCTCTCGAGGTCCTCTGCACAGAGTGCCATACCCTTCCTCCTTCCGCCCACGAAAGACTTTCTCCCCATGATAGACGAGCCCACCATAGTTGCAAAGCGGTACAGGCGGGCAGTTGCGGTACCTCTCCCGACTGGTCGCTCCGCCAATAAAAGAACGGCCTTTTTCGTGTGCCCCTATGGGGCGGATAACTCTTGGATTTACGGAGCAAAAAGTGGCCTTTCCGGGAGGGGTAAATTGTGTGTAATACTGCAATCTATATGAAATACGTATTTACGCCTTGCCAAAACAGTGCTGTTTTCGTGTTCGTTCCCAGGTGCCGTTTCCGGTTTCGTTTATCGGTGTAGTTCCGATTGGTGTCCCCTGCATGGCGGTATTTTGTCTGCCACGTTTGGCATTCCTCCTCAAATACCCACTAGGAGGTCCAAAATGGCACTCACGAATCTCACAACGACAAGCCCCACCCCTGCCTACAGCCACCCCCCCAAAGGGAAGGAGGCGGGCACAAGGGAGCCGAGCGTAGCGCCCCAGGATGCCCGCTGCAGAGTCTGCAATACCCCCCTCACAACAGAAGCATCCATTGCTGCCGGGATCGGGCCGGTCTGCGCTAAGAAGTTGAAGACGATCCTGGAGGAGCCCCTGCCTCAGCGAAAAGGGAGGGCGGTTCCGGTAGACCCGAACCAGCTTGGCCTGTTCGGTGCCACGCAACCGGGCCTCAGCGACCTCCTGCAGGAGCACACTGAAGGCGCCATCGAGCCCACATCCGGACCTGGGGAGGAGCAGTGCCTGGGCGATTCCCGTGCTACGCCGAAGTGCACCATGAAAGTACAGGTGACAATCACCTGGCCGAACCAGCAGCCCTCCCTGGTCATTGTGATCTCCCTAGAGGGAGGTGCCCCATGCTGAGGCTGCTAAACGAGAAAGAGGTCGCCGAGCAGATAGGGGTGTCCGTCCACTGGTTGAGGAGGAAGAGAGTTACCGGCGGGGGGATCCCCTTCATCAAGCTCTCGGATGGTAAGGGCGCTGTGCGGTATGAACAGGGAGCGGTTGAGGAGTTTATGCAGGTGAGGGTGCGGCGGTCGACGAGCGGGTAATCTCCCTGAGGGGGTAACGATTGCGTTTTATGCACCTTCATGATAGAAGCGTCTTAGCAAAATGTCAGCAAGGTTATGGCCTTGGCCTATGGAAACGTCCGCTACTTAAGGAGGGCCCCAGTGAAGGCAGCTATCCTCAAACGCCTCATCAAAAATGATCATCAGCCGCTACTGTTCGTGGGGTCAGGCCTCTCGATCCGCTATATCGGCCTAGAAAACTGGGAAGGCCTTCTCAGGAGGTTTGCCAACCAAGCCACCGACAACGCACTCGCCTATGAGATGTATGTTCAGGCAGCTAAAAGCATGGAGTGCAAGGAAGGCTTGTTCCCAAAAGTCGCAGAACTTATTGAACACGACTTCAATAAAAAGTGGTTCACATCTGCCGAATATGAGGCTAACCGCAAGCTTCATGCGGACTTGGTGAAAGAAGGGATATCCCCCTTTAAAATAGAAATTGCGAGTTCTATGAAAGAAAAGTCACAAAACCCTCTTGCAGCGTATGCAACCGAGATAGAACTTTTCAAAAAGCTCGAAAAACGCAGTATCAGCGGTGTTGTCACGACTAACTATGACTCCTTTATTGAGGACTGCTTCCCAAGTTACACCCCATACATTGGCCAGGAAGAACTATTTTTCTCACCTCTGCATGGAATATCTGAAATTTACAAAATCCACGGATGCTGTACGAAGCCTGGTACCATCGTGATCAACGAGACGGACTATGTAGATTTCTCGGACACTAATGCGTATCTTGCTGCCAAACTTCTCACATTCTTCATCGAGCACCCTATCATTTTCCTGGGCTACTCAATCAGCGATACGAATATCGAAAGGATCTTGAAGTCCATCGTGAGATGCTTGTCGAAGGAAAACTTGGAGAAGATAAAGGAACGTCTCTTCTTTATTGTGAGGGCAAAGGGCGAGGAGGCAGAAGAAATCTCGACGTACACGAAGGCTTTTGAGGGTGGCAAGTCGATCGACATGACGAAGATCCGGTTGAAGACATACGAGCCGTTGTACCAGGCTATGCTGGAGAACCAAGCTAAATACAACGCACCGGTGCTCCGCCGTTTAAAGCAGGATATCTATGAGTTGGTGCTGACAAACAAGCCTAGCGGTAAGATCCGGACTGTAAACCTTGAGGATGAAAAATTAGAGGATGTCGAGATTGTGGTAGGGGTAGGGGTTTTGGCTGAATTCGGCAAAACTGGTTACGGCGGGCTCACTGCCGAAGAAATATATAAGGACGTCGTATTTAATGATAGGGACTTCAATGCTGTCGATGTCGTCAACCTCGCACTCCCGACTTTGCTAGCTCACAATAGTAACAATTTGCCAGTACATAAGTACCTGAATGGATACCAAGGCCAGGTGCCTGAACGGGTAGGGCAAGCAAAGAAAAACAAGTTTGACGATCTTCTCTCTAGCACGGCTATCAAAAATAGGGCAAAGAGTAAGTTCAGAGACGAGACCATCGGCTCTCTCAGGAAAAATCACCCTGCGTGGAAGTGTCTGCAAGAACTACCCAACTTGAAACAAGAGAACATCGACGCCGACGAGCTGGGCGACTTCCTGCGCCAAACTTTAAAGGATCATCCGCAGTCACTGTCGAAGGGAGATACAGGGTTCAAGACGGGGTTAAAAAGAGCGATTAGGATCTATGACTGGTTAAAGTACCATTAAAACAAAAGAGCTCCAGCTGCAGCAAGCAGTAACTGCTCACCTCGCTGGAACCCTTTTAACTTCGCTCCATACAGACACACATGTCGCCCTGCAAGCAGCAACTGCTCACCCCGAACACGACATGGCGCCCTCCTGTGCGTACATCTTACCTAAGGAATAGGTTGATTACAAGGGAATTGTAAAGTTGTTTACAAGATTACTATCATGTGCGGTAGGTCGTATTTGTCCAAAATAAACCTGCTCTGCTCCTCCCCATATCCTACCCACCAAGTAAAAGCCAGTATAATTATCAATACAATCAAACAGTTAGGCAGAAACTCCTCTTTCCTGCAAAAAGGGCCTATGGTCGTCGAATAGCAGGGAAGGGGCGCAGCACCCACCTGTTTTCTTCAACCACGAACACCGGCACCTCCCTCCGTCCGCAGGTGGGAGGTGCTATTGCGGTCGTGCCCGCCGGGAGACTCCACGCGCCGGTCATGGCGTCGTCGGCAAAATCCTCGCCGAGATAAAGGCCGTCTTCGGTATTGAAAAGATAGACTTTCATGTTGACCTCCCCCCCTGTTTTCCTGATTTCACCATAGCGCGTTGACCATAAAGGCAGGATCAAAATGGAGCCCGAAGAGGTCACGAAGTTATCAAGATGGCAAAACCGCCATCTTGATACTTTCTTGATAAGGGTGCCCGCATCTTGATACGCCCTTGATGCGGTAAGGGATAGCATGGTCCCAGAGCCGGAAAGCAGCACAACGGCAAGGGAGGAAACACCATGGGACAGGAACAGCCCGCGGCAAGGCAAAACCTGGTCAGACGCCTGGCGACGGCGGTCTTCGGAGCCCCGAAATATCTGAAGGATCCCGGTCTTTTCCACAAGATGTCCCTGATACCGGTGCTCGCGTGGGTCGGCTTGGGCGCGGACGGGCTCTCCTCGTCCTCCTATGGCCCCGAAGAGGCCTTTCGCGCGCTGGGCAGCCACACCTACCTCGCCATCACGCTCGGCGCCTTCACGGCGCTCACCGTCTTCATCATCTCCTACGCCTACTCTCGCATCATCGAGCACTTCCCGCACGGCGGCGGCGGGTACATCGTGGCGACGCACATGCTGGGCGAAAACGCCGGCGTAGTATCCGGCAGCGCTCTCCTGGTGGATTACGTCCTGACCATCACCGTATCCATCGCCTCCTGCGTCGATGCGCTGTTCAGCTACATCCCCAAGCCGTACCACGCTTACAAGGTCGAGGTGGCCTGCCTCCTTGCCGTGCTGCTGATTGTCCTCAACATCAGGGGAGTGAAGGAATCCATCGCCGTGATGGCTCCCATTTTCATGGTGTTCGTTGGGACGCATGTGCTCCTTTTGCTGGACGGCATCTTCACCCATACCGACCGCTTCGTGCCGCTGGCCGCCGACTTCCACGCGGGGCTTTCCCACGACCTGTCGAGCATCGGGGCCTTCGGCATCATGATGCTCTTCTTACGCGCCTATTCCCTGGGGGGCGGCACCTACACGGGGATCGAGGCGGTCTCCAACGGCCTGCAGATCATGCGCGAGCCACGGGTGCAGACCGGCAAAAGGACCATGATGTACATGGCCGGCTCCCTGGCCTTTACCGCGGGGCTGCTCTTTCTTTGCTACACCCTGATCGGTATCAGGCCGGTGGAGGGGAAAACGCTCAACTCGGTGCTGGCGGACGCGCTCTTTGCCGACTGGCCGCTGGGCGGAACCCTCGCCTTCATCACGATCTTTTCGGAAGGGGCCCTGCTGCTGGTCGCAGCCCAGACCGGCTTCGTCGACGGCCCGCGGGTGATGTCCAACATGGCGGTCGATTCCTGGCTGCCGCACCGCTTCGCGGCTCTTTCGGTGCGTCTCACCATGCGTAACGGTATCGTTCTCATGGGCGTGGCTTCGATCCTGCTGCTCATCTACACCGGCGGCAGCGTCTCGGCCTTGGTGGTCATGTACTCTATCAACGTCTTTCTCACCTTCTCGCTGTCACAGCTCGGTATGTCGCGCTTCTACATCAAGCGGCGCCAGGAGGACCCGCAGTGGCTGCGCCACCTCTCGGTACACCTGGTGGGACTCGTCCTCTGCGCTACCATCCTCGCGGTGACCACGGTAGAGAAGTTCACCGAAGGAGGATGGCTTACGCTACTGATCACGTCGGTGGTGATCGGCATCTGCTACCTGATCAGGGGGCACTATCAGTCGGTACGCAAGGGGATGGAGCAACTGGACGAGGCGCTGCTCGATTTCCCGACTACTGGCCCGGTCAACGAAGCGGCCCCTGCGCGTAACGAACCCACCGCGATACAGCTCGTCTCTGCGTATTCTGGTTTCGGGGTGCACACGCTGCTGTCAATCCTCACCACCTTTCCCAAGACCTACAAGAACGTGATCTTCGTCTCGGTCGCGGTCATCGACTCGGGCTCCTTCAAGGGGGCGGAGGAACTGGAGGCGCTGGAGAGGTCGGTGCAGCAGGGGCTGGTGAAGTACGTGACGCTGGCACGAAGGCTCGGCTTTGCCGCCGACTACCGGCTGGCGGTGGCAACCGACGTGGTGGAGAGCGTGGTCGCGATCTGCAGGGAGCTCGGCGAGGAATACCCACGCTGCACCGTATTCACCGGGCAGCTGACCTTCCGGCTGGAAAAGTTTTACCACCGGATGCTGCACAACGAGACCGCCTTCGCCATCCAGCGCCGCCTGCAGTGGGACGGCCTCACCACGGTGATCCTGCCGATACGGGTGAGCATCTGAGGCCGGGCATGGTAACGGTTCCCGAAAAGGTGGCAAGACCGCTTGTATGGCCGGGTAGTTCTGTTAGATTCGAAATATGAGTAAGAGTGATGGGACATCCACATTAGAGACGGCCGTACTGCGTAGCAGGCCTCACTCCGCATGGTACGGTGGAGCGGTTGGCTATGCAGCCTCGTCGGCACTGGTGGCGCTGGCCACGCTTTTGTGCGACCAGGCCCGGCCATACCTCTCCCCGGTCAACATGGTAATGGGCTACCTGCTGGTCGTGGTACTGGCGGCGCTTTTTCTCGGGCGCCGACCGGCGCTGTTGAGTGCCCTGCTGGGTGTGTTGGCCTTCGACTTCTTTTTCGTGCCGCCCCGCCTCTCCTTTCAGATCGCCGACAAGGAATACCTGGTCACCTTCCTCGCCCTGTTCACGGTTGGGCTCGTGATCAGTTCCTTGGTGGCCAAGGCGCGGGAAAGCCTCGACGCGCTCAGGGTGCGTGAACGGCAGACCGCGAGCCTGTACCGGCTAAGCCGCGACCTTGCCGCCGCGACCGACACGGCTTCCCTTGCCAAGGCGGCGGTTGCCAATCTGGAGGACTCGCTGGGGGGCCAGGTGGCGCTGATCCTTGGGCCGGAAGAGGAGTTGGCGCTGGCCGCGGCGAGCCAAGGGTTCACCATGGTCCCGGAGACGCTGCTGGTGGCCCAGTGGTGCCTGCGCTCCCGCCGACTGGCCGGAGCCGGGACCGATTCCTATGGCAGCGACCGGTTGACCTACGTCCCGCTCAAGGCCTTGGCGGAGACCCACGGGGTGCTGGCGCTGGGGCTGGAAGAGCACGACGTGGGGCTCGATGTGGAACTGCAGCGGCTGCTGAATACCTACGCTACCCAGATCGCCATGGCCTTGGAGCGGCTGCGTCTTTTGCGACAGGCCCAGGAGACGCGCATCCTCAAGGAGCGGGAAAACCTCGAGCGCGCCCTGCTCAACTCGATTTCCCACGACCTGCGCACCCCGCTCACCGCCATCACCGGCGCACTGAGCGCGGTGCTCGAAGAGGGGGATAAACTCAACACGGCCTCGCGCGACGAGCTACTGCAGACCGCACGCGAGGAGGCGGCCCGTCTGAACCGCTTCGTCGGCAACCTGCTGGACATGACCCGTCTGCAAGCCGGCGTGCTGCAATTGAAGAAGGAGCCGTGCGACGTGCAGGACCTGATCGGGACGGCACTGGCGACGGTGGAGCCGCGCCTCGCGGGGATAGCGGTTTCGGTGCGACTGGCCCCTGAACTCCCCCTGGTCTCTCTGGACTTCGTGCTGATGCTCCAGGTCCTGGTGAACCTGCTGGACAACGCCCTGAAGCACGCCGTGGCCGGCGGGGAACTGGAGATCGCGGCCAGGGTGGTGGGAGAACGGCTGGAAATCGGCGTGGCCGACCGCGGGCCGGGAGTCCCCGAGGCGGACCTGGCGCGTATCTTCGAGAAGTTCTACCGGACCCCGGTTCCCGAGGTAGTTGGGGGGACGGGGCTCGGGCTCTCCATCTGCCGGGGCATCGTCGAGGCGCACGGCGGCTCGATCCGGGCCGAGCGCCGGGAGGGGAAGGGATTGAGAATCGTGGTGGAGGTGCCGCTTGGTATCGCGGCAGAAGGGATAGCCGATGAAGGGTGAGGAACAAAAGACCAACCTGCCGCGGGTGCTGGTGATCGATGACGAGGTCGCCATCCAGCGTTTCCTGAAGACGGCACTCGATACCGGTGACTACTCGGTGCACCTCGCCGACAGCGCGCATGCCGGACTGGCCGCGGCGGTGGGGGTGCGTCCCGACGTCATCCTCCTGGACTTGGGGCTCCCCGACCTGGACGGCGTCGAGGTGATCCGGCGCGTGCGCGAGTGGTCCCAGGTCCCCATCATCGTCATCTCGGTACGCGAGCGCGAAGACGAGAAGGTGCAGGCGCTCGATGCCGGAGCCGACGACTACCTCACCAAGCCGTTTGGCATCGGCGAACTGCTGGCCCGGATCAAGGTCGTCTTACGGCGCTCGCTGCAGCAGGCCCCGGAGCCTGTGTTCGAGGCGGGCGAGCTCCGGGTCGACCTGCCCCACCGCCGGGTGACCGTGCGGGGGGAAGAGGTGCAACTCACCCCGACGGAGTATGAACTGCTGCGGATGCTGGTGACCCATGCGGGAAAGGTGCTGACCCACAGCCAGATCCTCAGGCAGATCTGGGGGGTGGCCTACCTGGAGCAGCCCCACGTCCTCCGGGTCAACATCAGTAACCTCAGGCGCAAGATCGAGTCCGACGCATCCCGTCCGCGTCATATCCTGACCGAGGCGGGGGTGGGGTACCGACTCAAGTCGGAGTAGCTTCCTCATTTATGCTGATGCCGCGGCGTCTTCATTATTTTTGACAGCGCGGCCGCTGATGCAGGGGTGCGTGGCGACGGTTTTTTGACTTCACCCCCGAATTCCCTGTCCGGCCGTTACACTGGCGAACGCACGGCTCCCAAAGGTAAATTTTTTTCCCACCCCCTTCCCCCCAGTCGCCTTCCCACGCTCCAACCTAATAAGACATCGGAATAACGCGTGTTGTTGCCGCGCCTGCAGTTGACTGCCCGGAGCAGGAGGGGGGCGAGGAAAGCTTATGGCCTCGCCTGCGACTCAAAAACGGCACACATGGTGAAAACAGGGTCTCCCTTATCGGCCGCAGTAAAAAAAAACGGCAAGAAAGCCGGAACCAAAAACCAGAAGGGGGAAACACCATGTCAACCAGCGATATTTCTTTAACAGCAGGAATGAGGACTAACCTCCTCAACCTCCAAGGGACCAGCAAGCTTCTGAACAGAACGCAGGAGAGGCTGTCCTCGGGCAAGCAGGTGAACAGTGCACTTGATAACCCGACCAACTACTTCGCAGCTCAGAACGCGAACCAGCGCGCCAGCGACCTGTCCGACCGCAAGGACGGTATGTCGGAGGCGGTGCAGACGGTTGGCGCCACCAACGCGGGCATCACGGCCATCACCGGCCTGATCAACGCCGCCAAAGGTATCGCCCAGTCCGCACTTTCCACCAGCGACACCGGGACCAGGTCGAAACTGGCTACCCAGTACGACACCATCCGGAGCCAGATCGACAACATCTCCTCCGACTCGGGGTACCGCGGCCTGAACCTGCTGAGCTCCACCAACACGCTGACCGTTAACTTCAACGAAGACGCAAGCTCCAGCCTCGACGTCGTCGGCTTCCTGGGCAACGCAAGCGGCCTGAGCCTCTCCGGCGCAAGCGGCGCTTGGGCTACCAACTCCGACATCACCACCGACACGGCGAAGATGGACACCGCGATCTCGACCTTGAGGTCCAACACCCAGACCCTGGCGGCAAACCTGAACATCATCACCACTCGCCAGAGCTTCACCGATGCTATGGTGAACACGCTGCAAACCGGCGCCGACAACCTGACACTGGCCGATATGAACCAGGAAGGCGCCAACATGCTGATGCTGCAGACCCGTCAGAGCTTGGGTACCACCTCGCTCTCGATGTCTTCGCAGGCAGCACAGTCCGTCCTCAAACTCTTCTAAACCTCAACCCGGCCCGGGGGGACCTTCCCTCCGGGCCGACGCTTATCCCTTCCCGCGCAGGTGACCGGTTGACCCGGCGCACCGGCATCCGGTAAAAATCACTCCGACAAAAATTTGACCGAATCCCGTCCGTGGTGCAGCGACCACGTGCTTCAGCGAGCGTGCGCGAAGCGGGCACCCGACTTAGCTGCAGCGGTAGATTGCTTCCTTGCGGTGGATGGCCCCCTTTGGGGTCAGGACGCTGGAGAAGAGGATGAACCCCTCCGCGCTGAAAGCGGGAAAACTAAGCATGCGGTGGGAGGCCTCAAAGTGCGTCACCTCGGCGGTGGCGTTCTCCTTGATGCGGGCCAGGGTGATGTGGGGCGAGAAGCCGCGCTCCTCGGGGGGGATGCCGGTGCCGGTGACGGCGGATTCTATCTGCTGTTGCAGGGCGAGCAGCGGCCGGGACCCTTCCAGCCCGACCCAGAGCACCCTCGGGTGCCCGTGCGTTGGGAAGTGTCCCACTCCGCGCAGCGTGAGCGGAAAGGCGGTAAAGCTGACGGCGGCAAGATTCTTCTTGAGCACGGCAACGGTCTGGGGCAGGACGTCCCCCAAAAAGCGCAGGGTCAGGTGGACCTGGTCCGATGGGACCCAGCGCAGCGCGGGAATTTCTGCGTTGAACGATGACAGAGTGGCCTTGATGTCCTCAGGTAATTCGATGGCTATGAACAGTCTGGCCATGGTTAAACTCCTGTCAGCGCCGGTACCGGTATTGCGTGCGCTCAAAAAAAAGAGTTGACTAAGCCAAATATGAATGTTAGACAGTATAGCTTTGGTGATCTGAAAGTAAAGGCGCACTCATGCTCGACGCTAGATACTTACGCGAAAACCTGGAGACTGTAGAAGCTCGGTTGAAGACCAGGGGTGAGGGAGTCAATATCGCCCGCTTCAAGGAGCTTGACGGCAGCCGCCGCGAGCTGCTCCAGCAGAGCGAGACGCTGAAAGCGTTGCGCAACAAGGTCACCGAAGAGATCGCCCGTCTTCAGGACAAAAGCCAGGCGGATGACAAGAAGGCGCAGATGCGCGAGGTCTCCCAGCAGGTCAAGGGGATCGACGAGCAACTGAAGGGCGTGGAAGAGGAGCTGCAGGCATTCCTCCTAACCGTTCCCAACATCCCGAACGAGACCACCCCCGTGGGCAAGTCCGAAGCGGACAACGTCGTGGTGCGTCTGGACGGCGAGATCCCCACTTACTCATTCGAGCCGAAACCGCACTGGGAGATCGGCGAGAACCTGGGCATCCTTGACTTCGAGCGCGGCGCGAAGCTGACTGGAGCACGTTTTACACTGTACAAGGGGCTCGGCGCGAGGCTGGAAAGGGCGCTGATCAACTTCATGCTCGACCTCCACACCGACGAGCATAAATATATTGAAATGCTGCCGCCCTTTATGGTAAACAGGGACAGCATGACCGGGACGGGCCAGCTGCCCAAGTTCGAGGATGATCTCTTCCATCTGGAAGGGGTCGATTTTTTTCTCATCCCGACAGCGGAAGTGCCGGTAACCAACATACATCGCGGCGAGATCCTTAAAGGATCGGACCTGCCGATTTCGTACTGTGCCTACACCCCCTGCTTCCGTAAGGAGGCGGGTTCTTACGGCAAGGACACGCGCGGCCTGATCAGGCAGCACCAGTTCAACAAGGTCGAGCTGGTCAAGTTCACCACCCCCGAGCAATCCTACCAGGAGTTGCAGAAGCTACTCGGTAACGCCGAGGAGGTGCTGCGCAGGCTGCAGATACCTTACCGGGTCGTTGAGCTTTGCACCGGTGACATCGGTTTTTCGGCCGCCAAGACCTTTGACATCGAGGTCTGGTTGCCGGGTCAGAACTGCTACCGGGAGATTTCCTCCTGCAGCTGTTTTGAAGATTTTCAGGCGCGTCGGGCCGGTATTCGCTTCCGCCCGGACGAGAAGGCAAAGCCGGAATTTGTCCACACGCTGAACGGCTCGGGCCTCGCAGTCGGAAGAACCGTCGTTGCGGTGCTGGAAAACTACCAGCAAGCGGACGGTTCGGTGCTGATCCCCGAGGTGCTCAGGCCCTACATGGGCGGAGCGGAGCGCATCAGCTAGGCTTTGGAGGAATGGCCGAGTGGTTGAAGGCGGCGGTCTTGAAAACCGTTGAACGAAAGTTCCGTGGGTTCGAATCCTACTTCCTCCGCCATTGATTTATCGCAGTACCAGCAGCACCAAACGCAGTAGAGGTTGAAACGGAGAGCTGGCCGAGTAGGTCGAAGGCGCACGCCTGCTAAGCGTGTATACTGGGAAACCGGTATCGAGGGTTCGAATCCCTCGCTCTCCGCCACTTTACTGCACCACGCAGTAGAAGGCTTCTTGAGCGCCGGAGGTTGTGGTGAAGCGGTTGATGAAACTGACGGCTTTGTCTCTTATCGCTGTCGGGTTCGCAGCAGGGTGCAACGAGAAGGAAAAGAAGGAGCAAACGGTAGCCCAACCTCGGGTGGCCGAGGCTCTCTCGACGGTAGTGGTACCGGACCAGGTGAAGGGCAAGTGGAAGGCGGTGCAGATCGAGGTCGCCGACAAGAATGCCCACCTGAAGAAGGTGTACACCCTGAACATAGGCTCCGACTTCAAGCTGCCCAATTCGGACCTGACGCTCAAGGTGGAAACGTTTTTACCGCATTTCGTGATGGAAGGGACCACCCTTACTTCCCAGTCCAATGACTTGGTCAATCCCGCCGCGCAATTGGTGATCCGGGAGCAGGGGAAGGAGATCTACAAGGGGTGGTTGTTTTCGCTCTACCCAAGCACACATGCGTTTCAGCATCCGCAGTATGGTTTCACACTGGTCGACTACAAGGCCAGTTGATATAGCATGCGCTCGTAGCTCAGCTGGATAGAGCAACGGACTACGAATCCGTAGGTCGGGAGTTCGAATCTCTCCGAGCGCGCCATTAAAAGAGGGGTCAGGCTCTTGCTGGCCCCTTACGTTTCACAAAGTTTGCGCCCGTAGCTCAGCTGGATAGAGCACAAGACTACGAATCTTGGGGCCGGGCGTTCGAATCGCTCCGGGCGCGCCATCAAAAAAAAGACCGAGGCTTTCTGCCTCGGTCTTTTTTTGTTTCTTCAGGGACGTCCCACCAAGATCCATCCCACCAAGATCCATCCCCAGTCCCCCCTCCCGCCTACGCGGACCGAAGCGCTAAGGCGCGCAGCCCAGCAAGGGAGGGGGAGAGCTGGAAACGGATTCCTTTTCCTTTTACTGCAGCTCTTTCGCCACCGCGGCGTCGTTGAGCAGCAGCTCGAGTTTCTTCTTATAGGCTGCCGGGACGGCTTCCTTGGCATGCGCTGGCGGGTTCAGGAAGCTGCCACCGAGGTCGTCCTCGCCTTTCAGCTGCTTCTCAGCCAGAACCGCGCCTTGCCGATCCATCTCGGTGAGTTGGACGTCGTAGCTGAGACCGGTGTTGGTGTAGGTGCTGGACATCCACTCGCGGATGACGAGCAGCATGAGCCGGTCGGCGTTGGCACCCTGCAGCTTGCCCTTCACCTGCGCATCTGCCTCGTTGGGTGCTACGGTAACCGGGGTGCACGAGAACCCTTTCTTTTTGAGGGAGCCGCAGAGCACCAACGACATGTCCTCCGCCAGCGGCTTGCCGCTTTCGGTGGTCACGTTGAACGGGTTACCGAATCCGCCGCGCAGGTTGCCGACGTAGTTGGGATCTTTTTCCGCCGAGACGACGTACGGGCGCCTGTCCACCGCCGCGATGGCTACCGACTTGCTCCCGGAAGCGTCCACGTGGAGGTTGGTGTCGTGGTAACGGTAGCTCTGCCCGACCGCGCAGCCGCTCAGTGCAATCGACAACGCCAGCAAGGAAACTTTGCCCAGCACCTTCTTGGTCATGCTTCTCTCCTTATCTGAGCTCCAGGGAAGTTGCCGGTGAGGACGGAGCCATGGTCCAGCAACCGGCTGGCGGACATGGCCCGCCGCGAAAGGGTTATTTCCTGTGCTTCAAAAGAGCCGTGACCTTGTCGAATTGGTATTCCTGGGCATAATCGATCGCCTTCTTGCCTCTTCGGTCCATCACCGACGGGTCCGCCTTCTTGGCAAGCAGCGCCTTCACGGCGTCGTCGCGGCCGTAGGCAGCCGCCAGTATCAGAGGGGTGGTCCCCGGCAGGTAGTTGCCGTAGGTCTCCTTGGTCTTTACGTTGGGGTCGGCACCATTGGCCAGAAGCCACTCGGTGACAGGGAAGTTGCCGTAGTAAACCGCCCACAGCAGCGGGGTCCAGCCCCACTTGTCCGTGGCGTTGACATCCTGCCCCTTACGAGCGAACTCCTTTACCGCCTGCAGGTCGCCGTCCACCGCAGCGCGCGACATGCCGCCCCCGGCGCAGCCGGACTGGAACAGCGCCGCCATGATCAAAATTGCCAAAATCACCAGCTGTTTCATACGCCCTCCTCGGTCTTAAGTGTTTCAAAACGAGGATATTAACATTTGGCCCGTCCAAATCAATGAAAAACTTAACCCGTACGGGTTAACCATGCGGCGAATCCTGAGGCGGGTGGCGGTGCCGCACATCAACGGTTTCCCAACCGCCCACGGATGTGCTATAGAAAGGCGCCCGCTTTGTTCTGAAGCAGGATCACACCGTCCGTGCGGCGGATTTTCCGGGACAACCTCTCCAGAGACCGACAGATGAAGCAAGACACCTCACAGACCGTGAAAATGTGGAGCAGCAAGAGCATCGGCTCCCGCTTCCAGCACTGGGTCTTCTACACCCTGATCCGGCTTGGGGGACGTGGCGCCGCCTACCTGCTCTTGCGCTGCGTGGTCTTTTACTACGTCCTCTTTTCCTCTGCCGTGCGCCGCCGCTGCTTCCCCTACCTCTCCCGCCGGTTCCCGCAGCGGCAAGGGCTGGCCCGCCTCATCGATTGCTACCGCCTGAGCTTCGGCATCGGCGAGGTACTGGTGGACCGTGCCGCGCTCGGCATCCTCGGCACCGGCGGCATCACCGTCGACCAGGCGGAGCGGGCGCGCCTCGAGGAACTGGTCGCGCAAGGGCAGGGGCTGATCCTGGTCACCTCGCACGTCGGCTCCTGGCAGGGGGCGATGGCGGTGCTCAAGTTCCTGGCGACGCCGGTCAATCTCCTTATTCATCGCCAGGAGGGGGACCTGGACCGCCACTTCTTCGAGCACGGCGGCGAGAACCCGTTTCGCATCATCGATCCGGCGGGATACCTCGGGGGGACATTGGAGATGATGGGGGCCCTCAAGAAAGGGGAGATCGTCTGCATCATGGGAGACCGGGCCATGGGGAGCGAAAGCGGGACCATCAAGGAGCGCTTCCTGGGCGGGGATGTCGCCTTCCCCTACAGCCCCTACAAGCTCGCCGCGGCGACCGGCGCGCCCATCGCCTTCATCTTCCCCACCAAGACCAGCGCCACCAGCTACGCCCTCAATCTCGCCAAGGTGCTGAACGTGCCGCACCTCGGCGGGCGCTCCGGAGAGCCGTACCGCCCCTTTGTAAAGGAGTACGTTGCGCAGTTGGAGCGCTTCACCGGGGAGCATCCCTACCAGTTTTTCAACTTCTTCGACATGTGGGACGACCGCGGAGAGACAACGGCAAAGTGGTAGCGGATCCGGGCGCGCGACGTTGACAGAACCGGGCGACGTGGAAACATAGTAGCTGCCGTAAATTCCACTGCTCCGGTTGCTCGACGCCGCCACGGCTGCCCGAGCGGCCGGATCCGAAAAGGTCACGCGCATGCCGGTTGCCGCGACACCACGCCCCCCGACACCTTCCCCCCCTTTCCGGCCGCGCTGCCACCGCATCCGTCCCCTGTACCTCCTCACCTGCTGCGCCCTGCTCTTCATCGTCGGGTGCGCCATGCTGAACCGCTACATCCTGGTGCCCAAGCAGAACCTGACCGTCACCCCCGCCCGATATGGCATCCCTTATCAGGAAGTATGGTTCAAGACGCGGGACGGGGTCGAGCTGAACGGCTGGTTCCTGCCGGGGGAGCCGGGACGGCCGCTCGTGCTCCTGTTCCATGGCAACGCCGGCAACCTCTCCGACAACCTCGGTTACCTGAGGCTTTTGCGCGGCAGCGGGCTTTCCCTGTTCATCTTCGACTATCGCGGTTTCGGTAGAAGCAACGGCGAGGCGTTCAAGGAAAAGGACTTCTACCGGGACGCGCGCGGTGCGCTGGCCTACCTGGGGCAGCAGGGGTGGAGCCGTGACCGGATCATCTTCTTCGGCCAGTCGCTGGGCGCCGCGGTGGCGCTGCAAATGGCCTTGGAGGGGAAGCCGGCGGGGCTGGTGATGGAAGGCTCTTTCACCTCGATGGAAGACATGGTGAAGCACGTCTCCCGGCTCGCCTACTTCACGGTCGGCTGGTGGGGAATCAGTCTTTCCTTCGACAACTTCCACAAGATCGCCCGCGCCGGGGTGCCGCTGCTGTTGATCCACGGCGACCGCGACCCGGTGACCCCGGTGGAGATGTCTCGGCGCCTGTTTCTTCGCGCAGGATCGCCCAAAATGATTCATATCATTGCCGGTGGTGGCCACTGCGACGCCTACGAAGTCGCCCCCGCCTCCTACCTCGCCGTCTGGCAGAGCTACCTGCTCGCCATCCCGGCCGTCGGGACCGCCGCGGCGTCCTCAGATCGCTCCTGACTGCGTTTGACTTTGCCGCGCTTTTCCGTCATCATGCCTTGCCGATTCGACCCCATCCAGGCCAAGGATCCGTTCCATGATATGCCCGCTGTCCCCTGCGCACCTGGTGGCGCTGACCGCCTTCCAGATCGCCGCAGTGCTACTCTTCATCGATCCCGTCTGGGCCGCGTTGCCGCTGGCCCTTTTTATCCTGCTTTGCCTGTTGACGCCGTTTTTCCCCCGCCTGAGCTTTTTCCTCCCCATCGTAAGCCGTGGCCCCAAGGGGACCCGCGGCGTGGCGCTCACCTTTGACGATGGCCCCGATCCACTGGTCACCCCGAAGGTGCTTGAGCTGTTGCGGCAGCACGGCATCAGCGCGACCTTCTTCGTCACCGGCCGGCGCGCCGAACTCTACCCGGAGTTGATCGAGGCGATCCTGGCGGCAGGGCACTCCGTGGCAAATCACAGCTTGAACCACGACCCCTTCCTGATGCTAAAGGGAACCGGGACCCTGCGTCACGAGGTGGCGGGGGCGCAGCAGGTGCTGCGTCGTTTCGGCATCCAGCCGCTCGCCTTCCGGCCGCCGGTTGGGATCACCAACTCGCGCCTTTGGCGCGTCCTCCTGGAAAACGGGATGTTCTGCGTCAATTTCAGTTGCCGTGCGGGGGACATGGGGAACCGGAGGATAGGTGGTCTTGCCGGGAAGATCCTCGCGAGGGTCAAGCCGGGGGACATCGTCCTGCTGCACGACGTGGCTCCCCCAAAAGGGGATCTGGCGCAGCTTCTCGGGGAGTTCTCCCAGCTGATCGAGGGGATGAAGAGCAGGGGACTGGAGATCGTGCCGCTGGCGCGCCTGATCGGCAGGGAGGTCATGCAGCGGGAAGGTGCGTCGCCGGACCCAGCGGAACTCTTCTACGACGGGTTGGCGGCAGGGTACGACGACGAGCAGTTCCACTCCAACGTCTCCATGTCGCGCACCATGGAGCAGCAGCTCTTCGGGGCCCGCGTGCCCACCCTCTTCAGCGGCCGCGGCCGCGTGCTCGAGATCGGCGCCGGGACCGGGATCTTCACCCTCGAAATCGCGCGCAACTGCGCAGAAGTGGTGGCGGTGGACATCTCCGGCAAGATGCTGCAGCTTCTTGAACACAAGGCCAGGGCACAGGGGATCGGAAACGTACGAATAGTGAAGGGGAACGTCGAGGAACTTTCTTTGACCGGCCCCTATTCCGTGGTGTGCGCCTTCTCCGCGCTGGAATACCTGACGGACCTGCCGGGGCTCCTCAAACGGCTCTCCGCCGAGGTTGAACCGGGCGGGACCATCTACTTCATCACCGCCCGCACCTCGTTTTTCAGGCTGTTCACCCAGATCGGCAACGCCATGCGCCAGGGAATGTGGCTCCAATCGCGTAGCCGCGCCCGGATGGAGCGGATGCTCAGGGATGCCGGTTTCGAGCCGGTTAGCGTCACCTCCCACCTTTTGAAGTGCGTCATCAACGGCGGCATGCTGCTGGAGGTGGTGGCGCGCAAGCCGGAGACCTCAGGTGCAGCGGTGGCGGCAGCCGCCGAGGGCGCGGCATGAACGAGGTGAGGGCGGCCCGGGAAAAATGGCCCAAGACCCTGGTGCTGGTGCCGGTCTACAATCATGCGGCCACCCTGCGCGGCGTGGTGCAGAAGACGCTCGACCAGGGGCTGGAAGTACTGGTGGTGGATGACGGGAGCATTGACGGAAGCCTGGACCGGGTCGCCGATCTCCCTATCCTCAGGCACCGGCTCCCGAGCAACCAGGGCAAAGGAGGCGCCATCCTGGCTGGTGCGGAACTGGCGCGCGCGGCCGGCTACGGGGCGCTGCTTACTATCGATGCCGATGGGCAGCACGATCCTGCCGACGCCCCCGGCATCCTGGATGTGGCGGCAGCCGCGTGGCCCTGCATCGTGATGGGGGCACGGGAGATGGATACAGACAACGTGCCGCGCTCGAGCGTGTTCGGCCGCAGTTTCTCCAACTTCTGGGTGCGGCTGGAATGCGGGCGGACCCTCCCCGACACCCAGAGCGGCTACCGCGTCTACCCCGTTCAGTTCCTCGAAGGGGCCCGCTTCATCACCCGGCGCTATACCTTCGAGATCGAGGTGCTGGTGCGGGGCTGCTGGGCGGGGCTGCCGCTTTTGTCCGCGCCGGTCTCGGTGTACTACCCGCCGGGGGACGAGCGGGTGTCGCACTTCCACAAGTTCAAGGACAACTTCAGGCTCACCTGCCTGCACACCTTCCTGGTGACCCGCTCGCTGATACCGTGGCCGCACCGCAGGCTGTTCAAGAGAGAAAGCGAGGAGCAAAGCCTGCCCAGCATTCTGAGGCCGACGCAATTCTTCAGGGCGCTGTGCCGAGAGCACACCAGCAGCATCGAGCTTGCCGCCGCCGTCTGGCTCGGCATCTTCGTCGGTTCCCTCCCCATCATCCCCTTCGGCATCGCCGCCACGGTGTACGCCGCGCACCGGCTGCACCTGAACAAGCTGGCCGCAGTCGGGGCGGGGAACCTCTGCATCGCCCCCTTTGTCCCCTTCGTCTGCATCGAGGTCGGGCATTACCTCAGCTACGGCGGTTTCTGGTACGACTTCAACCGGCACACCCTGTTGGAGCAGGTCCATTATCGGCTCTGGGAGTGGCTGCTCGGCTCGCTGCTGGTCGGGCCGCTGCTCGGTGCCGTCGGCGCGGTGGCCACCTACCTGCTGGTCCGGGCGCTGCGCGGGCGCTTGGCGCCGGAGGGGTGATTAGGGGCAGGGGAGCAGGATCAGAATGAAAAAGGCCACACCCCATGGGTGTGGCCTTTTTGCGTCAGGGCGGTGCACAAGCGGACATCAAGACGCGAAGAATCACAGACGACGCCTACACTCCCTCCCCCTCCGGGAGAGGGGCGGGGTGAGGGCGATGCCAGTTGGGAAGATGTTGGCAGGCTAAAGAACCCCTCACCCGGCCTTCGGCCACCCTCTCCCAGAAGGAGAGGGGCATGAATTAGAACATGCGGCCTACTTGCAGCACCACGGAGTTGACGCCACGGTTCTCGTGGTAGAGCTCTCCGTTGGAGAGATGGTGCAGGCGGATGGCGCCGAAGACGTTCTTGCCGTCCTGCTGCGGAAGTTCGAGGCCGAGGCCGAGCAGCGGGTTGAAGTTGAAATGGAGACCCTGTCCTTCGACCCGGAACTGGGTATAGATGATGCCGATGCCGGCTTCACCGTAGGGGAGCACCTTGCCGGTCAGGCCGAAAGGGTACTTAACGGCCAGCATGTTGACCGACGCCATGATGTCGTTCTTGGGGGTGAGGGTGCTGCCGATGGCCGCTTCCACCTTGAAGCGCAGGGTGTTGGGGCAGTTGTCCATGCGCCAGGCGGAGCCGTAATCGTAGATGGCGAAACCGCGCGCCATGGCGAAGGTCCGGGAGGGGCCGGGGTCGTAGACGTAGCCGTAATCAAGTGCGACGCCGTGCTGGTTGGGGAGCCGTTCGTCGTCGCCAAGTACCTTCCAGGTGGGTGCCGCTTCAGGCTGTGCCGGGGCTGCCGATTGGGAGACTACGGGTTGGGCGGCCGCCGGTTGGGAGACAGCCGGCGCGGCATCGGAGCCCCAGGACGGCAAAGCCGCCAGGAGGATGCAGGCCAGGGGCAGGACGGCGAGTTTCAGAAGCGGCTTCGGCGCGGCAGGTTTCATGTTTGCTCCCTTCGGGTTGTCTCGCGGTATGGCAAGGGTGCTGGGCGAATGATTATTCGCCCCTACAGTTTCGACATTACGATGGTGGCGTACTCGCTGGGGCCGGCTAGGCGCAACGAGCAGATGCGGGAGACGGCGGCAGGGGCGGGGACGAAGGGGCCCGGCCCTGCGGGACTTGCAAAAGCACGCCCGGCTTTTAGCGCCAGTGCGGCTGCGGCGAGGTCGAACCCGGCAGCCGCGGGCATGGAGCCGTAGATCGGCGTGTAGCAGGCTGCCTGTGCCCCCTCCGGCACCGCGTCCTGATAGCGCCGGCCCAGCTCGCTGCGCCCGTCGGCGCCAAGGAGCAGCAGGGCGTCACTCGGCAGGGAGAGCTGAGTCCCGAAAAGGTTGCCGGTCTCGACGCTGTCGATGCCGCAGTAGGCGGGGGCGCCCTCGTCGCGGGTGAGAAGCAGGAAGGAGGCGCCTTCGCCGATGATGGAGCTCTCGGCACCTGCGTCCAATGGCGCCATGGCGGGGGCGTGCCGCGGGCCGCGCCGGCGGTGCTGCAGGTAGGCGACCAGCTCGGAAACCTCGTCGATGGCGCCGAAGAGGACGGTGTCCACCCTCCCTTCGGCAAGCCACTGCCGGGCGCTCACCAGGGCGGACGGGACGGACATGTCAAACTGGCTCACCGTGAGGCTTGGCCCCCTGATGCCGAGGGTGATGGCGACGTTGGCCGCGGCGGCGTTGTGCACCGAGTTGGCGAAATGGGTAGGTGACGCGCAGGTGTCGCCCCCGGAGATGAGCGAGTCCAAAAAGGCGTAGGTGGTGGCGGTGGCGCCGTAGCCGCTGGCGATGACGAGGCCAACGCGGCTTAGGCCGGAATCCAGCATCCCCGCATCCTTGAGCGCCAGGAAGCTTCCCAGGAGGGCGAGCTTCGAGTAGTGGTCGACCCTGCGCAGGGAACGCTTGGGGACGAACTCCTCCAGCCCAGCCGTGTCGGCGCGGTACGCGGGCACCGCCTGCACTCCCTCACCGGTAGCAACCTCGATGGAGCCCACGGTTACCTGCCCTTCCACGAGTGCCTTTTCAAAGGACTCAACGCCGGTGCCGAATGCGCCGACGATCCCTATTCCCCTGACCGAAAGGCGCATCACTCTGCATCCCCCTTCCCGAACAGGAGCACCGAATTGCTCCCTCCAAAGGCCAAAGACTGGGACAGAGCAAAGTCTCCCGCGACCTCCCGGTTGCCACGCAGCGGCTCCCCGGCGAGCTCAGGATCGACGTTCTCGAAGCCGGCGCTGGCCGGGACGACGCCGCGCTCCAGGCAGGCGACGGTGAAGACGGCCTCGATGCCGCCGGCGGCGCCGAGGGTGTGGCCGGTGTGCCCCTTGGTGGAGTGGTACGGGACGCCGGGGAAAAGCTCGGCCAGCACCCGGCTCTCGACTCGGTCGTTGTCGGGGGTGCCGGTGCCGTGCGCGTTGACGAAGGCGACCCGTTCGGCGGCAACGGCGCAGCAGGCGAGGGCCTCGGCCACGGCCTGGCGCAGTCCTGCCCCGTCCGGGTGCGGTGCGGTCAGGTGATGGGCGTCGCAGGCGGAGCCGTAGCCCATGACGAAGGAGCGGGCGCGCGCGCCACGACGTGCCCGGACCTGTTCCGATTCCAGCACCAGCATGCCGGCGCCTTCGCCGAGGTTGAGCCCCTTGCGGTCGCGGTCGAACGGCTTGCAGGGGGAGTCGTCGGTGATCATGAGGGAGATGAAGCCGTGGTAGGTGATGCGCCCGAGTTCATCCGCGCCCCCGGCGATGGCGACGTCGCAGATCCCGCCGCGGATCCACGACGCGGCGAGCCCGACCGCGTCGGTCCCGGAGGCGCAGGCGTTGACCACGGTCTGACAGGGGCCAGTGCAGCCGAAGGCGCGCGCGATGGCGGCGGCGGGGTTGCTGTTCAGGATGCGTTCCATGGGGAACAGGTCGGGCTCCTCACCGGCGCGGTGGGCACGGCAGAATCCTTCGTCGTTCAAGGCGCTCCCGACGGTGGTGCCGACGCAGACGCCGACCCGCAGCCCGCGCAGCTCTTCCGGCGACAAGTCGGCGTCGGCGAGCGCCTCGGCGGCAGCCTGGACGCCAAGGGCGCTGGTGCGCAATAGCTCAGGCGGCTCGCGGAAGTCGCGCACCTCAAAGACGGGGAACGCAGTCGGATGACTGGTCGAGAAGCGGGTCGGGGGGACGGGCGCCCGACGCCCGGCGTAGAGGGAGTCCAGGCAGTCGGGGACGGTCCCGCCGGCGGCGCAGATGCAGCCCAAGCCGGTTATGGCGACGGGCCAGTGGATCATGCGCCCTTGCGCTCCTCGATGTAGGCGGCCAGGGAGTCCACCGACTGGAAGGCCTTGCGCCCTTCCTCCATGTCCTTGATCTCCACGCCAAAATGCTTCTGCACGATGACCACCAGCTCGACCGCGTCCAGCGAGTCCAGTCCCAGCCCCTCGCCGAAAAGCGGCGCGCTGTCGCTGATCTCTTCCGGGGTGACCTCCTCGAGGTTCAGGTCTTTCACTAGTATCTGCTTCAGTTTTTCCTTGGTATCCATGGCACGGCTCCTTGTGATGTCGTGGTTATTTTGCGTCCGGCGCAACCGGGGCCGACGGCTCCGCCTCGAAACGCTCGGTCTTCCTGGTGAATTTCAGGAAGCTGGAGAGGTTCCCCAAAAAGCGCAGCCAGCTGTCCGGCGAGCGCCAGAGCATGGTGACGTAGCCCCAGAGTACCTTGTGGCGCTTGAAGTGGTTGCGGTAGAACTCCTGGAACAGCTCTTCCAGGCGCTCCCGGGTCATCCCCTTGGTGACGAAGAGGAAGTTCATGCAGTCCATCTTCTCCCAATCCTCCTGGAACTCGCCCAGTTCGTGGATCTTCTCGTACACCGGCGAACCGGGGAACGGGGTGAACTTGGCCAGGTTGAAGTCGTCGATGGGGAGGGAGAAGACGTAGTCCATGCTCTTGCGGATGCTCTGCTCGGTCTCGCCGGGAAGCCCGATCATCAGGAGCCCCTTGGTGCGCATCCCGGCATCCTTGATCATGCGGATCTTCTGCGCCAGGTGGTCCAGGTCGGCATTCTGGCGGTGCTGGGCCAGGAGATCCTCGTCGCCGGTTTCGATCCCCAGGCTCATCATCCAGCAGCCGGCCCCTTTCATGCGGGTGAGCAGCTCCGGGTCGATGTGCTCGGCGCGCACCGCGCAGTTGAAGGTCATGCCCAGGGGGCGGTCAGTCATCAGCGTGGTGAACTTTTCGACCCGTTCCCGGTTGAAGGTGAACTGGTCGTCGTAGAAGTTGATGTGGCGGATGCCGAAGCGGTCTTTCAGGTAGCGCAGGTGCTCGTAGAGGTACTCGGCAGAGTTGTAGCGGAAGCTGCGCCGGAACACGGAGCGGTCGCAGTAGCTGCAGGCGTAGGGGCAGCCGCGGCTGGAGATGCAGCTCGTGTTGGGCGTCTTCGGGTAGTTGAAGATGGGGAGCCGGTACGACGCCGGGAACCCCGCCAGCTTCTCGTAGGCCGGGAAGGGGAGCTCGTCCAGCACCAGGGGACGCTCGCGGTACCCGGTCCAGACGGCGTCGGCGCCGTCGCGGTAGATGATGCCGCCCACGGAGGCGGGGTCGTCCCACCCCTTCAGGAGAAGCTCCGCCATGGTCTCCTCCCCCTCGCCCACGACCGCGTAGTCCATGGCGGGGTAGTCGGGGAATAGCCCGGACTTCAACGCGGAGACGTGGGGGCCGCCGAAGACGGTGCGGATGCCGGGGAGCACCCGACGCGCCATCTCCGCGATGCGGATGCCGTCCAGGAAGCTGGAGGTGGTGCAGCTCAGGCCGATCATGGCGGGGCGCTCCGCCAGCAGGTAATCGCGGATGACCCGGTCCGAGTCGGGGCGGGCGTAGCAGTCCACGATGTCGGCGCGCATGCCGCGCTGCTCAAGGTAGGCGGCGATGCTGGCGAGCCCCAGGGGAGGCATGATGTTGGCGACGCGGGAGATGTCGCGCGCGGCCGCGTCGGCCCGGTAGCCCAGGGGATGCACCAGGAGTATTTTTCGGCGGTCTAGCATGTGGTTCCTTCTTCGGTGTTCTCGGCCTGTTGCGAGATCCCATTATGCTTCAGGGCTGCATCGATCAGCTGCGCCATGCTGCCGACGGAGGTGCCGTTGCAGGCGATGCCGCCGTCAGCGGCTACCGTGACGCTGCCGTAGCAGCGCGGGCCCGGAGCCTCAGCCAGCACCAGGAAGGCGGCGCCGGGGAGAAACTCAGCGACGCTAGCCAAGGGCTCCGGGGGAGCCAGGTCGCAGACGCCGGCAAGCACCACCGGCTCCTCCTTTAGGGCGAGCTGGTCCAAGGCCATGGCGATCGCGCCCAGCCCGGCGCTTCCTGTCTCGTTCACCGCCAGCAGCGACCCGGTGAGGCCGAACTGGATGGCGGCGTCCCCGAGGAAGCAGTTGGCGAGGGTGTAGGCGAACAGATTGGGGCTCGCGAGCCCTCCACCTTCCAGCAGCACGGTGCGCTGGTAATCGAGATCGGTGGCGAGGCAGCCGAGCCTGGTCCCAGCGACGACGCCGAAGGGACGCTTCTCGCTCCACGCTTCCAGTCCCGCGTCGCGCAGGGCGAAGGCCAGGGCGGCCAAGCCGAGCTTGGCGTAGTCGGACATACGCCCGAAGCGCTGATTGGGCTCGGCGAAGACGTCACGGCGCGCCAGCGCGGGGAGGGGGCGGTTGGCGAAGACCTGATCGCCCCCATGCGACCCCATGCCGCAGCCGGTGCCGGTGACCCAGCCGATGCCGTTCAGGTACGCCTTCATGCGTCCCCCCGGCTGAGGATGACGGCGGCGTTCACGCCGCCGAACCCGGAGTTGGTGCTCAAGAGGTAATCTCCCCTGATGTCCTGCGCCGCGTCGCTCACGAACCCCACCCCTTCCGGGTCCGGCTCGATGAGCCCGACGGTCGGGGGGAGCACCCCGGCCTCCAGGCACTTGAGCCCGAGGGCGGCCTCGATGCCGCCGGCAGCGCCCAAGGTGTGGCCGATGGCCCCCTTCACCGAGTGCACCGGCAGGGTGCGGCCGGGGAAGAGGGCGCGCAGGGCGGTCAGTTCCATCTGGTCGTTGTACTGCGTTGCCGTGCCGTGCGCGCTCACCGCGGCGATGGCGTCGGTGGTGAGTGCGGCGCGGGAGAGGGCCTGGCGCACAGTCTGGATCAGGCCACAGGCGTCGCGGGCCGGGGCCGTGATGTGGGTCGCGTCGTTGGCGGCGCCCCAGCCGGCCACGACGCCGAGCACCGGGCGTCCCTCGCGTCGGGCGCGCTCGCGGCTCATCAGGAGCAGCGCCGCCCCCCCCTCGCCCAGGGTAAGCCCGTCCCGGTTCTTGTCGAAGGGGCGGCAGCGGGTCGGGGAGAGGGCCTGCAGCGCGGAGAAGCCGGAAAAGACGAACTCGCTGACCAGGTCGAGGCAGACCACCAGCGCCGCTTCGCAGCGCCCCAAGGCGATCATCTGCGCGGCGCGCGCCAGCGCCAGGGTGGAGGAGGCACAGGCGGCGTTCACGTTGAGCGCCGGTCCGCTGGTGCCGCAGCGCTCTCCTACCCAGGACAGCACGCGCTCCATAGTCAGTTGGGCCGGATCGACAGCCTCGCCCCGCTGCAGCCGCTCCATCAGATCCACCGGACCCTTGGTGCTGGCGAGAAGGAGCCGGCAGTCGGCCGGGACGGCGGGAAAGCCGTCCAACAGTCGCTCCAGCAGGGGGTAGAGGAGCGAATCTTCATCTGCCGTAAGGCCCGGCACGCAGCAGGCGTTGGGCGAGATATAGCGGGCGGTCCCGAAGCGCTGCACCGGAGCCACGGCGCTGTTACCCGCCATCATCCCATCGAAAAGCGCTTGGACCCCGGTGCCGAGACCGGTCACCGTCTGCGCGGCGGTGATGCAGACCTCGTTCACGACAACGCTCCTTGCCGCCAGCGCTCCAGGAACTCCTCAATGAAGGGGGGCGGGACCAGCATGATCTCCTGGTTCTTGTCCAGCATCATCTGCACTGTGTAGCCGGTGCAGGTCACCTCGCCTGCCTGGTTCCTGATCACGAACTCGAAATTCAGCCGCGCCGCGGTGGTGAAGTGCAGGATCCCCTCAACGGTGAAGCGATCCGGGAAGGCGAGCGGGCGGAAGTAGTCGACGTGCATCTTCTTGATAGGGGTGACGATGCCACGTTCATAGCACTCCAGGTAGCCCAGGCCGTACTTTTCCCCGAAGGCGACGCGCGCGTCCTCGAAGTAGCTCGGGTAACGGCCGTGCCAGACGATGTTGAGGGGATCGACCTCCTCGAAACGAACCTGGCGCTCGACCGTGATGCGCAGCGGCGGGGGTGCCCCCGGCGTCGGCGTGAAGTAGGGGCGGGTCACGGCGATTCCTCCGCTGCCAGTTCCAGGAGCATGGTGGCCACGGTCACCTCGCCCACGGTGAGGCGCGCGTCGCAGAGTTCTTTCCCCTGCACGGTGCGCGGGCGGCAGGCGACCTGCAGCTCCTGGCCCGGGCGAACCGGGTTCAGAAACTTGGCGTCCTGCACGGCGACTAGGCGCTGGGGAGACTGGCGCACTGCGCCAACCAGGGAGACCACGGCGTGGATCTCGACGATGGCCGGCAGGATCGGGAAGCCGGGGAAGTGCCCGTCGAAACCGGCGAAGCCGGTGTCGAAACGGTAGCGCCCGAGGCAGCCCCCCTCGCTGTCGCTTTCCGCCCTGAGGCGGCTCGCGGTTATTTCCTTGGCGATGATGCTATTCATTGCTTGGCTCCACGCTGTCGATCCAAAGGGTGAGGCGGTAGCCGGCCCGATCGTCGTCGAGCACGATGCCGCCGGGAAAAAGGAGCCCGTCGCGCCGCTGGTAGCGGTAGTAGCGCACCCGCCAGGACTGGTCCGCGCCGCGGCAGGACTTCTCCAGGAGTTGGGCGTCGGCGCCGCCGAAAGTGAAGCGGAGCGTCGCGCCCCCCTCCTCGCGGCTGGCCTGGTAGCTGTTCCTGGCGACGGTGAGCCGGTCTGTTGCCGCGGGCGCCGGCGCCAGGAAGATGCGGCGCACCGAGAGCGCCACCGCCTCGGCGAAGCCGGGGTAGCGCGCCAGTTCCGGCATGACGAAGTTGGCCCGGCTGCCGTCGGGGAGAACGGTGATGTCGTACAGCTTCACCCCCATCTCGTTCATCCCGACCAGGCGGGCCTCGCCGGCGCGAGTGTCGAGCATCAGCATCGCCTCCACCGGGACGCGCATGCCGCGCAACTCGAACAGGGCGCTGTGGCGCACAACGAGTGGGCTCCGCTGGCTGCTCCAGAGGCCGTCGGCTAATTGTGCCGCCGAGCGGGGGACGGTCGGCACCAGTTCGGTCGCCTCGAAGGGGACCCGGGCGCAGCCGGCCAGAAGGAGCAAGAGCGCAGCCGACAGGAAAAGGGCGATCCGCCTCATGGCGCGTCCTTTCTGTGCAGCGCCGGTATCACGAACAGCGCCGCGGGTATTCCGGTGCCGACCCCGAGCAGGACGGAAACCCCGATGGACTGCATCGAGGGGTGGCGCGCCAGGGCGAGCGCCCCGAGACCGGCCAGGGTGGTTAGCCCGGAGACCAGTACGGCGAGGCGCGAGGTCTCGTCGCCGCCGTCTTCGAGCCGGCTTACCATGAAGATGCCGTAGTCGACGCAGAGGCCAATGATCAGGATGGTGGCCGCGATGTTGAAGATGTTGAACGCGAGCCCCAAGAGCCCCATGATGCCCAGCATGCAGACCACGCCGGTCACTACCGGCACCAGCACCAGCGCGATGCGCGACGGGGCGCGGAACACGGCGGCGACCAGCAGGAACACCAGCACCCCGGTGATGGCGAGGTACCGGGTGAAGTCGCCGATGATGCTCCCCCCCATGACGGCGCCGAAGCGGCTCTCCGAGACCATGCGCACACCGGGCAGCGGGGCCAGTTCCCGGGACAGGCGCTGGACCAGTTCCGGGCGGTCGGGCACCAGCGTGAGCACCCGGAACGAGCCGGGGGCTGGCAGCACCAGTGCGTCCACCAACTCGCCAAGACCTGCCGCGCGCAACCCATCAAGATTCAGGGGAGCGGCGGGCGCCTTGAGCGTAGCCAGGAAGGGGGCGAAGGCGGCGCCGGTAAAGCCGAAGGAGGCACCCTCGCGCGCGAGGTCATGCTCCAGGCGCGCGGCACGGCCGTTCTGCCAGAAAGCGATCCAGCGGTCCCGGTTCTCGCGCTGGCGCGCCTCGCTGGGCAAGAGCGGCGCCAGAGAGACCAGCTCTCCGGGGGGGAGGGTCGGGGCGAGCCGCTCGAAGACGCGGCGGTTCAGCTCCAGCGCGCTCTCCAGGTCCTTTCCCTCGGCGAAGATGAGCGCCTTCCCCTGCAGGTCGCCCCAGGTCCGGTTCAGCTCGGCCTCGGCCCGCTTCAGCTCGGGGGGGACCAGGTTCACCGCCTGCAGGCTGCCGTTGAAGCGGACCCGGGTGGCGCCGAAGGCACAAACGGCCAAGATCGCGCACCAGACGACCAGCACCAGCCGGCGCGGCGGGCGCAGCGTCTTCATGCCGCCGAACGGGAGGCTCCCGCCCGGGGCCGGGCGCACCAGGTGCGGCAGCACCACCAGCGAGAAGAGGAGTGCGGCCGCGATGCCGGTCATGCTGTACACGGCGAGCTGGCGCTGCCCCGGGAGCACCGAGAGAAGCATCACCCCGAAGGAAAGGAGCGTCGCCAGGGCTCCCGAGAGAACAGGCCGCGCCACTTCGGCGGTGATCAGGGCCGGGTCCTTGCCCCCCTTGCGGCAGGCGAAGTAGATCATGGTGGCGTACTCGTCAACCATGCCCAGAAGCACACCGCCGAAGCCCAAGGTGACGGCGAAGACCCTGGGGGCCCAGAGCGCCATGGCGCCGGAGGCGATGGCGAGCACCGACGACGGCACCAGGAACACGAACAGGGCGCTCATGCTCCGTAAGAAGATCAGGTAGATGGCGAAGATCGCCACCACGCTGAGCGTCAGCACCAGGTACAGGTCGCGCTTGACCGCATCGGCGTTGGCGAGCGTGTAGCGGTGCCCGGAGAGGACGGTGGCGCTGAAGCCGGCAGGTACCGTCTTCTTGACCGCGGCGTCAACCCGGTCCATGAGCTGGTGCGAGGCGGCCGAATCTGTCATGGGGACGGTGGTACCCACCGTGATCAGCGCGGAACTGCCGTCCGCGGAGACGAAATGGTTCTGCACCAGGCGCATGTTGGGGACCAGGTTCAGAAAGCGGAGGCGCTCCAGGACCAGGTCGGAGAAGGAGAGCGGGTCGCTCTGCAGCTTCCCTTTGAGCGCCCAACCCTCTGGGGCCAGGAGCTGCTCGTACCCTTCGCGCAGGCGCTCGCGCACCTTTTCCGGCGCGGTCGCCGCCTCCAACCGCTTCAGGTCGGCCTCGCCGCACAGGCTCGGTAGTGCCGAGCCCAAAAAGCCGAAGAACTCCGCCCCCAGCGCGGCGGGCCCCGTGCTCACTGTGCCCACCTTCGCCTCGCGCAGCCCTTGGGCCAGGCTGTCCGCGGCGGCGACCAGGCCTGCGCTGTCCCCCGGGCTCTGCGTCTTCAGACTCACCACGAGCTTCCGGGTGAAGGGGGCGAGCTGCAAGAGGCGAAAGTCGGTGGCCGCGCTGGAGCCGTCGTCGGGGAGCATGGCGACGATGTCTTCCTGAAGCTTCAGCCGCGACGAGGCGAACAGGGAGAGCGCCACCAAGAGCAGCGTCGCCCCGTAGAGGACGCGGCGACGGCCGGCGAAGTAGCGGTACAGCCGGCCGAAGAGGTTCACGGAGGGCTCGTTCATCTAGAAAATGTCCGCCGGCAGCGCCTTGTTCACCACCGTGTTCTGGAAACGGATCCTGGTGAAGTCCCCATCTTTTTCGTGCAGTTCCACGCTCTTCACGTAGCGCCCGTCGGCGCTGAAGCCGACCAGGAGGTGGTGCAGAAAGCCCGCGGTGGCAGCGGAGCGCGGCTCGAGCCGCAACAGGGCCGGGGACTCCTGCAGCACGGTGACGCGGTACTCCTTTTTGATCCAGGCGAAGTCGGAGCGGGCCCACGCGAAGAGCTGCTCGGAAACCAGCTTCATGATAGGCTCCTGGTTGATCTGGAAGCTCTCGGTGCGGCCGGTCCGCTCGTGCCAGCGCCTGCCCCGATCCCCCTTGAGCACGAAGCCCGACGCGACCGGCGCGGTCAGTTCCCAGCGCAACTGGTCCGGGCGGGCGAAGTAGAGGCGCCCTTTGGACGTCATCGGGTTCTTGAACATGCTCAGGTGCTTTTCCTGAACGAAATCACTGGAGAGGGTGCGCACCGAGCCGGCGTTTTTCTCGAGCGTCTCCAAAAGCTGCGGCGAAGGCTGGCTCTCAGCGTGGAGCGGCAGCGCCGGAAGGAGCAGGGCGCACAGGAGCAAAAGCCTTTTCATGCTGCCTCCCCGGCCGCGTCGCCCACGATCCAAAGCTTCAGTGTGCCGCTCGCGATAGCGGCGCCGTCGCGCTCTACCTCGCCCTCGGCGACGGCGAACCCTTCGAAGCTCCCCACGGTGCGGATGCGCACCAGGAGCCGCTCACCGACGCGGGCGGTCCCGGTCAGGCGCAGCTTGCGGATCCCCACCAGGTACCCCTTGGAGATTTCCTTACCCTGCGAGAGGTCGTCGTATCCCTTGATGACCGCGTATCCCTGCGCTAGGAGCTCGACCAAGGCCACCCCGTCCAGGGTGCCGTCGGCGGCGGCCAGAAGGCTCTCCGCCGGGAAGAGCGCCTCGACCTCCCCCGCCTGGTCGCCGAAGCTCAACAGCCGCTCGACGAGCTGCATGGGGGGGCGGTGCGGGATGAGGAGCCGCGCCGGCATGGGGAGGGTCAGGTCGACAGTCATGGCGTTGTCACCCATGGTCACCTCTCTTGTCCCAGGTACGGGGTCAGGTCGTCCAGAAGCTGGCTCGAGAAGAGGAGCTTTCTGAAGCGGACCAGGTCCTCGTGGAAGACGCGCTGGTTGTCGTACACGGCGAAGTCCCGGTTCAGGATGGCGTAGAGCTTTCCGGTCCCGGCGCCCAGGCGATCCGCGTTTCTAAAGGAGAGGGCCTGCAGGTCGGCGAGGACCTCGAGGGTGAGCACGTGCTTCGCGTTGCTGACCGACTTGAACGCCTTGCGCGCCGCCACCGTCCCCATGCTGACCACGTCCTGGTTGGAGGCGTTGCAGGAGATGGAGTTGGTGGAGACCGGGTTGGCCAGCTGGCGGTTCTCCGCCGTGGTCGAGGTGGCGAGATACTGGCTCCCCATGAAGCCCATGGTGAGGCCGGGCGTCCCCGGGATCAGGAACTCCGGGAGTCCCTCGTTGATGTTGCGGTCCAGGAACTTGTTGATGCGGCGCTCGGAAAGGGTGCACATGGTCGCCATGGCCATGCACAGCGAGTCCATGGCGAAGCCGATGCTCTGGCCGTGGAAGTTGCCGCCGTGAATCACCTTCTTGCGCTCCGGGATGACGATCGGGTTGTCGTTGGAGGAGTTGGCCTCGATGGTCACGGTGCGCTCCGCCGCCTCGATCGCCTCCAGCACCGGGGCGAGCACCTGCGGGGTGCAGCGCACGGAGTAGACGTCCTGCACGTTGACGCTGGTCTCGTAGACCGGGCCGTCGGTCTCGTGGCCGCGGATGCGTTCGTGCATCTCTTTTCTGAGGGTGATGTTGCCGGAGCCGGCGTAGAGGGCGCGGATGGCGCGGGCCACTTCGAGCTGGCCGGGGTGCGGCTTGACCAGGTGCAGGTCCTCGTCGAAGGCGTCGTCGATGCCGCCGAAGATCTCCAGGGCGAAGGCGCCGGTGAACAGGGAGAGGTGCAGGAGCTTTCTGGCGCCGAAGAGGGCGAAGGCGGCCACCGCGGTCATGGCGGAGGTGCCGTTCATGAGGGCGATCCCCTCCTTGAAGCTGAGCGAGAAGGGGGTGATGCCGAGGCGGGCGAAGAGCGCGCCGGTGTCGTGCAGTTCGTTCTGGTAGTAGGACTTCCCTTCGCCGATGATGGTCAGCGCCAGGTGCGCCAGGTGGATCAGGTCGCCGGAGGCCCCCACCGAGCCGCACTCCGGGATGTAGGGGGCGATGCCGCGGTTCACCAGATCTTTCATGAACTCGAGGAGCTCGACGCGCACACCGGAGTATCCCTTGACCAGGGTGTTCAGGCGCACTGCCATGACGGCGTTGGCGACGTAGGGCTTCAGGGGGTCGCCCAAACCCGCCGCATGGCTGCGGATCAGGTTCACCTGGAGCGCCTCGATCTCGGCGTCCTCGACGATCTTGTTGCACATCGGCCCGAAGGAGGTGTTGACGCCGTAGATGATGCGGCGCGCGGCAACCTCCTCCTCGAGGAAGGCGCGGCTGGCGCGGCAGCGCTCGACGGCTGCCGGCTCGAGGACCAGTTCGCGGTCGCCGACGCCGATGGCGACGATGTCGGCGACGGTCAGGTCGGCGCCGTTGAGGGTTACTGTGGGACGGTGGGACATGGCTATCCTTTCCAGTTCGTGGTGCGCCCCGTCTCAGGCCGGCGTGGTGCGGCGGTCGAAGAAGAGGACCGGCTTTCTCTTGTCCTCCTGCACGGTCACCCTGAGGACCTCCTCGGGGGGGACCAGCACCACCTCGGGACTAACCCGGATGGCGGCGGCGATCTTCTTGGCCACCTGGGCCGGGGTGAGGGACGGGTCGGCGCTCCCCACCACCACGCGGATCCGGTCCGACAGGGCGAACTCGCTCTCCGCCTCGATGTAGAAACCCTGCACCCCGTGCATACTCTGCAGCACGGTGGCGATGGCCGGGGGGTAGACGGTGGTGCCGCGGTACTTGAGCATCTGGGACTTCCGGCCTACGACCGGTCCGATGCGCGGCGTGTTACGGCCGCACGGGCAGGGATCGCGGTGCAGCGTCGCGATGTCGCCGGTGCGGAAACGCAGAAGCGGCATGGCGCCGACGCCGAGCGGCGTGGCGATCACCTCGCCTGGCTCCCCGTCCGGGACCGGGAGACCGTCCTCGTTCACGATCTCCACCGCGATCAAATCCGGGTGAAGGTGGCCGCCCAAACCGGCGTCGCAGTCGGTGAAGGAGGTGGCCATCTCGGTGCTGGCGTAGGTGCCGAAGATCCGGCAGCCCCAGGCTTGCAACAGGCGCTCCCCCAAGGGAGAGAGGGCAAAGTCGGGGGTGCGCACCGGCTCGCCGATGCAGATGAGCCGGGTGACGCCGACCGCGTCCGGCGCGAGCCCTTCCTGCTCCAGCTTCTTGGCCAGGGCGAGCAGCAGGGTCGGCACCCCGATGATGGCGCTCGGGCGGCAGTTCCTGATCAGTTCGACCAGAAGAGCGGTGCTGCTGGAGCCGCCGCGGATGACGGTGGCGCCGATGCGGGTGAGCCCCATGAAGTAGGCGAGCCCGGCCATGAAACAGCGGTCGATGGCGGCGGCAACCAGGACCCGGTCGGCGCTGGTGATGCCCACCCCCCGGAAGGAAATCTCCTCGTTGTAGGCGAGCCGCTCCAGGTCGGCGTTACTCTGCAGCATGGCGATCGGCTTGCCGGTGGTGCCGGAGGTGAGGCAGACGTCGGTGATCTCGTCCTCTCCCACGGCGAGGAAGTCGTCGCGGCACTCCTCCAGGTGGTGTTTCTCTGTCAGCGGGAGCCGGGCCAGGTCCGCGAGAGTCGCGATATCCCCGGGTGCCACGCCTGCCTGTCGGAATATAGCGCGGTAAAAAGGGGAGTGCTCCGCGCAGTAGCACACGTGGCGGCGCAGCAGTTCCTCGTGGCGCGCGGCGATGGCCGCGGCGTCCAGGCGGGCCAGCTCGAGTCCCTTGTGGGCATCCCAGATCATTTCTCTACCCTCATCGTGCCGGTCTCCCCCTGCATCTCGGCCAGCGCCCGCGTCATCCGCTCGCGCACCTCGCGGCGCAGCCTCAGGTGGCCGTTATGCCCCGGGAACAAAGCGGGATCGACCGGGGGGAGCGCCTTGAGACGCACCCGGGTCGGGTAGAGCGCGAAGCGCCCCGGCGGCAGCAGGTCGCCGGTTCCGGTGATGACCAGGGGCACGATGGGGACGCCGGTCTCCTTGGCGAGCCGGAAGGCGCCGGAATAAAAGGGCTGCAGCCGGCCGGTCCGCGAGCGGTGCCCCTCGGGGTAAAAGATCACCACACCCTTTTGGGCGAAGGTCTCCGAGCAGGTCGCCACCACGTCGCCCCAATCGGCGCTTTCCACGTCGAGGTAACGGGCCAGACGCATGAAGAGCGTGTACCAGTACATCTTGAAAGGCCAGGCTCCCACCGCGAAGACGATGTCGTGGAAGGGGAGCCTGGACATGTAATAGCTGTCGAAGAAGGAGAGGTGGTTCAGCACCAGGATGCAGGGGCGCTCGATGCTCTCCGTGCCTTCGCTGCAAAAGCGGACGAACGGGGCAGTGATGACGACCATGCCGTTGCCGTGGATGCTGATCAGGTGCCGGGTGATCCGGCCCAGGTCCCAGCCGGTGACCAGCTTCCAGAGGACCAGGCAGAGCGGGGACGCAACGATGCCGGCGACGGTCCAGAGCGCCATCAGGGGGTAGAAGGTCAGGTTGAGAAGCAGCGCCCGGAGCAGCCAGAACCTGCCGCTTTTCTCCCGGTGCCGTGGGGGTCCCTGCGGCGTCACCTACCGGTCACCCTCCAACTGGCGTTTCTTGGCGATGACGAAGTCGTGGATGTCGCCCAGGGTGCGGATTTTGCGGATGGCCTCCTCCTCGCGCACTTTCATGCTGAAGGCGGTTTCCAGGACGATCACCAGGTCGACCACGTCCAGGCTGTCCAGTCCCATGTCCTCGAACAGGGTGGTCTCCGGGGTCATGGCGGCGAGGTCGTACTCGAACTCCTCTGCCAGGGAACTGTTGATCTTCGCTACGATTTCCTGATCGGTCATGCTAGACATATCTCCTCAAAATTATGGATGAATTGACGCCACCCAAGGCGAAATTGTTCTTGATCAGCGTGTCGATCCGGCGCTGGGCGACCTCCCTTTGGTGCAGCACGCAGGCGCAGGCGGGATCGACCTCGTCCAGGTTGAGGGTCGGGACCAGCACCCCGCGGCGCAGCATTTCGACGCAGGCGGCTAGTTCCAAGGCCCCGCTGGCGGCCATGGTGTGACCCAGGTGCCCCTTGAGGCTGCTAACCGGGGTGTCCGCGCCGAACACCTCCGCGATGGCGGCGCACTCCGCGATGTCACCCTGCTCGGTGGCGGTGGCGTGGGCGTTCACGTAGTCGACCGCGCCGGCCTCAATGCCGGCGTCGGCGAGGGCGAGGCGCATGCACTGGGCGATGCAGGCTGCGTCCGGGTTGGCTATGCTGCCGGGGTCCGAGTTGGTGGCGAATCCGGTCAGCTCGGCCAGGATCTCGGCGCCGCGAGCCAGCGCCGAGTCGAGCGATTCCAGGAGCAGGATGCCGCTCCCCTCGCCGCAGACGATGCCGTCGCGCCTAAGATCGAAGGGGCGTGGCGTCTGGTGCGGTGTGTCGTTGAAGCCGGCCGAGGCGGCGTTGATGATGTCGAAGGTGCCCGAGGTGAGCGGGTGAAACTCGTCGGCGCCGCCGCAGAGCATGAAATCCTGCTTGCCCAGGCCGATCATCTCGGCGCCGTAGCCGATGGCGTGGGTCGAGGTCGAGCAGGCGGCGGCGGGGGCGAGCACCCTCCCGGTCACTCCCAGGGCCTGCGCCACGTTGGAGGCGCAGCTGTGGTTCATGATGTGGAAGAAGAGCGTCGACTTCATCCGCTCCAGGCTGTGGTCTGCGTTGAACTCGCGGAAGAACTCCTCCATGGTCTGCGGGCTGCCGGTGGTGGAGCCGATGGAGACCCCGAGCCTGCCGCTGCCGAGTTGTTCCGGGGCGAGGCCGGCCATGGCGACGGCATCCTGGGCGGCCAGGGTGGCGAAGATGGACATGTTGGACATGGAGCGGCGGAACTTGCGCGGGATCTCCATTGCCTCGACCCCGGTGGCGAGTGCGGCGACCCGAGTGCGCATCCCGGTTATTTCCGCGAGCGCCGGGAGCTCGACCACGCCGCTCTTGCCCGCCAACAGCCCGTCCATGAGGCTCGCCACGCCGCGCCCGAAGGGGGAGATCGTCCCTACGCCGGTGATGACCACTCTTCTCAACAACATTCCTTCAATTCCTTTCTGATGCGGTCGTGCCCGAGCAGGGTGCCGCAGGTGACCAGCCCCGAGAGCACCGCCCCCATGACCCCGGGCGAGGCCACAGCCTGCCCGGACAGGAACAGGCCGGGGACCCTGGTGGCCGGTTGCGGGTTGTACTGTCCCACCATGTGCTTCACGCCGTAGAGCCCGCCCAGCGGGGTGGCGCAGTAGTCGCGCACGGTAAGGGGTGTGGACGCCTCGATGCTGCTGATGCGGCCGGAGAGTTCGGGATAGGCGCGGGTGATCTGCGCCGTCAGGCGCTCCAGCGCCTCCTCTTTGTAGCCTGCGTATCCCGACGGCCGCTCGCCCCGGCGCGACTGCCACGCCGCCGCGTCGCTGAAGAGCGCGGGGCAGATGCCGATGAATCCGGCCGGGACAGGGTCGCCGTTGCGGTAGGCCGCACTCAGGTAGAGCGCGCCTTGTCCCACCGGACGCCCCCCCAGTTCGTTGACGGCGCCCGCGTCGGGGACGTAGAACCGGTTGCTCCCCGAGAGTGCGGGAAGCGGCGCATCGCAGGTGGCGAAGCAGAGGACAGCGGAGACGGTCTCCTCCAGGGAGGCGAGCCGTTTGCGGTACACAGGGCGGAAGGCGCCTTCCGGCACCAGGTCGAGCAGCAACTGCGGGTGGACCGTGGCGATGGCGGTGCTGCAGGGGATCAACTCCCCGTCGGCCAGGCGCACCCCGGTCACCGCGCCGCCCGTGCCGAGCTCGATGGCGGTCGCCTCCCGCGAACACAATACCTGCACCCCCAGCTCGGCGAGGCGTGCGTCGAAGGCGCGGGCGAGGCTCAAGCCGCCGCCGCGGATGCCGCGCACCGACTGATAGTAGCTCCCGGCGATGGCGGCGTGCAGGGCGAAGGGGACCTCGCGGCTGGAGACACCATATAAAAGGGAGTGCACCGAAAGCAAGCTTTTTAAGAGCTCGTTACCGGTGAGGCGGTCCAGTACCTCGCGCAGGCTCGGGCCGATGACCCGCTGCAAGAGCGACTCCTGGCTCAACTCGGCGTCGAGGTTCAGGTAGGGCATGGCGCGGCACGCCGCGCCCACCTGGTCCAGGTACTGGTCGATGGCTTGGCGCTCGCCGGGGAAGCTGCCGAGAAGCTGTTCGCGCAGGTTGGCGAAACCGACGGGGAAGCCGAACTCGAAGGCGGGGTCGTCGCAGCGGAACAGGTCGAATCCCTTCTCGTCGAAGGAGAAACTCTCGATGCGGTCCGCGACGCCCAAGTAACGCAGGAACAGTTCCAGCGGCTCGCCTGGCCCGAGCCCGCCGGTGTAGTGAAAGCCGGTGTCGAAGTGGACGCCGTGGCGCGAGAAGCCGCGCAAAAGCGGCGCGGTGCGGGGCGCCCGCTCGACGAGCGCAACTTTATAGCCGCTGCGGGCCAGGGTGAGGGCGCAGGTGATGCCGGAGACGCCGGCGCCGATGACGGCGTAGTCGTAGCTCACCGGGCGTACCTCAGTACTAGGCAGGAGTTGGTGCCGCCGAAGCCGGCCGAGTTGCACAGGACGTGTTCCGGGGTGGCGTTGAGGGTCTCGGTGACGATGTTGAGCCGGGCGGAGTCCTCGTCGGGGGTGGCGAAATTGAGGTTGGCGGCGATGAACCCTTCGCGCGCCATGATGGTGCTGTACACCACCTGGGAGGCGCCCGACATCCAGAGCTCATGCCCGGTCATCCCCTTCACCGAGGAGACCGGCGGGGTGGACGGGCCGAAGACGGCGGAGATGTTGCGCGCCTCGGCCGCGTCGCCGGCCGGGGTCGAGGTGGCGTGGGCGCAGACGTAGTCGATGTCGGCGGGGGTAAGGCCGGCGAGAGTGATCGACTGGCGCATGGCGCGCTGCAGGCCGTCGCTGCTCGGCACCGAGATGTGGTTGCCGTCGGAGGAGAAGGCGTAGCTGGCGACCTCGCCCAGGATGGTGGCGCCGCGCGCCACCGCCAAGTCCCAGCGCTCCAGCACCAGGGCCGCCGCGCCGCCGCTCGGCACCAGGCCGTCACGGCCGGCGTCGAAGGGGCGCGAGGCGGCGGCGGGGTCGTCCCGGCGCAGGGAGAATGCCCCCAGGCCGTCGAAGCTGCACATGGACTGCCAGTTGATCTCCTGGGCGCCGCCGCAGATGATCCGCTCCTGGCGTCCCATGGCGATCAGGTCCGCCGCCTGGCCCACCGCGTGGCCGCCGCTGGAGCAGGCCGAGCTGATGGTCCAGCAGGCGCCGCGGCATTTGAGCAGGGTGTTGAGGTTCATGGTGATGCAGGAGGTCATGGAGCGGAAGACGTGTCCGCTGCCGATCAGCTGGGTCTCGCCGCGCTCGCGCAGGAGCTCCACCTGTTCCACCGCGGTGAGGCAGCTGGAATCGCAGCCGAAGATGAGCCCCGTCTCCGGGCTCTGCACCAGTTCCTCGGATAGTCCCGCCATGGTGAGCGCGTCCCAGGCGGCGGAAAAGGCGTGCACCGCGAAGTCGGGCATGGTCTTCGCCTGCTTTCTGGAGAGGGGGGCACGCTGTTCCCACGCCGCGATGCGACCGGTGAGCGGGCTGCGAAAGCCAAGCCGCGCGCGCTCCTCGTCGACCACGATGCCGGAGCGTCCGGAGCGCAGCGCCTGCGCGACCTCCGGGATGCTGCTTCCCAGGCAGGAGACGATCCCGATCCCGGTAATGGCTACTTTATGCACGGTTACCTCAACTGCTCTGTTGCTGTGGAACGCTTACAGGTAAATGCCGCCGTTGACCGCGATCACCTGTCCGGTGATGTAGGATGCCTTGTCCGAGGCGAGGAAGGAGACCACCTCGGCCACTTCCTGGGGGGTGCCGATACGCCCGAGCGGAATCATCGGGACAATCTTCTCCTTGGGGAGCCCGGCCACCATGTCGGTCTCGATGAAGCCGGGGGAGACCGCGTTGACCAGGATCTTGCGCTTGGCGGTCTCCAGGGCGAGCGCCTTGGTGGCGCCGATCAGCCCCGCCTTGGCGGCCGAGTAGTTCACCTGGCCCGCCACGCCGCTTTGCCCGGAGGTCGAGGCGATGTTGATCACCCGGCCGCTGCGCCTCTTGAGCATGCCGACCAGCACCAGCTTGGTCACCAGGAAGAAGCCGTCCAGGTGCACGGACAGGACGTCCTTCCACTCGTCCTCCGCCATCCAGACCATGAGGGTGTCCTTGGCGTGGCCGGCGTTGTTGACCAGCACCTCCGGGGACTCCTTTTCAAGCAGCGGTCCCAGCGTCTCCTTGACGGCGCCCGCGTCGGCGACGTCGCAGCAGACCAGCCGGCAGGAGGCCCCGGTCGCCTCTACCTGGCGCGCCACTTCCGTGGCGGCGGCGTGGTCGGACCGGTAGTTGAGCCAGATATCGAAGCCGTCGCGCGCAAGGGTCAGGGCGATGGCTGCTCCGATACCTTTGCTCGCTCCGGTCACCAGTGCGATCTTTCTAGAGGACATATGCTGTAAAACCGCCTTCAGCGTTGGAGTTCAAGGTGTTGCAGAGGCAGCCATTTATACAAGAGATTGCGCCTCTGGGCAATATAAAAGGCATGGCGGATCGGGCGGAAAGAGCACCAGCGACGGGCAGTTTAAAGACTGCCATGTGCGATGGCAGCGGTAAGGTTGCGGCGACCGGAAAATTGATGGCAAAGAGCACCGTATGATCAGTCTCGCAGAACTATCGGCAAAGCCGCAGCACTCAAACGAACCGGACTATGTCTGATCCCTTTCTATTTGATACTCCTGGAAAGATTGCAGCAGATGCCATCTCGGTGTTGATGTCTGTGCAGTTTTCTTCTATACTGGCCCGATTGTTTACCGCTTACACTGCACAAGGAGGAAGTGATCATGAATGTCGCGATAGTCCACAAAGCAAATGTGAATGACGAGGTGCTTGACGGCCTGGCCAGAGAGCTCCCTTCCATCATTTCGGAGTTGCTGGAGATTCGCGGCGGCAAGATGGCAATCCTCAAGCCGGAGCAGATCTCGCTGCAGTTCTCCCAGGCCAGCAACCGGGACACCGGCGCGGACATTCGCCTGATCGTGCTGGCCAAAAGCCTCGGACCCCGCACGGCGAGGGAGAACAAGCTGGCCGCCGCCATCCTCGACAAGATGGTAGCACTGGTGAACGGGCTCGGCGCCGCCTGCTCCATCACGGTCCGGCTCTACCTTACCGAGATCGGCGCGGCGGAGTACCTGCCGGAGTAGGGCGGGCCGCGAGCCGCGATCGCGCATCCATCAACTAACTGAGTAAAGGGGCCAGGTGAAAACCTGGCCCCTTTTTTTTCGCTCTGCGCACTGGCAATGCCTGCTGTCGTACTGGAGTAAAAGGGTGCAAAAAATACGACAATCTAACAGTTTCCCTCAACTGACACTGTACCAAAAAACGACAAGGTCATCTTACGTCGGTCGTTAAAGTCAGGAAAAACGACTTTGTTGAGTGAAGGCACGCATGTTGCTCTTTTAATATTGTGTTTGTGAAATTCGGGTAGGGGGAGGACTTTATGAAAGGGCGACTTCTCGTAGTTACTGTAGGTGCTGTTGCTATCATGACTTCACACCTTGTCAGTGCCTGGGGAGGTGTGACACCGCAGCTGCCATTACCTGCATCGGCTATCCCACAGTTCGTTGATGCTCTGCCGAACCTTGACGTAGTGCCGGCGGGACCCAACGCCGTCGAGCTCCGCATGAAGGAGTTCAAGAGCATGGTCCTCCCCGCCAACGCGGTCCCGGGCTACACCGGGACCTGGGTCTGGGGCTATCTCCAGCCGGGACAGGTGGCGGCGCAGACGGCCGACGGGATGATCCCCGGGCGGCAATCCTTCATCGGCCCCGTCGTCGTCGCCACGCGCGGCATCCCCACCGAGATGAAGTTCGTGAACCAACTCCCGACGGTGAAAACCACCAACGTGCTCGCCTATCGCTACAGCACCGACCAGACGCTGCACTGGGCTGACCCGCTCAACGGCGGGGAAAGCATGTGCGCCCACATGGCGATGCCTCCGGCACCGGGGAGCGAGTGCGCCTCGAACTACGGGGAGACCTTCGATGCGCCCATCCCGGCGGCGGTCCACCTGCACGGGGGCGAAGTGCCGCCGCAGCTGGACGGCGGACCCGATTCCTGGTTTACCAGCGACGGCACCATGAAAGGGGCGTCCTTCTACAGCAGGGACGGTGCGACCGCGTCGAACTACGCCATCTACCGTTACCCGAACACCCAGGAAGGGGCGCCGATCTGGTTCCACGACCACACCCTGGGCGCCACCCGCCTGAACGTCTATGCCGGGCTCGCCGGCGCCTACATGGTCAGCGATCCCGCGCGGGATCCCGCCAACCTGCCGGAACTGGTACCGCTGGTGGTCCAGGACCGCATGTTCGACAGCAACGGGCAGCTCTTCTTCACCGCAGCCAGCGCCGGCGGCGTACTCTGGGCACTGAACCCGGACCACCCCTACTGGAACCCGGAGTTCGTGGGGGATGTCATCGTCGTCAACGGCAAGTCCTGGCCCTACAAAAGCGTGGACGCCAAGCGTTACACCTTCCTGTTCCTGAACGGCTCCAACGCGAGGACCTACGAAATGGCGCTGGTGGACCCGGTCTCCAAGAACCTCGGCCCCCCGCTGTACGTGATCGGGACCGACGGCGGGTATCTCGATCGCCCCGCCAAGCTCGATCCCGCCCTTGGGGGGAAATTGGTCATGATGCCGGGTGAGCGCTACCAGGTCATCGTCGACTTCGCCGGCTACCAGGCCGGGGTGAAGGGCCCCAACGGTCTTGTCTATTCGGGCACCTGGCTGCTGCGCAACACGGCCAAGACTCCCTACCCGGCCGGCGGCACCCCGAACGGCAACACCACGGGACGCATCATGATGTTCAAGGTCGGCGCGGCGCCGGCTGCCGACACCTCCTTCAACCCGGCCCAGGTCGGCTCAACCCTGCGCGGCGCGGTGGGGCAGGGGCCGGCGCTGGTCAGGCTGGCCAACCCGACGGCGGGGACCCTGGCCGCTGGCGTAACGGTCCAGAAGACCCGCCAGCTTACCCTGAACGAGGTGATGGGGATGCCTCAGACCGCGATAGACCCGGTGACGGGAGCCCTGACCGCCTACCCTGGCGGGCCGCTGGAGATCCTGGTCAACAACACCAAGTGGAACGGCAAGCGGGTGACCGGCGTCATGAACGGGATGTACCAGTCCACGCCGATCCCGGGTTTCAGTGCGGATGCCACGGGGAACTTCATCTCCGAGATGCCCAAAGAGGGTGAGACCGAGGTTTGGGAGATCGTCAACCTCACCGCCGACGCGCATCCCATTCACCTGCACCTGGCGCAGTTCCAGCTCATCAACCGGCAGGGCCTCGACACCAAGGCCTACGGCGCGGTGTACGCGGCCGCCTTCCCCGGCGGAGGATACGACCCGATGACAGGGCTGCCTTATCCAGCTGGTGTCTACATCCCCGGTTTCGGGCCGCCGCAGAGCTACGACGGCAACCCGGCCAACACGAGGGCGGTGGGTGGCAACCCCGACGTCGCTCTTCTTGGCAAAAACGGCAAACCGATCTATCTGCAAGGGCCGGCAACCCCGGCGCTGCCGCAGGAAGCGGGGTGGAAGGATACCATCCAGGCTCTTCCCGGTCAGGTGACCCGGATCGCGGTGCGTTGGGCTCCTACCGATCTCCCTGCGCAGACCGCGGCCGGCGCGGCCTCCTTCGCCTTCGATCCCAACGGTGGCAACGGCTACGTATGGCATTGCCACATCATCGACCATGAGGACAACGAGATGATGCGGCCGACCCAGATGGTGCCGCTCGCGACTGCGGTGCGCAGCTACGTGATGGGGACGGATTATTGAGATAGGTTTTTCCGGGATCGGGGGGAAAGGCAAATCCCCCCTGTCCCCCCTTTGACAAGGGGGGGGACGCTGGTGCATCACCAGTCGGGCGAACAAAAAGAGGGGCGCCATTTAGGGGCGAACAAAGAGAGGGGCTATGCATCGGCATAGTCCCTCTCTTTATGTGGATGGAGACGGCGGATCGGCTCGCGGCGCGGGCGGTTCTTCTGCACCGGTCAAAGGTTCAGCTGCGCTACAAAGTGCTGCAGGTGCCCTCGCGTCCCCCCCTTGTGAAAGGGGGGACAGGGGGGATTTTGGCGCCCCGAAGCTACTCGTGCCCGCCACAGCTGGCGCAGCCGCCGGAGCAGTCATCCTTGGGGATCATCCTCTCGGAGGCGAACGCGGTGATGTCGTTGGAGAAGTGGACGTAGAAGTCCTCGGCACCGGCCAGCGGAATCCAATAGGCGTCCAGGACGGCGGAGCAGAAGTCGTACCAGGCGGTGTCACGCACCCCGATCTTGTCGCGCAGGGCGACGTTGGCGCGGCAACCGGCGTGATGCTTCTTCTCGCCCAGATCGACACACCTGAGGCCGGTCGGGTAGCCGACGGTCTGCGCCGCGCGGTTCACAGCCAGGATGGTTCTGTCCTTGTGGATCAGCATGACGGGCGCGGGATAGTTTTCCCAAAAAAGGTGAAAGTTACGGAGGATCTCTTCGCTCACTTCGATTTGGCTCATTGCTGCTCCTTTGTTTCCTTGTCTGGCCGTCGGATCACGACCGCGGGTTGCCGGTGGTTGGTTGGTAGCGACAAGGTAACCCGAAGTTGTAAAAAAAGTATGTGACCTATGTAAAAAAAACGTAAAAAACGCGAGAGTCGCCCTGTTCCCTGCTACTATGCCGCCAAGGAATAAACGGAGGCGGGGTGTGAACGAGAGCAAAATCATTTTCCTGGTCGACGATGACGTCAAGCTGAGGCGCCTGGTGGCCAAGTTCCTCGGGGACCAGGGCTTTGTTACCAGGGAATTCCCGGACGGAACTGAGGTCGCGCAGGCCTTGCGCGAACAGGAGCCGGCGGTGATCATCCTCGATATCATGCTGCCGGGGGAAAGCGGCCTGGAGATCCTGAAACGGGTCCGGCAGCAGAGCGCGGTGCCGGTGATCATGCTGACGGCCAAGGGGGACGACGAGGACCGCATCTCGGGGCTCGAACTGGGCGCCGACGACTACCTTCCCAAACCGTTCAACCCGCGCGAGCTGGTGGCCCGCATCAACGCGGTGCTCAGGCGCAGCCAGGCCCCGCGCGCCGACGCCACGGACCGCATCGAGGCGGGCGGCTTCGTACTGCTGCGCAAGCGGCGCAGCGTTTCCCGCGACGGTCAGGAGGTGGAACTCTCCGCCACCGAGCACCGTCTCCTCGAGGCCCTGATGAGCCTTCCCGGCACGGTGCTCAGCCGCGAGATGCTTTTGAACTACGCCCGCGGCAAGGATTTCGGCCCCTTCGACCGCAGTATCGACGTCCATATCAGCAAGCTGCGCACCAAGACCGAGCAGCTCTCCGGCGGCAAGCGCTGCATCAAGACGGTGTGGGGCTCCGGCTACATGTTCGAGGTGGATGAGCCGTGATCAGGAGCCTCTACCTCAAGATCCTGCTGCACTGGTGCCTGGCCCTCGCGGTCACCGAGGCGCTCATCTTCGTCCTCTTCCTGTTCGTGGTCGGGGAAAGCCACCGGCAGTACGTGGCGAAGTCGGTGGCCCAGAGCAGCCACGTCGCCGCCGATTTCCTGGCAGCGTCGGTGCAGGCTTCCCTCACGACGGGCTCCGGCGAGGATGCCGCGCTGCGCGACGCGGTGGCAAGGCTTGCGGCGAGCAGCAACGCCAAGGTCTGGGTCACCGGCGCCGCAGGCGAAATCCTCGCCGCCTCCTTTCCCGGGGGACGCGCCCCGGAGATCGAGCGGATCCCCAAAAGGACCGGGATGCACGATGGCGTGAGCGTGACCATCGACCCGCGCGGTGGCTTCCCCTGGTACGCGGCGCTGCCGGTGTCCATCGGGCCGGAGCACCGCCCCCTGCTGCTGCACCTGCTGTCACAGCGCCACGGCGGGACCTTCCCGATCGGGGGCTTTGCCGGCGGGCTGGCCCTGATAGGCGCCCTGGTGGCGCTGCTGGCGGTACCGCTCACCCTGCGCATCACCCGCCCCCTGAAACGCCTGGAGGAATCAGCCCTGCGTATCGCGGCCGGCGATCTGTCGGCGCGGGCGGAACTCTCGGAGCGCGACGAGATCGGGCGCCTGGCGCGCGCCTTCAACCATATGGCGGAAACGGCGGAGCGGATGGTGCGCGGCGGCCGCGAACTCACCGCCAACGTCTCTCACGAATTGCGCAGCCCCCTGGCGCGCATCAGAGTGGCCGGTGAGTGCCTGGACGGCGCCCTGGCGCGCGGCGACCGTGAAGACGCCAAGGAGATGCTGGAGGCGATCTGGGAGGACATCGAGGAGGCGGACCGCTTGGTGGGTGACATTCTGCGTTACGCGCGGCTCGATCTGCAGGCCCCCCTGCAGACCGGGGAGCGGGTCGATGTCGCGGACGTGATCTCAGCTCTGGCGAGAACGGTGGGGCCCCTGGCGAAGAGCCGGGGTATCTCGATCCGGCTGGCTCTAGCCGCTGCCGAGCCGGTTGCCGGCAACGAGGAGCTGTTGCGCATCGCCTTCAAGAACCTCTTGGAGAACGCCGTGCTGCACGGGGAGCCTGGCGCCGAGGTCCTGGTGGAGCTGGACCGGCGCGAGGACGACATAGAGCTCAGGGTCACTAACGACCACGAGTCGCTCGACGAGCGGGAGCTCGCCGACATCTTCGCGCCTTTTTACCGCGGCAAACGCGCAGCGGCGGAGGGGAGCGGCCTGGGGCTCGCCATCGCCCGCAAGATCGTCGCGCTGCACCAGGGGCGCATCGAGGCCCGCAACGTCCCCGGCGCTTTCCAGGTTCGCGTCACCCTGCCCCGTTGATCGGGTCCCCCCTCCCCTTGCGGGAGGGGGAGTGAGCACCTGTAGGGGCGAATAATCATTCGCCCGTTCTACTTCTCCCATCTCTTTCCCACCCGAAAACCACAATAAACGATCCGGCCCTAAGTTTGAGGACACATCGACCGATGAGAAGAATGTGACAGCTGCGGCGAAAGAACACTGGCAACAGGCTTTGTCCCTTAATTGCATTGCATCTACAGTGTGAACGCTTCCTCGCGACGCCGCCACAAGTCATAATGCGTAGTTAGCACAACGTAGTTGCAATAACTTAATGATTATTGTTTTTTCTTTGCCTGTTGTTGTCGTAAATGCCCAATTGATAAACGTATTAATCGTTGACAATAATAATAAAATATTAAATGATCCATTACCCGTCAGCGCGTTACTCGGGAATCTTTGAGTAACTGCCGCGCCTTCTTCCACAGGCTCGTTGTCCCAACCAGCGGCACAGGTGTTGAAGAAGCAGAAATGCTGGAGGAAGACGATGAGAAGATACCGTTCCAGGCCGAGGCTGGCCCTGGCCGGCGCACTGCTGCTGTCGCTGCTGTGCGCGACGGCGGCGCTCGCCCAGGAAGGCGCTGAGCAGCCGGCGCCGTCCGACCTCGAGTCGATGGACCTGGAGCAGCTCACCAACCTCAAGGTGGAGAAGGTGTACGGGGTCTCCAAGTTCGAGCAGGTGGTGACCGAGGCGCCCGCGTCGGTGACCGTGGTCACCTCGGAGGAGATCAGGCGTTACGGCTGGCGCACCTTGGCCGACGTCCTCAACGCGACCCGCGGCTTCTTCACCACCTACGATCGAAACTACAGCTACATAGGGACCCGCGGCTTCAACCGCCCCGGCGACTACAACACCCGGCTGCTGCTCCTGGTGGACGGGCACCGCATCAACGACGCCATCTACGAGTCGGCCTCCATCGGCACCGAATTCATCCTCGACATGGCGCTCATCGACCGGATCGAGGTCATCCGCGGGCCCAGTTCCTCGCTCTACGGCGCCGGCGCCTTCTTCGGCGTCATCAACGTCATCAGCAAGACCGCCAAGCAGCTGGAAGGAGTCGAGGTCGGCGGGGGCTGGGGCAGCCAGCAGACCGGCTCCGGTCGCATCACCTACGGCAAGTTCTTCAACGGCGGCGAGATCGTCCTTTCCGGTTCCGGCTACTCCAGCCGGGGCAACGACCGCCTTTTCTTTCCCGCGTTCAACGATCCTGCCACCAACAACGGCATCGCCGGCAATATGGACCGGGACCGCAACTACTCGCTGTTCCTCTCCGGGCACCTGCAGGACCTCACCCTGACCGGCGCCCTGGTTTCGCGTGACAAGAGGATCCCCACCGCCTCCTTCGGCACCCTCTTCAACGACCCGCGCACCAAGTCCAACGACCGCAGGAGCTTTCTCGACCTCCGCTACGACAAGGCGATCGCCGGCACCGGCGTTACCGCCCGGCTCTTCTACGACGAGTTCCGCTTCACCGGGAATTTCGCCTACGAGAAGACCGGCGACGATCCTCCCTTTTACCCCGCGACCTACGTGAACCGCGACGACCACCTGGCGCGCTGGTGGGGCACCGAAGTGCAGGCGAGCCGCCAGCTCCTGCCGCGCCTGCAACTGACCGGGGGGGTGATGTTCCGTGACGACTTCCAGATGGACATCCCCAACTACGACGCGGTGCCGGGGGGGCGCGCGCTGGACAACAGGCACGGCGACGTCTTCTACGCCCTGTTCGGCCAGGCCGAGTTGCGCATCCTGGACACGCTGATCCTGAACGCGGGGATCCGCTACGATCACTACGAGACCTTCGGCGGGGCCACCAGCCCGCGCCTGGCGCTCATCTACACCCCGGTCGAGGGGAGCGTGTTCAAGCTGGTCTACGGCCAGGCCTTCCGGGCGCCCAACGCCTACGAGCTCTACTACAACGACGTGTTCAACGGCTACGCCACCAGACCGGCGCTCCAACCGGAAACGGTGCGCAGCTACGAGGCGATCTACGAGCAGTACTACGGCGACGTGGTGCGCACCAGCGCGAGCCTGTTCTACAACAAGATCGACAACCTGATCAGCTATCAGGACGTGTCGCCGACCCAGGTGGCCTTCGCCAACGTGGAGCGGGTCAAGGCCGTGGGGGGCGAGTTCGAGATCGAGGGACAGTGGAACAGCGGCTACGCGGCGCGCGGCAGCTACGGCTTCGTCTCCGCCCGGGACCAGCAGACCGATCAGGGGCTCGATTACTCCCCGCGCCACCTGGTGAAGCTGAACCTGACCGCCCCCCTGTACCTCAAGAAGGTCTTCGCGGGCATCGAGCTGCAGGGGGTGAGCCGGCGCGAATTCACCCACAACGGCGCCCAGGTCGCCTCCCCGGGATACCTGGTCAGCAACGCCACCCTCTCGTCGACGGGGTTGTTGCCGGGGCTGGAGGCATCCTTCTCGATTTACAACCTCCTGGACCGGCGCCTCGAGGACCCGGCCACTACCGATCACGTGCAGAGCCTGATCCCCCAGGACGGCAGGACCTATCGGCTCCTGTTCAGCTACCGGTTCTAGGAAGAGGGTGCCGATGCCAGTAATGCCACGCATATGGAGGCGCTGTCCCGGGCTTTTGCTCCCGGTCCTCCTCTGCCTGCTTCTCGCCACCCCGGGGCGCCTGGGCGCGGAAGCGCCGCAGGAATACCAGGTGAAGGGGGCCATGGTGTTCAACATGGCCAAGTACATCGAGTGGCCCGCCGACGCCTTCTCCGGGAGCGGAGCGCCGCTCATGGTCTGCAGCCTCGGGCGCGGCCCCTTCACGGCGGCGCTGGAGCAGTACCGGGGCAAGACGGTGCTGGGACATCCCCTGCATGTCAAGCGGGTGCAGCCGGGCGAGGAACTGGGGGAGTGTCACCTGTTGGTGGTGAGCGGGGTGGAGAAGCGCTATCTGGCCGGCATATTGGACCAGGCGCGCAGGAGGTCGCTGTTGACGGTGAGCGATCAACCCGACTTCGCGAGGCTCGGGGGGATCATCGGCCTCGTGGAGATCGAGGGGAGGGTGCGCTTTGAGATCAACGTCAGGGCGGCGCAGCAGTCCCGCTTCAAGATCAGTTCGCAGCTTTTGAAGCTGGCCAGAATCGTACGCGAGGGTGATTGACATGAGGCAACGGGGCAAAAAGTTCATCAGGAATCTGCCGTTGCAGCGCAAACTGATGCTGATCATCATGAGCTGCTGCACGGCCACCCTTTTCGTTTCCTCCATCTTTTTCGTGACCCGCGAGGCCAAGGTCCTGTACCGGGACCAGCAGGAGTACCTGGTCTCCCTCGCCGATCTCATAGGCAAAAACAGCGCCACGGCGCTGGTCTTCAACGACCCGAAGTCGGTGCAGGAGACCATCCGGCCCCTCACCCAGAAAAGCAACATCCTTGCGGTCTACATCCTTAACCAGGAAGGGCGCCTGCTCGTGCGCTACCACGCCGCCCAAGCGGAGCACGCAGCGCTGCCGCTGGAATACCTCCCCGGCTGGGCCTCGGCGGACGACGTGGCGCGGGCGATGCAGCAGGTGACCGGGGAGGCCTACACGAGCTCCTTTCTGTCCGGCTACGCCAGCGTGGTGCAGCCGATCCGGCTGGACGGCGAGCAGGTCGGCACGGTGGTCATTCAGGCCAACGCCAGGGGATTCCTGCACAGCCTGCGTTGGACCATTCTGGTGGCGCTGGGGTTCATGGCGGTCACCTTCCTGGTCTTCTGCATGTTCTCCGCCCGGCTGCAGCTGTTGATCTCGGCGCCGCTTTTGGGGCTGCTCTCCGCCATGAAGGAGATCTCCGCCGGCAAGAACTTCGCCCTGCGCGTCACCAAGCCCTGCGACGACGAGATCGGCCTTTTGTACGACGGCTTCAACAACATGCTCCAGGAGATCGAGGAGCGGGACCAGATCCTGACGCAGCGCCAAGCGCACCTGCAGCAGCTCGCCCACTACGACCCGCTGACCCGGCTCCCCAACCGGACCCTGTTCTATGACCGGCTGGCCCAGGCCCTCTTCCACGCCGAACGTTCCCGTGAGTCGGTCGCGGTCATCTTCATCGACCTGGACCACTTCAAGGACATCAACGACACCCTGGGGCACCGCACCGGCGACCTGCTGCTCATCGAGGTGGCGGGCCGGCTGGCCACGGTGGTGCGCAGCTGCGACACGGTGGCGCGCCTGGGCGGGGACGAGTTCACCATCTTCTGCCAGAACGTCTGCAGCCCCGAGAACGCGGCGGTGGTGGCCCAGAAGCTGGTGGCCCTGTTCGCCACTCCCTTCCGGCTGGGCGCCAGCGAGATCCGTGTCACCGCCAGCGTCGGGGTGACCCTCTACCCGCACGACGGCAGGAGCGTGGACGAGCTGCTCATGAACGCGGACATCGCCATGTACCACGCCAAGGGGTGCGGCAAGAACGTGTACGCGCTCTTCGACAAGAAGATGAACGAGCACGCCAGCGAACGGGTCACCCTGCTGGCCGACCTGCGCCAGGCGGTGGAGCTGGGGCAGTTCGTGCTGCACTACCAGCCCAAGGTGGACCTCTTGACCGGCAAGGTCACCAGCGTCGAGGCGCTGGTGCGCTGGATGCACCCGCAGCTGGGCATGCTGGCGCCGGACAAGTTCATCCGCCTCGCCGAAGAGGGGGGGATGATCGCGGAGCTGACCGACTGGGTCATGCGCACCGCGTGCCTGCAGGCGGTGGCGTGGCAGGAGGCGAACCTGGCGCCGGTCCGGGTGGCGGTGAACCTCTCCCCCTTCCATTTCCAGCGCCAGGACGTGAAGCAGTCGATCTGCGCGGTCCTGGGCGCCACCGGGCTCGACCCGTCCCTTTTGGAGATAGAGATCACCGAGAGCGCCCTGATGCAAAACGACGAGTACACCTGCCGGGTGCTGAGCGAGTTGCGCGACATGGGGATCACCATCTCCGTCGACGATTTCGGCACCGGGTACTCGTCGCTTTCCTACCTGCACCGTTTCCCCATCAACACCCTGAAGATCGACCGGACCTTCATCCTGAACATGATGAAGAGCTCCGAGGATCAAGCCATCGTGACCGCCATCATCGCCATGGCCAAGAGCCTCAAGATGCAGATCGTGGCCGAGGGAGTGGAGTCGGTGGAGCAACTGGAGACGCTGAAGGACCAGGGATGCCACGAGATCCAGGGGTTCCTGGTGTCGCGGCCGGTGAACGCGGAACGCGTCGCCCGCTTCTTCACCGACGAGGATCACCTGCAGTTGCACACCGCTGGCGCGGAGGTCCTGGAGGGTGGGATCGCGCGGCACCTGGTAAACGGCGGCGAGGCCTAGCGCGCCAGCCGAGGAGGTAACATGAACGAACTTGCCATAAAACTGAAGACCGGGGACGAGATCAAGGGGGTCCTGACCCGTTCCTTCAAGTATCAGGATACCGACGTCGAGGTGCTTACCGAGGGGAGCAACGAGACGCTGACCTTTTCCCTGGACGAGATCTGCTACATCCGCTTCCTGAGCCCGCCGGCCGGCATCGGGCGCGCCGGCAACGAGACCCTGGAGGAGGTGCAGACCATCGCCGGTGAGACCTTCCGGGTCAACGTGCCCACCAACGGCAAGTTCCTGAAAGGGTTCCTGGGGCTGTTGCCGGGGGAGGGGGACAGCTGCCAGACCCTGTTCTTTACCGATTCGGGGGTGCGCTACCGACAGGACGCCCGCTACACCGGCCAGATCCTCCAGGACCAGGGCTATGTCTCCACCGAAAAGCTGGAGGCGGCGCTGAAGCAGCAGGAGCAGGCGCAGCGGGGAGGGGAGGACGCGGCCATTTTGCTGGCTGACGCGGTGGACGAGGGAGAAATGCACGAACAGGCACAAAGGCACGAGATGCACCACACCCGGGTAGGCGACATCCTGGTCGAGTCGGGGCTGGTCACCAGGGAGCAGGTCGAGGCGGCCTTCAAGAGCCAGAAGGGGAAGAAGCTGCAGGTGGGGGAGCTCCTGATCATGAAGGGGCTCATCACCGAGGAGCAGCTCCTGTCGGCGCTCGCCACCAAGTTCCGGCTCCGCTTCGTGAACCTGGAGGCGGTGATTCCCACCGACGCCGCCCTGGCCGCCATCTCCGAGGGGCTCGCCACCAGGCTCAAGGTCTTCCCGATCTCGCTGGAGGGGAGAAAGCTGGTGGTCGCCACCTGCGCCCCCACCGACCTCACCATCGGGGACAACCTGAGGTTCTCCACCAATTTCGCCCCCGAGCTGGTGGTCGCCTCGTCGCGCCAGATCTCCGTCGCCATCGACAAGTACTATAGGAACCGCATCGAGACGGTGGACACCCTGCTGAACTCGATGAAAGGGGAGGCGGAGACGGTGACCATCGAGGAGGAGGCGGACGACACGCGCCTGCTCTTCGAGCCCGACTCGAAGATCATCTCCCTGGTGAACCGGATCCTGATCGACGCCTACCGGCGCGGCGCCTCCGACATCCATTTCGAGCCCGGCACCGGCAGTGAGCCGCTCAACATCCGCTACCGGATCGACGGCGAGTGCATCCATGCCCACAAGGTCGCCGCCTCCTACAAGGGTGCCATCACGGTACGCATCAAGATCATGGCCGACCTGAACATAGCGGAAAGGCGACGCCCGCAAAGCGGCAAGATCCTGCTCCGCTACCGGCAGCAGATGCTCGAGTACCGCGTCGAGATCACCCCGCTGGTCGGGGGGCGCGAAGGCGCGGTACTGCGGCTTTTAGCCGCGTCCAAGCCGCTCCCCCTCCCGGGGCTGGGGTTCTTGCCGCACAACCTGGTGCGTTTCGTGGACATCCTGGAGAAGCCGCACGGCATCATCCTCTGCGTCGGCCCTACCGGCTCCGGCAAGACCACCACGTTGCATTCGGCGCTGGGGCACATCAACACCCAGGAGCGCAAGATCTGGACCGCGGAGGATCCCGTCGAGATCACCCAGGTGGGCCTGTGCCAGGTGCAGGTAAATGCGAAGATCGGCTTCACCTTCGCCGAGGCGCTGCGCTCCTTTTTGCGCGCCGACCCGGACGTGATCATGATCGGCGAGATGCGCGACGCCGAGACCTCCAAGATCGCCATCGAGGCCTCGCTCACCGGGCACCTGGTCTTTTCCACCCTGCACACCAACTCCGCGCCAGAGGCGGCGGTGCGCCTGATCGAGATGGGGATGGACCCCTTCAACTTCTCGGACGCCCTTTTGGGCATCGTGGCGCAGCGCCTGGCCAAAAAGCTCTGCCCGGCCTGCAAGAAGCCGGCGCGCGACCAGCGCCAGCGCTACGACGATGTGGTGGCATCCCTGAAGCAGGTTTACGGCGAGCGGGAGGGGGTGGTGCCCGACGTCAAGGAAGCCAACTTCATGAAGGCGGTCGGGTGCGAGGAGTGCGGCGGCACCGGCTACAAGGGGCGCATCGCCCTGCACGAGCTCATGGTGGGGACCGACAGGGTCAAGACCGCCATCAGGCGCGGCGTGGGGATGGACGAGCTGCGCTCCATCGCCATGGATGAGGGGATGTGGACGCTGAAGATGGACGGCCTCTTGAAGGTGATGCAGGGTGAGACCGACCTGGAGCAGATCCTGAAGGTCTGCATGTAGCCGGGTCAGCTGGGGGAGCTGAGCGAGCGCAGGTAGTGGACCAGCGGCCAGCGATGGCGGGGAGGGACGACCCGTTCCAAGACCGGCTCGTGGCCGACTCCGGTCAGCATGGCGCGCAGCAGTTGCCCGTCGCGGTAGGCAGCGATTCTGCGAAGGCGCAGGTCGGCCGGTCTGGGGACGTAGCTGTTGCCGACGGGGCCGTCGCCGGCCCCGGTAACGCCGTGGCAGAACGCGCAGTAGTAGCCGTAGTAGGCCGCGCCTTGAGCCAAGGTTGCCGGGGTGGCCGGGACCGGGTTGGCGAGTGCGGCGGCATCGGCCGCCCCGGGAGCGCGGCTGGTCGCGGGGGCGACCGCCACCGTCCCCGGTGCCGGCGTCGGGAGCACCATTTGGAACTCCCTCACGTGGTGCTGCACCGTCATGCGCGGCCCCCGGACCAGGATGTACCCGAATAGCACCGCCCCGAGCAGTGGGGGCGCCAGCACCATCAAGACCGCCAGCTTTTTCATCTATTCCCCCCCTCTTTCCCGCTCGGCACCGGCGGTAGCGGCACCGCCTCCGGCAGCGGCCGGATCTGCCGCTGCGCCTTTCCTTGCGGCTCTTCGCTCGAGTAGATCGACTCCGCCGGCGCGTCCGGGAGCTGTCCGAAGTCCCAGCGCCGGGGCGCGTCCTGGACCAGCAGGTACACCAGCGAACCGAACCCCATGATGGCGCCGCTGAAGGCGATCAGAATCACCCACTCCCAGGGGGAACGCAGTTCCTGTTGCTCGTCGTAGTCCGGCTTTTGTTCCATGGTCGCCTCACCAGTTGGGGGGTATGGCGTGGTTTTGCGTGACCGCGAAGAGGGTGAACGCGATGCAGACCCCGAAGAGGAGGATGATCACCCAGGGCATGAAGCTGCGCAGCCAGCGCAGGAAGCTCGCCGGTCCGCGCACCTTGATGGTTTCACTCTGCTTTTCGACACCGCGCGGCAGCCAGAGCGCCTGGTAGGTGAGCGCCGTGAGCAGCACCAGCGCCGCCCCGACGCAGAGCGCGATCACCAGCCACTGGTTCTGCAGCACGTACAGGTAGAGCATCAGCATGCCGTCCCCCTAACCACAATCTTCCCCCTCCCTAGCTCTCCCCCTCCGGGGGAGGGGACGATGGACCTGCACCATGATCCACCAGCTGCGCTTCGGAAGTCCCCAACTCTGCTGTCACTGCATTGCGCTTGGCCCCTTCCCCCGGAGGGGGGAGGTCGGGAGGGGGGCTCTTTCGTCTTCGCTCAGGTTGCTGGCGCTATTACCATCCTCCGGGATGCCGCTATCCAGCGCCAGGTAGCGCGCCCTTTCCTGGTCCGCGAACTGTCCCGACCGTACCCCCCACAGGAAGAACACGATCAGCATCCCGCACATCAAGAGCGGAAAGCACATCCAGATGAACAAGAAAGCAGGTGTATCCAACGCGCTGTTCATGTCTCTCCTCCAGTTACCCCTTCCTCATCTGCTCCTTCCCCAGGAGGGGGGAGCTGGGAAGGGGGGGGATTTCTGCGAGCTGCCGGCTTTCCCCAAAAGGGGACAGGCACCTTGCGGAGCCAGTCCCCCTCCCCTCAGTCCCCTCGCCCTCCGGGAGAGGGGCAGGGGTGAGGGCTGGTACACGTGGGGGAGCTACGGCGACTGGTTCACCGCCGGCGGCTGGTACCGGTTCTGCCACTCCGGCTCGTAGGAGGCATCGATGCCGCGCGGGTCGGTGTTGGCGTCGGTATATCCCACGAAGGAGACCGCCAGGTAGTTGGACAGGTCCCAGATCTTCTCGCTCTCCAGGTGCTTCTTGAAATAAGGCATGGCGGTGCCGGTGATGCCGTTCATGATCTGGTAGTAGAAGATCCCGCCGATGTACCTGTTCTCCACCAGGTGGCGCCTGAGGATGGTGAAGTTCAGCGGGGGCGGCCCCAGGAAGGGCTGCGCCGGGCCGTTGCCGTCGCCGATCGGGCTGTGGCAGTTGATGCAGAGCTGCTGGTAGATCCTCTTGCCGCGCTGCAGCGCCGCCTCGGTGGCCGGGTAGGGGTTGGGCATCCGGCGCCACACCTCGGGGACCTGGGCGTGCAGCCACTCGATGTTGCGATCCACCCCGCCCGCGTAAGCGGCCTGCGCCTGGCGCTTCCATTCGCGCTGGCGCTTTTGCCGCACGTCCGCGTCCTTCCCCCCGAGCGCCTGCACGTACGCCGCCAGCGCCGTGATCTCGTGCTTGGTCAGGAAGTCCCAGGCCGGCATCAGCGAGACGGGGGTGGTGTAGCGCGGGTTGTTGAAGTGGGCGATGTTCCAGTCGTCGCTGTGCTCACCCCCTTCCTGGGAGAGGTCCGGGCCGGTCCGCTCGCTGCCGAGGATGGCGGGTTCGATTCCGGCATAGTCCCCCGCCTTGGCAATCCTCTCCGCCCCGATGTCCCAGTCGTTGACCCGGATGAAGAGCGAGTGGCAGTAGCTGCAGCCGTTTTTCACGTAGAGCCGGTGTCCTTCCCGCTCCAGGGGGGAAAGCGGTCGCCAGATATCGGAAGGGGTGTCTTTCATGGTCAGCGAGGGAAGCCCGACGATGATAAAGGTGGAGGCCCAGAAGACCAGCAGCGCGCCGACGATGAGGAAGGCCGGTGTCATCTTCATGCCGCCTCCTCCCCGCGCAGCAAGGGCTGCTCATGCCGCGCCGGGCGCAGGGTCAGGTACAGGTTGGCGAGACCCACCAGCGACGCGGTCAGGATGAAGACGCCCAGTGCCGCCCGCATCACCATGAAGGGAGACAGCTGCGGCAGGACCCGCAGCACCGTTTCGCCGTTATGCCACGCTGTCCCCTGCACCAGGCCGGCCATGGTCAGGACGACAAAGAATCCGGTCAGCCCGAAGGTGATCAGGCCGAACTGCAGGTTGATCAGCTTGTTGGAATAGACCGGCCGTCCGCTCACCAGCGGCAGCACGTGCCACATGGCGCCCAGGGCGATGTAGCCGCCGAAGCCGAGCATGGCGATGTGGGCGTGGCCGACGGTCCAGTTGTTGAAATGGGTGACCCGCTGCAGGAAGGGGAGCGACTGCAAGGGCCCCTGGATGCAGGTGATGATGTACCAGACGATTCCCCCCATCACCAGCCGCGCCGGCGGGTCGTTCCAGATCCTTCCGCCGAAGCCGCGCGCCGTCAGCCAGAGGTTGATCACCACGATGGAGACCGGGAGCACCATGGAGATCGAGTCGACCACGGAGACCGTCTTCAGCCAGTTGGGGATGGGGGACTGCAGCACGTGGTGGCCGCCGATGTGGCTGTAGAGCGCGATCAGGAACCAGAAGCCCAGAAGCGACAGCGTGTGCGAGTTGAGCGGGGTGCGGGTGACCCGGGGGATGACGAAGTAGGCGGCCCCGGTGGCGAGCGGCGTGATCAAAAGTCCCGGCAGGTTGTGCCCCCAGAACCAGAGGAAGAGGGAATCGATCAGTCCCGGCATGGCGCCAGTGGCGGGGTGCCACATCACGTTGCCGAGCGGATAGTTGCTGGCGGTCCAGAGGAAGGTGGCCATGAAATACCAGATGGAGACGTAGAGCTGCGGTTCGCGGCGGTTCACGATGGTCATGATCGTGTTGACGATGAGGCAGGCGACGGCGATGACCAGCGACACGTCGGCGAGCCAGACGTACTCGTTGTACTCGCGTCCCTGGGTGTACCCGAAGGCGAAGCCGAGCGGGCCGCTCAGCACGGTGAGGTTCCAGAACAGGAAGGCGACCCAGGCCAGCGGCTCGGACCAGAGCCTGGTCTTGAGCAGGGCCGGGAGGTAGTAGAGGCCGATGCCGACCAGCATGGTGCCGGTGAAGCCGTAGAGCATGGTGTTCACGTGCACCGGGCGCTCCCGCCCGAACACCAGGGCGGCCACGTGGGGCAGGAACTCCGGCGCCACCAGATGGATGGCCGAGAACATGCCGTAGACGGCACCCACCACGAACCAGACCGCGCCCGCGACCATGAAGGCGAGCGCCGCGCTTTGCGGTTTGTGGAAGAAGAAACCGAACGATCCCGCCGTAATCATCAGCTCGACCCAGGTGGGGAGGTAGCGCCCAAAGTTGTGGGGGAGAAAATCGTGGGCCTGCGAGGTGTAGATGATCATCAAGCGCTCGTACCACATGCCGACGTTGACCAAGAGCGAGATGACGAAGAGCGGCAGGTAGTGCGTGCGCAGGCGCTTAAAGAGGAAGAGCCAGGGGACCAGCACGTTGCAGATCACACAGAGCCAGTACATCCAGGCCACCGGCCCGAATACGCGCCACTTGTGGTTTTGCCACTCGACGGGGTCGCCCGAATACCAGGCGATGAAGGCCTCCACGCCATAGGCGTAGCCGACGATGGTGGCGGTGAGGATGATGGTTTTGGCCAGCATCTCGAAGTGGTGCATCTCGACCAGGCGCTCCAGGTGCAGCAGCTTGCGCATCGGGATCAGCAGGGTGAGCACCATGGCGAGCCCGGAGTGGATGGCGCCGGCCACGAAGTAGGGGGGGAAGATGGCGCTGTGCCACCCCGGCAGGAGGCTCATGGCGAAGTCCCACGAGACCACCGAATGCACCGAGACGACGAGCGGCGTGGCCAGGGCGGCGAAGAAAAGATAGGAGCGGCCGTAGTGGTGCCACTGGCTCCCCGAGCCGGACCATCCCAAGGAGAGGGCGCGGTAGATGCGGCTTTTCAGGTGCATCGGCCCCAGCTGCCCGCGGTAGCGGTCCCGGGCCGCCGCAAGGTCGGGGATCATGCCGATGTACCAGAAGATGAGGCTCACTGTCAGGTAGGTGGAAACGGCGAGGACGTCCCAGACCAGCGGGCTCACGAAGTTGGGCCAGAGCTGGCGCTGTGAGGGGTAGGGGACGATGTAGTAGGCGGCCCAGAGCCGCCCCAGGTGGATGAGCGGGAACAGGCCGGCCGTCAGGACCGCGAAGATGGTCATCGCCTCGGCCGAGCGCGACACCGCGTCGCGCCACTTGGCGCGCAAGAGGTAGAGGATGGCGGAGATGAGGGTCCCGGAGTGCGCGATACCGACCCAGAAGACGAAGTTGGTGATGTAGACCGCCCAGCCGACGGGTCGGTTGAGGCCGGTGACGCCCATGCCGGCCTGGGTCTGGTACATGAGGCAGAGCGCCCCGAGACCGGCCAGCCCCGCCAGGGACACCACGGCCAGGTAAAATGTAAAAGGGGGATTTAGGGGGATTTGCTTTTGTGGGAAAGGCAAATCCCCTCTGTCTCCCCTTTCGCAAAGGGGAGGACGCGAGGCGATGTGCTGCGCTTCGAAATTTCAGTTCCATTGCGTCGTAATTGCAGGAAGAAGTGTGGCAAAGGTGGAGCGGCAGATGCAAATATCAAGGGGGACCGTCCAACAAGCGGTCCCTTTTCTTTCTCCCCTTCCTGCGGACCAATGAGGGCCGAGGCTTTAGGCTCTCATTGAAAAGCTACGAATCTGCGCTAGCCTCAACAGGTGTGGTCACAAAGGAGGCGCAGATGAAGATTTCGACGGAGCAGTTCCGGGTTAAGCCCAAGGAAGAGTACCTGGACCTGCTGAACGAACAGATCGAACGGCTCAGTAAGCTGCAAGGGCTTCTTTATGCCAACAACAGCTGGTCGATCTTGCTCATCTTTCAGGCCATGGACGCAGCCGGCAAGGACAGCATGATCAAGCACGTCCTTTCGGGGATCAACCCGCAGGGGTGCGAGGTGTACTCGTTCAAGCACCCGAGCCCGGAAGAACTGGATCACGACTTTCTCTGGCGCAGCATGCGCCGCCTGCCGGAACGGGGGCGCATCGGCATCTTCAACCGCTCCTACTACGAGGAGGTGCTCATCGTCCGGGTGCACCCGGAGATCCTGGCGGCGGAGAATCTCCCGGACAAGTTGGCCAGCCACAAGAACATCTGGCGCGACCGCTTACGCTCCATGAACGACCTGGAAGGGCACCTGACCCGCAACGGCACCTGCATCCTCAAGTTCTTCCTGCACATCTCCAAGGAGGAACAGCGCAAGCGATTCCTGGAGCGGATCGATAACCTGGAAAAGAATTGGAAATTCAATCGTGACGACATCGTAGAGCGCAAGCTCTGGAAACAGTACATGCACGCCTACGAGGAATGCCTGGGCGCCACCAGCAGCAAGGACGCCCCGTGGTACGTGGTGCCTGCGGACGACAAGAAGAACGCGAGGCTGATCGTGGCCCAGGTGGTGGTGAACCTGCTTGAAGAACTGAAGATGAGCTACCCGGAAACCTCGGAGGAAAAGCGCAGGGAACTCCTTGCTATCAGGGACGAGTTGGTGAAATAGGGGAGTTACGGACAAACAAAAAGGCGGCTTGCGCCGCCTCAATTGAAGTTCTTGCTAGATACGTCATCGTGTAATGCTCCGTCCTGCCAGAAGGCCTGCAACCAGCATAACCACGGCGACCACCAAGAACAGATAGAAGAGAAGTTTGGCGATACCGGCTGCCGCTGTTGCAATACCACCGAACCCGAACACGGCAGCAATTACGGCGATAATGAAGAATATGATGGCCCAACGTAACATGATCTTTCACCTCCCCACACCCTCATTAACTTCCTTAAACAAAGTGTATCATGGGAAAGGTGCAGATTTACATCTTGTATTTTTTTAATTTCTTAGCTTCGCGTCCCCCCGCTTCTCATCAACGCTCCAGGTTCTCGATGCACTGCTCCAGGTCGATCCCCGGCCCCAATACCCCAGCGAACAGGTCGCCCAGGTGCTCAAGCCGTCCCGGCATGGTGGTGATGGTGAACTGGCTCGGGTCGAGGCCCGGTTTCACCTCCTCCCATTTGAGCGGCGCCGACACGGTTGCTCCAGGCCTGGGGCGGATGCTGTAGGGGGCAGCCAGCGTTTGCCCCGGCTTGTTTTGCAGGAAATCCAGATAGACCTTTTTCTGGCGCAGCTTGGGGCTGCGCAGGATGCTGGTGAACTCGGGGACCTTGTGGTGTACCAGGGTGGCGATGACTTGGGCGAAATTGCCCGCCGCGTCGTAGTCGTACTTGGCGCCCAGCGGGACATAGATGTGGATCCCGGTGGAGCCGGAGGTCTTGGGAAAACTGACCGCGCCGGCACGGTCCAGCACCTCCCGGACCGCCAGCGCCGTCTCGATCACCTTGGCGAACGGGATATCCTCCGGGTCGAGGTCGATCACGAAGTAGTCCGGGTTGTCGAGGTTCTGCAGGCGTGACAGCCACGGGTTGATCTCGATGCAGCCGAGGTTGGCCATGTAGATCAGGGTCGCCTCGTCCTGGCACACGAAGAACTTGATGTTCTTGTCCACGTGCTTGGAGTAGATCTCCCGGGTGGTGATCCAGGACGGCGGCAGTTCGCCCGCCTCTTTCTGGAAAAAGCCAGGTTCGTTAATCCCGTTGGGAGTGCGGTACAGGGACTCCGGGCGATCGGCCAGGTGGGGGAGCATGGCGTGGGCGACCGTGCGGTAGTAGTTGATGACGTCCCCCTTGGTGTACCCCTGCACCGGCCAGAACACCTTGTCCAGGTTGGAAAGTTCGAGCCGGTGGCCGTTCAGGATCAGCACTTCCTCCTGTCCTTTCTTGCCGTTCGTCCCTTTCTGGCGCACGGCCGGGCGCGGGCGGGGTGAGGATTCGGGCTCCGTCGCGGGCTCGGGGAGCGGCGGAGGAGCGGAACCGATCATTTCGCGCACCACCCTGTTCGGGTCCTTGTCCTCCCTGAGTCCCAAGTAGATGGGCTGGCGCATCACGTTTTCGTCGGTCCATTCGGAAAACTCCACCTCGCAGACCAGTTCCGGCCTCACCCACGTGATCGGCATGTCCGATTTCACCGGCTGCTGGAAGGGTGACTTCTCCTGTAACAGCGGCTGCAGCAGGTCGTACATCTCCTTGAGCCCCGCATCGTCGAAGCCCCCTCCGGCAAAGCCGATGCAGACCAGCCGGTCGTCCTCGTAGACCCCGAGCACCAGCGCGCCGAGACCCTTTCGGCTGCGGCGCGGCTGGGTGAAGCCGCAGATGACCGCCTCCTGCTGAAACCGTACCTTAATTTTCAGCCAGTCCTTGCTTCTCTTGCCCGCCTGGTACAGGCTCACGGCGCGTTTGGCCAGGATGCCCTCAAGGTTGTTCTGGCGCGCCAGTTCGAAGAAGTCTTTGCCGGACTCCATGATGTGGTCGCTGTAGCGGATGTCGGGCAGGTCGGGAAGCAGGGCGCGCAGTCGCTCCTTGCGGGCCAAAAGCGGCCGGTTGCGCAGGTCCTCGCCGTTGAGGTAGAGGAGGTCGAAGATGAAGTAGGCGATGTTGCCGCGGCCGGTGCGCTGGTAGTTTTGCAGCAGTTGGAAATAGGACCGGCCGGTTTCGTCCACAACCACCACCTCGCCGTCGAAGACGGCTTCGACGCCAAGCGAGGCCAGGGCAGCGACCACGGTGGGGAACTTCTTGCTGAAGGAGAGGTTGTTGCGCGAGTAGAGCGCGACGTCCTCTCTGGCGACCTCGGCGATGGTGCGGTAGCCGTCCAGCTTAATTTCGAAAAGCCAGTCCGGGTCGTCGAAGGCCTCGGCGGCGGAGGTTGCCAGCATCGGCGGGACTCGGCGCGGCATGGGTGAGCTGGGGGGCACCGTGGACCCGGGAGAGTTTGTAGAGCTGGTGGAGTGGGCGGAACTTTTTGAAGCAGTGGACTGGGTGGGGGGGGCGGGTTGCTCCTCCCACCGGAGGGGGGAGGCCGGGTGGGGGGAAGCCTGCTGCGCCTGGATAGCCTTGCGCTGCGGCATCCTGCCGGCCCGGACATCCTCTATGGTGGCGTTGCTCACCACGGAACGCTCCTGGAGGGTCACATCCTCGCTGCCGGCAAACTGGTCCTTCTTCTTGATCAGCAGCCACGAATTCCCCTTGTCGCCTTTGATGCGCACTAGGGCAAACTCGCCGTTGAGCTTCTCGCCATGCAGGATGAACTTCAGATCCCCCTTTTGCAGCCCCTCGCGCAAAAGCTTGAGACTCTGGTCGGGTTCCTCGCTACCGGCGGCATGGAAGGTACCGGCATCCCAAATGATCACTTCGCCGGCGCCGTAATTCCCCTTCGGGATCACTCCCTCGAAATCTCCGTATTCATAAGGGTGGTCCTCTACCATCATGGCCAGCCGCTTCACTGCTGGATCGAGCGACGGCCCCGTGGGTATCGCCCAACTCTTCAGTACCCCGTCCATCTCAAGCCGAAAATCGTAATGCAGATGTGAGGCGGCGTGCTTGTGGACCACGAAACGCAGCGACTTCACGGACCTGCCACCTTTCCCCGGCGGCTCCGGCGTCCTGCTCAGGTCCCTCTTGCGCTGATACTCTTCCAACCCCATGAAGAACACCTCCTTTGGCTGCACATGAGTACATGAGTCTATCACAGCGGTGGGACACCGGGAGATTGACAAAAGAAGACCGGCGGCTAGATTATTAGGCGTTGCCAATTTTGGCCTATCCAGCCCGACCGGGCACTAGAAAGGAGAAGAAGCATGAAGGTCCAGGACATTAAGGAAATAGCCCAGAGGATGGACATCTCCTGCGGCAAGCTGAAAAAAGGCGAACTGATTCGCCTGATCCAAAGCAAAGAAGGGAATATCGCGTGTTTCGATTCGGGGCAGTCATCACAGTGCGGCCAAGGTGGCTGCCTGTGGGCGGAGGACTGCAGCTAACGACCAGCCGGAGAGGAGGCGCTACATGGACTTCGACTACACTAAGTACATCTACCTGCCCGACTGCAAGGACGGCTGTGGCGCTATAACGGATTGGTTGAGCAGCAGGGAGATGGCACGCGAGGCGGGGGAGAACCACCACAAGTCGACGGGCCATGACTGGGGCCTGATCGAGAAGATGCGGGAGGAGTAAGGTCGTCATGTTATCGGCGCGTCATGCTGACTGAAGGAGGGGAGAAGGTTTACCCGTGGCCATGCGCCGCGTGCGAACAAATACCTAAGCTTATCTGGAGGAACGCATGAACAGAGACGACATTCTCGACCACTTGGAAAAACTGATCCAGCTCGACGTGGATGCTACTCACGCCTATGACCAGGCCATCAAAAACGTGAACGAGGTGGTCATCAAGGACAAGCTGATCCAATTCCAGGCGGACCACCGCAAGCACATCGATCTCCTCTCCGCGAAGATGCTGGAGCTGGGCGGGACCCCCCCGGAGCTGACCTCGGACTTCAAGGGGTTCCTGATCTCCGGCTTCACGGCCCTGCGCAGCCTGACCGGCTCTAAAGGCGCGCTGGAGGCGATGGAAAGCAACGAGCGCCTCACCACCAGCCGCTACGAGGCGGCATCCCAGCTCGACTTCCCCGTGGACATCTCGGCGATCGTGCGCGCCAACTTCGCGGATGAACAACGTCACCTCTCCTTCATCCGCGAGGCGATCCCCACCCTACGCAAGTAGAGGAAGGCTATGGGCAATTGACAGTGGACAATTGACAACGAAAACCACTGAAGGCCGGCCCCCGCGGTGCCGGCCTTTTTTTTGCCCCTTCCTCGGGGAACTCCGGGCCGGCTGCAGCCCCCGCCCCTTGCGGGAGGGGGAGCCAAGAGTTCCTGAGCAGATTCGATACTAGCAGCCCGGGTCCGACGGATCCGGGCTCTTTTTCATTAACAACGCGCCGGACGGTACTCATCTTCTGCAAAGCAGCGTCTCGTGGCACGTTGACATGAACACTCACTAATGTATCTTTGGTTAGTATTTTTTTATGTTAGGTGTGAGGGGCTCATGAAGGGAGCGGTTATGGCTGGCGGAGGTGGTTTATGGTAGCGGGTGGCTGGCGCGTCGAACTGGGGGCAACGGTCTTGAAGGAAGGGGGGACGCAGTTCCGGGTCTGGGCCCCCAAGTCCAAGGCGGTGAACGTCCTGATTCTCTCCGGTAAGGCGACGGGAACGGTGGCCATGCAGCCGGAGGGGAAGGGCTATTACTCAATAACCGTTCCCGGCGTCGCGGACGGCGACCGCTATCTCTACCAGCTCGACTCAGGCAGGACCTTTCCAGACCCGGTCTCCCGCTTCCAGCCGGACGGCGTTCACGAACCTTCCCAGGTGGTCGACCCGGAGCAGTTCCTGTGGACCGAAGAGGGGTGGCAGGGGATCCCGCTGGAGCGGTACCGCATCTACGAAATCCACGTCGGCACCTTCACGAGGGAAGGGACCTTCGAGGCCGTGATCCAGCACCTCGACTACCTGGTCGACCTGGGCATCACCGCTCTAGAGCTGATGCCGGTATCACAGTGCCCGGGCAAGCGCAACTGGGGCTACGACGGCGTGTACCACTTCGCGCCGCAGAGCAACTACGGCGGCCCGGAAGGGCTAAGGAGGCTGGTGAACGCCTGCCACAGGAAGGGGCTCGCCGTGGTGCTGGACGTGGTTTACAACCACTTCGGCCCGGAAGGCTGCTATCTCGACGACTTCGGCCCCTACTTCACCAACAAGTACCGCACGCCTTGGGGACGGGCCATCAACCTGGACGACGCCGACAGCGACCCGGTCCTGGAGTACTTTCTGACCAACGCCGCGTACTGGATCACCGAGTTCCGCTTCGATGCCCTGCGCCTGGACGCGGTGGACTGGATCTTCGACCAGACCCCGAAGCCCCTCTTGCGCCGTCTGGCCGACGAGATACACCAGCACCGGGAACGGCTGGGGCGGCAGATCCACCTCTTCGCCGAGAACGACACCAACGATGTGCGTCTCATTAATTCCCCAGACAAGTGCGGCTTCGGTCTCGATGCCCAGTGGTGCGACAACTTCCACCACGCGCTGCGCGCCCTCCTCACCGGCGAGGTGACCGGCTACTACGAAGACTTCGGCCAGTTCAGCCAGTTGCAGAAGGCCTTCGAGGAGGCTTTCGTCTATACCGGCCAGTACTCCCGGTACCGCAGGCGGCGCCACGGGGGACCGACCGAGAACCACCCGGGATCGCAGTTCGTGGTCTTCTCGCAGAACCACGACCAGGTCGGCAACCGCAAGTGCGGTGACCGGCTGAGCGCGACGCTCCCGCTGAACCAGCTGCTCCTGGCGGCGGCGACCGTGATCTTGTCCCCCTACCTGCCGCTGCTCTTCATGGGAGAGGAATACGGCGAGCGCGCCCCGTTCCACTACTTCATCGACCACACCGACGCCGAGCTGGTGGACATGGTGCGCAAGGGAAAGCACGAGGAGCACGCCTCGGGCATCTGCGAGGGGGATATCCCGGACCCGGCGGCCGAGGCCACCTTCGAGGAGTCCATCATCGACGTGGCGACCCCGAAGGAGGGGGAGCAGGCCGTCATCCTCGCCTTCTACAAGCAGCTCTTCGCGCTGCGCAAAAGCCTCCCGGCGTTGCAGGTGTTCCAGCGAGACGCCATGGCGGTCTCGGGGCTCCCCGAACAGAAGATCCTCTTCCTGAGGAGGTGGAGTGGGGACAACTCGGTGCTCTGCCTGCTCAGTTTCAGCAACATCCAGCAGGAGGTTCCCCTCGCCCTGCCGCCGGGTAACTGGCAGCGGGTGCTCGACTCCTCTGCCCAGCAGTGGCGCGGGCCGGGAGAGGAGGCACCGGAGTTGGTGGAAGTCGGGGGTACGGACGGCAACCAAAGGAGCATGATCAGGATCAACCCATTCAGCGTGGTGGTCTACAGCACCAATCTTTCAGGAGGAGACCATGGAGCCAGCTAAGGAGCGTTTCGTTTGCATTCACGGACACTTTTACCAGCCTCCCCGGGAAAACCCGTGGCTGGAGGCGGTGGAGATACAGGATTCCGCCTTCCCCTACCATGACTGGAACGAGCGCATCACGGCCGAGTGCTACGCCTCCAACTCGGCCTCGCGCATCCTGGACGGCGACAGCCGCGTCATGGACATCACCAGCAATTACGCCAAGATCAGCTTCAACTTCGGCCCCACCGTCCTTTCCTGGATGGAACTGGCTGCCCCCAACATCTACAACGCCATCCTGGCCGCGGACAAGCAGAGCATGGAATGGCGCTCCGGCCACGGCTCGGCCATCGCCCAGGTCTACAACCACATGATCATGCCGCTTGCCAACGCGCGCGACAAGCGCACCCAAGTGGTGTGGGGCATCGCCGACTTCCAGAAACGCTTCGGCCGCTTTCCCGAGGGGATGTGGCTCGCGGAGACCGCAGTCGATCTGGAAACCCTGGCGATACTGGCCGAGCAGGGGGTCAAGTACACCGTGCTCGCCCCGCACCAGGCGGGGGCCTACCGCGCGCTGGGGGCCGAGGAGTGGACCGAGGCCGAGATCGATCCGACCCGGGCCTACCTCTGCAAGCTCCCTTCCGGGCGTTCCATCACCCTGTTTTTCTACGACGGCCCCATATCCCGGGCGGTCGCCTTCGAGAACCTGCTGGACAGCGGCGAAGCCCTCGCCGGGCGGCTCGTCGGCGGCTTCACGGAGGACCGGGACTGGCCGCAACTGATGCACATCGCCACAGACGGCGAGACCTACGGCCACCACCAGAAGTTCGGGGATATGGCACTGGCCGCCTGCCTGAACCACATCGAGGGGAACAACCTGGCGCGCCTCACCAACTACGGCGAATACCTGGAACTGTGCCCCCCCGCCATGGAGGTCATGATCCGCGAACGCACCTCCTGGAGCTGCGCCCACGGCGTGGAGCGTTGGAACAGCGACTGCGGCTGCTCGGGCGGCATCCAGGGGTGGAATCAGCAGTGGCGCACCCCGCTGCGCGCCTCGCTGGACTGGCTGCGGGACCGGCTCGCCAAGACCTTCGAGCAAAAGGGGCGCGAGCTCTTCAACGATCCCTGGCAGGCCCGCGACGCCTACATCGAGGTGATCCTGGACCGTGGCATGGAGCAGGCGGAGCGCTTCCTGGCCCAGCACGCCTCGCGCGAGCTTTCCAAGGACGAGAAGATCATGGCGCTCAAGATGCTGGAGATGCAGCGTCACGCCATGCTCATGTACACGAGCTGCGGCTGGTTCTTTGACGAACTCTCCGGCCTGGAGACGGTGCAGGTGATTGACTACGCGAGCCGCGCGCTGCAACTCTCGGAAGGGCTCGCCGAAGGCAACGTGGAAAAGGCTTTCCTTGACCGGCTCAAGGAGGCAAAGAGCAACATCCCGGACCACCACGACGGGCTCTGGATCTACCAGAACTTCGTGCTCCCGATCCGGCTCGACTTAGTCAAGGTCGGCGCCCACTACGCTTTCAGCTCGCTTTACGAGGAGTACGAGGAGCACTCCCAGATCTACTGCTACGCCATCGCCAAGGAAGAGTACACCAAGCTCTCCACCCCGGACGCGGTCATGGCCATGGGGCGCATCCACATCGCCAGCGAGATCGCCGAGGAGGAGACCTGCCTCACCTTCTGCGTCATGCGCATCGGCAGCCACGACTTCAAGGGGGGCGTCAAGGAGGTGTGCGACGCCGGCGACTATGCCACCCTGCGCGAGGAGATGAGCGGAGCCTTCGACAAGGGGCTCTACACCGACCTGGTCACCCTGATGGACAACCACTTCGGCACCCACAGCTTCTCCTTGATTAACCTCTTCAGCGACGAGCAGCGCAAGATCATCAACCAGATCATCCGGCAGAACATGGAGGACGAGATCGCGAGCTACCAGGAGATGTACGAGCGCAGCCGGCCGCTCATGGAGTTCGTCAAGGAGACCCGGGTCCCGGTGCCGCACATATTCATGGCCGTGGCGCAACCGGCGCTCAACGAGGCGCTCAGGCACGCCATGAGTGAGGACGAGGTGGACGCGGACCAAGTGCGCAGGATCGTGAGCCAGATCCGGACCTGGGGCGTCGCCATAGAGGAGCCGGGAACCGAGTACTTCATGCGTCGCCGCATGGAGGAGATGTCCGGCCAGCTGGTGCAGGACCCCTCCGACCTCAAGCTGATCGCCAAGATGCAAAAGAACATGGATCTCTTGAACGAGATACCCGTCAACGTGGTGCTCTGGCAGATGCAGAACGACTACTACCAGCTCGCCAAGACCGTCTATCCCGAGTATCTCTCCCGCTCCGCCGCGGGCGAGGAAGGGGCCGGCATCTGGCTGGACGCGTTCAGGAGGCTGGGGGAGACCCTGCGCTTCAACCTGGGGGCGGTGCTGCCGCAGGCCTAGACCGGGGGTAAGCATGGGAGCATCGAACCTGCCCAACGCACGCATTCCCAGCGCCACCTATCGGCTGCAGTTCAACGCCGGGTTCACCTTCGCCGACGCCACTAGAATTATCGGCTACCTGCACGATCTCGGCATCAGCGACGTGTACGCCTCCTCCTACCTCGCCGCCAAGGAGGGGAGCGTGCACGGCTACGACGTGGTGAACCAGACCATCCTGAACAAGGAGGTCGGCGACGAGCAAGGCCACCAGGCCATGGTCGACGAGCTCACCTGCCACGGCATGGGGCACATCCTCGATTTCGTTCCGAACCACATGTGCATCGAGAGCGGGGACAACATCTGGTGGATGGACGTGCTGGAAAACGGCATGAGTTCCCCCTACGCCCATTTCTTCGACATCGACTGGGAGCCGGTGAAAAAGGAACTGACCGGCAAGGTGCTCCTGCCGCTCTTGGGCGACCAGTACGGCAAGGTGCTGGAGGGGGGCGGACTGCAACTCCTCTTCCGCGATGGCGCCTTTTTCGTGCAGTGCTACTCCCTGCAAATCCCGATCGAGCCGCGCAGCTACCTCCGCATCCTGCAGCACCGCCTGGACAGCCTGAAAGAGAGGTTCCCGCCCGAAGCCGGGCCGGTCCAGGAACTGCTGAGCATCGAGACCGGCCTGCAGCACCTGCCGCTGGACACAGAGCGCGACCCGGAGCAGATGGGGGAGCGCCACCGCGAGAAGGAAATCATCAAGAAGCGGCTCTGGCAGCTGTGCCAGGACGCGCCGGAGGTGATGGATTTCATCGCGGAGAACATCAGGATCTTCAACGGCACCAAGGGGGATCCCGGCAGTTTCGACCTCCTGGACCAGCTGCTGAGGGAGCAGGTGTACCGCCTCTCCTACTGGCGGGTTGCCACCGAGGAGATCAATTACCGGCGCTTCTTCGACATCAACGCGCTGGCCGCCATCCGCATGGAGGACCAGGCGGTTTACGACCTGACCCATGCCCTCCTTTTCAAGCTGATCCGGGAAGGGAAGGTGACCGGGGTACGCATCGACCACGTCGACGGCCTCTACGACCCGGTGTCCTACCTGCAGAACCTGCAAAAGAGCGCCTACGTCCAGCTGTGTGGTTGCCGTGGAGAGGGGGGCAACGGCGCCGAGGCGGAGTACTTCGGCGAGCTGGAGCGCGATCCCTCCTACCAGCCCCTTTACGCCGTGGTGGAGAAGATCCTGATGAAAGGGGAGCAGCTCCCCGAACAGTGGCCGGTGGCCGGCAGCACCGGGTACGAGTTCCTGAACAGCGTGAACGGCATCTTCGTGGACACCGAGGCCGCCAAGCAGTTCGACCGCATCTACGACCGCTTCACAAAGCGCGCCTCCGACTTCACCGAGATCGTCTACGAGAAGAAGAAGCTGGTGATGCAGGTCTCGCTCTCGGGCGAGGTGAACATGCTGGCGCACCAGTTGAACAACATCGCAGAGCAGGACCGGCTCACCCGGGACTTCACCCTGAACAGCCTGGTGCGCGCCATCAGCGAGGTCATCGCCTGCTTCCCGGTGTACCGCACCTACGCCAATTCAGCCTCGGTGCGCGACAAGGACGTGCAGTACATCGAGGCGGCGGTATCGAAGGCCAAGCGTTGGAACCCCGCCATCAGCGGATCGGTTTTCGATTTCCTGCGCGACGTGCTCCTCTTGAAGGCGCCCGAGCGGGCCAGCGAGGAAAGCCGCCGCGCCTGGCTCTATTTCGCCATGCGCTTCCAGCAGATTACCGGGCCGGTCATGGCCAAGGGGCTGGAGGACACCTCCTTCTACGTCTACCACCGGCTCATCTCGCTCAACGACGTCGGCGGCATGCCGGGCAAGTTCGGCACCACGCTGGAGGCCTTCCACGGTCAGAACCTGGAGCGCAACAAGAACTTCCCCCACGCCATGATCACCACCTCGACCCACGACTCCAAGCGCGGCGAGGACGTGCGCACCAGGATCGACGCCATCTCGGAGCTTCCGGATCTGTGGCAGAAGTCGGTCGTGCGCTGGAGCCGCATCAACAAGGGGCGCGGCAGCCTGATCGAAAACCAGCGGGTTCCGGACCGCAACGAGGAATACCTGATCTACCAGACCCTGCTGGGCGCCTGGCCCGCAGGAGTAATGGACAAGGACGGATACGACGCCTTCAAAGTGAGGATTAAGGAGTACCTGACCAAGGCGCTTAGGGAAGCCAAGGTGCACAGCAGCTGGGTGAGCCCCAACTCCGCTTACGAGGATGCGGTGCTCGGTTTCGTGGACGGGATCATGGAGCAATCGCCGGGGAACCCGTTCCTGCGCGAGTTCCAGCCGCTGCAGAGGCGGCTCGCCCGCTGCGGCCTGTTCACCTCGCTGTCCCAGGTCCTTTTGAAGATGACTGCACCCGGCGTCCCCGATTTCTACCAGGGAACCGAGCTGATCGAGTTCACCTTGGTCGATCCCGACAACCGCCGCCAGGTCGACTACGGCGTCCGGATTGACGCGCTGCGGGAGCTGCGGGCGCGGGAGGCGGAGATCGGCGCGCAGGCTTTGTGCCGCGAGCTTCTGGAGCAGGGGGAGAACGGCTGGATCAAGCTCTTCCTCATCTACCGGGTGCTCAACTACCGCAGGGAGCACCGGGAGCCCTTCGACTTCGGAGAGTACCTGCCGCTCGAGGCCAAGGGGGCGCGGGAGCGGCACGTCTGCGCCTTTGCCAGGAAGGGGAGCACGAGCACGTTGATCGTGGCGGCGGCGCGGCTGGTGGCGAAGTTGATGCCCGACGAGGGGAGCCACCCGCTGGGCGAGGCCGCGTGGCAGGACACGGTGCTGCTGCTCCCGGAAGGGGCGGGAGAGCGCTTCCGCAACGTGGTCAACGGACAGCAGGTGGAGGCCGAGCGGCGCGAGGGGCGGCCGGCCATACCTCTGGCCGCCCTCTTTTCCGAGGTGAGCGTGGCGCTGTTGGAGCCTTTGTAGGGGAATTCTCCCCTCCCCAGCCCTCCCCCTCCAGGGGGAGGGAGTTAGTGACCGAGGTGAGCCTATGGAAGGGAGAGCCCGGATAGCGATCGAGGTCGTGCACCCGCAGATCGACTGCGGCAGGTTCCCCGTGCAGCGGGTGACCGGCGACGAGATGGTGGTGCAGGCGGACGTCTTCAGCGACGGTCACGACGAGGTCGTGGCGCTGCTCCTCTACCGCAGGATGGGGGAAGACGACTGGCAGGAGAAGGAGATGCGCCGCCTGGACAACGACCGCTGGGAGGGGAGCTTCGTCCTGGGCGAGCCCGGCTTCTACCAGTACACCCTGATGGGGTGGGTGGACCACTTCCGGACCTGGCAGAGGGATCTGCAAAAGAGGTTCGAGGCGGGACAGGACGTGGCGGTGGACCTACAAATTGGCGCCAAGATCCTAGAGCAGGCCGTCGGCGAGGCCAACCAGGAGGACGCGGCGCGGCTGCGCGAGGCGGTGACGGCGCTCACGGTGGAAAGGGAGCAGGAGGGGGCCGTGGCGCTGGGGCTCGATACCCGCCTCTCCGACCTGGTCAGCACATGCTGCGCACGCGGGCTCGCCACACGCTACCCGAAGGAACTGGTGGTCCGGGTGGACCGCAAGAAGGCGCTCTTCAGCAGCTGGTACGAGGTGTTCCCCCGCTCGCTGGGAGCCGATGGACGTCACGGCACGCTGCGCGACTGCATTGCGCTCCTTCCCGACGTCTCCGAACTCGGCTTCGACGTCCTCTACCTTCCCCCGATCCACCCTATCGGCACCAGCAAAAGGAAGGGAAGGGCAAACGCGGTCGAAGCGCAGCCGGGCGACCCCGGCAGCCCCTGGGCCATCGGCTCCGAGGATGGTGGGCACAAGGCGGTGCACCCGGATCTCGGTACCCTGGAGGACTTCGGGGACCTGGTGCGCGAGGCGGAAAAACACGTCATCGAGATCGCCCTCGACCTCGCCTTCCAGTGCTCACCGGACCATCCCTATCTGAAGGAGCACCCGGAGTGGTTCAGGTGGCGCCCGGATGGGACCGTGCAATACGCCGAGAACCCGCCCAAGAAGTACCAGGACATCGTGCCGATCAACTTCGAGACGCCGCAGTGGGAGGAACTCTGGGAGGAGCTGAAGTCGATCGTTTTCTTCTGGATGGACCACGGCGTCCGCATCTTCCGGGTGGACAACCCGCACACCAAACCGTTCCCGATGTGGGAGTGGCTGATAGACCAAGCGAAAGGGAAGTGCCAGGACGTCATCTTCCTGGCCGAGGCGTTCACTCGCCCGAAGATCATGGCGAGACTAGCCAAGGCTGGTTTCACCCAGTCCTACAGCTACTTTTCCTGGCGCAACAGCAAGGGGGAGTTGACCGAGTACCTGACTGAGCTGACCCGCGGCGACACCAGGGAGTTCATGCGCCCGAACTTCTGGCCCAACACACCGGACATCCTGACCGAGTACCTGCAGTACGGCGGGCGCCCCGCCTTCATGATCCGGCTCGCGCTCGCGGCGACGCTTTCCTCCAACTACGGTATTTACGGCCCGGTGTACGAACTCTGCGTGGGGAAGCCGGAAAAGCCCGGTTCGGAGGAATACCTGGACGCGGAGAAGTACGAGATCCGCCACTGGGACCGGAAGGCGTCCGGCAACATCCGCGAACTGATCATCACCCTGAACCGAATTCGTCGCGATCACGTCGCGCTACAGCAGACTAACAACGTCACCTTCCTGCCGTCCGACGACGACAGCGTCATCTTCTACGCCAAGATCGCCAAGCAGACGAAGGGGTCGCTGTTGGTGGCGGTGAACCTCGACCCATTCCGGGTGCGCACGGCGCGCCTTCAGCTACCGCTGGAGCTGTTCGGCGTCCTGCCGGGGCAGTCGTACCTGTTGCACGACCTGATCGGGGGGGATCACTCCATCTGGCAGGGTGACACCACCACCGTGCGGCTCGACCCGCAGGTGAATCCGGCCTGCATCTACCGGATCAGCACTTGGCAGCGCCGGGAGTCCGATTTCGACTACTACTTTTAGCGACGGCTCCGTGTCCTATCTCCCTCCCCTGGAGGGGGAGGGTGGGGAGGGGGCTTCCGGACCATCGGCACAACGCCCCCCCTCCCAGCCTCCCCCCTCCGGGGGGAGGAGCTAAAGTCCGGAGTTGGCAGCAGTGCTTGGGGGGGAACCATGCCATTTCGCAACGAGAAAAACCCGCTCTGGTTCAAGGACGCCGTCATCTACGAGGTGCACATCCGGAGTTTCTGCGATTCCAACGGGGACGGCATCGGCGATTTCCGGGGGCTCTTGCAGAAGCTCCCCTACCTACGCGACCTGGGCATCACTGCGGTCTGGGTGCTCCCCTTCTACCCCTCGCCGCTCAGGGACGACGGCTACGACATCGCCGACTACCGCAGCGTCCACCCGGACTACGGCACCTTGCGCGATTTCCAGGACTTCCTCAAGGGGGCGCACGCCCTTGGCATGCGGGTCATCACCGAGCTGGTGCTGAACCACACCTCGGACCAGCACCCCTGGTTCCAGAAGTCGCGCAACGCCAAGCCCGGCTCCCCCTGGCGCGACTTCTACGTATGGAGCGAAACCCCGGACAAGTACCTGGACGCGCGCATCATCTTCAAGGACTTCGAGGTCTCCAACTGGACCCGCGATCCGATCGCCAAGAGTTACTACTGGCACCGCTTCTATTCGCACCAGCCCGACCTGAACTACGACAACCCGCGGGTGCACGAGGCGATGTTCCGGGTCATCGATTTCTGGTTCGGCATGGGGGTGAACGGCCTCAGGCTCGACGCGGTCCCCTACCTGTACGAGCGCGAGGGGACCAACTGCGAGAACCTCCCGGAGACCTACGAGTTCCTGAAGAAGCTGCGCTCCTACATCGACGCCAAGTACCCGGACAAGATGCTGCTCGCCGAGGCGAACCAGTGGCCCGAGGACGCCGCCTCCTATTTCGGGGGGGGCGCCGCCTGCCAGATGGCGTTCCACTTCCCGCTCATGCCCCGCATGTTCATGGCGCTGCAGATGGAGGACTCCTTCCCCATCATCAACATCATGCAGCAGACCCCGACCATCCCCCCGCACTGCCAGTGGGCCATGTTTTTAAGAAACCACGACGAGCTCACCCTGGAGATGGTGACTGACGAGGAGCGGGACTACATGTACCGCATCTACGCCCGGGACCCGCGCGCCCGCATCAACCTGGGCATCCGGCGCCGGTTGGCGCCGCTCATGGGGGACGACCGGCGCAAGATTGAGCTGATGAACGTGCTCCTCTTCACCATGCCCGGCACCCCCATCATCTACTACGGCGACGAGATCGGCATGGGGGACAACTACTACCTGGGCGACCGTAACGGCGTGCGCACCCCGATGCAGTGGAGCCCGGACAGAAACGCGGGCTTCTCGCCGGCCAACCCGCAGAAGCTCTACCTGCCGACCATCATCGACCCGGAGTACCACTACGAGGCGCGCAACGTCGAGAACCAAGCCAAGAACCCTTCTTCTCTGCTCTGGTGGATGAAGCGGATGATCGACCTCAGGAAGCGGTTCCGCGCCTTTGGGTGGGGGACGCTGGAGTTCATCACCCTGGACAACCCCAAGGTGCTCGCCATGCTGCGCCAGTACGAGGACCAGACCATCCTGGTGCTCATAAACCTCTCCCGGGCCACCCAGTTCGTGCAGGTGAACCAGCCCCGCTTCGTGGGGTTTTTCCCCGAGGAGATGTTCAGCCGCAACCGCTTCCCCGCCATCAAGGACTCACCCTACGGAGTCATCATGGGGCCGTACGACTACCACCTGCTCCTCTTGACCGACGGCCGCGAGAAGACCAAGCCGCGCGAAGAAGGGGTGCTGGAGGAGATCGCGGTGGCGGGTGGCTGGGAGAACGTGCTGAAGGCCGCCGGGCTACGCCAGCTGGAGCAATCGGTGCTGCCGGACTATCTCAGGAAATCGCGCTGGTTCCAGGGCAAGAGCCGAGTCATGGTGCGCTTCTCGGTGCTGGACCGGCTCCCGGTACCCATCGACGGTACTTCGGTGATGATCACCTTCCTGGAGGTGACCTACAGCGAGGGGGCTCCCGAGGTATATCTGCTGCCGCTGCACTACCTCCCCATGGACGGCGGCGGTGAAGCCCTGCTGGGAGACGCGCCGGAGGCGGTGATCTGCCTGCTCAAGGTCGGCGACCGCCCGGGGGTGCTCTACGACGGGCTGCACAACTCCCACCTGCGCTGGATCCTCTTCGAACTGATCTGGCGCCGCAAGACGCTGCGCGGCGACAGCGGCAGGTTTTCCGGGCGCCCCACCTCCGGCATGGCCGCTCTCATGGAAGGAAAGCAGATCCCGTTCCCGTCGCAGGTGTTGAAATCCGAGCAGAGCAACAGCGCCGTGCTTTTCGAGAAGAGCTTCTTCCTCAAGATGTACCGGCGCATGGAGGAGGGGGCCCATCCCGAGGTGGAGATCGGCACCTTCCTGGACCGGGTGCGCTTCCCGCACGTCGCGCCCCTGGCCGGGTCGCTGGAATACCGGCGCAGCAACGGCGAGAGCTACGCATTGGGGCTTTTGCAGGGGTTCGTGCCTAACCAGGGAGACGCCTGGACCTTCACCCTAGGCGAGGTCGGGCAGTTCGTGGACCGGGTCCTCGCCCAGCGCGAGGAGGCCAGGAAGTCGAAGCTGGAGCCGCATCCAGGGAACGAGTCCAGCGGCTATACCGCGACTCTGCTGGAGCTGATCCAGGGTGTCTACCCCGAGATGGTGGCCCTGATCGGCAGGAGGACGGCCGAATTCCACCTGGCGCTTTCCTCTCGGAACGACGATCCCGATTTCGCCGCGGAGCCCTTCGCGCTCCTGTACCAGCGCTCGGTGTACCAGTCCATGCGCAGCCGCTGCAAGAAGGTGTTCGACCTGTTGCGCAAGAACATGGCCCGCATCCCGCAGCACGTGGCCGGCGATGCCGAAGGGCTCCTCGCCATGGAGAACGACGTGCTCACCGTGTTCCAGAAGTTCATGGTGCGCAAGTTCGGCGCCATGAAGACCCGCATCCACGGCGATTACCACCTGGGCCAGTTGCTCTACACCGGCGACAACTTCCTCATCATCGACCTCGAAGGGGAGCCGGTGAAGTCGCTCAGCGAGCGCAGGATCAAGCAGTCTCCGCTGCGGGACGTGGCGGGGATGCTGCGTTCCTTCCACTACGCCGCGCATGCCGTCATCATGCAGCGCACCCAGGTGCGGGACGAGGACATCGCCTACCTGCTCCCCTGGGTGCAGGCCTGGTATCGCTACAGCGCCACCGTCTTCCTGCAGGCGTACAAGGAGGGGGTAGCTGGCGCCCGCTTCATGCCGACGGCGCAGGACGAGATCGAGATCATGCTGCAGACCTTCATGCTGGACAAGGCGATCTACGAACTGGGCTACGAGCTCAACAACCGTCCGGACTGGGTTTCCATCCCGCTCTCCGGCATACTCGACCTTCTGGCCGTGGGACAGGCAAGCGCGCGGCCGGAGGGACGCTGAAAAAGGGGATATCCATTATGAAGAAATGGCAGATGTCGGTCGTGGTTATGGCGGTACTTGCTGCCCTGCCGGCGGCGGCGGAACAGCGGATCTTCCGGGCGAAGCTTTCGGGGCAGCAGGAGGTTCCCGCGGTGAAGACTCCGGCCCGGGGGGACATCAAGATGATCTACGCGGACGGCGAGATGAGTTACGAGCTGAATGTGAGCAGGATAACGAGTCCGGTCGCGGCGCACATCCACCACGGCAAGCCGGGGCAGAACGGCCCTCCGCTGGTGGGGCTGTTCGGGGGGCCGGTCAAGATGGGTAAGTTCAAGGGAATTCTTTCCGAGGGGCTCATCACCAACGAAAACCTGATCGGAGAGCTGGAGGGGAAGACGGTGGAGGACCTGGTGCGCATTATAGATGCCGGAGAGGCCTACGTGGACGTGCCGACGGTGACCTACCCCATGGGCGAGATCCGGGGGCAGATCAAATAACTGGTAGGAGGCGCCAAGTTTTGCGCCCCCTACCCAGCCTCCCCCCTCTGGGGGGAGGCGCGTTTGGCCCCCTCCCCCGGAGGGGGAGGGATAGGGAGGGGGGACCACTACACGACACTAACGAAGCTATGATCTTGTCAATTCTTCCTTTTCCTTCTGCTGTGATTCCGCTTTTGAATGGGTGCCGCGCTCGGCGGCATGCTCCCCTTCCACCTTCTCACCCGGCTCCTTCCCTTCCTCCGAACTGTGCTCGATCACCGCGTTGATGACGGCGCCCGCCAGGATGATCAGGCCGCTCAGGTAGAGCCACAACAGGAGCACGATGACGGCGCCGATGCTACCGTAGGTCTTGTCGTAGGAGCCGAAATTGTTGATGTAATAGGAGAACCCGAAGGACATCGCGATCCAGCAGGGGATGGCCACCACCGCACCCGGGCTGATCCATTTCCACTCGTGCTCTACGTCCGGCGTGAAGTAGTAAATGACAGCGATGGCGAGTACCAGGAGGAACAGGGTGACCGGGATGAGGCCGATCACGAAACCGACCTTGAAAGCCACACCGAAGTTGATCAGCCCCGCCACGAAGTTCGCGATTTTCACCCCGAACATGAGCAGGACCATCGCCCCGAGGACCAGCAGCGAGAGACCGAGCACCAGTCCGATGGCGATCAGGCGCACCTTCCAGAACGGGCGCCCCTCTTTGACGTCGTAGAGGTTGTTCATGGCGTCCATGACCGACACGATGGCGTTCGAGGAAGCCCACAGCGCCAGCAGGATGCCGACCGACAAAAGCCCCTGCTTCTTGTTCATGAACAGCGACCGGATGTTGCTCTCGATCAGGGAAAACGCTTCCGACGGGAGGAACTTTGCAGCGTTGTTCAGCATGTACTCCATGAGGTGCGGGATAGGGAGGTACCCGATCAGGGTGGTGAGAAAGAGCAGGAACGGGAACGATGCGAACAGGAAGTAGTAGGCCATGGCCGCGGCGTGTTCCGAGCAATCCTCGTCGCTGAACTTGTGGAAGACCTTCTTGGCCAGGTCCATATAGCTGGTGTCACCCAGCTTGAAGTAGCTGCGCAGTGAGAACATGTGGGCCTCCTTGCTCCGGTGGTCAGACTGGGTGGCTGTGCCACTCCTCCCCCTGGAGGGGGGAGGTTGGGAGGGGGGCAACAGTGCTAATCCCCCGCCCTGTCCCTCCCCCTCCAGGGGAGGGGACGAAGAGACTGCGCCTCTACTGATGATCGAGCGGCGATCTCATTGTCTCCCGCCATGGACCCGTGCCACGTAGGGTGACTCTGCCGGCTGCTCGTTATTCGCCTCGATGGCGCGATCGCTGGGACGGGTGAGGAGCGACGGGGCCAGTTTGGAGCGGCTGTCCCAGCCGGGATGCTGTTCGTTGTCGGTGGATGCTGCCGGCGCGGGGAGCATTCTGGCCGCCATCCCGGTGGCGAAAGAAGTGACCTCGGGGAGCAGGGCGTTGGCGGCGTGCAGGATGCGGGCGGGCCAGTTGACGATCAGGCGGGCCTGGCCATACCGGCAGGCCTCGATGATCTTGTGCGCGGCGGCCGGCGCTGAGGTGGATAACGCGGGGTTGGCGCCGGAAATAGCGAACCAGGCGAATTCTTTCTTGTACTGCCCCTTGAAGTTGGCGTTGACGTGCGAGCCGGTGCGCATTAGGCCGGGGGCGACGGTGGTGACGTAGATGCCGTCCTTGGCGAGTTCCGCGCGGAAGCCGTCGGAGAGGCCGGTCAGCGCGAACTTGCCCATGGTGTAAGCCAGCAGGTGCGGCACGGCTACCAATCCGCCTATCGATGAGACGTTGACGATGCGGCCGCTCCGGCGCCGCTGCATGTGCGGCGCCACGGCGCGGATCATGTGATACGGTCCCCAGGCGTGGACATCCATGGATTCCTGGAAGTCCTTCAGCTCCAGGTTCTCGAACGGGGCCACTTGTATGATGCCGGCGACGTTGATGAGGACATCGATCTTGTGGCGCAGCTCGATCACCGCAGCCACGGCTTCCTCGACCTGTTGGCGCACCCCGACGTCGCAGGGGAAGGTGATCACGTCCCCGCCGGAGCGAGCCAACTCGGCCCGGGCGCGCTCCAGTTCGTCAGGCCTGCGCGCCAGCAGCACCAGCCTCGCCCCTTCCTTGACCAGTTGCCGGGCGATCTCGAGCCCGAGTCCGCGTGACCCGCCCGTGATCACTACGGTCTTGCCGAGAAAGTCGATGCGGCGCGCGTTGCGGCGCAGGCTCCAGAGGAAAAAAGCGGCCCCGGCTCCCAACATGGCCAGGGCCAGCGAATTGCGTCGATCGGCAGATTTCATGGATGCTCCTTTCTAGGCTCTTTCGGGACTGCCCCCCCTCCCGCAAGGGGGAGGGGGGACAAGGGCAACTTTTGCAATTGATTGGGGCTTTGCTAGCCGCCGACGATGGTGCCGCCGTTGGGGTGCAGGATCTGGCCGGTCATGTAGGAGCCCCCCTCGGAGGCGAGAAAGACGTAACTGTAGGCCACCTCCACCGGCTGCCCGGCACGCTTAAGCGGCACGTCAGTGCCGAACTTCTCGGTCTTTTCCTCTGGGAAGGTGCCGGGGATAAGCGGCGTCCAGATCGGGCCCGGAGCGACGGCGTTGACCAGGATCCCCTTCTCCGCCAGGGAGAGGGCGAGCGAACGGGTGAAGGCGACGATGGCCCCCTTGGTCGAGGAGTAGTCGAGCAGCATTGGGCTCCCTTTGAAGGCGGTCACCGAGGTGGTGTTGATGATGCGGGAACCTTCTTGCAGGTGCTTGAGCGCCGCCTTGGTCAGGAAGAAGTAGGAAAAGATGTTGGTGCGGAAGGTACGCTCCAGCTGTTCCGCGGAGATCTGCTCCAGGCTCTCGCGGTAGTGCTGTTCGGCGGCATTATTCACCACGATGTCCAGCTTGCCGAAGGCGGCCACGGTCTTGCCGACGATGTCGATGCAGAACTGCTCCTGCCCCACATCGCCGCGGAAGGCGAGGCAGCGCACCCCCTCCCGTTCCACGATGTCCCGGGTCTCCCGGGCATCCTGGTCCTCTTCGAGATAGGCGAAGGCGATGTTGGCCCCCTCGCGTGCGTAGGCGATGGCGACCGCGCGGCCGATACCGCTGTCGCCCCCGGTGATAAGGGCGGTTTTCCCCTGCAGCCGCGACGAACCGCGGTATTCGAACTCACCGCTATCCGGCCTGGGGGTCATTTCCGCTTCACTGGCCGGCTGCTCCTGGCGCTGGCGCGGGAAGGGCTTCTCCTCTTGCGGGGTCATCTGTTACCTCCTCTATGGCGGCACGCCATGTGGGGTTGCGGACGGAGCTTAGACTGCTCCCGCGTCCTGCGAACCCGGCCTGGCGGCACTGGCCGACTCCTGAGGGTTCAGCACGATTTTAATGCAGGAATCCTGCTTGTTTAGGAAGGTCTTGTAGGCGCCGGGCGCCTGATCGAGCGACAGGCGGTGCGTGATGATCGACGACGGGTTCAGTTGCTGTTCGGCGACCAGTTTGACCAGATGCGGCAGGTACTTGTGTACGTGGGCCTGCCCTGCATGTAGCGTCAGCCCCTTGGCGAAGATGGCGCCCATGGGGAACTTGTCGATAAAGCCGCTGTAGACCCCGACGATGGAGAGCGTCCCCCCCTTGCGGCACGCCTTGGTCAGTTGGCGCAACGCCGAGGCACGATCCGTTACCAGCCGGAGGGTCTGCTTCACCGAATCGTAAATCCCCTCGATGCCGGTTCCGACCGCCTCCAGCCCCACCGCATCGATGCAGGAGTCAGGGCCGCGTCCGCCAGTCATGTTCTGCAGCGCTTCCGCCACATCCACTTCCTCATAGTTGAGTACCTCTGCGCGGCATTGGGAGTGCGCCATCTGCAGACGGTCCGGGAAGCGGTCAATGCCGATCACCCGCTCGGCACCGAGGTGGCGCGCCGACATCATGGCCATCAGACCGACCGGGCCGCACCCCCAGACGGCGACGGTATCGCCGGGGTTTATATTGCAGTTGTCGGCGGCCTGGTAGCCGGTCGGGCAGATGTCGGTCAGGAGCACCACCTGTTCGTAGGGGATCCCATCAGGGATCTTTTCCAGCCCGACGTCCGCGAAAGGGACCCGCACGTACTCGGCCTGGCCGCCGGAGAAGCCGCCGTACATGTGCGAATAGCCGAAGATGCCGCCGCCGGTGTCGCCGTAGAGGTGCTCGAGCATCCAGGAGTTGGGATTGGAGTTGTCGCACAGCGACCAGAGTTCGTGCTTGCAGTACCAACAGACGCCGCAGGATATCGGGAAGGGAACGATGACCCGGTCGCCGATATGGAAGCGGGTGACGCCGCTCCCGGTCTCGACGATCTCGCCGACGAACTCGTGCCCCATGATGTCCCCTTTCTTCATGGTGGGGACGTAACCGTTATACAGGTGCAGGTCTGAGCCGCAGATGCAGGTGAGCCCGACCTTCACGATGACATCTCCCTTGCTGACGATTTGCGGGTCCGCTACCTCGTCCACCCGCACGTCGTGCTTGCCGTGCCAGCATACCGCCCTCATATACCCCCCTTGTCCGCCGCGTCTCCGGCGGGATAGCGATTTATGCGACCGTCCGCCGGGCCGTGGTTTCCTCTCCCACTTCAAGGATCTGCTTGAGCCTCTTGAGATCTTCCTCGAGTTGCTGCGCGTTGATCCCCTGGGCGAGCTTGGCCGCCACCTTCCCCGCGCCACCGCCGGGGGGGTAGTAGTCGATGGTGACCTTCACCTCAGTGCCGCGGTGTCCCGGCGCCTCCTTGAACTCCACGCTTCCCTTGTTGGGCACGTCCGCTTCGCCTACCGAATGCCAGCTGATCTGCTGGCCCGGCATGTCCTCCATCATCTCGGCGTCCCATTCCGCGCTGATGCCGCCCGGGCCGACCGCCTTCCAGTGCGAGGTGCGCGCGCCGGTCACCTGCACCGACTCCAGGTGCCTCATGAAACGGGGCAGGTTCTCCAGGTTGCGCCAGAATTCGTAAACCTCCTGTGGCGGCAGGCCGATGGTGACCGCCTTGGTAATGGTCAAGGCAGAGTTGTGTGTGTGCACGGTGTCGACCCCCATTGCGTCGTAGATGCCGCAGTGCCCGGTTTGGCCCCGGTACAGGAACATTCCTCCCGCGATCATCATCGCCAGCCCCGAGGCGTAATTCCTCTTGCTGATGCATCTCAGCCCCGACACCGCCAGGGCGGCACCGCCGACGACGGACGCCTTCCTCTCGGCGGGACCTACATTGACACGCCTGTCTCTTCGCCATTCTCTCGACTGGCCGCGTTCGGTTTCACTCGGTTCCATGCCTGATCCTCCCTTGGAAGCTGTTGCCGCTCGCTCTTATTAAGGTCCGGTTTTTTGAATTAGAACAAACTAACATAAGCCGGTTGGTTTGCAACGGGGGAGGGCGGAATTATGGGAGTTATGGGAGCAATGAGAATGATGGGATTTATGGGAGCCAGCGGAGGTAGCGGAGCTGCCGGATTGGGAGTGGGCAGAGTGGCGGGGGGCTGAGGTCGGGGAGCCCCCTCCCCCGGAGGAGGGACAGGGGGGATTTGCCTTTGATCCACCCACCAATCCCGCCTCACCCCGTTTGACACCCGTTCCCCCCTTGGTACATTTCCATCTTCACGCACCCTCCCACAGGAGGTTCCAAGATGGCCAACTCCCGTCAATTGCACCTCCGTCGCGACCCCTTCCAGCGCCCCTCCCTCACCCCCGGCCCCCTCGGCCACAACGATGCTGCCTCACCAGACTCGCCAAGATCATTTGTCGGCGACACACCCGGTCCACTTGGGATGAAGGATCATGGTGATCCAAATATAAAACAATTGAGTGGAAATGTGGCTGGCCTAGGTGGTGCGAGTGCTGCCAGAAGTCGTCAGCCGAAGCCAGTAAATGAATTGTCTTCTGAAGAGGAGTTAGTAAAAGATCCTCGCGTAAAAGCTTTGCTGGATGTAGTCGCGCACGCAGAAGGTGCAGGTTACAACACCATGGTAAAGGGGAAGGGGAGTCAACCTATCACTGATTTCGGGAAGCATCCCAACGTCATTGTTACCCTCAGCAAATCACTGAAAAGCACAGCTGCAGGCAGATACCAATTCCTTCATAGCACCTGGAGTGGATTGAACATGCCGGATTTCTCTCCGAAGTCTCAGGATGAAGCGGCAGTAAAGCTCTTCAAGAGAAGGAATATGTTGAAGCCCCTACTGGCTGGAGCTGTTGAGCAAGCCATACGCAATGGGAATAGAGAGTGGGCAAGCCTACCAGGATCCCCATATGGCCAGCCAACACGAACAATGAAGGAATTGCTTGAGGTTTATACAAGGAGCCTAACAAGGTGGAGTCAACGATGAGAAATTGGGTCAAACAAATCGTGGTGGTAATTCTTCTGGGGGCGGCAAATGCGGCTAATGCAGGCGTTACAGCAAAAGAAATTTCGGGCAAATGGGTAAAGGCTGGAGCTAACTCGGTAGAATGCCTTTGCGGAGAGTGCATAGACATTCAGCCGGAAGGTAAGCCGCAACCATTTTGCGTTGAGTCGAACCAAGTGTACATAACGGTCTTCTATCAGCTCAATGCCAAGCTAAACCAGGTTGATGTGGTATTTGGAGACGTAATTGAGGTTGGCGTTGGTGGGGCAAGCTTGCCTTGGAATCGTTTCGATAAGCACAAGCCCTTGGCAGTGGTAGATGTTTCCGACGTAAAGCACGGAAAGATCAAGGTGAAGTGGTATGGGTTCCGGCTGAAAAACAATAAGTCCTATGCATGGGTTGGAGATTCCTATTCCGGAACGTACACCAGAACAACGGAACGCGACCCGCACAGGTGACGAGATATCACCATGAGCTGTAGAGGCATCCAGTGAATGCTCTGGTAGGCCCCTTGGAGGCGCAATGCCGGTTATTTCCATGTTCTACGGCATAATCATTAGAATGTACCTGCTCGACAACCATCACCACAGCCTACCTCACTTCCACGCTAGATACGCAGAACATGAGGCTTCCATAAGTATCGAAGATGGAAAAGTTTTGGCTGGACAACTCCCACGAAAACAATTTAGGCTAGTTCTGGCCTGGCTAGAACTCCATCGTGAAGAATTGCAGGCGGACTGGGCTCTTGCTGCTCAAGGAGAGAACCCATACAAAATTAAGCCTTTGTGAGGAAAAGATGTACTGGGATGTGAAAGTCGTAAAAGCGATGCCCGATTACCGCATTTATGTCGAAATTGAGGACGGACGCAAGGGCGTCTTCGACGTGAAGCCATATCTGGAGCATGGCGTTTTCCAAGAGCTGAAGGATGTGACATATTTCAACAAGGTAGGTATCTTTCTCGGTGCCGTGACCTGGCCCAACGAGCAGGATATCGCTCCCGAAACGCTTTTGGCTGGCCTCCAGCCAGAGGTGGATCCATGAGCCACGCTGGAGAATGCGAGTACCTGGAGCCCGAAGCCATCCCTGATTTGGAAGCAGAATGCCAGAGGCAATCTCGCCTGGTATTCCAAGGCCGTCACAATCTGGAAGATCTTGAGGAAGTTGCCGAAGTGGCGGACTGGAGTAATGAATGATGCACAATACACAACCTGCCTATACCCCCGAGGAAGTGTCACCTGAGCTGGCATGGAACAGCGGCGGAGTAGCCATCCGTGGTGCTCGGGGCAAAGAGGGACTGGCGCAAAAGCAGTTGGCAGAATTGACGGGTATAGCGCAACACCACATCAGCGAAATGGAGAACGGCAAACGTCCGATAGGCAAGGAAACCGCCAGAAGGCTCGCTGACGTCCTCAATATAGATTACCGCGTTTTTCTATAGCCCCCCCTCCGTATAAAGGCCCATCTTCCCCCCCCCTCTGGGCCCATCTTTCGGTAATTCCCACCCCAAGTGCACCGTCGAAGCCCACCATAACTCCGAACTCACGCCAAAAGGATGTACCCGGTAAGGAAAAATCTTAGCGGCTTCCTTGACAACTGGATTGGCGTGCTTTAATAGTTATACCCACCCACTATGCACAAAAATGGAGGCGACGATGAGCGAACCTTTCGACATTGCAGGCCTAAAGGAACTTTCTGACGGAGATCTGGCGCTATGCGGTGAAACGCTGGCAGACCATCTGGAGGGACACGCAGCCTACAAGGAGCAGGACGTTCCGAAATGTATTCCTGGCCCGGGCATGCTCAGGGATGACTCCCAGCAGGTCAAACAGGCATCGAATGCGGCAAGGCAGGATCCATCGAAAGAGCCCCAAAGGCTTGAGAAGCGCGAAAAGATGATCCAGTCCATAAAGTTCTCCTGCCAGTATGTGGTCATGTACGCGACCCATAATAACGATCCCAGCCACCTCGACGGCGTTCCTGTGAACAGACATCAAAAAGCGCCCCGGACCACCGCCGTGAAGCTGCCCAAGCAGTTCAACAAGTTCAAGGTCAGTCATGGCGACAAGTCCGGAACTATAAAAATCTACGTCAGCAGTTGGGAAGGGAAGGGGAGTGTCGAATTAAAGGTCTGTTATGGCGATCCGGCCTTGGCAGAATCGTGGCAACCGCTGAAGATTTCCCATTACTGTCACTTCACCGTAGAAGGATTGGATCCGGCACGCCGGGCCTACTTCAGGGCACGGCTGATGACCGATGCGGGAGTCGGGCCTTGGTCGGAGGTGAAGGAATTGATCATCATCTAAAGCAAAGACCAGTTCCCCTTTGGGAAGGTAACCCCAGGAAGCGCAGAGTCTTCACTCACGAAGCGCTGCAGAACAACCAGGTTCCCCACTTTGCGAAGGGGGGACAGGGGGGAGTGGTTTTTGATCACACGTTACACCAGCCGGCTGCACCGCAATGCAGCCGGCTTTGCTCTTTCATCCCCCGAACATCCCGCCTTTTACCCCACGAAATGAATCCCAGCCCGAATCCCACTATCCTCACGGCCGCTTTGACACCCAGCCGCCCCTGTCCGCACCCACACGGGTTTCCTGCCGCTCGACCCGCTTGGGTTGGACCTCTTCCCGCCGGAATTCCACAGCCGGGACCAGAATAGTGCTATTTCATCCGAAATTTTCTAATTTCATTTCGAATAGCGCAAATCCCACTCGAGATCTCACTATTCCAACTGAAATAGTGCAATCCTGATGGAAATAGTGCAATTCCGTTTGGAATAGTGAGATCTTGGGAGAAAATACTGAAATTTCAAACCGAATAGTGCAATTCCGACCCAAGATTGCACTATTCCATTTGAAATAGTGAAATCTTGGACTGACTATGCACTATTGCGATGGAATTTGTGGAAATCGAGCTCGAGATTTCACTGTTCCATTATAAATAGTGTAAGCACCACATGGTTTTGGCTAATCTCGCTGAGGATAGTGGTAAACGAACCTCCCACTCCCGTGAGTGGATCGCCGTTAATCCAACTAATACCCAGGAATCGCCTCGGCCTCTTGCGACTTTGAGTCTCTGCGTGAGGTAAAGGAGGTTCTTTCGGAGGGGGGCTAGGGGAATCTGCTTTATTAAAGCCTTACTATGTGTTATTCGTTTTCATTGAAATTCTTGAGGGTTGCGTAAAGCCCGGCGCAGATACTGCCGACAAAGCATCGCCATAATTCCAGTGTCGTTAAAGGGCTGGTCGTGGTAAATTTACCTGCCTTGGGCTCATTTTCAGCCGCAACAACTAAGCCTATCATTGCACAAATGTTGTTCACCTAGTTAACCTACTGGAAGTGAAATGGATAAAGCTTCAAAGACAGCATTCGCAAGACACATCCGTAATTTAGTATCTTTGATGGAAGGCAATACGTACAGTCCTGCTGAAATGGTAGGGACTGTTCTGGACACCTGGTGCTCGCAGAAATTCCCCGGGCTGACACCGGCAAACCTGCCATCCAAGGCTGCTTTACAAAAAGTGCCTTGTTTAGCTTCGTTTATTACCGCTTTAACGGAGCAAAGCTTTTTGGAGGCGGCATATTGGCTAAGTTCTGCGTATGCAATCTTGGTGGGGAAAAAATATCGCAAATCGCTTGCAATGTTCTTTACTCCACCATCTATTACTGAGCGGATCCTCAGTGACCTGGAGTTGGAGGGCGTTCAATTCTCTACCGGCAATTTTTTCGACCCCGCCTGCGGTGGGGCTGCTTTTCTGGCACCCATAGCCTTGAGAATGAAAGCTGCGTTAAAAGCGGAAAAACATACCCCAGACCGCATCTTGCAACATGTTGAATCAAATTTGTTTGGTGCCGACCTCGATGTAACGCTGTGTGCAATGTCACACCAGTTCCTAAAGATGGCTTTGCATGAAGAAATAATTAAAGCTCAGAGAGAGCCGACCTTCAAAATAACCACCTGTGATTCTCTCCGGGATATGGAACATCTGCATGGTGCTATTGATGTGCTTGTATGCAATCCGCCCTACCGCAAGGTAACGCCAAATGAAAGTATAACTTATCGAAGCCACTTTGAAGAGGTTATGCAGTCGCAACCCAACATGTACGGTTTATTCATCGCTTTGAGCGTACGATTGTTGAAGCCAAACGGTGTATGTGCCCTTGTCACCCCGACAAGTTTTCTTTCGGGGCAGTATTTTTCAAAGCTTAGGGTGTTTTTGGTAAAAGAAGCTCGAATCTTGAGAATAGGGATGGTCAGCGATCGGTCCGGCGTTTTCTTTGATGTTGAACAAGAAACGGCTTTGACCATTCTACGGCGCGCGTTGGCTCCCTTTGCAACAGAATTGAAGCCCTCGGTGTCAGTAGTCTCTCGAGATGGTAAATACGTAGATGTAGGGCAATGCATTCTGCCGAAATCTGGTGCGGTGTGGCCTATTCCAAGAGTCGTAGATGATGTGTCGTTACTCGAAAATGCTGCTGTCTTGCCTTTTCGGATAAAGGACTATGGATATAGAGTTCGGATTGGATCATTCGTTTGGAACCGTGATACTAGACCAGTCTTTATGTCGGCTGCAGATACTCATGGCTCGAGTACAGCCGTGCCTTTGCTTTGGTCAAGTGACATAAAGAAGGGAGGGAATTTAATTTTTGATGGTCATGAGAAGAATAATGAAGAGCCGTGTTTTGTCGACTTTGGCGCGAGAACCCATGCCTCAGTCATCCGACGCCCTAGCGTCTTAATTCAAAGAGTGACATCGAACGATCAACCCCATAGGCTTGTTGCGGCAGCTGTTCCGCATTTTATCTTTGAGAAGTATGGTGGCTTTGTCGGAGAAAACCACACGGTGATCTTGGAGCAGGTCGCAGAAGAGCCGGTACTATCACCAAAGGAAATGGCAGATTTACTGACTGCCGATATAGTCGACCGATTCTTTCGGTGTATTTCTGGTGCGACAAATGTCTCGGCTTTCGAACTAAGTCAGTTATCTCTTCCTAACCCGACGTTGTTGAAGAAGATGATTTCGAAGGGGCACGATGTTCAAGAGGCCTTACATATTGCTGTTATAGGCAAGACCCAGGTCGCGCCAAAGTCTTAGGGTCCGGTTGTCTAAGTCCCATCGTATCTGCGAGCGGCCGCGACTGCGGGCATGAGTTAGTGGCTAACCAAAACTAAATTGGTTGAAGCAAAACACAAAATGCCATATGCGAGGAACTATGGAAAAGCTGGAATCAAAACAGATGGTTGCAATGGAAGATAATAATGATCATATAGAAGGTGAACATCTCAAAGTCGCTACTGGAATCCTTGCGCGGCTAGGGGAAGAACTCACTCCTGACCCCGACCAAGGCATCATGGAGTTGGTAAGAAATTCTTATGATGCAGATGCAACTGATTGTGTAATTGAAATCATTGTTGAAGCAACAAACAGGACGTCCCTCCTTATTAGCGACAACGGGGAAGGGATGGATTATCATAATATTAAACATGGCTGGCTTGTTTTAGGAAAATCTAGAAAATCCGAATATCTCCTGACAAAAAAGGGTAGGATTCCCGTTGGAGATAAAGGGCTTGGACGTTTAGCTGCTTTAAGAATGGGCAAAGAAGCGATTCTGATATCCCGCCCGGCTAGCGAACCTGGTATTGAGTACGAAGTCTGCTTGGATTGGGATAAATATGACACAGTCGAGTTTCTTGAGGACGTAAAGCTTGATATAAAAAGACGCGTTACTGACAAAAGCTCAGGTATTGAAATCCTCATCACAGATCTTAGAATACCTCTGAATAGAAGGGAAATAGAACGTTTAGCTCGGCACATTCTTTTACTTTCTGATCCATTTAGTAATGCCACCGGATTTAACCCATCTTTAATTGCTCCTGGATACGATGATATCGAAAGGAAGGTTCGCAATGCGTACTTTGACGAAGCGGAGTATCACTTAATTGCTGAGGTAAATGGATCGGGAATTGCGGATGTGAGGGTTGTTGATTGGAAGGGAAGTGTCCGGTGGCACACCGAAAACTTGAACCCGGAAAAGCAATTTAGTACGGTGGCGGCTAGGTTTGATTTGTGGGTGTTTCTCCTCGACTCCAAGACATTTTCCTCTCGTAATGCGACAAAAAAGGAAGTCAAAGAGTGGTTGAAGGTTGTAGGAGGGGTCCATTTGTATCAACGCCATCTGCGCGTGAGGCCATACGGCGATAGCGGCCATGACTGGCTTGAAATGAATCTTTCCCGAGTAAAAAGTCCTGAAGAACGACCATCTACAAATACTTCGATTGGAAGAGTCATACTCCAAGAGGCTGATGAGCGGTTGGTTCAAAAAACAGACCGAATGGGATTTATCGAAAATGATGCGTTTCATGAATTGAAGCGGTTTGCAAAAGAAGCTCTAGACTGGATGGCAAAAATGCGCCTCAAAGAAGCTGAGGCAAGAAGAGCCAAAGAGAGACAGGACTCCACATCATCCGTAAAGAGACGCACAGAAAAACTTGACGAGATAATTAAGGCGCAACTGCCGGATGATAAGCAGATTATTGTCAAGAAGGCGATCGAAGAATATAAAAGGGCTGTTGGTCGTGAAACAGAAGCACTAAGGGAGGACTTACAATTATATCGGTCTTTAGCTACTGCTGGCACGACCTCAGCAGTTTTTGCCCACGAAGCCTCGAAACCTGCTACTCAAATAGAGAAGGTGTCGGAAATTATTAAAATTCGTGGTGAAAAAGCGTTTGGACAGCAGTATTCCCTTATAGGGAAACAGGTCGAGCTAATCAGAAAGTCAGCTCAGTCACTGCGTAGTTTTGCTTCCCTCCCGTTATACTTGCTTAAAAGGGATAAGCGGCGTGGTGGAAATGTCAATGTTCATGATGTCATAGAAGCTATGCGCATGTTATTTGGACCTTTTTTGGAGAATTCTAAGATTTTGCTCAATCTAGAATTCGTTGATTCTGTGCCTTTCGTAGTCGGAAGTGTTGCACTGCTTGAAGCAATCATTGCGAACCTTATAACTAATACCATCAACGCCTTTAAGGTCGAGGGCGCTAGAACAACAGGTCGGCAAGTTACTGTAAGGACACTGCTGTCAGGAGAAAAAGTCTTAATACAGGTGATGGATAACGCTTTAGGAATTGTAGACATAGATCTTGACGAAATTTGGCTTCCGGGGCGAACAACCTTTGCAGATGGGACTGGCTTTGGCCTTAGCATTGTGCGTGACGCTGTTAATGATCTTTCTGGAAAAGTATATGCCATACCACAGGGTGAAATGGGTGGAGCTGAATTCACAGTCGAATTACCAATAGCAGGAGGCAATGGTGCATAAGCCGATAGAACATCCGAGTTTGAAGATTGATAGAGTAGCGGTGATCGATGATGATGAGAAAGAAATAGAAATTGCTGTGTGGCAAATTGAAGATGCCGGGCTCGAGCCTGTTGTGATAACTGGCCCGTTCGAGAACATAGATGATCTGATGGCGAAAATCATGTCGTCTGCTCAGGCGGCCCTATGTGACCATAGGCTAAATCCATATGGCTACGCTACCTTTAACGGTGCGAGTTTGGTAGCTAGATTATACGAGAATAAAGTTCCTGCCATATTAATTACTCAATACAATGAGATGGACACTGCCGTGTCAATACGAGAATGGCGACGTCACATCCCCGTGCTTCTGCCAAGGCATCAAGCAACGTCTGAGACGATAGTTAAAGGCTTTGAAAAATGCTTGTCAGAGTTGTTCGGTAACATACACCTAAACCGCAAGCCTCATCGGGTCCTGCTACGCATTGACAACTTGACTCAAGATGGGGGTGAAAATGTAATTGATGCGTTTCTTCCCGGGTGGGATTTTCAAAGAGCAGTTAGGTTTCCTGCTGCGTTAATTCAATGCGAAATCGAACCGAAAGTAGGCCAATACCTCTTCGCCAAGGTAAACATTGGATCCGTAGACCCAGACGAGCTGTTCTTCTTCGATTTTGAAGTTGCTCCAGAACCTGAGGAGGATGATGGTCTTGCATAAGTTAATTGTAATGGATGTAGGGCATGGTAATTCAACAATACTTGTTGATTCTGGTGGGGCAATGGTTATTGATGCACCTTCTGGTGCTACATTGATGGAGGCGCTAGAGCAGTTAGCGGTCAAGGAACTTGCCTATATATTTGTGTCCCACCCTGACGCAGATCACATTGGTGGCCTGACCAACCTGTTGCTGAACCAGGACATCACAGTTAGAAGGGTGTTTATAAATCAGGAGAAAGCCAAGAACTCAAAAGCTTGGACTGATTTTAGGGTTGCTGCTGGTGATGCCAGGCGTAGGGGGACCGAAATTCACACTGAGCTTACAACGACCCTTTCAAAAAAGTTAGGTTGTGGAGAGGTAGAAGTCGAAATTTTATCTCCATTCCCAGAAAATGTATTAGGTGGTGTCGGAGAGAAATTGCTAGAAGGTAAAACAATCCAGCAGAACACGATGTCTGTTGTAATAAAGATTGTTTACAAAGGGGTCCCCATTGCCTTGATTCCTGGCGATATGGATGCCTCTGCCCTCGATTACATGTTAAAAGAAGGAGCTGACGTTACTGCTGCAATGCTGGTTTATCCTCATCACGGTGGCCATTGTAAAGCAGATAACGAAGCTTTTGTCAAATCTCTCACTGAAGCGGTTAATCCCTCAATTGTTGTTTTTTCAATGGAGAGGGGCCGGTATGACAATCCGCAACCAACGGTTGTCAAAAGCGTTAAGGAGGCTGCCCCTGACGCACATATAATATGTACCCAACTCTCAATGCGCTGCTCCGCAGAGTTGCCTTCCGGCACCCCCAGTCACCTGCTGGCTTTCCCGTCAAAAGGAGTAGCTTGTAACTACTGTTGCGGAGGAACAGTAGTTATAGACTTAGATACTGATATGGCAGATCTAAAGAAGGTTTTCTCGCGGCACTCTAAATTCGTTGCTGAAAGAATTACTTCCCCCCTCTGTCGGGCATAGAAAAGGCAGGGAACGATCAAGGGGGAGGGGACATTCTAGGGGAATCTGGGGTCAGGCTTGCAAAGTTGCAAAGTTGGGTTAGCTTTGGTTAATGGCTCGCCGGCAGCGGATACATTTCCCTGGTGCTCACTATCATGTCATCCTGCGCGGGAATGACCGGCAGGATATTTTCTACGATGAGGTGGACCGGTACAAGTTCTACCTGCTTCTCCAGGAGGGGATCGAACGGTTTGGCCATTCGATCCTCTCTTTTTGTCTGATGACCAACCACGTACACCTCCTCTGCCAAGTGTCTGATGTCCCGCTATCAAGGATCATCCAGAACCTGGCTTTCAGGTACACCCGCTGGATAAACTGGCGACAAAACCGAGTCGGCCACCTCTTCCAAGGACGGTACAGGGCGATCCTGGTCGACGCTGACGAGTACCTCCTCCAATTGACCTCATACATTCACCTAAATCCAATACGTGCGAATCTTGTAAAAGTCCCTGGGGCCTATCCGTGGAGCAGCCATCGTGCTTATGCTGGCGAAGAGATCCTGCCCTGGTTGCGGACGGAACCCATCCTTGCCTACTTTGGCAGTAACATGCAACGGGCAAGATCCGCCTTCCTTGACTTCGTCAACGGAAATATACGAAGCGGCCATTGTGAGGCCTTCAGTCGCGGAGATATAGCCGACACACGTTTCCTCGGACCGGATGAATTTGTGGATATGGTCTATGAGAAGATGGAGCCTGAGCATTTGAGGAAACCGGTAATACACGAAGTTATTGAGGCTGTGGAGCGTCTCTATGGGCTGCCGGAAGGGGGGCTGGTTAAAGCGGACAGAAGCTTCAAGATGGCAGAAGCACGTTCCATGGTGGCATGGGCGGTACGGGAATTGAGTGATGATACCCTTACTGATCTGGGCCATGTCTTGGGGCGCGACGTCACGACACTGAGTTCGTCTATCTCAAGGTTGACCGCCAGATCAAAGTCCGATCATGATCTTGCTGAGCGGATGAAGAATCTGCAGAAGATTCTTGTTGAGTTTGCAACTTTGCAAGCCTGACCCCAGCTTCTTGGGTCTTGATGACCACCTTCAAGAGCAAGCTGGAATAGAGCCTCCGCTTATGCGAAAGCCGCCGCCGTTTCCGCAACCTCCAGGAGATTGGGGGGATCGAGGATCAATGCGACGCAACCGTTGCCCAGGATGGTGGCCCCTGAGATCCCTGGAACGTCTCGGTACACCCTGCCAAGGGGCTTGATCACTGTCTGATGCTCTCCTATTACTGAGTCGACCACGAATCCGATCCGCTCACCGTTCACGCTGGTGATGATGATCTGCTGCATCTCCGGCGCTGCACCTCGGATCCGGAACAGCTCGCGCAGCGATATGTAGGGGATGATCTTCCCGCGGACGTCTGCAATGTTGCGACCATGAGTCCTGGTAATGTCGGCCCTGCTCAGTTCGACACACTCCTCGACGAGGGCGAGCGGCAGGACGAAACGATCGGTGCCGATCGCCACCAGGAGACTCTCGACTATGGCGAGGGTGAGCGGGATCCTCATCGTGATCGTGGTCCCTTTCCCCGCGATAGTGCTTACCTCGATGGTGCCGCGCAACGACTCGATGGAACGCTTCACCACATCCATCCCGACACCGCGCCCGGAAATGTTGCTGACGGTCAGGGCGGTTGAGAGCCCCGGGGCGAAGATGACGGCGGTAATGTCCTTTTCGGTCAGGTTGGCGGTGGGTGGAACCAGCCCTTTCTTAATGGCGATCGCCCGGATCGCCTCCCGGTCCAGGCCGCCCCCGTCGTCTTCGACGGTGATCTCCACGCTGTCGCCGCACTGGGCGGCGGCCAGTCGCACCGTCCCCTTGGCTGGCTTTCCGGCCGCTTCCCTCGCTTCTTTCGATTCGATGCCGTGGTCGAGGCAGTTTCTGATCAGATGGACCAGCGGGTCGTCCAGCCTCTCTATCACGGTCTTGTCGAGTTCGGTCTCGGCACCCGCCGTGCACAATTCCACGTCCTTCCCTAATTCAAGGGAGAGGTCGCGCACCATGCGCTGGAATTTGGCGAAGGTGCTGCCGATAGGGAGCATCCGGATACTGAGGACGTTGTCCCGCAAATCGCCGACCAGATGTTCCACCTCTTCTGATATGGGGAGCAGCTCTGTTTCGCTCGTTGATGTGGCCAATTGCCCCAGGCGGGCTTGAACGGTGACCAGCTCGCCCACAAGGTTGACCAGGAGATCCAGTTTGTGGGTGGGAACCCGGATGCTTGCGGCCGCGTCGCGGCTTTGACGTTCTTGATGGATTTTCTTGATATGCTGCTGCTCGCTCAAGGCCGCTTCGACCGCAATGGATGGTACCACCCCGTCCTCGACCAGTATCTGGCCCAGCTGTTTCTGCCGGGCCAGCCCCTTGCCAAGATCCTCGGGCGAGATTTCCCCTCGCGACACCAATAGTTCTCCCAGCCGTTTCGGTGCGTCACCGGCAGCTTCAGAGTCGGCGACCTCAATCTTGAGTGCTCCATCAGCTCCGACAAAAGAAAACAGTGAGATGATCGCCTCCTCCGTCTCGACAGTGGTGAGGGTTATATCCCAACTGACAACGCAGGAGGCGGACTTGTCCCCGCCCAGGGCGGTGAGGAAGTCGGTACGGGCCAGTATCTGGCAGGCGCCGATCCGACGCAGGCTGGAGATCAACTCGCTCAGGTCGGGGGAGCTCCCGGGGGCATCGGCACAGGACCTGAAGCGGATGCGGTAGGTCACCTCCCGTGCTTCAGCACATTGGTTTGTTGCGGTTTCCGCTTCGCCCAGGCCGAAACATCCCCCGGCATCGACACGCTCCGGTTTTACCCCGAGTTTTTGTTCCAGTGACGATTCATCTTCTGAGGAGGCGAAGAAAAAGCGCAGGGAGATGCCATCTCCCGGTTGGTCTGCCATATCGGGAATGGAGGAGAACAGTTCCCCTTGGGACTTGACGCCGGCGGAAAAATCGCGGATCTGCGTGTCGAGCGTGTCCAGGGAACAGTGCAGTCGGGCGGAAAAGAGCTTCTTTGCCTGCAGAAGATTCGCCTTGATCCGAGAGAGTTCGTATTCCGTCATCACCCCCAGGTAGTCACGAAGGGGTATGCCACCCGTGGAGCGGAAGGGAAGAGATGCGGGCGTCACCGTTACGGCAGGAACAAGGGCCTGGAGGGCGGAAAGGATATCGACACTGCCCTCGAAATCGTCACAAGATTCATTGGCATCAGAGAGCATGCTGCGGATCCTGTCGAGGGACGCAAGCGACAACGTCACCAACTGCGCGGTGACGGGCATCTCGCCGTAGCGCACCTTGTCGAAAACCGACTCAAGCTTGTGGGTGAAGGCGGAGACTTCCTGGAAGCCGCACATCGCCGCCAATCCCTTGATGGTATGGAGGCAACGGAACACCCGCCCGATCAGGTCGGGGTCTTCAGGGCTCTCTTCCAGCGCCAGCAGAGAAGTTTCCAGCTCGGCCAAGAGCTCGCCCGCCTCTTCCGTGAATGACTCCTGATTCTCGTCGATCATAGTCGTTCCTATTCCGCCGGATGTAGTAGGAGTTTTTTATGAACAAAAAACATCAGCCACATCCTTTTCGGGCCTGGCCTCTACCTTCTGAAGAACTATTTGAAAGAACGGGGAATGCCACATCGGGGACGGCGGGGGGGCGGAGCGGGTTTTGCGTGAGATACCGATTTACATTGCAATATTAATATTCTATATTCCGCCAAACGCAGTCTACCCATCCATCTCAGGCAGGAGGGGAGGGGGGTCCCTGGAGGAATGAGTGAACGCTTCTGAAATCAAAAGCAAAGCAATCAAAGCATTGGTAGCAGTGCTGGTAGCAATCGCCGTCCTTGCCGCTGGCTACATGTACGCGGTGCTCAACTGGAGTTTCTCTAAAGGCGACAGGGTTGGCTACGTCCAGAAGTTCTCCGAAAAGGGGTGGGTGAGTAAGACTTGGGAAGGAGAGCTGCAAATGCTTCCCGTACCAGGAACGATTCCAGAACGCTTCCCGTTCTCAGTGCGCGACAAGGCGGTGGTCACAAAAATCAACGCAGCCCTCGGCAAAAAGGTGTCGCTGTCCTATGAACAGCACAAGGGTATTCCGACCACCTTGTTTGGCGAATCCGAATATTTCATCGTGGATGTAAAGGCTCTTGAATAGGATGGTTAGAGGGTCAGAACCCAGGTAGGATACCCCTTGATGAGTACCGGGAGAGGTTGATGAGTGTGAAGAGATTCATTGTCGCGATGCTTGTATTGGTTATGTTTTCGGGGTGTGCGCCGTTCCAGCATTCGCTAAAGGAAGGAGAAGCTCTGCCTGATGGCAAGGTGCTGTTGGTCGGTGCGGTTGTCCTTGACCCGCCGCTCGAGCAGGGGGAGATGATCCATTACGACGTGCGCGGAGCATCGCGCGGGGTTGTCCGCTTCGGCGTGACCAAAGACCTGAGCCAAAAGGTGGACATGAAGGCTACCATTCCCCTGTCATCTGACGAAGTTTTTATTATGAACCTCAAGGGGATATCGTATATCCCGCTGACCCCAGGCACCCGTTACCTGCGGTTGGGGATCATGGACGAGTCGTCGCACGCCTCCATGCCGGTGGTTATTGGCGGTAAGTCTGGATTCCGCGGTATCGACGTGCAGTCACTCTACCTGGTCAAGGACATCAAAGTAGATCTGCCAAGTAACGCAAAGGCCGTCTACATCGGTACCCTTGTGTTTCAGCACGACGGGAAACAGGCGACGGGCGTCCGGGTGCGGGACGACTTCAAGCAGGCGACAAAGGATTTGGCGGCAAAGCACATCCCAGGTCTCACCGCAGAGGGAATGGTGCGGAAACTGGCCCAGATCGTTAAAAACTGATCAACGGCGGACCTGTCTAGTCGCAATCAAGGGGCAATGAGTTTTACAGAAGGGAAATAGGTTCGGTATCTTGTCGCATCACGCGTCAACAGGGTCAGCTTCTCCACGGCGGCATGGGCTCCGATAAAAAAATCGGGAAGTGGAGAGCGGCGAGTCCCCCCCAGCTTTCGGTAACGCATATAACACTTGCCGGCCAGGAACGCTGCTTCCCAAGGAATGGGTCGCCGCTGAAACATCTCAGGAAGAAGGACTCTCTCCAATTCTTCAATTTCCCGGAAGCCTATTGAAATCTCAGAGTAGATGACGGTGTTGATGATGAGAATGGAGGCGTCGGCCGCCTGCTGCAGCTGATTCGCCGACCACTCATACCATATCGGGTCTTCTTCTAGAACGTCTAGCAGCACGTTGCTGTCTACCACGACTCCTCGTATCATTCTCCGCCCCTGGTCAGGGCCATTATCTCGTCTGTTGTCATCTTAACCGAAGCACGCCCACGCAAACTCTCCACGACTCGTTTCCCCTTGGTGGAAGTTCCGTTCAACGGACGAAGTATCACTGCGTCATCCTCGATGACGAACTCAACCTCGGCGTGTGCGCCAATACCCATCCTGCGACGAATATCGAGAGGGATGGTCACCTGCCCTTTGCTTGTCACCCGCATATTTAGGTCCTCCTTGAGGTAATACTTCTTAAAGTATTACTTGCCGCTATGGTGCAAGTCAAGATGCAAATATGGCCGGAGGTGACGCCTGTGACTTTGACGTCAGAGAGGCAGGGCGTCCCCCTGCTTTTTCCCCTCTGCTTTCTGCTTTTTCCCCCTGCTTCAAACTGCCTGCTGGAAAGAAGGCCTTGACACTGCACCTACTGTTGGCACTATTGAATCTTTACGCCCCGCCTTTGAAGGGGGGGCGACACCTGGGAGGCGAACCGGGACTGCTGTCCCGGCCGGCGTTGCTGGGATACGGAACGGCCCGCCCTGCTAACCGGTAATCTCCCTTTGCTTCTTGAACCGCACCTGCTGCCTCGCTGTAGATTTCTCGTTTCTGCTCCCGATCTTCCATATAGGGCATGGCCGGTTCCACACCACCGGCCGCTAGCATACTTAAAAAGCTACTTTGCCGGAAAAGGAGGCTGTAATGGACGTGGTTCGCGAGAAGAACATGATCCTCTCACCTGCTTGGCTGGTGACTGCCATTGTCACCTTTATTTTCGGTTTCGCGGTGCTGGGGTACCTGGCATACCGGACCGGAACCGACCAGCCTCCGATTCCGCGCGAGGTGCGCTCGGCCGATGGCGTCGTGCTCTACAGCGGGCAGGACGTGCTTGCCGGACAACAACTTTTCCAGAAGTATGGCTTGATGCAGTACGGCACGCTCTTCGGTCATGGGGCGTACCTGGGGCCCGACTTCACCGCGGAGTACCTGCACACAGGCGGCCTCAAGATGCACGCCTACTACCTGACCCAAGGGCTGCCGCAGGCTGAGGCGGCCGAGAAGGTACGCACCGAGTTGAAGGCGAACAATTATGATCCGGGGACCCGGGCACTCACCTTCACCCCGGCACAGGCCAGCGCTCACCAAGACCTCATCACCTACTTCGGCCAGATGTTCGGGCCGGTCGAGACGCAAAAGGGACTACGGCGCCCGTACCTGCAGGACCAGGAGGAAGTGAAAAAGCTTACCGCCTACTTTTCCTGGGCTGCCTGGGTGAGCGCGGCAACGCGCCCGGGAACCAGCCATTCCTATACCAACAACTGGCCGCCGGACGACCTGGCGGGAAACCGGCCCACTCCGGGGGTCCTCATGTGGAGCGTGATCAGCCTCGTCGCCCTCCTGTGCGGCGCCGGCCTGATCTTCTTCCTCTTCGGCCGCTTCGAGACGCTGGGGTGGCACGGTTCGGAAGAAGCACCGCAGGGGAAGTACCCGGCTCCCGAGGACACGCGCTTGACGCCGTCGCAGCGCACTGTGGCGTGGTATTTCCTGATCGTGGCCGTGCTCTTTCTGCTTCAGGGCCTGTTGGGTGGGGTTAACGCCCACTACCACGTGGAGCGCGCCGGATTTTACGGGCTGGCGCTGGGCGACTTTCTGCCCTACAACCTTTCCCGGATGTGGCACGTGCAACTGGCCCTCTTCTTCGTCGCCTCCAGCTTCCTCGCCATGGGGATCTTCTTGACGCCGATGATCGCGGGGAAGGAACCACGCCACCAGGACAAGCTCGCCCTCATCCTCCTGGGTGCGTTGGTGGTCGTGGTGCTCGGGAGTCTCTCCGGCGAGGCGATGAGCCTGCTCGGCAAGCTTGCCACCGCCGGCCCCTGGTTCTGGGTCGGAACCCAGGGGTGGGAATACCTCGACCTGGGACGCCTCTGGCAGATCCTTCTCACCGCGGGGATGATCATCTGGCTCGTGATCCTGATCCGCGGCATGGCCGACAGGCTGAAAGGGGAGCACCCCGGCAACATGCCGTGGCTTTTCATCTATAGCGCGATTTCCATCCCGCTCTTCTACGCAGCCGGGATGCTGTTCGGCAAAACGACTCACTTCAGCCAGATCGAGTTCTGGAGGTTTTGGGTGGTGCATCTTTGGGTGGAGGACTTTTTGGAACTCTTCACCACCATCATGGTCGCCTACGTCTTCCTGCTTTTAGGTGTCGTGCGCGCCCGGGTCGCGACCACCATCATCTACATGGACATCATCCTCTATTCCATAGGGGGTATGATCGGAACCATGCACCACCTCTATTTCAGCGGCACGCCGGAGATCCACATGGCGCTCGGGGCGTTCTTTTCAGCGATGGAGGTCATCCCGCTGCTCCTTCTGACCTACGAGGCGTGGAAGTTCATGCGGCTGGGGGCTCCGGCCGGAACGTCGATGCTGAGCACGCAGGCGAACGTGTTCCCCCACAAATGGGCGGTGATGTTCCTGATCGCGGTCGGGTTCTGGAACTTCCTTGGTGCAGGGGTCTTCGGGTTCCTGATCAACCTCCCGATCGTGAGCTACTACGAGATCGGGACCCAGTGGACGGCCAACCACGGGCACGGCGCCATGATGGGGGTCTACGGGATGCTGTCGCTCGGGTTTTTCATGTTTGTGGCGAGGTACTTCCTCCCGATGGACCGCGCCAGCAACCGTGCCATGGGCATCGCCTTCTGGTGCACCAACATCGGACTGGCCTTGATGCTGTTCATCAACCTCTTCCCCGTCGGCATGCTGCAGATGAACCAGATTCTGGCGACGTCGTACTGGGAGGGTCGCCAGCCCGACTTCTTCCTGCTTCCGCTGGTACGAATATTCGAGTGGCTGCGGCTGCCGGGGGACATACTCTTCCTGGTGGGGATCCTCCCCGTGGTCTATCTGGCGATCCGGATGTTCGCCAACCGCAATCGCGAGGTGCGGGAGCCCGGCAAGGGATAGCTTTAGGCGCTGTCGCGTAGTGACCGGAAAGGAGGCCTCGGTTATGAGAGTGCTACTTATGTTGATGTTGGTGCTGCTTGTTGCCGGCACCGCGTCGGCGAAGGAAATCGATAGGGTGAAGATCGAACCACAGGTGACGGTGAATGCTGAAACGCTGCAGCTGAATGGCAGTGGCATCAGGAAGAAATTCTTCTTCAAGGTCTACGTGGGCTCGCTCTATTCGGTAAGACGCCTGACCAGCGGGCCCGAGGCGCTGCGCGACACCGGGGACAAGTTGATCAGGATGAATTTCGTAATTTCGAAGGTGGAGAAGGAAAAGATCGTGGACGCGTTCCAGGAGGGCTTCAACAGCAATACGCCTGAACTAGCCGATTCCGCGGAGGTGAAAAAGTTCCTGTCTCTTATCACCGAGGACTTCAAACGCGGCGACCAAGTCGATCTCTTTCTCGGCGGCGACGGCACCGTGACCGGGAAGCTCAACGGTAAACTTCTCGGCACCCTGGTCTCCCGCCCCCTCGCCACCGCCATCCTCGCCATCTACGTAGGCGAACATCCAGCCGATGCGAGCTTGAAGAAGGGGCTGCTCGGCAAATGAGGCGACTGCTATAATGCAACTGAACCTGACGAGTAACCTGCTGAAGGGAGTCTGAAGGGTTGACACGCGACGCGCTACAACCTAGAGTCCGTGTTTGAAGTCGAGTAACGGACTATGATAAAGGTGCATCATGTTCAGAAATGATCGAGACAAAAGGGCGATCCCGCCAACTCATCCGGGTGCCATGTTGCGCGAAGACTTCATGCCGGATTACGGGTTGACCGCAGGAGTGCTGGCCAGCACTTTGGGAGTATCCCGCCAAACGATCAACGAATTGCTGCGCGAGCGGAGGGCGCTGAGTCCGGCGATGGCCCTTCGGTTGTCACGGCTCTTCGGCAACTCCCCGGAATTTTGGTTAAACGCCCAGCGGGCGGTCGATCTTTGGCAGGCAGAAAAGAGCCTTTCGAAAGAACTGGCAATGATCCGGTCGGTGCAAGCGGCGTAGAGGGCCCCGTATCTTGCTTTCTGTGTGAGAACAACCCTTAAAAACCGGAGGTGCTCGCATGAAGGTCGAACAGCACGTGTGCTTGGTCTGCGGCTTCAACATGATTGGATTTCGTCCCGATCGCTGCCCATTCTGCGGCGCGGTGAGCAGTCACTTCATTGCCGCGGACGAGTGCTCTGCACGCTTCAGGGTGACCAGCACAACGGTCAACGACAAGGTGACCCGGTTGAACTCGGACCCGCCACTCGGACTGGAACACGCGGCCTACCGGATCGAGACGCCTCATGGTCCCTGCTGGATCGACTGCCCTTCGTCCTTCGATCGCTCCCTAAGCCGGGCCGATGCGATACTCTTCACCCACCACCATTTCCTGGGCGCCTCCAACCTTTACCGCGATCTCTTTTCTGCCGAAATCCACATCCACCGCAACGACTCACTCCACGATATCTGCCGTCCCTTCCTATTCGACGTCACTTTCGAACAAAACTTCGTCCACAACGGCATCGAAGCCTTCCACATCGGTGGGCACACCCCGGGCTTCACCTTCTACATCTTTGAGGACGTCCTTTTCATCTGTGACTACGTCTTCCTCCATGGCGACAGCCTGAAGTACAACCCCTTCGGCCCGGCCGATCAGACCATCGCGGGAGGGGACCGGATACGCAACCATCTTGAGGGGCGGCAGTTATCCACCGTGTGCGGCTACAACTACACCATCGGGTATGACGAGTGGAAACGCATGTTCGATGCGGGACCGACATTCGGGGGGTATTGAGGGGGCGGTGATCCCCTGTTAGCTTTATCCCTTTTATCCCCTTTATCCCTGTTAAACGCCTTTGCCGTTAGGTGTTCCAAAACCGCCACGTGTTCCAGCTTGGACCGGTCTCGCTGTTCCGTTTTATTCCACTCCACAAGATGTTCCTCTCCTATCTTGATACACCTCACCGACTAACTCCCCTTTGTTTACACAGAGTAACGGCTCCTCAACACTGTAATAGTAGCTGCTGGCCTGATGTAGGTACGGCAGTTGCTATAAAGGCATTCTATTTAACTGTATGCGCAATATTGTGTGAAAGGAGCTGGATATGCTCTGGTTCACAGAACAAATAAGTGTGACCAAAAACTCCTCCAGATATTGTCATACAAAAACATATTTCTAACAGGTGAACCAGCAGCGTTTGTTATAGAGACGCCGCTTTTACATACATTCACGAGCTGTAATGCAATTAATAAAACCAGGAGGACAAATGCAGAAAAGGAAAATAACGATGCTGGCAGCGGTTCTGGCTGTCGCAGCGAGCGCACAGTCAGTGCAGGCTTTCGAGATAGGCGGGGCCAACGGGTGGAAGTTTTCCACGGACGGCTTCCTCAACGTCTTCGCCACGTATGAATCGGTCGGTCAGCGCCCGGCAGGCGTCATCGGCGGCGAGATCGGCGGCGACCAGACCGGTACCGGCGAGGGGCAGCAGCAGTTCCGGGTAAGGACTGGTCTTTTGCCGGTCGGCGTTGGCCTCAACATCCAGGCTCCCACCACTAACGGCGTGGACTACGCGGTGCGTCTTGGTTTCTATCCGCAGGTGCAGAATAACGGCGGCAGCCGCACCGACCTCTCGCCCAACATCGACTTCCGCGAGATCAACATGACCGCGACCGGCAGCTTCGGCCAGATCCTGGCCGGCCGAGCCATCAACCTGTACCAGGCCAAGAACATCCTCACCGACATGACCCTGTTCGGCGCGGGGGTGATCGGGCCGGTGGACAGCGGGCCGACCATGGGACACATCGGCTACGGCTACCTCTACCCGAACTTCGGCGCCCAGATCAGGTACACCACTCCGGTGGTGAAAGGCTTCAAGGCCGCCGTCAGCGTGAACGACACCAACAACATCGGTGCCGCGACCATCCGCAACGTGCCGCGCCTGGAGACCGAACTCTCTTACGTGAACAGCTTCACCGGCGGCAAGTTCCAGGCCTGGGTTTCCGGGCTGTACCAGCAGGCGAGCTTCTCCTCCGCACAGACGGTGACCGTGCCGGTAACGCTGAACCCGGACGGAAGCATCACGCCTGAGCACACGGTTCCTGCGGTGCGTCCGGGCGGTAAGGTGACTTCGCTCGGCGGCGCGGGCGGCGTCCAGCTCGATCTCGGCGGTCTCCAGTTACTTACCTCCTGCTACGGCGGGCAGGCGCTGGGAATGTTGGGGATGCAGGGTGCGGATGCGCTTTCCGCTGACGGCAGGGAGCGGACCAACTGGGGCTTCCTGAACCAGGCGACCTACCAGGTAACGCCGGTGGTGAAACTCGGCCTCAACTACGGGCAGAGCAGGGCGGAGCTGGCGGGTAACGACACCGATGTGAATATCCAGAAACAGCAGGCGGCGGTGGTCGCGGTGACCTACAACGTGAACCCGTTCGTCCAGATCATCGGGGAGTACACCTGGGCGCAGGATCGCTGGTTCAACGGCGCCACCCAGGACGCCAACATCGGTGCCATCGGGACCTTTATCTACTGGTAGTTCAGCGTGGCAGGAAGCACTACCCTGTGATTCAACAACGGGCGCATCCCATTTCGGGGTGCGCCTGTTTTCTTTCCAGCACAGAATGACAGGGTAAAGGTGAGGGCCTGCGGATCCCGATCCCGCAGCAGCCAAGCGCGCTATCGATGCGATGATGCAGATGGTGAAGATCGATGTCGCCGCTATCGAGGCCGCGCGGCGGGGGTGAGCGGGCTCGGGGGGCGTTGCGAGGAAGAAAAAATCCCCCCTGTCCCCCCTTCCGCAAAGGGGGTGACGCAATTGTCTTGTCTCATCCTGTTAAGACGCACTTTCCTCAGGGGCTGGGTTTGTCGGGGGGATGCGCTGGCAGCGTTTTGCTTGCATGGATTCTCAAAAGTGGCTAGAGTCCGACTCATGTCACTGGAACAGTACCTGAGCGGGCAAGGCAGCAGCGTTGAGATTGGACTGGTACTCCTGTCGGAGGATTGGCAGGTGCTGGGCATGAATGAACATGCTCTGCGCATTGCGGCCCCCGACATGGGACCCATAGGACAAAACCTGTTCCAGATGCACCCGGCGCGGAGCCGGGAAAAGGTGCGCGGCATCCTGAACGAGCTCTCCAGCCTGCAGGAGTCGACGCAAAGGTCGATGGTCATCGACTTCCTGGGCAAGGTGCTCATGATCAGCCTGTCGCGCATGGTCGTCCCGGGAAGCCCGATGGCCTGGGCGGTCTCCTTCATGGATCTCTCGGAACAGACCGGTGCCCGCACCAACCCGACCAGCGGCCACCTCGAACTGAAGAAGATGCCGATCTACGAGAACGGCGCCTTCCATTTCCTCTCGGCGGACCAGGTGCACCTGATCGAGGCCGACGGCAACTACTGCCGCATCCATACCCCACACAAAAGGTTCTACCTCCTGATGAGCCTGAAAGCGGTCCTGCAGCGCTTCCCCACCTCCGACTTCCTCAAGGTGCACAAGAGTTTCGTCGTCAACCTCAAACACGTGCAGGCGATTGGGCCGGCCGGGGACAGCCGCATGATGGTCTCCTTCTCCGATCCTGCCATCCCCGCCGTTCCGGTTTCCCGCCGCCTAGTCGCCGAGGTGAAGAAGGCGCTTGCCTCGGTCGTCGCCGTTCATCCATCGGATTGACCCGTTCATCAAGTTCTCCTTGAGCCTGCGTCCTCGCGGTGGGATAGTGCCCGGCAATGGCGTTGCCCTTATGGGGACATTTTCGGTGTGAAGGAGAAGTTCGATGACAATCAGACCCACTAACTGCAAATCGGTTATCCGCATGGCGGCCCTCTTGATCTGCCTCGCCCTCCCGGCGTGGGCCGGCGCCGGCGCAGCGAAGGACGGAAAGGCGCAGGCCCAGGGGGAATCCGTGCAGGCTGCGGCAACGGCCCAGTTGTCCGAGGAGATCCTGAAGCGAAGCACCACGTTTTTTGCGGCTCCACCGTTCATGACGGCGGAAAACGTCTACGACGAGGTGGTGCAAGGGGGCGACAAGGAGTTCTTCATCGTGAGCCTGCAGTCCCGCGCCGACTTCGCCAAGGGACACGTGCCGGGCGCGGTGAACATACCCTTCGACGAGATCACCGAGCAGAAGTCTCTCGCCCTGCTGCCGCACGATAGGAAGATCATCCTGACCTGCGACGACGGGCACCGCTCGATGGTGGCGTCGCTGTATATCAACCAGCTCGGCTACAGCGCCACGACGATGCCGATGGGGCTCAACCACTGGAACAGCGCCCAATCTGCCGCGCCCTACACCCCTTCCCCGAAGTATCCGGTGACTGCGGAAAAAAAAGATGCCGCGCCGGGGCAGAAACTTCCTGAGGTTAACGCCAAGGCGGCACAGGGCAATGAGCTGATCACCGAGCGGACCCGGGCCGTGCTCTCCTCGGGGAGGAACCTGTTCATGGACCGCAGCGAACTGTACCGGGAACAGGGCAAGGAGGGCGGCAAAGGGGTGTTCGTGGTGAGCATCCAGCGCCCCGAGGATTATGCCGTCGGACACGTGCCGGGCGCCATCAACATCCCCTTCAACCAGATCGCCAGGAAGGAGAGTCTTGCCCAGCTGCCCAGGGACCGCGAAATCGTCGTGGTGTGCTACATCGGGCACATCGGAGCGGCGGTTGCGCTCATGCTGAACCAGTTGGGATACGAGGCCTACGATCTGCGCTTCGGGACGCTGGGGTGGAACGACGAGACGGAAGGGTTGGGCAAGATGAAGGCGTTCATGCGGAGCATGACCGAAAACCGAAACTACCCGGTGGAAGGCACAAAGTAGAGGTATTCCGAAGGAGGGGACCGGCTCCGCGAGGTGCCGGTCCCCCTCAGGTATTGGCGAAGTCGGCAGGGCTGAAATGAGCGTTCCGCTAGGGGGACTGGCACCTGCGGAGCCAGTCCCCTCTGCTTCCTCCTGTGACGATAGCGGTCAGAGAGCGTCGCTCCCCTCCGCCTGCTGCAGCGACTTCTTGCGCTTCTGCTCGTCACAGTAGGCCACGATGCAGCTGACGCCGGAAACGACGATGAGCAGGTACAGCCCCCACGCCGCCCGGTCGCCGAACTGGACCAGGAACATCAGACCGATGGCGGTGGCGATGCCGGCGGCGATGATCCTCAGTTGATGTTGTTCGAACCAGGAAAGCGCGGCATACGTCGCGGAGGCGGTCAAAAGCAGGTAGCCGATCCCACCGATATGGGTGCCGGTCTGATAGAGGTCGAGGCCCATGAAGCCCAAGTTGACCAGCGGCATGAACCAGAGGATGACACCCGCCAGGCCTAGCACCACCCCTTTCGTTTTGTGATCCATTTTCCCCTCCGCCCCCTGTGCCGGCTCGCTGCTAGCTCTGCTGGATGTCTTCAACCGATTTCTTCCCCGCATCCCAATCGGATACCGCGGCGAGCCAACTGGCGATGGACACGATGCAAAGGCCGTACAGGCCCCAGGCGGCGTAGGTCCAGGCCTCGGAAAGCAACAGCAGGCTGATGGCGGTCGATATGGTGGCCGTGATGACCCGCAGCCTGTGCAGTTCGAAGAAGGCGAAAAGGGAGTAGGCCAGCGCGCAGAATACCAAGATATAGCTGATGTTCCCGATCTGCCTGCCCGCCGCGTAGACGTTGAAGCCCACCTTTACCAGGGGCATGAACCAGAGCACAATCCCCACGACACCCAGAGCAACCCCCATCGCTTTGCCTCTCATGCAGTTCCCCCTTGGTCGCGGCATACCCGCAACGGATGGCGCCACGCTTGTGCCGGTGAGGCTACCCTTGCGGCTCTGGTGTTGAAAAGATCTCTGGAATCAGCAGACCAAATGAAAGTATCTTAATGTAGCGGTTTGTCAATGCGCGAAGGGAGAAGACCGGCGTGCGGCGGTGGCGGAAAGGGTGGCAGGGGAGTGGCGGGAAACAAAAAAGGCACCCGGTGAGCGGGTGCCTTGTGGATGCAGGAAAAGTCAGTAGACGGGGCGATGCCTCGCCACGCGGCGGTACTGCGGGCGGTAGACCCGGCCGTCGTAGTGTCCCCGGTCGCGCACGTAGCGCCGGTACTCGACGTCGCGGTAGTGCCGGATGTTGACCACCTCGTAACGCACGAAAACCGGCGGATACGCCGCGCGCGGGACGTAGCTCCAGGGGCCGTTGTAATAGGCGCCGCGGTACCAGTTGCCGCCGGAATAGTAGTAGTAGTCGTTGCCGGTGTAGACCAGCTCATAGGGGACGCCGACAGCGACGTAGGAATCCAGGCGCGGCGAGTAGACGAACTCGGGGGGCTCCGCCTCGTACTCTTCGGGAGCAGGCACGACGACACGTTCGGGCGGCGGAGGAGGCGCCATGACCGGCGGAGCGGTTTCAGGCGGAGGCGGAGGCACGATCCGGGCGGGAGGAGGCGGGGCCGGTCGTGCCGCGACCGTTTGTCGCATTCCCGGGATCTGGTTGTTGTAGGTGTACATGCACTGGACATAGGCGTTGTCGTACTGACGCTGCGTTTGCGCCCCGTAGACCTGCGCCGAACCGGAACCGGCACTGGCCCCGAACAGGAGCCCCGTCGCGGCACCGATGGCGGCGCCGGCTCCGGTGTTGCCCGAGGCGGAACCGAGCACGGCTCCCACGCCGGTACCGACCGCGGTGCCCACGACCGCGCTGGTCGCCATATTCTTATCGTAGGTTTCCTGCACCGACGAGCCGATCTGGGAATTAGCCCACTGCCTGCAGGTCTCGTCCTCCTTCATGAAGGTCTCGAAGGACTTCCCCTTGGTGGGCAGCACCTTGACGCTGGGGCCGGTGGGAACCGTGACGCACCCTCCCAGTGCCAGCAGAACTAACAACGACGAGATCCGTCTTTTCATTGATACCCCCTTCTGTGTGGCTCTACCTGTCGGCCGTTTCCACTTACCTTTGGGTAGATTCCTCATTGCACAGCGTCACCTTATCCATGAAATAGGGAAGCAATGTGGCAGAAATGAGGAAATTGCTACTGATTGCTGCTGGGATGACGTCTCAGGCGCCATGCTCCTGTGCCTGGTAGGGTGCCCGCCCCGACCTGATCCGGCGCACCACCATCGGCACCAGGAGCATGAGTGCCAGGATGATCCACATGGTGGTGTCGGGGTCCTTTATGTACTTGTTCAGCCGCACGGTGGAGAAGGCGATCACCGCGAAGTAGAGCATGTCACCGGCTATGGCGAAGGCCCACCCCGCCACGAAGCCGTGCCCGGCGGCGAGTGCCGATGCCCGTCCGGTCATGGGATCGACGCCGAAGGCGATCATGATCAGCGCCACCGGCCCGGTGGCCGTAATCTGGAACTTGGCGGCACTGTGGGCGTTGGCGGCCCGTATGGTGTCGCTCACGCGGCGCAGGAACGTGATCTTGCCGCAGACGAAGGCGATCAGGCGCAGCAAGGGTTCGAAAGCGATAGCGAGGATGACGTCGGAGACGAGATAGAGGAGCGTGGTGACAGGCCAGGCCAGCCCTTGGGCCTTGGCGAGGAGGACACCGGCGGGGATGCCGCCTCCCACGGGAATGAGGAACAGCTTCAGTACCGCCTGCATGGCGGACAGCGGCGGGAGCCAGTCGAGGAGCAACTTGATCAGATGGGGGATGGTTTCTGTCATCAGGTCGGGTACGTCTCTTCTTTCGGGTTCGGTAGTCCGCCTGCAAAGGCCGGCAACCGGGAGCATCGTACCTTAAAGAAGAAGCGGACCGCAACAGCTTTCCGAGTGGGAGCAGGCTAGATCCCCCCGACCAGGGTCAGGGTCACCTCACCGACCTTCATGGTGGTGGTTATCTTGACGGGGATCCTGCGGTCGTCGTCGGTAAACCAGAAGGTGGCGTTACCGACCTTGGCCTCCTCCCCGTTGTGCTTGAGGCGGGAGGTCACCATCACGGTCTTGAATCTGCCCAACGGCGTCCTCACTTCCTGCCGCGTTACCACCCGGACTTCGGTGTTCCAGAGGCGCTTGGTGTCGTAGATGTCGAAGGGGATGGTGCGGCCGGGGGACAGGTCGCTGCCGCGTATGAAGTAGATGCTGGAGAGGTTGTCGTAGGTCCGGGAGGTGATGGCGTCGGTCTGCTCGATCTTCTTCAGCAGGTCGATGCTGTTGGCCTTGAGGGTCGAGAAGTTGAAGGTCGCCTCGCGCGCGGCCCGGTAGCTCCCCTCCCGCTTGTTCTCCCGGAAGAACTTGGGTTTGCCGGCGCGGGTGGTCACGGATTCGGTGCGGTCGTCGATCTTGAAGAAGGCGGAGACTATTCCGGTGGAGCGGATGGTGTTGGTGAGACGCAGTTCGTCCCCCTGGGCGGTCGCTTCCAGTAGCGCTGAGCCGGCCTTCATGCCGGACCAGGTCACGTCATAGGTCAGGCGCTCGGGGAGGGTGAAGGCGGCGGCCGGCGCGACGGTGAGGGCGAGGAGGATGAGTACGACATGGAGCAGGGGGAATTTTTTCATCCGTAGAGCTTACAGTATTATTGGGGAAAGTTAATTGTGTGAGTGGTGGGGACAGGGAGGCTAAATCCCCCCTGTCCCCCCTTCGCCAAGGCTACGGGGGGCAGGCTCCCCCTTCGCTAAGGGGGGGACGCTGGGGCACGTTCAGGGCTTCGTAGTAACGTGGTGAGGTGGTCCAGGTTCTCAGCTTTGTCCTGTCCGACGACCTTGCCGGAGATGAAAAAAGAAAGCGGCAGGAAGCCGGGGCTTCGCTGCCGCTTTTGCATCTGCGGTGCAGCAGTGGAACGGACTAGACGTCCCAGTTGTCGATCTTCATGGTGCCCTTCTTGGCCAGGTTCACCTGCATCTTGAAGACGCGGTCCAGAAGCTGGGGCTCATGGCCTGCTTTACGCCCCAGGCAGTCGTGCGCGGCACGCTCGAAGTAGTCGGCCAGGAGCGGCTTGTAGTCGGGGTGCGCGCATTTCTGGATGATGAGCTTGGCGCGGCTCTTGGGATCGAGCCCGCGCAGGTCGGCGAGACCCTGCTCGGTGACCAGCACGTCGAGGTCGTGCTCGGTGTGGTCGACGTGCGGCACGTGGGGAACGACGCAGGTGATGCCGGTCGGGTCGGTCTTGGTGGGACGGGCCGACGGGGTGTGCATGATGGAGAGGTAGGCGTTTCTCAGGAAGTCGCCGGAGCCGCCGATGCCGTTGATCATCCTGGTGCCACCCACGAGCGTCGAGTTGGCGTGGGCGTAGATGTCGAACTCCACCGGGGTGTTCATGGCGATGCAGCCGAGACGGCGGATCGGCTCGGGGTGGTTGGCGATGGAGAGCGGACGCATCATCACCTTGTTCGAGTACTTGTCCCAGTTGCCGTAGAAACGCTTGAAGCCGTCCACCGAGAAGGAGAGCGAGACGGTGGAGGCGAAGTCAAGCTTGCCGGAGTCAAAGAAGTCGAGCATGGTGTCCTGCAGCACCTCGGTCCAGACCTTCAACCCGGTGAAGGGGCCGTTGGCCAGGCCGCCGATGACGGCATTGGCGATTGAGCCGACGCCGGACTGCAGCGGCAGGAGGTTTTTCGGCAGGCGCCCGGCCTTCACTTCGGTCGAGAAGAAGTCGATGATGTTGGCCGCGATGGCTTCCGAGGTGTCGTCCTGCTCGCTGAAGGCGCGGCCGTTGTCGGGCTTGTCGGACTCGACGATGGCGACGATCTTGTCGTTGTCGACCCGGACGTAGGGAGAACCGGCGCGGTCGTCGACGCGGCAGATGAGGTAGGGGAGGCGGTTAGGGGGCGCGATCGGCTCCACGATGTCGTGCAGACCCTCGAAGTTCGGGATCGAGGTGTTGATCTCGATGATGATCTTGTCGGCAATCTGGACGATTTCCGGGACGGCGCCGCAGGAGGCAGTGAGTACCAGGTCGCCGTTCTCGGTGATGGCGGAGCACTCGATGATGGCGAGGTCGAGACGGCCGCCGTTATCCTTGGTGTAGAAGCCGTAACCCAGGTCCTGGGCGAACATGGAGAGGTGCTTGTCACCCATGCGGATGCGCCCGTCGTTGATGCCGGCCTGGATGTTCTTGCCGGTCTGGTAGGGCCAGCGGCGGTCGATCATGTCGAGCGAGGCCCAGCGATCCTCGGTCTCCACGCCGACGGAGGCGCCGATGAAGAGGTTGAACCTCAATTTCCCCTGCAACTGGTTCTTCTCGACGTGGTCGGCGAGGGCAATGGGCACCGCTTTCGGGTAGCCGGCGGGGGTGAAGCCGGACCAGCCGAGGTTCATACCGTTTTTAAAGAGGGGAATTACCTGGTCGACGGTGGTGATCCGGGAGTGAAGGCTGGACTTTCTGATCCTGTTGTGCAATTCAGACATTAATCTGGATCCTCCTTTGATGATGTCATCCCACTCTGACAGCGGGAAATTTAAGTTAGCCATGGGGGCGCTCGATGTGACAATCGAACGATCGTTCGGCGAATACAACATAACAGTACGATGTTTTATTTGCAATATAGAATTGGTATTTCGACGTCGTTTTTGCTAATGTTGGCGCGCGCGTATCACTGGGCCGGGGTAGGTAATGGAAAAGACGGAGTGCAACAAGAAGTTATTGGATGTGGCGACGCAGCTCTTCTCGGAGAGGGGGCTGTACGGCGTGAGTATTCGGGAGCTTTCCCAGGCGGCGGGGACCAGCATCTCCATGATCTCCTACCACTTCGGCAGCAAAGAAGGTCTCTACTCCGCGGTTTTGCAGCGGCAGTTCGCCTGCTTCGCGGAGATTCACGAGATCAGGGAGCGGGTGAGCGATCCGGTCGAGATGGTGGAGAGTTACCTGCGCTGGACCTTCCGCAGGCACCGTGACAACCCGTACCTGTTGCGCTTTTACACCAGCGAGTTGACCAACCCGACGGCGTTTTTCGCCACCCTGGTCATGCCGGTTATCGATGAGGTGATCGTGATCATGGCACAGGCCATAGAGGAGGGGATACGGCAGCAGCGCTTCCGGGCCGACGTCCATCCCACCAACGCGGCCCTGGCGCTGGCGGGGATGGTGAACTATTTCTTCCTGAGCAGCCAGGCGACCGAGAACCTGATCAGCCACTCGCCCGAGCGCGACGAGGAGCTGGTGCAGCAGTACCTGAAAATCTTCACCCGCGGCGTCGGCGCCGCCTGACCTCCACCGCCGTCATAACAATTCCTTTTTACATTTATCCGGCTTACCGCCTGGCAGGGAGCTTGTGGCAGTCCACGGTGCAGTGGTCGCAGCCGCCGGGGCAGGGCTCGAGGTGCACCAGTATGTGGCTGTAGGGGAGCCGGTGCTCGATCTCGGCGGTGATCTCGTGGCTCAGGGCGTGCGCGCCCTCGACGGTCATCTGCCGCGGGACCACGAGGTGCATGTCGACGTAGCGCAGATGCCCGGACTTGCGGGTGCGCAGCTTGTGGTACTCGATGAGGTGCTCGCGGTAGTTCTCCAGCACCTCGTGGATCACAGCTTCCTCTTCTTCGGGCAGCTTTACGTCGAGGATGTGGAAGAAGGCGCTCCTGGTCAGATCCCAGGCGGCCTTGATGATCATGAGCGCGACCACGATGGCGACGAGCGGGTCGAGCATCGGGATGCCGGTGAACTTTATGGCGATCAAGCCGCCGAGGACACCGGCCGAGGTGTAGACGTCGGTGCGCAGGTGCATGGCGTCGGCTTCCAGCGCGACCGAGTCGGTGGCGGCGGCGACATTCAAGAGGTGCCGGGAAACGAGGTAGTTGGCGACCGCCGACACCGCCATGACCGCCGCACCCAGACCGAGTCCCTCGACTTCCGCCACCCCGGCGCGAAGCTTTTGCACCGCCTCCCATATGATGTAGAAGGCGGCGCCGAAGATGAGGACGGCCTCGATGGTGCCGGCCACGTTCTCGATCTTGCCGTGGCCGTAGTGGTGGTCCTCGTCGGCGGGCTTGCCCGACTCCCGCACCGAGTACCAGGCAATCCCCGCGGCGACGAGGTCGACGCCGGAGTGAACCGCCTCGGACAGCACCGAGACCGAACCGGTGATCATGCCGACCGCCAGCTTGGCGACCACCAGCGTCGCGTTGGAGGCCACCGACAACCGGGCCGCCCCCCTTTTCAGGGCATCGTGTTCTGCTGAAACCATCTTCCCTTCCTTTGTCAGACGCCGGCTGTGCCACTAAAAAAGGCCACGGATCCCGCGGCCTTTAAACCGGTGCTTATTGCTGCCTGATCACGACGATTCTATACAATTCCAGCCGTGTGTTGTCAACCTTTGCCAAGGATCTCTTTGGCCCGATCGGTCTGGTTGGGGAACAGGTCCTCAGGGACGGCATCCTTCCCGAGTTCCTTGCGTACGGTGTAGCGCGCACATCCCTCGAAGTTGTCGTTGCAGTACATCATCTTGAACACGTTGCTGGTCGACGGCATGTTTGCCATCTGGTCATTGAAGAAAATACATCCGGACAAAAGCTCGCAATCTGCCATAACTTCTCCTCCTATGGTATCTGACAAAAGGTACAGCTTGTATGTCTTGCCGTGCTATGACTGATGCCGGTTAACCCGCACAAGTCGTGTGGGAATATATACCTTTGCTTTGTTTGCTGCAATAGGATTTTAAGAGGAGGCTAAGGAGTATTTAGGAATCCTGCGGGCGCTGATCAGGCTGGCGAGGGTGACGGAGCCGAGGATGAGCGCGCCGCCCACCAGGGTGTTGGCCGTCGGTGCCTCACCAAGTACCAGGAAGACCCAGACCGGGTTGAACACCGGCTCGATGACGGCCAGGAGGTTGGCGGTGACGGCCGAGATCCGTTTTATCCCGTAGGAAAAGAAGAACGCGGCCAGGCCGATCTGCACTACGCCGAGGATGAGGATACTGCCGATCGCCTTGGCGGTGAAGACGGGCAGGGGGAGGAATACGGCAACGCCAAGGGCGACCAGGGCGGCCACCGCGTGGGAGGCCATGAACGACTGCAGCGGGTCTCCTTCCTTTTGCATCCGGGTGAAGATGAACATCAGAGAAAAGGTGAAGGCCGAGGTGAGGGCCATGAGGTTGCCGAGGAGCTGTCCCGGAGAAAGACGGTCCAAAAACAGCACCACCATGCCGACCATGGTCATGATCAGGGCAAGCACCTGCTCGCGGTACAGGTGCTCCTTGAGGAACACGACGCTGAAGACGGCGGTGAACACGGGCGCCAGGTACTGCAGCAGTATGGCGTTGGCCGCGGTGGTGGTCTTGTTGGCGGCGACGAACAGGAGCATGGTGGCGGCGTTGGCTAGGGCGGCGCCAAGGAGCGGGCGGGACCACTTGAAACGCACCGTGCCGACCAGGGCGAAAAGGAACAGGAAGGCGATCAGGCTCCTGAGGCCGGCGATAAGAAAAGGGTTCCACTCCAGGATCTTGATGAAGAGGCCGGCGAGGCTCCATAAAAAGCCACAGATGACCATGGCGAGGGCGCCGGTGAGGGCGGGTGAAAATCTGCTGTGCATGTGTTGACCTTGCCGCGGTTGAGGTGAGGCGACAGGTTAAGGTAGTGGGCGGGGGGATGTCAAAGAGTAAATGCAAATCCCCCCTGTCCCCCTTCGCAAAGGGGGGAACGCTGGTTCGGGGGCAACGTTTGGTGGCAACATCTTGCCGGGCAACGTAGCGGGACCAACGCAAAGGGGGAGCGCGATTGGGCTCCCCCCCTTGTGACATCCTTGCGGCTCTGCGACGCAGCAAGAGCTGCAGGGCCGGTGGGACAGTCTTTAGCTGTTACTTGGCCGGTTCCTTCTGTCTCTGGATGATGGCGCTCTTGTCGCCATAGACCACGGTACAGTCGGTGCTGAAGGGGAAGTACCAAGTGCCGGTTTGACCGATCAGTTCCACGTTGTTGATGCTACCTTTGCGGGCCGCGGTCAAGATGGAGCCGTCGCCGAAGAGCGGGATGACATAGAAGATGTTGAAGGTACAGGCCTCTCCTCGTTTCATTTGGTTCAGATCGAGGAACTTGATGTTCTCGACTCCGACCGGTGTGTTGTCTGCGTAACGCAGAGTTTTCGCGAGGTCGTGGGTAGGAAGACAGCCGCACAGACCAGCCAGTACCAGTACTACCGCACCCAGCCTTTTCATAGCGCCTCCTTTTCCTGCTTGTTGTGAGAGATGACCCATCTCTAAATAGTACGTCGGGGTGGTCTGGTGACAATGATTATAATTTATGAATGTATACCGAGAGGATAGGATAGAGACGGTCGATTTGTAGTTGGTTGCGGAGGGCAAAGCAAGTTACAATCGCTGCCGGGCGGGAGTGGGCGCCATCCCGGCGGTGTTGTGGAGGCGGCAGATGCATGAATCAGTAACCATAGCGGCAGTGAACCTTTTCCGGGACACGGTCCTCGACCATTACCGCAGGCAGGGACGGCGGCTTCCCTGGCGGGAGACCCGCGACCCTTACGCCATCCTGGTGTCCGAGATCATGCTGCAGCAGACCCAGGTGGACCGGGTGCGCGACAAGTACCTTCAGTTCCTGGCGGTGTTCCCGACCTGGCAGGAGCTGGCCGGGGCGGAGCTGTCCCGCGTGCTGTCGCTATGGCAGGGGCTTGGCTACAACCGGCGCGCGGTCTCGCTGCAGCTGTGCGCCAAGGACGTCGTGGAGCGTTTCGCAGGCACGCTGCCGCGCGAAGTGGAGCACCTGGAGTCGCTGCCGGGCATCGGCCCCTACACCGCCCGCGCCGTCGCTGCTTTCGCCTTCGGCGTCGCGACTCCTTTCATCGAAACCAACATCCGCTCCGTCTTCATCCACCACTTCTTCCCGGATAGCGAGTCGGTGCGCGATGCCCAGATCCTCCCCCTGGTCGAACTCGCCCTGGACCGGGACAACCCGCGCGACTGGTACTACGCGCTGATGGACTACGGGAGCTCCCTCAAGCGCAACCGGGCCAACCCCAGCCGCAAGAGCGCCCACCACGTGCGCCAGTCGCCGTTTCGTGGCTCCAACCGCGAGCAGCGCAGCCTGATCCTGAGGGCCATCCTGGCCGAGCCGGGGGTGCTCCTGGGGCGGCTGGAGGAAAAGCTCGCCCTGGAGGGAGCACTGCTGGCGGGCAACCTGGCACAGCTTGAGCGGGAAGGTTTCATCAGGCAGGAAGCGGACAGGTTCTGGATCCGCTGACACCGAAAACTTTGACACGACACGATATATTGGCAGGTTTAACTTTCATTATGTCTACCACTCCCGTAAAGGAGGTTGTGTCGGCGTGAGCGGGTGGTACGGGGGAGAGCTCTCCTGCCGGCACCGGATCGGCGTTATTACTTGTACTTTACGACGAGCATGTTGCAAAAGAGAAGCGCCCAGGTAGACTAGTCTCTACCGCGGGTACTCCAGATTGCTGTAACGCCTGCCAAAACTCCCATCTGCGTTCTGCTTGATAGAGTAGAAAACCTGCGTATTGTCAGTCACTCCGGTCCATGATCAGCTCCTGGGTGTGTACTGAAGGAGGAAAGCTTGGACGAAGTGCCGACAAAGAACGTAAAGGTCGTACTGGCACTTCTACTCCCGTTCCTGGCTTGTGCGCTCCAGTTGCTGCTTTGGGATTACCTGCAACCGTTCGCCTACCTGCTCTTCTATCCCGCCGTCTATCTCAGCTCCCGGCTGGGGGGCAAACGTGCCGCAGTCGCCGCCACCGCCATCTCCGCGCTGCTCATCATCTATGTCTTCATCCCGCCGCCGTTCTCGCTCCTGTTGTACCAGTGGAGCCACCTCGCCTCGGTCCTCATCTTCGTGATCATGGGAATACTGTTCGGCTTTTCCCAAAAGCGCCTGCAGAGGGCCCTGGATGGAGAGACGGACGCCCGCGCCGAGGCGAGCAGTTCGGAGGCGGAACTAGCCGAGGCGCGCATTGAGCTGCTGGAGATGGAGCGGCGGATGGCCCAGGAACGACTCGAGGAAACGGAAGAAGAGTTCCGCATCATGTTCATGGAGTCGAGCGTCGGGGAGGCACGGCTCGACCCCGTCAGCGGCAGATTCCTCAAGGTGAACCCGGCGTTCTGCCGTATGACCGGCTATGCGGAGGCCGAACTGCTGGACATGGACCTGGCCGCCGTGACCGATCCGGAGGACCGGGAGGTCTGCCGGGAGAGTATCGGGAGCCTGGGCGGGAACGGGCGCAACGCGGTGCAGACGGAACTCGGCCTGCTGCGGCGGGACGGCGCGTCGATCTATTGCCAGACCACGCTCAACCTCCTGCCGAGCGCCGGTGGCGGGACCAAGTCGATCCTCGCGGTGCTCCAGGACGTATCCGCGCGGCGCCAGGCGGAAGAGGGCCTGCTGAAGTCCGAGGAGAAATTCTCGCGCGCCTTTGCCGGAAACCCGGCCGCCATCGCCCTGACCCGTTTCGAGGACGGCGTCTTCCTGGAGGTGAACGAGACCTGGGAGGCCCTGACCGGGTACAGCAGGGAAGAGGCGATCGGCAGGTCGGGGCGCCACATCTGGCCGACACCGGAAGCGGCGCAGCGCTTCGTGGCGCAGTTGCGCGATACCGGGACCCTGCGGGGGTGGGAGCAGGAGTTCAACCGCAAGAACGGCGAACGCTTCGTGGCCCAACTTTCCTCGCAACTCCTGTCGGTGGGGGGCGAGCAGGTCATCCTCTCGACGCTGGTGGACATCACCCAGCTCAAACGGGCCGAGGCGGCACTCAGAGACAGCGAAAACCGCTTCCGAGCCATCTTCGACCACGCGCCGGTGGCCATCGGCATCGCTGCCGTCGACGACGGGCAGCTCATGGACGTGAACCCGGCCTGGCTGCGCCTGCTCGGTTTTCAGCGGGAGGAGGTGCTCGGCCGGACCGCGCTGCAGCTCGGCGTCTACCTTGACGAGGGGACCCGCGACGAGGTCGTCGCGGCCATCCGGCGGGGGATCGGCTTCAGCCAGGAGCTGCAGCTGAAGCGCAAGTCGGGTGAGGTGATCGATGTTCTTTATGCCGCCGACGTGGTGGTCCTGGAGGGTACCTCCTGCCTGCTGGTGATGCTGAGCGACGTAACGGTACAGAAACAAGCGGAGCGGGCCCTGCAAAAAAGCAAGCAGGACTACCAGCAGCTGTTCCAGAACATGCTGGAGGGGTTCGCCTCCTGCCGCCTGGTCCGGGACACCTCGGGAACAGTGGAGGATTTCGTCTTCCTGAACGTGAACCGTGCCCTGCAGCAGCTGACCGGAGTCGTGGACCTGGTCGGCAGGCGGGCTTCGCAGGTGATCTTCGGGGCGGGCGAGGCCAATGCCGACTTCCTCGCCGCCTGCGGCCGGGTGGCTGACACGGGACTCCCGGAGCACCTGGAGAGCTTCATGGCTCCGCTGGAACAGTGGTGGGCGGTATCGCTGTACAGCGTGGAGCACGGCTTCTTCGTGGCCCTGTTCGAAAACATCACGGTGCGCAAACGCGAGGAGATGCGCCGCAACGCCACCGTCGAACTGCTGCGCATCTGCAACGAGGCCGTCAACCTCGACGAACTGATGTCACGCACGACGCGGTTTTTCAGGGACCTCACCGGATGCCGCGGCATCGGTATCCGCCTGCGCTCGGGAGATGGTTTTCCCTACTACCAGCATATCGGCCTTGCCGAGGAGCAGCCCGGCGCCGGGGACGGCCTGTGTGATCGGGCCAGGCAGGGGCTGGCGCCGCCCGCTGCGGAGCAGGGGGCTCTCTTGCGCTGCCTGTGCGCAGAGGTCCTTGCCGGAAGTGCGGTCGGAGAGGGGAGGGAGCAAGGGAGCTACTGGACCTCGACGGGGATCCGCGCCGCGCAGGGGGGAGCCGGAACGCGCTGCCGCGTCGAGTCGTTCCAGTCGCTGGCCCTGATCCCGCTGCGGTCCCACGGCGAGATGATCGGCCTGTTCCAGTTCAGCGATCCGGCGCCGGGGCTCATGTCCGCTGAGAAGGTGGCCCTGTACGAGGACCTGGTCGATTACATCGCCATCTCCTGCTCCAAGCTGAGGGCGGACCAGGCCCTGCTCGAGGCCAGCCAGTACAACCAGCAGATCATCGCGGGGGCGCAGGAAGGGATCATCGTCTACGACCGGGATTTGCGCTGCCAGGTCTGGAACCCGTACATGGAGCAGCTCACCGGCCTGGGCACCGGCGACATGCTGGGACGGCGGCCACAGGAGGTCATTCCGGCGCTCAAGGAGAGCGGCGTGGTGGCGCTGCTCGCCAGGTCGCTGGAGGGGGAGGAGTCGACTCCCGTCGATTTCGCGTTCTCCGTGGAGCAGACCGGGCGCTCGGGGTGGGTGACCGACACCCGCGCGCCGCTCAAGGACGTGCGGGGGGATATCATCGGCGTCATCACCACGGTGCGCGACATCACCGCGGAGCGCCGGCTGGAAGAGCAGCTCCGTCAGGCCCAGAAGATGGAGGCGGTGGGGCTTTTGGCCGGAGGCGTGGCGCACGATTTCAACAACGTGCTGCAGGTGATCATGGGTTACTGCTCGCTGCTTGCCGCAGATCCCAAGCTGGACGAACCGCAAAAGGGGGAGGTGGACCAGATCCTGGTCTCGGCCGAACGGGCGGCGCAGCTCACCAAGGGGCTTTTGGCCTTCAGCCGCAAGCAGGTCATGGAGCCCAGGCGGGTCAACCTGTGCGACATCGTGCAGCACGTGCAGAAGTTCCTGGTGCGCATCATCGGGGAGGACATCACCCTGAAGGTGGTGCACTGCCTGAGGCCGGATCTGCCGGTGATAGCGGATAGCGGGCACATCGAGCAGGTGCTGATCAACCTCGCCACCAACGCGCGCGACGCCATGCCCAAAGGGGGGACGCTCACCGTGGGCATGGAGGTGGTGAAGGTCGAGACGGCGACCGAGACGGAGTTCGGACACACCGAGCCGGGGAGCTACGCCTGCGTCGTCATGTCCGATACCGGCAGCGGCATGGACGAGGAGACCAGGGGCCGGATCTTCGAACCTTTCTTCACCACCAAGGAGGTGGGCAAGGGGACCGGCCTGGGGATGGCCATCGTCTATGGCATCGTCAAGCAGCACGGAGGTTTCATCAACGTCTACAGCGAGCCCGGCCTGGGGACGACCTTCAGGGTGTACCTGCCGCTGGCAAAGGTCGGCGACACGGAGGGGGCGGGACAGGTGGAGCTCCCGGCGCCGCGCGGCGGTACCGAGACACTGCTCTTGGCCGAGGACGACGTGGAGGTGCGCAGGCTGCTGGTGACCATCCTCACCAGGTTCGGCTACACCGTCATCGAGGCCGCCGACGGCCAGCAGGCGGTGGACCTCTTCGCCGCGCACCAGGACCGCATCGCGCTGGTGGTGATGGACCTGATCATGCCCAGGAAAAACGGGATGGAGGCGGGGGTGGAGATCGTGCAGCTGAAGCAGGGGACCAAAATCCTGTATTCCAGCGGATACACGTCCGACTTCATGGAACGGCGCGGCATCTTCGACCAGGGGATCCAGCTGATCATGAAGCCGGTACAGCCGGTGCAGCTTTTGCGCAAGGTGCGCGAGATGCTGGACGGGTAAGGGGGGAACCGTGCCGAAACGGTGAAAAAGGAGTATTGAGAAAAGCCTTACCGAGTCCTATATTTAGCTAATCTGATGGCGCCTGCGGGCACAGCAGCAATGACGGTTTTACAGGAGGCAGCTCTCATGACCAAGACACTATTCGGATTAGCACTCCTTGGCATCGTTTCTCTAGCGCAGGTAGCGGCAGCCGCTCCCGAAGTAGCGGCCCCCATTTACGGCGTGGGCGCCGAGCGGGCCATCCCCGGGCGCTACATCGTCGTCTTCAGCCCCGGCAGCGCCGGACACGAGGTGAGCGCGGCGGCGCAGGCGGCGGGGCGACTGGGAGGGAAGGTACACTACGTCTACACCGACGCGCTGCAGGGGTTTGCGGCGACGCTCCCCGACCAGGCGCTGCAGGGGTTGCGCCACAACCCCAACGTCGAGTACATCGAGCAGGACCAGGTGGTAACCCTCGGCATCGAGATTTCTGAGCCCGCCTCCACCTGGAACCTGGACCGCATCGACCAGCGCGCCCTTCCCCTCGACGGCTATTTCGGCTACACCAGCACCGGCGTCGGCGTAACCGCCTACGTCATCGACACCGGCATTCGCACCTCCCACACCGAGTTCGGCGCCCGCGCCTCCATCGGCTACGACGCCCTCGGAGGTAACGGCCAGGACTGCAACGGGCACGGCACCCACGTCTCCGGCACCATCGGCGGCTTCCACTACGGCGTGGCCAAGGACGTCACTCTGGTCGGCGTGCGGGTCCTGGACTGCTCCGGTTCGGGTACCACCTCCGGCGTCGTTTCCGGCGTGGACTGGGTCACCCGGAACAAGAAGCTCCCTGCGGTGGCCAACATGAGCCTCGGCGGGGGCGCCTCCACCGCGCTCGACAACGCGGTGGCCAACTCGATCAGCAGCGGCGTGACCTACGCCATCGCCGCGGGCAACAGCAAGCAGGACGCCTGCCGGTATTCGCCGGCCCGGGTCCCGGCCGCCCTGACCGTGGGCGCCACCACCTCGAATGACGCCCGCGCCTCCTACTCCAACTACGGCGCCTGCCTCGATATCTTCGCGCCCGGCTCCAACGTCACCTCCTCCTGGTACAGCAGCGACACGGCGACCGCCACCCTGAGCGGCACCTCGATGGCCACCCCCAACGTGACCGGCGTCGCCGCACAGTACCTGCAGTTGAACCCGACCGCCACCCCCGCCGGCGTCGCCGCCGCCCTGACCGGGAACGCGACCACGGGCGCGGTGGGCAACGCCGGCAAGAAATCCCCCAACCTCCTTTTGTTCACCGACTACTAAGAGCTGCGATTCCCGCAGTGGAGAAAAACAGGGCCGGCCGCGACACCTCTCGCGGCCGGCTTTTTTGCGCTTGGGCCTTGTGGTGGCAGCAAGCCATTAGCCACATGTTCAGATCATCCATGGCGGTGATGGCACCTTCCCCCACCCCCTAACCCCCTCCCGCAAGGGGAGGGGGTTAGGGGGTGGTATCGCACCTGTCACGCGCGACCTTTTGTCCCCGGAAGCAGAATACCGTCTTGACGCGCCGACAAACAAAGTTGTATGGTGCAACCATATGGACGTAATGACCGAATACAAGTTGGACAAGTCGCTGGGACACCTGGCCTCCCGTTTCTCGAGGATCGTGCTCAGGCGCTTCAACGCAGTGCTGCAGCAAAACGAGATGCCGATCACGTCGGAGCAGTACTCGCTGCTGGTGCAGCTTTGGGACAGCAACGGGCTGCCCCAGGGAATGCTGGCGGAGAAGACGGCCAAGGACAAGACCACCATGGCGCGGCTCGCCGCCGGTCTCGAGGAGCGCGGGCTGATCGTCAGGCTGCCGAGCCCGGGCGACGCCCGTGAACGGCTCTTGTACCTGACCGACCGCGGCAAGGAGTTGATGGACCGGGCCACGGCCCTGGCGCGCGCCATCCTGGAAGAGGCGCAGCAGGGGATCGACCCGGCGCAGCTGGAGATTTGCCGCGACGTTCTGCGTCGCGCCTGTAGCAACTTGAAGTAGTTTTTTTGTCCAGATAGTTGTATCAAGCAACCATTTGGCCAGCGAGGTTTCAATGATGGGTTTCGCCAAGGCCGCACCAATGATCCACCCCACCGAAATGAGCCGGCGCCAGTTGACCGTCTTCGTCCTCATCCTGGGCGCTCTTACCGCCTTCAGCGCCATGTCCATCGACATGTACCTGCCGGCCTTCCCGCAGATGGCGCGGGACCTCAAGGTGCCGCTCGGTACGGTGCAGCTCTCCGTCTCCGCGTTCCTGTTCGGATCGGCGGCGGGGCAGCTCTTCTACGGCCCGCTGGCGGACCGCTGGGGCAGGCGCCGGCCGCTGCTGGTCGGGCTGTCCCTGTATGTGGCCTCGACCATCGGCTGCGCCATGGTGCACACCGGGGGCGGGCTGTTGTTGTGGCGGGTGGTGATGGCGCTGGGCGGGGGAGCGGGCATGGTCATCTCCCGCGCGGTGGTGCGGGACCTCTACGATACCGCGGAGGCGGCTCGGATGTTCTCGCTGCTCATGCTGGTCATGGGGCTGGCGCCGATCCTCGCGCCGCTGGCGGGGGGGCAACTGCTGCTCCTCACCGGCTGGAGGGGGATCTTCGCCTTTCTCGGCGTCTTCGGCCTCGCCTCGCTGCTGGCCGCGGCGCTCGCGCTTCCCGAGTCGCTCCCGGTGGAGCGGCGCATCCGGCGCAGCGCCTCGGACATGGGCCGGGTTTACTGGCATCTGCTGAAGAACCGTCACTACCTGCGCTACGCCTTGGCGCTGGGGTGCGTGGCGGGCGTGAACTTCTCCTACATCTCCGGTGCGCCCTTCGTCTTCATCGAGCTGCACGGCCTCTCGCCGCAGTTCTTCGGGGTTTTCTTCGGCGTCAACGCCTGCGGCTTGATCGGTGCATCGCAGTTGAACCGACGCCTGCTGCGCCGCCACACGCCCGCGGTCATCGCCAGGAGCGCCTTTCTCGTGGCCGGCGTGGCCGGGGTCCTGCTCATCGCGGCGACCGCGACCGGCCTGGGCGGCTTCCCGCTGCAGATGCTCTTCATCTTCGTCTGCCTCTGCATGACCGGACTGCTCTACCCCAACATCACCGCCCTGGCCCTGGCCCCCTTCGACAAGGCGGCCGGAAGCGCCTCGGCGCTGCTCGGCACCATCCAGTACCTACTGGGAGCGTCGGGGGGCGCGCTGGTCGGGGCCTTCCACAACGGCACCGCCCTCCCGATGACCGGCACCATGGCCCTGTGCGGCACGCTCGGCTTTCTCGCGGTGCTCGGCGCGGGACACAGCAAAGTGCATCAGCATGGTTAACCGGGAACCTGGCAACGGTCGAACGGGGCGGGAGCATCCTGCGGCGGGGGATTAGCTCGGCTTGAACTCCTGGGTGGGGCAGCAGAAGTAATCCCTGCTGCACCAGATCATGACCTTGGTGCCGGGGCTGGGCGGGGTGGCGCTGTCGATGGCGTACTGGTGGTTGTCGCAGAAAAGAGTCCCGTCCTCGCGCACCTCTGCAAGGTAACGGCCGTAGAACAGCGGGGTGAGCGCCGGGGGGAAGATTTCACGTAACTCGATGAGACGGTAGATGTGCATCGAAGACTCCACTTGCTGCCGGTTGGCTGGTACTTGTATCGGCAGGAAGGTGATTTTATTTACCTGATTGCGTGGAGGGAGGGGTGGGCAAGGCAAATCTCCCCTGTCCCCCTTCGCAAAGGGGGGGACGCTTCGCCACGTGTGCCGGTAATGGTTGACACTCCACCCTCTTCCATATTTTTAAACGAACCTTCGCGAAGGCGGGATGAACTGGCAACACAGATGGTTGGTGGGGGCGCGACACGGGCTCACGGTGACCGGTTTAAACCTGGATGACCGGCTGAAACGAATAGTAAAGGGCGCCCTGTTTGCGGGACGCCCTTTACTATTTGGCTTTTGGCTTTTGGCTTGTGCGACTCGGCGGAGGCGCCTCTGGTCAGGAGTGGGCGCCGTTGTGCTGGCTTTTGGCTACCAGGTAGTAGACGATGCCCAGTATGAGGAGCGTGCCGGCCAGGAAGGCCTGGGTTTCCAGGGCGTCGTGGCGCAGGGTCGAGATGAGGATCTCGCGGATCAGGGCGACGATGATCACGCCGATGAAGATGAGGATGTTGAACTTGCCCCCCTTGAGCGTCTTGATCTCGTTGTCCATGAGCTCGATCATCATCCAGAGGATCAGGAGCGAGCCGAGCGCGGAGAGTATCCCTTTCTCGAAGTCGCCGCGGAAGATGTGGACCAGGTCCCAGAAAAAGAGGCTCACCACGGAGAGCGAGACGCCGGCCAGGGCGATGACCAGAATCAGGTTGAGGCCGTAGGTGAAGCGCTCGGCGGCGTGGATCAGGTGGGACTCCAGCCGGTGCGAGACGAAGACGCGGCGCAGTTCCTCCTCCTGGTACGACGTGCTCATGATGTCCAGGTTGATGTCGAGGATCTTCTCTACGGCGATACGGTACTTGCGCCGCACGGCGATGTCCGGGAAGTTGGCCTGCAGCATCTCGATCAGGAAGCGCCGCACCACGTTCATGGCGGCGTTGACGTAGTGGGCGCTCACCTTGATGCGCACGTGGGCCTGGCCGATGGACTGCAGCGTGAGCATGTACTCGTTGTCGTAGTGCCCGCAGAACAGGGAGAGGAACCACTCGGCATGGGTCTTCTTGAGCCGGGCCAGGTCCTTGGGTTCGCGCAGAAAAGCCGCGGTTTCCGGAATCTTCAACAGGTAGGTGTAGAAGTCTTCGACCATCGCGTCGCTTTTGCTTTGGGCGAGGGGATAAAGCTCTTTGAGCAGTTCCGCATCGGTGTCGGTGAAGTAATAGTGGTTCTTTATCTCCTGCATGGTAAGCATCAGATTCTCCTGCGACAGCAACAGCTGAAGTTTGTGACAGTGGGCACGCTCCGACAAGCGGACGACAACCAATGCTAGCACACGCTGGTCCTTTTGCCAGGATCGTATACGTGGGCAGCGGCGACGAAAAAAGGCCGCCCCTGTCGGAACGGCCTTGTCGATGGTGCGGAGGAAAAGGGGACAGGCACCTGCGGAGCCAGTCCCCACGCGGCGGGTCACTCCGGCGCGGCGGAGGCGGGGCCGATAACAGAGAGGAGCCAGAAGGAGAGCGCCATGGCGGCATATCCTGCGGCGAGGTGCCACACGATAGGCAGGGGCGGGGCCAGTGGGGAGAACATGGCGCCCGAGGCAAGCGGGGAGTGGATGACGCCGCACAGCGACAGGACCGAACCAAGGAGAAGGTACCCCGCGGCCTTGCCCGGACGGTGGTCCAGGACGTTGGCGAAAGCGGCGCCCCAGATGAGCGAGGTGACGATGAAGCCGTTGCCGAGGATGGTGGTGGCCTGCCAGGTGGCCAGGAGGTCACCGCTGAGATCGGCGGCGCTCTTGCCCAGCCCCCCGAGCATCTGCCCGAACTCGATGGTGGTGAGGCAGGCGATGACCGGGATGAAGGAAATGGCGACGGCGCGGTAATGCCGCTGCGGGGTGGCCTCGAAGGCCTGGGCGGTGATCTCGATGCCTATAAAGATGAGGATCGGCGCGACCGCCGCTTCCGGCAGCAGCCCGACCAGGAAGGAGAGGTAGCCGGTGACGGCGGCTAAGCCGATGAATAGGGCGGTGGCGACCGTGTACCCGGCCCGTCCCCCCATGTCCTTGTAGGCGGGATGGCCGATATAGGGGCAGGACTGCATGACGCCGCCGCACATCCCGGCGACCAGCGTCGCCACCCCCTCCACAAGGAGGATGTCACGGGTGTTGTAGTCGTCCCCGGCGACCGCGGCGCTCTCGGTCACGTCGACCCCGCCGACCACGGTGGCCAGGGCGAACGGGATCGCCAGCGGCAGGTAGCCGAGCGCCCGCGGGATCCCCGCGAGGAATTCAAGGGTCGGGAGCGGCAGGTAGACGGCGAGTTGCGGCGCGGCAAGAGGAGCAGGCGCGCCGCCGGGAAGGAGTCCCGCTGCGCCCAGGAGGTAATAGGCGACCGTGCCGATCAGGATGCCGGCCAGGGCTCCGGGCAGGCGCAGCGGGAGCCGGTAACGCGCCAGTAGCGAGATGAAGACGATGCCGAGCGAAAGGAAACCGACCACCGGCGAGGCGAAGAGCTTCAAAAAGGGGAGGTAGGCGATGAGCAGGAGCGCCACCGCCGCGATGCTCCCCAATAGCCCGGCGCGCGGGATGTTCCTTCTCAGGGCGGGGCCGCAGAAGGAGGCCGCTACCTTGAACACCCCCATGAGGACGATGGTCGCCATGCCGACCTGCCAGGTGAGGTGGGCGTCCTTGGTGGCCAGGAAACAGGGGCCGATGACACCGAAGGCCATACCGAAGGTGGAGGGGGTGTCGAGCCCCAGGGGCATGGCGGTGACGTCGCTGCGCCCGGTGCGGCGGGCCAGGCGCCAGGCGAGCCAGGAGTAGAGCAGGTCGCCCAGGAGGACGCCAACCGCGCTGCCGGGAAGCATCCGGGACAGGACCAGGTCGCGCGGCATGCCGAAGACGCCGGTCAAGATGCCGGCCATGATGACGAGACCGGACATGTTGTCCAGCATGAGCCCGAAGAAGGCGTTGACGTCTCCGGCGGCAAAGAGCCTGGGTGTGTTCCTGTTCATGGGGTCAGCCTCCTCGAAGTGGGGCAAAATTGCCATAGCAGAGGGCGCTTTGCAAGATGAATGTGGACGGGGCAAGGGGGCATGACACCGGAGGAGGTGGGGCAATTAGCGCAGCTGTTACGCCTGCTGAGATCTGATTGTTAAAACTGTGTTAATTGTATAAACGGCGTGCTGACGCTTCAGTTGCATTTTTGCTAATGATTTCAGCAGGAAAAGTACTTGCGTTGAGTTCGGGTTCCAGCGGTGGCTTTACTTGCTGCAAATTGGAACAGTTGTTGCTGATTGCATTGACGTGGAGCAGAGGAAAGCGCTCTATCAGCCAAAGCAACCGGATGTCATACCATATTTTCAGAAAGGGTGTGCGCATGGAAAAGCAAGAGATCAACAACGCTATAACTGAACATGCCATCTACAAGGTGAAACTGAACGAGATGGTGCGCAAGGGGGAACTGGAAGACCACCACGGCCCCTGCACCGAGACCGATTGCCAATTCGGCAAGTGGTTTTACGGCACCGCCGTTTCCTCCCGCCATCGTTCGTCCTACTTTTACAAGCAGGTCAAACAGCTGCACGGCGAGTTCCACGAGGTCGCCTGCCGCGTGGCCGGTCTGGCCGCCCAGGGTGAAACCCAGGAGGCCGAAAAGCTCATGGATCACGAAGGGCACTTCAACCAGGTCTCCAACAAGCTGATGGAAACGCTGATGAGATGGAGAGACCTGGTCTGACCAATTTTTTATGTTGTTTAATTAGATCAAAAAAAGGTGAACTGCGCCGAAAAACGTGGTAGTTTTACGCCGCTTTTGAAGCGGAAACGTTTGACAAGGTGAGTCGCGCCCGTCACGGGCGCAGCGGTTCGTCTCCTGCGCTTTATCCCCCATTAGCAGAGCAACCACCCCCAGCCTGCGACTTTCCCCGAAAAGAGTGCCTGTCGACCCATAACGGTTACGGCCCACCACTGCCCGTCTCCGCAGTGCTGCGCCCGTATGCTTGCGCCGTCGACAATCCCCTGAAGTGCGTTTTTCAGCTACGCGAAGTAGTCAGCATGTACCACAAAAGGAGAGCACCTTGAAGAAGAGATCGATCCGTAGCGCCCTGTCCACCGGTTTCAAAGCCCTGGCCCTCGCCGCCCTGCTGCTGGCCCCGTTTGCCGCCCAGGAGGCGCAGGCCGGCATGACCCTCTGGAACGAGACCAACATCCAGACCCTGTGGGGCGGGCAATTCAAGAACCCGTTCACCGGCACCAAGGGAACCCAGTCGACCATCACCGTCGAGCATGCCAACGCCTGGAAGTACGGCGACAACTTCCTGTTCTTCGACGTCACCGACGCCGACAAGGACAAAACCGGCATCTACGGCGAGCTTTCTCCGAGGCTTTCCCTGGGCAAGATCACCGGCCGCGACTTCTCCGCTCCCTTCGTGAAGGACGTGCTCCTGGCGGGCACCGTCGAGGTCGGGCAGGGCTTCCGCAACTACCTCTACGGCGTCGGCTTCAGCCTCAACCTGCCCAAATTCAACTTCGCCGACGTCAACGTCTACGTGCGTAACGATCCGAAGCAGGCCGGCAGTACCTACCAGGTGACCCCCTGCTGGCAGCTCCCTTTCGCCGTCGGCAAAGCCAACATGATCTTCGAAGGCTTCACCGATATCGCCGGCAGCGAGGGGAACCTCGCCTTCAACATCGACGCGCAGCCCCGCCTGCTGCTCGACTTGGGCAAGTTCTGGGATGCTCCGGGCAGCGTCTTCGTCGGTACCGAGGTGATCTACTGGCACAACAAATTCGGCGTCAAGGGCGTGAACGAGTTCGCGCCGCAGGCGATGCTGAAGTTCGTGATGTAGGCGGAGGTACGTGGTTGGCGGCGCAGTCCGCCGCACTGCAACGACAAAAAAACAGGGAAGGGGCCGGGATTTTGACGGCCCCTTTTTTCGTGGTCAGTCAGCGGTGACGTTGAAAGTCCCCCTTTGCGAAGGGGGATTTAGGGGGATTTGCTTTTGGGTTGAGGAGTGACCTGTCTTCGCAATAGAGGACACGTTAAAAACCCTTATGCTGCCATCTTAAACTCCTGCTGTTCGAACTCTTC
>NZ_JAEMHK010000019.1 GCF_016458235.1 Geomonas propionica | reverse complement strand
GACGACTCGGTGACCACGCTGGCGGTGCCGACGCTGCGCGACGCGGGCGCCATCAGCCAGGCGGTGGCCGATTCCGTCGTCGCCTACAAGGCGCGCAACCTGTGCATCACCTGCCATGGCGGCTCCGCCTCGACCCCGAGCCCGATGGCGACCAACCAGCACGCGACCCACATCAGCGCGGTCTACGGCCCGGGCAACTACCTTGGTAGCGAGTACACCGCCTGCCAGGCCTGCCACATCGGGACCACCGCCACCCACATGAACGGTTCTCCGGACCTGAAAAGCGGCAACGGCTCCCTGTGCCTGGGGTGCCACGCAGGCCAGCTGGTGGATTGGAAGACGACCACCCGCATCGAATGCACGGTCTGCCACGCGCAGGACGCTGCGGTGCTTCCCAACGGCACCCAGGCCCCCTACAAGGGTTACTTTGCCACCAAGGGGCACGGCCGCTTCGCGGTGAGCAACCAGTGTACGGTGTGCCACGACCAGAACGCGACCCACATCACCGGCACGCTGGGCGACAGCAAGCGCCTCTTGATGAACAACGACAACACGCTGTGCGCCTCGTGCCACAACAACGCCGCTGTGGTCCCGGCCCGCATCCTGAACCTCGGCACGCATGTCACCAAGGACAATGTGGACATCGCCTGCCGCGAGTGCCACGACACGCACGGCACCGGAAACCTCTCCATGATCAGGAGCGAGATCCGGGGCTTCAACATCTCGTACACCGACCGGGCCACCACGCTGGTGGAGACGACCACCAACCGCGGCCTGTGCCAGGTCTGCCATACCAAGACCAACTACTATCGCGCCGGCGTTCCGGAGTCGAGCCACTTCACCTCGGGCTGCCTCGACTGCCACACCCATACCAGTGCCGGCGGCGCCTTCAAGCCGATCGGCGGCAGTTGCGACTCCTGCCACGGCTATCCGCCCGCGCCGAAGAACACGGCGACCACCTTCGGCAGCTACGCCAACTGGGCCAACGCGCGCTTCGAGGACTACTCGGGCGGCGGCGGCGCTCACCTGGTAGCGGCGCACATCTCGCCGTTCGCGAAGGTTGAGGAGGGATGGGCGAACTGCACCACCTGCCACAACGGCGGCGCCGTCGGGCTCACCCCGTACCACAAGATGGTTACGCCGGTGAAGGACCACATCGAGAACGTGACCGTGCAGGTGGACAACAGCCTGCGCTTCGCCAACAGCTTCACCATCTACACCGGTGCCAAGCTGACCAGCGTGCCGGGCGCGAACCAGACCGGCAACTGCTTCAACATCGCCTGCCACATGAGCCCGTCGGCCAGGTGGAGCACCGAGCGCTAGCAGTCACTTAAAGAACTCAAGTAACTGGATCGATCACCGATTCAGCTTGAATAAAGTTCGGCATTCTTGTCGGACACCAGAAGAGGAGGAGATTAGATGGTACCCAAGTATGGAGGTCGATGTCTGTTTGTGTTGGCATTGCTGGTGCTGACACTGGTACAGGTGACCGCGGGAAAGGCGCAAGCCGCCTCGCAGTACAACTATGACTGTTCTTTCTGCCACACGATGCCGCCCATGGACTCGGCAACGAGCAAGAAAGATCCCAACACCGGCGCAGTGCCGGGCAACCACGCAGGGCACGCCACCTCGGCGGTCAACTCCTGCGTTACCTGCCACGGCACTCAGGTCAGCACTTACCCGATGGCTCACCGCAACAAGACCATCGAGCTCTCCGACGCCATCGGCTACTCCAGGAAGATCGCGGCCGGCTTCGTGAACCAGACCTCGGTTCCGCCGACCCCGATGGGTTCCTGCTCCACCGTGGCCTGCCACAGTAACGGCAAGGGCACCCTGCGTGCGACCCCGGCCTGGGGTAGCGCGGCGCTTACCGTGCCGGGCGGCTGCTCCGCCTGCCACGACGTCGCTCCGTCCACCGGCAACCACCCGACCGCCGGCAGCAAGCACGCCAACTACTACGGCACCGGCGTCGGCTCCTGCGTGAAGTGCCACACCGACCACTCGGTACAGGCCAAGCCGTTCAGCCACGCCACCTCGGCCGGCCACCGCTCCATCGAAGTGAAGTTCGCCACCGGCGGCAGCTTCGCGTCGAACCAGTGCTCCAACGTCTACTGCCACAGCAACGGCCGCGGCACCTACACCCCGCCGACCTGGGGTGGGAGCCTTACCTGCGCCGGCTGCCACGGCGACGCGACCAGCAACACCCTGTCGGGCAACCACGCCAAGCACGTGAACAACGCCGCCTTCCTCGGCACCAACTACGGCTGCGTTGAGTGCCACAGCTCGACCGTTTCCAACGACAGCACCATCTCCAACTTCACCAACCACGTCAACACCACCAAAGACGTGGCAGGCTCCAAGGTGGGCACCCCGGTATCGGGCACCTGCGCCACCTCCTACTGCCACAGCGACGGCAAAGGCACCATGAAGAGCGTGACCTGGACCGGTTCCACCGCGCTGACTTGTAAGTCGTGCCACGGCGCCGACGCTTCCCCGGCGTTCACCTCCAAAGCGGGCGAGCCGAACTACGCCAACGCCGGTGCCACCCAGCTGCGCGCCAACAGCCACCTCAACCACGTCGCTTCGGCTGCGGACTGCGTCAGCTGCCACGCCGACACCACCGTGGACGGCACCACCATCAAGCCGGGCACCTTCCACACCAACAACGTTCGCGACCTCAAAGCCGGCAACGGCAAGGGCTTCACCGTGGTCGCAGGGGCCTGCTCGGCAGTATCCTGCCACAGCGGCAACGGCATCGTGGCCAACGTGGCCGACGTGAAATGGGGTGCCTCCCTTGGCTGCAACGGCTGCCACGGCAACGCCTCCAGCCTCGTGACCAACGCCCACGCGACCCACGTGAGCACCAAAGGGTATACCTGCGACACCTGCCACGCAGCGACTGTCAGCGGCAACACCTTCTTCGTCAACAAGGCTCTCCACGGCGACGCCACCGTCGAGGTTGCCGGCGCCAACGTGACCACCTGGAGCGGCACCACCACCAAGACCTGCGCCACCTCCTGCCACCTCTCGGCAACCCCGCAGTGGAACGTCCCGGCATCCGGCGCCTGCGGTACCTGCCACACCGCGCTTTCCAACACCACCGGCGGCCTGATCGGCAGCAACGCGCACAGCGCGCACTTTACCGCAACCTACGGCCCGGGCTTCAACTCGACCCTGACCACCTCGTGCTCGAACTGCCACACCTCGAACACCGCGGCAACCCACGCCGACGGCACGCTGAACCTGGCTGCCGGCAGCAACAAGATCGGCACCTGCTCCACCTGCCACCAGCAGAGCACCAACTGGACCACCGGTCGTGTCACCTGTGAAAGCTGCCACAGCACCGCTGGCGGCGCGCTCTCCGTCATCGGCGGCATCACCGCTCCTGACAAGACCAGCGCGGCTACCACGGGCCACGGCAAGGCCGGCATCGCCCAGGCCTGCTCCGCCTGCCACGACAACACCGCAGCACACATCAGCGGCGTGCTGGGCGACCAGAAGCGTCTGCTCCCCGCCCTGGTCGGCTCCATCAACCAGGAGTGTAACTACTGCCATACCAACGCTGCCAAGGTCAGCGGCACCAAGCTCAACGTGAAGGCTCACAAGGCTACCGGCCTGGGCTCCCTGTGCGCGGACTGCCACGACGGCCACGGTACCGTCAACACCATGATGGTGAACGGCACCATCAACGGCACCGCAGTAAGCTTCACCGGCAACAACACCTTTGCCAACCCGGCGCAGACCGGCGTCTGCCAGGTTTGCCACACCACCACCAAGTACTTCACCAAAGCCGGCCAGCCGGCACAGGACCACGTTGCTTCGACCACGGACTGCACCCAGTGCCACCAGCACAACCCGGCCACCGGCCTCGCGTTCGTGCCCAACGGCGGTTGCGACGCCTGCCACGGTTACCCGCCGGCACCGCGTCAGACCCTCAGCGCCGTCACCTTCGGCGTACAGGGCAACTGGTCCTCGGCCCGCTTCGAAGACTACTCCGGCGGCGGCGGTGCCCACCTCGTGTTGGCGCACATCAAGAAGGACGCCAAGCCGAGCGAAGGTTGGGCTAACTGCATCCCCTGCCACAAAGGGGGCGACGCAACCCACGCCCGTGCCCTGCCCATCAGGACCCACGTGGAGAGCGTAAGCGTAGACATCGACCCGCAGTACCGCTTCTCCGACCAGGCCCTCGCCACCTACACCAGCGTCACGCTGGTTTCCGGCGGGACCAACAAGTCGGGTAGCTGCTTCAACGTGAGCTGCCACTTCAGGCCTACTCCGAAGTGGAGCATCGAAAGGTAGTTAATTTCGATTAGTTAGAACAAAAGTAGCTTTACCAATGTAGTAGAAGCATGTTAAAAAGCTCCGGCGGGGGGTGCCCCCCCCGCCGGAAATTGGCTGTCTCAGGCATTTAGATAAGGGTTTACAGAAGGAGCTTAACATGAAGAGCTACCGCAGACCTGGATATGGCAATTTCCGAGCCCTCGTTCCGCTTCTGATGTTCGGAATTGTGATGTTCGCTGCATCGCAGGCGCTGGCCGCGCCGCAATACAACCTCACGTGCGTCGACTGCCACACCATGCCTCCGCTTGATTCGGCAACGGGTGAGCGCGAGCCGGACACCGGTGCATTCCGCGGCAACCACCAGACGCATGCGGCAGCGTCGGCCACCAGTTGCACCAAGTGCCACGGCGCCCAGGTGACCGTCACCGGCCACCGCGACGGCGTCATCCAGGTGCAGCCGAACCTGAACGGCCACGCGGGTGCCAGCTACAGCAGGGGCTTCTTCAACCAAACCTCGGTTCCGCCGGCGGTCCTTGGTACCTGCTCCAACGTGAACTGCCATTTCGAGACCACGACTCCGGAATGGGGGATCACAGCCCTCGATCTACCCAACGCGACCAACTGCGGGGTCTGCCACAAGGCCGAGCCCGACAGTTACGCCCATTCCCAGCACTTGGCGGTGTTCGGCAGCGAAGTCACCGTCTGCGCCAAGTGCCACGTGGATCACACCCAGAATGCGAAGCCGTTCCAGCACGCCACCAGCGCCGGGCGGAACATAGCGGTGACCGTCGGCTCCTACGCCGGGTCCAACTTCGCCTATCTGCCGAGCCAGAGCGCCACGCGGGTAGTGGGTAGCTGCTCCAACATGTACTGCCACAGCGCCGGACAGAGCGTGACCGGCGGCCCCCTGGGCGCCGGCGACTACGCCACCCCGAACTGGGGCAGCCCCATGACCGGTGCCTGCGGCACCTGCCACAAGACCGCCGATCTCGCCTCGGGAAGCCATGCCCGTCACCTCTCTTCCAACGGCGACTGCAGCAACTGCCACGTCAACGCGCTGCCCACCGCCTACAACGCGCCGACCCACGCGGACGGCAACATAGATGTGGCCGCCGGCAGCTACGACAAGGCGGGCGCCCCGGGTAACGGCTACGGCAGCTGCTCCACGGCATCCTGCCATGCCAGCCCGTACTCTTCCGCGACGACCACCTCACCGGTATGGGGCACCTCCGCGGGTTGCTCCGCCTGCCACAACGGCATCGGCCAGTTTGCCGGCAACGGCGCTCCCGCCACCGGTAGCCACGCCGCGCACATGGCGCTTGCCTACTCGGCCTGCAACCAGTGCCACGACGGCGCGGTGAAAAACAACAGCGGCGGCATGTCGCATGCCAACGGTACCGTCGAGGTAGCCAACGACTACACCGGCGCCCCGGTCCAAAAGCACGCCCCGGGCACCTACACCGGGACCTGTTTGACCGCATCCTGCCACGCCGACCCCTACAGCCAGAGCGCGCTCGAGTCTCCGGTATGGGGCAGCACCACCGGCTGCGCCTCCTGCCACAAGGGAACCGGAGCCTTCGCCGCCAACGGCGCGCCGGCCACCGGCAGCCACGCGAAACACCTGGCCCAGCCGGGCACCGGCTGCGATAAGTGCCATAACGCTGCGACCAGCGGCGTCTCGGGCGGCCTGTCCCACGCCAACGGCACCGTCGAGGCGATCAACTACAGCGCCTCCCCGGTCCAGAAGCACCCGATCGGCACCTACGACGGAACCTGCTATAACTCCTGCCACTCCAACGGCAACGGCGTGCAGGCGCAGACCCCGACCTGGGGCGGCAACATGCCGGCCAACTGCTCGGGCTGCCACGGCGGCGCCGCAGGGCTCGGGACCCCGATGATGTCTACCGGGAAGCACCAGGCCCACATGAACAACTACACGACCATGGGACGCGACAACAATCTCATGTGCGCCGAGTGCCATGCGCTGACCGTATCGCTGGCCAGCAACACCTTGGTCACCGGCACCGGCCACCTGGACAACTTCAAGGACTACTCCGGCGTCAAGGCGGGCGGCAGGTCGAGCTACAGCACGTCGACCGGCATCTGCTCCAACGCCTACTGCCACAGCTCCGGCCAGCAGGTCCCGGTCTTCGTCAGCATGACCGGCCAGAAGGTCTGGGGCGGCAGCGGCAAGCTCTCCTGCAACGGCTGCCACGGCAAGAGCGGCGGGGCTACCTGGGTGAGCGCGGCAGGTGCGCCGAACTACCCGAACAAGTACGACGGTACCCTGAAGACCGCCAACAGCCACCAGAAGCACACCGCCTCCATGGCTGACTCCCGCGGCTGCGCCAACTGCCACAGCACCACCGTGGACCAGGGTGTTGCCTCCAAGATGCGCGACTACTCCTCCAACCACGTGAACCGCGTGCGCGACGTAGACTTCCGCATGGGCGGCAGCTATGCGCAGGACACCAAGACCTGCGCCACCTACTGCCACAGCAACGTCCAGGCGCCGGGCGGCAACGGCACCGCGACCACCTTTGGCAACCCCGCCTGGGGCGCCAACGCCATGACCTGCGCCTCCTGCCACAAGGATATGTCCACCCTGCAGGAGAATGCCAACGACCTGAACCTGGGGAGCCACAAGCGGCACACCGTGGATAGCGCCTACAGCTGCTCCATCTGCCACGGCACCGGCTACTCCCCGGCCAGCACCGGTGCAACGCACGCCGACGGCAGCATCGACCTCAACTTCACCGCCAAGGCGACCGGCACCACCTACTCGCAGGCGGTCAATAACGAGCCGGGCGACGGCTACGGCACCTGCTCCACCAGCTCCTGCCACGGCCGCGCCACCCGCAACTGGGGTGTCTCCACCACGCTGCCGACCTGCGAGAAGTGCCACGGTTCGGCCAACACCGCCCTGACCAGCGCCACCTTCAAGGACACCGCCGGCAGCCCGGCGAGCCCCTACACCGGCACCCACGTCTCGCACCTGGCCGGTAGCCACAACTATTCCAACCCGATCACCTGCGACCAGTGCCACTCGGTACCGGCCACGGTTGACGCGGCCGGCCACATGGATGGACTGCCGGCTACCCTCACCTGGGGCTCTCTGGCTACCAGCCCGAGCATCTCGGGCGGCAACGTGGGCGCCAACATGGCACCGAGCTACACCGCCACCGGGCGCATCTGCAACAACACCTACTGCCACGCCGGTCTCAGGAAAGGCGACGGTTCCGCTCAGGGCAGCGGCTCCGCCCCGTCCTGGAACGACCCGGCCTACCTGGGCGGTACCGGCTGCAACAAGTGCCACATGTATCCGCCGGCGTACCCGCACTCCACGAGCACCAACTGCTCCGCCTGCCACAACCACGTGGCGCAGTCCAACGTGGCCTTCGTGGACAAGAGCAAGCACCTCGACGGCACCATCGAGGTTACCGTCGACGACTGCCTCGGCTGCCACTCCTCAGTCAACGCCTGCGCGCAGAACGATCCGTCCTGCGTCAACAAGGAGCTGATCGGCGCGCACAAGATGCATACCGACGCCGAGGTGTTCCTCGCCGGCAAGAAGCTTTCCAACGGCGACTTCATCGATACCTCCTGGATCTACTCCATCGAGTACAAAGATGGCTTCCCGAAATACGGCTGCGGTTTCTGCCACCCGATGGATTCGGGTACCCACAAAAACGGCACCGTCGAGCTCGACCTCGACCCGAGCCACAGCCTGGCCGGCACCGTCAAGACCAAGAACAAGACGGGCGGCCCCTGGATCGTCAACTACACCATGGGGAGCAACGTGGTCTGCTCCAACGTGTACTGCCACTCCAACGGCTACGTCTCGCCGACCACCAGCCAGTACGTGTTCCAGACCACGCCGAACTGGTATGCGACTAACCCGTGGGCCAGCGTCGACAGGTGCTCCCAGTGCCACGGCAACTCGCCGAACTCCGGCTCCATCGAAGGTTCCGCGGCTCACGGTCGTCACGTGATCGGCAACCACTACGCCGACATCTTCGACGGCTACAGCGCGAGGATCCCGGTTGCCGGCGGGGTAGGCTCCGGTGCCGCCCACGGCGACCCGAACACCTCGACCACCTTCAACTGCAACCTGTGCCACAACGCGACCGTCACTGCGTCCTACAACGACCAGGGGAGCGTCTGCTCCAGCTGCCACGGCGGCTCGGCACCGCTCAAAGGGAACCTGCAGGTACTGGCCACCAACCAGACCCACATCAATGGCGACGTCGACGTGGTGTTCATGAGTCCGTTCAATATCAAGTCCAAGGCGCAGCTCAGGCCGGGTGTCGACGCAGTCCAGTCGGTCTACACCTCCTGGACCCGCGTGAACGGTTACAAAACCGCCGCTTCCTACGACCAGGCCCGGACTACCCCGAGCTACGTCGGCGGCACCTGCTCCACCGTCGCCTGCCACAACGGCACGCAGATGGAGTGGCGCACCAAGGGGCCGCTGGCCTGCGCAGCCTGCCACGTCGGGCTGCCGCAATAGGGGGGCATGAATGTGCATTACCAAGAAGCACGCAACCACGACACATCGAGTGCAAAGGCAGGTGAACTGACATGGGAAAAGTGATCGTTAAAAATATAAGGGGTATGGGGTGGGGCGCTAGAGCCTGCCTGATCGCCATGTTCACCATGTTGGCGACCGTGCTCCTTTTGCAGATGAAGCAGGTGAGGGACGCCCAGGCCGCGGTGGCGGTGCAGACCCAGTGGGCCATCCTCGGCACCGGCACCACCTCCACGCTGCCGGCCATGACGCTGGCCAAGGGGGCGGGGAGTAACCGCCTCCTGGTGGTGAAGGTGGTGGCCGACTACTCCACCGCCATAACCACCTTCACCCCGACGGTGACCTACGGCGGGCAGACGCTGACCAGGATCGTGTCGACGGACACCACGAGCCGTCAGAAGGTCTGGTTCGGCTACCTGAAGGAGGCCCAAATTACGGCGGCGACCAGCACCAGCTTCGCGGTCACCTGGAACTCGACGCCGCAGACCGGCTGCGGCCTCTCGGCGGCCTTCTACTCCAACGTGGACCAGACCACGCCGATCACCGGTTCGCGTGCGGTGGCGAGCGATACCATCGCCACCACGCCGACTTCCGGCACCATCAACGTGACCAACGGCGGCACCGCCATCTACGGCACCAACGTGAACAGCACATACATCTCTACATTCGCCGCAGGGTATACCGAGCATTTCGATACCGCGAACAGCACCCTGTATGTAGACGCAGTTGCTTCCAAACCGATTACCGCGACCGGGACGGAAAACCCGCTCCCGACTTGGGGTACCGCGACCCGCTACGGCTTTGCGTCTATCGGCCTGAACCCGGCCACCACCACGCTGGGTAACGGCACCATCGGCACCACCGCCAACGTCGCGCCGGGCGCCGCCAGCCAGAAGATCGACGGCTTCTCCCTGGTGACCGGCTCCGCCGGCACTACTGATACGGTCACCGGCCTCACCGTTACCACCACCAACGGCGCGGCCATCCAAAGCATGTCGATCACCAACGAGGCCGGGACTACTACCTACTTCGCTGCGTTGACCAACCCCGGCAGCGACACCTGGACCTTCTCGGGCGGCACTGCGATTCCGGTGACCAACACCTCCGCAGGCTACAAGATCGTCGTCACCTACAAGTCCCGCATCCAGGGCGCCCTTGCCGGGAACACCGCCACCACCGCGCGGGTGACCGCGCTTACCAGCGGCAACGTCATGGCGGGCAGCGACACGGCGGACACCACGCTGACGGTCATCAACACCCATAATCCTTCCACCTGGGGGACCAACACCGTCGGCAACGCCAGCGTGACGCTCAACTGGACCTACGGCACCCCCGGCCAGAGCGTGGTCATCATCCGCTACGCCGGCGCCAAGACCGACACCACCAAGCCTGCCGACACCACGCCCTACAGCGCCGGCAATCCCTTCGGTGTCGGCGGCACCGTGCGCTACGTAGGCAATGCCTCCACCTTCACTGACAGCGTGGGGCTTACCAACGGCACCACCTACTACTACAAGATATTCGAGTACGACACCTACACTAACTACTACAACGCGACCGACGTCTGGACCGCCGGGCTTACCCCGCTCAGCCCGGATGCCGTGGCCCCGACCGTCACCGCCGGATTCGCCGCCACCACCCCGGTGAACACCCTTGCCGTACCCATTACCTCCTTCGCCGCCACTGACAACGTCGGCGGTAGCGGTGTGGCCGGCTACATGATCACCACTAGCGCCACCAAGCCGCTCGCCACCGATGCCGGGTGGAACGCCACCGCGCCGACCAGCTACACGGTAGCCGCAGCCGGCACCTACACCCTCTACCCGTGGGCCAAGGACGGCGGCGGCAACGTGTCGGCAGTATACGCAAGCCCGGTCACCGTGGTGGTCGACATGACCGCCCCGACCGTGGCCACCTTCACCGTAAACACACAGTCGGCGAGCCGCTCTATCCCGATCGCCGCCCTGACCGGCACTGACGTCGGTACCTCGGTGTCCCGCTACCTGATCACAACCACCAGCACCCAGCCCGCCGCCGGCGCGGCAGGGTGGAGCGCCACCGCTCCGACCACCTTCGCGGTAGCGGCGGACGGCAGCTATACCCTTTATCCCTGGGTCAAGGACGCTGCCGGCAACGTATCCGCCGTCTCTGGCCTTACCCGCACCGTGGTGGTCGACACTACCGCGCCGACCGGGCTTACCGCGGTTTCGCCTGTCGACACCTCCACGGACCAGCCGCTCAACGTGGCGCTGCAGGCTTCCACGGCGACCGATGCCGGGGTGGGGGGCGTTACCTACTACTTCACCATCACCGACGGCGTTGGTTTCAACGCCAACTCCGGCTGGATCGCCGCCAATAACTGGGCGCCTGCCGGCCTCGGCTACGGCACCACCTACACCTGGCAGGCCAGGGCTAAAGACAGCCTCGGCAACCAGACCGCGCTGACCACGCCGATGACCTTCACCACCGGCGCGGCATGCGTGCGCAACGATCCGACGCTGACCCTCTTGACCCCGACCGGCGGCATCGCCTCCACCATCAGCGCGGACGGTGGTACCTCCGTCTACAACCTGAAGGTGATCAACAACGACTACGGCGGGTGCGGCGCCACCACCTTCAACCTCGGTGTGTCTGACATCGACGCGCTAGACGTGTTCGATCCGCCGACCGTGGCGGCTCCCGCGGTGACCCTGCCGCCGGGCGGCCAGGTGACCACCTCCGTGACCGTCACGGCGACCCCGAATCACATCAGCGGCATGAGCAAGACGTGGGCCTTCAGCGCCGCCGATGCCTACCATGCGCAGGTGAGCACCGGCAACGTACAGACCACCCTGAACGTGGTGGCATGTACCCCGAAGGCCCCGCTGCTCATCGTCGGCCCCGACTCTGGCTACCTGAACCGCGGCGGCGCCATGAAGTACACGGTCACCGTGAAGAACACCGACTCCGGCGCCGGTTGCAGTGCGGTCACCTACAACCTGGCTATCCCGGCGGAGACCAACTCCACCGACTTCAGCGCGTCGACCTTCAGCGCCGGGACGCTTTCGCTCGGCTCCGGCCAGCTCGGCTCGGTGACCCTCACCGTGTCCGCCAAGTCGACCGCGGCGAAGAACGCCATCAACAAGACCACCGTTGGCGTTTCCGCGGTATCGCACACGGCGCCTGCTAACAGGGTAGTTACCTCGACGGTGAACAACCCGATGCTGCACAACTCCGACAGCACCAGCTCCACCAAGTGGAGCGCCAACGGCGGCTGGGGTATCCCCGGCGCCCGCTACGGCGAGTTCGACTGCACCACCTGCCACGTGCAGGGCGGCGCCGCGACCCGCAACGTGAACCGCATCCGCGAGACCGTCACGGCACCCGACACCAGCAAGGGGCAGCTCCCGGGTGCCGGCCAGCCGATCAACTACAGGCGGCTCACCGGCACCAGCAAGACCCAGGCGGTTCCGGGCTGGGACAGCGGTGCTACACCGAGGACAAGCTCGGATAAGATCTGCGAGATCTGCCATACCTACGACGCTGCCAGCGCCAACGGTACCAAGGCGCACCCTTATGCCACCACTGCAACCCTGGGTAACCACTTCGGCACCGACGGTGTTAAGGACTGCATCGGCTGCCACAAGCACAGCAAGGGCTTCAGCGTGAGCGGCCTGGGCTGCACCGGCTGCCACGGTACCGAGACTGCCACCATCACCCCGGATAACCGCTACGTGGTGGCACCGCCGAGAAACGCCAACGGACTCACCGGCACCCTGACCGGCATCGGCCAGGTCAGCAACGATCCCAAGGTCGGTGCGCACCAGGCCCACCTGAAGAGGCTCAACGGTTTTAGTAACTATTCGACCATCGACTTCACCTGCCAGGCCTGCCACGGTCCGCTGCCGACCGACTTCAGCCACATCAACTCGAACTCCATCCCGGTGTTCCAGAGCCTGGCGACCAAGAACGGTGCGATGACCGCCTCCTACAGCGGCACCAAGTGCAACAACACCTACTGCCACAACCCGGCAGCAACGGGCGGTTCGCTCCTCGCCGCCAACGCGGGTAGCTCCGTGTTCCCGTCCTGGACCAGCGCGGGCTACGTCGCAAGCGGCACCAAGTCGGTCGCCAACTGCTCGGTCTGCCACAAAGTCCCGGGCGTCACCGGCTTCGAGCCGGCTGGTACCCACTCCGGCATGAACACCGACGTCACCGACTGCGCTGGCTGCCACGGCCATAACGGCGATGCGAGCGGTACCGTCGTCGGTCGCCGCCACATGGACGGCATCAAGTTCGGCGCCGGCAACTGCGACACCTGCCACGGCTACGACGTGGGCACTTGGTCCGCCTTCCCCGAGCGCTCGGGTGTCGTGACCGGCAAAGGCGCGCACGAAAAGCACATCGCGTACCTGAAGACGCGTTACAACGTCACGCTGACCCCGGCCTCCGACGCCTTCGGTGTGGGTAACTCGTGGACACAGGTTTGCGGTGTGTGCCATAATGGCGCCTCCCATAACATGGGCGAGGCCATTCCTGGCACCGGTCGTACCATTTCCATCACGCCGGCCCGCCAGTTCGGCGGCCTGCTGCCGGTCTACAATGGCACGGTCGGGACAGCGTCCGCGATCAAGCCGAAGACCTGCTCCAACGTTGATTGCCATTACAAAGAGACGCCGTCCTGGTAGTTTCCAAGCGGGGGGAGGCAGATATAATGCTGAACGTTTTCAAACACAAAAACACCGTAACAATGCTGCTGCTGGCTGGGGCCATATTCGCCTATGCCGGTGTCCCCGGCACGGCCGACGCGCTCACCTGCGTCGACTGCCACGGCAACCCGCCGGTCGACAACGCAAGCCGTGTCGGCGGGACCACGGGGCAGTTCCCGGGCTCCCACGGCACCCACACCGGGACCGGCGCCGGCCAGTACGGCTACGCCTGCACCAAGTGCCACGTGAACAACGCCGCCGCGAACCACGCCAACGGCAACATCGACATGGCGGTGCCGATCAACGGCAACACCGGGGCGGCCTACGGCAAGGGGAACAGTTTCCCGGTTACCAACAGCGCCCTCGTCGGCAACGCCTGCTCCGCCACCTACTGTCACTCGAACGGCACCTCGGTCGCCACCGGCGCGGCGGCAACCGGCACCTCACCGAACTGGGGCGGGAGCACCACCTGCACTAGCTGCCACGGCACCGGCGGGACCACAGGTGCCCCCACCTATGCCAACGTCCGGGCTAATGCCACCGCTGTGCCCACCAGCACCGGCTGGACCACCGGCACCAACGCCATGGTCGAAGATGGCGCCTACGCGGTCTACAACACGACCACGCAGCAGCCCCTGGTGCTTACCACCTTCAATATGACCGGTGCCGGGCTCACCGCCGGGGATACCATCACCGGCATCTCGGTTTCGGTGCACGGGCTTGCCGCTTCCGGTCTCATCAACGTGGCCCTGACCAAGACCGGCAACACCACCATCGCTGGCACCGCGAAGACTGCTACGATGACGACTACTGATGGCTGGGTGACGGTGAACACGACCCCGACCGACCTCTGGGGCACCACCTGGACCGCGGCAGATCTCCAGTCCGCAAACTTCGGCGTCATCGTGAAGGACAACGACACTACTGCGTCGAATATCCAGATCGACTGCGTGAGGGTCGTGGTGTACACGGCGGCCGAGCCGAAGCTTAACAGCCACGCCTCCCACAGTTCCAAGACCTGTGATATATGCCACAACGCCACCACCACCGACGGTACCAGCATAACCTCACCGGCCAACCACGCGGCCGGTAGCTATAACCTGGTGGCAAAAACCGGCACCACCTTCACCTATGCCTACAACGCCGCAGGCAGCACCTGCTCAACTGTTTCCTGCCACGGCAACGCCATCTGGGGGGTCTCCATCTTCGACTGCGTCTCCTGCCACAATGGGGTCCTGAACACCTCCGCGGCAACCCAGGCCTTGGGCGGCCCGACCACCCGCAGGAACGTGGTCGCGGAGATGAAGAGCACCTGGAGCCACAAACGCTCCTCCTCCGGCGGCACTCCGGCCAACACCGTAGTCACCGCCGCCGATTGCATCGTCTGCCACATGGAGGGCGACAAGGCCACCGGCAAGGCCAGCGCGGTGCACGGCAACGGCTACATCAACCTGCGCGACCCCGACACCGGCAACAACATCAAGAACGTCACCTGGAACGGCGCCTCCCCGGGAGCGTACGTCGAAGGGACCACCGACGTCCAGTTCACCCAGTTCAGCCGCAATCTCGGCGTACTCCTCGAAAACGACCCGAACTGGCTGATCATTGCCGCTATCCAGCAGAACCACTGCCTGAAGTGCCATGACGCTGGGGGCGCCACAAACGCCAACGCCCAGGTCCCGACCACAGGCACCGCAATGCGCCCCTTCGGCGTCGCTATCACCGGGCACGTGGCTCCGTTCAACAGCAACGGTTCCGGCAACGTGGTCAACGTCGTGGCCGGTTTCACGACCACTAACGCATCCTATCACCCGGTCATCGGCAAGCAGAACAACAGCTATGTGCAGGGCGCCCAGATGGTGGCCCCCTACAGCGGCGTAACGAAGACCAACGGCAACAACACCCAGTACGGTCCGCTCATGTCCTGCTGGGACTGCCACGCAACGCTTGGGCAGACCGGGGTGCAGACCTCCACCGTTACGGCCCATGGCGGCGCGGTTACCCTGCGCGGACCGATCAGGGCGGCCGGCACCACCGCCACGACCAACCTGTGCGTCAACTGCCACGCGACCAAGTACGCGACGACCGCTACCCAGCACGGCACCGGTTCGGCATTCACGCTCGGCAAGTCCAACATGGGGACCACGACCTTCAACAACTGCTCCTACTGCCACGGTTACGGCGTAGTCGGTGCCACCTACTCGGCGACCAGCGTCGCCCGTCCGCTGCGCATGGAAGAAGCGCACGGCTTCAACGACAGGGTGGTCGGGACCGTCGGCTCCAAGTGGAGTGGCGGCAACAGGCCGTACGCCTTCATCCGCAACACACTGAGCAGCTGGTCGCCCAAGTCCGCTGTCGGTGATACCATCGCCAGCCCCTCCACCTGCACGGGGACCGGCGGCACCTGCGGCAACGACATGGGCAACAGCCCCAACGGCCTGGGCGGCGTGTACTAGAAACGCCAACTGGTTAACTAGAAACACCAACACCCCGCCCGCACAGGGCGGGGTTTTTTTCTGGGAACCCGCACTGGAGTTTGCTGGGCCGACAGCGAGGGCACCTTCAGTAGCAGTTCCCTACCGCCGCAGGGGCTACAAGGATCACGGTATGAAAGGAAGTATGAAAGCTCTCGGTATAGCCGCGCTGGTGCTGGCCAGCCTCTCCGGGTGCAGCAAGGAACCGGGCAAGGGGAAGGATCTCTCTTTGCTCACCACCTCCACGACTGTCGCTGAAATCGCCGGCCTGCAGCAGGGCGCAGGCGCGTGGAACTCCGAGCCGGTACGCAACGTGCCCCAGCTGGATTTCAGCTCCAACGGCAGAGGTTATTTCTACGTCGCCGAACAGGGGGGGGCGTTCCATGTAGTTCACAACGGAAACCGCCACACCTCCTATACCAACATTCTCACTCCGACGCTCAGCCCGGACGGCCAGCACCTCGCCTACCAGGCCTACGTGGACGACAAACTGCGCATGGTGGTGGACGGCAAGGACGGGGAGGTCGTTGAGGAACTGGAGATACCTTTTTTTAGCCCGGACAGCCGGCACATCGTGTACCAGGCCAAGAAGGGGGGGCGCTGGTATTTCGTAGTCGACGGTCACAGCACGCCCGGCAACGGAACCCAGCACAACCAGTTCGGGTTTAGCGCCGACAGCAGCCGTATCGCCTACGTCGACACCGTCTCCGAGGGAGCCCCGCCGCGGCTGGTGGTCACCGACCTCGGCTTCAAGAAGCTGACAACCAGGGAGGCCACCGGCTCCGTCATGGTCATCAGCGAGAACCGGACCAGGATCGCGGCGATCTCAGACGCCGGCGGCAAAAAAAGGGTGATCGAGTTGAGCTTCGCACAGCCCGACTCCGTGAAAGAAGGTGCCCTGTATGACAACGTCCGCGACCTTGCCATCAGCCCTGATGGGGCATCGGTGGCGTACGTTGCCGAGAAGGGCGGGGCCAGGCTGCTGATTCACGACGGGAAGGAACAGCCGTTCCCTGCCGGGGAACTGGTAGGCTCCATCATCTTCCGTCCCGACGGCAAAGGGTTCGGTTTCCTGGTCGGCTCCAAGGGGAGTTGTGCCTTCTATCAATCTGGCGCCGGGGCCGAGGTCGAGAAACGCCCCTACGACGAGGTGGGGGAGTTGGCCTACAGCAAGGACGGCAACAGTCACGTCTATCTGGGGCGCAAGGTGACTCCCGGCCAGACCGGCAAGAGCATCTTTGCCGTCGTAAACGGCAAGGAAGGGGCGCGTTTCGACAAGGTGGCCGGACCGACCTTCAGCCCCGACGGGCGGCTGGTGGCCTACCGCGCCCGCCAGGACGGCAAGCGCTTCATGGTGGTCTCCGACCTGGACGGCAAGATCGTGAGGCAGGATCCGGTGCACGAGATGGTCTTCCCGCCGGTGTTTTCCAACGACGGTAAACTCCTCGCCTACGGGGTTAAGGACGGCGCAAAACTTGTTTGGAACGTGGAGAAGCTGTAATGCATGAAATGGAAACACCTGACAACGGATCAGAAACGGAACAATTCCCTCTGGAGCCGCGCTATCACCCGATACACAAGGTTACGCGCGCCATTTACGACTTCTTCGCCTCCGCCAAGCTGGCCATGGTCTTGCTGGTCGCCATCCTGGTGTGCTGCCTTGTTGGCGTTACCGTTTTCCGGGGGGCGCGCTCCGGCGAGGTGATCTTCGACACCATGTGGTTCAACGGCCTGCTGGTGCTCCTCATCGTCAACGTCGCCTGCTGTTTCTTCGGTCGTGTCTGGGGGCGCAGGATAACCCTCATCTCCTTCGGCATGATCCTCTTTCATCTCAGCTTCGTGGCGATGTTTGTAGGCATTATCTACAACAGCCTGTTCTTCTTCCGTGGCTCGATGAGACTGACCGAAGGGGAGACAGTACTAAACGGCGAGCGCGGGAGTTACGACGCGGTAACCATGGGGCGGTTCTTCAACGTCTTGTGGCTCAAGGGTGAAACCACCCTTAATGCCATGCATATGGGCTACAAACTAGAGGGTGTCGACAAGAAGCGGGCCTACGACATCACGGTGGGGGAGGGGGAGGTGAAGAAGCAGGAAACCATCTACCTCACCAAGAACCTCAACTACAAGGGGTTCAAGTTCTTCCCGGACCAGGAAGGGTATTCGGTGCTGACTGTGCTCTATGACAAGCAGGGGAAGGAGCTGTACGGCGCCTACCTGCCGTTGCAGAGCCTGAAGCACTCCGATAAATCGACCTTCTACACCACCGGTACCAAGACCGGTCCCGGAAGCCTCGCCTTTCCGTACGCACCGGATAAGCCGCTTTTCGATCTCCAGGTGGCCTTTCGTCCCGATCCCGTGCAGGCGAAATCGGGCACCGCGTTCTTCATGGTGAAGCCGCTGGGCGCCGCCTTGAAGCACATGGACCAGCAAACCTTCGAGAAGAGCGGGACCCCCCTCGGCGCGATGTACGATGCGGGCGATTACCGGCTGTCGGCGCAGGAGGTCCGGTACTGGGTCAGCATGAAGGTGAGCTACGAGCCCGGCCAGATCATCGTGCTCAGCAGCCTGTGGGCCGGGCTCTTCGGCATGATCCTCACTACGGTGGGGCGCATGATGAGAGGGCGGCGGAGCAGCGCCAAAGGGTAAACGGCCGGGAGCGAATCGGCGCGAGCAGGCCGGATCTATTGCCGGAACAGCTTGGCGTCCGAGTTGTCGAGCAGGTAGCGGTAGGGTGCGACCGGCACCTTTTTGGCGGTAGCCAGCGGATAGAGGTAGAGGTTCCAGGCCAGCATGGTGGCCAGGGCCAGATGATAGAGGCGGGCGTGGCACTTCTGGGCCAGTTCCCAGACCGAGCAGGCGATAGCGGTGAAGGCGAAGGGAAGCAGCGGTGCCGCCGAGTAGATGAAGGTCGGACGCTTGACCCCAATGAACAGGGCATAGGTCCCGAAGAACAGCAGTACCGGCAGGGCGAGCTCGAGCGACCTCCTGCGCAGGGCCAGGGCCGCCAGGAAGATCAGCGCGGGGAAGGTGAGTATCCAGATCGGCAGGTTGTTCATGTAGAGGATGAACTCGCCGCGGTCGGCGCCGATGAAGGTCCCCTGGCCGACGGTCACCGAGCGGATGAACCACTCCAGGGCCGAACTGTGGCTTAAGAAGACCATGTCCGGGTTGTAGCTCTCCGGACGGTAGGTCTGCAGCGAATAGTAGGCGTCCTGGATGAACTGCAGGAACTCCCCAAAGGAGTAGCCCCGCCCGAACCAGAAATAATAGGAACCGATGAACACGCTGAGCGGGATGAAGATGTAGGTCGCGGTGATGAAAAACGCGGTCCCGACGCTGCGGTAGTGCCCGTTCTTTCTCAGAATCAAGAGGTAGACCAGCAGCCAGCAGGGGACGTAGTACCACTTGGTGGCCAGCGCGCACCCCATGAAGAAGGCGCTGGCCATGAGCCACGAACTGCGCTCGCGGTGCCTCTGGTAGAGGACGATGGCCGACAGGAAAAAGGCTCCCCCGTAAATCTCCTCGAAAGTGTAGCGCGACATGACGATGTGCAGCGGGTCGGTGGCAAGGAGCAGGCCCGCCAGGAGCGCCGCCTTTTTCGTGCCGCTCACCTCGCGGGCGAAGAGGTAGGTAAGCACGGCCGCCACTGCGCCGAACAGGATGTTCCTCATGCGCCAGCCGTACGGGTTGTCGCCAAAGAGCTGCAGGAAGCCGTACATGATGATGTGGCGCAGCGGGGGGTGCTCCCAGTTGTCCGGCTCGAACTGGCCGTTGAGCCAGTAGTTGGTCCCGGCCGGGACGTGCGCCATTTCATCGCCCCACCTGAAGTTCGGATAGGAGATGTCGTAAAACCTCAGGCCGAACGCGACCAGGAACAGCAGGCAGACAAGGATGATCTCGTTTCTCTTCATTTGCGGTTGCCCTGGAAAATCACGGTGATGTCGCTGTCGATCGCTTTTCGGGTCAGCAGTTCCTGTGCCTGGCGGGCATCGAACACGCCCGCGTTGATATAGACCAGCACCTGCTCCGGGATATGCGGTAGCGAGGACGGGGTGGTGGCGACCATCGGTAGGCCGTTCAAGTTGTACAGGGAGATCCCCCTAGTGAGCCCGGGGATTGGCTTTACCTGTTTGGTCGTCTTCTCATGCAGGAAATCTTCCCATGCGTCATCGGGAACGATGAAGTAGATCTTGCGGATGACGTTCTTGAAGATGGAGAACTCTACCAGGTTAGACGTCTGAAGTTGAGGCTCCCCCTGGTAGTTGAAGCGTCCCCGCATGTGCGGGTAGCGGTCGAAAAGAACCAGGGTGCGGCCCTTGACCTGTTTTTGGCGCCACACGTCATAGGCCTGTTCGGGAGCAGCCACGGAGACGGTTTCTTTGCCGGGCGCGAAGCTCCTGTTGACGGTGCCGTGATGGACTACGGCGGCAACGACAGTGGCGAGGAAGGCTGTAGCTGCCAGAGAGCAGGCGGTCTTGTGTCGGTACATGGTTGCAATCCCGGGAGCCGTTTCAGGTTCCCATAGTCAGGTAGTCAGATCCGGTCCAACAGGTTGTATTTGATGATGCAGCGTAGCGCCGAAACGCCGTCCTTCCAATTCACCTTTTTGCCCTGGGCGTACTTCCTGCCGGCATACGAAATACCGACCTCGTAAATGCGCAGATCCATGCGCGCCACGCGCGCGGTGAACTCGGGCTCGAAGCCGAACCGGTTCTCTTTAAGGACCAGCCTTTGCGCCACCTCGGCGGTGAAGGCCTTGTAGCCGGTTTCCATATCGGTCAGGTTCAGGTTGGTGAGCATGTTGGAAAAAAAGGTAAGCAGCGAGTTGCCGAGCATGTGCCAGAAAAAGAGGACGCGGTGCGGCCCCGAACCGGCGAAGCGGGAGCCGTAGACCACGTCGGCTTTGCCTTCCAGTATCGGTTGCAGCAGATTGCCGTAATCGCGCGGGTCGTATTCGAGGTCGGCATCCTGGATCAGCACCACGTCGCCCCGGACATGGGGCCGGGCGGTGCGAAGGGCGGCTCCCTTGCCGCGGTTTTTATCGTGCCTCAGCAGGGTGATGCCGTCGATGCCGGCGAGTACCGCGTCGGTTCCATCGGTGGAGCCGTCGTCGACGACCAGGATCTGGCACGGGTATCCGGAGCGCTTGACCTGTTCGAGTACCTTGGCGATATAGGCCGCTTCGTTGTAGACGGGGACGATAATGGACAACGTCGGGGCGGGTGCTGCGCCGTTGCCGGACGACACTGGCTGCAAAGTTTGGGTCTGGTTCATCGGTAAGATCCGGAATGATGCAGTTGCTGCAACACTGTCAATGGTGCCTAATGCGCTGATGTGTCAATATGAATGATGAGGAAGTTTTCGTCAAGGCGAAGAGTGTCGCTGGGCGAGATTGTTCGAGCTTTTTATTCTAACTGTCTTTGCAGCGGCTAAAAAAATCCTGATGTTGCGGAAGTACTCGGAAATCTTGGAGACTCCGCGTTATTAGATTTGACACAAGCAGAGAGCCCATGTTTTAATTGAGCGTTGCAGCGGGGTGGTGAGAGCCGCCTGCCAATGCCAATTTCTGGAGGTGAATGGATGAAGGCCGAACTCTTGTTTTTCTGGACCGCCGTAGGGCTGTATGGCTTGAGCACATTCTGTTACATCTTCGGGTTTATCGCGAACTACGACAAGCTGTTCCGGGCCGGTCTCTTCAGCGCCCTCGCCGGCTTCTTCCCCCACGTCGTCGCCATCGCCATGCGCTGGTCGGCATCCGGGGCCGGCGTGACGCCGTTCATCTCCATTTCGGAGTCGCTGAGCTTGGGCGTCTTCATGACGGTGCTGATCTTCCTGATCTCGGAGTTCACCCTTAAGAAGGTGCTCCCCCTGGGCGTGCTGGTCATGCCGGTCGCCTTCGTCCTTTTGGGCTGGGCTGGGACGCTCCTGAAGGAAGTCGCAGCCACCATCGCTCCCGCGCTGCAAAGCGGCTGGATCTGGGTGCACATCACCGGCGCCACCATCGGTTTCGCCTCGGTGCTGCTCGCTTCCGGCATGGGCTTTCTCTACCTGTACAAGGAGAGAAACGATGCGGGACTGGCGGTGAAATTGCCCGAGCTTGGCACTCTCGACACCCTGTCCTACCGTTTCGTGGCGGGCGGGTTCATTATGTACGGCCTCATGATCATCTCGGGCGCCTACTGGTCCAACACCGTCAAGGGCAACTACTGGAACTGGGACCCGGTCGAAGTATGGTCGCTCATTTCCTGGCTCATCTACGGCATCTACCTGCACCTGCGGGTCACCTTCGGCTGGCGCGGCACCAGGCTCGCCTGGTACTCCTTGATCGCGGTGGTGGTGATGATCGTAAGCTACTGGGGCATTCCCTTCGGCGTCGAAACCTTCCACGCCGGTTTCCGGATCCAGCACTGATTTCAGTTTTCGTAGGAGATTCAAATCGTATGCGCACCTTGTTCGCCGTTGTTCTATTAATCTTGTTTTCGTTCGCCAGCGCCTATGCATCGCCGTCCCCTGAGCTGATGATGAACCGTGCCTCCATGATCAGTCCCCACGGTGACGGCACTGCCGGCCTCGGACCCGCCAGGCCGATGGCCGACGTCATCAAGGACGCGACCCTGCCGGGGTACCCCAAGGTCAAGATCGGCGAGGCCTTCGGAAAGTACGGTTACTTCAAGCAGAAGCAGTGGTACGAGACGCGTGGGGCGGCGGGGAACTTCTACGTCGACTTCCGCGGCTCCAGCCCGACCGGGTGGTTTGATTTCAAGGGGCGCCGGGCCGGTATCGCCGAGAAGGGATTGGTGTTGAAGTTCGTCATCTACCCCAGCGGCGAATACGGCATCGTCATGGCGTCCAAGACCGTGCAGACCAAGGACGGCAAAACCACGGCGTACCCCATCCCCGACATCAAGGGTGTGGTGGACGCCATCTACGCCAACAAGAAGCTCGACCTGTAATCCCGGCGGGGCAACGCAGTAAGGTAGTCACTACATGAAACTTTGCATCATCTTTCCGCCGCTTCCCTTCGGCTGGACACCGGTCGCACCTCCCATTCTGGAATACCTGGCGGCGCTGACCCGCCAGGCGGACCCTTCCATCGAGATCCAGTTGATCAGCGGCAGCGCCACACCCGAGGCTTACAAGAGCGTCGAGTGCGACCTGGCCGCCATCAGCATCCTGACCCCGACCGCGGTCTCGGGCTACAACATCGCGGACTCCCTGCGGGCGCGTGGCATCAAGGTCGTCTTCGGCGGCATGCACGCCTCGGCCATGCCGGAAGAAGCCAAGACTCACGGCGACGCCGTGGTCATCGGCGAGGCCGAGAGCTGCTGGCCGCAGGTCCTCAAGGACTTCCGGGCCGGGACGCTGCAGTCCTTCTACAAGGGCGAGCAACTGGAGCTCACCGGCATGCCGACGCCGCTCTACGGGATGCTCAAGAACAACCATCAGTTCCGCATCGTCAACACCTCGCGCGGCTGCCCCTTCAACTGCACCTTCTGTTCGGTGAAACCCTTCTTCGGCGCCAAGATCCGCTTCCGCCCCATCGAGGACGTGGTGCGTGACGTGGCCGCGATTCCCGAGAAGATGTACGAGATCGGCGACGAGAACATCTGGTGGAGTAGCGAGACCAAGCGCGCCATCGAACTCTTCACGGCCTTGAAGGGGAGCCCCAAGAAGTACATGGCCTTCGGCAGTCTCGGTCCCGTGCTGGCGCCGGAGGGGTCCCGCATGCTGGACGCCGCGCGCGAGAGTGGCCTCTTGTCGGTATGGGTCGGGTGGGACGCCATCTCCGAGCACAGCCTCAAGGCGTACAAGGCCAACGGCAAGATCGGTGTGGACCGGGAGCGCGCGGTGAAAACGCTCAAGGATCACGGCATCGACGTCTCGCTCTTCTATATGCTCGGCTCGCGCGAGGACACCTTCGACGACTTCAAGCGCGCCATCGAGGTGGCGGACCGGTTGGGTGTTTCCATGCACCCGTCGCTGGTCGTTCCGTATCCGGGCACGGTGCTCTCCCGGGAGTACGAGCCGTACATCTACAAGGATCTCGGGTGGGAGTACTACAACGGCTCCTACGCGCTCTTCGACCATCCCGATCCGATGATGACCCCGGAGCTCAGGGAAGAGCATTTCTACATCAGTCTCCTGGAGCAGTTGAGTCTCCCCCGCGTGCTCCGGCACATGATGAAGGTCCCCATGGCCGGCTTCCCCTACGCGCACATCCTGTCGCTCATGTCGCAGCTGCCGGTCAGAAAGGGCGTCAAGATCGCCTTCGAGCAGTGGAAGGCGAACCGGGAAACGGTGCGGGCGAAAAGGGAGAGGTAGGAAGGCGGGAAGGGAAGGGGAGGGCAAATCCCCCCTGTCCCTCCTGTCCCCCCTTTTGCAAAGGGGGGGGCGCCGGTTCGCGCGCAGCAACGGTTCATCAGAAATTGGCGGAACAGTCGTCGCTTTTCACGAAGCGCAGGACGAGCCCCCACGTCCTCCCCTTTTGCGAAGGGGAGACAGAGAGGATTTGCCTTTCAGGTAGTGACGCCGTCGGCAGTTTGACGGGGGGACTCCCAAGCTGCACCAGTAGGTGATGGAGCGGGGAAGGGGTTGATTCGCAAGAAGCAAATCCCCCCTGTCCCCCCTTTTGCAAAGGGGGGGACTCCGGTTCGCGTGCAGCACTTCGAGGAAAGATTTCAGGTGGGCGGCATCTCCGGACACTGATCATAAAAAAAGCCCCCGCGGCACCTTTGGGTGCCGGCGGGGGCTCATGTTGCTCTCTTGAAAAGTAACCGCTACTTCGTCTTCTGCTCCGTTGCCGGCTTTTCCGACTTCAACCCGGCGGGATGATCCACGAGCTTCTGCCGCTCCGCCTCGGCGGCGTACCAGTCCATGGGGCGGTCGGTCTGGTCCCGGAAGGCGCCCAGGGCGCGGTCACGCTGCTCAGCGGCCTCCTGGTCGGCCTGCGATACCAGGATCTCGTCCACCACCTGCGGGCAGGAGGCGACGGAACCGGGGCGTGCCTCGATCTCCTCGCGCACGCTCGGGGCCACCTTCGGGTCCTTGGCGAGACGCATCTTCAGGTCGATGGAGAAGTTGGTATAGGTCTCCAGCATGCGGAAGATGGCGGAGTCGCCCATCGGACCCATGGTGCGCTCCTCGTCGGGAAGCGGCGAAACCTTGCCGTTCTCGATCTTGGCGCGGCCGACCATCTCGCAGCTCCTGCCGTTGTCGGTGGTATAGCCCAGGTTGTCGGTGATGACGGCCAAGACGGTCGGGACGTTGGCCAGGTCCCAGTGGGCCAGAAGCCCCACCTCGCCGTCGGGAAGCGGGGAGAGGTCGTCGATGTTCATGGCCAGCACGCGGGACCACGGCGGCACCGGGCGGGCCAGCTTCTTCTCGGGAAGTCCCTTGATGTGGCGGCGCAGCGCGTCGTCGAAGAGGTTGGTGGCGGTCTCCGCCTCGCCCAGGACGTTAACGCAGAAGTGACGCGGCACGCTGAGGATCTCCTCGACCATGCTGTAGTAGTCGTCGCGGGTGACCACGCCGAAGCGGCCGCGATAACCGCCGCCGTCACAGACGCGGCTGCCGGCGGGGAGCTTGAAGGTGATCTTCTTTCTGCGGCAGGCCTGGAAGAAGTAGACGTAGGCTGCGGTGGCACCGATAAGCGCAACCGGCACGCCGCTCGCCTCGGATTCGCGCAGCGCCTTCAAAAGGTTCTTTACGTCGATGCCGGTCTTGCCAAGCAGGAACATGCTGTCCGGCGTGCCGAAGGCCTGGCGGGTCTGGTCCATGCCGATGGCCATCCCCATGGAGGGGGCCATCTCAGGGCTGGGGGCGAGGATCAGGATGCGGCAGCGCTTCCCCTCCTCGAAGTCCGGGAACAGGAAGGAGCCAGTCATCATCTTGTTGGCGCCGAAGACCAGCCGCTTGCCGTCCTCGTCGCGGAAGATGCGGCCGCGCTGGGTCAGGCTCGTGGTGCCGCCGGTCAGGCAGGCCATCACCGACTGCTCCAGCGGAAACGAGGCCACCAGGTGGGTCTTGAATACGTCGTTGTAGACCATGGGGACGTCCTGCCAGCGGCTGATGTCGCCCGGGCGCACCTTCTTCAGGTCACAGAATTCGCGAAAAATGGTGTTGCTCTTGTACTGCAGGTCGAAGAGCTGCATGCAGTAGTCGTTAAAGGTCTCTTCGCTCAGTTCGGCGTCCACCCCTTTCTCGATGATGGCAACTATCTCATCGGTGAGGCGGTGGCTCAGACTCTGTGTTTCGGACATGAAAGCTCCTTAAAACAAAACTGTGGCAATATTTACTATACTAACGACTGGTTGAATAGCCGTCAAGACTATAATTGTGCCCTTTAGTTAAGCAGTTTTTGCATTTTCTTTGGGCATGATGCACGTGATTTGAGCACTTACATCTTTCTTTTTGAATTATTTAGTTGGTGCAGGTTTCAATTCAGCAACGGATAAATTAAAGGATGGCAGTATGGTGTTTTCCGTTTTGATTTTTGAGTATCATGTGGCATATTGGAACAAACTATAAGTAGTATCTGTCTCTCTATTACAGTTTTCACATAAAGCAAGGGACGTGTTATGAGTATAAAGAGGGTAGCCTTAGTCACGCCGCCGTACCACTCGGGTGTGGTCGAATCAGCGGGGACCTGGCTCAACGTCGGCTTCGTCTACATCGCCGGATCGCTGCGCGCCGCCGGGTACGAGGTCGACTACTACGACGCCATGAGCCTTTGGCACAAGTGGCCGGAGATCGAGGAGCGCCTGCGCGCCTTCGCGCCGGACGTGGTGGCGACCACTTCTTTCACTGCTTCCATCGCCCACGCGCTGGAGCTGACCGCGCTCGCCAAGAAGATCAATCCGCAGGTGGTCACCGTGCACGGCAACGTACACGCCACCTTCTGCTACGACGAGATCCTGCAGGCCGAGCACGACACGGTCGATTTCGTGGTGCGCGGCGAGGGCGAGGTGACGCTGGTGAAGCTGCTGGACTGCCTGAACGCCGGCGGCGATCCCGCCACCGTGCCCGGGCTCTCCTTCTGGCGCGACGGCGCCGTGGTGGTGACGCCGAAGGCCGCCCCCATCGCCGACCTCGATGCGCTTCCGATGGCCTGGGACCTGGTCGAGTGGCCCATCTACCGCTACCGGGCCAAGAACAACGCCCGGCTCGCCATCGTCTCCTCCTCGCGCGGCTGCATGGAGAAGTGCTCGTTTTGTTCGCAGCAGCTCTTCTGGGAGCGCTCCTGGCGCGCCAGAAGCGCCGAGAACTTCGTTGCGGAGCTGGAACTTCTGCGCGACAGCTACGGCGTCGAAGTCGCCATGCTCTCCGACGAAATCCCCACCTTCGACCGCGAGCGCTGGGTGCGCATCCTCGACCTGATGATCGAAAGGAAGGTCGGCGTCAAGCTCCTCATGGAGACCCGCGTGGACGACATCCTGCGCGACGCGGACATCATGGACAAATACCGCGAGGCCGGCGTGGAGCACATCTACGTGGGCGTCGAGGCGGGAGACCAGGAGACCCTGGACCTGTTCAACAAGAACACCAAGGTGGAGCAGTCCAAGGCGGCCATCGACATCATCAACAACGCGGACATCGTCTCGGAGACCTCGTTCGTGCTGGGGATGCCGGATGACACGCCGGAGAGCATCGCCAAGACCATCGAACTCGCCAAGCACTACAACCCGGACATGGCCTTCTTCCTCGCCATCGCGCCCTGGCCCTACGCCGAGCTCTACCCGGAGCTGGAGCAATACGTGGCGACCACCGACTACCGCAAGTACAACCTGGTCGAACCGGTGATCAAGCCGAAAAACATGACGCTGGAGGAGCTGGAGCGCGAGTTGGGCCGCGCCAGCCAGAAGTTCTTCATGCACAAGTTCCAGAATTTGCGGGAGCTCTCCCCCTGGAAGCAGGAGTTCATGCTGGCAGTGTTCGACATCCTGATCAACAACTCGTACCTTGCCGGCCAGATGCGGGCGATGATGAAAGACGGGAAGCAGATGCCGCCCGAGGTGCAGGCGCTGGTCAGGAGCGTGAAGGGGATGCAGCGCGGCGAGGATGCCTTGCAGTCGCACCCGCACACCTTCGCGCCGATCCCCTGACGCGGGCGAGGAGAGCATGGATAAAGTGAAAAAGATCGCCGTGGTGTTGAACGGCTTCGTGCACGATTTCATGACCGGGTATTGGCTCTCCGCGCTGATCGCCGTCCGTCTTTTGCATGGCTTTCGGCTGGAGGCGCCGCCGGTCGCCGGGACCCTGGCGCAGATAGAGCGTTTTTTCTTCTGGAACAGCGTGGGCGCGGCAATACTCATCTTCGCCACCGGCGGGATGCGCAGCTTTACCTACGTGGACAACTTCTACGGTGCTGAAACCGAGAGGACCAGGCGCAAGATGCTGGTGATCAAGCACGTGGTGCTCTTTGTCGTCATAGGCGGCGGGAGTTATTGGGGTTACTGCACGGCATTCAGTTGAGGAACTCCGGGCTTAACGTACGAAAGGTTCTGGCATGAATTTCCTGATCATTGAAGATTCCGAGAAGACCGCGGAGCAGTTGAGGAAGGGGTTGGCGGAGGTCAGCATCAACGCCGACATCGCCGGCGACGGTCTGCGCGGGCTCGCCCTGGCACGGGAGAAGTCGTACGAACTGATCATCCTTGACCTGATGCTCCCCGGCATCGACGGTTTCGAGGTGGTGAAGAGGCTGCGCCAATCGGGGAAGAGCACGCCGGTCATCATGCTCACCGCACGTGACGAGGTGCACGACCGGATCTGCGGCCTGCAGTCCGGGGCGGATGACTACCTGGTCAAACCGTTCTCCTTCGGCGAGCTTTGTGCCCGGATCCAAGCGCTTTTGCGCCGGGGGCAGGTGCTGCAGCAGGACGAGGTGCAGGTGGCCGACCTCACCGTCAACTTCTTCGCCCGCAAGGCGACCCGCGCCGGCAAGCATCTGGAGCTGACCCCCAAGGAGTTCGCGCTCCTCTCCATGCTGATCCGCCGCTCCGGGGAGGTGCAGTCGCGGCTGCGCATCGCCGAGGCGGTCTGGAACCTCGGCTTCGACGCCAACCTGAAGATCGTGGATGTGAAGCTGGCGGGGTTGCGGGCCAAGGTGGACGGCCCCTTCGACAAGAAGCTGATCCACACCGTGCGCGGCGTGGGCTACGTCCTAGAGGACCGCGATGAGTGATACCCCTGCTGCCCCGGAGGAAACCATCGGGCGCAAAAATCGGTCCATGGCTCACAATCTGGCCGTGCTGTACATCATTTCCATCGTCGTCGGCTTCACCCTGTGCGCCTTTTTGCTGTACTTGAAACTGGTGCATCACATCAACGTGTCCGGCTCGGAGCAGCTGCAGGGGGAGATCACCTCGGTGCGCGCCCTGCTCGGAACCCCCTCCGGCCTTAACGCCATCCGGCAGGTGATGCAGGCGGAAGAGCGGGGGCAAGACGCCCCGACCAACTGTATCCTGATGCGCATCGTGGACCCCACCGGCAAGATCATCGTGGACTGTCCGAACATGAGGGACGTTCTGCCCGTCTCCGCCTTCCCTCCCGTCGGTGATTCCAGGTCCAGAAAGTTCCAGGCCAACGGCGCCAACTACCTGCTGCGGACCGCGCGACTCACCGATCCCAACTCAGAGGCCCGTGGCTGGGTCCTGCAGATAGGCATAGATCTGGCCGAGCACGACCAACTGATCGGGGTATATCGTCTCTATCTCTTCCTGTTTGGGCTGGGAGCCTTCCTCTTCGCCATCCCCAGTTCCTACATCGTCGTGAAACGCGGACTGAAGCCCCTGGACGAACTGAGCGGCTCGATCAAGAACATCACCGGCAGCCGGCTCAACACGCGGCTGGAGGCGGACCGCTTTCCGCACGAGATGCAACCCGTGATCGAGTCGGTCAACGCCATGATGGCGCGGTTGGAGAACTCCTTCCAGAGGCTCACTCACTACTCGGGAAACCTTGCCCACGAGTTGCGCACGCCGATCAACAACCTGATGCTGGAGGCCGAGATCGCCCTCTCCCAGGATCGGACCCCCGAGGAGTACCAGGATATCATCTCCTCCAGCCTGACCGAGTACGAACGGCTGGCGGCGGTGATCGACAAGCTCCTCTTCCTGGCCCGCGCCGACAACGAGAAAAACGATCTCATGTTCGAGAAACTCGACGCCGGAGCCGAGGTCGAGGAGGTGGTGGATTACTTCTCCGATGAAGCCAGCTCCGCCGGGATCACGCTCCTTCACAGCGTCGACGCCTCCTTCTGGGGGGACCGGACCCTGTTCCGCCGGGCTCTCAGCAACCTGATCAGCAACGCCATCACCTACACGCCGGCCGGAGGCGAAATCTCCATTTCCTCTTCCAAGGGGAGTAACGGCGAGGTCGATATCGTCGTGACCGATACGGGCTGCGGCATCTACTCCGAACATCTTCCCTTTCTTTTCGACCGGTTCTACCGGGCCAAAGCCGGCTCACAGCACAGCGGCACCGGCCTCGGGCTCGCCATCGTGAAGGCGATCATGGAGATGCATAACGGCGACGTCTCCGCCTGGAGTCGCCCCGGGCACGGGACCGCCATCACGCTCCATTTCCCCCAGCATCCCTCCCTTAAAAACAAGGTCACCGCGGAAGTCTGATTCAAGGCTACAGCGGCAGGTGTAGCGTAACCCCCAGAGCCTCAACGCAAAGACGCAAAGCCGCAGAGGCGCAAAGAAAAGCAGGAATATTTTTCACACCCACATGCTGGTCGGTTCCCCTTGTCTTTGCGCCTCCGCGCCTTGGCGTCTTTGCGTTGAAGGTTTAAAAAAGCCGCTGTCCCATTGGATTGGGCAGCGGCTTTTTTGTGGGGCAACGGCGGGCGAATGATTATTCGCCCCTACGATTTTGCGGGATAACTAGGCGCAGGCGGCGTTGGCGCGCTCGCGCTCGGTGGCGTCGTCCATCACCTTGTAGGCGCAGAACTCGCCGCACATGGTGCAGGCGCCGTGGTCGGCAACGCCGGACTCCTCGCGCAGGCGACGCGCCTTGACCGGGTCGATGGCCAGGGCGAACTGCCCTTCCCAATCGAGCTTCTTGCGGCAGCGCGCCATCTGGTTGTCCTTCTCGATGGCCCCCTTGACCCCTTTGACGATGTCGGCGGCGTGGGCGGCGATGCGCGACGCCATCACCCCTTCACGCACGTCCTCGACGCTCGGGAGCTTCAGGTGCTCGGACGGCGTCACGTAGCAGAGGAAGTCGGCACCGGCCGCGGCGGCGATGGTCCCGCCGATGGCGGAGGTGATGTGGTCGTAGCCCGGGGCGATGTCGGTGACCAGCGGTCCCAGCACGTAGAACGGCGCGCCGTGGCACAGCCGCTTCTGCAGCAGGATGTTGGCCTCGATCTGGTTCAGCGGCATGTGCCCCGGCCCCTCGATCATCACCTGCACGCCGTACTCCTGGGCACGCTGGGTCAGTTCGCCCAGGATGATCAGCTCGTGGATCTGGGCGCGGTCGGTGGCGTCGGCCAGGCAGCCGGGGCGGAAGCCGTCACCCAGCGACAGGGTCATGTCGTACGCCTTGGTGATCTCGAGCAGGCGGTCGAAGTGCTCGTAGAGCGGGTTCTCGGCGTTGTTGTGCGCCATCCACTCGATAGTGAAGGCGCCGCCGCGGGAAACCACGTCCATGATGCGACCTTCCTTGCGCATGCGCTCCACGGTGGAGCGGGTCACGCCGCAGTGCACGGTGATGAAGTCGACGCCGTCCTCGGCGTGCTTGATGACGCCCTGGAAGATGTCTTCAACGGTCATCTCGACGATCGCTTTCTTGTGCTTTCTCACCGCGTCCAGCGCGGCCTGGTACAGCGGCACGGTGCCGATGCAGGCGGAAGTCTCGGCGATGACGGCGCGGCGGATCTCGTCGACCGGGCCGCCGGTGGAGAGGTCCATGATGGCGTCGGCGCCGCTGGCTACTGCCACGCGTACCTTCTCCAGCTCCTTCTCGAAATTGAGGTCGTCGGCGGAGCTGCCGATATTGGCGTTGACCTTGGTCCTGAGGCCCTTGCCCACGGCGAGCGGCGTGCCGTTCACGTGCTTGTTGTTATGGCAGATGATGATGTTCCCGGCGGCGATCCCGGCGCGGATGAATTCGGCGTCCACCCCCTCGGCGAGGGCTGCGGTCTTCATCTTGTCCGTGATGATCCCCTTGCGGGCGTATTCCAGCTGGGTCATGGCTACTCCTTTATATGGCTGCTATTGCAGAAACTAGATACATTCATCATTTCACAACTATTCATCTCAAGATGCACGCTAGCTCCTCCCCCCGGAGGGGGGAGGCTGGGAGGGGGGATGCAGGCTAAAGACGCTACGCGCCCCCTCCCTATCCCTCCCCCTCCGGGGGAGGGGATGATGCTTTTACTCCCCCTGGTCCCGCGCCGCCAGGAAATGGTTCACCGGTCCGTGCCCTTTGCCTAGCGGCTGCGAGAACTTGATGGCGCGGGTCACGAACAGCTTGGCCCTGAGTATCGCGCTGGGGAGCGGCTCTCCCTGGGCCAGGTTGGTAGCGATGGCGGAGGCGAGGGTGCAACCGGTGCCGTGGGTGTTGCGGGTCAGCACGCGCGGCGCGCTGAAGCGGGTGAAGCCGCTGCCGTCGAAGAGGATGTCGGTCACCACCCCTTCGGTCAGGTGCCCCCCCTTGACCAGCACGTGCTTGGCGCCCATGAGATGCAGCGCGCGGGCGGCGAGTTCCATGCCCGCGCTATCGGTGATGGTAAGGCCGGTGAGGGCCTCCGCCTCCGGGATATTGGGTGTGACCAGGTAACTCAGCGGCACCAGTCTTTTCTTCAGCACCGAGAGCGCCTCGTCCTCGAGGAGCGCCACGCCCCCTTTGGCGCTCATCACCGGGTCGAGCACCACCATCCTCATCTCGTAGGCGGTCAGCTTGTCCGCCACGATCTCCGCGTTCTCCGGCGAGGACAGCATGCCGATCTTCACCACGTCGATGGGAATGTCCGAAAGCACCGCATCGATCTGTTCCGCGAGGAAGGCGGGCGGGGACGAGTGGATGCCGGTGACGCCCCGGGTGTTCTGGGCGGTGAGGGCGGTAATCGCCGAGGCGCCGTAGCTGCCGAGGAGCGTAATTGTTTTGAGGTCCGCCTGGATGCCCGCGCCGCCGCCGGAATCGCTGCCGGCGATGGTGAGCACGGCGCCGCGCGGTTGGGTCATGGTGCGGTTGAAGAGCAGGGACAGTTCGGTCGCGGCGAGGCCGGGGGAGCGTGCCGAAAGGACAGCGGAGATGACCGCGATGGAATCCGCGCCGGCGTCGATGACGGCGCAGCCGTTGTCGCGGGTGATGCCGCCGATGGCCACGATGGGGATTTGGATCTTTTCCCTCAACTCGGCTAGTGCTTCCGGGCTCTGCAGGTGTTCGACTTCCTTGCTCTGGGTGGGGTAGAGGGAGCCGAAGCCGATGTAGTCGGCACCCGCATCCTGTGCGGCGAGCGCCTCCTCGATCGAGTGGGTGGAGATGCCGATCAGCTTCTTGGGGCCGAGGGCGGCGCGGGCGGCGGCCGGGTCACCGTCCTCCTGGCCCAGGTGCAGGCCGTCGGCGTCGAGCGCCAGCGCCAGTTCCAGGTCGTCATTGACGATGAACTGCACCTGGAACTCCGCGCAAAGGTGTTTCAGGTCGCTGCCAAGCGCGAGGCGTTCCTCGTAGGTGCGTGCCTTGTCGCGGTATTGCAAGAGGGCGATGCCGCCGCTGGCGAGGGCCTCCCGCACCCGCGGCACCAGGCGTTCGCCCTGGTCCGTGATCAGGTACAGTCCCGCTACACGCCGCTCCTTCCCGCTATGGTCCACCACGAGTCTTAACAAGGCACACCTCGAAAAAGCATAAAGCCGAACCGAAAACCACTCACAAGGAGGAAATCTGAGGACATCTGAGAAAAACAAAAACGGAGAAAAACTGAGAGCCTTTGGGGACTAAACCAAAGACGTTCTCCAGTTGTTCTCAGATTTCCTCAGATTTTCTCCCTGTGAAGGGTTCTGGTTCTAGCACTCTAAATAAAAAAGCCGCGACGGGGGTCACGGCTCACGATGAAAAGGTCGGAGTACGCGCCGCTTCCCTACGCCGGTACGACCCGGATCAGGTTCAAAGGGTTCAGGATCGACCTGTCTCAGTTCTGGCGAACTCCCCTAGCTGGCTTTTCGCTGAGGCCGTAAACATAATGGAATCCTCTTGCAAAGTCAATCGCTTTCGGGTTTTTGCCTTTACACTCCTGGGCGAAAGTGGTAGAAAAATCACTGGCCGGGAGAGTCCCGGCCTGATTTCATTTGGATATACCGATACGGGATTTCGAGATGGACAGTCGTCCTACGGTTGTTGAAATAGATCTCGCCGCACTCAGGCACAACTTCGGCCTGGTGCAGAAGAAGGTGCCCGAAGGGTGCGGCATTTTGGCCGTGGTCAAGGCCGACGCCTACGGCCACGGTTTCCAGTACGTTTCCGAGGAGCTGGAAAAGCTCGGAGTGGATGCTTTCGCGGTCGCCTTCCTTGCCGAGGGGGTGCAACTGCGCATGAGCGGCATCTACCGCCCGGTACTGATCCTCGGGGGCATTTACCCCGGCGAGGAGCGGCGCTGCATCGGCCTCAACATCTCCACCGCGCTCTATTCGCTGGAGCAGGCGGCGGCTCTGGACCGGGCGGCTCTGGAAATCAAGTGCTACCGCAAGGCGAAGATCCACCTGAAGGTCGACACCGGCATGGGGCGCCTCGGCGTCACCTGGGACAAGGTGCCGGAATTCCTCGAGCAGCTGAAGCAGTTCAAGAACCTGGAGCTGGAAGGGATCTTCTCCCACTTCGCCAGTGCCGATGAGCGCGACCCGGACGGCCTCGCCTTCACCAAGCTGCAGGCCGAGCGCTTCAACGCCGCCGTCATCGAGGCCCGCCGCCAGGGATTCGATCCCGCCTACGTCCATGTCGCCAACAGCGCCGCCATCCTCGCGGCCGAGCTTCCCTATTGCAACCTGGTGCGGCCGGGGATCATCCTCTACGGCGCCGCCCCTTCCCGGGATTTCGTCGACGAGATGGCCTCCTTGCCCGTCATGAAGCTGAAGAGCCGGGTGGCGATGCTCAAGTGGGTGGAGCCCGGGACCAGCATCAGCTACGGCCGGCGTTACGTCGCCGACAAGCGCGCCCTCATCGCCAGCGTTCCGGTGGGGTACGCCGACGGTTATTGCCGCAGTCTCACCAACAAGGGTGAGGCGCTCATCCGCGGCAAGCGTGCCCGCGTCGCCGGCACCGTGTGCATGGACTGGATCATGCTGGACGTGACCGACGTCGAGGGCGTCGCCGTGGGGGACGACGTGACTCTTTTGGGTCCCGATCCGATGGGCGATCGCATCACCGCCGAGGAATTGGCCGAGAAAGCCGGCACCATCCCCTACGAGATCATGTGCGGCATAGCCACCCGCCGCGTACGCAGGGTGTATATCGGGTAAAACACGAGAAGCAGAACCTAAAACCATTGGCCACGGAGAAAATCTGAGAACATCTGAGAAAACCAACAAGCTTTTTGGTTTAACCCCAAAGTCTTTAGTTTTTGAGGTTCTCAGATGTCCTCAGATGGTCTCCTTGTGAAAGGTTTTAGGTTTTGCATTCGTTTTGCCTTTCTCAGATGTCCTCAGATTTTCTCCGTGGCTAACGGTTTTTAGGGGTTTATATGACTGATAAGGTACGCCTTACGACGATGGTGCAGGCGGCGGGTTGAGCTGCCAAACTGGGCCCGGCGGGCCTGGAAGATGCCATCCGCGACATAACCCGCTCGGACGACCCCAACCTCATCGTAGGTGTGGAGGGCGCCGAGGATGCGGGAATCTACCGCATAGGGGAGAGCCTTGCCCTGGTGGAGACCACCGACATCATCACGCCGCTCGTTGATGATCCCTTCACCTTCGGCCGCATCGCCGCGGCCAACGCCCTCTCCGACGTCTACGCCATGGGGGGCAAACCGGTGACGGCGATGAACCTCGCCTTCTTCCCGGCCTGCTCGCTCCCCACCGCCGTGCTCGCCGCCATCTTGGCCGGCGGCGCCGACGCGCTCAAGGAGGCGGGCGCCTGCCTGGTCGGCGGCCACACGGTGGAAGACAACGAACTTAAATTCGGCATGGCGGTGACCGGCCTCATCGATCCCTCCCGCATCGTCAGAAACTGCACCGCCCGCCCCGGCGACGTCCTGGTGCTCACCAAGCCGCTCGGGACCGGCATCGTCTCGACCGCCATCAAGGCCGAGATGATCGACGACGCCCTGGCGACCGAAGCCATCGGCTGGATGACGGCGCTCAACGCCAAGGCTTGCGAACTCATGGTCGCCTGCAACGCCACCGCCGCCACCGACGTGACCGGTTTCGGTTTCATCGGCCACGCCTGCGAGATGGCCCTCGGCGCAAAGGTCACCTTTCGCATCGAACTGTCCCGCGTGCCCATCATGTCGGGCGTCCCCGCCCTGATCCACGACGGCATGGTCCCCGCCGGCTGCTACCGAAACCGCCATCATTACGAATCCCACGTGACGGGCTCCGGCGGCGACGCCCTCTTGCCGCTTTTCGACCCGCAGACCTCGGGGGGGCTCCTCATCTCCTTCGCCCCCGACGACGCCCGTGAATTCCTGACCCGCGCCGAACAGTCCGGCCTCTTTGCCGTCGCGATCGGCGCGGTCGAGCCCGTCGGGGGAAGCGCCATTGTCTTCGCCTAAGGGGCTCGCCGCCGCTTTCGACCTTGGCACCACCACCATAGCTGCGTCGCTGGTCGATCCTGCCACCGGAACCCGGCTGGCCGTCACCGGCGCCATGAACCCCCAGCGCCGTTGGGGAGCCGACGTCCTCGCCCGCCTCACCGCGGGAGGAGATCCCGAAACCCTGCGGGCCATGCAGGCCGCCCTGGCAGTCGAGATGGAGCGCATGACCGACGCGCTGCTCGAGCAGGCGGGCGCGTCGCCCGCGGATCTCGCGCAGGTGGCCATCGCCGGCAACCCCTCCATGGAGACCATCGCGCTGGCCCTGCCGGTAGAGTCGCTGGCCCATCCTCCGTTTCGTCCCCTCTTCTCCACCGGAAAATCCGTGACTACCCTCGATCTCGGCTGGAGCCGCGACTATCCTTGCTACCTGCTGCCGCTTCCGGGCGGTTTCGTCGGCGGCGACCTGCTCGCCTTTCTCTTCGGCATGACGGAGATGCCCGCGGCCGGCACCCTGTTCCTGGATGTCGGCACCAACGCGGAGATCGCCCTTTTTGACGGCGAACGCTACCTCGCCACCTCGGCCGCCGCCGGCCCCGCCTTCGAAGGGGGTAACCTGAAGTGCGGCATGGCGGCGCTCCCCGGTGCGGTGAGCGGCGTTCAGATAAAAGGGGACAGGCTACTTATAACTACCATCGCCGGTGCCGCGCCGAGCGGCATCTGCGGTACGGGTGTGCTGGACACCGTGTCTGCCCTCCTCGAAGCAGGGATCGTGGAAGCAACCGGCCGCCTTCTTCCCGCCGCCGAGATCGACTCCAACCTTGGCAACCGGGTGCAGGAGGTGAACGGCATCACCAGTTTCGTGCTGCACCGGGACGCCAAAAGTTTCGTCTACCTCGACCAGGAGGACATCCGCGCGCTGCAACTCGCCAAAGGCGCGATGCGGGGCGGGATGGAGATCCTTCTGGAGAAGGCGAACCTCGCCCTGGACGATGTTGCGCGGGTGGTGCTGACCGGTTCCTTCGGGGCCGTGCTGTCGCCGGATGTGCTAAAAAAGGTTGGAATTTTCAACGAAAAAATGGTAAGAATCACCGGATTTATCAAGGAAGGGGCGCTGGCCGGCGTGGAGCGTGTACTGCTCACCGAGGATGGCCGCGAACAGATGGAGGCCCTGGCGCAAAGGGTCCGCGTCATCCCCCTTTCCGGCACACCACTCTTCGAAAAGCACTTCCTGGCAAATATAGATTTCCCCAAAACAAAAGCCTGACCACAGAGGGCTCCGCGGTCCACAGAGGACTCGGAGGAAAGGCATATGACTTTAAGGTTTTACCCCCGTTTACTCTCTGTGTCCTCAGTGAACCTCTGTGTCCTCTGTGGTAATGCTTTTTGAAAACAAAAGGGACAGGCACCTGGCGGAGCCAGTCCCCTAGCGTGAACCTCTGTGACCTCTGTGGTTATGCTTTGAATATCTAATCAACATCAAAAGCAGCAACAAAAAGGAGTGGCGAAATGGCAAAAATTGGGCGCGCGCTGGTAAGCGTGTCGGAGAAGACTGGAGTGGTGGAATTTTCCCGGGCGTTGGCCGGCTACGGCGTGGAGATCCTCTCCACCGGCGGCACCGCGAAGCTGCTGCGCGAGGCGGGCATCCCGGTGAAGGACGTTTCCGAGTTCACCGGTTTCCCCGAGATGCTGGACGGCAGGGTCAAGACGCTGCACCCGAAGGTGCACGGCGGCATCCTCGGCATGAGGGAGAACCCGGCGCACGTGGCCAAGATGCAGGAGCACGGCATCGAGCCGATCGACATGGTGGTGGTCAACCTCTACCCGTTCGAGGCGACCGTGGCCAAGGAAGACTGCACCATGGAAGACGCCATCGAGAACATCGACATCGGCGGCCCGACCATGCTCCGCTCCGCTGCCAAGAACAACCGCGACGTCACCGTCATCGTCGACCACGCCGACTACCAGCTGGTGCTGGACGAGATGAAAGCCAGCGCCGGCAGTGTCTCCCGTGAGACCAACTTCCGCCTCGCCGTCAAGGTGTACCAGCACACCGCCGCCTACGACGGCGCCATCTCCAACTGGCTGGGCGCCCGCACCGGCGAGGGCGTTGCGCCGTACCCGGACACCCTGACCCTGCAGTACAAGCTGGCACAAGGGATGCGCTACGGCGAGAACCCGCACCAGTCCGGCGCCTTCTACGTCGAGAAGGGGGCTAAGGAGGCTTCCATCTCCACCGCGCGCCAGATCCAGGGCAAGGAGCTTTCCTACAACAACATCGGCGACACCGATGCGGCGCTCGAGTGCGTGAAGCAGTTCGACCAGCCCGCCTGCGTCATTGTGAAGCACGCCAACCCGTGCGGCGTCGCTGTGGCCGGCAACGTCATGGAAGCCTACGATCTCGCCTACAAGACCGACCCCGAGTCCGCCTTCGGCGGCATCATCGCCTTCAACCGCGAACTCGACGAGACCACCGCGCGTGCCATCGTGGAGCGCCAGTTCGTCGAGGTGATCATCGCTCCCAAGGTCACCGAGGCTGCCAGCGAGATCGTCGCCGCCAAGAAGAACGTCCGTCTCATGGAGTGCGGCTTCTGGCCGGAGCAGCCGGCTGCCCGCTGTGACTACAAACGCGTCAACGGCGGCATGCTGGTCCAGGACGCCGACCTCGACCTCTTCGCCGAGCTCAAGGTGGTGACCAAGCGCGCTCCGACCGACCAGGAAATGGAAGACCTCCTCTTCACCTGGCGCGTCGCCAAGTTCGTGAAGTCCAACGCCATCGTGTACGGCCGCAGCAACGCCACCGTGGGCGTGGGCGCCGGCCAGATGAGCCGCGTCAACTCCGCCCGCATCGCCGCCATCAAGGCCGAGCATGCCGGGATCCCGGTCCAGGGTGCGGTCATGGCATCCGACGCCTTCTTCCCGTTCCGTGACGGTCTGGACAACGCCGCCAGCGTCGGCGTCACCGCCGTGATCCAGCCGGGCGGCTCCATGCGCGACGCCGAAGTCATCGCCGCCGCCGACGAGCACAACATCGCCATGGTCTTCACCGGAATGAGGCACTTCAGGCACTAAACCCAATCGACAATTGACAATGGACAAAGGACAACGCTTCAGTCGTCTTTGTCCATTGTCGTTTCTGGAACCGTCCCCGCCCCCGGAGGGGGAGGGCTAGGGAGGGGGAATGACGCATTTCCCCCCACCCGGCCTCCCCCCTCCTGGGGGAGGAGACATGAGGGAGAAATAGTTATGAAGGTATTGGTAGTAGGCAGCGGCGGGAGGGAGCACGCGCTGGTCTGGAAGATCGCCCAGTCCCCGCTGGTGGAGAAGGTGTTCTGCGCACCGGGCAACCCGGGCACGGCGACGCTGGCTGAAAACGTGGACATCGCCGTGGACAACCTCCAGGGGCTGCTCGACTTCGCCAAGAAGGAAGGGGTGGAACTGACCGTGGTTGGCCCGGAGCTGCCGCTTTCCCTGGGCCTAGTCGATCTCTTCGAAGAGAACGGCCTGAAGGCCTTCGGCGCCCGCAAGAACGCCGCCATCATCGAGGCGTCTAAGGCATTTTCCAAGGACCTGATGCAGAAGTACAACGTCCCGACCGCGGCTTACGGCGTCTTCACCGAGATCCCGGCCGCGATCGACTTCATCGACAAGACCGGGATCCCGATCGTCATCAAGGCGGACGGCCTGGCCGCGGGCAAAGGGGTGATCATCGCCCAGACCCGCGACGAGGCGGTGGCCGCCGTCACCGACATGCTCTCCGGCAACGCCTTTGGCGCCGCCGGTTCCCGCGTGGTCGTCGAGGAGTTCCTGAAAGGGGAGGAGGCCTCCTTCCTCGCCTTCACCGACGGCGAGCGCATAATTCCGCTCGCTTCCGCCCAGGACCACAAGGCGGTCTACGACGGCGACAAGGGTCCCAACACCGGCGGCATGGGCGCCTACTCCCCGGCCCCGGTGGTCACCGCGCCCATCCACGAGAAGGCCATGGCGGAAGTCATGCGCCGCACCGTGGACGGCATGAAGGCGGAAGGGCGCACATATCGTGGTGTCCTCTACGCCGGTCTCATGATCGACGGCGACTCCGTGAAGACCCTGGAGTTCAACGCCCGCTTCGGCGACCCCGAATGCCAGCCGCTATTGATGCGCATGAAGTCCGACATCGTCCCCATCCTGATGGCGGTCGCCTCCGGCAGCCTGGAGGGCGTCGAGATCGAGTGGCACGACAAGGCAGCGGTCTGCGTGGTGCTGGCGGCGGAAGGGTATCCCGCCGACTACCGTAAGGGTGACGTCATCGAGGGGTTAGCTGAGGCCGGGAAGGTCGAGGACCTGGTGGTGTTCCACGCCGGCACAAAGTCCAGCGGCGACGCCGTCGTCACCAACGGCGGCCGCGTGCTGGGCGTCACCGCTTTAGGCTCCACCGTCAAGGAAGCCATCGACCGCGCCTACAGCGGCGTGAAGCTTATCACCTGGCCCGGCATGCACCACAGGAAAGACATCGGCGCCAAGGCGATGAACCGTTAAACCCACACCCAAACCATTAACAGGGAGGAAATCTGAGGACATCTGAGAAAAAGCAAAAGCGGAGAGAAACAAAGAAGTGACAAAAGAAATGTTTTTCTCCGCCTTTCCTCAGATTTTTTCAGATTTTCTCAGATTTCCTCCCTGTAAGAGGTTTTGTTTTTAGGAGATTTTATGTCTAATCCGACCGTTTTGATTCTGATGGGAAGCGACTCCGACCTGACCACCATGGAGGAGACGGCCAGGGTTCTTACCGAATTCGGCGTCCCTTACGAGATGCACGTCTCCTCGGCACACCGCTCCCCCGCGAAAACCTCGAAGCTCACCCGCGAGGCGGAAGGGCGCGGCATCCAGGTGATCATCGCCGCCGCCGGCATGGCTGCGCACCTGGCCGGTGTCGTCGCCGCCGAAACGCCGCTGCCGGTCATCGCGGTCCCCATGCCGGGCGGCGCCCTGAACGGTGTCGACGCCCTCTACGCCATGGTCCAGATGCCGGGCGGTATGCCGGTCGCCACCATGGCCATCGGCAAGGCCGGCGCCAAGAACGCCGGACTCCTCGCGGTGCAGATGCTCTCCCTGTCCAGCCCGGAATTGCGCGCCAAGTTCGTCGCCTACAAGACGCGCATGGCCGAAGAGGTGGAAGAAAAGGACCGGGCGCTGCAGGCCGCGCTGCGGAAGTGATGCCCGTTTGCAGTTGATTTTGCTTGACAATCGGCCCGGTGTTGTATACCTTCGGGCCGTTTTCAGATCCAAAAATAATGGAGGGAACATCATGAAAAAGATTTTCGCTGCAGTAGCTCTGACCCTCGCCCTTGCTGTTACCGCAATGGCCGCTGATTCCGTCGTTTACCCGGCTAAAAACGGCAACGTCACCTTCAACCACAAGGCTCACCAGGGCAAAAACGAGTGCAAAGTCTGCCACGGCGACGGCGCTCCGGCCAAGATCGCTATCAACAAGGACGCGGCTCACGGCAAGGCTTGCAAAGAGTGCCACGCTGCCAAGGGCGGCCCGACCAAGTGTGGTGACTGCCACAAGAAGTAATCGCCCTTAGGGGAAGTCAAATTGCAGTCTTAGGGGTAACAGGTTCGCCTGTTACCCCTTTTTTTTGTTCCCTAGTGTATTCGTAATTTTTGTTTTGCGCTTATTGACAATTTGTCTATAATGGCAAACCTGCTACGACAGCTGTACATAACCTTACCGGGAGACGGCCTTGACTACGACGAACAAACGAGGATTTGCACAAGAGGTTTGGGATTTTTTCTGTTCCTTGAAACTTTCCATTTTCCTGCTGATCGGCCTGGCACTGGTATCGATCATCGGCACCGTCATCCAGCAGGGGCCGCAGCGTGAATACCTGGCGACTCTCTCCGAGACGAAGATCCGCCTGTACAGCGCGCTGGGCTTCTTCGACATGTACCACTCCTGGTGGTTCATCCTCCTGCTCTACCTGCTCACCCTGAACCTGATCTGCTGCTCCATCAAGAGGCTGCCGCGCGTCTGGAAGGTGGTTTCCGAGCCGGTGCTGGTCATGGACGACAACTTCGAGAAGTCGCTGGCCACCGTCAAGGACCTGAAGCTCAAGGGCAGCAAGGAAGAACTCAAGGAGCGCATGGCCGCGTTCCTCCGCGCCGAGTTCGCCGCCCCGGTGATCACCGAGAAGGACGGCGAGTACCACCTCTTCGCCCAGAAGAGCCCCTGGTGCCGTCTCGGCGTCTACGTGGTGCACCTCTCCATCATCGTCATCTTTATCGGAGCGCTGATCGGCTCCTTCGCCGGTTACAAGGCGTACACCAACATCCCCGAGGGTGGCTCCGTTTCCCAGGTGCAGACCCAGAGCGGCAAGATGATTCCGCTCGGTTTCGAAGTGCGCTGCGAGAAGTTCTCCGTTTCCTACTACGACACCGGCGCGCCGAAAGAATTCAAGAGCATCCTCACCGTGGTGGAGAACGGCAAGCCCGTGCCGGGCTACCAGAGCCGCGCGATCATCGTCAACGACCCGCTCACCTACAAGGGGATCACCTTCTACCAGTCCAGCTTCGGACAATCGGACGAGGGCTCGCTCTACCACCTCACCGTGCGTGACCGCAAAGGCGGCGCTCCTGTCCATCTGGACGCCCGTCAGGGTGAGCGCGTCGCTCTTCCCGGCGGCGCCTTCCTCTCCGTCATGGAAGCGACCATGGACGTTCGTCCCTTCATGAGGGGCTTCGACGGTCCGGGCGCGCAGGTCGAGTTCACCCCGGCCGGCGGCAACCCGCAGCCGTTCGTGGTCCTCTCCGACAAGTACGAGTCCTTCAATGCCCAGCACGGCGGCGACCTTCTGATCACCTTCGACGGTATGGACCAGAAGTTCTTCACCGGCCTGCAGGTGGCGCATGACCCGGGCGTCTGGGTGGTGTGGTTTGGCTGCTTCCTGATGGTGGTTGGTATCTGCATGGCGTTCTTCATGTCCCACAAGCGGGTGTGGGCGCGCGTTACCGATTCCGGGGTCACCCTGGGCGGTTCCGCCAGCAAGAACCCGGCAGGCTTTGAGATCTGTTTTGATGACCTGGTCGAGAAAATCGGCAAGGCTTAAAAAGATAAAAAACGTAACGGGGCTTGCCCCATGCCGCTCTAACTGAACGTCCGGAGGGTTATATCGATATGTCCAGTTCTATGCTTTTCAACGTGACCATGGTTGTCTACATGGTTTCCACCTGCATATTCTTTGCATTCCTCGCCTCGCGCAACAAGGCTGTGGGGCTTGCCGGTACCTACGCCGCTCTTTTCGGTTTCCTGGTTCAGACCGCCGCCATCGGGCTGCGCTGGAAAGAGTCCTACGACCAGGGGCACGGCCATGCGCCGCTGTCCAACCTGTTCGAGTCGGTGGTCTTCTTCTCCTGGACCATCGTCCTGATCTTCCTCATCATCGACTTCAAGTACAAGTACCGCGCCATCGGCTTCTTCGTCATCCCGTTCGCACTGTTCGGCATGGCCTGGGCCCAACTCGGCCTGGACAGCGGCATCGAGCCGCTGGTTCCCGCGCTGCAGAGTAACTGGCTCATGTACCACGTGATCACCTGCTTCCTGGGCTACGCCGCTTTCGCGGTTGCCTGCGGCATCTCGATCATGTACCTGATCCGCGAGTCCATGGAGAAGGGTGGCGGCAACGCCCAGGCCGGCGGCCTGCTCTCCATGTTCCCGTCCATCAGGATCCTGGACGACCTGAACTACAAAGCGATCATGATCGGCTTCCCGCTGCTCTCCCTCGGCATCATCACCGGCGCCGCCTGGGCCAACTACGCCTGGGGTACCTACTGGAGCTGGGACCCCAAGGAGACCTGGTCCCTGATCGTATGGTTCGTCTACGCTGCCTTCCTCCACGCCCGTATCACCCGCGGCTGGGTCGGGCGCCGTGCGGCCATCCTTTCCGTGATCGGCTTCGCCGCCACTATCTTCTGCTACCTGGGGGTCAACCTCTTCCTTTCCGGTCTGCACAGCTACGGGAAGTAGTCGTCCAAGAAGGTAAACCGAATCGATGCGACACTTGCTCGTGGCATATCCTTTAGCAGTAGCTCTGTACCTGCTCTGCGTCGGCGTCACCCTCACTCCGGGGGACGCCCTCGCGGAGCCGTTCAAGTGCAGCATCTGCCACAAGGATCTGATCCGCGGGAGTGTGCCGCATAAACCGGTCGCCGCCGGCCGGTGCCTGGACTGCCACCAGCAGTTCAACGACAACCACCCGCTGGGCAAGGACAGCATGGGGTTCAAGGTCCCCAAGGACAAACTCTGCGCGACCTGCCACGGACACCTGGTCCAGAAACCGGTGCTGCACAAGCCGGTGGGCCTGGGGCAGTGTACCAACTGTCACATGGCGCACAGCGCCGAGGTGAAGTCGCTTTTGAAGGACGCGTCCCCCGCGCTCTGTTTCCGCTGCCATCCCCAGGATCACTTCACCGGCGCCTTCACCCACAAGCCGGTAGCCGACGGCGATTGCCTTGCCTGCCACGACGCGCACCAGTCCGAAAGCAAATCCCTGCTGAGAAAGCCCGGTTCCGAGCTCTGCTTCATGTGCCATGACCGCAAACTCGCCATGGGCAAGTCCGTGCACCAACCGGTGCGCAACGGCGACTGCGTCAACTGCCACCAGATCCACGGCGGCCCCTACCGAAAGCTCCTCAAGGACGATTACCCCACCGTCCTGTACAAGCCTTTCAGCTACGACGCTTTCCCGATCTGCTTCCGCTGTCACGACCCCAAGCTCGCCGCGGCGGAGACCACCGACCGGTTCACCAAGTTCAGAAACGGCGAGCGCAACCTGCACGCGGTCCATGTCAACAAGACCAAGGCCCGCTCCTGCAGGGTGTGCCACAATCCGCATGCCGAGCAGCAGGAGCGCCTGATCTATCCCAAGGCTGAAGGGTTTGGAAACTGGGATATCCCGATCCGCTTCGAAGCCACCCCGACCGGTGGCGGCTGTTCCGTCGGGTGTCACCGGACCTTGCGCTACGACAGGGTGAAAGCCGTTGAACAGTAGCAGTCAACCTCCGACGCTTCCCCATCCCGGTCACGACGACTCCCCTGCCGCCGCCCAGGTCCCCTGATGCTGCCTAAATTTTCAGTCATAATCCCGGTCAAGCCGGGCGGCGAGGTGCGCGCGCTGGCGGGAATCGCCCAGGCGACCTACCCGCCGGAACTGTTCGAGGTGCTGGTCGCCCACGGCTGCCAGCCCAGCGTGCAGCGGAACACGGCGGCGCGCGAGGCCCGGGGCGACATCCTCTATTTTCTCGATGACGACTCTAGCGTCGCTCCTGATTTTCTGGAGCGGGCGGCGGGGCACTACCGTGAGCAGAACGTGACCGCTGTGGGCGGTCCGTCGCTCACTCCGGCAACCGATTCCACCATGCAGCGTGCCATCGGGATCGCCTTCTCCTCTGCGGTCGGTGGCGGCGGCGTGCGCAATCGCTACCGGAAGTTCGGTGCCGCGCGCTACAGCAGCGACAGTGAATTGATCCTGTGCAACCTGAGCTTTCGCCGCGAGATCTTCCTGGAGCACGAGGGGCTGGACGAGCGGCTCTATCCCAACGAGGAAAACGAGCTGATGGACCGGCTGCAGCAGGAAGGGCACCTGCTGGTGCACGATCCCGATCTCGCCGTCACGCGCAGCCAGCGCCGCACCTACCGCGCCTACGTGAAACAGATGTACGGCTACGGGCGCGGCCGCGGCGAGCAGACCCTGATCGCCGGGACGCTGAAGCCGATTACGCTGGCGCCGTCGCTCTTTTTGATTTACGCGTTGCTGGTCCCGTTTCTCGGTGTTCCGCTCTTGACCCTGCCGCTGTTGGCGTACCTGGCTATCGTGGTACTGGCGTCGTTGCAGGGAAGCTTGGTGGGGAAGGATGCCGCGCTCTTTCCGTGGCTCCTGTTGGTGTACCCGACGCTGCACCTGGTTTACGGCGCCGGCGTCATCCGCGGCCTGATCCGCCCCCGTTACCGCGGCGGCAAGCAGACCCACTGGGACGTCGAGGTGCGGCGGGTGAAGACTTTTTCAACTGTGGAACTAAGCTAGTTCCCTCTCCCCCTGGGAGAGGGTGCCCGCAGGGCGGGTGAGGGAAGGCTTGCGAGCTGCGCTCCCCTCACCCTGGCCCTCTCCCAAAGGGAGAGGGGAAATTTCATGTACTGTATGTTGAATCTGAAGAGCCTTTGAGGGAGATGAAAGTGGACCTGAGCGTAGTAGTTCCCATTTACAACGAGGAAGACAACATCCCGATCCTGCACGAGCGGATCAGCGAGGCGCTGATGGACGCCGGGCTGGAGTACGAACTGATCCTGGTTGATGATGGTTCCTCCGACAACTCGTACCCCGCCTTGAAGCGCCTGTCCTCCAAGGACGACCGGGTCAAGGTGATCCGCCTGCGCCGCAATTTCGGGCAGACCGCCGCCATGGCAGCCGGATTCGATTCCGCCAGCGGCCGGGTGGTGGTCCCCATGGACGGCGACCTGCAGAACGACCCGCTCGACATCCCGCTGCTTTTGAAGCGCATCGACGAGGGATACGACGTCGTATCCGGGTGGCGCAAGGACCGCAAGGACACCTTCGTCAACCGCAAGCTCCCCTCCATCCTGGCCAACTCGATCATCTCCAAGATGACCGGCGTGCACCTGCACGACTATGGCTGCACCCTGAAGGCCTACCGGCGCGAGGTGCTCGACGACGTCAACCTGTACGGCGAGATGCACCGCTTCGTCCCGGCGCTCGCGCACCAGGTCGGCGCCCGGGTGACCGAGATGCCGGTTCGCCACCACGAAAGGCTGCACGGCAAGAGCAAGTACGGCATCTCCAGGACCATGAAGGTGATCCTCGACCTGATGACCGTCAAGTTCCTGCTCTCCTACTCGACCAAGCCGATCCAGCTCTTCGGTCGCTGGGGGATCTACACCCTCTGTGCAGGTTTTCTGAGCGGCGCCCTGACCGTCTACATGAAGCTGTTTGAGAACACCAGCATGAACCGCAACCCGCTGTTGATCCTGACCGCGTTCCTACTTTTCATGGGGGTCCAGTTCATCGTGCTCGGCCTTCTGGCGGAACTGAGCGCCCGCACCTACTACGAGGCGCAGGGAAAGCCGATCTACAACATCAAGGAAAAGATCAACTTTGCCTGAAACCCCGCTACGCGTACTGGTGCTGGCGCCGACGCCGTTCTTTGCGGATCGCGGCTGCCACGTTCGCATCCTTGAGGAAGCGAAGGCGGCCATCGCCTGCGGGGCGGATGTCCGCCTGGTCACCTACCACATCGGGCGCGACGTCCCCGGTGTGCGCACCGAAAGGATCGCCGGGTTCTCCTGGTACCGTAAGCTGGAGGCCGGCCCTTCCTGGGTGAAGCCCTTCCTTGATTTGCAACTCCTCCTCAAAGCCCTCAAGGTAGCGCGCGAGTTCAAGCCGCACCTGATCCACGCCCACCTTCACGAAGGCGCCTTCTTCGGCGCCTTTCTCAAGATGCTGATCCGGGTCCCCATGCTGTTCGACTGCCAGGGGAGTCTCACCGCCGAGATCACCGACCACGGTTTCGTCAAGCCCGGCTCCCTGTTGCAGCGCTTCTTCGCCACCTTGGAGCATTGGATCAATCGCAGTTCCGATTTCATCGTCACCAGCGCCAGCCCGACCGTCGATCTCCTGCTGAAGGACGGTGTGCCCAAGGATCGCGTTTGCGCCCTCATCGACGGCGTCGATACCGACGAGTTCGCTCCGCAGCCCAAGGCGGCCATCCGCGCCAAGCTCGGGCTCCCCGAGAAGCGTCCCGTGGTGGCATATCTTGGCTTGATGAACAGCTATCAGGGCCTCGATCTGCTTTTGGAAGCCGCCGCGTATCTGAAAGGGCAGGGGGCGAAGATCCACTATCTCATCATGGGTTTCCCCGATGCGCAGTACCGCGAGAAAGCCGAGGCTATGGGGATAGCCGACATCATCACCTTCACCGGGAGGATCCCGTACGACGAGGCCTCGCTCTATCTCAATGCCGGTGATCTCGCCGTCTCCCCGAAAGTTTCCCTCACCGAAGCCAACGGCAAGCTCTTCAACTACATCGCCTGCGGCCTCCCCACCGTCGTCTTCGACACCCCCGTCAACCGAGAGATCCTGGGGGATGCCGCCCTCTATGCGAAATTCGGAGATGCCGTCGACCTCGCCGGAGCCATCGGCCGTCTCGCCGGCGATCGAGAACTGCGCGAGGAATTAGGGCAAGAAGGCCGCGACCGCGCCATCGAACTCCACTCCTGGCAAGCCCGCGGCAAAGAGCTCTCCGGCATTTACCGGCAACTCCTAAGCTGATAGCTGGACTTGGATTTAATTAAACCTTAGATAAGAACCTCCAAATGATATTTCGTGTTCGGAAATGACGTTTCGCGATGCGAAGTGACACTTTTTAGTCCGAAAGTGTCACTTCATCTCTCGAAGTGTCACTTTCGGGTCTAAAAAGATCACTTCACGCCTCGAAGTGTCACTTTTAGGTCCGAAAAAATTCTTCCCTCCGCGAAGGGCGCGAAGTACGCAAAGAAAATGGAATATTGGGGGAAGGGCTGTTTGGCTTTCACTCAAAAGTTTCTCCCTTGCGTTCTTCGCGGACTCCCAGCGTTCTTTGCGTAACCGCTTTTAGCTCCTCGCCAATGGTTTTGGTTTTGTAGTTGAAAATTCCGTGAGTTTATACTACTGTTCAGCACATGAACGGTGACGACGAAAAGGTTTTAGATACTTATCGCTCTTTTCTCCTCCTCTCGGAGATCTCCGGTGACCAGCAACTCTCGCAACGCGAGCTGGCGAAACGCCTCGGCATCGCCTTGGGCCTGGTCAACTCCTACCTGAAGAACCTGGTTGCCAAAGGGTTCGTCCGGGTCAACAACTTCCCCAAAAATCGCTACGCCTACCTTCTCACCCCCAAAGGCTTCGCCGAAAAAAGCAGGCTCGCCTACCAGCACCTGAGCTACTTCTCCGGTCTCTACACCGTTGCCCGCCAGGATTACCTGAAGCTGTTCAAGTCCATGTCGGCCACCGGTGTCAAGCAGGTAGCCTTCTGCGGCATCGACGAAGTAGCCGAAATCGCCTACCTCTCGTTGAAGGAAGCGGGAATGGAATTGACGGTAGCGATGGACGCCGAGGCGGCCGGGCGCAAGTTCTTCGACAAGGCCGTAGTCACTCCTGCGATCGGGCTTCTCTCCGGCAACCACAACATCGTGATCACCTCCATGAAGCGCGGTGCTGCGTTGCGGGATGAACTGCTGCGCATGGGCGTCGAGCCCGGGCGGATCCACCAGGCGGGGCAGAGCTGATGGCCAGCGCGCAGAACAAAAGTGTGAACGTTGTCTTTCGGGCCGACTCCTCGGTTGACATCGGGGCAGGGCACGTCATGCGTTGCCTGACGCTGGCAGCGGCGCTACGTGCGAAAGGCTGTGCCGTCTCTTTCATCAGCCGTGAACTTCCGGGGAACATCTGCGCCAACGTCGAAGCGGCCGGCTATCCCATGTTCCGACTTCCCGCTGATGCGAACCCGAGCCCCGAGGTGCCGTTTGCCCTTGATGTCCACGCTGACATCGAACTGACCGCCGAGATCCTGCGCCAGGAGCGCGCCGACTGGTTGGTGATCGACCATTATGGCGTCGATGCCACCTGGGAGGCGGCTTTGCGTCCCCTGGTCGGCCACATCATGGTCATTGATGACGTCGCCAACCGCAGCCATAACTGTGATCTCCTTCTCGACCAGAATCTTTACGAGGACATGGAAACGCGCTACGACGGCCTCGTGCCGGAAAAGTGTGCGAAATTCCTCGGACCGCGCTATGCACTGCTGCGTGACGAATTCGTGCAGGCGCGCCGCTCTCTGCGTGATCGCGACGGCTCGGTGAAACGCATACTCATCACCTTTGGCGGCGGCGATGCCAGCAACGAAACCGGGAAAGCCCTGGAAGCGTGGCGGCTTGTGGGTCGCGAAGACGTCGCAGTCGATGTCGTTGTCGGCGGGGGCAATCCACACCGTGAGCATTTGAAGCAGCTGTGCGCACAACTCCCCAACGTCTCCTTCCACTGCAACGTGAACAACATGGCCCAGATGATGTCGGAAGCCGATCTCGCCATCGGCGCTGGCGGCAGCACCACCTGGGAAAGGTGCTTTCTCGGCCTTCCCTCCATCACCCTCATCGTCGCCGAAAACCAAGCTGAGACGACAAAAGCGGTTGCCCGCAGGGGAGCGACCTTCAACCTCGGCTGGTACGAGGACGTAGCCGCAGCCGATCTTGCGACAGCCATTAAGCACGTCATTGGAACTCCGGAGGTCATGCAAGGCATGACGCGGGAGAGTTTTTCACTTATGGGTGATTCCGCCTCGTCAGGGGCTGCTTTGCTTGCAGAAAGGCTGTTGGGAACACTATGAATCAGGCTTGGGTTAGCTACCTCCCCGCATTCCTAAGGAAGAGGGTGGAAGGTAGACACGAACTACAGAAGGTACTCACCAACACCGGCTGGCTTTTCGGCGACCGACTGCTCCGAATGGGCATAGGCCTGTTCATAGGCATCTGGATCGCCCGCTATCTCGGCCCGAGCGGGTATGGTCTCATAAGTTACGCCGCTTCGATGTGTGCCGTATTTTCGGCAATAGCTGTGATGGGGCTGGATGCAATCGTAGTTCGTGAGCTGGTCAAAGAGCCTGAGAGAGAACAGGAGATACTCGGTACAGTCCTGGGCATTCGGGTGGTAGCTAGTTTTGCTGCCTATTTTCTTACTGTCGTTACCACATTCATCCTGCGCCCGGACGACCGGAGCTCGCAGCTCTTGGTCGCAGTAATGGGCTGGGCCATGATCTTCGGCTCCTTCGACGTCATCGATCTTTATTTCCAGTCGAAGGTCCAGTCGAAGTTTGCGGTCTATGCGAAGAACACAGGCTTCATCATTGCGTCTATCGTACGAGTTGCCTTGATAGCCGCTAAGGCGCCGGTGGTTGCTTTCGCGGCTGCCAACTCCTTGGAGTACTGTCTCGGCGCCATAGGTCTTTGGTACCTTTACAGGCGCAACGGTGAGTTCATCAGCCGTTGGCGGGTGAGGCTTGAGCTGGCCCGCAAGCTGTTAGCGGATTCATGGCCTTTGGTTCTGTCCGGCATCGTCTTCATGGTCTATATGAGAATCGACCAGATCATGTTGGGCCAGATGTCGACGAATCACGAACTCGGCATCTATGCATCGGCGGTAAAGATAGCGGAAATATGGTTCTTCATCCCGACTGCGATCGTGTCATCTGTCTTTCCCAACATAGTCAGAGCGCGACAGACCGACGAGAAAGAGTTTTACAACCGATTGCAGAAGCTCTACAACCTGCTGGCATTCCTTGGGTATGTCATAGCCATACCCGTCACGTTTCTTGCTGGGGTGGTGGTTTATCTGTTTTATGGCGAAGCTTATGCCGCTGCTGCTCCGATGCTGGTACTCCTGATATGGAGCGATGTGTTTGCCAATCTGGCGGTTGCTAGAAATGCTTTTTTGATGGCGATGAATTGGACGAGGGTGCTCCTTGTAATGACTTTTCTCGGTGCCATTTCTAACATCGCTCTGAACTTCTTTCTGGTTCCAAAATACGGAGGCGTCGGCGCTGCAGCGGCTTCCCTTATCTCATACTGGGTAGCCGGTCACGGCGCCTGCTATCTGTACAAGCCATTGCGTAGGACGGCCAATATGCTAAGCCGATCCCTGCTTTATCCGCGATTCTGGTAACACATCTTGAGGAGGGACGGTGGACGAAACACCCAAAAGCGCAACTTGGACATCTGAATCCATAAGGAGATTCTGGAATTACCAAGGTCTAAAAACCCAAGTGGTAGAAGAGTATTTCTCTTTTCAGGTTGGGGATGCTCTCTGGAATTTACTTAACAGAGCACATGCCACTCCGCGACAAGGGAACATCCTGGATTTCGGGTGTGGGCCAGGTTTCTTATTGGAGAGATTGCTGACTTCAGGTGCCAATTGTTACGGATTTGATTTCTCAGACGCTACGGTTGATAAAGTTAATGGAAAGTTTAAGGCAGAAGAGAACTGGCGCGGTGCAATATCTTCTACTGAGCTTCCTGTTGCTTTTGAAGATAATTTTTTTCATTTTGTGTCCTGCATTGAAACATTAGAACACTTGCTTGATGAGACGTTGCCGGGAACCTTGAAGGAGCTATACCGCCTTTTAAAGACAGATGGGATCGCATTCTTTACGACACCTTTCAACGAAGATCTGTCCAAGAGCATGGTGTACTGCCCCTTTTGTAATCATGAGTTTCACAAGGTGCAGCACGTCAGAAGTTTTACCCATGACGGCATAGTAGATCTACTTGGAAGTCATGGGTTTGAAGTCGTATATTGTGAAGCGATCGACCTGTTTGCTTTGCAGCGCGAAAAGAAGATTACGCGGCACAATCTCAAAAGAGCAAGTAAGTTCTTTACCAATCTCGTTCTCGACACCGTCGCACCAGTAGCGGCGAAAGATGGCAGGCTTAAGGTTCCCCGGTGCACTGCTGGGCCGAACCTTTGTGTTCTAGCCAGAAAGTTGTGATCCTTATGACGGAAAGCCAAATCAGTATAAAGACTGTACCGGTAGCTTCATACTCCAGCGTGGATGATCTGCAGAAGATGCTCCGTGGACTGTTGCTTGACTCGGGTCTCAGTAACGGAGATGCACCCTTCAGAGAAATCATAAAGCCGGGGATGACAGTCCTCCTTAAGCCCAACTGGGTGCTGCACAAAAACTACAGTAACCAGGGGAATGACTGTCTGGTGACTCATCAGAACCTGATCCAGGCGGTGGTGTCGGAAGTGGCATCGGCTGAGCCCGCACGGATTATCATTGCCGATGCTCCGGTGCAGGAGTGTGATTTTGAGTCCCTGGTCCCCTTGGAGTGGCGGGAACGGATCAAGAAGGTGGCTGCTTGCCCCGTCGATATCATTGATTTCAGGCGCACTATCATGCGCAGAACGGATGCAACAGCGACTCAGGTTCGTGATGCCAGGGACGAGGATCGCTACGTCTTGTTCGACTTGGGCGCGGACAGCCTGTTAGAGCCGGTATCCACGCCCGACAGCCGCTTTCGTATCACCTGCTACGATCCCGACCTCCTGGCGCGGCGTCACGGTCCGGGCAAACACCAATACCTGCTTGCCAAAGAGCCGTTTGAAGCTGATGTCATCATCAACCTGCCGAAGATGAAATGTCACAAGAAGGCTGGTCTCACTGGCGCCTTGAAAAACATCGTGGGGTTGAATGGGAACAAGGAGTTCCTCCCGCATCACAGATTGGGCGGCAAGGGGGTCGGCGGGGATTGCTACCCCGGTAGATCCGTGCTCAAGTCGCTGGCGGAGCGCTGCTACGACGAGGCAAATCGCGTAATCGGAACTGCACAGTGTGAACGGTGGTTGAAACGTTCCAGCCACCTTGTTCGCTTGCAGAGCCTGGTCGGCAACCCGGAGATAGAGGGTGGGTGGCATGGCAATGATACCGTGTGGAGGATGACGCTCGACCTAAATCGACTGCTGCTGTACGGTCGTGCCGATGGCACCATCTCGGATACCCCGCTCCGCAAGGTCTACTCTCTCACCGACGGCATTGTTGCCGGAGAGGGGGAGGGGCCTCTGGCCCCCCGGCCGGTCCCGATGGGGGTGTTGACGTTCGCGAGCTCATCGGCGTTTGCAGACTTGGTCAGCGCGTCGCTGATGCACTTTGACTGGCACAAGATCCCCACCGTTCGCGAGGCCTTTGAGGATTTCCGCTATCCGCTCGTATCGCAGGATGCATCAACTGCACGTGTTATCTGCAATGGCGAGGAGATGTCCGTTGAAGACGCGGCGTGTCGTTTCGGGAAGGATTTCCAGGCGTCCGCCGGTTGGCGGGGGCACATCGAGCGGGAGGAGAGCTGTAAATGAGAATTGCAATTCATCCCGACGATAACCTCGGCACCAGTTTCTCAACTCGCTGGATCGAATTCTTTGCCCAGCGTGGCGTTGAGGTGAAGATAGTCAACCTGCTGGCCAGAGACTTCGTCGAGCAACTGGCCGGGTGCGACGGTGTCATGTGGCGCTGGTTCCACCTCGAACAGGATAAACAGTCGGTAAAGACGATTCTTTACGTCATCGAGAACTACCTCAAAATCCCGGTCTTCCCGGACAACGCCACCGGATGGCATTTCGATGAGAAGGTCGCCCAGTGGTATCTCTTCAGGGTGTTGGATGTACCGCAACCGGAAACGTGGATCTTTTGGGACAAGGAGTCGTCGCTTCAGTGGGCAAAGTCGGCTCCCTACCCGGTGGTTTTCAAGCTTTCAGTCGGGGCGGGATCATCCAGCGTGCTGAAGGTCAAGAGCGAGGACGAGGCGGCGGCGCTGATTGAGAGGATGTTCGATCGTGGCATTTTCCCGATGACCATGAACGAGTTCAAGTACCGGTTACTCCCCGGTTCGCGCCGGGAACTGAAGATCACGCTGGCCCGGCCGCTCGACGCCCTTCGCTACGTGGTGCGTAATGAGTACCCGCGCCTGCCCAAGGACTGGTGGAAGCCGGAACGCGGCTATGTGCTGTTCCAGGAGTTCCTGCCCAACAACGATTTTGACACCCGAGTCACCGTCGTCGGGAGCCGTGCCTTCGCCTTTAGGCGGATGAACCGGCCCGGGGACTTCCGCGCTTCGGGGAGCGGAAACATCGACTGGAGTCCCGAAGCGATAGATAAACGCTGCCTGAAGATGGCCTTCGACATCTCTCGCCAAGCGAAGTTCCAGACTATGGCTTTTGATTTCCTCTACCGCAATGGTGAGCCTGTGGTCTGCGAGGCGAGCTATACCTTTGTCAGTTCGGCGGTCCATAGCTGCCCTGGACATTGGGATCCGGAACTTAATTGGCATGAAGGCCAGATGTGGCCGGAAGAGGCCCAGGTTGAAGATTTCCTGGCGGAGATTCAGGCGAGGTCGGTCGCAAGATAGCTATGCGCAATTGTTCTTTAAAGGGGAAAAGCATAGTCCTTGCGTTCGGCAGCCTCGACATGGGGGGCGCGGAGCGCCAGGGGCTGTACCTGGCACGGGCGCTTCAGGAGACATGGGGCGCGCGGGTCGTGGTGCTCGGGCTGTCCGCCCGCCAGGGAAGAGTGTCGGAGCTGTGCGACCAGCGGGGGCTACAGTGGCGCGGCTTCGACTTCAACTGGGGCAAGACGGCGCCGACGCGCCTCTTCAACCTGGTCCGCCTCGCCCGAGAACTTCGCTCTCTAACCCCTGACGTCATTCTCTCCTACACGGCAATCCCTAACCTCGCCTGCGGCAATGTCTGGCGTTCCACCGGTGCCCGGCTCTTCGTCTGGAATCAGCGTGACGAGGGGCTGCTGCTCAACCGGAAGCTATGGCACCGGCGCGCGGTCAGCTCGACCGACTTTTTCATCGCCAATTCCGGCAACGCGAAAAGCTTCCTGATCGATACCTACCCACTGGGTGGGAAGCGGATCGAGGTGGTCCATAACGGTGTCGAAGAGTGCCTCCCTCAGGGCTCGCGCGAGGAGTGGAGAGCACGGCTGGATATCGCAGCAGACCGCTTGGTGGGCTGCATGGTCGCAAACTTCCATCCTTTCAAGGACCACGCGACTCTCATCAAGGCGTGGGCCGAAGTCGTCGCCGGAAGCGGTGAACCGACTGCCGCTCCGATCTTGCTGCTGGCGGGCCGCAACGATGTGGGGGAGGAGAACCTGCGCCAACTTGTGCAGGACCTGAAACTCGTCCCTTACGTCAGATTTCTGGGACGGGTCGATGATGTGGCGGGGCTCTTGAGGGCAAGCGACCTCTGCCTGCACAGTTCCAAATCCGAAGGGCTTCCCAACGCCGTGTTGGAGTCGATGGCGGCCGGATGCCCGGTGGTCGGGACCGATATACCCGGGGTCCGGGAGGCGCTGGGGGACGACGTGGACGAGTCGCTGGTGCCGGTTGGTAATTGCGATGCCTTCGCCGACCGCATACGCCGTGTTTTCGGCGATCCAGATCTGCGGCAGCGCATGGTCCTGCGGCAGCGGGAGCGGGTCGCCCTCAACTTCAGCCTGGACGGCATGTGCAACCGTAGCGCAGCGTTGCTTTCCGGTTGGCTGGAGGGTGCGGAGCCTGCTACCCAGGCGGCCAAAGCGGGTGTCAAGTCATGATGCGCCTTCTCTTCAAAGTGCTGCACGCGACCGGCCTCTGGTGCCTCCTGGTGCGCTGCGGCATGCTGCTGTCGCGGCTGATCCCGCTTCGCAACGACTCGGGGATGTTTTTCTTCTTCCCGTGCTACCACATCGGTGGTGCTGAGAAGGTCCACGCCGACATCGTGGCCTGTTTCGCGGAGCTGACCCCGTGGGTCATCTTCACCCGCAAGTCGCACAACACCCTGTACCGGGATCTCTTCGCCAAGTCGGCGCGCCTCTTCGACCTCTGGTTCCTGGGGGGGCTGTACCCCCTGAGTGTCGGTCTCGCTGCCGGTTTGGTGAACCGGCACGAGAATGCGGTCGCCTTTGGCTGCAACAACATTTTTTACTACTACCTTGTTCCTTATCTTGGGGATAAGGTCAGGAAGTTCGATCTTACCCACGCCTTCGACGGCTTGGAGCGTTACAGCTTGCCGGTGGCGCACCGGCTCGAGGCGCGTGTGGCGATCAATGCGAAGACTGTCGCTGACTTCGCACAGCAGTACCGGGACCACGGGCTCGACGCGCGTCTTATGGATCGGGTGGTGTTGATCGAGAACCGGGTGGAGGTCGCCCCTGCGCTGAACCTACGCCCGACCGGTCGGCCGCTGCAGGTGCTGTACGTGGGGCGTGGCACCGTGGAAAAACGGGCTCACTTGGTCGGCCGCGTGGCGCGGCTTTGCTGCGGCCAGGGAGCTACGGCTCCGTTCACCTTGGTCGGGCGGGGCCTTCCCGAAGCGGTTGTGGCCGACGATCATGCCTATTGCCGCTTCACGGGCGAAATCCACGACGCAGGACAACTGCAGGCGTTGTACCGGGATGCTGACGTGTTGTTGCTGACCTCCAGCCGCGAAGGATTCCCGCTGGTCATCATGGAGGCCATGGGCAACGGCGCCATTCCCATCGCCACCAATGTAGGCGGCATAGCAGTGCACCTGCGCCACGGGCACAACGGCTTCCTCGTTGACGGCGCCGATGAAGAGCGCATCGTTCGGGAGATGAGTGTCTTGCTGATCGATCTCGCCACCAATGTCGAGACGCGCGAGCAGGTTTCGCAGGCAGCTTACCGCTACGCCTGTGAGCACTTCTCCCCCGAAGGTTTCTGCGCCGGTTACCGGAACCTGCTGCTCCCCGCGGGTGCAGGGGCGGGCAAAGGACGGACATGAAAAAGCTGAAGATCCTGTTCATATCGCACACCGCGCGTTGCGCCGGGGCGGAGGGGTGCCTGCTGACGCTGGTTCGCTGCCTGGATAAGGAGCGTTTCGAGTCGGTCGTGGTGCTTCCCGTGGAAGGAGTCCTGGCTGACGAACTAAGGCAGGCGGGTGCCCGCACCATCATCTCTCCGTTGGAGTGGTGGCTCAGGGGGGCTCGCAGCTATGGGCTCATGGGGAGCGACATCCGCGGTAGAGTCGACGCCCTTATCGCGATAATGAAGGCGGAGCGGCCGGACCTGGTGCACACCAACACCTCGGTAGTCTGGGAGGGGGCGCTCGCTGCCGCTTTTGTTGGCGTGCCCCACGTATGGCACCTGCACGAGATCCTCACCGGTCACCCCAGCTTGAAAGGGGTGTTCCCAGTCCCCGTGATCTACTCGCTGATCGGCCTCCTCTCGAAACGGGCGGTCGCGGTTTCCGAGGCGGTGCGCGCAACTGCCGCCGGCGCGGTCGGTGCGAACAAGGTGACGGTGATCCACAACGGAGTCGCGGAGTCTTCCGTTTCGGTAACGCAGGCAAAGGAACTCCGGGCCGAATTAGAGATTGCGGACGATCATTTCATGGCAGTTGCCGTGGGCGGTCTCATTCCGGAGAAGGGATTCGACACCCTCATCGACGCGGCGGAGCGGCTCAAGCAAAAGGGGCGGATTGTCATCGTAATCGTGGGGCGCGGCGAACCGGCTGCAGTCGCTAAGCTTACCGACGCCATCTCTTCGCGCGGCCTGGAAGCTGCCGTGCGTTATCTCGGCTACCGGGGCGACGTCCCGCGCATCCTCGCGGCTGCCGGCCTGTTCGTGCTTTCCTCCCGTTCCGAGGCCTTTCCCTTGGTGGTCCTGGAGGCAATGGCTGCCGGAAAGCCCGTGGTTGCCACCGATTGCGGCGGGCCGCGTGAGATGGTGGTGGAAGGCGAGACCGGCCTGCTGGTCCCGGTAGCGGATGCCGCCGCCCTGGCTGAAGGGATCGCGAGACTGGCTCAAGATCCGGAATTGTGCACGGAGATGGGACTGGCCGGCCGGAAGCGTTTCGATGCACATTTCACCGAGACGGTCTACGCTCAGCGCTTCGCCGATGTTTACCTAGATGTGCTGCAGGCGGGGCCCATGCCGGCGCTGGAGGACGGCGAGCGCATCTTCCTGGATGGGATGATGCAGACCTACCAGCGCATCGCGGAGAACGCACTGGCAAAGGGGACCCTGCAGGAGTTGGCGCTGCTGACCAAGAGGGCGGCTGCACTGCCGCTGCGTTCGCTGCAGTGGGCCAAGGACCGCATGAAGCGGGGTAGACGCTAGATGCCCAAGGTCTCCATCATCATCCTGAACTGGAACGGGAAGCCGCTCCTCAAGGAGTGCCTGGACTCGCTGGCCCGGCAGACCTTCACCGACTTCGAGACGGTGCTGCTCGACAATGGTTCCTCCGACGGCTCAACCGAGTACCTCCGGCAGCATTACCCTTGGGTGCACCTCGTCGCCCTGCCTGAGAACATCGGGTTTGCCGGTGGCAACAACCGTGCGTTTCAGGATTGTTCCGGCGAGTTCATCGTCGCCCTCAACAACGACACCAAACTTGAACCGACCGCACTCGCAGCGTTGGTCGCCGCCGCGGAGGCCGACCCCGGAGTCGGCATGGTAGCCGCGAAGATGGTGAACTTCTACCAGACCGGCAGGATCGATTCGGTCGGGATAGGGGTTGCCGGCAACGGCATGGGGCACAACATCGGCGTAGGCGAACAGGACCAAGGGCAATACGACGTTGCCGCGGAGGTGTTCGGCCCTTGTGGCGGCGCCGCCCTGTACCGGCGCTCGATGCTGGAGAAGGTGGGATTTTTCGACTCCGACTTCTTCGCCTACTACGAGGACCTCGATCTCGCCTGGCGCGGCAGGCTGGCCGGGTGGCGCGGGGTGACGGCGCCGGCGGCCGTGGTGCATCACGTACACTCGGCGACCAGCGGCAAGATGAGCCCGTTCACCGTCTACCACGTGCAGCGCAACAAGTGGTTCGTGCTGATCAAGGACTGGCCGGCATTGCTGCTGCTGCGCTTTCTCCCCAAGATCGTGCTCTTCGACCTTGCCGCGCTGCTGTTGGCCATCCTGCGCGGCCGCGGAGGTGCGGCACTGAGAGCGCGCCGGGACGTCATTCGCAACCTGCCCCGGCTCCTCGCCCAGCGTAAGGCGATACAACGGGTACGCAGAATCGACGTTGCCGACGCGCAGGCGCTCTTCAGAAAGAGCGAGGGGGCGCTGGCCACCTTCCGGCGCAAGATGCGGGACCGTTAGCAAGTTAGGCTTGCAATTTGTAGCGATTGCAGATTACTCTCCAACGGTGCAACTTCGCGACAACCTTGACCACTTCGCCGTGCCTCCCAGGAGCAGGAGCATGACCAGATGAAGATCGTTTTCCTCGCGCCGTTCGGCATCAGGCCCAAGGGGACCGTGCTGGCCCGTATGGTTCCCATCGCCGCGGAACTCCAGGCCCTGGGGCACGAGGTCGTCATCGTCGCCCCTCCCTACACCAACCCGGAGGACTCGGGGAGGGTGGAGGTGGTGCGCGGCGTTCGGCTGGTGAACGTGACGCTTGGTCCGCGGCACAAGGTGCTTGCCGCCCCGGTATTGGCCTGGCGCATGTTGCGCGCGGCACTTTCCGAAAAGCCCGACCTTGTTCACCTCTTCAAGCCAAAGGGTTACGGCGGGCTCGCCGCCATGCTCCTTGTCATGCTGCAGCGCGTCGGCATCAGGGTTCCCGCCCTGTTCCTGGACACCGATGACTGGGAAGGCAAGGGGGGGATGAACGACCTGCACGACTATTCCGGCGCCGAAAAACGCTTCTACGCTTTCCAGGAGCAGTGGCTCACCCGGCAGGCCGCCGGCGTTACCGTCGCCAGCCGGGGACTGCAGCACTTGGTTGAGGGGCTTGGCGTTGCTCCCTCCGGCATGCTCTACCTACCCAACTGCGTCGCGGCTCCCACGCCCGGCGACGGCGGGAGGGTGCGCGCGCAGCATGGTATTGCCGCCGACGCGCCGGTGGTGCTCCTCTATACGAGATTTTTCGAGTTCTGCCAGGAGAAACTGCACTACCTGTTCGCGCAGATCCATCGCCAGGTGCCGCAGGTGCGTTTCCTGGTGGTGGGCAAGGGGCGCCGGGGTGAAGAGGAACTGCTCCAGAAGGTGGCCGCCGATTCCGGGTTCGCCGCTGCGCTGGTAGTGGCAGGTTGGGTCGAGCCTGCATCCATTCCCGATTATCTCGCGGCAGGGGACGTGGCCATCTATCCCTTTGACGATACCCTGGTCAACCGCACCAAATGCCCTGCCAAGCTGACCGAGATTCTGTTGGCGGGGAGGGCCGTGGTTGCCGACCGCGTGGGGCAACTGGCCGAGTATATCGACGACGGTCGCTCCGGGCTTCTGTGCGATCCTGATGATTGGGATCAGATGGCGGGGCGCGTGGCGGAGCTGTTGAATTCCGGGCAGAGGCAGCGGCAGTTGGGGGGGGCGGGGATGAACTACCTCCTCGACAACTTCAACTGGAAAGGCGCTGCCGTCTCTCTCGACCAGTTTTACCGGCAGCGGTTGCCTCTGTCCGCCGGTTCCCGATAAGGAGTAAGAAGTGTCCAAGGTAGATGTCGCCGTTCAGTCCTACATGAAGCCAGAGTCGCTCCTGTACACCTTGATGACCCTCAAGGAGCAGAGCGGGGCGCTGATCGACACCGTGTACATCAACGATGACTGCTCCGCTCCGGGTGTCGTGGAAAAGTACCGGAGCGCCGCCGTCCAGGAGTACTTCCACCCCTGGAAGATCAAGGTCAGGGTCAACACCCACAGGACCAAGTGGGGCCCCGGTTTCGTGCGCGGTTACTGGCCGAGGCACCTGAGCGTCTGGCGGTTTTTGAAGTTCGGCCTGATCAACCTCTACTCCAACGGGCGCCTCTTTTACGATCGCGAGAACATTCGTTACCAGTGGGCACTGGAACAGAGCGACAAGGAATGGGTCTACCTCATTCACGACGACATCGAGTTTACCGACGACGTGGTCAAGCTGTACCTCGATTACGCTCAGCGGATGACCAACCCCGCCATCATCGGGGACCTGGGACAGTGCTGGTTCTGTCGGCACTTCACGGAGGAGCCTCCCTGCAACCGCGCCAAGATCATGGAGGGGATCTATCCCTCCGAGGAATGGCCTATCACCGGCGTCGGCAAAAAGCGCAGGGCCTGCCGCATCAACGAGTGGTCCTGCATGGTGTCGACGCGGGCGGCGCGTGACATCGCCGAGCGTGAGCGGGCCTTCTTCGGCAACTACGACGACTTCGGCGATGTCGGAGCCTACTGGTTCGACCGCGCCATCGCCTTGGGGTACTCCTTCGCCGATCCCATTACCGATTCCGACGAGAAGCTCAAGTTTTACCTGCACGGCTGGCAGGGGCATTCGGGGCACGCGGTATGGGTCAACCAGGGCGACGGCAAGGTTCAGTACCAAAACAGCCTTATCGAGCAGAGGATGCAGGAAAAGTTTGGCGTCGTGCTTTGACGCCTGCCGTTTGACTTTAATTACTTGCAAAAAGTACGGAGCATATTCATGACGGAGCGCAGAAAAGACCTCTTGATCCTTTCCGGATTGCTGGCGGTGTTGTTGCTTTATTTTTCGAAGATACTCTTCACGCACCAGATCGTACGCGCTCCCGACATCATCAACGAGTTCTACTGGGGGGTGAAAGGAGCCGGCAGCCAGCCTTTCTGGTCCTTGTTCAGGGTCAACTTGAGCAGCGCCGGGTGGGACTATCTGATCAACTCAGGATCGACCAACGAGGGCGGGGCCGCCTCGATGCAGTTCCTCTTCACGCGGAACCTCATCTTGTGGCTCTTCCCCGCGCCCAGCAACGTGGCCTGGTACATGGTCTTCCACATCTTCGTGGGCGGGGCCGGCGCCTATTATTTTTGCCGCGTTCTGGGGACCGGCAGGTACGCGGCCCTCGCCGCCGCGCTGATCTTCACCCTTGCTCCGGAAAACGCCAGTCTCATCAACGCCGGCCATGTCATGAAGATCGCCACCATCTCCTTTACCCCTTGGGCCTTCTACTTCCTGGAGAAGGGTTTCCGGACCAGGAGGCTGCTGTTCTTTATGACCACGGCGGTCGTACTGGCCTTCCAGTTTTTCCACACCCACTGGCAGGTTGCCTACTACACCTGTCTCGCCATCGGGGTCTACGGCGTGGCGCGCTCCCTGTGCATCGTCTTCGCCGACCATGACGGCAAGAAGGCATTCGGCCGGCTGCTCGCCTTGAACGTGACCCTGCTGGTCTTCTTCCTCACCACGGTCGCCATCTCCCTGGTTCCTCTGGCCAATTGGTCCAAGGAGACCAACCGCGGCGTGAACAGCGGGGCGAACGTCACCGCGGCCACAGGGCAGACCGAGGCGAAGGGGGGGCTTGCGCGGGAAGAGGCGATGTCTTGGTCGCTCCCTCCCGAGGAGACGGCGGCCTTCATCATCCCAGGTATGTTCGGGTTTTCCCGCCAGGAAGCGGGCGCCAACCCGTCCAACATCGACTCATACTACTGGGGACGGATGAACTTCACCCAGACGGTGAGCTACATGGGGCTGCTCCCCTGGCTGCTTTTGCCCCTGCCGCTCATCTTCAGAAGGGATCGTTTTACCTGGCTCGCTCTCTCCGCGGTCGTGGTAGGGATCCTGTTCTCCATGGGGAAATACACCCTCTTCTACAACCTGCTCTTCGACTACTTCCCGGGCATCAACCGTTTCCGCGTGCCCAAGATGATCATGTTCATCCCGGTACTGGGGCTCGGTGTGCTCTCGGCGTTCGCCATCGACCTGCTGCTCGACCCGGCGGTTCGCACCAGCCGCGCCTTCAAGCGCTACCTGATCGGCGTCGTCGCCCTTCCGGTGCTGCTCATGGTGCTGGTCGGGGTGGAGGTGACCACCGGGAACTTCTGGGTGAATAAGTTCATCGACATCATCGGTCAGCCCACCCGTTACGAGCCGCAAAGCGACAAGCTCGTGCTGCAGCGCTGGACCAACCTGATCAATGAAACCTGGATCGCGGCCGCGTTGGCCGGCATCTTCGCAGTGGTCTTCGCCATGTACCAGCGCGGCAAGTTGAGCGCGAAACTGCTTCCCTTCATGCTGATCGGGCTGTTCCTGGTCGATACCGGGCGGGTCAACGCCAAGTTCCTGTTCCTCGTCGATGAACCGCACAAGGCGGCGGCGGTGCAGCCCCCGGACATCGCGTACCTTGTCAAGCAGCCCAAGGAGTTCCGTGCTCTGCCGTTGAACGGAGATCCGATGCCCTACGCCGCGGCCGGCGTCCCGGTCATGTTCACTTCAAACCCGGTGCAACAGCGGCGTTGGCAGGAGTTTCTGGACAATTTCAACCTGGCCTCCAGCATGCCCGACATCATGAACGTGCGGTACCTGGTTGCGACCAAGGAGCAGTACGAGCAGGACAAGGCCGCCCTGGCGGGCAAGTATGTCCCGGTGTTCGTCTCCCCCAACGGGGCCATGATGATTTTGGAGAACAAGACCGTGTTGCCCAAGGCGTGGCTCGCCCCGGTGGCGGTGCAGGTTCCGGACCCGGCCGACGCGTTGGGAGCCCTGCAGAACCCGCAGTTCGATCCGCGCATGATCGCCATTGTCGAGACACCTCCCCCGATCCCGATTGCCGGCCCTGGCGCAACGATACCGGCTACCGGCCCCGGGCAGGTGCGGGTCAGCAAGTATGAGGCGGAGAAGATAGATCTCGAGGCCGCAGTGAACATGAACTCCATGCTGGTGATGGGGGAGAAGTACTACAAGGGGTGGAAGGCGACGGTGGACGGGAAGCTGACCGAGATTTATCCGGTCAACCACGTGTTGCGCGGGATTTACCTGACCCCGGGCGTGCACAAGGTCGAGTTCGTGTTCGATCCGACCCCATTCAAGATCGGCAAGACTTTGACCCTGGCCTCCTTCGCCATCTTCGCGCTGTTCCTCGGGCGTGAGATCTGGCTCGCCCGCCGCGCAAAAGGGGCGGGAGCGTAAAACATAGAGGAAATAACCTGATTTGTAACGCAAAGCCGCAAAGGCGCTAAGAAAAACTTTTTTAGGGTAAATCAAGGCTTGATTCCTATGTTTTGGTTCCTTAGCGTCTCTGCGGCTTTGCGTTACATCGCTTTTGATTAAACTGTTTTTCCAGTTATGCTCCTCTTTGCGCGTAAGGCTTTACGCTCGGAGGTGGTAGATGACGGAAAATGAATTGAGCGCCCATATCGTTGATTGTGCTGTAGAGGTTCACAGAAACTTGGGTGGACCTGGTCTTCTTGAATGTGTGTACGAGGAGGCTCTGGCTTGGGAGTTAAAGCAACGCGGATTTCCAGTCGGGCGTCAGTTGGAGGTGCCCGTAACCTATAAAGGGCACGAATTAGGCGTCCCGCTCAGGCTGGATCTTTTGGTCGGGAAATTGGTGGTGGTCGAAGTGAAGGCTGTCAGTCAGTACAACACCATCTTTGAATCACAGGCACTCACCTATCTGCGTATGCTGAACCTGAAGCTGGGCATGGTCATTAACTTCGGTGAAAAGCTTGTGAAGGATGGGATTCATAGAGTAGTAAATGGTTTGTGACTACAAAAGGCAAACCGGTTATTAACGCAAAGACGCAAAGGCGCTAAGAACTTCTTTTGGGTCGTACCCCTAAGACTTAACGATTTTCGTTTCCTTTGCGTCTCTGCGGCTTTGCGTTAAATATAGGTTTTTATGGTCGTTTCTGCTGAATGTGAAACTCTGGACGAGCTTTCGGGGTATGACTTGCGCATCATCCAGCCGCGGCACGGGTACCGGTTCTCGGTGGACCCGCTGCTTTTGGCGGACTTCGCAAAGGTACGGGACGGCGAGTCGTGCGCGGACCTCGGGACGGGGTGCGGCGTTATCGCGCTGCTCCTGGCACGTCTGGCGCAAAATTCCTCGGTCACGGCAATCGAGTTCCAACAGGTGATGGCGGATATCGCTAACCGTAACGTCGCGCTGAACGGTCTCACGGAACGGGTCAAGATCGTGGAGGACGATGTCATCTCGCTAAAGTCGCGCTTCGCGGTGGACAGCTTCGACTTGGTAGTCTCCAACCCGCCCTACCGCCGTCCAGGCACCGGTAAGATCAGCCCCCGGGCCGGACGCGACGAGGCGCGCCACGAGACGAGCGCGACGTTGGCCGATTTCCTGGCGGCGGCGAAGTACCTCGTGAAGCCTTCGGGCCGCATCTGCCTCATCTACCACACTTGTCGGTTGGCGGAGCTGATGGCGCAGGCCGCCGTGCAGAAGCTCGCGCCACTGAGACTACGCATGGTGCACGGCAACAGCTCGATGGACGCCCGCATGTTCATGATTGAGCTGGGGAAAGGTAGAACCGGAGAGCTGAAGGTGGAGCCGCCCTTGATGGTCAGAGGCGAGGATGGCGGGTACAGCCGCGAGAAGTTGAGGATCTACAGAAAAGAGGGGCTAGGGACTGGGGACTAGGGGCTAGTAAAAACCAGGAGACGAGCCATGGACGTTCGCAGCTACCGAGACCTCAAGGTGTGGCAGGTTGGCGTTGAACTGGTTGGGCAAGTTTACGCTCTAACGCGCTTGTTTCCCAAAGCCGAGGTCTTCGGATTAACTAGCCAGATACAAAGAGCTGCAGTCTCTGTCCCCTCCAACATTGCAGAGGGGCATGCCCGAGGATCCCGGAAAGAATTTCTCCATTTCCTGACGATCAGCTTGGGCTCGTTGGCTGAACTGGAAACACAGCTGATGATCGGGAACAAGATTGGTTATTTAGATGCTGTATTGCTGGACAATGTCTTGCGGCAGTGTGATGAGCTTGGAAGGATGTTGCGCTCGCTTCAGAGGTCCTTGGAATCAAAGGTGTAGCAGGTTGGGGTGCAGGTTTTGCTAGCCCCCAGCCCCTAGTCCCTAGCCCCTGTGCTCTTTGTCTTTACGGATGAGATTTTCGAAGACGGCTCGCAGCTCAGGGTCGGTGACTGTTTCGGCCTGTTCCTTGATCCAGACTTGCTCGTCCTCACTCAGCTTGCGCCGCTTGGGCGCCTGCTGCGGCTTGGCGGTCGTTGACCTGACCTTGCCCACCTTGAGCTGGATCTCTTTGACGAGTTCCTGGTCCAGGGCCTCGTTCACCTTGGTGATCAACTCTTTCTTCAGGTAGTTGAGCTGCTGCATCCAGGGGGCGCTGTCGACGTGGAGGGTGAGGGTGCCTTCGCGGAAGGTGGCGGGCTGGGCATGGGCCGCAATCTTGGCGCCCACAGCCTCGTCCCAGACTTCCCAAATGCGCCCTTCCTTGAGGCGGACCTCGGCGGGGGTGCCGCGCAAGAGGGCGGTAAGGAGGTCGGTGACCGGCGCCGGCCTTTTCATCTTGGGACGTTTATTCTTCGTCAACCGGGTGTCTCTTGCGGTACATCCTGCCGCCGATGATCTGGCCTAACACCGCGCTCGATATGCTGAAGGGAATGAATCCCCACCCCAGCCCGGTCTTGATCCTGAAGTAGATGATGGCGGGAATGGAGATGTGGACGTAGAAGTACCAGCCGAAGGAGAACTTCGGGTAGGACTGTCTCTGGTACCCAAGGGGAATGTTGATCAGGGTGGCCACAACTACGAGTGCCGCTGCGAAAAGCACGGTTTCCATGTTTACCTCTCGGGTCGGTAATACTATGGGTTTGACCTCCCTTTGTCAATGTGCTTCTATTGCTTTGGTTTTTCGAACAGGTTAAGGAGTTGCTGTGATAAAAGACGGAGATTTCGTGGCCATCTTCAATTCCATCCACCGCGTGATGGAGGCGGAGCGGCTCTTAAAGGATAAACAGCTCAAGATACTGCTCATCCCGGCACCGCGTGCCCTCGCGGCCGATTGCGGCCTGGCGATCCGGTACGCCGAGGATGTGCGGGGCGAGGTGGAAGGGGCGCTCGCCGCGGCGGGGCTCTTGCCGCGCGATCTGTACAGAAAAAACGGAGACAGCTTCGTAAAGATAGGAGACGAAAATGAACAAGCTTGACGTGAGGGGAATGGCCTGCCCGCTGCCGGTAGTGCAGGTTAAGCGCGCGCTCGAGTCGACGCAGGGTGAGTTGCACGTGCTTCTCGATGACGGCGCGCCGCGCGAGAACGTGAAGCGCTTCGCGCAGGGGCGCGGCTACCAGGTGCAGGAGGAGGCGCTCGAAGACGGCTTCGCCTTCACCATCACCGGCCCGGGCGTCATCGCCGCGCGGGAAGCGACTCCCGCACCCGCCGCTGCCGCAGGCCCTACCGTGATGCTGGTCGGGTCGGACCGGATGGGCGATGGCGCCGAAGACCTCGGGCGCCTCTTGATGAAGAACTTCATCATGACCCTGTTGGATCTGAGCGAACTGCCGGACCGGATCTTCTTCGTCAATTCCGGGGTCCTGCTCGCCGCGGAAGGGTCCGAGGTGGTCGAGACCTTGAACGAGCTCGGCAACCGCGGCGTCGAGGTCCTCTCCTGCGGCATCTGCCTCGACTTCTATAAGAAGAAGGAGACGCTGGCCGCGGGGGGCGTGACCAACATGTTCACCATCGCGGAAACGATGCTCTTGGCACGCTCCGTGGTGCGGCTGTAAAAACCATTGGCCACGGAGCACATCTGAGAAAATCTGAGAGAGGCAAAAGGCTTTTAGGGGGGCACCCAAAAAATCTTCAGGTTTGTGGTTTGGGTTTTCTCCGAAGTCCTCAGATTTTCTCCGTGGCCAACGGTTTTTGTTTTTCGTTGTTGCTAAAGGTTTTAGCTTGACAATTTGCGACATTATCCACTAAAGTGACTCTCTTGCCGCGGGATACCTGTGCGCTTTTGCCGGCCCGCGTGGTTTTATTGCAAAAAATAACTCGTCATTTCGATGGCTTATAGGTTTACAGATGTTCGCAGCTCTTTCCGATAAACTCGACCTGGTCTTCAAGAAGCTCCGCGGCCAGGGGGTGATGACCGAAGACAACGTCAAGGATGCACTGCGCGAGGTCCGTCTTGCGCTGCTGGAAGCCGACGTAAACTTCAAGGTCGTCAAGGACTTTATCGAAAAGGTACGCACCCGCGCGGTCGGCACCGAGGTGCTGCAAAGCCTCGCCCCCGGGCAGCAAGTGATCAAGATCGTCCACGACGAGCTGGTGCTCCTCATGGGCGGCGGCGAGGATAACTCGCTCGACCTGGCGGCCAAGCCGCCGGTAGCGATCATGCTGGTCGGCCTGCAGGGTGCCGGTAAGACGACCTCGTGCGGCAAGCTGGCCAAGTACCTGAAGGCGCAGAGGAAGAAGCCGCTCCTCGTCCCGGCCGACGTGTACCGCCCGGCCGCGATCGAGCAGCTGAAAGTGCTCGGCCGTCAGCTCGACATCGAGGTGTTCGACTCGCTGGCGACTCAGAAGCCGCTCGACATCTGCCGCGAGGCGCTGCGCTACGCGACCCTGAACGGTTTCGACGTCATCATCTACGATACCGCCGGCCGCCACCAGATCGACGATTACCTGATGGAAGAGCTGGAAGGGATCCGCGACGAGCTGGCCCCGCGCGAGATACTCTTCGTCGCCGACGCCATGACCGGCCAGGAAGCGGTCAACGTGGCGCAGGGTTTCAACGACCGCCTCGGCATCACCGGCGTCGTCCTGACCAAGCTCGACGGCGACGCCAAGGGTGGCGCGGCGCTTTCCATCAAAGCGGTCACCGGAAAACCTGTTAAATTTGTTGGCTTGGGCGAGAAGCTGGACGCGCTGGACGTGTTCCACGCCGACCGCCTGGTCTCGCGCATCCTCGGCATGGGCGACGTGCTCACCCTGATCGAGAAGGCGCAGGCTTCCTTCGATGAGAAGGAGACCGAGCGCATGCAGCAGAAGATGAAGAAGAGCGGGGGGCAGTTCGACCTCGAGGACTTCAGAAATCAGCTGCAGCAGATCAAGAAGATGGGTTCGCTGGAATCGATCATGAACCTGATCCCCGGCATGGGGAAGGCGATGAAGCAGATGCAGGGCGCCCAGCCTTCCGAGAAGGAGCTGAAGAGGATCGAGGCGATTATCGATTCCATGACTGCCAAGGAACGCGCCAACCACACCATCATCAACGGCAGCCGCCGTTTGAGGATCGCCAAGGGTAGCGGCACCAGCGTCCAGGAAGTAAACCAGCTCTTGAAGCGTTTCACGGAAGCTCAGAAGGTCGTTAAACAGTTACAGAAGATGGGCCCCAAGGGGCTTATGAAAGGGATGAAAGGCATGGGAAAAGGGATGCTCCCCTTTTAAACGATTGCCTTTGACTATTGCAGCAACTCAGATACAGTTACCAGAATCGTAAACACAATACACGCAATGGCGGATCTCAAGGATCCGAGAATACCAGGAGGAAGAAATGGCAATAAAGATCAGACTTGCACGTGCGGGCGCTAAGAAGAAACCCTTTTACCAGGTAGTAGTTGCTGACTGCCGTAGCCGCAGGGACGGGCGCTTCATCGAGAACGTCGGTACCTACGACCCGAACAAAAACCCGGCGGTGTACAACCTGGAAGAAGGGAAGACTCTGGAGTGGCTCGGCAAAGGCGCTCAGCCGACTGACACGGTCAAGCAGATCCTTAAGAAGACCGGCATCTGGGAGAAGTTCGTCGCCCCTGCCGCTTAATATCTCTTAGTACCGGCCAGCCGGCATTCCACACTACAGAGGATAGCGACATGAAAGAGCTTGTTGAGACCATCGCCAGGGCACTCGTAGACGATCCCACCCAGGTGAAAGCAACAGAGGAGTTGGAAGAAGAGACCAACGTAATCAAGCTGACCGTCGCAAAAGAGGACATGGGGCGTATCATCGGCAAGGAGGGTCGCACGGCAAAGGCGATCCGTACTCTGCTCAACGCTGTCTCAACAAAGGATAACAAGAAAGCCATCCTTAAAATCGTAGAGTGATAGATGTCCGGTAGTAACAAAGTATTGATTGGCAAGATCCAAGGGCCACACGGGATCAGGGGACAGTTGCGGGTCATTCCCTTTGCGGGGGATGCCTCGAGCATTTCGCAGCTTAAAAGCGTTTTTCTCAAGTCTCCGAAAGGAGTCACGGAAGAATTTCCCGTGGTCTCCGCCAAAGCGAACGGCAAACGGGTCATCCTGACCCTGAAACCGTTCGATAACATCAACCAGGTGCTGCACCTGGTCGGCAGCGAGATCTACGCCGACCGGGTGGCGCTCCCGGACCTCCCCGACGACGAGTTCTACTGGTCCGACCTCCTGGGACTCCAGGTTGTGACGTCGGATGGGGAAGAGCTGGGAGAGCTGGTCGACATCATTGAAACCGGCAGCAACGACGTTTACGTGGTCAAGTACCACGGGCGCGAGGTGCTCATCCCCGCGCTCGACGACGTCGTATTGTCTGTTGACCTGGCTGCAGGTCGCATGACGGTCTCTCTTCCCGAGGGGCTGCTCGATCTATGAAATTCGACATTCTGACCCTGTTTCCGGCCATGTTCGAGGGTCCGATGACCGAGAGCATCCTGAAGCGCGCGAGCGACAAGGGACTCATCGAGGTCGGCCTGCACAACATCCGCGACTGGGCTTTCGACAAGCACGCCACCGCCGACGACTCTCCTTACGGAGGGGGCGCCGGGATGGTGATGAAGGTCGAGCCGCTTGCCGGCGCCATCGAGGCGGTCAAGGAGAAGCGGCCGGGCTCGAAGGTGATCCTCACCACGCCGGGGGGGCGTCCTTTCACCCACCAGGTGGCGCAGGAGCTTTCCCGCGAGGAAGGGCTGATCATCATCTGCGGCCGCTACGAAGGGGTCGACGAGCGGGTGCGTACCCTGTTCGTGGATGACGAGATCTCCCTGGGAGATTTCGTGCTGACCGGCGGAGAGATCGCCGCCATGGTGATCGTTGACGCGGTGTCCCGGCTGGTGCCGGGGGTACTGGGGCATGAAGAGTCGGCCCAGTACGATTCGTTTGCAGACGGGCTTTTGGAGTACCCGCAGTACACCAGGCCCCCCGAATTCAGGGGCGAGAAGGTTCCCGACATCCTCCTTTCCGGCAATCATGCCGAGATCGCCAAGTGGCGTAGGAAGGAGCAGATCAGCAGAACGCTCGCCTCCCGTCCCGAGCTCCTCGACGGTGTCGAGTGGAGCAAGCAGGACAAGAAACTTCTGAAAGAGCTGGGGCTGGACCCCCATGTGAGCAAGGGGGAGGCATGACCTCGGCGGCTAACTTCAGCATGGCGCTGATCCACTATCCGGTGTACGACAAGCACAAGGATGTGGTGGCGACCTCGGTAACCAACCTGGACATCCACGACATGGCGCGGTTGACCCGGACCTTCGGTCTGGCCCGCTACTACATCGTGACCCCGGTTGAGGAGCAGATAAAGCTCGTTGAGAAGGTGCGGGAGCACTGGCTCACCGGTTGGGGGTCCACCTACAATCCCAAGCGGAAGATGGCGCTGGAGACGCTACAGTGCGAAGAAACGCTGGAGTCGACCATCGCCGACATCGAGAGCCGTACCGGACGCAGGCCCAAGGTGGTCGTGACCGGCGCCTCCGGCAGGCCCAACAGCGTAACTTTCGCCGAGCTGAAGACGCTCATCGACGCGGACCCCGAGCAGCCCTACCTGCTACTTTTGGGGACCGGTTGGGGGCTCATCGAGCAGGTGTTCAACAAGAGCGATCTGGTGCTGGAACCGATCAAGGGGGCGGGTGATTACAACCACCTCTCGGTACGTTCCGCGGCATCGATCATGCTGGACAGGCTTTTCGGGCGCTAGGCGCCGGACGGATAGGTTGTAGTCGAGTAATGCAGGTTCACTGTCAGTATTAAGTCTTATGCTAGAGGTTCCAGATAAGGGAGGAAGTACCAAATGAACAAGATTGACATGATTGAAATGGCACAGATGAAGAAGAACATCCCCGTTTTCGTTCCTGGCGACACCGTCAAGGTGCAGGTAAAGATCGTCGAGGGTGACAAGAGCCGTATCCAGGCTTTCCAGGGCGTGTGCCTTGGCCGTCAGAACGGCGGCATTCGTGAGTCCTTCACCGTGAGGAAGATCTCCAACGGCGTTGGCGTGGAGAGGGTGTTCCCGCTGCACTCCCCGTCCATCGAGGCGATCGAAGTCGTGACCCGCGGCCAGGTTCGTCGTGCGAAGCTGTACTACCTGCGCAAGCTGCGCGGTAAGGCTTCCAGGATCAAGGAAAGGAAGTACGTCGCCGGTCAGTAAGGGCGCGAGATTCCGTAAAAGCCCCGGTCCGGCGACCGGGGCTTTTTTTATTGAATCAAAAGCGGAAAACCGTTAGCCACGGAGAAAATCAGAGAAAATCTGAGAGAGGCAAAAGGCTTTGGGGGTAAAACCAAAAAGTCTTTTCTGGTTCTAGGTTTTCTCCGAAGTTCTCAGATTTTCTCCATGGCCAATGGTTTAAGGTTTTACGATGACCGGTCTTTTCTCCGACAACCCCGATGCTCCTATCGACATGCTCGCCCTCGAAGGGCAGGCCTTGCGGCGCGGTTACGCCCGCATCGCCGGCATCGACGAGGCCGGGCGTGGTCCGCTGGCGGGACCGGTGGTGGCCGCTGCGGTCATCCTCCCCACGGGGATGCTCCTTCCCGGAGTAAACGACTCCAAGCAACTCACCGAGGAGAAACGGGAAGAACTCTTCGACGTGATCTACCGCGAGGCCCTGGCGGTGGGGGTCGGCATCGGCGACCACACCCTCGTCGATCGCATCAACATCCTCCAGGCCACGCTCTCCGCGATGAGCGACGCCGTGCGCGGCCTGAGCATCGCCCCCGACTTCCTCCTCATCGACGGCATCTCTAGCGTCCCCATGAACATCCCGCAGCGCACCGTGAAAAAAGGCGATTCCCTCAGTCTTTCCATCGCGGCCGCTTCCATCATCGCCAAGGTGACCCGCGACCGGATGATGGTGGACTACGACGTCCAGTTCCCCGGCTACGGCTTCGCCAGCCACAAAGGATACGGCGCAGCCTCACACCTGGCCGCCATCGCGGAACTCGGCCCCTGCCCGATTCATCGTCGGAGCTTCAGCGGCGTCAAGGAACACTGTCCCGCCGAGCCGGGTGCCGCCTCCGAGACATCCAGCGGTCTTTTCTCCTTTTAACCTCACTAATTTCCCATTCTCAGCTATCCGCTCACTGGACTTGCTGCTACACTGTTGTCTTGTTCACAGGACGGCACTATCTCTGCGGGGGCTGCTATGCCAGTTAACAACAGCAACGGCTCTGTCGGCGGCACCGGCGAATCCATCGCGGCCACCTACCTCAAAGGGCAGGGCTTTAAAATAGTCGAGTGCAACTTCCGCTGTACCTGCGGGGAGATCGACATCGTCGCCAGGGACGGGCGCACCATCGTCTTCGTCGAAGTGAAGTGCCGCAAGAACGACAACTACGGTCCACCTCAGCTCGCGGTGACGCCGTTCAAACAGCGCCAGATTTCCAAGGCGGCGCTGGTCTGGCTCTCCAGAAAGAAGCTCTACGACGCTGAGGCGCGCTTCGACGTGGTGGCCATCATGCTGCACGACCACGACCTGCCGGACATCGAGCATATCAGGAACGCCTTCGACCTCGCGTACTAGCGTTCCCTCCCCTGGAGGGGGAGGGCTAGGGAGGGGGACGCAGCGGCTCATAGCAGGTAAGGCTTCCCCCCTCCCAACCTCCCCCCTCCGGGGGGAGGAGCCTGGCGAGGAGCGGGTTCAGAATTTGATAAAGTGCCAGGCCTATTTGATGCACTGAACGCATCACCCAAAGGAGGATACGTAATGCAGGTTGTTGCCGTAATCTACCGTCTCGCCATCTCCCTCTGGTTGGGAGGGGCCGCGCTGTTCACCTTCGTCCTTACCCCCATCCTGTTCCGCTCAGAAAGCCGCGACGTCGCGGGCCGCATCGTTGGCCTGTTCTTTCCCGGCTACTTCCGCTGGGGCGTCGCCTGCGGCCTCATCGCCATCATCTGCCGCATCGTCATGGCGGGCAAGGGGACGGTGCCGGCGGCTGTCATCATCGCGGTCATGCTGACGCTCTCCTCGATCCAGGCTTTCTACATCGAGCCCAAGGCAGCCGAGATCAAGAAGCAGATCCCGTCTTTTGAGACCACGCCCAAGGAAGATCCGATGCGCCGCCAGTTCTCCAAGCTGCACGGTGTTTCCGCGGTCTGCAACCTCTCCGTGATCGCCGGCGGCGTAGTTCTCGTGATCCTGCTGTAGATGATCAGCCGCCAGGCGCGGAGTCGGTGCCGGGGCAGAGTCTCCCATTAAGATGAGGCTTTCTCCGAACTTCTCGGATTTCCTCCGTGGCAAGTGGTTTGACTCATTCAGGTTTGCAAACACCGGCCTGCTGTGCTAGTAATGAGAAAAAAATTGCGGAGAAGCTCATGGATTTTACCGTTGCCCTGGCCCAGATAAAGCCTAAGCTGGGCTGCCTGGACGACAACATGGCGCTGGCCGAGGCCGCCATCGAGAAGGGTATCGCCGCCGGCGCCGACCTGGTCGTTTTCCCGGAGTTGGCCCTCACCGGCTATTTCCTCAAGGACCTGGTGCCCGAAGTCGCGCTGCGCCTGGACTCCCCCCAGATAGAGAAGCTGAAGAAGCTTTCCGAACGGATCTCCATCGCCATCGGCTTCGTCGAGGTTTCGGCCGATTTCCGGTTCTTCAATTCCGCCGTGTACCTCGAGAACGGCGAGATCCGTCACGTGCACCGCAAGGTGTATCTGCCGACCTACGGCCTCTTCGACGAGCAGCGCTACATGGCCCGCGGTGAGCGCTTCCGCGCCTTCGATACCCGCTTCGGCCGGATCGGCATGCTGATCTGCGAGGACATGTGGCACCTCTCCGCTCCCTACATCCTGGCCATGGACGGCGCCATGACCCTGCTCTGCCTCTCCTCCAGTCCGGGGCGCGGCATCACCGAATCGGAAGGGCTCGGCTCCGCGGCTGCATGGCAGAAACTCACCACCACGACCGCCATGTTCCTCAACTGCCGGGTCTTCTACTGCAACCGGGTTGGCTACGAGGACGGCATCAACTTCTGGGGCGGCTCCGAGGCGATCTCACCTTCCGGCGAGATGACTGACCGGGGCGCCATCCTCGAGGAGGATTTCGTGCTGGCCAAGGTGGATGGCGGTGCGCTCAGGCGCGAGCGGATCTTCTCCCCGATGATGCGGGACGAGAACCTGGCCATCACCGTGAAAGAGTTGAAACGCATCGACAGGGAGAAAGACTGCTAATGGGCGGGTTGACTGTTAATACGAAGCTGTTGCGCCAGATCCTGGTCGGGTTCGTGCGCGACGAGGTTTACAAGGTGGGGGTACGCAAAGGGGTGCTGGGGCTTTCCGGCGGCATCGATTCCGCGCTGGTTGCCTACATCGCCGCCGAGGCGCTCGGGCCGGAAAACGTGCACGCCTACTGCATGCCGTACCGGACCAGCAACCCGGAGAGCGAGGCGCATGCCCGGCTGGTTGCCGAGAGCCTGGGGATCAACTTCAAGGTCCTCGAGATTACCCCGATGATCGACGCCTATTTCACGGTGACCCCGGATGCCGACAACATGCGGCGCGGCAACAAGATGGCCCGCGAGCGCATGACCATCCTGTACGACCATTCCGCGGCCGTCGGCGGGCTCGTGCTCGGCACCAGCAACAAGACCGAGCTGCTCCTGGGCTACGGCACGCTGCACGGTGACATGGCGAGCGCCTTGAACCCGATCGGCGACATCTACAAGAGCCAGGTCTGGGCGCTGTCCGAGGCGATGGGGGTGCCGCACGAAGTGATCGAGAAGAAGCCTTCCGCCGATCTCTGGGCCGGGCAAACCGACGAGCAGGAACTCGGTTTCACCTACCGCGAGGCCGACGAGCTTCTGTACCGCATGGTGGACCAGCGCATGAGCCGGGAGGAGCTGATCGCCGCCGGCTTCGACCCCGCCTTCATCGACAACGTCGCCCGCAAGGTGCAGGGCTCCCACTTTAAGCGCCGTCTGCCCATCATCGCCAAGGTCTCCAACCGCACCATCGACCGCGACTTCCGCTACGCGCGGGACTGGGGGAAATAAAACCGGTTCTACGTTCTGCGTTCTACGTTCTGCGTTAAAGGCCACGGCTTCTCAACTTAGAACGTAGAACATAGAACGTAGAACGGGTTCTGCCTTTATGCCCGGAACTCTCTATATCGTCGCCACCCCGATCGGGAACCTCGAGGACATCACGCTGCGCGCCCTGCGCATCCTCAAAGAGGTGGACCTGGTCGCCGCCGAGGACACGCGCCACTCGCGCAAGCTCCTCACCCACTTCGGCATCTCCAAGCCGCTCACCTCCTATTTCGACCACAACAAGGAACTGAAGGGAGACCAGATCCTCGACCGTCTGCGGGAAGGGCAAAGCGTCGCCCTCATCACCGACGCGGGCACCCCCTGCATCTCGGATCCCGGGTACCAGCTCGTGCGCGACGCGGTAGCGGACGGCATCTGCGTGGTCCCGATTCCCGGCGCCTGCGCCGCGGTTACCGCGCTCTCGGCCTCGGGCCTTCCCACCGACTACTTCAGCTTTGCCGGTTTTCTCCCCAATAAGCAGGGGAAGAGGCGGGAGAGGCTGCAGGCGCTCGCCAACGAGCGGGCCGTGCTGATCTTTTACGAATCCCCCAAGCGCCTGCTGGCGACACTTGAGGACATGCTGGAGACGCTCGGGGAGCGCGAGGTGGTGGTGGCGCGGGAATTGACCAAGATGTACGAGGAGTTTTTGCGCGGCAGGTTATCCGGCCTGGTCGAAGAGGTGCGCGGGCGGGAGATCAGGGGCGAGGTTGCCATACTGGTGAGCCCGGCGCAGGAGCAGGAGTCGGATGACGGGCCCGGTATGGAGGAATTGCTGCAGAAGTATCTGGGCGGCGGCGAGATGTCGCTCAAGGACGCGGTGAAACGGGTGACCCAGGAAACGGGCCTGCAGAAAAGCGCGGTCTACGCGGAGGCGCTGAGGATCAAGGGATAGCTTGTTGCCGTGCCTTGGGGGCGCACCCTTTAATCCATCATTACTCTATTGCCCCCTGCGGGCGACCTCCTGTTTCAGCGCCGCGAGGATCGGCTTAAGGATCTCATCGCGTTCCTGACAGGTGAGGGCGAGTTCTCTTGCAGTACCTCCCGTACCACCTCCCGCCACTCCCTGTTGGGCCTGGTCCTTCGCGGTCGCTGCAATCTGGTTCAGTTCAGCAAAACTCTCCTCCACCTGGGCAATCAGGTTGAGCAGGTCCCGCGTCGATTTCCGCTGCAAGAGCCCCGGCAGGCTCCGGTCCTTGGCTTGCAGCAGCGCCTTGTTGCCCCAGCGTATCGCCTCGACTGTCTCGAGATCGCCACCGGTAGTCTGCACCAGAAGGAAATCTTCCAAAGCTGGCTCGCTCACTTCCGTTACCACCAGGTGGGCGGGAATACCGTTCTCGAGGCGCGCCGTCACCGAGACCAGCGATTTTGCAGTTTTCTTGAGATACCCTGGAACAGGCTGCCAATGTCCTGAGTCGTTACGGCGGGCGACGATCACCTTTTCCCGCGGCTGCAGGACTGAGCGCGGCTTTTCGCCATAAACGAGCAGGGTGAACTGGTCTGCTTTTTCCTGCTGCTCGATACCCTTGCTGAACTCCGCAGCGAGGGTGTACCAGTAGCTCCTGCCTTCAATGCCAACCTCCCTGATCCCCGCCTGGCGCGCCTGTCTCACTTTAGCCAAACGCTCCCGTGGCAGTTCCTTCAGGGCGATGACCAGCGCCTCAACCAGCGAGTCTGTGGTCACTTCACCTGCTTTACGGTCGAACCTGGCGCCGGAGTCGCCGAAATCCAGAAAGAGCGTTTCCCTGGGGCGCAGTGACCGGCCCGGGATCGGCAGGCACCCCAGTGGCCCAAGCACGCTGACCCACATTCCGTTTTTGCGCCTGAATTTCACGGGGTGTGCCGTTATCTTGTCACCCACTTCATCCACCACAGCCAGGTGCACTTCGTAGTCGGTTCGTTCGGAGGTGGGGAAGGGGATGAGCCCCAGCGTCAAACCGCCCAGACTGGTGGCGAGGCCTCCCGGCGGGTCGTAGGTGGTAAAAGCCATAGCGTCTACCGGAACTGCTGACCAGTCATCCGTGAAAATCAAGGGATAGAGGGCCCGGGCGCGCGACTGGATCTCGTGCAAGTCAGGGTTGAAACCTTTCTGTGCGCTCCCGATTGCGGGGTGCAAAGAGGTGGGGGTGATTGCAAAGCTGGAAAGGCTGAAACGCTCTGGGAGGGTGAGGTGGGAATTGCCCGAAGGCTTGAGGGTGCTGTCAAAGCGGGCCGAGCCACATCCGGACAAGAGGCAAAGGAAAAGGGACAGCATCAACATACCGCGTCTTGTGCCCAGCATCACCGTACCTCCCATGGAAACGGCACTGGCCAGTCGGGGCCGCGTGCCGTCTATAATACCCGGGCCTGAAGTAACGGCCCGGAGTGGGGATGGTCGTTTGTGCAGCTTTCACCTGGAACAGCTAGCAAAGCCTGCTGCCGTTGGGAACCTTCCGCTCGGGGGCGGCGAGAACGATGTCGCCGTCCTCGTCGGCGAACCCGGTGATGAGCACCTCGGAGAAGAAACGCCCAATCTGCTTCCTCGGGAAGTTGCATACCCCGATCACCTGTCGCCCCACCAGTTCCTCACGCGCGTAGTGCTTGGTGATCTGCGCGCTCGACCTTCTCACCCCGGCCTCACCGAAATCCACCACCAGCTTGTAGGCGGGCTTTCTCGCCTCGGGAAACTCCTCCACCTCCAGCACCGTTCCCACCCTGATCTCCACCTGCTCGAAATCGTTCCAGGTTATCTCGGCCACGTCACTTCCCCCGGTTTACGAAGAAGCGCTTGAAGGCGGCCACAGTGCGCTCGACGCCGGAGCCGTCCACGTCGAGATGGGTGACGAGACGGATCTCGTCGCCGCCACCGATCAGGATCCCCTCGGCGGCCAAGGCCTCGCGCAGTGCAGGGGCGGTCCCTGCCGGCGGGGTGACGAAGAGGATGTTGGTGCGGGCCTTACTCACCAGGAGTTCGTCGATGTGGCCTAAGCCGCTGGAGAGGCGCTCGGCGCTTTCGTGGTCCTCAGCGAGGCGCTCCACGTTGTGCTGCAGGGCGTACATCCCCGCCGCCGCCAGTAGGCCGGCCTGCCTCATGCCGCCGCCGGCGACCTTGCGCCAGCGGTGCGCGCGGTTGATGAGATCGGTGCTGCCGCAAAGGACGGAGCCGACCGGCGCGCCCAGCCCCTTGGAGAGGCAGACCGACACCGAGTCGAAGTACCGGGCGATCTCCCGAACCGGTACCCGCAGGTAAACGGCGGCGTTGAAGACGCGGGCGCCGTCAAGATGCATGGCGAGTCCCAGTTCCTTGGCGACGGCTGCCGCCTCGCCCAGGTAGGGGAGGGGGAGCACCCGCCCCCCCTGGGTATTCTCCAGGCAGAGCAGCCTGGTCACCGCGTGGTGGTGGTCCGCCGGCTTCACGGCGCGGCGTACCTTGTCCAGGTTCAGCGTGCCGTCCTCGTCGAAATCGAGGGGCTGGGGCTGGATGGCGCCGAAGATGGCGCCTCCTCCTCCCTCCCAGCGGTAGATGTGCGCGTCCTGGCCGGCAATGTACTCGTCGCCGCGCCCGCAGTGGGAAAGGAGCGCGGTCAGGTTGCTCATGGTGCCACTGGGGACGAAGATCGCCTTTTCCTTGCCCAAGAACTCGGCCGCCATTGCCTCCAGTTTATTAACCGTCGGATCCTCGCCATAAACGTCGTCGCCCACCTCGGCTGCCGCCATCACCCGGCGCATGGCCTCGCACGGGCGGGTCACCGTGTCACTTCTCAGGTCTACTGTCTTCATCTGCTCCCCTGCATCTCGCGTATTAAACGTTCAAAGCTTTGCTTTGCGTCTTGGCGCCTTGGCGCCTTTGCGTTAAGGATTTTGCCTCTACCTGGCGGCGCGGAACCTGTTCTCCCAAACCTTCTCGCCGAGGGTGACGCTGACCCCGTGGCTTGGGTTGGCGGCCAGGTGCCGCAGGATGATGAATACCGTCTCCACCTCTTCGGGACGCGCCAGTGTCATGGCCATGTCCGTGCAGCTGAAGTCGCGCTCGGGCTGGCGCCGCAGCATCTCCAGGACCTCTCCCTGCAGCTTGAGCACCGTCCCGGCGGCCTTTTTGCCTGCCTCCACCCCCGGCTGGTGGTACGCGTTCACGTTGATGAGCGAGGCGTACAGCCCGACCGCTCGCTCGTAGAGAGCGATCAGCGCGCCGATGCTGGTGGGCGAAATTTCGCGGATGGTGATAGTAACCGATTCGCGATCCTTTTCATAGAGGGCAGACCGGGTCCCCTGGAAAAAGCCGGAGAGGTAGTCCCCGGAGGTCGCTCCCGGCTCCACGAGCATCGATGCCCCATCACGATCCTTAAGTACTTCGATGAAGGTGACGAAGAAGTTGAGAACCCCTTCGCGCAGTTGTTGCACGTAGGCATGCTGATCGGTGGAACCCTTGTTGCCGTAGACCGCGATCCCCTGCAGCACCTTCTTGCCGTCCCGGTCCAGTTCCTTGCCCAATGACTCCATAATGAGCTGCTGCAGGTAGCGGGAAAAGAGGAGCAACCGGTCCTTGTACGGGAGCAGCACCATGTCGCGCTCCCCCTTGCCGGCGGTGGCGTGGAACCAGGACAGGGCGAGGAGCGCTGCGGGATTCTCCTTGGTGATACGACTGCGGGTGGCCTGGTCGCAGACCCTGGCTCCGGTCAGGAGCCGGTCGATGTCGATCCCCTGCAGGGCTGCGGGGAGAAGTCCCACGGCGGAGGTGACCGAGGTGCGGCCGCCGACCCAGTCCCACATGGGGAGGATCCCGAGCCACCCTTCCTGGGACGCGGTGCGATCGAGTTCGCTGTCGCTGCCGGTCACGGCGACGGCTTGGGCCGCGAAGTGGAGCCCGGCCTTCTCGAATGCCTGGCGCGCCTCGAGCATGCCGTTGCGGGTTTCCTTGGTGCCCCCGCTTTTGGAGATCACCACGGTCAGTGTCCGTTTGAGCCCGGCGCCGATCTCGCCGAGGACCTTGTCCATGCCGTCGGGGTCGGTGTTATCGAAGAAGAAGATCTTCATGCGGTCGTTTGCGCTGCCGAGGCTGTCGGCGACGAACTGGGGGCCGAGGGCGGAGCCCCCGATGCCCACGATCAGCAGGTTCTCGAAGCGGTGCCCGTCGGGAGCCGCGATATTGCCCTGGTGCACGGACGAGGCGAAGGCCTTCACCGAGGCGAGGGTGGCCTTGATCTCCTCGGCGAGCTCCGGTGTCGGCGCCAGTTCCGGTGCCCTGAGCCAGTAGTGGCCAACCATGCGCTGCTCGTCGGAGTTCGCCACGGCTCCCGCCTCCAGTTCGGCCATTTCCTCGAACGCTTTCTGCAGGCGCGGTTCCATCTCGTCGAGGTAGGAGTCGGGAAAGTTCATCCGGCTGGTGTCGACGCTAAGGTCGAGCTCGGTATGGTGGTAGAGCCGGTTTTTATAGCGTTCCCAAAGCTGCAGCTTTTGCATGTCGCCTCCTGCGTTGATTAGTGCGTTGCCCGCTTCATTCTCATGTGCGTCGGGGCATGATAACATAGATTAAATTTTATTCAAGTACGAGGCGGCGGAGCGTTCGGCTTGGGCGGCTGGAGCCGTTCGGAGTTGCCGGGCCGCAGGTAGGCATGATGTGCACAGTCGGGCGCTTGTTGTGCAACTTGTGAACAAGGTACATGGTCGTGAAACAGCCAAAGCGGCAGCCGTGATGCGGCATGAGTTGCGCAAAAACGGCCGTTTGCCACCTTTTGCCGCAGCCCGGCAGAGTTGGTACGGCAGTTGTATTGGAGAAGGTGCCATTGAAAAGAACAGGAGTGTTGTCGGTTCCGGTTCGGTACCGCAACTGGGAGGTAGGGCATGGTGACCAATCATAGAGGGGCCTGTACTGCGAAAGACGGCTTCGGTGCGATGGAGGTGGTGCTGGTCAAGCGGCACCAGCCTGCCGCCGCCGAGCGGATAGCCGTGGTGTTGACCGTGGCCTACGATCCGGATGTCTGGCAACTGCTGAACGAAGAGATGGACCAGATCGCGGCGAACGTGATGAGGGTGAGGACGATGAACAAAGACAATAGGATTCACGTGGACGAAAGCGCACAGCTTTTCGAGAGAAGCCTGGAGCCATTTTTCACACTTATTTCCGCCACCTCCAAGGAGCATGTCATGGACAAGCTCTCGGTCTCGCTGAGAAAGGCGTTGCTGCTCATGGCCATGGAGCGCTACGCATGCAACCGGGAAAAGATGTGCCGCGCCTTGGGTCTGACCAAGGCGAAGCTCGAAAAGGAACTGAAGCTCTGCGGCCTGGTGACCCAGGAGCAGCGCGCGGCATGATTGCCCGGGGCGGGGCCGTTCGGCCCCGCCCTTTCCCTCTCTCCCCGTAGCGCCGGACCACCGGTTTCCCCCGCTGTCGCCTCGCCCGTGCAGACGAAATGCCTTGAATAATGAATACGGATTTGCTAGAGTGCTCCGTCGTTTCCCATTAAAATTTCCAGCCTGGCTGGTGCAAAAAACGGCGCGATTTCGTGCCGTTAATACTTTCTAAGCCTAAGACAGCCCTAGTGCGAGTCGCAGAACCGAGGCCTTATTATGGATGCAGCGCTTGCCCTGATCGGGGAAGATCTGAAAAACGTGGAACTGCAGTTCAAGAAGGATCTGCAGTCGGATGTCCCGCTGATTCGCAAGGTGGGCGAATACGTGCTTTCCAGCGGCGGCAAGAGGATCCGCCCGGCGCTGGTGCTTCTGGCCGCCAAGCTCTGCGGTTACCACGGCAGCCGCAGCGTCCCCTTGGCCAGCGTGGTCGAGTTCATCCATACCGCCACCTTGCTGCACGACGACGTGGTGGACAACGCCAACCTGCGCCGCGGCCTGGCCTCCGCCAACACCCTCTGGGGCAACGAGGCCTCGGTCCTCGTCGGCGACTTCCTCTTTTCCAAGTCCTTCTCGCTCATGGTGGCCGACGGCGACCTGGGCATCCTGAAGGTGCTCGCTGACGCCACCACCATGATCGCCGAAGGCGAGGTGCTGCAACTGGTCTGCACCAGCGACCTGGAGATCACCGTGGAGCGCTACATCGAGGTGGTGCGCAGCAAGACCGCCATCCTGCTGTCGGCCGCCTGCGAGGTCGGCGCTATCCTGGGCGGCGTGGCACCGGAGCTCAAGCAGGCGGTCGCCGACTACGGCATGGACCTCGGGATTGCCTTCCAGCTCATGGACGACACCCTGGACTACACCGCCAGCGAGGAGCAGTTCGGCAAGAGCATCGGCCACGACCTCGAGGAAGGGAAGATCACGCTGCCGCTGATTCATACCCTGAAGCTTTGCAGCGACGAGGAACGCGACTTCATCGCCTCGGTGGTGGAGAAGGACCTGCTCTCGGACGAGGACTTCGCCCAGGTGCTGGCCCTGGTGCAACGTTACGGTGGCATCGAGCACACCGTCGCCTCCGCCAGCGACCACGTCGCCCTGTGCAAGAGGCACCTGGAGCAGTTCCCCCCCTCCGCCGCGCGGGACGCCCTCGCCGAGCTGGCCGACTACGTGGTGACTCGGTCCAAGTAGTCCCCCGGGGCGCCGCCATTTAACTGCGTTCGCGTCAATTTTTCGGGAAAGAACAGGATTTTGTCGCGTCGTCTCATCCTTAATGAGCCCCGGTTGTTCGGGGCTCATTTGTTTTTATTCAAGCGGAATTGGGGCTTTCCGCATTCGACAGGTTTGCCTGTCCCAACTCCCATTTCCTTGGTGCAGTTCTTGCTGCCATCTCCCCGTCTTCATATTCAGTGTTATGTTCCGGGGGGAGATGTGGACGAAGAGATGCTGTTGCACTCGTCTGAATTGGAAGTGAACGGAGAGGTTTTCAGCATAAACATCTTCTGCAGCGCCGCCGGGCGCTTCTTCGCCAAGACCTGTCTGGGCGAGGACGACTTCATCATCACCGACGGCCCCTCGCTGCCGGAGACCTTGAAACGGCACGAAGACCTGCTGCCTCTAGCCGTCGGCACCCGCGAACTGACCCAGAGCTACTTCGGCGGCCCCCGCCGGCCCCGGGCGCGTCGCCCCTAGCTGAAAGGTCCGTGCCAGTAGTATCCCCGCCTGTCACAGCGTCCCGGGCGGAACCTGGCGCCGCTCGTACGAGCAGCGTCGCCGTCCCCTTTTTCCTCGCTGCCCCGCTTTCCCCGCCCGACTTCCCCAACCCTCTTGTCCCCGCCCCAAGTCATTTTGTTTTCTCATGTGACTTCCACTGCCACTCTTCGACCGACTGACGCAGCGTCCCGCACCACCACGGGCTTCCGTGACCACCGCCACGTCGAAGCGGTGCCGCTAGAGTAGGCTCATTATAAAAAGGGTTGCCCTCGCTCCTCAAATCGGTTAAAAATTGAGCTGTCTCCTTACTCGACCTCTTATATTCTCATCCGGGAAACCATGCCCCCAAAGATACTGATCATAGATGACGACAGCTCGCTGCGGCGCGTGCTCGAGTACAACCTGCAGCAGGAGGGGTACGACGTCTACACCGCCGCCGACGGCGCCGCCGGGTTGCAGCTTTTCGAGGAAAAGTCCCCTCAGCTGGTCATCACCGACTTGAAGATGCCGGGGATGACCGGGTTCGAGGTGCTCTCTTCGGTCAAGGAGCGCGCCCCCTCCACCGTGGTCATCGTCTTGACCGCCTTCGGCGCCATCGACACCGCCGTCGAGGCCATGAAGCTGGGCGCCTTCCATTACCTCACCAAGCCGTTCAACAGGGAAGAGCTCAAGGTTACCGTGCTGAAGGGGCTCCAGTTGCAGGGGCTCTCCGAGGAGAACCGCCTGCTCAAGGAGGAACTCTCCGGCCGCTCCGAGTTCAAGAGCATCGTCGGGACCTCGCGCGCCATGGAAGGGGTCTTCTCGGTGGTGCGCAAGGTGGCGGACACCGAGGCGACGGTGCTGATCACCGGGGAGTCCGGGACCGGCAAGGAGCTGGTGGCCCGCGCCATCCACTCCGGGAGTTCGCGCCGCGCCGCCCCGTTCATTGCGGTCAACTGCGCCGCCATTCCCCGCGACCTTCTGGAAAGCGAGCTCTTCGGCCACGTCAAGGGGGCCTTCACCGGCGCCATCCGCGACAAGGAAGGAAAGTTCCAGCTGGCGGACGGCGGCACCATCTTCCTCGATGAGGTGGGCGACCTGCCGATCGAACTGCAGCCGAAGCTGCTGCGGGTGTTGCAGGAGCGGGTGGTCGAGCCGGTGGGGGGGACCTCGCTGCAGAAGATCGACCTCAGGGTGGTGGCCGCGACAAACGCCGACCTCGAGCGCTGGATCGCCGAGGGGAAGTTCCGCGAGGACCTCTACTACCGGCTCTCGGTGATCCCGATCCAGCTCCCGCCGCTGCGCGAGCGGGTGGAGGATGTGCCGCTTTTGATCCGCTACTTCTGCACCAAGTTCGGCGCCGAAGGGGTGAGCTTCACCAAGGAGGCGCTGGCGAGGCTCAAGGAATATGCCTGGCCGGGGAACGTGCGCGAGTTGGAGAACACGGTGGAGCGCCTGCTCATCATGCGTGAGGGGGACCTGGTCGGGGTGGACGAGCTGCCCGCCAAGATCTCCGCGGCGGCGCCCCCGCCCGAGGGGGGAGTGCTGAGGCTTCCCGCCGCCGGCTATTCGCTGGAGCAGCTCGAGATGGAGGTGGTCCTGGAGGCGCTCAACCGCTGCGACTGGAACCAGACCGCCGCCGCGCGCTTTCTGCGCATCCCGCGCCACACGCTCATTTACCGCATGGAAAAATACAACATCTCGCAACCGGGGAGGAAATAATGAAACGTTTGATCGCTGCCGTGCTGCTGGTAGCCGCGCTGGCCGCCACGGGGTGCACCAAGAAGCAGGCCGAACTGCCCGCGGTCGAGGGGAACGCCGCCCCGGATTTCACGCTGAAGGACCTCTCCGGCAAGCCGGTGCAGCTTTCCACCTTGAAGGGTAAACTGGTGCTGGTCAATTTCTGGGCCACCTGGTGCCCCCCGTGCCGCGAGGAGATCCCGTCCATGGTGAAGTTAAACCAGGCCATGCAGGGGAAAAACTTCCAGATGCTTGCCATCTCCATCGACGAGGGGGGCAAGGCCGCCGTCGAGGACTTCTTCAAGCGCGGCCGCGTGACGCTCCCCGCCCTGCTCGACACCGACGGCCAGGTTTCCAGGCGCTACGGCACCACCGGCGTCCCGGAGACTTTCGTGGTCGATCCCCAGGGTATCATCAGGAAAAAGGTGGTGGGTGGGCTGGACTGGAGCCACCCCGAGGTGATCCAGGCACTGCAGCAATTGATGACCGCCAAGTGATCCCGTTCGTCTGCCCCTGAAGTTGCGGGGCGCTAACTGTCAAACGCCAGGAGGAAATGATGGAAACGCACAATATCAGCATGATCGGCGCTTTCGTGGCGGGGCTGCTGTCGTTTCTCTCCCCCTGCGTGCTGCCGCTCATCCCGTCCTACATCACCTACATCACCGGGCTCTCCTTCGCCGACCTGAACGCCGAGCACACAAGCCACAAGGTCCGGCAGCAGACCATTATCCATTCCCTGCTCTTCATCGCCGGCTTCACCTGCGTCTTCGTGCTGCTGGGGGCCTCGGCCACGCTGGTGGGGGACTTCCTGCACGAACACAAGACCGCCATCCGGCGCGTCGGCGGGGTGTTGATCGTCATCTTCGGCATCCACGTCTCGGGGCTCTTCGACATCACCATGCTGCTGGGAGAGAAGAAGCTGACCCTGCATAGAAAGCCCGCCGGCTACCTGGGGAGCTTTGTGGTGGGGGTGGTCTTCGCCGCCGGCTGGACCCCCTGCATCGGGCCCATCCTGGCCACCATCCTGGCGGTCGCCGCCACGGAAGGGCGCGGGGTCTGGCTCCTGTTGTCCTACTCGATGGGGCTCGCCATCCCGTTCTTCATCGCAGCACTCGCGCTGCACCAGTTCCTGATCTTCTTTCGCCGCTTCAAACGGCACATCCGCCTCTTCGAGATCATCACGGGCGCCTTCATGGTCATAATTGGCATCCTGATCTTCACCAACTCCATGGTGGTGATCAGCCGCTACACGAGCGCCTGGTTCGGCGAGTGACGGCAGCCCTCACCATCCAACTCTGCGTTTCCGACCTGATGACCACCGAGGCCTTCTACGCCGGCATCCTCGGGCTGCCGCTGCAGCGCCCGATCACGACGCCGGGCGCGCCGGAGCACCTGCTCTTGGAGACGGAGGACTTCCAGTTCATTTTCGTGGAGGATCTGGCGGTGGCGCAGTTGCACCCCATCCTGCAGGCGCGCCTGGAGGGGTTCCCGCGCGGGGTGGGGATGACGCTGCATCTGGTGGTGGAGGGGATTGAGGATATCTACCAGGAGCTTATGGAAGAGGATCTGGAGATTCTCTACCCGCTGGAGCGGAAGCCGTACGGGACCTGGGAGCTTTGGTGCTTCGATCCCGACGGCTACCTGGTGGTCTTGGAGGAACCGGTCGCCTGACCGGCTAGGGGGCGCTGATGGTGAACAGGGCGCTCTCCTCGCCGTTTTGGTTCACCACCTGCAGGGTGATCTCCTTCGGGGTCGGGTCGTACGGGAACCTCAGGTAGGTCAACTGACCGCACCCGCCGTACACGAGCTGCTCCCTCTCGCCCACCAACTGCTTCCCTGTCGTCAATCTCTTGCCGTCCACCACCAGGAACGAGCTCTGCTGGAAGTTCCTGCCGCTCACGATCAGCTCGTAATAGTTCACGAATTCCCTCCCCACCGACACGCTGGCAATCTCCGGCTTGGCGTCGATGAAGAGCGCCAGCGCGCTGGAGGTCGCCTCCGACGGTGTCCGCACCTGTACCTGGTGCATCCCCGCGGGGAGGGTCGGCGTGGTGAAGGCCAGCATGACCGGGGAGATGAAGCGGGTGGTGACCACGGCGCCGTCCAAAATGACGCGGGAGCCGTTGCGGAAGTTGGCGCCGTTCACGAGCACCTCGCGGTCACGTCCGGTGGCGCAGCTGGTGATCGTGTCGGGGATGAGGGAAGCGGCGATCGGCTTCTGCGCCTGGAGCACGAAGTTGAAGGGGCGGGTGGTGGCGCCGTCTTCGCGCTTCAGGGTGAGGGCGTAGGCGCCCGGCGGGAGATCGGGGAGCTCGAAGGTCATGATGCGCCCCCCCACGACCTGGGCCGGGAGTTCCCGGCTCCCCAGCATGACGCTGGTGGCGGAGTTGAACCCGGTGCCGTTCAGGGTCACCGTGGTGCCCGGCTCCCCCTGGGCGGGAAGGATGCTGAGGACGCTCAGCGTCGCCTGTCGGCCCGCCTCGGGAACCGGCGGGGGCGTGACCTGGGCCGGCGCCATCGCGGCACACAGGAGCATCAGCATGAGGGCTATGGTGAGGTTGCGGATCATGGTTTCTTCCTCCCTAAAAGATTCATTCAATATCAGCAGCGTGAAGGCCGAGCCATTTTCGGCCCGCGCCCGTCAGTTGTCAATGGTAAGAGCGAGCCATCCCCCCGCAGCGAGGAAGATGAAGTTGGTGGCCCAGGCGGCGACCATGGGGGGGAGCAGACCGACCTGCCCCACCGAGATGATCACCGAGTTGATGATCACGTAGAGAAAACCTACCCCGATGGAAAGCCCCACCCCGAAGGCGATGCCGCTCGACCTCCCGCCGCGCAGCGCGAAGGGGATCCCCAGAAAGGCCATGACGGCGCAGCCGAAGGGGAGCGAGATCCTGCTGTGGAACTGGGTGATGTAGCGGGTGGCGTCGTAGCCGCCGGCCTGGATCTTCTTGCAGTAGCGGCTGAGCTGCCGGAGGGTCATGCTGTCCGAATACTTCCCCAGCACCTTCAGGTCGGCCGGCTTCAGTTTCAGGGGGAGTGCCAGTTCCGGGTACTTCTTGGTCCCGACGACCTCGCCCTCGCGGAAGTCGCGCACCGTGACCTCCTTGAAGGTCCATCCCCCCGCCCCCAGTTGCCCAAGCGTTGCATCCGCCCGCCTGAGCGGCAACCCGGTCTTTGGCTGCACCTCCCAGAGCGTGACCCCCTTGAGCTGGTTCTGGCTCGGCTCGAACAGGCTTGCCCGCAGCACGGTCTCCCCCTCCCGGTACCAGATGTTGTGCTGCCGGAAGTACATGGAGGGGCTCTTTTTCTGGATCAGCACCTCCTGGATGTAGAGGCGCTGGGCGTAGGTCTTGGGGATCACGAACTCGCCCAGCATCAGGACCATCAGGCTCATCAGGAGCGAGATGCCGAGGATGGGGGCGCTGATTCGGACCAGGCTGACGCCGCAACTGCGCATGGCGGTCAACTCGGAGCTGAGCGAGAAGGCGCCCAGGGTGAGCAGGGTCGCCATGAGCACGGCCAAGGGAGCCGAATCGTTGACCATCTCCGGTATCTTGGTGATGAAGAACAGGGCCAAGTGTTGCCAGGAGGCGCCCGAGCGGGTGAAGCGGCCGATCTTTTCCATGAAGTCGACCACGAGGTAGATGGTGACGAAGGAGCCCAGGCAAAGACCCAGCATCCTCAGGTACGCCTTGGCCACATAGCGGGTCAGAATCCTCATCCCTTGGCCCCCTTCCGGGTCAGCGCCCGCACCGCTTCCTTCACGCGCTGGTACAGCGCGGTCAGCGGCAGCGGTTCCTCCGCCGCAGTCTTCATGAACAGGTATCCCCCGCCCAACAGGAACAGCAGGTTGGGCCCCCAGCCGGAGATTACCGGCGGCAGGATCCCTTTCTCGCCGAGCGTGTCGAAGCCGGAGAGGACAATGTAGTAGCAGAGGATCACGGCGATGCTGAGCGAGAAGCCGGACGCCTTGCCCGAGCGGCGGTTCTGGATCCCCAGCGGCACCCCGACGAAGGTGAACACGATGCAGGAGAAGGGGAGTGCGAGCCTGCTGTGCAGCTCCTGGCGGCGCAAGCGCGCCTCCTTCTTAGGTGTCCCGGCAGGCGGGTGCCGCAGTTCCTCCATGGTCATCTCGCTGGTCTTCTTGGGCCCCTTGGGCGCCGGGTCGGTCAGGGCCACCCGCAGGATGTACTCCTGGAACTGGACCATGCGGTAGCCGGCACCGGCCTCGTTGCGGTGGATCGAGCCGTTTTTGAGCTGGAATTCCATGGAGCGGTTGCGCCGGTCGGAGAAAAGCGTGCCGGTGGCCGCGAAGACGGTGGTGGGGGCCTTGGGGTCGCGCTCGTCGTGGACGATCACTCCGGTCATGCTCTCCCCCTTGGGGGAGAGGCCGTCGGCGTAGATGACCATGTCGGGAAAGGCGTTGTTGAACACCTTCTCCTTGATGGAGACGCCGGCGCTGCTCTGGGCGATGTCCAGCATCAGCTTCTTGAACGAGCTGTTGCCCCACGGGACGGCGTACACCTGAACCCACAGGCAAGCCAGGCTGGCCAGCACAGAGAACAGCAGCGGCGGAGGGAACAGACCGTACAGGCTGATGCCGCAGCTCTTCATGGCGGTCACCTCGCTGTCGCCGGAGAGGCGTCCGAAGGCGAGCAGTATGGAGAGGAGCAGGGCCATGGGGATGGTGAAGAGCCAGAAGGAGGGGAGCAGGTAGCTCACCATGCGCACCACGTCGGCGAAAGGAACCCCCTTCTCGACCACCATCTCGGCCAGCTTCAGAAAACGCCCCATCAGCAGCACCAGGGTGAAGGTCACCATGCCTACCAGGAAAGGGGGCGGTATCTCGTTGAAAATGTAGCGGTACAGGGTCTTTTTCATGAACGGCCAATCTTACATGAGATGGCCGGCGAAGTAAAGGAGGGACACGGTCAACTACTTCTTGACCTCGGTTTTCATTTTGGGTACAAAGGGGGCATGGAAAACAAGGACATCATCAGGAAAGCCCTGCTGTTTTCGGGCCTGGAAGAGGAGTACCTGGCCGAATTGGCCGAGATCGCAGTGCGGCGCCCCTTCGCCAAGGGGGAGACGCTGTTTACCGAGGGGGAGAAGGCGGAAGGGTTCTACCTGCTCGCCTCCGGGGCGCTGAAGCTCTGCAAGATCTCCCCCGACGGTCGCGAGAAGGTGCTGCACATGGTACACCCGGTGGAGACCTTCGCCGAGGCCGCCTTCTTCGGGGACGGCAAGTATCCGGCCGAAGCGCGCGGAGTGGAGCGGGGGGAGGTGCTCTTCTTCCCGCGCGGCTCGTTCATGGGGCTTTTGGAGCGCAACCCGCGCTTCTCCATGAACCTGATCGCCTCGCTCTCCCTTTTGCTGCGGCGCTTCGCCCGGCAGATCGAGGAACTCTCCTTCGCCGACGCCCCCTCCCGGCTCGCCTCGTACCTCCTGGACTTGGCCGCTCGCAAGAGCACCAGCTACCAGGGGAAGACCTACCTCGAGCTGGACATGCGCAAAGGCGAGCTCGCCTCGCGCCTGGGCACGGTCAGCGAGACCCTCTCCCGCACCTTCAAGAAGATGAAGGACGAGGGGGTCATCGAACTGGACGGCAACAAGATCACCATCATGCAGATGGAGAAGCTGAAGATGATCGCCGGGAAGTAGGCCTTCCGCAGTACCCATCATGCCGCACAGTAGGGCCCCCGGTTAGACCGCGGGGCCCTTTGCGTTAATGCAACGTCACATCCTTTTTGCCCCGCTCCATTCCCCGCTTTCGTGCTCCTCAGGGAGCCGTGCTGCCCCAGCCCTTGCACCGCCTGTGCCTCAGCGGTGGCGCACCGGTCGCGCAAAGGATTGAAACTAAATTATTAATTAATATTTTCCATTAAAATATCCAATTGCACTTGCTATGGCTGCAGCGGCTGCTATACTTTTTGCCGTGTCGTCCTGTCCTGTCATATACATGTGGTGCACCCGGAGGGAGCTTGGATTGGGAATGCTGTTGGAGTAGGGATCAGATCGAGCCCGAGAATTGCCCGTACATAGGCGAAGGGGAAGAGGACCTCCTGGTTTCCCAGCGCCGCAGGATCGTGGAGAAGTGCGTTGAGTGCCCCCGCTTCAAGAACGACCTGGCCCGCATGAAGGGCTCGGGTTACCCGCTTTCGGACGTACTCCCGTACATACTGACCGAGTTCCAGGAACAAAAGGCCCAGATGGGGGCCATGCTGAGTTTCCTGAACAGCAAAACGCGCGAGATCAAGTTCCTGCGCGAGGTGGGGCTCGTGCTGCAGACCTCGCTGGACCTGGACGAGGTCCTCTCCATCGCCATGACGGCCATCACGGCCGGCAAGGGGTTCGGCATGAACCGCGCCTTCCTGCTCATGACCGACAAGGACCGGCGCCACATCCGCGGTTATCTCGGGGTGGGCCCCAAGGACTACGAGGAGGCCTGGCGCACCTGGGAGGACATCGGCCGCAGCAACTTCACCCTGAGGCAGCTGGCGCGCGATTTCCAAAAGACCAAGCTCACCTCCGAGAAGGTGAAGTTCCACGACATCCTGAACCAGCTCACGGTCCCCCTTTCCGACCAGGGGCACATCTTCAACCGGGCGCTCACCGGCAAGAAGCCGATCCTGGTGGAGAACGCGCTCAACAACCCGGACCTGGACCGGGGGCTGGCCCGCATCCTCGGGGTCGATACCTTCCTGGTCATGCCGCTCATCTCCAGGAACCGCCGCATCGGCGTCATCATTGCCGACAACTGCATCACCCACAAGCCGATCACCCTGCAGGACATGCAGTCGCTGGAGACCTTCGCCTTTCCGGTCGCCTTCGCCCTCGAGCGCGCCTCCCTGTACGAGCGGCTCCAGGAGGAGGTGGCCAAGCAGAAGGCCGCCAACGTGAAGCTGCGCGAACAGCAGGAATTGATCGTGAAGATGGAGAAGATGGCCCTGGTGGGCAAGATCACCTCCAGCATCGCCCACTCCATCAGAAACCCGCTCATGGTGATCGGCGGCTTCGCCCGGACCCTTTTGAAGGGCACCCCGGATGGGGACGAGAAGCGCGGCTACCTGGAATCGATCGTGCGCGAGACCCGGCAGTTGGAGGACGTGCTGAGCGAGGTGCTCGACTATTCGAAATCCCTGTTTCCGGTTACCGACTTCTGGGACCTGAACGAACTGGTGGGGAAGGCGACGGGGGAACTGGAGGGGCCGCTGGAACAGGCTGGGGTGCACTGCCGCCTGGAGCTCGCCGCGGAACTCCCCATGGTGCGCATCGACTACAAGCAGATCAGCTACTGCCTGAAGACCATCACTACCACGGCGCTCTCCGCCATGGAGCCGGGGGGGGAGCTGCGCATCGAGAGCGTCTTGGACGGGGACGGGGTGCTGCTGCGCATCAGCGACGACGGCAAGCCGCTCACCCAGACCGCCCAGGAGGCGCTCATCGCCCCCTTCTTTCAGACCCAGGAACTCGGCGAGGGGGTGGGGCTGTCCCTGTGCAAGTCCATCCTGGAGCGGCAGGGGAACTCTTTGACCATAATAAGCCGCCCCGGGGGCGGCAACACCTATAGCATCAGGCTTTTGACCAGAAAGGAGAACATCTGAGATGGCGAAACTGTTGGTGGTAGATGACGAGGCGAACATCAGGCTGCTGTACTCGCAGGAGTTGAGCGACGAGGGGTACCAGGTGGTGACCGCGGGGAGCGCCCTGGAGGCAGTTGAGAAACTGGAGGCGGAGAGCTTCGACCTCGCCGTGATCGACATCAAGCTGAAGAACGAGAGCGGCATCGAGCTGTTGCAGCGCATCGTGAAGGAGCGCCACACCATCCCGGTGATCCTGTGCACCGCCTTTTCCTGCTACAAGGACGACTTCTCGGCCTGGCTTGCCGACGGTTATGTGGTGAAGTCGAGCGACATGCAGGAGCTCAAAGACGAGATCGCCCGGGTCCTCGCCAAGAGGCAGCGGGGCGCGTTCGTCTAGAAAGCAGACAAAGATTAAGATAAAGATTTAGTCCGGCCACGATCGGAGGCCGCGTTCCGCGTCCCGGTATGAGGAGCCTCTGAATTCCCTGTCTTAGTCACAATCTTTATCTCAATCTCGATCTTGATCTCAATCTAATCCTCGGAGGCTGCACCTATGAAGGCCGTGATTATGGCGGGTGGCTTTGGTACCCGCATGCAACCGCTCACCTGCAACATCCCCAAGCCGATGGTTCCGCTCATGAACCGTCCCATCATGCTGCACATCGTGGAACTGCTGAAGAAGCACGGCATCACCGACCTAGTCATGCTGCTGTACCACCAGCCCAGCGTGATCAAGAACTTCTTCCGCGACGGCGCCGACCTGGGCGTCAGGATCACCTACGTGACCCCCTTGGAGGACATGGGGACCGCCGGGGCGGTCAAGTGCGCCGAGAAGTTCCTGGACGAGCGCTTCCTGATCATCAGCGGCGACCTCCTGACCGACTTCAACCTGCAGAAGGTGATCGATTTCCACGAGAGCAACAAGGCGCTGGCCACCATCACCCTCACCTCGGTGAAGGACCCCCTGCAGTTCGGTGTGGTGATCACGGACAAGGAGAAGCGCATCACCCAGTTCCTGGAGAAGCCGGGGTGGGGCGAGGTGATCTCCGACACCATCAACACCGGCATCTACGTCCTCGAGCCGGAGATCTTCAAGTTCATCCCGGAGGGGGAGAACTTCGACTTCTCCCAGGACCTCTTCCCGCTTCTTTTGAAGAAGAAGTCGGCCCTGTTCGGCTTCCCGGTCAAGGGGTACTGGAGGGATATCGGCAACACCGATTCCTACCGCGAGGCGCACCACGACATCCTCAAGGGGAAGGTGGGGGTCAAGGTGGACGAGCCGCGCCGCGAGATGGCCGGCGTCGATCTCCGGGTCGGCGTGGACGTGCGGCTCGGCGAGGGGACCGTGGTGGAAGGGACCGTCGTGGTGGGGGACAACTCCCAGATCCAGGGGGGCGCCGAGATCAAGGACTCCGTCATCGGCCGCAACTGCATCATCGAGCCGGGCGCCAAGCTCACCCGGGCCGTGGTTTGGGACAACGTCTACATCAAGAAGAGCGCCAAGATCAACGACTGCGTCATCTGCAACAACGTGAGCGTCGGACCCGCGACCGTGATGGAAGAGGGTGGGGTGGTGGCCGACGACACCGCCATCGGCGAGGAGAGCTACATCAAGCGCGACGTGAAAATCTGGCCCCGAAAGCTGATCGAGGCCGGCTCCACCGTCACCGGCAACCTGATCTGGGGCGAGCGCTGGAAAAAGTCCCTCTTCGAGGGGGAGATGATCAAGGGGCTCACCAATATCGAGCTCACCCCGGAGTTCGTGGCGAAATTGGGCTGCGCCTACGGTACCTCGCTCCCTAAGGGGAGCCACGTCCTGGTCGGACGCGACACGACCCTCTCCTCGCGCATGTTGAAGCGGAGCTTCCTGGGCGGGATCCTCTCCGCCGGGGTCAACGTGCGCGACATCAGGATGGTGTCGCTTCCCATCCTGCGCTACAAGCTGCGCACCTTCGGCGAGGTCGGGGGCGTGCACTTCCGCCAGTCGCTCGAGGACCCGGCCACCACCGAGATCGTCTTTCTCGACGCCGACGGCCTCGACTTCTCCTCCGCCATGGGCAAGAACATCGAGCGCATCTTCTACAAGGAGAACTTCCGGCGCGCGCACCACATGGAGCCGGGGGGGATCACCGAACTGCCGCAGGTGATGGACTTCTACCGCGAAGGGTTCTTCCGTGGGCTCGACCAGCAGCTGATCAGGGGTGCCAAGGCCAAGGTGGTGATTGACTTCAATCACTCCCCGGCGGGTCAGATCCTCCCCCAGATCCTGAACGACCTGGGGTGCGAGGTGATCGGGCTCAACACCTACCTGGACGAACAGCGAGGCTCGAAGACGGTGGACGAGAAGCCCAACTCACTGCAGCAGCTGGCCAAGATCGTGATGACGCTGGAGGCGCGCGCCGGCTTCTGGCTCGACCCGACCGTCGAGGAAGTGGTGCTGGTGGACGAGACCGGCAAGATCTACCCGCCCGAGGAGTTCCTCGCGCTCATGACCACCCTCATGCTGAAAAGCGGCGTGAGGGGCGCCTTCGCGGTCCCGGTGTCGGCCCCCTCGGTGATCGAGGAGATCGCCCAGGAGAATGGCTCATCGGTGCGCCGCACCAAGAGCGCGGACCGCGCCATGATCGAGGCGGCCATCTCTCCCGAGGTGGTCATGGCCGGCTCCATGAACGGGCGCTTCGCCTTCCCGAAGTTCCAGGCGGCCTTCGACGGCATGTTCACCGTCGCCAAGACCATCGAACTCTCCAGTTCGACCGGGGTGCCGCTGTCGCGGGTCTTGAAGGAGGTTCCCAAGAGCTCCTTCCTGCAAGGGAAGGTCCCCTGCGTCTGGGAGAAGAAGGGGGGCATCATGCGCAAGATGAGCGAGGACAGCCTGGACAAGGAGGCTTCCTTCATCGACGGCATCAAGGTCTCCTTCGGCAACGATTGGGTGCTGGTGCTCCCCGACCAGTACCAGCCGGTGGTGCACGTGGTGGCCGAGGCCAAGGATGCGAGGGCGTCGCAGCGGCTCCTGGATGAGTACATGCAGAAGGTGGAACGCTGGAAAAAGGAGCTCGCCCAGTAAGAGGCGCCGCGGCTTGCGCCGCATCAAGGGGATAGGATGAGCGAACCACTGTACCTCACGCTGCTTTGGCACATGCACCAGCCCTTCTACAAGGACCCGGTCCGGGGGGAGTACCTGCTCCCCTGGGTCTACCTCCATGCGGTGAAGGACTACTATGACATGCCCGCCATCGTCGCGGACAGCCCCGGCGCCAAGGTCGTGTTCAACCTGGTTCCCTCGCTCTTGGAGCAGATCCTCGACTATGCCTCCGGCGAGGCGGTCGACCCGTACCTGAGCCTCGCGCGCAAGGCCCCGGCCGAATTGGACTCATCCGAGCGGCTCTTTCTCCTGGAGAACTTCTTCTCGGCCAACAAGCGGCGCATGATCGAGCCCTACCCGCGCTACCTGGAGCTGTACCGGATGGCGGGGGACGGGGTCCCGGGGACGGTCGCCTCCCGGGCGCCGCTCTTCACGGAGCGGGACCTCCTCGACCTGCAAGTCTGGTTCTATCTTGCCTGGACCGGTGAGGCGGCCCGGCGCCGCTTCCCGCTCTTCGGGGAGCTGATCCGCAAGGGGAGGGGGTTCGACGCCGCCGACAAGGCGCTGCTCTTCGACACCCAGCGTGAGCTGATCTCCGAGATCGTCCCGCTGTACCGCCGGCTGCACCAGGAAGGGAAGGTCGAGCTTTCGGTGACCCCCTATTTCCACCCGATCCTGCCGCTTCTGTGCGACTCCCGCATCGCGCAGGTGGCGCTTCCTGGCGCTAACCTCCCCAAGATCGACATCCGCTACCCGGAGGACGCGCGCGGACAGGTGGCCCACGGCATCGAGAGCTTCGAGAAGCTGTTCGGCTTCAGGCCGCGCGGCATGTGGCCCGCCGAGGGGTCGGTGAGCGACGAGGCGCTCGAGATCATGGCCCAGGAGGGGCTGCGCTGGACCGCCTCCGACGAGCGGGTGCTGGGGCAGACCCTGCCCGGCGGGCTCGACGGGGAGCGGGAAGCGCTCTACCACCCGTACCTGTTCCAGCAGGGGGGGGAGGAGATCGCCCTCTTCTTCCGGGACCAGGTGCTCTCGGACCAGATCGGCTTCACCTATTCGCAGTGGGAGGCGGAGCGGGCAGTCGCCGATTTCGTCGGGCGGGTGAAGGCGATCCGGCAGCAGTGCCGCGCCCCCCGGGTGATCTCGGTGATCCTCGACGGGGAGAACGCCTGGGAGCATTACCACGACAACGGGCTCCCCTTCCTCTCCAGGCTCTATGGCGCGCTGGCGCAGATGCCGGGAGTCGAGCCCGCCACCTTCTCCGAGGTCCTGGAGCGGGTCCCGGAGCGGCGGGTGCTGCGGCACGTGCATCCCGGCTCCTGGATCAACGCCGACTACGGCATCTGGATCGGGCATCCCGAGGAGAACCTGGGGTGGGAGTACCTTGCCAAGGCGAGGCAGGCTGCGGTGCGCAACAGCGCGGAGGTGGCCCAGCTCCTGTCCGGGGGGACCAGCAGCGACGAGGCGGCCCGGCGCGCCTGCAAGGCCCTTTATGCCGCGCAGGGGAGCGACTGGTTCTGGTGGTACGGCGACGACCACTTCTCCCCCCACTCGGGCAGTTTCGACCTGTTGTTCCGCAGCCACCTGATCAACGTCTACCAGGTGCTGGCGTTGGATATCCCCGTCGAGCTGCACGAGCCGATCAAGAAGCAGCGTCCCGCCGGCCTGGTGCGGGGGCCGGCACGGCTGATCACCCCCTCCCTGGGCGCCGCGGGCGAGGACTACTTCGAGTGGCTCTCCGCCGGCCTCTACGATCTGACCAGGCAAGGTGGGGCGATGCATGCCGCGGAGCCCCCCCTGCAGTCCTTCTTCTACGGCTACGACCACGAGTACTTCTATTTCCGGATCGACGGGGTGCAGCCGCTGGAAAAGCTGCTGCAGCCGGGTGACCGGTTGGCGCTGCACCTGGCGGGGGCGGGGGAGTACCGCATCGAGATGCAGCCCGGAGAAGGCGAGGGCGAGCTGCAGCTTTTGAAGGAGGGGAGGTGGCAACCTTCCGGCGGGGTGGCGCGCTACTGGGTTGGCCGCAGCGCACAACTGCGCATACCGCTCCCGGCCCTGCGTCTGGACGCCGGGGACCGGCTCTGCTGTTACCTTACCCACTCCCGCGGGGCGAACCTGCTTGGCCGCTGGCCGACCGAGGCGCCGCTCGCCTTGGCCTACGCGGGGCCCTGTCTCGGCATGGAGCCGGGGGCACTCAAGGAGCTTTCCCCCTTGGAGTCGAAGCCATCTTAAATTTTTCTTTTACAAAAAAACTTTACCCGGGGGCAGTCTTAATCTAGAATATGCCTATAATTCCAGGGTGTTAGAGGTTTTACATGAAGATTTTGTTTGTTGCGTCGGAGGTTACTCCCTTCGCCAAGACCGGAGGTCTGGCGGATGTTGCCAGCGCGCTCCCGAAGACACTGAAGACGCTTGGTCATGACGTGAGGATCATGATGCCCTTTTACTCGGTGGTCGAGAAGGGGGGGGTGGCGGTCCGCAAGGGGCGCAAAAGCGCCTCGGTAATGGTGGACGGCGTCGAGAAGAAAGGGTTCCTGCGCCAGGCTTCGCTCGGGGAGATCCCGGTTTACCTGATCGAGAACAAGGAATACTTCGCCCGCGAGGAGCTCTACGGCACCCCGAGCGGCGACTATCCCGACAACGCCCAGCGCTTCTCCTTCTTCTGCCGCTGCGTGCTGGAGCTTTTGAAGAAGATGGACTTCCGGCCGGACATCATCCACTGCCACGACTGGCAGACCGCGCTGATCCCGCATTACCTGAAGCACGAGAGGAAGAATGATCCCTTCTTCGCCAGGACCGGGGTCATCTTCACCATCCACAACCTCGCCTACCAGGGGCTCTTCCCCAAGGAGGAGCTCGCCACCATGGGGCTCTCCAAGGAGTGCTTCAACATCGACGGGCTGGAGTTCTACGGCAAGGTGAACCTCCTGAAGGGTGGCATCCTGAGTGCCGACTTGGTAACCACGGTTTCCGAGGCCTACTGCCGCGAGATCCGGACGCCTGAGATGGGGTGCGGCCTGCACGGGGTGCTGCAGACCAGGAAGGAAGACCTGGTCGGCATCCTGAACGGGCTCGACTACGAGGAATGGAACCCGGCCATGGACCGGGAGATCATGAAGAACTACAGCCATGCCTCCCTCTCGGGGAAGATGGTCGACAAGATCGGGCTGCAGCGGCTCATGGGCCTCGCCAGCGCGCCGGAGATCCCGGTTTTCGGCATGGTGTCGCGCATGGTGGCGCAAAAGGGGTTCGATCTCATCGCGGAACTGTTGCCGATGATCGCCAAGGCCCCGATGCAACTGGTGCTTTTGGGCAACGGCGAGGAACGCTACCTGAAGGCCTTCAACGACATCAAGGCCGCCGGCGCCCGCAACATCTCCTTCACCAGCGGCTTCGATCATTCGCTGGCGCCCAAGATCTATGCCGGCAGCGACATGTTCCTGATGCCTTCCTTCTTTGAGCCGTGCGGGCTGGGGCAGCTGATCGCCATGCGTTACGGGACGGTTCCGGTGGTGCGCAGAACCGGAGGGCTCGCCGACAGCGTCTTCGACCCCCGGGATAACGACAAGGCACCCAACGGCTTCGTCTTCGACGAGTACAGCGCAGAGGCGCTTTGGGAGGCTATCAACCGGTCCCTGACCGCCTACCAGGACAAGGCGTTCTGGAAGAAGGTGATGCGCCGCGGCATGAGCAGCGATTATTCCTGGCAGAACTCGGTGCACAAGTATCTGGAACTGTATCGCAAGGCCCTGCTGCGCAAGGGAGGGGAGGCGTAACCTGTGGAACACGAAGATCTCGATGAACTGGCCGGTGAGATCCGGAAACTTATCGAAAGCAACAAGGAATTTCTGAAGCGCGTCGTCGACGAGGACTACGACGACGATGAAGAGGCGGACGGCGAAGAGGAGACTCCGGAGGATCCCGAGGATTATGAGGAGTTGTAAGTAAAGCCGATCCTGAGTGAAATGAAAAAGGCGGCGCCGGGAATTGATCCTGGGCGCCGCCTTTTTGTTTGTGTCACTTGCGGAAGCTGCCTTGGTCCCCCTGCCCCTTGCGGGAGGGGGCTAGGGGGTGGGGGACGGTGCCCCCACTACTTCGCGGCAGGCTGTTCCGGCACGATGTCCCCCGAAGTGATCGGGGCCGGGCCTGCCGTTGCCGGCGCGGTTGCCGGAGCCGCTGCCGGCTGGGGAGCCGGTGCCGCCGGTGCTGCTGCCTGGGGTGTCGCCGGGGCAAGGGCAGGGGTGGCCGGTGCGGCAGGGGCCGCGGGCGGAGTGTAGTAAACCGGGGCGCTCGCCGGAGCGGGCGGCGTCTCCTTTTCCTTCTCTTTACTGAAGAGCGGCTTGTAGGTCTTCAACAGCGCCAGCATCTCGTCGAACTGCTTCACGTACAGGGTGGAAACGTCGGGGCCGTTGGGGACCGAGGAGGGCTCGCTTTTGGCGAAGGCCGCGTTCACGCCCGCCACCGTCTTGAACTTCACGTCGACCTTCTCGGTCAGGTTCGCCGCCGCCTCGTCGAAGTCAGGGTACTGCAGCGACAGGAACATCGGGTAGGACGGGACGTCGCGCCGGAAGTTCGGGTACTCCCAGATGGTGTTCCCCTCGCGGTCCAGCATCACCGCGGACAGGGAGAGGTAGTTGTAATCGGTCTCCAGGTAGGAAAGGAAGTTGCTGGAATAGACCTTGGCCGGTTTGGTGAGGCCGCTCACCGTCACGAAGAGGACCGCGTCCAGGCCATTGTCGGTCATGAGCTGTTTCAGGTCGTCCTTCTTGAAGAAGTACTTGTTGTAGATGATGCGGGCGTCGTCGCGTCTCTCGCGGTTCCAGACCAGGGTGGTGAAGAGCCGGTCGGGGTCCGCGCTCACCGGGCGCACGGCGTAGAAGATGCCGGTGCTCCTGATCCTCGCCACCAGTTCTTTCTCGTTTTTCAGGTTGTAGGCCCGCACGATGGAGAGGATGGCCGCCTTGTCCGGGTGACGGATGTCGCTGTCGGGGTCGGCGAAGAAGGGGGCTACGCCGATGGTGCGCACCTTCTTCTCCAGGGTTTCCTGGGGGATGTTGTAGTAGTTGTGGGCGCAGCCGAAAAGTGCTCCGGTAACCACCATGAGCAGGGCAAGTCTGAACAAGATCCTCATCTGTTGACGCCTCCTGTAAAGAATTCTAACTCTCCGCCGTCTTATATCAGAAGCTTGGCCGGAGCGCTACAGCTTATTGTTCCCCTTCCAGCATGATGAAGCCCACCTGCCTGCCGGTGTCGCCTTCGTCGCGGCGGTAGGAGAAGAACAGTTCCTGGTTGCAGCTGACGCAATGCTCGCCCACCTGGATCTGGTCGGCGGCAACGCCGGCGTCCAGGAGCAGCTGGCGGTTCGCCTTGCCCAGGTCGAGCATCCACTTACCTTCGCCCTGCGCGGTGGCGCAGAGGTCCCAGGCCATGCCGGCCTGCTTGAAGGCGTCGCGCACCGGGGCGTCCACCTCGTAGCAGCAGGCGCCGATATGGGGACCGATCGCGGCGCGGATGTCCTTCTTGGCGCAGCCAAACAGGTTCACCAGCGCCTCCACGCCCTTGGCGGCGATGTTGCCCGCGGTTCCCTGCCACCCCGCGTGCAGCGCGGCGACCACTTTCTGCACCGGGTCGTGCAGCAGGATGGGGGCGCAGTCGGCGACGCAGACGGCGATCATGATGCCGGGCTGGTTGGTGACGATGCCGTCGCACTCGAGCTTCAGGAAGTGGGACAGTTCCGGGTTGGGCGCGTCGATTACCAGTAGGTCGGTGCCGTGCACCTGGCTCACGGTGAGGAAGCGGTCCAGCGTGGCCCCCAGGCTGCGGGCCAGCAGGCTACGGTTCCCCTCCACGTTGTGCGAGGAGTCCAGGGTGTTGCTACCGAGGTTCAGCGAGTTGTACGGGGGACGCGACACACCTTCGTGGCGCGTGGTGAAGCCGGCGACGGCGCCGCCAGCGGTAAGCCGCGGCTTCAGGTACTGGATCTTTCCTGCTTTCTGCATTTCCATGTATGACACCTCTTGTTATGTATATGAGTAACTGGCGGGCACGTGCGCCGGAAGGCCAAAAGGGAGGTTTCGCCAGCCCCTAGCCCCCAGCCCCTAGTCCCTGTTTTTCTCTTCCAAATAGGCGATGATGCCCGCCATGTCGGGGGGAAGTTCGGTGTCGAACTCGAGGTACGCGCCGGTGACCGGGTGGAGGAACCCAAGGGTCTTCGCGTGCAGCGCCTGGCGCCCCATCGTTTTGATCATCTGCTTGAGGACCGGGTCCTTCAACTGGGCCAGACGGCTGCCGCCGCCGTAGACCTCGTCCGCCAAAAGCGGGTGCCCCGCCTCAGAGAGGTGCACCCTGATCTGGTGGGTGCGCCCGGTCTCCAACTTCAGGCGCACGAGAGTGACACCCGGATAGCGCGCCTCGACGCGCCAGTGGGTGATGGCGTTCTTGCCGTGCCGCGCCTTGCCCGACATCTTCTTGCGCTCCACCGGGTGGCGTCCGATCACGCTCTCGATGCGTCCCCGATCCTCCTTGGGGCTGCCGTACACCAGCGCGAGGTAGATCCGCTTGATGCTGTGCACCTTGAACTGATCGGCGAGGCCGTTGTGGGCCCGGTCGCTCTTGGCGATCACCAGGGTCCCCGAGGTGTCCTTGTCGATGCGGTGCACGATGCCCGGTCGCAGCTCCCCGCCGATTCCCGAGAGGTCCTTGCAGTGGGCGAGGAGCGCGTTAACCAGCGTCCCCTCGGGGTTGCCGGCCCCGGGATGGACCACCATGCCCGCGCCTTTGTTCACGACGATGACGTCGCCGTCTTCGTAGAGGACCTCGAGCGGGATCTCCTCCGGTTGCGGTTGGGCGGGCACCGGCGGCGGGATGGTTACCGTGACCGCTTCACCCCCCTTGAGCCTCAGGGAGGGTTTTTGCGGCTGGCCGTTCACCGTGGCCTGGCCGGTTTCGATGAGCCTTAGTGCGGCGGATCGGGTGATTTCAGGGACGCTGCGGGCGATGAAGCTGTCCAGACGCTCGGGATCGGCGTCGCAGGGGAAGGTGAGTTCAATCGGTTCCATCTACGTTGGTTTCTCCTGGGAGTTGACTCCCGTAAAAAAAGCGCGGGCGCGTTTCTGAATGGAAGCGCGCCCGGGACCTGTCAGTGTTGAAGTTGTACTGCTACCAGATGTTGGATTCGATCTTTCCTGCCCGTTTGATCAATACGTCCACCACGGCGATATCGAAGATATTGGACTGCGCCAGTTCTTTACTTACCCGGGACTCGAAGTGGTCACGGCCTTCAGTCAGTTGATCGTTGAGGATCTCGAAGATGTTGTCTTCCTTGATCCCCTGCTCAACCTTCTCACGGTTGTAAAGGGCTACGTCCGATACGATGGCCCTGGCCAGCCTTCTGGCCTGATCCTGGTTTTCTATGAGACTCATCGAACACTCCCTGGCGGTCAAATATCAGGGGACACTATACGCAGTTTTGCGTCAAGATTCTATCTTAATTTTAAGGCAAAATAGATGTTGGCGTTTCCGCGCCTCACCAGGAGCGCCACCGCACCCCGGTTGTTGGCATCCTTCATCGCCTTTTGGTACTCCGCGAGGTTACGTACCTTCTTCTGGTTCACCGAGACGATTACGTCGCCGCGCTGGATGCCGCTCTCCTCGGCGATGCCGCCAGGCTCGAGGTCGCTCACCACGACGCCGGTGACGCCGCGCCGCCGCATCTCGGGACCGAGCTCCTCGACCGAGAGCCCGAGCAGCCCCGCCTCCCGCTCCGGTCGTTGCATCTGCGACTGCGCAGGAGCGCTGTCGGCCGGTGCCGTGGTCACGGACGCCTTGATCTCATTGCCGTCGCGGTACAGCGTGATCTCCACCTTCTTGCCGATGGCGGTCTCTCCGACCAGGCGCTGCAGTTGGCGCACGTCCTTGACGCTTTCGCCGTTGAAGCCGGTGATGATGTCTCCCTGCATGATGCCGGCCTTGGCGGCCGGGCCGCCGGGGACCACATCGTTGACCAGCGCGCCGCCGGCCTTGGGAAGGCCGAAGGATTTGGCCATCTCCTCGGTTACCGACTGGATTGAGACGCCGAGCCAGCCGCGGCTTACGTTCCCCTTGCTGATCAGTTGGGTCACCACCTGCTTGGCCATGTTGACGGGAATTGCGAACCCGATCCCCTGTCCGGCGGCGACGATGGCGGTGTTGATGCCGATCACCTCGCCGTAGATGTTGAGCAGCGGCCCTCCGGAGTTGCCGGGATTGATGGACGCGTCGGTCTGGATGAAGTCCTCGTAGGTTTCGATCCCCATGTTGGAGCGGCCGGTGGCCGATATCACGCCGACGGTCACGGTGCGGTCCAGGCCAAAGGGGTTGCCGATGGCGACGGCCCACTGTCCCACCTGCAGTTTGCTGGAATCGCCAAGGACGGCGGCCGGCAGCGGTTCCTTGGCGCTGATTTTGATGACGGCGATGTCGGTTTTTGGGTCGGAACCGATGACCTTGCCGGTGTAGACACTTTCGTTGGAGAGCTTGACCTGGATCGTTTCCGCATCCCTGACCACGTGGTCGTTGGTGACGATGTACCCTTCCTGGTTCAGGATGAAGCCGGAGCCGAGGCTGCTCTCCCTGCGGTACTGCGGACGGCCGGAGTCCCCGAAGAAATCCTCGAAGAAGGGTGAGCCCTCGAAGAAGGGCCGGACCAGCTTCTTCTTGCCGATGGTGGAGATGTTCACTACAGAAGGAGTGACCTTCTTCACCAGGGTGGTGAATGCTTGTTGCGTATTTAGTATGTCTTTGGGGACTTCCTGTACCGGGGCTGGTACAGATTCTTTGCGATCGGACTCATACAGCAGTGCGCCTTCTTTCTTTTTGCATGAAGATAACATAGTGGAGAGGATCAGGAAGACAACGAACAATCGGACGCTTTTCATTTGTCGCTCCTTGAAATGAAAGGCTTAGCGGGAGGAAAAAGGGTAGCCAAAAACCAGATTGATGTCAACCCCTTCGGCAGATTCAGTGCCTGTGTCATGGTAATGTAAATACCCCTTGACGGCAGATGGGTATTTGCATATATATCAAGCAACGGGGGTGCTGCGTGCAAGAGAAGATCAAGCAGGAAATAAGAGAGATGAAGCTGGGTGAGAAGGTGCGTGGACTGCGCCAGGAACAACGGCTCACCCTCCAGGCCCTGGCTGACATGACCGGGTTGTCCAAGCCGCTCCTGTCGCAGATCGAGAACGACCAGGTCACCCCCCCCATCGCGACCCTGCTGAAGATCGCCAAGGGGCTGAAGGTGGGCATCCACTACTTCTTCGAGGAGGCGGGTGACCGTCAGAAGTTCATGCTGACCCGCGGCGATCAGTCTCCGCTGGGCAGCCAGCGCCGTCCCGGCAAGGACGCCGTGCAGCAGGGGTACATGTACAAGCCGCTGGCGCCCGGCATGCGCCAGAAGAAAGTGGAGCCTTTCCTGATCGAGTTCGAACAGCGCGATTGGGACACCAGCCTCTTCTATAGTCATGAAGGGGTCGAGTTTCTCTATTTGCTCGACGGCGAGTTGGAGTTCCACTACGCCGACGAGGTCATGCGGCTCTACCCGGGTGACAGCATCTACTATGAATCCTCCGAGCCCCATGGGTATGTCTCGGTCGGCGAAGTTCGGGCCCGTGCCGTCGCGGTCCTCTATACCAAGGGCTAGGCCCTTACCTCCTTCTTCTCTTCTTGAGCTATAAAGCGTAACCTGCAGCGGCCGGCGCACTGGCTTTCGACGCTGGCGCTTGAGGTTACGCTTTTTTAAGTTTGACAACACAGCACCCGGCGGCTAGTATTTATCTCTGTCTCCCCTCCTCTTGTGACAACCAGATACATCCTGCATCGCTCCCTCTTCCACGTGCGCCGTATCTACTCACTGCTGTCTGCCAGTCCGATGTTGCCTGCTGAGTATCGTAGGGTGCAATCAGGGGGGCAGGGGATGGTTAAAGAATTTTACTCATTAAATCGTTGACGGTGGGGAAGCTCTTTGTTATAAACGTCGACTCCGCAGCAAGACGCGGCGTTCTTTGCAACCAAATAGAGCCGGCAGGGAGAAGGGCCACAGTAGCACCTAGCGGTGTTCTGACAGCCTTTCGGGTGCGATCCACAGATCAAGCCACTGCAAAATGCCTCGAAAGTTTTTTGAAAGAAAATCTTGACAGGCTGATCCGGTTCAGGTAGGGTGCTAAGTCTGTCGCAAACGGCGGCTTGGTCTTTGAAAACTAAATAGTAGACGAAACAGCAATTGCGAGTTTCAAAAAATGT
>NZ_JAEMHK010000018.1 GCF_016458235.1 Geomonas propionica | reverse complement strand
GAAGAGTTCGAACAGCAGGAGTTTAAGATGGCAGCATAAGGGTTTTTAACGTGTCCTCTATTGCGAAGACAGGTCAAGTCGTCGAGCCCCCACACAATACCCCCTCTTTTTTAGTTCCATCTGTATCTGTTGCCCATCACCCCATAGTAGTAGGCTGCTGACTCAGGATGGAAATCGCCCGTTGTCCCCAGCCCCAAGGTGGAACTATGAAACAAAGAAAACCGGAGATGATGAGGGGAGCCAAGGCCAACGTGCCTGTCGCCACCAGCGCGATGGCCTATGGCAGCGTGCTCGGTGTGCTCGCCGCCCAGAAGGGTCTGAGCTGGCTCGACATGATGTTCATGAACACCGCGGTGTTTGCCGGTGCCGCCCAGTTTGTCATGGTTGACATGTGGTCGACCCATATGCCGATCTTCGAAATGTCCCTCGCCGTACTGGTGATCAACCTGCGCTACCTGCTGATCGGTGCCTCCCTGGACCCGCTCTTCTCCGGTCGCGGGCTGTTGCACAAGGTGGGGATGATGCACCTTGTAGCCGACGAGAACTGGGCCGTCACCATGTCCGAGCAGAGAACCGGCACTGCCACCACCTGGTTCCTCTTCGGCGGCGGCGTTTTCCTGTACCTCGCCTGGAGCAGCGGCACCCTGATTGGTCTTCTGGGCGGTGGCTTCATAACCAGGCCCGAAGACTACGCCCTCGATTTCGCCTTCACCGCCGTCTTCACGGCGCTAGCCGTCGGGTTGTGGCGCGGCAAGAACGACGTGCTCCCCTGGATCGTCGCCGGGGCAGCCGCGTTGTTGGCCCACAAGTTCCTGCCGGGTAAGTGGTACATCGTTGCGGGAGGATTGGCCGGCGCAATCAGCGCCATGTTGGGACCGGGCGAGATCGAAGAGGTGGAGGAGGTGGAAGATGTTCCCAGCCATTGAGCCGCAGGTGCTGATCGCCGTAGGTCTGGCTGCCTGTGTGACCTATTCGTTGAGGCTGGGTGGGTTGCTGATGGCGTCGCGTTTTCCGCGTTCCGGTCGTTTCCGGCGCGGCATGGACGCTCTGCCCGGCGCCCTATTGTTCTCGCTCGTTTTGCCGTCCATTGTTGCCGAAGGCGTGTGGGGCCTCATGGCCGCCGCCCTTACCGCCCTAGTCGTCCTTCGCACCCGCAACACCCTCGCCGCCATGCTTTGCGGCATGCTGGTCATCTTCGCCGTACGCAAGATGGGCCAGTAGCACCTGCGCCGAATAACTGATGTGAAAAGGGGAGCCGCAACCGGCTCCCCTTTTTGTTACTGTCCTTGAAAGATGATCGGCTTCAGTGGCTGGAACAGGGTGCAGAGCAAAGCTGAGAGCCGAGCGACAGCTTGAGGTAGCCGCCTCCGGATGCTGCGCACCTACGTGGCTCACCAAGAAGAAGGGGGGCTGTTAGCCCCCCTTCTGACCCCGGTTAAGCTACCGCAGGGGCACCTGGTTTCCAGCTAGGGTGTTGTTGTTCTCCACGGACTCGACAACGTAGTTCGGATAATCTATGTATCCTCCTACGTAGTAGTCTCCCAGCGGTATCTGCGTGGGAAGAGGGGCACTTCCCCTCAGCGTGGTTTCCGAACCGCCTCTCAATCCGGAGTAAAGCGCCGTTTGCAGCGCCTTCATGAGGTAGTCCGAGGTGGTTATGTTGCTATCGGCGGAAAGATAGAGATTGACCTGGATGACCCCGAAACTTGCCGGGTAGGCATAACCGTTGCCGTTGTTCTTGATGGTCACCTCATAGTCGATATTGCTGCCGTTGACCACCCCGTTCACGTAAGTTACCACAAGATCGTTGAAAACCGGTATCGGCGTGGGGGTGCTCAGCGTGTTGTTGGACTCAGTGCTTTCCTTTACCAGGTCGCTGGGGTCGACGATGGCGCCGACGTAGTAGTCGCCGCTTGGGATGTTCATCCCGGGGATATCCACCGTGCCGGTCAGGGTTGTCGAGGCGCCACCCCGTAAGCCGGCGTAGAGCGGCGTCAACAGCGCGACGATGCGGTAGTCGGCACTGGTAATGGTGTTGTCGCTGGAGAGGTACAGGTTGATGGGGATGTTGCCGAAGTTCGCAGGATAGACGTAGCCGTTTCCGTTGTTCTTGATGGTCACCGTGTAGGTGAATTTACCGGCAGCCACGCTCCCAGACACCGCGGTGACCTCCAGGTCGTTGGTGACGCTTATGGTGTCTACGGTGCTCAGCGTGTTGTTGGACTCAGTGCTTTCCTTTACCAGGTCGCTGGGATCGACGATGGCGCCGACGTAGTAGTCGCCGCTCGGGATGTTCATTCCGGGGATATCCACCGTGCCGGTCAGGGTTGTCGAGGCGCCACCCCGTAAGCCGGCGTAGAGCGGCGTCAACAGCGCGACGATGCGGTAGTCGGCACTGGTAATGGCGTTGTCGCTGGAGAGGTACAGGTTGATGGGGATGTTCCCGAAGTTCGCCGGATAGACGTAGCCGTTTCCGTTGTTCTTGATGGTCACCGTGTAGGTGAATTTACCGTCAGCCACGCTGCCTGACACAGTGGTGACCTCCAGATCGTTGGTGACGCTTATGGTGTCTACGGTGCTCAGCGCGTTGTTGGACTCAATGCTTTCCTTTACTAGGTCGCTGGGATCGACGATGGCGCCGACGTAGTAGTCGCCGCTCGGGATGTTCATCCCGGGGATATCCACCGTGCCGGTCAGGGTTGTCGAGGCTCCGCCCCGTAAGCCGGCGTAGAGCGGCGTCAACAGCGCGACGATACGGTAGTCGGCACTGGTAATGGCGTTGTCGCTGGAGAGGTACAGGTTGATGGGGATGTTGCCGAAGTTCGCCGGATAGACGTAGCCGTTTCCGTTGTTCTTGATGGTCACCGTGTAGGTGAATTTGCCGGCAGTAACGCTCCCAGACACCGCGGTGACCTCCAGGTCGTTGGTGACGCTGATGGTATCAGGCGTGCTCACCGCATTGTTGCTCTCGTTGCACTCTTTAACCGAGTCGCCAGGGTCCACTATGGCGCCGACGTAGTAGTCGCCGCTCGGGATGTTGATGCCAGGGATATCCACCGTGCCGGTCAATTTCACCTCGGCGCCGCCCTTTAGTCCTGAGTAGAGCGGAGTCACGAGCGAAACGATGCGGTAGTCGGCACTGGTAACAGTTGTATCGCTGGAGAGGTACAGGTAGACCGGGATGTTGCCGTAGGGCGTCGGGTAGGCGAAGCCGTTGCCGATGTTTTTGATGGTCACGGAATAGGTAAATTTACCGGCAGCAACGCTCCCGGAGAGAGCCGTGACCGTGAGGTCGTTGCACAGGCCCATCGGGCCGCTGATTCCTACGTTGTTGTTCTCGTCATACTCGGTGACGTTATTGGCGGGATCGGCGATCGCCCCCAAATAATAGGTCCCGTTCGGAATGGTCGAGGGAAGATCGATAGTGCCGGTCAGCACGGTGTCGGTGTGGGCTGCCAGACCTGAGAGGGGCACGTTCTTCATGTAGTAATCGGACCCGTCGATGGTGGTATCCGAAGAAAGGTACAGGGTGGTGGTGAAGGACCCGGCAGCGGTGTTCCCGCGGTTTTTGACCGTAATCGAGTAGGAGAGCTTGCCCTCGCTGATGGAAGCTGAGGCCTGGGGGATCAGCAAGTCGGGCTGGGACGGAATGATGGCTATTGGATACGACTTGCAGTTTGCTGCATCGTAATGCTGTTCGAAAATGACGTTGTCCGGATTGGCGCAGGCCGTGAGGGTGTAGTCGCCGGCGGGGACGTTAGTGTCGATGGTAATGGGATAGCTCCTGGCAGGGGCGCTTGTCTGCGGCTGCAATCCCGGCACGTCACCTTGCGGGAAGGACTTGACCACGCTATCGCCCTGGTAGAGGTAGAAGCCAATCTTGGATTCCGGCGCCTCTCCATCGCCGTTGTTGCTTACGGTGGCATCAACGTTGATCGTGCTACCCATCACGGCGGTAGCCGGTCCTGTCAGCGGGTCGAGGACGAAGTCGGGGTACCACAGGTACTCCAGTTTTAATTTATCCACCTTAGGCGTGCTGAGCCCGTCGGAGGAGAGCTTCACCTGGATCTCTGCGAAGCGTTGGACGGGAAGGTTCAAGTCCATGACGCTTTCGCTGCCGTTGCACGGTGCGGAGAACCAGTCGGTGGTCGAAGCGCCGGGGCCCTGGTAGGGCGCGGTGTCGAGGCCCCCGGAATCCGCGGAGGACCTCATCTGGAACTCCACTTTGTCGTTAGGGGCGGGGGCGTCGCAGGTCCAGGTGACGCGAGTGTTGCTGGCGGCCTTCTTGCCGTCGGCGCGCAGACCCACACCATCCGGGCCGCCCAGCTGGTTGATTACTTCCGTCACCTGCAGGTCTTCGATGTTGTTATTGCTGTCGAGCACTGTCACGAACTGGTTATGCTTGCTGGTCAAGTAGACTTTGTTCGTCACGGCGTCGAAGGCGGCGGTGGTGGCGCCTGCCACTACGGGTTTAGTTGCGAGCAGCGTGTCGGTCGTGGCGTCGAAGATGGAAACGGTCTGGTCAGCGAGGTTAGCAATGTAGACCTTGTTCTCCGTCTGGTCCCCCGAATGGTACTTGTACAGGGCTGCGTAGGCGCCGCCGGTGCTGCCGCTGGTGAGAGGGGGGCGGGTGGCGGTGGGCATCTCCGGGTAGTTGTCGTCGATGATGGTGACGTGGTTGTCGTCGTAGTGCCCGACGTAGATCTTACCGTCATGCGAGTCGTAGACGACGCCGGCCACCTTGGTGGAAAGGGGGATGGTGGCGATTTTCTGCTTGGCCGCGGTATCGAGAACCACGATCGAGGTGCGGTCGACTCCGGTGGTGTAGATCCTGTTGGGGGTGGCGCAAGAAATAGTTGCGGTGGTGAGGAAGTCCCTGGTCACGCCTATCTTGAAAAAGCCAGGTTCGCTGGCGGTGTCGATGTTGGTCCGGGTGGTTGGTGTGCCGATGGTAGATCCGTTGCCTTCGAAATCCTCCTTGGTGTCCCATACGCCGACAGGCGGTACCGTCGCTCCTTGGGCAGTAGCCGCCACTCCCCACAATGTCGTCATGGTCAGCAGGACGGCAAGGGAACGCCTAAATGGTAGAACTCTTTTCTTTTGTCTCAGCATTTCTCCTCCTTGGAATGGATGCATTGCTTTGCCACAGCATAACTGCTACTTGCTCTTCCGCCGCCTCTCCTATTGGCCAGTGCAGGCTGTGGCGGAAGCTCTTTAAGCAAACCTAATGCCTTCATTCAAATGTTTTGCGCTAATTATGCTGAGGGCACGCCAGTCGGCGAAGGTTTCGTTGCTAGCACAGGGTGTTATCCTTGGCGCAGAGCATAAGGGAGAGATCGATGTACCGTGAAAACCGTATACGGTTGAGATTATATATTTGCGCCTTTTAACTGATGTCGCCGCGTAATGGCAGTATTTTCCCTAGCTGCGCGTATCTTCCTAATTCGAGCGCGCGTCGGCGCTTCAGTTGCGGGGACTCTGGGGGATGGGGTTCGGCCGGTGCCGGAGACTTAGTCGGGGGAGGACATGTTCGACGGAGAGGCTGACACCGGAGGAGAAAGCAAAGCTGATGTGAACCGCGCGTTGCTCCTTCGCCCGGCGATGATACAATGTGCCGCTATGCCGTAATCACGATGTTTCCTGCGTCCAACAAAGAAGGTAACCGGAGGCGCATGCCATGACTTGGGAACCAATGACGCTCGATGAATTTGCGAAATTCCAGAAAGCATCTGGCGTAAAGGTCATAAAAGTAGGAGATGTCTGGTGGAGACAAGTCCATCCCTTCTTCTTCAGACCCCTGTTCCCTTTCGCCGAAGTGGCTCCTGGACGGAGCCGATACCCTTTACCGTCGCGCATCGGCGGTGTCATTCACATGGTCCCAGCCGGGGCGCCCAGCAACAGCTTCATGAACATGTTTGTGTACGACCAGCTCAAGGACTACAGCCTGGACGGTGTGGGTGCAAAACAAAGAAATATTATAAAAAAGGCACTCTCCAACTTCACCGCTAAGCGGATCACCGACCTGGCAGAATTCGTAGATAGCGCCAGCCCTTTGTACATTTCCTTTTACAGCAGAACCAAATACTCCTACCACAAGGAGCGGCTGCAGAGAGAGAAATTCAGAGCTTGGGCGAAGCCCATCTTCGAATATGATAAAGTCGTCGTAACGGGTGCCTACCGACAAGAAAAACTTTGCGCCATAGACATATCCTATCAGGTGGAGAACGTCATCATCGACGATGTGTTCTTCTCAGACACGGAGAGTCAGGCTCTAAAGGTGACTGACTTCATCGTGCACACCCTCAGAGACTATGCACGAACTTCCGATGCCGGCCTCATGTTCAGAGGCTTTCCGACCGGCAAGCAGAGTTTGGACAACTCCAAGATCACCCGGGGCTGTAGCATCCATAACATGGCAGCTTTCACCAAGATCAATCCGGTTGCTCTTCATCTAGCGAAGGCGCTGCTGCCTGAGGGGTATCAAAAACTGCTAGCCGTGACGGCTCCCCTGTAGGATTTGGCGGGGGGCGGACCTACCAGATACATCCTCACTGCCCTTTCTTTTGATGCCCTCGTACCATAAGCCGAGCGTGGGTCATCCGCTCACGGAGGCCACCGTCTTTGAGGTAGGATTTTTCGAGTCCTTTAAGCTGTTGGTCGAGGAGGAAGTTCGCCTGGTGGATGAGGCAGATGGCTATGTTGGCCACTACTTCGGCGGGGCGAGTTTCGGTGAAGGCGCGGAAAGGCTCGAAGGTGAGGGGGGTGCATCTGCCCAGGTTGCGGACGTACTCTGCTTCACGGCCATCTTTGCTCCAGGCGTGAAGGTCGCGGGCGGAGAGGTAATCGCGGTAGTCTTCCAGCAATTCTTCCAAGCTGGCGCGGGCGACGTGGGTAAGTTTTATCTCGGTTTCTTTGGAGGTTGTTGCGGCCTTGCTGCCTTCGATGATGTTTTGTTTGCCGGAGCGGGCGGCCTGCACCATTTGGTCGACGGTGCGGTCGCCCCTTGAGAGGAAGCGGTGGCAGAAGCGGTAGGTTATTTCGTAGATGACTACGGCTTTCTGGTAGGAGAGCAGAGTGCGGTAGTCGCCGCGAGGGGGCAAAAGGCGAGAAGCTTGGTGGGGGTCATGGGATGCATGGGAATCCTGGGAGTCATGGGACTGCTCATGATCCTCCGCTTTCACATGTTTCCCATCACTCCCATGATTCTCATGGTTCCCATTTTTCATAAACCACCTCCGGTGCCGTCTGCGGCGCCCTCGGTGATGTTACCAAACTTTCCCCCGCCAGCTTAAATCTTCACCGTCTTGTAAAGGAAGTTCTTAAACCGGAAGAACCTCTTCCGCTCTTCTTCGTCCTCCTGTGGGGAGCCGGTGACGGCCTTTAGGTGCCGGGCGACTTCAGGCATGCTCTTGCCGGCTACACTCCGGCTTCTCTCCACTACCAACCGCACCACGTCTTTGGAAATCCTGCTCTGTGAGTAGGGCTCATACACACATTCCCAGAAATCCTTCCCCGCTTCTATGTCGCTCAAGATGTCGCTGGCCACTTCCTCGGCCAACAGCTCAAACGCGGGTACCACCTGCTCGCGGGAACCGTCTCTGATGGCCTTCCTGATGTCGTCACCGGTCACCATCTTGCCGGTCCTGAAGAACAGGGCGCGCAGCAATATACTCCTCAACTCGCGGATGTTCCCTTTGTAGTTGTGCCCCACAAGAGCTTCCTTGGCGTCTTTGGAGAGGCTCGGTTCATCGTCGCGCCCGGCCTCCTCGGTGCTTCTGTAGGTCCGGTACAGCTTGCCCAGGAAGTGGGTGGAGAGGTCGGGGATGTCTTCGCGCCGCTCGTTCAAGGACGGCACCACCACGGAGAGCTCGGTGAGCCGGTGGAACAGGTCCTCGCGGAAGTTGCCGAGGGCGATCTCCTTCCTTAGGTCCTTGTTGGTGGCCGCTACCAGCAACACGCGGCTGATCCTCTCCCGGTTCTCGCCCAAGCGGACGAAACCGCCGTTGTCGAGAAAGCGCAGCAACTGCACCTGGGTCTTCGGGTCGGCGTCGCCGATCTCGTCGAGGAAGACGATGCCGCCGGAGGCCTCCTCCAGGATCCCCTTCCTGTCGCTGTAGGCGCCGGTGAAGGCCCCTTTTATGTGCCCGAAGAGTTCGGAGTAGGTGAGATCTCCGCTGTAGGCGGCGATGTTGGTCTTCTTGACGGGGAGCTCGCCGTCGGGGTTGATCTGTTGCCGGTACAGCTCGTTCAGCTTGTTGTACAGGTTGTTGAAGAAGAACTCCTTACCCGCGCCGGTCGGGCCGAGTACCAGGATGGAGGGGAGGCCGATGGTGGCTTCCTGCAGCACGTGGCGGCTCCAGAGGGCGATCCGGTTGGAGAGCGGTTGCGCCACGGTGTTGATGAAGGCGACGATCTCCTGGGCTTTGCGGCTGTTGCCGATGATGTTCCCCAGTCGATACGAGGAAACCTTGGGGTCCTTGTACGCGATGTCGCTTTGCAGCTTGTTCACCTCGGACTGCAGCCGCTCGATGCGCTGGATGTCGGAGATGTGCCGCGAGGTGAGGCGGTCGATGATCTGCAGGATGCGCTTGTGTTCTTCGGTGAAATACCCTTCCTGCAGCGAGTTGAGGCAGATAACGGCGATCACCTCGTCGTCGCTGATCACCGGGACGGCCATCTCGCTCTTGATCAGTTCGTTCATGGGGCGGTGGAAACCCTCGTGCTGCGAGGCATCGGTCACCTGCCCGATGATCTTGGGCTCCTTGGTCCAGGCGACGTAGCCGGTGAGGCTGCGCTCTTGCGCGGGCAGGTCGCTCCCGCCGATCCTGAAGGGAGGAATCTTTTTCTTCAGCCATTCCTTGTTCTTGGCGCCGACGATGGTCCCTTCCTCGTTCTCGACCACCAGATACTTCTCCCCCTCGCGCTCCAGCACGATGGCGATGCTGCCGGTGTCGGCGCCGATCAGTTCGGTTGCCTTGGAGAGCACCTTGGTCAGGAAGGGGTGCAGCCCCTCGTTTCGTTCCTGCAGCAGGTCGGAGATCTCGGAGAGGACCTTGATCTCCAGGTGCTCGCCGCCGACCTCGTTGATGACGCGCTCCACCATCTCGGCGTGGGTCTGCAGCAGCCCCTCCTCGAATTCGGAAAAGCTGGCGAGCTGGCGCGTGAAGTAGTTGATCAGGCAGATAAGTCGCCGCGTGCCCGGCTCAATGCGCGGCACCATGTACAAGGTTCTCAGCCCCATCTCTTCGGTGAGTGCCCGGCGTTGGATGGTCTGGTCCTGGAGGTCGGCGATGAAGAGCGGCTGCAGGAGCTGGTCGTCGGTCACCACCCCGGCCTCATTGACGTAACGCGATACCAGCGAGGTGCCGTGTTTGAGGTCGATGCTGCCGACGTTGTCGTAGCGGGCTTTGAGGTCGGCGTCCTCGGCGTGGCTCGCCAGCACCTCCATGCCGCCGCGCGCCGGCACCAGCACCGAGGCGAGGGTCAGCCCGTCGATCAGGTTGACGGCCGAGCGCACCATGAAGCCGGCCGCCTCCCTTCTCTTGTAGACCTCGACCCGGCGTGCCAGCAGCAGTTGCTGATGGTACTTCCGGGCATGGTCCACCCGCTCACCCGCCCTGGCCAGGAACGGCACCAGCAGCTCGATCCGGTCCCGGGACAGGAGTTCCCCATCCACACAGACGACGCCGATCGACTTGCCGTCGTTGGTGATGGGGAGCATGGTGGTGCCGTCGATCATGAAGCGCCGCGAGAATTCCTGGTCCAGTGGAAGCCCACTCTCCGCGGGGAGCAGGAACTGGGACGGCATTTGGGTAACGAAGGTGTTGGAAACGCCGGCCTCGGCGGAGATGATGGGGAAGGTTTCCTGGCGTATCTCGGCAGCGAAGCTGCCGCAGGCAAAGGCGCAGGAGAGGGCGCCACGGGTCAGGTCCTCGAGGTAAATGCGCACCCGTTCCTGGTCGGAGACCAGCCGTGCTCCCTCACCGACCAGGTGTAGCATCTCGTCCAGGTTCTCCTTGCCGAAAGAAGTGATGCGATCGCCTAAGGTCTTTAGTTGTAGCTCCGTTACGGACATGCGAGCCTCTGAGTAGAAAAATTACACACGTGGAGCACACTAGAGGAATTGATGGCGGGTGTCAAGGGGGAGTGGTGGGAGTGGTGGCCGAAGGGCCGAAGGTTGAGCGGAGGGCGCGTGTAGGGGCGAATAATCATTCGCCCCCTGGCCTTTGTCCTTAGTTGAACCCTTTCCTGATCTGGTACAGCTCCTCGAGGTTCAGGCCGTTAAGCTCGAAGAATTCGCGCTCGAGTTCCTCCACGTAGAAACGATCAAGACCGGAGTTTTCCAGGAAGTCCTCACGCAGCGAGGAGTTCTTCTCCATGATGATCTGCGGCAGTAGGTTGTGGATGTAGACCGCCTCCTTCTTGATGGTGAGGATGGCTTCGTGGAACAGGCGATCCGGGATGTCGCCGTCGATGAGCTTCTTGTTGAGGAGTTCCTCGGTGAGCTCCTTCTTCAGCGCGTCCTGGTCTCCCTTGGTGGCGTACTTCGAGTAGAAGTTGCGAATCCGGTCCTTGACGTGTTCGAGCAGGGTGAGGTGCAGCCGCTCGTCGCTGTCGATCCGCACCAACTGCTCCAGGAGCGCGGTGGTGGTGAGCCGGTTCTCCTCGATGAGTTTCAGCCCCGAGGCGAGGTGACTCACCTTCTTGCGGCCGTAGGTCCCCAAGTACTTGTCCTCGAAGATGCCGGAGAGGAAGAGCTTGGTGAACAGGTCGGGGGCCAGCATGTCGAAGGCGTGCTTGTTGCCAAGAAGGCTGCGGATCATCTCCTCCGAGATCCTGACGTTCTCCATGAAGGCCAGCTGGTTGATGGCCGAAGAGGTGGCGTCGTAACGGTCGAAGTAGGTGATGATGTACGAGTACCCTTCGAGGATCGAGATGTCGGCGCCGTCGCGGATCTTCTCGTCGCAGGCCTTGCTGGCGTCAAGCAGCATCTCCTCAAAGGCGTGGTCGCGGTTCTCGGCGGCCTGCTTCTTGGCGAAGAGCAGCTTCAGCATGTCCTCCGGCTCAATGGTGCTCTCGATGTGCCGCTCGGAGAGGAACATCCCCTCCAGGATCTGCCTGGTCTCGGAGATGTAGTTGCTCTCCTCCAGGTCGACCAGTTTCTTGTCCTTCTTGAGCATCTCGTCCAGCGTATAGAAGAGTGCCCCGGGGATCTTGTTGCGCACCGACAGGGTCTTCAGCCGGGTCAGGCGCGCGTTCTCCAGCTTGTTGATCTCCCCTTTGCGGTTGCAGGCGATCAGGATGTTCTTGTACTCGTCGACGATGCGCCGGTTGTCCGGGTGCTTGTACATCACATCGATACGGATTCGCTCCTGCTGATAACGGTCGATGCCGTAGCGCTCGGCGAGCATGGCCAGGGACTGGAACTCCGAGTCGGTGATCTTCTTGTTGTTGAAGTAGAGCGACTTGAAGGCCTCGCTGTACTCGCGGTGCCGGACGTTGATCAGCTTGAAGAGGAAGAGGTGGGCGTTCGGTTCGTCGACGATCTCCAGGATCTCCCGAATGATCAGGTTATCCTGCTCTTCGCCTACCGCGCCGGAGCGCTTGAGAGCTTTTCCCAGCACCCTGAGGATGCGCTCCTGCTGCTCGTGCATGGGGCAGGAAAAGTCGGCGCCGGTCAAGGCGAAGAAGTAGTTGAAGATGGCGTTGCCATCGAAGAAGATCTTGTCGTAGCTCAGGTACCCTTCGGTGCGGTCGCTGAACCTAAGGGTGCCGCTTCTGTGATCGTTGTGGGTGCCGTAGATGATGAGCCGGTTGGAGACCTCTTCCTTGGCCAGGTCGGCGATGGGTTGGTCCACGCCGAACATGTACTCGCAGAAGGACCCGCCGTTGCCCCGGTGGCTGATGCCGTTCTTGGCGATGATGAATTCGTTGCCAGGAGAGAAGAACCGGATCTCGTCGGGATCGGAGGGGTCGGTGTTGAAGAAGTAGCGGTTGTACGCCTCGCTACCCGCCGTGATGGCGTAGAACTCGATCTGGTCGTTTGCATAGCCGTGCAGCCGAATGTCTCTGAACATCAGTTCCGTCCGTTTCTCAGGTTCATTTGGTTCGTCTTCAAAGCTCGACCGTCATGCCGTCGTAGGCGAATTCAACGCCCTGGGGGAGTCGCTGACCGTCGCTGTGATGCACCTCGTGGGTGAGGTGGGTCAGTACGGTGCGGCGCGGTTTCAGCAGTTCCGACATCTTGAGCGCACCCTCAATGTTGAAATGGTTGGGGTGTGGGGAAAAGCGCAGGCCATCGATGATCATCAGGTCGAGACCCTGTAACAGGGACAGCGACTGGTCCGGTATCTCGCTGCAGTCGGTGAGGTAGGCAGCATTGTCGAAGCGGTATCCGGTGGCCAGGAAGGAACCATGCCTGATCGGCACCGGGGTCACGCGACAGCCGAACAGGTCAAAGGGAGCCGCTACGGGACAAGCCTCCAAAAGCGGCCAGTATCCCTCGGAGTGCAGCCCCTCGAAGATGTACGAGAAGTTGCTGCGCACCTGGTCAAGGGTGTCCTGGCTGGCGTAACAAGGGATCACCCTGCGGTGGATGAAATGGAAGCCGCGCAAATCATCGATGCCATGGATGTGGTCGGCGTGGGTATGGGTGAGCAGAACGGCGTCGATCTGCGGAATCCCTTCCCGCAGCGCCTGCATCCTCAAGTCGGTCGAGGTATCGACGAGGATGCGTTGGCCACGGGACTCGACCAGGATGGAGGCACGTGTTCTCTTGTCGCGCGGGTCAGAGGAACCGCAGACCTGGCAGTGGCAGCCGACCATGGGAACCCCGGTCGAAGTGCCAGAGCCGAGGATGGTAATTTTCATGTGTCGCACCTCGGAATGCGGGTAAAGTACCATGATCCTTTGAGTGAGGCAAGGGGTTTATCCCTTGCCTAGTGCGGGTTTTGCGGCTATTATCAGAGGCTGCTGCGGTCTATGCTTTCTAATGATGGCCGTTGCAAAAAACTTTAGCAGAGGTTCCCCCCCATGCGTGTCGGCATCATCGCCCCCAACTACTATCCCGCGGAAACCGGCAACGCCGTCACGGTAAGGCGCATCGAGGGCCAGCTCAGGCTTTTGGGGTGCGAGGTGCGGGTTTTCCCAGTGGGACGGCTGGCGGGCGAGCGTCTGCAAGCTGAGGTCGAGGAGTTCGCGCCGCAGTTGCTGCATGCCTTTCACGCCTATCAAGGCGGCAGGGTGGCGCACGCGCTGTCCAAGTCGCTTGGCATCCCCTACCTGATCACGCTGACCGGGACCGACATCTACCAGGCGCTTTGCGACCAGCGCGGCCTGGAGATGCACGGCGCGCTGCGCGGCGCGGCGCGGCTGGTGGCATTTCATGCCTGTGTGAAAAAACGCCTGGGAGAGCATCTCCCGAGCCTCGAAGAGCGGACCGTCCTGATTCACCAGGGGGTGGAGCTTCCGGCACAATACGCTCCGGTGGAGAAGGATGCCGGGGATGAATTCGTTTTCCTGCTTCCCGCCGGGCTGCGTCCGGTGAAGAACGTGATGTTCCCCTTGGCGCCCTTGGCCGAGCTACAGGCCCGCTATCCGCAGGTCCGGCTGGAGTTGGCCGGTCCGGTGCTGGAAAACGGCTATGCTGCGGAGGTCATGGAAGCGCTGGAGCGGTATCCGTTCGCCCGTTATCTCGGCGTGGTGGCCCACGACGCCATGGGAGAACTGTACCGGCGGGTCGACGTCGTGTTGAACACCTCCCTTACCGAAGGAGGGATGGCGAACACCATCCTGGAGGCCCTTGCCTACGCCAAGCCCGTCTTGGTGTCCGACATCGAGGGGAACCGTTCCATCATCAGGGACGGCGTTACCGGTCTGGTTTACCACAGCCCCGCCGATTTCTGCGGCAAAGCCGAACAGTTGGTGGCTGATGCTCACCTGCGTGACCGGTTAGGGAAGAACGGCAGGTGTCTGGTTGGTGACAGCTGCTGTCCCGAAAAAGAAGCCGGTGCCTACCTCGCTCTCTACCGCGACATCCTCGAAGCCTAACCCCTTGCGCGCTGCGCGCCCGCCCAACCCCCACCTTAAAATCGACATTAGCTATTGCCAATGAGTATCCTTCCCGTACACTATCCCTTCGTGGAAAGGGGGGAGATATGAACCGTATCATCGACATCACCGAGTTGGCCCTGCGCGATGCCCACCAGAGCCTGATAGCCACCCGCCTGGGCATTGACGACATGATCCCCGCCTGCGAGGACCTCGATAACGCCGGCTTCTGGTCTCTTGAGTGCTGGGGGGGCGCGACCTACGACGCCTGCATCAGGTTTCTGAACGAAGACCCCTGGGCAAGGCTGCGCACCTTCAAGTCGCTTATGCCCAAGACGCCGCTGCAGATGCTGCTGCGGGGCCAGAACCTGCTCGGCTACCGGCACTACCAGGACGAGGTGGTGGATCGCTTCGTCCAGAAGAGCGCCGAGAACGGCATCGATGTCTTTCGCCTTTTCGACGCGCTCAACGACCTGCGCAACCTGGAGCGATCGGTCAAGGCGGTCAAGAAAGCCGGCAAACACGCCCAAGGTGCCATCTCCTACACCGTAAGCCCGATCCACACCACCCAGGCCTACCTCGACCAGGCGAAACACCTGGTGGAGATGGGGTGCGACTCCATTTGCATCAAGGATATGGCGGCCCTCATCAAACCTCAGGCGGCCTACGAACTGGTACGCGGCATCAAGGAGTACTGCGGCGAGCAGACCCGAATCCAGTTGCACGTCCATGCCACCACGGGCGTCACTATGGTGAGCCTGATGAAAGCGGTCGAGGCCGGCGTGGACGGCGTCGACACGGCAGTCAGTTCCATGTCCCTCGGCCCTGGTCACAACCCGACCGAGAGCTTCATAGAGATGCTGGAGCACACTGGCAATGCCACGAAGATCGCTCTCGGCCGGATGCTGCGGGTCAAGGAGCATTTCTCAAAGATCCTGCCCCGCTACCGCGAATTCCTATCCACCGTGACCGGCGTCGAGACGGAGATCTTCAGGAGCCAGATCCCCGGCGGCATGCTCTCCAACATGGAAAGCCAGCTGAAGCAGCAGGGGGCGGCAGACCGCATGCACGAGGTGCTGGATGAAATCCCGGTGGTGCGCAAGGATACCGGCTACGTGCCGCTGGTCACTCCGACCAGCCAAATCGTGGGCACGCAGGCGGTGCTGAACACCTTGATGGGACGCTATAAGGTGCTGACTGGGGAGTTCGCCGACCTGATGCTCGGCTACTACGGCGCCGCCCCAGGTGAGCTGAACCCCGAGGTGGTGGAAATGGCCCGTCGGCACGCGAAGAAGGAGCCGATCACCGTGCGCCCCGCCGACCTCCTGGAGCCGGAATGGGACAAGCTGCGCGCGGCGGCGATGCCGCTGGAAGGATGCGACGGCAGCGATGAGGATGTGCTCACCTACGCCCTGTTCCCGCAGGTGGCGCCCAAGTTCTTCGCCAGCAGGCACGAAGGGCCGAGAAACGTTGGCAAGGACCCTGCCACCGGCGCTTCCGAAACCAACATCCCCGAGGGGCATCCCGGCAAGATCACCGGCCCCGTCACCTACACGGTCACCTTGAGCGGTCAGCAGCACAAGGTCACCGTGGCGCCGTACGGCCAGGAATAGACGCCGCACCCGCTAAAGGAGCGCGCTCATGTCGATAGAGGAAAAGGTCAAGGAGCTGAACGAGAGGAAAGAGAGGCTGAAGCTGGGGGGAGGTCGAGCCAAGATCGATCAGCAGCACGCCCAGCAGAGCCTTACCGCGCGGGAGCGCATCGAGACGCTGCTCGACAAAGACAGCTTCCAGGAAGTGGGTCTCTTCGCCAAACACCGCTGCACCAACTTCGGCATGGCGGGCAAGGAGTTCCCCGCTGAAGGTGTCGTGACCGGCGCGGGAACGGTGGGCGGTCGGCTGGTGCACCTGGCGAGTCAAGACTTCACCGTGGCGGGGGGCTCGGCTGGGGAGGTGCATAGCGACAAGATCGTCCAGTCGATGCTTTCTGCCCTGAAGACTGGCACCCCCTTCGTGTTCATGAACGATTCCGGTGGCGCCCGCATCCAGGAAGGGATCGATTCCCTCGCCGGCTACGGCAAAATCTTCTACCACAACGTGATGCTCTCCGGCGTGGTGCCCCAGATCTCGCTCATCTGCGGCCCCTGTGCCGGCGGCGCCGCCTACAGTCCGGCACTCACTGACTTCATCATCCAGACCGCCAGCGCGCGCATGTTCATCACCGGCCCCTCCGTGATCAAGGAGGCGACCGGCGAGGAGATCACGGCGGAGGCGCTCGGCGGGCCCCTGTCCCAAATGAACTACGCCGGTGTCGCACACTTCGTTGCGGAGAACGACCTGGTGGCGCTGCGCATCTGCAAGCGGCTGCTATCCTTCCTCCCGTCCAACAACCTCGAAGACCCGCCGCAACTGGAGGCGGACGACATCGTGGTACCGGACAAGACGCTGAACACCCTGGTTCCCACCGACCCGAAAAAAGGTTACGACGTGCGTCAGGTGATCACGCGTCTCGTGGACGGCGGGGACTTCCTTGAGGTCCAACCGCTCTTCGCGCCGAACATCGTGGTCGGGTTCGCCCGCATCCTGGGGCGGAGCGTCGGCGTTGTGGCCAACCAGCCCAGCGTCCTTGCCGGCGCCCTGGATATCAACGCCTCCGACAAGGGGGCGCGCTTCGTCCGTTTCTGCAATGCGTTCAACATCCCGCTGGTCACGCTGGTGGACGTCCCAGGGTTCTTGCCGGGCGTGCAGCAGGAGCAGGGTGGGATCATCCGCCACGGTGCCAAGATGCTCTTCGCCTACTCCGCCGCTACTGTTCCCAAGATCACCGTCATCATGCGCAAGGCTTATGGTGGCGCCTTCCTGGCCATGTGCGGCAAGGAGTTGGAAACCGACCGCGTCTTTGCTTGGCCCACCGCCGAGATCGCGGTGATGGGGCCGCAGGGAGCGGTCAACGTTATCTTCAGAAACGAGATCGCACAGGCCGAGGACCCGAAGAAGAGGCGACAGGAGTTGATCGAGTCCTACCAGAGTACCTTCGCCACTCCGTACGCGGCGGCGGGGAGGCGGGACGTGGACGATATCATCGAACCTGCCGAGACCAGGCGCCACTTGGCCATGACGCTCGACATCCTGCACACCAAGCGCGAGTTCCGGCCCATGAAGAAGCACGGGCTGATCCCACTGTAAGGAGGGGACCATGGAAGAAAGCGCAGAGACTCACGAGGAGATAACGCCTGAACTGCTGATGGTGATGTCGGCCTCGATAGCGGCCTACCTGGGCCGGAGCGTCCGCATCCGCAGGGCGAGGTTCGTCGACCCGATGCAGGCAAACGCCTGGGGGCAATCGAGCCGCGTGGTGCTGCAGGCATCGCATAACCTCAACGTCCGGCATTCGTAATCCTTCCCCAACACTTCCCCCCTCCCAGCCTCCCCCTCTGGGGAGAGGAGCGAGGACATTGCGCCACTACAAGAAAACGCGCAGCACAAGGAGACCACCGTGCAGCTGATCATGACCATTGACGGGAAGAAGTACCGGGTGGATGTGGAAGTCGAGGAGGGCGAAGAGGTCCGGTTGGCCGAGTCCTATCCGACCACGACGGTGCAGGCGACCCCGGCGCCGATGGCAGGCATGCCGATGGCCGCTCCCACACCGGTCACGGGCGCGCCGCCGGGAGGCGCGGCAGCCGGGTCGGATAAGATTTGCCGCAGTCCGATAGCGGGCGTGGTCTTCAAGGTGGTGGCGCAGGTGGGGCAGCACCTGGAGGTCAATGATCTCCTCGTGGTTCTCGAGGCCATGAAGATGGAGACCAACATCACCGCGCACATGTCAGGCAAGGTGGAGAAGATCCTCGTTTCCGTCGGCGAAGCCGTTCAGCCCGGGCAGGCCATCGCGGAGTTCGCGTGATGCCGACTGGTTAACCGCGCCGGCATCGACAGATGTATCACTGAGTGATATAGTGATGATGTTGAGGGTATTCAAAAACAAATGGTTCAGTCGTTGGGCTCGGCGCGAAGGAATCGCTGACGGAGTTTTGTTGGACGCAGCGAAAGAGATTGCTAGCGGCAATGTGGAAGCGGACTTGGGCGGCTACTTGTTTAAAAAGAGAATAGCTCGGGCCGGCGGAGGCAAAAGCGGAGGATACAGGACCATCGTAGGCTACAAGTCGACCTCTCCCTCACCTAAACGAATCATCTTCCTCTATGCATTCGCTAAAAACGCTAAAACCAATATTTCCGTGAAGGAGGAGGCGGCCTTGAGCCTCGTTGCCGGTTCCTTTCTTTCGGCTCCTGACAGCAAAATAGACGAGTATTTACTTAAAGGTTCAATAGTAGAGGTTAAAGCAGATGAGCGAGATTCTTGACATAGCTAACGAGATGGCTGAGGAGTTGTTCGAAGCGGGAATGATGGATGACATCACCTTCCGCGAGATCCAGGCTCTGTGCCTGCCCCGGAAAAAGCCATTCAAGCCTGAAGATATTAAAAGGATCAGGACGGCCTGCCATGTCAGCCAAGCGGTTTTTGCAGCTTTCCTCGGCATCGGAAAAAGCACGGTGCAGCAGTGGGAACAGGGCTTAAAGAAACCCAGTGGGCCGGCAGTACGTCTGTTGGATATTGTGGAGCGCAAGGGGCTTGCTGCCTTACGATGACAGCTCCGAACGCCAAAATTAAATGTATAGTTCTTTTTGAATGTAAGCGGTACAATCGGCGGTAGTGGTAGTACCAAGGCTGTAAAGGAGGCAGGCGATGAGAAAGATTAGGCTGTTACTGCTGGTGTTGGTAGCCGCGTTCTTTGCTGTCTCGACCGGCTATGCTGCGGAGCACAGCTTCAAGGCGAAAATGACCCCGAAAGAGGAAGTCGGCAAACCTGACGCCAAGTCTTCGGGCAAGGCGGAATTCAAACTCAGTAAGGACGGCAAGGAACTGATGTATAAAGTCCACGTCAAAAACCTCGTGGACGCCAGCGCGGCTCACATCCATGTCGGCAAAAAAGGCGAGAACGGCCCGCCGATCGTGGGACTCTTCAGCGGTGGCAAGAAGGGAAAATTCTCGGGCGTGCTCTCCGAGGGTAAAGTCGGAGCCAATGACTTGATGGGCGACTACAAAGGTAAATTCGACGAATTGGTCAAACTCATGAGGTCCGGCGACACCTACGTGAACGTCCACACCGATAAGTACCCGGACGGCGAGATCCGCGGACAGATTAAATAACGCAGCGGCTATCCACTGCACCATAAAGCCCGCCGGCGGTGGCCCCTTGGACTACCTGCCGACGGGCTGTTTTTGTGCCCGCAATAGCAGTTCCCCCTCCCCTTGCGGAAGGTGTATCCCGGAATCCCGAGACATGTATCTGTTGTTCACGAAGCGCAACACGTGAACGAGCGTCCTCCCCTTTGTGAAGGGGAGACAGAGGGGATTTGCCTGGGCTCGTGTAGGGCTGGCTGGTCGCCAATCTTTACATTCCACCGAGAGTTCCTAGAGGAGCCCTGCGGGAGGGGGAAGCCTAAGCCTCGTCGATCAGGACGACCTCACCCGGTTCTATGTCAGGGCCGGAAGGCAACTCCATTCCTAAAAGCCCCTTCGCCTCGTGCTCGGGCAGTTCCTCGATCCCCTGCATTTTGCGCTGGATGCGCCGTGTCCGGGTCGCGGCGGTGTCGATGCTGGAGGATGCCTCGTCCAGTTTCTTCCTGGTCTTCTCAAGAAGCGTCCCGAAAGTCATGAACTCGGTCTTGATCGCACCCAAAAGGCGCCAGACGTCGCTGCTGCGCTTCTCGATGGCGAGCGTCTTGAAGCCGAGGCTCAGCGAAGAGAGGAGGGCGGCGATGGTGGTGGGGCCGGCGACGATGACTTTGTGCTCGCGCAGGATGGTGTCGAAAAGGCCGGGCCGGCTCAACACTTGCGCGTAGCTCGCCTCATTGGCGAGGAACATGACGCCGAAGTCGGTCGTCTCGGGAGGGGCCAGGTACTTGTCGCAGATCAGCTTAGCCATCCCCTGCACGGTCTTGTCGAACTGCTTGGTTGCCTCGAGAATGGCAGCCTGGTTCCCCTGCTCCTGGGCTTCCACCAGGCGCAGGAAGTCTTCCTGGGGGAACTTGGCGTCGATTGGGAGCCAAAGCGGCTTCTCGTCCCGTCCTGGGAGCCTCACCGCGAACTCGACGCGGGCGTCGCTGCCGGGCTTGGTGGCCACGTTGGCGCCATATTGGTCCGGGGTGAGGATCTGCTCCAGGAGGTTGTGTAGCTGCACCTCGCCGAGGGTGCCGCGGGTCTTGATGTTGGAGAGGACCTTCTTTAGGTCGCCAACGCCGGATGCCAGCGACTGCATCTCGCCCAGCCCCTTGTGTACCTGCTCCAGCTGCCCGCTCACTTGTTTGAAAGATTCCCCCAGCCGCTTCTCCAAGGTTTCGTGCAGCTTCTCGTCAACCGTGGCTCGCATCTGCTCGAGCTTCTTGGAGTTATCCTCCTGCAGCCACTTGAGCCGTACTTCAACCGTCTCGCGCAGCTTGTCGAGGCGCTGTTCGTTGCTGGCGGTGAGGTTGGCGAGCTGCTGCGTGAACCCCTCCATCTGGCCTTTCTGCAGCGACGCGATATCCACCATCCTCTTTTGCACGGCTTCCCCGAAGTTGCGCAGGTTCCCCCCCAACTCCTCGCGGTTGCGACGCAACTCATCCTGCAGGGTCCGCTCCAGCCGCTCCAGCCCTTTTTCAAGCTGATCGAAGCGTGCCTCGGAGGAGGAATGCCGCTTCAGGTTCAGGTAGCACAAAAGCGTGACCACCAACGTGGCGGCGAGAAGCAGCAGGGTGATCAATTGCGTGACGTCAGCGCTCATGAGTTACTCCGGCAGCGATTTCAGGAACTCGATCATGGTCTCATTGAAGATCGCAGGCTGCTCCATGTTGAGCATGTGCCCGGCTTTTTCGATCACCTTACTCCGGCAACCGGAGAGGCCATCGATGAGCACCTGGGCTACTTCCAGGGGGGCGGCGCGGTCTTCAGCGCCGGCCAAGACCAGCGAGGGGAGCTGGAAAGAGGTGAGTTCCTCCACGTAATCTTTTCTGTCCCTCATGGCCAAAAGTCCCCCCGCCAGCCCCTGGGGGGCGGCGCTGCGCATCCAGGAGGTGACCAGGGCGATTAATGCGGGATTGCGCTCAGCCGTTTCGGTCGCAAAAAGAAGTTCCGCGAAGATCTTGATGACGGGGTTTGCGCCCAGCCGCTCGGCCTCGGCGGCCATGGCACTCCTGCGCGCGCGCCCCGCCTCGTCATCTGCGTTGGCGCGGGTGGCGATGAAACATGCGGCACGGACTCGCTCCGCGTAGCGCTCCATGAGGTTCAACAAGACGTAGCCGCCCATGGACATGCCGCCTACCACCGCCTTGTCGATTTTTAACGAGTCCAGCAAGGCGATGATGTCGTCGGCAAAGACGTCCATGCTGTAGCCACCTGCGGGGGCGTCGCTGGCGCCGAAGCCGCGCAAGTCAGGTGCGATGACGCGGTAGCCGGCGTCGGCCAGCGGCTTAAGTTGCGGTTGCCACATTTGGCGGTTGAGAGGGAAGCCGTGGATGAGGATGACGGCGGGACCGGTGCCTAGGTCATCGTAGGCAAGATTTATATCTTTAACATTGAGATTCATGGTTGCTCCTTAGGTGGATGGATGATGTCGGAACTGTCGGATAAAAGGCGCACCGAGTTCTTCTTCGCTTGTTCCAGCTTCCCCCTTTCGCAAAGGGGGATTGAGGGAGATTTAAGCTCCGTTGCGAACCAAGATGCAGTGGCTATCTTGGCGAAATCCCCCCTGTCCCCCCTTCGCAAAGGGGGGGACGTGAGGGCCAGTGCAGAGCTTCGTGGTCAACTGTATTCGATTTTGAAATCAACGTCGCCACAGCCTTTCGCGTAAGCCGGATCGCCTTTCGACCCGCCGGCCTATTGCTGTCTCAAACAACTCTGTCGTGCACAGCATCTCAACAGATTTTTTCGCTCGTGTTATTGCCGTATAAACCAGCTCCCGCGTCAGCACCGGGTTGTCGCGGTCGGGGAGGACAAGGAGGACCTTCTCGAACTCGGATCCCTGGCTCTTGTGCACGGTCATGGCGAAGGCGCACTCGTACTCGGGGAGCCGGAGCGGCAACACTTTTCTCATACCGCCGGAGCCGGAGGGGAAGAAGGCACGCAGCTCGCCACCGTTCTCGGCGTCTGGCAGGATCAGGCCGACGTCACCGTTGAACAGCCCCAAGTTGTAATCGTTCCTGGTGATGATCACCGGCTCGCCGGCGTAGCAACGGCCGTGCGGATTGATCAGCCCGGCCTGCGCCAGCCGCTGCCGCACCAGCAGGTTAAGCGCCTCGACGCCGTACGGGCCGCTGCGCATGGCGCAGAGGATGCGGAACCTGCTGAACTCCGCGAACGCTTCCTCGGGCGTTTCTGTACGCAGGTAGGCACCATAGCCGTCTGTGATGCGCTTGGCGAGGGCCTCGGCCAGCCCGGCTGCGGGCGGTAGGGAGGCCAGCGCGACGTCGGCAAGGGCAGGATCGAGACAGGCAGCCAAGGTTCCTTGGGCATCCCCCGCATTGACCAGGGTTGCGACCTTGCCTATGCCTCCCGAGGACAAGAAGCGGTAACTCTTGCGCAGCAGCACGACGGCGTCACCAAGCGGCCCGATCCCGGGCTGGACTTCAACGGCGTCCCCGGCCACGTCGGCGGCGAGTTCCGCGAATTCGGCGGAGAAGCCGTGCGCCCCGCCGGTGTCGCACATGTCGCCCAGAACGGCCCCGGCTTCCACGGAGGCAAGCTGGTCGCGGTCGCCCAGGAGGATCAGGCGGGTATCCTGGCGCAACGCGCAGACGAGCTTCGCCATGAGCGGCAGGGAAACCATGGAGGCCTCGTCCACGATGATGACGTCATAGGGGAGCGGGTTGTCGCTGTTGTGCCGGAAGCCGCTGGAACCTTTCAGGTATCCGAGTAGCCGGTGCAGGGTGAAGACTTCCTCCGGGATCAGTTCCCGGACCCCGGGATCGGCCTTGTCGAGCCCGCCCGAGATGGATTCCTTCAAGCGAGCCGCGGCCTTGCCGGTGGGGGCGGCCAGGGCGATGCGGAGGGCGCTGCCGGCTCCGATGGCGCCGGCCTGTTCCAGCAGCAGCGAGAGCACCTTGACCACCGTCGTGGTCTTGCCGGTTCCGGGGCCGCCGGAGATGACGCAGAAGCGCCTGGTGACGGCGGCGAGGGCGGCGATGCGCTGCCAGTCGGTCTCGCCCGGCGTGGGCGGGAACAGGCGCGCGAGGCCCTGCCGCAGTTGTTCCCGGTCAAACGGCGCCGGTTCGCCCCGGTTCAGGATCGCCTCGGCCAACTCGTTCTCGTAGCGCCAGTAGCGCTGCAGGTAGAGGCGGCCCGTGGCATCCAGGATGAGAGGTTTGAATTCACCGGGGGCGCCGACTGCGGGCGAGGCCTTCAGTCGTTCGCACCAAGTTGCCGTCGATTCGAGGCGGAATCCCGCGGCATGCCCTTCTTCCAAGGCTGTATCCAGGTCCAGGCAGACGTCGCCCGCTGTCACCCCACGGCTCAAGAGCGCGGCGGCCGCCTCGACGTGCTGGTCGCGGCTCCCCGCCAGGCGGCAGATGAAGGCGGCGAACTGCCGGTCTATGTCGTTGAGCTGAATCCCTTCGGGAGTCATGGCACCACCTAAAAGCGTTTAACAGGGATAAAAGGGATACAAGGGATAAAGCCACAAACCTTACTGCACACCGGAAGGGTTGTCCCCTTCATCCCCGTTGGTTTCGATGCTCAGTACAAATCAAGACTCAACTGCCCCTCTACCACATCCTTCTTGGGCTTTTTGCCCGCTCCACCCGGCTTGGGCTTATTTGCTTGATCCTGGGTGTGGGAGGAGCGCACCGATTCCGGCAGCAGCACAGCGGCCAATTCGGCGATGAACTCCTTGGGCGGCCTGTCGGCAAAGACGCCGTTGCCGGTGCCATCGATGCCACGCAGGAACAGGTAGAAGATCCCGCCGAAATGCCGGTCGTAGTCGTAATCAGCGATGCGCAGCCTCAGGAAGTTGTCGAGGGCCACGGTGTAGAGGAGGTACTGCAGCGGGTAGAAGTTGTCCTCCATCTCCCGTTTCAAGGCGGCTGGCCCATAATCCCCAGCACTGTTGCCGAGGTGGTTGGACTTCCAGTCCACGATGTAGTAGCGACCGTCCCGCTCGAACACGAGGTCGATGAAGCCGAGCAGCATCCCCTGCACCGGCGAGAAGGAAAGACGGCTGAACAGGTCGGCCATGTCCACAGGGAACCCGGCCGCCGCGCCTTTTTTATTCATGAAGCACGTGACCGCTTCCTTGAGCCCTTCGGAGGTGACCTGGGCCAATGGGAAGAAGAATTCCAGCTCGGTCAGACGCCGCTCCATGGTCACTTGGGCCAGGGTGATCCCCTGCTCCCCCAGCGGCGCCTGCAAAACATTTTGCACCATGTCGCACACGGCCCCGCTCCATTCGGCGGAGAAACCATGCTTGTCCAACTGCTCCTCGACCAGGGGCGCCAGCTGCTGCCCCGCCTGCGTGAAGTCGAGGTCCTCGAAGATCTTGTGCAGGAAGATGCCGGCCTTGGCCCCCTTGGCGAAGGCGAAGATGCCGGTCGGATCGACGTCGCGCAGCGGGCTTTCCTCGACCGGACTTGCTTCGTCGCGATCGGGAAGTTCGGCGGTGTGGTGCCGGCGGCTGGAAAGGGAGGTGAAGCTCGCCACGCGCCAGTCGCGCTGGATGATCCCCTGGAACTCTTCCGGGTTCAGTTCGGGCACTTCGGCATCCCGCGCCAGATACTGCTCCAGATCGGCCGGTGGCATGGTAAGGAGTTCGATGGCCCCGGAGGAAGTATCGGCCAGGGCCGCCAGCTGCTGCCGGATTTCGTCGTCGCTCAGCGCCACCTGTCCCTTGCTCGTTGCCTGGTCCGGGTGCAGCAGGTAGTGCAGCGCGCTGTCGCCCGCGTCCTTGAAGGCGCCCCAGATGAGGTACGTGCGGTGCTTGCCACGCGTCAGGGCGACGTAAAGGAGCCGCAGGCTTTCGGCCAGTGCTTCCTGCGCAGCCACTTCCCTGTTGGCCTCGATCTCGTCGGAGCCGACGTCAAGTACCACCTTGCCGTCTTCGCCGTGGAAGAGGACTCCCTCGTCTTTTCCGCTGTACTCGGCCCAGCAGAAGGGGAGGAAGACGATCGGGTATTCCAGGCCCTTGCTCTTGTGGATCGTTACGAGCTGCACCGCGGCCTCGTCGGTCTCCAGCCGGATCTCGTACTCCTCTTTCTTCGGCTCCTCGGCTATGCGGCAGGCGAGCCAGGCGATGACCCCCTCCATGCCAAGACGCTCCTTCACCTGGGCCTGGTGGATGGTCTCGATGGCGTGCAGCACATTGGTAAGTCGCCGCTCCCCCATCGGTTCGCCGAGGAGGCGCTCCCGCACCTTGCGCCGTTCCATAAACTGCAGCGCCATGGACATGCAGCTGCCGGTATTCCAGGTGTCGTGATAGCCCCGGAATTCCTCTAGAATCTCCTCCCAGCCTTTCTCGTCTTCCATGAGCTGTGCGAGTTCCGCCCCGCTCACCCCGGCAAGATCGGTGGCAAGGGCGCCGCGCAGCAGCGACTCGTGCCCCGGCTGGGCCACCGCGGAAAGGAGCCTCAGGAGTTCCGCCGCTTCGTCCGACTCGAAGAGGTTCCCGGCGCTGCAAAGCACACTTGGGATGCCCCTGCGCGTCAAGGCGCGCTGCATCAGTTTCGCCTGACGGTTCGAGCGCACTAGCACCGCGACGTCCTGCGGCTGGACCGGGCGCTGCACCCAGCGCTCTTCCTCCGCCTCCTGCTTCAGCTGTTCGATGGCCAGTTTCCCCGCCGCACCGTCGCGCAACAGCCGCGCTATTTCCGAGGCCACCGTTTCCGGGAGCTCATCCCAGGCGTCCCCCTTGTTGATCGGCTTGCCCGCGTCCTTGCGCGGCGCGAGCCAGAACTTGAGCGGCGCTTTTCTCTCTCCCGTCTCGACGAGCCTGCTGTGCTCCTTCGGAGCCGCTTCCACCTTGGTGAAGCCGATCTGCGGGTACAGAAACGGCAGGTCGCGCGAGGCGAACAGGGTGTTCACCGCCTCGATCAATCCCGCTTCCGAGCGGAAGTTCTGCAGCAGGGTGTGGCACTGTTTTGTTGCCTCGGCAGCACCCATATAGGCGAAGATGTCGGCGCCGCGGAAGCTGTAGATGGCCTGCTTGGGATCCCCGATGAGGAAAAAGGGCGCGTCATGACCGACGGGGTAGATGGCGTCGAAGATGGCGAACTGGACCGGGTCGGTGTCCTGGAACTCGTCAATTAGAGCGGCTTGGTAGCGCTCGCGGATCAGGCGCGGCAACGTGGAGCCGCTGCGGGTGAGGGCGGCGTGCAGGTCAACCAGCAGGTCGTCGAAAGAGCGCACGTTCTTCAGCCGCTTGCGCTTGGGAAGTTCTGCGCGCAGGTAATCGCAGAAGCCGCGCTTGAGCCCCAGCAGCCAGTCTTCGATATCGGTGGTGTCGGAGGGCGGGTCCGGGATGATGCTGGCGCTGGGGTCGCTGCAGGCCCTTTGCGCGAGCTTGAGCAGCGATTCCGGCGTGATACGGGCGGCGTCGGCGGCCGCGATTCGCTCCGTCGGTGCGCCGTAGCAGTTGATGCGCCAGTAGTCCTGGGCGATCTCCATCAGGATCCGACCCTGGTCAGTGACGAGTTCGGTATCGCAGAGCGAGCCGCTTTCGAACGGGTTGTCCTGCAGCATTCTCTGGCAGAAACCGTGGATGGTGAAGATGGCGGCCTCGTCGAAGCTCCTGATCGCGCTGGCGAGGAGACGCCGGGCCTCGGCGTGATCGGTGGTTCTCTGCAGCAGACCGGCGACCAGGAAATCCTCGCTCGTGCCGGCGTCGAATCCAGCCTCGGCTTCCTTCAGCTTCTTGCGGACGCGTTCCTTGAGCTCCTTGGTGGCGGCCTCGGTGAACGTCACCACGAGGATGCGCGACACGTCAAGCTTCTGCTCGAGCACCAGACGCAGGTACACCCCGGCGATGGTGAAGGTCTTGCCGGTGCCGGCACTCGCTTCAATCAGGTTGCGCCCGGCAAGCGGGGTATGTTGGAGGTCGAATCGTTTCATTTCTTTTTAGAGGCGGTCTTGGCAGTCTGGTGGTCCAGAAGCGGCCCCCATACCTCGAGTGCTAAGTCCGCGAATTCCTGATCCAGCGGTCCTTCTTCGCCGAAACAGCGGCGGCAATGATCGTCTTCTCCCTCGCCCTTGGAGAACTCGCTGCCGCGCCACTTGCCCATAGCGTCGGAAAAGGCCTTGGCCGCCTTCTTCGGGTCACGCGATTTCTTGGCGTACTCGAGTGATGTTTCAGGGAAGAACTTGAGCGGATGGGTCATGCCATTGCGGTACAGCTCCAGCAAGCGGTCCAGGTGCTCCACGCACTGCTCGATGGGGGGGAGGTGGATGGTCGAATCCGCCGCCACGAAGCTGCTATGCAACGGATATCCCTCGGCCTTGGCACAGTTCAGCGCCAGGTGTTCGACCCAGAGCCGCAACTGGTCCTTCGCTTTCAGCTTGGTGTAGCGATAGCGGACCAGCCGCTCCGCCCGCACTTTCTCGATGCGTCCGAGCAGCCGGCCACCGGGAAGTTTCAGGTCCAGGTCCAGAGGGGGGAGCTCTGCGCCCCCGGCCACTTCCTGGACCTTGGCGGCAAACTCGATAGCCGGCTCCCCGAGCTTGCGGTAAAGCGCGGAGCCGCAGACCCCGGGCGGGAGGTCGCCGCGCGCACAGGCTACGGCGTACGGAATGTCCAGGTCTTCCCCCTGCAAGAGGGCGTCAACCATTTCCTGCTCCAACTGGTACTTGGTGAGGCTCGGTAACGCGAACGCCTCCGTTTCCTCCAGCGGCTCCACCCCTTGTTCGATTTTGATCCCCAGCCGGCGCCGCAGGAGCTCCTTGGCCGGGTTGCACAGGAAATCGATCAACGCCTTCAGCGTGACGGTGCTTCCCTCCTCCCACGGCGGCAGCGGCGCTGCCAGGAAAGGCGGTGGGGGAGCCGGGGGGGACAGCTTCGCGACGGCGCCGGCGCAGTTATGCCGGGAGTAGCTGAAAAGGCCGGGCGAGCCGGTGAAATACTTCTGACTGAAGGGCTGCAGTGGGTGCTTTTGCACCTGTCCGGCGGGCTTTCCTTCCGGCGTCACGAAGCACCTCTCGAGGTAGTCCAAGAGTTCGCTGACGAGGACGCTCGGGGGCAGCTCCGCGTTGTCCTTGATGCTTTGCCCCACGTAGCTTATGTGCAGCCGCTTGCGGGTGGAGAGGAGCGCCTCGAGGAACAGGTAGCGGTCCTCGTCGCGCGGGGAGCGATCGCCCGGACGGCGGTCCGCGGTCATGAGGTCGAACCCTTGCGCGGGGTTGCGGCGCGGGAACTGCCCTTCGTCCATGCCGATCAAGGCAACCACCGGAAATGGGATGCTGCGCATCGGGAGCATGGCGCAGAAGGTGACCCCGCCGGTCAGGAAGCCCAAGCCGCGCTCGGAGCTCCCCAATTGCTGCTCGACCCAGTAGCGCACAGCCTCGATCCCGACCTCTCCCTGGAAACCAGCCTCGGTGCCGCACTCCCCGAGCTTCTTTGCAATTTCGATCAGTGAAATGACCTCTCGCTCCCCGTCCTGGTCCGGCAGGATAAAGTCATCGAGGAGCCGGCGCAAGACCGGCACCCAGTCTGCCGGGGTCCTGGTGCGGGAGAGCGCCTTGGTGTCGGCGAAGAGCTTTTCACAGAAGGTTAGGAAGCGCCCGAACACCAGCGCCACGCCCCCTTCCATGTCGTCGAAGGGAAGGATGTCGTTGTAGAAGGAGCGTCCGTCGCCGTTCATGGCGTAGCCTAGCAGCAACCGGTCCAGGCCGGCAGCCCAGGAGTTCTCGTGGAAGGGTGGAACCCCGTGCTCGGCGCGCTGGGCGGCGTCGATGCCCCACCTGACGTTGGCTTCCCGGAGCCAGTCGCGCACCGTTTCCAGGTCGTCTTCGCTCAGGCCGAAGCGGCGCGCGACCGGGGGAGATTCGAGGATGTCCAGCACCGTTGCGACCCCATAGCGGCCGCCGCAGAGGCCGAGGATGGCAAGGAGCGCCTGCGCCGCCTCCCCCTCGTTTTTGAGGCTGCGGTCCGCGATGGAATAGGGGATGCGCTCGGCGCCGGGTTCCGGATTGCCGAACACCGCGGAAATATAGGGGGCATAGCTTTCGATGTCCGGGGTCATCACCAGCACGTCGCGCGGCGACAGTGACGGATCGGCGTCGAAGATCGACAGCAGAGTGTCGTAGAGAACCTCGACTTCCCGCATGGGGGAGTGGCAGGAGTGTACTTTCAGGGAGAGGTCGCCGGGCTGAACCTGGCGCACACCGCTTTCGGCACCGCGCAGCTCCACTATGTCCGCCTGGACCTCATGCAGCAGCGAGCCCTGCGGCAGTCCGCCGAAGCTGTCGTGCCTGTCGTGCTCGCCACAGCCGTCGATGATGGCGTTGAAGAAGTCCCGCCCGAGCTTGCCCCAGGATGCCAGCAGCGGGTTCCCCGTCTCGTACCACTGCGGCTCGCCTTCCCCTTGCTTCTCAAGCCGGGCCAGTTCGCGCTCGGAAACGATCTCTCCCCAGTACTGGCGGCATGGGTTCAAAAGGAACAGGTTCACCTCCGCGTGCTGCGCCATGCGCGACAGGACTTCGAGGTGGAAGGGGGGGAGGGACGGGATGCCGATTACTGAGACGCGTCGCGTGGCCGGAACCCGGCCGCAATCGAGGGCTTCACGGAAGTCTTGCAGCAGGCGGGCGCGGTGCTTCTGTGTCACCCCGTCGGTGAGGGAACGCCAGAGCTGTGCCTGCCAGTGTTCCTCTTTCCCCTGTTCCCACTCCCGGACTTTTTGATCGCGGTAGACGGTGTAGCGGTCGAAGGTGTCGGCGATGCGCTGGGCTAGCTGCATCCGCTTCAGCCCGTCGGCGTCGTCCTGGAGGTAGCTGGCGATCTCCTCGAAACCCGGCTTCCCCGCCGACTGTTGCAGCAGCCCCAGAATCCGCCACGTCATCACCTCGGGCGTGAACAGCGTCGCCTCGCTCTGGGCATCGGGGAGCACTGCGGCGAAGGCACCTTCGACAAAGCGGTTCGGAAACAGGAACTCCCCGTTCGCCCAGACGCCGATGCGGGCGGCCAGTTCCATGGCAAGCCAGCGTTGCATCCCCTTGCTCTGCACCACGATCAGTTCCTTCTCGAACGGGTTGCAAGGAGCGCGACGCGGCGCACGCACCACCTTTTCCAGGCGGTCCACCAGGTGTTCCATCAGGTTGCTGGTGTGGATGTACAGCGGCATCGGTCCTCGTGGTGCGGGGGCGTGCGGGGATTTCCGGGGGGAGGTGGACCCGCCCCCGCGGATGGCAAAACATAGCATATCCTCCCGCGGCTGTCTCTGTGAAAAGAGGCTCTTCGGCCGGGCCGCCCCCCGTTGCAGGTGCTTGCATTGCGCGTCGCTTTGGATATATTTTGTCTCTGTGTTTCCTAATTAATCGTAGCTTTTAATCTTTATCCCTTCACCGACAGCGCACCGGCCTTATCATCGAGTCCCGTGCGGCATGCAAAGGAGAGGTCATGAAGCCGTTTATCGAGGAGGCTCTCGCACGCGTTTATTACCGGGTGAAGCCTTGGATGTCACGTCGGTTTCAGATCATGCTGCGCAGCGTGGTGGCAAGATATAAACGCCATGTCTTTCAGAATGTTTGGCCTATAGATCCAGAAGCTGGCGCGACACCTCCTGGCTTCCCGGGGTGGCCGCAGGGAAGACGCTTTTCGGTGGTGCTGACTCACGATGTGGACACGGCGCGCGGTGTGGCACGGTGCGAACAGCTCATGGCACTCGAGCAGGAACTAGGCTTTCGCTCCTCCTTTAACTTCGTCGCACATGACTACGATCTCTCTCCCAAACTGCGCAAACATCTGGTTACGCACGGGTTCGAGGTGGGGGTGCACGGCCTGGAGCATAACAGGAAGCTTTACGAATCGGCTGAGACCTTTGAACGTCATGCTGCGCAGATCAACAGCTACCTGAAGGAATGGGGAGCCGTCGGCTTTCGTTCTCCGTGCGTCTACCACAACTTCGAGTGGCTGCACCAGCTGGATATCATCTACGAGGCGTCCGCCTTTGATACCGATCCCTTCGAGCCACAGTCGGATGGATTGAAAACGATCTTCCCGGTGCAGCAGACCAAGGTCCCGGGAAGGGAGTACGTGGTGCTTCCCTACACGCTCCCCCAGGATTTCACGGTGTTCATCCTGTTCCGGGAGAAAGATATCAGCATCTGGAAGGAGAAACTGCGCTGGATCGCGGAGCATGGCGGCATGGCGTTGCTGATCACCCACCCCGACTACATGAGTTTTGATGGCGACCTCGGTTATGACGAGTATCCTCATGAACTGTATCGGGAACTGCTGGACCATATCAGGACGGAGTACGAAGGGCAGTACTGGCACCAATTGCCTCATGAGGTGGCCTGTTTCTGGAACAAGAGCATGTGTAAGCCTTGAAGCGAGGCAGTGGCGGCGATGGGGCAGGGTGGCACAGCCCCCGCCGCAAAGGAGGCAGGCGGATGAGTATGTTCAACTGGCTCCTGGGACTGAACGCCGCGTACGTCCTTTTGCTTGCCGCCATCACCATTCTAAACTGGGCAGGCCCCGACCGCTTCTGGGTCGGGGCCTTGAACTTCTACCTCCCCCAACTCATCTGGGCGGTTCCGGGCCTGCTGCTGGCCCTTGCCGCCTGCCGCAGCGCAAAGATCCTGGTGTGGGTGCCGCTCCTTGGTGTTCTGTGGGTTTTCGGACCGATCATGGATTGGCATTGGGCACCCCGCAAGGCATGGGCTAATTCGCCGCAGACGCTTCGGGTCATGACCTGGAACGTCAAGTACGGCAAACGCGACCTGATGCCGCTCATCGAGGAACTGGCGCGAACCCGGCCAGACATCATCCTGTTCCAGGACGCCGTGGAAGCCGGTGACGGGCCGCTGGCGGACTACCTGGCGGGGTGGCAGATGCACAACGAAGGGCAGTATCTGGTCGCCAGCAGGTTTCCCATCTCCAACGTCGAAGTGCACGATCTCCCGTACGATCAAAGAGAGGGCGAATACTTCCTGCGTTGCCGGGTGCAGGTCGGTTCGCGCGATATCTCCCTCTACGACGTTCACTTTAAGACCCCCAGAAGAGGCCTTAACGCCTTCCGCAAGGCGCGCCGAGGCGCGTGGTACATCCCGAAAGCCATCGACCGGTTCGAGGCCAACGTGGACACGCGCCTGCGGCAGGCACGGGCGGTGTCCCAATACCTGGCGCAGGAAAAGGGGGAAGTTCTCGTCGCCGGCGACTTCAATTCGCCGGACCACTCGCTGGTCTGCGAGACCTTGAGGGACGCGGGACTGGCCGATGCCTTCGCCCAGGGGGGGAGGGGGTACGGTTACACCTACGGGCATTTCCTACTCAAGAACAAGGTGCCCTGGCTGAGGGAGTCCTGGATGCGCATCGACCACATCATGACCACCCCCGGAATCAAGGCCCAGCGCTGCTGGGTTGGGACCCGCAGGGCCTCGGACCACCGTCCCGTCATTGCCGACTTCATCCTCAATGATTCCCGTTAGTTTCCTTTTGTCATACCCGTTACTGTTTGCACTTTTATACGGATAGTGCTAGTTATGGACGTTCCGTCAATGCGAAACCGTGAAGACCGCGGCATCCCACCGATCATACTCTCCACACGTATCGTAGCTGACATCCCGGTAGCTTTCCCGGAGATACGCAATAGCAGCGGGCACGGCTGGTTTATACTGCCCGGATCGGAGTTTAGCAGCATGCTGATTCTCACCCTTAACTGCCGCAGGTTCTCGGCGCAGTATCAACTCTACAATTGGGGCGACCAGGCCGTCATGGCCACCGGCATGGTGGAAAGGATCGTGGTAGGGGATTCCTTCCTGACCCACCGTGTTCCCGGGGCGGACGCCAAGCACCTGGAAGGGGAGTGCGCTGACCACAAGGATGCGCTACGGCTGATCCTCGATACCCTGACCGGCGAGGGGTTGATCTCCGAGGCCCACGATATCAAGGCTATCGGCCATCGCGTGGTGCACGGCGGAGAGCGCTTCACGAAATCGGTTTTGATCGATGAGGACGTGGTCGAGGCGATCAGGGAGGTGGCGACCCTGGCGCCGCTGCACAACACCCCCAACCTCGCCGGCATCCGTGCGGCACAGGAACTCCTCCCGGAGCTCCCTCAGGTCGCCATCTTCGATACCGCATTTCACCAGACCATGCCCGAACCCGCCTACATGTACCCGCTTCCCTACGAGTGGTACCAAAAACACGGCGTCAGGCGCTATGGCTTCCACGGCCAGTCCCACCTGCACGCGGCCAGAAGAGGGGCCGAACTGGCAGGGGTGGCTCTGGATAGCGCCAACATCGTCACCATCCACACCGGCAACGGCGTCTCCCTCTGTGCCGTGAAAAACGGGGTATCGGTCGATACCAGCATGGGGCTCACCCCGCTGGAAGGGGTCATGATGGGAACCCGCTGTGGCGACATCGATCCCGGCATCATCCCGTTCATGGCCAACGAGGCGGGTGTTTCGGTGACAGAACTCGACCTCTTTCTGAACCAGAAGAGCGGCCTGGCCGGCATCGTCGGGCGCCGGGTGAGCCGGCGGACCGTGGTGGACGAGGCGGTGGTGGGCGACGCTCGCTGCCAACTCGCGCTCGACATGGAATCCTACCGGCTGAGGAAGTACCTGGGTGCCTACATCGCTGTCACCGGGAAGCCGGACGCCATCGTTTTCACCTATGGTGAGGGATGGGAGGATTGGCCGGTGCGCGGCATGGCGCTGAAGGATATGAGCCAGTTCGGCATCGAGGTGGACCTGAAGCGGGACGAGGAGGCGCTCAAGGGAGGCAAGGAAATGCTGATCAGCGCGGACCACTCCCGGGTCAAGGTCTTCGTGACTCCCAGCGGCGAGGACATGGTGCTCAACGAGGACGTCGCCGCCATCATGGGTTGGCAATAGCGGGCAGCTCCGAAATAATGCAGAAAGGGCGGATGATTTTGATCATCCGCCCTTTTTTATTTTGCGAGCACCTGTAGGGGCGAATAATTATTCGCCCCTACAGGTCGTGCGGTGCGGTTAGAGGCTGATGCCTTCCAGGAAGGTCTGCACCATCGGCGTGAAGGTCTGGTGTTCCAGCAGGAAGGCGTCGTGCCCGTAGGCGGAGGTGATCAAATGGTACTCCACCGGCTTGCCCAGGTTCTGGAGTGAGACGACCATTTCCTCGGTCTGCGCCGGCGGGTAGAGCCAGTCGGAGGTGAAGGCGAAGAACTGGATCGGTGCCTTAACCGGCTCGAAGGCCTCCTCCAGTGACTCGCAGCCGGCGGCGACGTCGTAGAGGTCGAGGGCCTTGGCCAGGTAGAGGAAGGAGTTGGTGTCGAAGCGGTCCACGAAGTTGTAGCCGTTGTAGTTCAGGTAGCGCTCCACCTCGAACTGGCCGAAGAAGTCGAACTGGCCGTCGCGGGCCGAGAAGCGGCGGCCGAACTTGGCGGTCATGGATTCGTCGGAAAGGAAGGTGATGTGGCCGATGCCGCGGGCCAGCGCCAGGCCGTCCTTGGGGTTCTTGCGGTACTCCCCCTTTTTCCAGTTGGGATCGTTGAAGATGGCCCAGCGCGCCACCGCGTTCAACGAAATCGCCTGCGCCGACGGGGACGGCGTGGTGGCCAGCACCACCGCCGAGGCGACACGGTCCGGATACTGGGTGGCCCATTCCAGGGCCTGCATGCCCCCCATGCTACCGCCCAGGACGCAGAACAGTTTCTCGATGCCGAGCCGGTCCATGAGCAGCGCCTGGGCCTTGACCATGTCCCGCACCGTGATCACCGGGAAGCTGAGGTTGTAGCGCTTGCCGGTCTTGGGGTTGAGGGAGGTCGGGCCGGTTGAGCCGAAGCAGGAGCCGATCACGTTGGAGCAGATGACGAAGTAGCGGTCGGTGTCGAGAAGGCAGCCAGGACCCACGATGTCGTCCCACCACCCGGCGCGCTTCTCGTCTTCGCTGTAGCGGCCGGCCAGATGCGCGCTCCCGGTCCAGGCGTGGGTCACCAGGATAGCGTTGGAGCAATCCGCGTTGAGGGTGCCGTAGGTCTCATAGGCGATATCGATCGGCCCGAGGATGCGGCCGCTCTCGAGGCGCAGTTCGGTGTCGAAGGTGGCGATCTGTTCAGTCACAATGCCGTAGGACATGTCTCTCTCGTACTTTCAGGTGCCGCGGGCGGCACGAAAAAAGCCCCATCTCGGTATGAGAAGGGGCTTTTCGGGTGTGGCAAATAACTAAAAGCGCCTTTCTCATCTTCGCCTTTCGGCAGGATTTAGCACCTGTCGCCCAATGGGCCGGTTGCTGTGGTTTCGCAGGGCCTTTCCCTCCACCACTCTAGATAAGCAGGTCTTTCTATTCAATTTTCGCTGCAGAATAAGGGAGCCGTTGTTATTTGTCAACGGCAAACTGTGTCCCCGGTTCACCTCGCCTGCTACAGCTCACGGTGGTATTTGACCAGGATGTACAGGCAGAACGCCCCGGCCAGGAACATGCCGATGTCGCGCAGCCAGGGGACCGGCTTGTCCAGGGTGGACTGAAGCATCGGGTCCAGGAGGGCAGTGGTCAAAAGGGACACGCCAGCAAAAGAGAGCAGCTTTTTCATGAGTTGATCGCCTTCAGGACCGCGCAGAAGTCGCGGTCGGCGAGCCCCATCCCCTTCGCCCTCTTGAAGCTTTCATTGGCCGCTGCGGCGGATGCCAGGGGCTGGTTCAGCGAGTCGCCCAGCGCGACCGCCAGGCGCATGTCCTTTTGCATGTGCTTGAGCGGGAAGGCGGTGTCGAAGAGCCCCTGGGTCATCTGGGCGCCTTTCAGCTTGAACATCGGGTTCGCCAGCGCGCCGGAGTCCAGCACGTCTAAAAGGTCCGAACTGGCGAGCCCCGCCTTGTCGGCGAGGGCGAGCCCCTCGCAGAAGATGGTCATCATGCCACCCATGACCATATTGACGATGAGCTTCATCTCCGCACCGCGCCCCACCTCGCCCAGGAACAGGCTCTTCTTCCCCATCTTCTCGAAGAGCGGCATGGTCTTGTCGAAGAGGCCGTGGTCGCCGGCGGCGAGGATGATCAGGGTGCCGTCCTCGGCGGGTTTCTTGCTCCCGGAAACCGGTGCTTCCAGAAACCTTCCCCCCTTGGCCGTGATCGCCGCTGCGATCTCCTGGGCCGTAGCGGCGTCCACCGTGGACATGTCCACGTAGCCCCGTCCCGCGCCGATCCCCTCCAGGGCTCCCTGTGCTCCGAAGCAGACTTCATGGGCCGCAGCCGGGTCGGCCAGCATGGCGATGGTGATGGCGCAGGAAGAGGTCACCTCCGCCGGCGTCGCCGCGACGGCTGCCCCGAGCGCCGCGAACTCCTCGCACTTTGCCTGCGAACGGTTCCAGACCTTCACCTTGAAGCCCGCCTTGATGAGATTTTTGGCCATGGCGCTTCCCATGATGCCCAGGCCTATGAAACCGTACGTTTCCATGTCTATCCTCCTTCTACAGTGATGTAATTACCTACCGTCAGTCCATTCCCCGCCCCCTGGAGGGGGGAGGCTGGGAGGGGGGCAAAGCACCATGATCATGCAAGCCTCACCTGCCGCCACCCGCGCACCGAGTTTACCAGAAAAACCGCCTCCGCCCGCATCAGGTCATCCCTTTTCAGGACCCTCTCCTCAATCGCCCCTTGGGCCAGTAGCTCCTCGCGCAGGGTGCCGGGGAGGAGCCCGCAGGCCAGCGGCGGCGTATAGTGCCTGCCGCCGACGACGGCGACGAGGTTGCTGTAGGCCCCTTCGGTCACTTCGCCACGCTCGTTCTCGAAGATCACCTCGTCGAACTCCGGCCGGGCGGCGAGTTCCTGGTGGAACAGGTCGCGCCGACTGGTCTTGTGGTAGAGAAACCAATCGCCGGAATTAACCCGCTGTCGCGCGAAGGTGGCCTGCGCTTCCGGCCCTGCCTCGGGGAGCGGCGCTGCCCCGCAGCTGAGACGTCCGTCCTTGAAGAGCAGCAGGCGCACCTTGTGGCGCACCGAGGCAGAAAGTCCCGCAGCGGTTTCTTCCAGGAGTTGCCGTGCCGCGCCGTCGGCCAGGGGGAAGGCGAAGTAGCGGGCCGACTGATCCAGCCGTTCCAGGTGCCGCTCGAGCAGGAAGTAGCCCCGTTCGTCGTGCAGCAGCGACTCGATCAGGTGGAAGTCCGGTCGCTGCTCCTTTATGAAGGCGCCCTTGTCCAGGCACTCTTGGTATTCCGCCTCGGCCTTGGAGTCGTAGGTGATGCCGCTGCCGATGCCGACCTCGCCCCCTCCCGTTTCGCAGTCGAGGACGGCGGTGCGGATGGCCACGCTGAAGAGGGCTTCGCCGCCGGGGGAGAAGTAGCCGAGGCAGCCGGTGTACAGACCCCGCGGTGTCTCTTCCAGCTCAGCGATGATCTCCATGCTCCGTCTCTTGGGTGCGCCGGTCACCGACCCGCAGGGAAACAGTGACTGGAACAGCTCCAGCGGGGTGACTTCCGCGCGGACCCGCGACTCGATGGTCGAGGTCATCTGGTGCACGGTTGGGTGGCTCTCCACATCGAAGAGCGACTCCACTCGCACTGAGCCGGTCTCAGATACCATTCCCATGTCGTTGCGCAGCAGGTCGACGATCATCAGGTTCTCGGCCACTTCTTTCGGGCTCTGCCTGAGCTGCTCCTTGCGCGCCAGGTCCTCCGCATACCAGCGGCCGCGCGGGGCGGTCCCCTTCATGGGGCGGGTGACCAGCCTGCCGCCGGAGAGGGAGAAGAACAACTCCGGCGAGGCCGAGAGCACGCGCCACCTGCCGCACTCGAGATAGCAGTTGTAGGGGGTGGGCTGGTTGCGGCAGAGTTCGCTGAAGAAGGAGCGGGGGCAGCCGGCGAAGGAGAAGCGCTGCCGCATGGTGTAGTTGATCTGGTAGCTGTCCCCGGCGGAGATGAGCTCCCGGATCGTCTGCACGGAGTCGTGATAGGTCTCCCATCCCGGCGCCGCCTCCCAGGCGGAACAGTGGAAGGGGGCGTCGTGGGGCGGAAACTGCTCGGCCCCGCGCTCGGTGAACAGGCCGAACCACAGGAGCGGCATCGGGTGTGCCGGAAGCGTCGTAAGGGCGTCGTTCAGGGCGCCGGCGGCCTCGTAGCAGACGAAGCCGGCCGCGTGCAGCCCCACTGCGAGATGCCGCTGCAGATCCTCGAATGCTGGCAGCACCTCTCCCGGAGTCATGGCGACAATCTCGCCGACCTGGCCGGTGAAGGCGAAGCCATGCAGGTATGCCGGGAAGGGGTGGCTCAAGTCGGTTCAGCCGAGCAGATGTTGCCGATGGGGCAGGCGGTGCATTTCAGGCGGTCCTTGCCGTCGCACCCTTCCGAGATCCCCAGGTGGCAGATGGCGAAGTCGTACTTCACCGGGTCGGCCGGGTCGAGCTCGCGCAGGGCGCGGGTGATCTCGCAGGCCATGCGCCAGTCCGCCTGCTTTCGGCTGGTGAAGCCGAGGAAGCGGCAGATGCGCTGGATGTGGGCATCGACCGGGATGACCAGTTGCGCCGGGGAGATGCCGCGCCAGATACCGAGGTCGATGCCGTCGGCCGGGCGCACCATCCACCGGAGCAACATGCAGAGCCGCTTGCAAGCGCTCCCCGAGGCCGGGGAGGGGAAGAAGAAGGGGAAATAGGAATCCGCGGGGACGCCGCCGGGGCCGAACACCGGGGAGAGGTCGAGGTTCTTCACCGCCTCGGAAAAGCCGGAGAGGGTCCCGGTCAGGTCCGGATCGGCCGGATTGTAAAAGCGCAGCAGCCACCGCTCGACGGAGCTGGCCTCTTCGATCATGATGCGGCAGGCGAAGAGCAAGGCGCAGAGGTCTCGGGCGTCGTTGAAGCGGTGCTTGAAGCCGGCGAAGTCTCGGCTTCCCTGCCGCGGGTCGAAACTCTCCACGAAGCGGCGCGGGGAGGGGCCCATGACCTCAAAGATCACGGCGAGGTTCTTCTTGATGATCTTGACGTTGCCGTAGGCGAAGGAGGCCGCCACCAGCCCGACAACCTCCTGGTCCAAGGGATGGCTGTAGCGATGGCAAAACGAGAGCGGGTCGTTGGCCAGGTGGGCCTGGGAGCGGTTCTGGTACAGCGCTTCAAGTATGGTTTTCAGCTGCACGTGCTTTTCCTTCGCTACGGCCGTGCCGGTGTCGGTGCGGTAGACAATCGGTTCGAGCCTGCTAGATTATCATAGTTGCTTCATCAGCTTAAAGAGAAAAGGGGGCGGAACACATGAAGCTTGCGGAACTGTTTCCGGAAGGGGGGCGCGGGGTTTTGGGCACAGCCGATGCGACCGGCGTGGTTAATCTCGCCGTATTCGCCGTGCCGCACGTGGTCGACGACCAGACGCTGGCCTGGGGCTTCGGCGAAGGGCGCAGCATCGCCAACTTGAGGCAAAACCCGCATGCCAGCTACCTGTACCTGGCACCGTCGCGGGGGTACTCCGGCTGGAGGCTGAGCCTTACCATGATTGAGGAAAAGGGAGAGGGGGAACTTCTGGGCGAGATCAAGGAACGGACCGCGCTGGTGGCGAGCCCGCAGGCGAGCGCCGCGGTTTCCCGCGTGGTTTATTTCAAGGTCGAAGAGGTTCGGCCTCTCATGTGAATCAACGGTTGGGCGGGGTCTCCAGGACGAAGGTCACCGGCCCGTCGTTCACCAGCGACACCTCCATGTCGGCCTGGAAGATCCCGCTTTGCACCGGCACGCCGAGCTCCCAAACCTGCCCCATGAAGTAGCTGTACAGCTTGTTGGCCTCCTCGGGAGCGGCGGCCGTGTCGAACGAAGGGCGTCTCCCCTTGGAGCAGTTGCCCGCCAGGGTAAACTGGGAGACAGCCAGCATCTCCCCCTTGATGTCGGGCAGGGCGAGGTTCATCTTCCCCTGCTCGTCGGAGAAAATCCTCAGGTTGACGATCTTCTCCGCCATCCAGTCCGCTTGCTTGCTGGTGTCGCCTATCTCCACGCCGAGCAGCACCAGGATGCCGGGGCCGATATCGCCGACCACCTTTCCCGCCACCGTCACGCTGGCACGCTTGACCCTCTGAATCACCGCCTTCACGCCCAAACCTCCTGCATCGTTTCCCGATAAATATCCGCGTCCTCGGCGGAGAATGCAGTGAAAATAATCTTTTGTAGTTCCGGATATTGCGCCAGTGCCGCCTTGGCCTCTTCCAGCGCGATGCGGCAGGCCGGGCGCTTGGGGTAGCCGTAGACCCCGGTGCTGATGGCGGGGAAGGCTATGCTGGCGAGCTGGTTGTCATGTGCCAGCCGGAAGCAGTTGCGGTAGCAGGAGCGGAGCAGTTCCGCCTCGCCGCGCCCTCCGCCGTGCCAGACCGGCCCCACCGTGTGGATCACGTGCCGGGCCGGGAGCCGGTATCCCTTGGTGATCTTCGCTTCCCCGGTGGGGCATCCCCCCAGGGTACGGCACTCGGCGAGAAGCTCCGGACCGGCCGCCCGGTGAATGGCGCCGTCCACCCCGCCCCCGCCCAAAAGCGAGCTGTTGGCCGCGTTGACGATGGCATCGACCGCCACCTTGGTGATGTCTCCCTGTACTATCTCGACCTTGTTGCGCATGCCGCACCTCCTGCCGGTGCCGAATCAGCTTTCGATCAGGCTCCGCAAAAGTTTCAGGTTCACCGCGTCCATCTCGTCCTCGTCCCCTTTCGGGGTTTCGATCACCTTGGGGACCAGGGCGAAGTGCGGGTCGTTCAGGATGAAGCGGAAGGGCTCCAGCCCCAGCGTCCCGGCGCCGATGTGCTCGTGGCGGTCGACCTTACAGCCGAGCCCCTTCTTGGAATCGTTCAGGTGGAAGGCGAGTAGCTTGTCGATGCCGATCAGGGCGTCGAACTCGTCGAAGGTCTTGCGGTAGCCGTCGTGGTCGGCGATGGGGTAGCCGGAGGCGAAGGCGTGGCAGGTGTCGAAACAGACGCCGAAGCGGCCGGGGGAGGCGCAGCCGGACATGATCGCCTTCAGGTGTTCGAACTTGTAGCCGAGGTTGCTCCCCTGGCCCGCCGTGTTCTCCAAGAGCACCTTGCCGGTAAACTGGGGCACCTCGGCCAGGAGCTGGTCGAAGGCCTCGCAGACGCGCCGGATACCGATCTCCTCGCCGTCCCCGTTGTGCGAGCCGGGGTGCATGACCACCTTGTCGATGCCGAGCTTGGCGCAGCGCTCCAACTCCTCCCGGAAGCCGATCAGGCTCTTGTCCTTCACGTCGCCGGGGGCGGCGGCCAGGTTGATCAGGTAGATGTCGTGGCTCATGACGCTCTTCATGCCGCTGGCCGCGAACTTGTCGCGGAACAGCTGCGCGTCGGCGTCCGAGATCGCCTTGCCGCGCCACTGGTTCGCGTTCTGGGTGAAGACCTGGATGACGCCGCAGCCGGAGGCGACCCCGCGGTCAACGGCGTTGTGGATGCCCCCCGAGATGGAGACGTGAGCGCCCAAAAGATCCATTACGCCCTCCCCTTGACGCCCAGTTTCCCCAGGTGGGTCCTGATCAGTTCGGCCCGGGCCAGGTACTCCTCGCTTTTCAGGATCAGTTCCTGGTGCGGCTCGCTCCAGTGCGGGCGCGGCCAGAGCGGATCGGAGGAGCGGCGCGGCACCACGTGCCAGTGCATGTGCGGCGCCATGTTGCCGAGCAGCTCGTAGTTGATCTTGTCGGGGCTGAAGGCGTTATGAAGCGCTTCAGCCACGGCGCAGACCTCCGCCATGACGCCGTTACGCACCGTTTCCGAGAGGTGGAAGAGTTCGGTGACGTGGTCCTTGGTATAGACGAAGCAGTAGCCGGCGAAGAACTGGTCCCGGTTCAGCGAAACCAGCGTGTGTTCCAGCTCGATGATCCGCTGGTCCACATCGTCTTCCCACTTGGTGCAGATGGGGCATGAGTTCACAAAAGGCTCCTAAAGGCAGATTGAGATTAAGATAAAGATTGAGCTTAATCTCAATCTTAGTCTTAATCTATGTTTATCTCTCCGCTGAAGACCTCTACCGCGGGGCCGGTCATGTAGATGTTGCCGTCCTCGCTCCATTCCATTTCCAGGTCGCCGCCGGTCAGGTGGTTCAGGATCTTCTTCTCGGTTAGGCCGTTCAGCACGCAGGCCGCGGTGACCGCGCTGGAACCGGTGCCGCAGGCAAGTGTTTCGCCGGCGCCGCGCTCCCAGGTGCGCTGGCGCACTTCGGTGCGCGAGACCACCTGCACGAACTCGACGTTGGTGCGGCGCGGGAACAGCTCGTGGTTCTCGATCAGCGGCCCGTACTTGGCGACCTCGAAGTTGTCGACGTCATCGACGAAGATGACGCAGTGCGGGTTCCCCATCGAGGCGCAGGTGATATTGAAGGTGGAATGGAGGATATTGAGCGGCTCGCTGATCACCTTTTCGTCGGGATTGCCGAGCATCGGGATCTCCTTCCGGGTGAGGCGGGGCGGCCCCATGTTGACGCGCACCTTCTCCACCTTGCCGTTGGCGCCGGTGAAAAGCTGCAGGGTCAGGATCCCGGCCCCGGTCTCGGCGGTGATCTCCTTCTTGGCCACGATGCCGTGATCGTAGGCGTACTTGGCGACGCAGCGGATGCCGTTGCCGCACATCTCGCTTTCGGAGCCGTCGGAGTTGAACATGCGCATCCTGACGTCGGCCAATTCGCTGGGCATGATCAGGATCAAGCCATCGGAGCCGATACCGAAGTTGCGGTCGGACACCTTGACGGCCACGGCGGCGGGGTCCTGCACGGTTGCTTCGAAACAGTTGACGTAGACGTAGTCGTTGCCGGCACCCTGCATCTTTGTGAATTTCATAGAGAAAGACCCCCAAGGAAAGTATCTACTTTTAATAACAAAAAGCGTCTGCGGCAACAAGCTAAAACCGGAGTTGCTTGACCGGGACGTATACTTTTCAGTAGTATCATGAGAAAAAGAAGCAGGGAGGTTTAATGGAAATCAAGAACAAGCTCTGGATGAACGGCAACTTGGAGTGGTACGCCTATATCGACGACGCCGAGGTGTTCCTCGGGAGTCGTGAGGTTCCCATGCCGCTGGAAGAGGGCGACAAGTGGACCAACATGTACGGCGATGTGTTCCAAGTGATCGACGGCGCCATCACCCTGGTGGAACGGGTCGAGCCGCCGCAGCGTTACTGGTAATATGGCGCATCTCCGCAGTGGTAAATGAGGGCATGCAATAGTTTATATTCTTGACATGAAAAATGTGGTATTGTATCCTCGCTTAACCATTAAACAGCGGGAGATACAGACATGAGACTTTCCACCAAGAGCCGTTACGGCCTGAGGGCTCTTTTCGACATCGCCTACAACGCCGGGAGCCAGCCGGCGCAGATCCAGGACATCTCGCGGCGCCAGGACATCTCGCCCCGCTACCTGGAGCAGATCTTCCAGGGTCTGAAAAAGCACGGCATCCTGAAGAGCAAGCGCGGCCCCCAGGGGGGATACTGCCTCGCCAAGAGCCCGGAGGAGATCACGGTGCGCGCCGTTATCGAGGCGACCGAGGGGGACACCCTCATCGTTGACTGCGCCGGCAGGAGAAAGGGCGAGTGCGGCTTCGACGGGAGCTGCGTGACGCAGACGGTCTGGGAGGAATCCAACTCCAGGCTGAACGAGTTCTTCGAGTCGATCACCCTCAAGACCCTGTGCGAACGCGGAGAGACGCTGGGCATCAAGCGGGAGCAGGATCACCGCTTCATGTACTTCATCTAGACGGCAGGCAGCTCCCATCAAACAATGACTGCAGCCGCGGCGGCACCAACGGCTGTTACGGGTGTCCCGGGGCGGCGGTCCTGCGAGGCCCCCATGGCATCACCCCAGCAAAAGTACGAGAAACTGCAAGAGGTCCTGCGCGAGATGGGAACCGTCCTGGTTGCCTTCTCGGGCGGGGTCGATTCCACCTTCCTGCTCAAGGCGGCCATCGACACCCTGGGAACGGGCAAAGTCCTGGCCGTCACCGCCACCTCACCCACCTACCCCGAAAGCGAACTGAACGAGGCGAAGCGCCTGGCCGCATCCCTCGGTGCTACGCAACTCCTGGTCGAATCCAACGAACTCGAGATCCCCGGTTTCAGCCACAACCCCAAAGACCGCTGCTACCACTGCAAGAGCGAGCTGTTCCGTATCTGCAGCGACAAGGCGCGCGAGCTAGGCTTCGCCTTTGTCGCCGACGGCAGCAACACCGACGACCTGGGGGACTACCGCCCGGGCCGCGTGGCAGCATGCGAGCTGAAGGTGCGCTCGCCGCTGCTGGAAGCGGAGCTGGCCAAGGCGGACATCCGGGAGCTTTCGCGCGGGTTGGGTCTCCCCACTTGGGACAAGCAGGCCTACGCCTGCCTCGCCAGCCGGTTCCCTTACGGCACCGAGATCACCGAGCAGAGGCTGAACCAGGTGGAGCGTTGCGAGGAGTTTCTGAAGGGGGAAGGTTTCCGGGTGTACCGGGTGCGCTTCCACCAGGAGAGCGCGCGCATCGAACTCTCCGAGGCGGAACTTGGGCGGATGCTGGAGCCGGAGTTGCGGCAGCGGACGCTGGACTGCTTCCGGCAGGCCGGCTTCACGTACGTGTCGCTCGACCTGCAGGGGTACCGCACCGGCAGCATGAACGAGGGGTGACCCCTCAGGTGATCTCGACGGTGATGGTTTTGGGGATGACGATGGTGAGGACGCCGTAGTCGCAGCTCGCCTTGAAGCCCGCGGCCTCGAACTCGGGGGGGACGGCGAAACTCCGTTGGAAGGGGCCGAAGTAGCGCTCGATGCGGTGGAAGTTCTCCTTCCTGATCTCCTCGCTGTGCTTTCTTTCCCCCTTGATGGTCAGGGTGTGCTCCTCGGCCCTGATCTCGATGTCGGAGAGGTCCAGGTCGGGAAGTTCGATCTTGATGGTCACCGCGGCGTTACTCTCGTAGACGTCCGCCGGTGGGTGCCAGACCCCCTCCCTGATCTCGTCGCCGATCTCGCGGGTCCAGGCCAGGTCCAGCAGCCGGTTCATCTTGTCCTGCATGCTTCTAAGTTCGCTGAGCGGGTTGTACCTGACGATCGCCATCTCTCCCTCCGGAAGGTGCGCCACCGGGCGCGTATGGTAGGCAAAAATTTAAGGGGAGGGAGCCGTTTCCTCAAGCCCCCTCCCCGTTGTTTCCTTCTCCTGATTTAAATCCGCTTCCCCTTGGGTACGGTGTGCTTCAATTTTTTGGAGCCGTCGTAGAGGTGTTGTTTCACCAACTCCCTTTGTGCCTTCAAGTCCTTTTTCTCGTAGTCCATTGCCAGGTTGATTTCCATCCGCTGTGCCAATTCGTCGATGGTTTTTTCTTCGTCTCGTGCCATGCTGGCTCCCCTTTTACCTGGTTGTTAACGCCGACGCCTAACTGCCTGAACTTGCTGGACCCCCTTTTTTGATTTTTGAGAATCATAGCAGTTTGGCTCTTTTTTGCAACAGAACATTTCGCCTTGAAGCATAAGGGTTTATCGGATAATATGGCCAGGAAAATCCCTGTCGTAAGGAGTATTTATGCTGCAGTACAAGGTCGTCGAGCTGAACCATGTTTCCGAGGAAACCATCGAGGAGGCGCTCAACGAATGGACCCGGAAGGGATGGAAATTCGACGCCATGCAGTTTGCCATGCGTGACGCCAGTAAGCGCCCGGCTATGGCCTTCGTGGTCTTCACCAAAGAGGAGAACTAGGTGACGGCCGAGAGAGAAACACTGTACCTGCTGGACGGCTCTTCCTACATCTACCGGGCCTATTTCGCCATCCGCCACCTGAGCTCCCCCAACGGTTTCCCCACCAACGCGCTCTACGGTTTCACCCAGATGCTCCTGAAGGTCATGAAGGACCGGGCTCCGGCGCATGTGGCCGTGATCTTCGACGCGGGCAAGATCACCTTCCGAAACGAGCTCTTCCCCGCCTACAAGGCGACCAGGAGCGCCATGCCCGAAGACCTGGCCCAGCAGATCGAGCCGATCAAGCAGATGGTGCGCGCCTTCAACATCCCGGCCCTGGAGCTTCCCGGCTGGGAAGCGGATGACATCATCGGGACTATCGCCAAGAAGGCGGAAGCGGCTGGGCTCGACTGCGTCGTGGTCACCGGTGACAAGGACCTGATGCAGATCGTCACCGAGCACGTGACCCTTCTGGACACCATGAAGGAGAAGAGCTTCGGCATCCCTGACGTGATCGAGAAGTTCGGCGTGGAACCGACGCGGGTGGTCGACGTGCTGGCGCTCTGGGGCGACACCTCGGACAACATACCCGGCGTCCCGGGCGTGGGCGAGGTGACCGCCAAGAAGCTCATGCAGGAGTTCGGCACCCTGGACGAGCTGCTCGCGCGCGCAGGCGAGGTGAAGGGGAAGACCGGGGAGCGGCTGGTGGAGTTCGCCGACCAGGCCCGCCTGTGCCGCACCCTGGCGACCATCGACTGCGAGGTTCCCATCGAGTACAACATCGACGACTTCGCGGTGACCCCGCCGGACAACCGCCGGCTCGCCGCGCTGTTCCGCGAGTACGGTTTCGCCACGCTCCTTAAGGACCTTACCAGTTCGCCCACCCTTTCCTGCGACCACTACGCCCTGGTGCTGACCGAGGCCGAGCTGCGCGAGCTGGTGGCGAAGCTGGCAAAGGCCCCCGCCTTCGCCATCGACCTGGAGACCACCAGCCTGAACCCGTACGAGGCGTCCGTGGTCGGCTACGCGGTCAGCTGCCACTCCCACGAGGCGTACTACATCCCGGTCGGGCACCGCTACCTGGGCGCCCCGGAACAGCTCCCAGAAAAGCTGGTGCTGGAACTTTTGGGGCCGCTCCTCGCTGACCCCTCCCGCAAAAAGATCGGCCAGAACCTGAAGTACGACTACCAAGTGCTGCGGCTGGCCGGGGTGGAATTCACCGGCATCTGGTGCGACACCATGCTGGCCGCCTACCTGGTCAACCCGTCCCGTAACAGCCAGGGGCTTGACGCGCTGGCGCTGGAGTACCTGGACCACCGCATGATCTCCTACGGGGAGGTGGCCGGCACCGGCAAGTGTGAGCTGAACTTCTCCGAAGTGGACCTGGACCGCGCCGGCCCCTATTCCTGCGAGGACGCCGACGCCACGTTTCTGCTGCACGAGATCCTGCTTCCCAAGGTGCGCGAGCAGGGGATGGAACAGCTTCTTTTCGACGTCGAAATGCCACTGCTGGAGATCCTGGCCGACATGGAGCTCTGCGGCGTGAAGCTCGACCTGGAGCTCATGAAGGAGCTTTCCACCGGGTTCGGGAAACAGCTCATCGAGCTGGAGGCGAAGATCCACGACCACTGCGGCGGCCCCTTCAACATCAACTCCCCCAAGCAGCTGGGCGAGATGCTCTTCGAGCGCATGGGGCTCGCCGTCGGCAAGAAGACCAAGGGGAAGACGGGCTGGTCCACCAACGTGGAGGAACTGGAGCGCTTGGCGGAGCAGCACGAGGTGGCGCGGCTGCTGCTGCAGTACCGGAGCATCTCGAAGCTGAAATCGACCTACACCGACGCGCTTCCCAAGCTGGTGGACCCGAGGACAGGGCGCGTGCACACCTCCTACAACCAGGCGGTCACCAATACCGGCCGGCTCTCCTCTTCCGACCCGAACCTGCAGAACATCCCGGTGCGCGGGGCGGAGGGGCGCGACATCCGGCGCGCCTTCGTGGCCGAGCCGGGAAGCCTGATCCTCTCCGCCGACTACTCGCAGATCGAGCTGCGGGTGCTGGCGCACCTCTCCGGCGATCGCGTGCTGAGCGAAGCCTTCGCCTCCGGCGAGGACGTCCATCGCCGCACCGCGTCCGAGGTCTTCGGCATGTTCCCGGAACTGGTCACCACCGAGATGCGGCGCCAGGCCAAGGTAATCAACTTCGGCGTCATCTACGGCCAGGGCGCCTTTTCGCTGGCCAAGGAGCTGGGGGTCACCGCCAAGCAGGCCAAGGCCTTCATCGACAGCTACTTCGAGCGCCATGCCGGGGCCAGGAGCTTCCTGGACAGCTGCATCTCCGAGGCCGAGACCTGCGGCTTCGTCACCACCATCCTGGGGCGCCGGCTGCAGATCCCGGAGATAGCCAGCAAGAACGGCAACATCCGCGCCTTTGCCCAGCGAAACGCCACCAACTACCCGATCCAGGGCTCGGCCGCCGACATCATCAAGGCGGCCATGATCAAGGTCTCCCGCCGCATGCGCGAGGAACGGGTGGCAAGCCGCCTGATCATGCAGGTGCACGACGAACTGGTCTTCGAAGTGCCGGAAAACGAACGGGAGCTGATGGAGGAGTTGGTGCGCAGCGAGATGGAGGGAGCGCTTCCCCTCTCGGTCCCGCTTAAGGTCGACCTCAACTTCGGCATGAACTGGGCCGAAGCCCACTAAGGTTTTTGGTCTCTGCGGCCGAAGAGAAGCAGGTGGGACGGAGGGGGTATGGCTGAAGAGTTGGAACAATACGCGCGGTACTTTCAGGAAGGGAGCCGCGTGCGCGTGGGGATACCGCTGGAGGGAGGCGGCTGGTTTCCGGAGTGGGGGGCGGTGGCCACCCTCGATGACGACCTGCTGCTGGTCGACCTGTCGCGGGACCAACTCCCTGAGGAGGCGCGGCTCGTGACCGGTCAGACCCTGAACGTGGGGCTCCCCGAGCAGGAGCAGTCACTCACCTGCCGCGCAGTACTGGTTCGCGTCGACAGCGCCGAGCACCGCCTCGCGCTGCGGCTGATCGAAGGGGTCTACCCTTTCGAACCCAGGGAGTATTACCGCCAGGACGTTTACCTGCCTCTCGACTACCGGCTCCCCTTGTCGCAGATCGACGCGGACGTGCGGCTGCGCTGGCTGGAGCGGCGCCGGGAGATCGAGTTCGCGGCGCAGACCCCGGAGCCGGGAGAACCGGAGGAACTTGAGGACAGCAGGGAGGAGATCCGCGCCAGGCTGGAAAAACGCAAGGAAACGCCGCCGGTCGTCGCCAACATCTCCGGGGGCGGCCTGCGCATCAACATCAACGAGAAGCTGATCGTGGGGCAGCTGATCGAGCTGAGCATCTACGTTCCCAACTCGAAACGCCTGATCGAAATCGTGGGGGAGGTGGTCGAGGTGCGGGACCTCCCCGACCGCGTGCGCTTCAGCACCGCGGTGAGGTACCGCTTCATCGATGAGGCGGACCGGGATCGCATCATCGGCTACGTTTCCGCGCAGCAACTGCTGCAACTGTCCCAGCAAACGCCGCGGGTGCTGCCGTCCCCGGAGCCCAAGTTGTCGGCCTGGGCGTGGCGCCTGCAGATCGCCGTGGCCTTCATCCTCCTGGTCGCCTTCGTCGGCTGCCAGGTGCGGGCGATCCGCATGGCCAAGGAACGTGGTGAGAAATGGGAGGTGCAGCGCATCTTCGATGAGGGGTTCGTGGAATTTCTCAAGCGGCAGAGGTGACCATCTCCATGGCGTCCTCGATCATGATCTCCAGCTCGGCGAGCATGATCTCCTTGATCCCCATGCTTTGCGCCTCAAAGGTAGCCGCCAGCATCAGGTTCGGCTCCGGCGTCCCCGCAAGCCCCAGCTTCCGGCAGGTGTGATCTACCAGCCGCACCAGGCTTAACAGCACGTTGCCGGTGTCGGTGAGTTCGGTGTGATGGTCGCGCACGATGGTGCAGTAGATTTCCGGCAGGTTCCATTTCTGCATCAACTGGTACCCCGATTCCGTGTGCATGGCGGCGATGATCTCCGCCGTGAGTTCGCGGGACACCCCCTTCTGCTCGCTGTCCGAATTCAAAATCCCCTCCAGCACCTTCAAAATCAACAGGCTACCGATGTCGTGCAGCAGCCCGGCGATGAACCCTTCCTGCGCCAGCTGCTTGTAGCCGGTCTTCTCGCACAGCCAGCGGGTGCCGATGGCGCAGCCGATGGCGTGCTTCCAAAGCACCTGCGAGTGGCTCTTAAGCTCCGGATGGGTGAAGCTGTTGTAGTTGTTTTGCTGCGAGGCAAGCATGGCCACGCTGGCGATCTCGCGTGCGCCCAGCCGCACCACCGCGTCGGTGATGGTGGTCACCTTGGCCAGACCGCTGAAGAACGCGGAGTTGGCGAGTCTCAGGATCTGGCTCGTCAGCGCCTGGTCCTTGATGATCAGCGCCACCACCTGGTCGATGGTGAAATCTTTGCCGGCAAGGATCCCCTGCAGCTTTATGGCGATGGGGTGGAATACCGGGAGGTTGAGCGTTTCCGATTCCAACTGTTCCTTGACTATGTCGACGAAGGGCTTGCTCTGCATGTCATTCCCCCAGAAGGCGCCTGATCTCGGCGATCGGGCGCGGCTTGCCGATCCTCGGCAGCAGCCGCACCGTGTCGTGCAGCGATACCTCGCCCCGCGCCGCCTTGCACAACCCCGACTCCAGCAGGGTCACCATGCTGGTGGTCTCGGTCGAGATTTTCCTGATCTCGTAGGACGTCTTTTTGCTCAGGATGGCGTCTTTCACCATTTCGTTCAGGACCAGCATCTCGAAGACGCCGACCCGGCCGCGGTAGCCGCTGTAGCGGCACTTGTTGCAGCCCCGCCCGGTCTTGAACTCGGCGCCCCTCAAGTCGACGTTGCTGTAGCCGATCCGGCGCAGTTCGGTCGGATTGGGCAGGTAAGGCTCGGCGCATTCGGGGCAGATCCGGCGCAACAGGCGCTGGGCCAGCACGCAGACCACGGTGGAGGCGATCAGGAAGGCCTCGATGTCCATGTTCATCAGTCGTAACAACCCGCCGACGCTGTCCTCGGTGTGGAAGGTGGTGAGCACCTTGTGGCCGGTGAGGGCTGCCTGGATCGCCGTTTCGGCGGAAAAGCTGTCCCTGATTTCGCCCAGGACGATGATGTCCGGGTCCTGGCGCACGATGTGGCGCAGGGTCTCCTCGAAGGTCACCCCGATCTTCTGGTTGATGGAACACTGGGCGATCCCCTCGATGACGTACTCGACCGGTTCCTCGGCGGTGACGATGCTGGTCGAGAGTTCGTTCAGGTGCTGCACGCAGCTGTACAGGGTCGAGGTTTTGCCGCTGCCGGTGGGACCGGTGACGATGAGGACGCCGCTGGGGGTATCGAGCGCGTCGTCGATGAAGCGCTCCAGCATGCGCGCGGGCATGCCGATCTCCTTCAGATCGAGCAGCTCCCCCTTCATGCTCAAAAGGCGCAGCACGATCTTTTCACCGTAGATGGTGATGTAGAAGGAGACCCTCATGTCCAAGGTGGCGCCGGTCTTCGTGCTCTCGTAGCAGATCCTGCCGTCTTGGTGCCTTCTGCGCTCGGCGATGTCGGCCTCGGCCATTACCTTGATCCTGCTGCTGACCGGCAGCGCGAGTTCCTTGGCCAGGTCCTTGTAGAGCACCAGCATGCCGTCGCGGCGGAAGCGGATCCTGAGCACGCTGCGCATCGGCTCGACGTGGATGTCGCTGGCCCCCTCCCTGAGCGCCTCTTCGAAAATGGAATTGACGATGCCGGTGACGGTGTGTTCGTCGGTCGCGGTGCCGTCACCCTGGATCATGCCTCTTTTGAGTAGGGTGAAGGCGTCGCGGATCGCTTTCATGGTGCAGATGGCGAAGATGGTGCTTCCCTGCCCGAAGAGCTTCTCCGCAGTCCTTCTTCCTTCCACGTTCAGCGGGTCCGCTATCGCCACCAGGACCTGCCCGTTCTCCTCGCGTACCGGTACGAAGTTGTGCTGCGCGAGCCAGTGTTGCGGTACCTTGGCCAGGAGCGAACGGTCGATGTCGGCGGCCTGAAGGTCGATGAAAGGGTAGCCCAGTTGGAAGGCGAGCACTTCGGCTAGCGTGTACTCCTCTATGAAGCGCTGCTCCACGAGGATCTCGCCGAGCAGCTTGCCGTTGTCTCCGTCCCGCTGGATGCCGAGCGCGGCCTGCAGTTCGGTCGGCTTCAGGTAACCAAGCTCCACCAGCAGGGCGCCCAGCTTCACGGAGACCATGTTGTTGCGCAGGGTCTCGCGCAATTGCTCGCGGCTGAAGAATCCCAGCTCCAAAAGTACAGCGATCAGCGTCCTCGGCGTCGCCAGCTTGGTCTTCACGCGCTGGGCGTAGGCCAGCTGGGGCTCCGCCAGGTAACCGGATTTCACCAGCAGGGAGGCTATTTCCAACCCGGAATCGTCCATCCCGTCCTTACGGGCCGTCTGGTTCGGGTAGTTGCCGTAACTTTCCATGCACCTTCCCCCGCGTGCCTCAGCATGTAGTACCTGCCGCTGACTGACACTCTTCGTTGACATGCACCCCAAAACCTTGGTAGTATACCATGCCGATTGGAGCAGGCTAATTTATCTCCTCTCTCGAAATTGCGCACCCTCCCCCCTTCGAAACCAGCAAAAACAGCAGCTTGTGCTAGCGCGCATCTATCACTCCTCAGGAACGGGCCGCAGGCAGAGCAGAAGCAAAGGAAAGGGCCCGCCCCATGAAAAAGAAAGACAAAGAGAACCCGCAGCCCAAGCAGAAAGAGTTCAGCGCTTCACCCTTCAAGGCGCTCAAGGGCGCCTCCCTCGGTTTGCCGGGCGCGTCTTCGGCCACAGCTCCTCCAAAGAAGAAGGAGGATAAGCCCGCGCCGCCGGCACAGGATCTCTCCGATGAGATGTTGTTCTTCGAGGCCGTAGCCGGGATCAAGCGCATTTCCGGGAGGACTGCGCCGACGCAGGTGAAGGCGCAGCAGACTGCGAAGGCTAAACGTGACGAAGAGGACCAGGAAGTTTTCCTGAAGGCCCTGGAGGCTCTGCGCCTCGACGTTCGCTTCGCGGACCAGGTCCAGGACGAGGAGGCCGCTCCCCGGCCGCAGGCGGTGAACCGGTTGCGCCAGGTGCGCCGCGGCGGGATCAGGATCGACCTGCAGCTCGACCTGCATGGTCTTACCCGGGACGAGGCGCTGGAAAACCTGGACCGTTTTGTCAAGGCGGCCTTCAACCGCGGCCAGAAGGGGGTGCTGGTAATCACCGGCAAGGGGAACAATTCCCCGGGGGAACCGGTGCTCAGGATCGCCGTCGCCAACTGGCTCAGGGAGCACGGCAAGGGGATGATCGCGGAATTCGTGCAGGCTCCCAGCGACATGGGTGGGAGCGGCGCCTTCGTGGTGTTCTTCAAGGAGAAAAAGGCGGAGCCGGCGCAGGAAGAGGCAGCGGGCTAGAGCCCTATCCCCTTTCCCGCCGGGAGAGGGCTAGGGTGAGGGAGAGAACCCGAGCTGATTATACAAAGACAGCCCCCGCTTGCGGGGGCTCGTTCGTTTCAGGAGCGGCAAATGGCAGCAGCAGAGATGTATCGCATCGGTATCGATCTGGGCGGGACCAAGACGGAAGGGGTGCTGCTCGACCCCGCCGACGTGGTCCTGGTGCGGGAGCGGCGCTTCACGCCGCTGGCCGAGGGGTACCTGGCCATTCTCCATTTAGTGGCGCAACTGGTGCGCGACCTGGCGGCGCGACTGCCGCAGGGCGCACCTTGCACCGTCGGCGTGGGTATTCCCGGCTCGGTGGATGCCGTCACCGGACTGGCGCGTAATGCCAACTCGGTCTGCCTGATCGGCCGTGCCTTCCAGGCCGACCTGGAACGGCTCTTGGGGAAAAGGGTAGGGGTGCGCAACGACGCGGACTGCTTCACGTTGGCCGAGTGCCGCAAGGGGGCGGGCGCAGGGCACCCGGTGGTGTTTGGCGTGATCATGGGGACGGGCTGCGGCGGCGGGATCTGCCTGGACGGCGTGGTACGCGAGGGGCCGCACCGTATCAGCGGCGAGTGGGGACATGTCTCGATCGATCCCGCCGGGGCGCCCTGCTACTGCGGTAACCGCGGCTGCATCGAGACCAAGATCAGCGGCTCCGGCGTGGAAGCGGCCTATCTCGCCCGCAACGGCGTGCCCCTTTCCATGGAGGAGATCGTGGCCGGAGCCCGCCGCGGCGAGTCAGGCCCGCTCCTCGCCTTCAACACCTTCCTCGACGATTTCGGCCGCAGCCTGGGCGGCCTCATCTCCGTCCTCGATCCCGATGCGGTGGTCCTCGGGGGAGGTCTGTCCCATATCGACGAGCTCTACCACGCCGGCCTGGAGCGGGTGCGCCACTACGCCTTTCACGACAACCTGCGCACGCCAGTCCTGAAGAACAAGCTCGGCGATTCCGCCGGCGTGTTCGGGGCGGCCTGGATCGGCATCTAATCAGGACATGATTTGAAATAATTAATGCTTTTGCTACTATAGTTTGGCTCTGGCCCATCCCCAACAAAGGCGGTGCCTCATGGAAACCGAACCCGGCAAAAGGATCAACATCAGGTACAAGTGCAGGCTCGACGACGGCAGGGTGTACCTGGTGGGCGAGCACAACACCCTCGAATTCGTGGTGGGAGCGGGGCGCGTTCCCACGGCCCTGGAGCAGGGGCTGATGGGCATGACCCGGGGCGATCATCGCGTCATCCGTGTGCCGGCCAGCGAGGCCAATCTCTTCCCCTTTCCCCTGGGTTCCCACTTCGCCTTCTCGACCGACCGCGCCCCCGGCGTCGCCTACGATTTCGGCCCCGGTCTTGGCGGTGACGTCTCCCTGTCCCTTGGGCGGCGCGATTACCGCGAGCCCCTCCCCGCCGATCAGGACGTCTTCTTTGAGATCGAAATGCTGTCGGTAGAGGCGGCGTGACTGCCGCTGCGAGAGACCTTCCCCCCCCCTGATTTCGTATCCCCGGTAATAACTGATTGGAGTTCCGGCCTGCGCCCACCCGTTCGGGTGGGCGCTACCACAGGAGCGGCGGCCAGCGGCGCCATCACTGTTGAGGCGCTGGCACCTCGATCTTGACCGTGATGTAGCCTTGGTTCTTGGGAGCGTAACCCGAAATCTGGCCGCAGATTGAGCTGCAGAATTCGTTGCCGAACTCGGTTACCCCCATCTTCCGGTAGTGCCGGTCCTTCAGCATCCGGTACACTCCGCCCAGGAACTGCTTGAATGAGTCAGTCGGACGCGCCTCTTTGATCTTCTCCTCATCCAGTTGCTGCATCTGATTGAAGTTGAGCCCGCTGCCGCTCAGAAGACTCTTCTTCTGCATCCATGCCAGCGCCGCGTCGGCGAGTGGGTGCTCCGGCACGTCATATCCGCCGCCGACGTCGGCGTGGGCGCCCGCGAACCATACCTGCTCCATGACCTGATTCACCTTCTTGGTCGGGTTCCAAATGGTCACGTCGTAATTCTCACGGTGCTCGTCGATGGCGATGGCGTGAAAGGCGTTCTCGACGATGGCGCTCAATTCCTGGTCATGGAACTTGTACTCCTCGGCGTTGAAGGATTCGAAGACCTTGAAGGGGATCCCGAGGGCGCCGACCGTGTCCCAGACCCCGATCAGCCTGATCTTCACCTCCGGGTGCGCGAACTGCTCTCTGAAGATCACTGCGAAATCGGTGTCGGCGCTGCCGTCGCGGTTGCGGTACAACTGGTAGGCGTCCATGATGTGCGGGACGTCGTCGGGATGCATCTTCTTGAACTGTTCCAGGCTCGGGCGCGGCCAGCCGGGATACTTCTCCTCGCCCTCCGCCTTGGTCTGCAGGATCTTGTTCCGGTCCAGCAGCCCGGAGTTCCTGATCAGTCCGACCATGCTCCTGGCGGTATAGGCGCCGCGGCTGAAGCCGTAGACGTAGATCTCGTCGCCGGCGTCATAGTTGTCGATCAGGAACTTGTACCCTTCCCGGATGTTTTGCGAGAGCCCGTAGCCGAAGGCGCCGCCGCGGATGTGTTCGTACCACTTGGTGCCGACGCCGGATTCATACCATTTCAGGGTGCCGGCCGTCAGGTCGCCACCCGTGTAATGCCGGGCATCGGTGCCGGCGATGGAGACGAAGAGCCGCTCCACGTTGGTGTTGGTGTCCTTGCCGTCGCTGCGTTCGTCGGGTTTGTTCCAGGTCCCATCAAAGCAAACTACCAGTTTCTTCGACATGGCGAACCTCCTCGCAAAACCGTAGTGATGTCGCTCTTTACATCTTCTCCTTCACGCTCCTGATCTTGTCCTCCATGGTCTGCTCGCGGTCGGTGCGGGTGCCGAGCTTCACGGTGGTGGTGATGCGCGGGGCGCCCATGGCGTGGACGGTTTCGTGGCAGCGCTTGATGGCAGCGAACACCTCGTCCCATTCCCCCTCGATGTTGGTCCCGTAGGAATGCAGTGCGATCTTCAGACCGGCTTCGTTGAGTACCTTTTCACAGGCCGCGATGTAGCTGGAAAGGGAGACGCCGACACCCAGCGGGACGATGCACAGATCTACCATGACTCTCATGACGTATGCTCCTTCACTGCGATTAGTTGACGGCCTTCGGGCACCCCCGGGCCGAGTAGCAATGATAATAGATGATGAGCAGGTTTTAAAGCCGCAAAGTTAATTGCCAGTACCGGACCTGCCCCAGTCTCACCCGTGTTGACTTTGACTGCCAAGGCCCTAAACTGATTCAATTCCCACGCTTCCCACAACTGTAACAGCGGAGAACGCCATTGAGTCAGACAGAGAACGCAACAGCCAAGGTATTGATCACCGGGGCAACGGGCTTCATCGGGAGCAGGCTGGTCAAGGCCCTGGCGGCGGAGGGTATCCCGATACGGTGCCTGGTGCGCAGGCCCGAGGTCGCGTTCCCGCCCCAAGTGGAGGTGGCGCAGGGGGACCTGTTGCAGCGCAACTCGCTGCTCGCGCCGCTGCGGGGGATCGAGACGGCGTACTACCTGGTGCATGCCATGGCCGGGGAGCGCGCAGGGTTCGAGCAGCGCGACCGCCAAGCGGCGGAGAACTTCGTGGCGGCGGCGGAGATGCAGGGGGTGAAGCGGGTCATCTACCTGGGCGGACTGGGCCAGGAGGGGGACCAGCTCTCGGAGCACCTGGCGAGCCGCCTGGAGGTGGCCAGGATCCTGCAGCGCGGCGCTTTCCAGACTACTTACCTGAGAGCCGCCGTAATCATCGGCGCGGGGGGCGCATCCTTCGAGATGATCCGGTACCTCGTGGAGCGGCTTCCGGTCATGATCACGCCACGTTGGGTCTCCACCCGCTGTCAGTTCATCGCGGTGCAGGACGTGATCGCCTACCTGGTGGGGTGCCTGAAGGACCCGCGCACCGCCGGGCAGACATACGACATCGGCGGGCCTGAACTCTTGTCCTACCGGGACATGATGGAGCGCTTCGCGGAGGTGGAAAAGAAGTTCATCAAGATCATCCCGGTCCCCTTCCTGACCCCGAAGCTCTCCTCCTACTGGGTCTGGCTCATCACGCCGGTTAAGCCCTCCATTTCCATGCCGCTTATCGAGGGGCTCGGCAACGAGGTCATCTGCCACGACCAAGCGATCAGGAGCATCCTTCCCATTCCGCTTACCGGATTCGACGAGGCGGTGCGACGGGCCCTCGAGGAGGAGTCGGGTACCTTTCCTCTTCAAGGTTAATTAAGGAGAGCCGATAAGATAGGCAGCGCCGGCAGCCGTCCAGTGCCCAATCTGCCAGGACATCAGGCGCATGGTTAACGGTGCAGAGGGCCAGGGGAGATACATGGACTGTTTGATCATTGAAGACAACGAATTCCTGCGCGAGGGTCTCATGATGTTCCTGCAGGGAGTGGCGCAGACCCAGACGGCGGGCAACGGCCGGGAAGGGGTGGACCGCTTCGTCGCGGCCCTGCAGCAGGGTAACCCCTTCGACCTGGTGCTGCTCGACATCGTCATGCCGGAGCTGGACGGGCTGCAGGCCCTCAAGTTGATGCGCCAGGCCGAGCGGGAGCAAGGGGGCAACGGCCGCAAGAGCGTGATCATCATGACGACTTCGCTCAACTCCCCCGCCGACATGGAAGAGGCGATGTGGGACGGCGATTGTTCCGATTACCTGGTGAAACCGGTGGCGCGAGCCGACCTGATGGCCATCCTGCAACGCCACGGCCTGCTTTGAAGCCGGAAGGGACCGAACATGGAGCCTAACTTTTACCGGCCAACGGTGCAAAGCACCCTGGAGCAGGACTCGGCGGAGATACTCTCCAGTTTCAAGGAGATGATCAAGAGCGGGTCGGGGGGCAGGGTGAAACTGCTCAACTACTACAAGGGGCTGCCGATCAGCTACCCGGCCACCATGGTGGAGGTCAGCGGGCAGGTCCTGAAGTTGGACGTGCACCCGCAGCAGGCCGTGGCCTTGGGACTCTCCGGGCGGACCTGCATCAAGTGCGGCAGCTTCAGGCACACCTTGCTGGCCGACGTCAAGGACGCGGACGTGCGGCGCATGATGGCCTCGCTGCACAACTTCAGCTACGTGGACCTGATGGCGGAGCAGCGCGCCTCGCTGCGGCTCGAACTGGATCCCCCCTGCCAGGCGGAGATAACCGCGTTGGGGCGCAAGGTGGCGGCGCAGGCGCTGGATGTGTCGTTGGGAGGATTCTCGGCGCTCACCTCGCAGCCGAGCCAACTGGCGAAGGGGGATGAGGTGCTGCTCAAGGTGATGATGCCCAACCTGCTGCACAACACGGTGACCGCGCTGGAAGTGCCGGCGACAGTGGTGGACGTGGCCTGCGGCGACGACGGCGATCTGTGCCGCTTTTCCATCAGTTCCGATGCACAGGCCGAAGGGGTGCTGTCCCGTTTCATCTTCCAGCGCCAGGTGGACCTGATCCGGGAGCTCAAGGAAATGAGCAGCTAAGGCAAGCAAGGAGAGGAGAGAGAAATGCCCGACAACCTGTTCATACCGTCGGTGGACCTGCGGATCGGGAGCCTGGAGGAGTACAACCGCAGGCAGAAGGAGAAGGCGGCTTCCCGGCACGCCAAGGCTAAGGCGCGCCCCTGCATCACCATATCGCGGGAGTACGGCTGCACCGGTTATCCGACTGCGGAGCTTTTGCGCGACATCCTGATGCAGAAGACCGGCGAGGAATGGGTCATGATCGACCGCGCCATCATCGAGGAGGTTGCCAAGCGTCACAACCTGTCCCAGGAGATCCTGCGGACGCTGGGCGAGAACAACCGGCTCCTCTCGGAGGTCCTGGCCACCTTCTCGTCGCGCTGGAAGAGCAACTACGATTACTTCCTGCCGCTGTCCCAGCACGTGGTGGCGCTCGCGGAGCAGGGAAACGTCCTGATCCTCGATCTCGGCGGGGCCATCGTGGCCAGACACCTGGAGCATTCCTACCACTTCAGGATCTTCGGTTCCGAGCGGTACAAGGTCACCACCCTCGCCCGGCGCCTCAATATCGAAGAGGAGGAGGCGGAGAAGCTCATGCACCGGCAGCAAAAGGTGCGCGACCGGTTCACCAAGGACTTCCTGAACCAGGACGGCCACGATCCCGCCCTCTACGACATGCTCTTCAACAATGACCGCTGCTCTTCGGACCGGATCGCCCACACCATCGCCGACTTCGTGCTGGCCAAGGCGGGCTGAGAGGGGTAATCAGACCGGCTCCAGCTTCAGGTACTGCACCTCGTTGGCCAGGGTGAACACCACGTAGACGCCGTTTTGGTAGATATCGTCCGCGTCCCGTGGCTCCGGCCAGAGCGCGCGGCGCGCGTCGTCCGCCACCAGGTTCCTCGCCTGGTAGCGCCCGGAGAGCCTGATGTTGTCCGGCAGGCGGAACGTTCCCGCGTTACCCCAGGACACGTTCAGGTTGACGAAAACCAGCGTCACCGCGTCCCGCTCCTCGTTCTCGCGCCGCCAGCGCGCCACCGAAAAGATCTCCTCGTGGAACCCGCCCCCGACCAGCCCCAGGAAGTACCGGTTCGGCTCCCGTAGTTCCGGAGTCGCCGCGCGCGCCTGGTTGATGCGCAAGTACATCCTACCCACCGCCTCCCGCTCCGGGATATGCTCCGTCCACGCCTTGTACATGTTGGCCCAGCTGTCCCGGAAAGGGAGCTTGTCGGCCAGCCCCAGCGGCTGCCCCATGAACACCATGGGACAGCCGTACATGGCTGCGATCACCGCGTAGCGCGCCATCATGGCCCACTTGTCGTCGTTGTCCACCTCGTCGTGGCTGGAGCCGTTGTGCATCACCAGGGCGTCGCCGCCAAAGAGCGTGCTTTCCGCCTCCAGCGAGTGGAACAGTTCCGTCATCCTGACCCCGTTCATCCGGTACAGGTGGTGGTCCTTGGTGGTCAAGACATCGAAGACCCGGTTCAGCCGGTACTGGATCACGTCCGGGTCGAGCACCTCGGCGAGAAAGACGAAGTCCCAGCGCGCTTTCCGGGTGCGGTTCACGATGTACTCCCAGAGCTGGTTGGGGAGCCCCTGTGCGAAGTCGGCCCGGATCCCCGCCAGTTTGCCGCCGCTCTTTTCGATCCAGTAGGGGAGGATGTAGCCGAAGTACTGCCAGAGCTTTTCCGTATCGCTGTCGGCGGCGAGATCGGTGTAGAAGAGGTCACGCTCGTCCTCCGCGTTCCCCTTCGGGTCCCAGTGGGTGACCGGGTTGCCGAAATAGTCGCTGGCCCGGCCGGGCTTGGGACCAAGCGCCGAGTAGTCGCCGAAGAACCAGTCCACGTTGGCGTCGTCCCAGATGTGCTCGTTCAGGCGGTCCGCCGGGGCCCAAACAGCACATTCGAAGTCGGAATGGGCCGCCTCGCGGTAGTAGGGGACGCTGTGCCCGTCGACGAAGGCGGTGCCGCGGGTGCACCAGGAAGGGCGGTGCTCCCGGATCCAGTTTTCCGCCTCCTGCAGGATGCAGAAACTCAGGTCGACGGCGCCGGCACCGTAGATGACGTCGCGGCCGGCGTGGTTGAAGGCAAGGTCGATGAATATGTCCAGCTCCGCGTCGCCCGCCTCCCGGAACAGGGTCTGGAATAGCTCAAGGGCGCGGTCGGCGGCGGCGTTGTCGGCGAGCCACCGGTTGATGCTCCAGTAGTCGCGCGACGAGTAGGGGCTTCCCGGGCTGTCGTTGGGCGCCCAGGTCCAGTTCTGTCGGTCCCAGCGCCACTGCGTGTTCGGGAAGACCGGCATGAGCCAGAGCGTGTTGAAGCCGAGCTCGCCGGTTATGTAGGTGAGCTGGAAGGGGTTGAAACCGTCGAAATCGTGGGTGGAGAGAAAGTCGTCCAGGGTGCTGCGGTTCTCGTAGGAGCCGCCGGCCAGGGCCTCGACGGTGAGGGCGTTGGCCTCGTAGAGGCACGCCCGCGCGGCCTTGCCGGGAGAAACTACCACGGCGCAGTCGCGCTGCAGGGGGCGGTCCGGCCAGGGGGAGAAGTCGTTGTGCCACCACCAGGCGTCGGAGCCGGCGGCGCGGTAGCGGGCGGTGATGCGGTAGGCGCCGCATTTCGCGACCGGCAGGGAGTGGGCGAAGACCAGGTTGTCGAAGGAGTTCCCCTGGTACGACATCCGGTAGGGCATCCAGTACGAGGTGTCCCCCCCGGACTCCGCGAGCGGCTCGTGGGTCTTCACGAAGTCACGGCGGTTCAGGTTGCTGAAAAGCTCGACCTCAAACCCTTCGGGCGGGATCCCCTGCGCCGCGATCTCGACAGTGACCTGGAGCTGTGGCGTGGCGCCGCCCGTGGTCTCGTCCAGCAGCAGCTTCACCGTGCCGTAGTTCCCCGAGCGCCCGTTCACCTTGAGGTTGCCGATCCAAGGACTGTATGCCATCGCTGCACCTCCCGCGCCGGCGGCCGGGCCACCGGCTAAGCTCTCCTTTGGGCAAACAAGTTAGAACAGTAGCGGAGTTTGACGGGTTGGCAACAGGGAGCGCTGCGCCGGAGCGGGCTGTAGGGGCGAATAATCATTCGCCCTGCTCCGTCGCAATCGAGTCGATTTCCGTGTCCTGGGGGAAAGGGGCAGGGGAAGGGAGCTTGCAAAGAACAGTATCTAACAGCATGAAGGGGATGTACGAGATAAAGGCTACGGCAGGTTGGCGCGGATCTTCTTCAAAAGGCGCACCAGTTCCCGCTGTTCCGCCTCGTCCACGCCGCGCCAGATCTGGGCGATCAGGTTGCGCGACACCTCCTCGAAGACCGGCTGCAAAGCCTGTCCCCGCTGCGAGAGCCGGACGTAGACGGTCCTTTGGTCCTGGGTGCTGCTCACTTTGTCCACGTACCCGTTGGCGACCAGCTTCCCCACCAGCGCGGTCACCGTCGACTTGTCGCGGCGCACCGCCTTGGCCAGATCCTTCATGGTCACTTCGGCGTTGTTGAAGAGGTGGTACAGGATGGCGCCGTGCGAAGGGGCAAGCCCCTCGATGCCGAGGCGCTTGAGTTCCTGGAGCAGGTAGCGGTTGATCCCGGCGCGGGTGTCGCTGATGATGGCGGCGATGTTGCGAGTGTCCATGGCATGGGAACTTAGTTTGATGGCCAACTAATGTCAACAAAAAAAACCGGCAGGTTCAGACAGCGTCCCGCCGGTTGGGAAAATCCAGGGGAGAGGGGATCAGTCGTCGGAGAGGAAGGTGTCCTCGATCTTCACGGAAAGGGTGCTGATGTCGAACGGCTTCTGGATGAAGTGCATCCCCTCCTCGACCACGCCGCTTCTCGCCACCAGGTCGGCCGTGTAGCCGGACATGAAGAGCACCTTCACCTCGGGAAAGTTGACCTTGATCTCTCGCACCATGTCGCTGCCGCTCATCCCGGGCATGATGACGTCGGTGAGCACCAGGTCGATTTTGTTCTGCCGGTTGGCGCAGATCTCAATGCCGTCGCGCGGGGTGTCCGCAACGATGACCCGGTAACCCAGTTCCTCCAGGTACGACATGGTGACCGTGCGCACCATGTCGTTGTCCTCGACCAGCAGCACCGTGCCGGAGCCGATCCGGACATCGGTGCATCTCCTCTGGGCTTCGGCGGGCGCGGCGCTGCTGCTGCGGGGTAGGTAGATCTTGAAAGAGGTGCCGTGTCCGACTTCCGAGTAGACGTTGATGAAGCCGCCGTTTTGCCGGATGATGCCGTACACGGTGGCGAGCCCGAGCCCGGTTCCCTTGCCGAGCCCCTTGGTGGTGTAGAAAGGCTCGAAGATGTGTTCCAGCACCTCCTCGCTCATCCCCATCCCGGTGTCGCTCACCACCAACTGCACGTAGTCGCCGGGGGAGGCGTCGTGCAGGTACTGGCAGCTTTTCTGGCTCAGGTGCAGGTTTTCGGTGTGAATGGAGAGGACGCCTCCATCGGGCATGGCGTCGCGCGCGTTGACGGCGAGGTTGACCAGGACCTGGTCGACCTGTGAGGGGTCCATCTTGACCGCCCAAAGGTCGGCGCCGGGGTGGCAGTGCAATGTGATGCTTTCCTCGATCAGCCGTAAGAGCGTCTTTTGTGCCTCGGAGATGAGCTGGTTCAGATCCACCGGCCGCGGGTCGATGATCTCCTTGCGAGAGAAGGCGAGCAACTGCCGGGTGATCTGGCTGGAGCGCTGGGCCGCGATCGCGATCTGTTCGAGCGGTTGCCACAGCGGGTGCCCCTGGGTGATCTTCATCTGGGCCAGCTGCGCCTGTCCCATGATGACGGTGAGCATGTTGTTGAAATCGTGCGCCACCCCTCCGGCGAGCCGCCCCACCGATTCCATTTTCAGCGCCTGGCGCAGCTGTTCCTCGGTGTGCTTGCGCTCGGTGATGTCCCGCACGGTGGCGATAACGCCAACGATCTCGCCGTCCGCGTTTTTAAGCGGCGCCAGGGTGTCGGTATGCCAGATGGAGCGTGGCAAGTCGGGCCGTTGCAGTTCGACTTCCGCCGAATCGACACCGTGACCGGCCAATACCCGCCGCAGTCTCTCGACCACCCCCGACCGCTCCAGCATCGGAAAGACCTCCTGGGGCAGTCTGCCGAGGACCTGCTGCGCGCTAAAGCCTGACATCTCTTCCATGTAACGGTTCCAGACCTGGAAGCGCAGCCCGCAGTCGTAGACGATGATCCCCTCCTGGGCCGAGGCGATGATCTGCTGCACGCGCTCCTCGCTTTCGCGCAGGCACTCCTGCACCTCCAGGCTTCTCAACTGGGTCAGCCCCTGTATGGCGAGCAGTTCGGTCAGGTTGGCGATGAAAGAGAGGTTCTGGTCCAGCTTGTCCTGGCTGATGACCGGGACCCGGTCTATCGCCAGCAGATAGGACGCCTCCTCGAAGCCGTACTTCTCGGCCTGCAGCCGGAAACGCTGGCGATCGGGCGGCTGCAAAAAGAGTTGTCCCGTGAAGATGTTGGCGAGGTGCTCCCCTTCTATGACGAGCGGCGTAGCGGTGTCGGTGAGCCCCAAGGGACAGGTGATCTGGACGTGGCGCTGCTGGTCCTGCAGACCGCTGGTGATTTCCTGGTCGCTTTCGATGCAGAACTTCTCCGTGGTGGGATTGCCGCGGTGAAACTTGGTGCAGATGTCCTGCCACCCGGAGCCGGTCAGGATTTTCCCCTCCAGGTCGATGATGGCCGAAGGTATCCCCGATACCTCGTACAGGCTGTCGAGGATCACTTGCAGTTTCGGAATGTCGAGGAGTTGGTTGATTGAGTATTTCATCAGTTTTCGCTACCGGGATTGTGACTAAAGGGCACTGGATAACAGAGTTTCCGGGAGTCTATCATATTATTTTAATAGGTGACTCTGGAATCCTGTCAATGAGGGAAAAGGAAGAGAGGGAGGGGAAACTTCGAAATTTGGCCTTCGCAAAGGAGGAGCATTGCCTACTTGAGAAACTCATCCATGGCGACCGCGGCGCAGTCGGGGCAATAACTGTGGCTGAACAGCACCTCGGAGTGTTCGGAGAGGTACCCTTCCAGCTGGTTCCAGTAGCCTTGGTCGTCCCTGATTTTCTTGCAGGTCATGCAGATGGGGAGCAGTCCTGAAAGCTCCTTCACCCGCGACAGGGCGGACTGCAGTTCCTGGTTTTGCTGTTGCAGTGCGTCCTTCTGGGACTGCAATTCCAGGTGCACCGCCACGCGCCGGGCCAGGATCGCCGGCTTCACCGGCTTGGTGATGAAGTCCACCGCCCCCATCTCGAAGCCGCGGGTCTCGTCGACCTCCTCGTTGAGCGCGGAGATGAAGATGACGGGGATGCCGCGCAAGCGCGGGTCCTGTTTCAGCAGGCGGCACACCTCGTAACCGTCCATTTCCGGCATCATGATGTCCAAAAGGATCAGGTCCGGAGCCGCGGACTGAAGCAGCCGCAAGGCCTCCTGGCCGCTGTTGGCGCCAATCACTTCGTACTCGCCCCGGAGCATCTTGTAGAGGATGATGAGATTGTCGATGGTGTCGTCTACGACAAGAATAGTTTTTTTTCCCAACTCGCCCTCAATCCAACCAGCAGGTCTGCTTACAGACGCTGATCAATCTGGATGTTCAGTTCCTCACACAGCCTTTGCACTGTCTGCAATGCGCCGGTGCAATCAAACTGCCTGATTTGCTGGTGCAACTGTGACAGCATGGGAGATTTCGGGACAGCATCGACAAGCTCGCTCACTTTGTCCAATACCTCCATGTTCCTTTGCTGTAACAGTGGAACCACGGAGCTAAGTATGTCGGCAACTCTGGTGATGTCAACAAGCTCTGCCGAGGGGGGCGTAGCGGCGTCGGAAGGGGCTTGCGGGGGAAGAACGGGCAACTGCAGGGAGCGCTTCAATTCCTGCAGCAAAGAAGCGATCTCGACCGGTTTGGCGACGTAGCCGTCATAGCCGGCCTTCAGGAACATCTCCTGCTGGTCCTTCAGTGCGTGGGCGGTGAGGGCGATGATGACGGTGCGGTTGCCGGAACCCAGCTCTGCCTCCCTGATGCGGCGCATGGCCTCGTTGCCGTCCATGGTCGGCATCTCCACGTCCATGAGGATGACGTCGAAGCGTTTCTCGCGCCATTTCTGCAGTGCGTCTTCGCCGTCGGCCGCGGTGTCCAGATGGTGGCCGAAGCGCTCCAAAAGCCGGGACATGATGTTGCGGTTGATCTCCTGGTCATCGGCCAGCAGGATGTGCAGCTTCTCCCCCTCCCAGAGGGGCCTCACGTCACTGCGGGAAGGGGTAACCGCGGCCAGCCGCTCGTCGGAGCGCAGAAACGGGATCACCATGCGGAAGCTGCTTCCCGCGTTCTTGCGGCTTTCGGCCCAGATTCGCCCCCCCATCAGTTCGACCAGCTTGGTGCTGATGGAAAGCCCGAGCCCGGTGCCGCCGAATTTGCGCGTGGTGGAACTGTCCTCTTGGCCGAAAGGTGAGAAGACCCGCTCGATGGCCTCCGCGGTGATGCCGATGCCGCTGTCGGTGATGCAGATCTCGAGGTCGGCGGCATCGCCGCGATCCTCCTGCACCGAGACCGAGATGGTGACCCCCCCCTTGTTGGTGAATTTGATGGCGTTGCCCACGATGTTCAGGAGGACCTGTTTCAGTCGCAACTGGTCTCCCACCAAGGTGTCGGGGACGTCCTCGTCGATTACCGGGCGGAGGAACAGCCCCTTTTCCAGGACCGTGCTCATCTGGGCCTTGACGACGTCGTTGATGCTGCGCCTGATGCTGAAGCTGTGTAGTTCCAGGTCGATCTTGCCGGCCTCGACTTTGGAGAGGTCCAGGATGTCGTTGATGATGGCCAAAAGCCCCTCGGAGGAGCCCATGATGCCGTCCACGTACTCCTTTTGTTCAGGGGTGAGGTCGGTGAAGGCGAGCAGTTGCGACATCCCCATGATGCTGTTCATCGGGGTGCGGATTTCGTGACTCATGTTGGCCAAAAAGTCGCTTTTGGCCCGGTTCGCCGCCTCAGCGCTCTCCCGGGCCAGCACCAGTTCCATCTCAGCCATTTTACGGTCGGTAATATCGAAGCAGTAGCCGATGTAGCCGGCGAAGCTGCCGTCCACAGCTTCGATGGGGCGGCCGATGTCCAGGATCCAGCGGAACTCCCCGTCGTGACGGCGCAGGCGATACTCCATCTCGAAGCATTCCCGCTTTTCGAAGGCCCCTAGCCAGATAGCAACGCAGCGCTGCAGGTCTTCCGGGTGCACCCCCTCAGCCCAGCCGCTGCCGTATTCCTGCTCCATGGTCCGGCCAGTGAAGGAGAGCCAGGTGTCGTTGAACCAGTCGCACTCCGCCTTGATGTTGGCGCGCCATATCAGCACCGGTGCCTGTGCCAGGATTTTCAGATAGTGGTCTGCCTGCATTTGTTCGATGGGAGAGGTCGGTACCCCGGCGTGGAGTGTCCCTCTGTCTGAAGATGGGGGCGTGCTGGAAGGGTGACTATCTTTCGTTGCCATTCTGGCCCTCTCCTGGTTGCGGCGCGGGTCTGGACGTCTTCTTTGAGTTTTGAAACATTATTATCAGATAATTTGGTTCTAACAAATATATTTTTTTATCGACAGGCCCGTAGACAAAATCGTTCAAAAAAAGGGGTTTATAGTGACCACTATGAGGGTTTTGTGAGTGGATTGGACGCGAAGTTCAGTCCCGAGGATCGTGGAAAGAGAAACCATGCTTCTTCATGACTGAGACAGATTCCGGCTCCTTGAGATAACGGAAAAAAGCGGAGGCCTCACCCTTTGCCGCCGCGGAGCCGGTGAGCGCCATGGGATAGACGATGCTCGGGTAGAGCTGCCGCGGCACGGTGAAGAGGATGCGCGCGCGCTTCCCCAGCAGCGCGTCGCTGCGATAAACGAACGCCCCCTCCACCTCACCGCGCTCCGCGTACATCATGCTCTCCCGGACGTCCTTGGCAAAGACCAGTTTTCCGCCCAACGCTTGCTCCAATCCGGCCTTTCTGATGGCCGCCATGGCGTACTCGCCGGCGGGGACGCTCTTGGGGCTCCCCAGGGCGATCCTCCCCAAGGCGACGAGGTCCTGCATAGCGGTGACCTTCTTGCCGGTGCTGCCGGCAAAGACCAGGGTATTGCCGGCCAGGGTTTCGCTGGAGGAGATGAGCTTTCTCTGTTTCAAGTAGGCCATCCATTCCTCGTTGGCGGAGATGAAGATGTCTGCCGGTGCGCCGCTCTCAATCTGTTTGGCGAGGGTGCCGGATGCGCCGTAGCTCCTGACGATCCTGACGCCGGGATGCGTTCGGGTGAAGCTGTCGGCCAGTTCGTTGATCGCCTCCTTGAGGCTCGCCGCGGCCGAGACGGCGATTTCGCCGGCGAACACCGGTGTAACGAGCAGCAGCAGGATCAAGAGGGGCGATGCTGCCTGGATCAGTACTTTCTTCATGGCGGGCTCCTTCATACAGCTGGAAATGGACGTCGCGGAACCTCAGCGGTGCCTGCCGTCGTTGCCTCGGTTACAGAACGCGTGCCATTACTGGCTAGTGGGGTGAACCTCAATGATAAAGGGGGATTGGCAAAGGGGACGAGAGAAAAGAGACGGGAGGTGTGCCGGGAAAAGGGGCAACTGCCACGGGATGCGGCACAGGCTCCCCCCTCCCAGCCTCCCCCCTCCGGGGGGAGGGGCAGTCGGTGCTAGTAGGTCATGCAGGCGGCGTTCAGGATGCCGGCGGCGAGGGAGAGGGCACCGAGCAGGACGGCCGGGGCCAGCACGTCACTGGCGATGGCGCGGCTCAGGTCGGCAAAGATCAGGCGCAGCACAAGGAACGTCAGCAGCTGGACCAGCAGGGCGATGCCCGCCCAGACCAGCATGTCCAGGAACGAGATGCTGTGGGCGATGGCGCTGGCCAGGGAGATGGCGAAGCCGAGCAGCGCCCCGGCAAAGCTTACGGCGGGCGCCACCTTCCCCTGCGCGATCAATTTGAACTCGGGGTAGGGGGTGATGCGCACGTAGATGACGCAGAACAGGGCCACCAGCAGCGCCGCGGCCAGAAAATGCAAGAAGTAGCCGTCCACTCCCCCAAGGGATTCCACCACCGTTACCGAATTCATCTCATCCCTCCACGAAAAAGTGCGGCAGGAACCTGCTGCCGTTGGTGGTGATTTCCGTCGCGTCCTCGCGGATGCCGATACCGGCGGGGTCGCCGTCGATCACCCAGGAACCGATCACCGGGTAGTTGCCGCCGAAACAGGGGAGCGGTTGGTAGCGCTGCATGATGTAGCCGTCGGCGCCGTAACTGCCGGGAGTGCTGGTCACGCTCCCCTCGCGATGGATCTCGATGTTGCTCCCTTCCCGGGAGAAGAGCGGCTTGCGCACGAACTCCCCCTGCAGGGGACGCTCCTCGAAGCGTGCCTCCAGGAGGTTCGGGTGCCCCTCGAACAGGTCCCAGAGGATGGGGAGAATCCCCTTGTTGCTGAGTACCATCTTCCAGGCGGGTTCCAACAGGCGGGTCTTGGCCCGGGTCAGGTGGCGGCCGAACTCCTCCCGGATCATCCACTCCCATGGGTAGAGCTTGAACAGGGTCCGGATGGGCGCGTTGTCCAGGTCGACGAACTCCAACCGCGTGCTGTCCCAGCCGATCTCCTCGATGAAGAGCCTGCGCGTGCGCGCGCCCCCCTGCAGCGCGGTGTCGCGCAGGTATTCCAGGTTGCCCAGGTCCTCGATTGCGTCGTCTGAGCAGGCGAAGTGGACCGGATTCTGCTCCAGGTTCGGCCAGCGCTGCCAGAAACCGATCAGCTTCTCGTGGATGGAATTGAATTGGTCCTGGTCGGGGCGGGTCTCCCGCAGCCAGAACCACTGCACCACGCTCGCCTCCAGCAGCGAGGTGGGGGTGTCCGCGTTGTACTCGTACATCTTGGGTGCGCCGTTGCCGTCCCACACCAGGTCGAAGCGCCCGTACAGGGTGGGCTCGTCGTTCTCCCAGGAATCGATCACCAGCGGAGCAAATTCCTTGGGGATGCGGAGCTTCGCGAACAGGTCGCGCCGGATCACCTCCTCGACGGCCTGCAGGCAGAGCGAGTGCAGTTCGGCGGTGGCGATGTCGAGGGTGTCGATCTCGCTGCGCGTGAAGCGGTAGCAGGCGGATTCGTCCCAGTAGGGTGCACCGTCGATGGTGTGGTAGAGCATCCCCACGGACTCGACCCGTTCCCGCCAATTGTCGCGCGGAGTCACCGCGATCCTCTGCACCGTTACCCTCCGAAGCCGCCGTGGAAGCCGCCCAGCGAGCCGAAGCCCCCGCGGCTCACGCTGGTCACGCCAATGGCGCGGGCACCCCGGCCGCCATAGCCGCCGGAACCGCCGCCGTAGCCGCTGCTGCCGTAGCGGGGCCCGTAGTAGCGCCCTCCGCCGCCATGGCCGCCACCGGAGCTTTCGCTCGGGACCTCCCGGCAGGAGGCGTCACCCCAATCGTCCTGGCAGTCCTTCTTGTTGGCGTAGAGGTAGTGGTTCTCCTCCCCGTAGCTCACCACCGCCAGGGTCCCCATGAGCACCAGGGAAATCTGCAGGGAGCGTCGTGGCAGCAGTTGCGTCGGCGCCAGGGAGGATTCAGGCGCGGGCTTGCTGGCGGACAGTCGCTCCCAGGTGGAAAGACGCGGATAACCGTCCCTGAAGTAGAACCAGGCCACGATCATGAAGAGGTACAGGTCGAGGGCGTTGCCGAACAGGATGAAGAGTAAAAGCCCCATCGCGCCGACGAGGACGGCGACCGTGGCGCAGTAGAAGACGTTGAGATCGGCCCGGTCCAGCCGCTCCATGACCGGGGCCACACCTGCGTCGCCGCTACGGCGCGCGGCGGCGCTCCAGTGCCTGATCAGGAAGAAGCCGCCGAGGGCGAGCGCGATGCCGGAGACCCGGATGGGGTAGGCGGGGAGGGAAAGGCCAATCCCCATGAAGACGTCGGAGAGCCCGACGGTGAATATGGCGACGAGGGTGAACAGCAGGAAGAAGCCCGCCATGAGGCGGTAGCTTCCCGCCGCCTTCAGGAACTGGTCCGAGGCGATCTTGTTGCAGTGGGATTCGGTGGCCCCCGAGGTCCTGTCGGCGAACCGGACGTGGTGGACGTCCTGCAGGTAGCCGATGGCGTCGGCCAAATCGTCCTCGCAGATCAGGTAGCGGTACACCGTGATCGACTCGCGCAGGTTCTTATCGGAGCCGTGGCAGAGCTTCAGGTTCTGTTGGTTGGTGACCTGCGCTTTCAGGTCGTAGACCGGGATCTCCTGGATGCCGAGGAGCCCCCTTTTGAAGATCCGGTCCGGGGTGAACATGATTTCCTGGGTGAGCAGGCAGTCCGCGCCGAGTTGCAAGCAGACGACCAGGGCGATGACACAGAGGATCTGGAAGACGAAGAAGCCGTCCTCGAGGAAGAGCTGCAAGATGGGGAACAGTATGACGGGGGCGATGAGCGTGCTGAGCTTGGGCCAAAGCAGGTACCGTATGGTAAAGGTTTCCCCCTCCTGCCAGCGCCGCTGGGAGCGCTCCGGGTGGTTCGGCTGGTTGTCCATCTGGTCGAACTCGATCTTTTCGAAAAGGCCCATGGCACTCCCCGCTGAAGTAATGGCGGTCGGAATATATGCCACAGTTTGCATAAAGTAAACAGGCAAAACGAGGAGGCTTTAATCTGGCTTGTGGCAAGGAGTTATTCCAGTCCCTCTCCCTCCGGGAGAGGGTGCCCGAAGGGCGGGTGAGGGCCGACGCTGCTGTCCCCTCACCCTAGCCCTCTCCCACGGGGAGAGGGGAGGTGGACGTACGACGGGTCTGGTCCTTTGGCTAGGGCGGCAGGGAAACGCGGGCGGGGGCTCAGCGGTAGGTGGCGAGAATGTAACCGGCGATGAGTCGGGCGTCGGCGTCAGAGATGGCGGACTGGTCGAAGCGGGGCATGCCGGGGCCGGGATTGCGCATTTTCTTCACGATCCCGGCGGGCGTGGTGACGCCGTTGTCGGCCAACACGCCGCCGTGCAGGGTCTTCTTGGGATTGATGACGTTGCTGCCGTCCGGGTGGCAGGGGGCGCAGCGCTCCTTGAAGAGTTCGGCGCCGCGCGGCGTCGCCACGGGGGGCGGGCCGGCAGGCCGGGTATCGGTGCAGCCTGCCAGGAGTACTGCCAGGGCGAGGGAGGCGAGGGCGCGGCGCAGAAGCTTCCCCCCTCCCAGCCTCCCCCCTTCAGGGGGAGGGGCCGATGGCAAGGTCGGGCTGGTCGTGGCTCCGGGGAGAGGTGCTTGGGACGGAGCGTAGCGGGACACGTCGGCTAGTCCCTGCAGACGTTGACGGCGCGGGTGACGGGGCGGCACTGGACGCCGAAGCCGGAAAGCTCCTTGAGCACCGCCCCCTTCATGGTCTCCACCTGCAGCGACACCTCGTGGGTAAGCTCGGTTCCCATTTCGATGCTTCCCGGCTGCACGCCGATGAGCACCATCTTGCCCGGCGCCTGCCCCATGAGCCTCGCCACCGAGAGGAGATCCTTGAGCCCCATCTGGTGCGGGGAAACCTTGGTCTCCAGGGCGATGGGGAGCTCCTCACCGGCGAGGCGCACGCAGGTCCCGGGCTCCTTCCCGGTTTCCACGGCATCGACCATGATCAGGTGGCTCCTCCCCTCCAGCACCGGGAGGAGGTCGAGCCCCAGGGTACCGCCGTCCACGATCTCGACATCCTTGGGGAAACGGTATTCCCGTTGCAGCTGCTGCACTACGCGGATGCCGACGCCGTCGTCGCCCATCACCACGTTTCCTACACCAAGCACCAGGACCTTCGGTGCGTTCTTTATCGAGTTAGCGGCCACGTGTTCATTCTCCTTTTTTTACGGTGAACTTGTAACCGCTGAACATGCTGGAGATTTCGCCGCCGTGCTCCTTGATGTCCATCAGCCAAGCGCTGTAGATGTGATTGATGACGAAGCCGAAGATGAGCCACATGCCCAGGTGGTGGGCAAGGCGCATCCCCTGCAGGGTGAAATGAGAATACATGAAGCCCAGCGACTTGAACATGATGCCGCCCGGCGCGTGGGTGGCGTACATGGCGAAACCGGTGAGGATCATGCCGAGGTAGATCAGGAAGAGCACGAAATAGGCGGTGGTCGCCAGCGGGTTGTGCCCCACGATCTCGGGCACCTCGTGGGTCTGCAGCGTGTAGTAGCGTATCATGTGCCGGAGCTTTTCCCTCCCCTTGGCGCTGTACATGGGGAAGAAGGCGCGCCAGCTGGCGTGCTCGTTGCCGATGAAGGCCCAGACCACGCGCGAGGCGACGCTCACGGTGAAGGCGTAGGCGGCCACGAAATGGATCAGGCGGATCCAGCCCATGGCGTAGTCGGAGGGGGTGCTCCCGAGCGTGACCGGGTGCCCGATCAGGAAGCCGGTGCCTGAGAGGATCACGATGGCGAGCACGTTGATCCAGTGAAACCAGCGCAGCGGCAGTTCCCAGACGTACTGCTTGACTTTGCAAACATCCGACATGGCCCACCTCCTCTAGGATGCCTTCACCCTGACCATCTCCCTGCCGGTCGCGTCGAGGACGTGCACGGCGCAGGCCAGGCAAGGGTCGAAGGAGTGGATGGTGCGCAGGATCTCCAGCGGCTTTTCCGGGTCGGCCACCGGCGTCCCCAAAAGCGCCGCCTCGTACGGGCCGGGCTGCCCCTTGGCGTCGCGCGGCGAGGCGTTCCAGGTGGAGGGGACCACCGCCTGGTAGTTCAAAATCTTCTGGTCCTTGATCTTGATCCAGTGTCCCAGGCCCCCGCGGGGCGCCTCGTGCCAGCCGTAGCCGTGCGCCTCGGCGGGCCAGGTGGCGGGATCCCACATCTCGTTGGAGTGAATCCTCAGGTCACCCTTGGCGATGTTGCCGATCAACTCGTCCAGCCACTTGGGCGCTTGCAGTGCGATCACCAGGCAGTCAATGCCGCGGGCGCCGGTCCTGCCCAGGGTGGAAAAGAGCGCCTCCGGACCGACGCCGAGTTTCTTCAGCACCAAGTCCACCGCCGCCTTGGTCTCCTTGTGCCCGGAGACGTAGGCGACCAGCACGCGGGACAGCGGCCCCACCTCCATCGGCATCTCCTCGTAGCGCGGCGCCTTGACCCAGGAGTACTTCTTGTCGGTGTCGAGGTACTGGTAGGGGGGCTTGGGGCCGGTGTAGTTGGGCTCGGTCGACCCTTCCCACGGGTGCAGCCCTTTGCCGTCGCCGCCGGCATCCTGGTACCATGAATGCTCCACGTGCTCGGTGATCTTTTTCTGGTCCAGCGGTACCACCTTGGAGATGTCGCGGTTCAGGATGGCGCCGCCGGGGAGCCACGGCTTGCCGTTAGCGTCCGGAAACTCGGGGTAGCACATGTAGTTGCCGACCCCGGCGCCGATCGCCGCCCAATCCTTGTAGAACGAGGCGACCGCGAGGAGATCCGGGATGTAGACCTTCTCCACGAACTCCTGGGCCTTGTGCAGCAGGCGCTTAATCTCGATCAGCTTGTCGGCGTTGAGCGCGTTCTGCGAGTCCGGGTCGATGGGGATCGACATCCCTCCCACCAGGAAGGTCTGCGGGTGCGGGTTCTTGCTCCCGAGGATCGCGTGGATCTTGATGATGTCCTTTTGCCACTCCAGCGCCTCCAGGTAGTGCGCCGTGGCCATCAGGTTCGCCTCCGGCGGGAGCTTGTAGGCCGGGTGCCCCCAGTAGGCGTTGGCGAAGGGGCCGAGGCGCCCGGAGCCGACGAAGGCCTTCACCTTGTCCTGCACCGCCTTGAAGTAGGTGGGGGAGTTGTTGGGCCAGTCCGAGATGGAGGCCGCGAGCTGCGCAGTTTTGACCGGGTCGGCCTTAAGCCCCGAGGTGATGTCCACCCAGTCCAGCGCGTGCAGGTGGTAGAAGTGGATCACGTGGTCCTGGGTGTTCTGTATGGCGATGATGATGTTGCGGATCAGCTGCGCGTTGGGGGGCACCGGGATCTTCAGCGCGTCCTCGACGGCGCGGATCGAGGCGATGGAATGCACCGTGGTACAGACGCCGCAGAAGCGCTGGGTCCAGTACCAGGCGTCGCGCGGGTCGCGGTCCTTCAGGATCTTCTCGATGCCGCGGAACATGGTGCCGGAGACCCAGGCGTTGCTGATCTTGCCGCCGGAGACTTCCGCCTCGACGCGCAGGTGCCCTTCGATCCTGGTAATCGGGTCGACAACGATCTTGGTCATCTTAGTCCTCCTTGGCGTCCTCGCCCGGTTCCTTGTCCTTTCTCATGGCGGAAAGCGCGCCGTGGACCACGAAGGCGCCCGCGGCCCCCGCGGCGAGCCCGAGGCCGATGGCGTCGGCGGTATGCTCGATGCCGAAGCCCGGCACGTTGGGGAGCCGCTTGTACATGGGGGACATGACGTCCCAGAACTGGGGTTCGGCGCAGCCGACGCAGGGGTGACCCGAGCCGATGGGCCAGGCGGTCTTCTCGTTGTAGCGCTGGGTGGGGCAGTTGTGGAAGGTGGCGGGGCCCTTGCACCCCATTTTGTAGAGGCAGTACCCCTTGCGGTGCCCCTCGTCGCCCCACTTCTCCACGTACTGCCCGGCGTCGAAGTGCGGGCGCCGCTCGCAGTTGTCGTGGATGCGCTTGCCGTAGGCGAAGAGCGGCCGGCCGTGGCCGTCCAAGGCAGGAATTTTGTTGAAGACCAGGTAGTGCACGATGGTCGCGGTCAGGTTGTCGGCGTTGCAGGGGCAGCCGGGGAGGTTGATCACCGTGGCGCCGGGGACCGCCTCCTTGACCCCCACCGCGCCGGTGGGGTTGGGCGCCGCCGCCGGAATCCCGCCGTAGGAGGCGCAAGTGCCGATGGCGATGGTGGCCGCGGCGCCGCCGCAGACCTGGCGCGCGCGCTCGAGGTTGGTCTTGCCCCCGACGCAGCCGTAGACCCCGCCGTCCTTCATCGGGATGGAGCCCTCTATGACGGCGAAGTACTTCCCTTTGTAGTCGGTGATGGTCTTGTCCAGCGCAGCTTCCGCCTGGTGCCCCGCCGCAGCCATGATGGTCTCGTGGTAGTCGACCGAGAGGATGTCGAGGATGATCTCCGCCACGGTCGGGTTGGCCGAGCGCAGAAGCGCCTCGCTGTCGCCGGTACAGCCCTGGAACTCCAGCCAGACCAGGGGCGGCCGCTTCACCTCGTCCAGCGCCCGGGCGACCGACGGGGCGAATGAGGGTGGCAGCGCCAGGGCCGCCGTGACGGTAGAGCAGAACTTCAGGAAGTCGCGTCGGGAGACGCCACGCTCCTTCAGTATCTGGCTGATGGAGAGATCCTCATTGCCGAGGGTAGCTCCCTGTTTGTCGTTACACGGCTCTGTTCTCGTCGTGCTCATCCCTGCCTCCCCTTGCTGACAGCGAAACGGTGGACTCTTTGGCGCGTGAACCAGAACTGGCAGTATATGCTATTTTAGTAGAAAGATGTTTTATTGCAAGGGGAGAAAATGTAGTTGGTTATAAATAAATTCACAAAGGGCAGGGGCTTGAGTGTAAAAATGGATTTTATGAGTGTGGAATTGTCGGTGGAGACTGCCGCTCATACCCCCTCCCGTCAAGGGAGGGGAGGGCGCATGGTGCCTGTAGGGGCGAATAATCATTCGCCCGCCTTTATTTCCCCGCGTCCGCTACACGAGCCCCTTTTCCTGTGCGTAGCGCAACAGCGCCACCCGGCCGTCGACGCCCACCTTCTGGTAGATGTTGTGCAGGTGGACCTTGACCGTCCCCTCGCTGATGCAGAGCCTGTCGGCGATCTCCTTGTTGCGCAGACCACCCGCCACCATGCGCACCAGTTCGATCTCGCGCTGGGTGAGAAGCCCGGAGACTTCCCGCCCCCCCGCCTCGCGCTTCAGGAGCTTTTCCAGGGCCTGTTTCGCGGAGCGCCGCTCCAGCCACTGCTCACCGGCATGCACCTTGCGGATGCACTGTACCAGGAACTGCGGCGCCATCTCCTTCAACACCACTCCCTGGATGCCGAGCATGACAGCATCCAGCATGTCCTCGTCCTCCAGGGCCGCGGTGAGCAGCACCAGGCGTGCGCCGAGCTGTTCCTCGACCACCCTGCGGGCCACCTCAATGCCGTTCAGCCCCGGCATGCGAATGTCGAGGACGGCGACGTCGGGGCGCTGCCGGCGGATCTCCTCCAGGGCGTCGCTGCCGTTACTGCAGCTTGCCATTACCTCGAAATCCTCCTCGAAGTTGAAGAGACCGGTGAGCCCGTTAAGGATGAGTGGATGGTCGTCGGCGATGACCAGTCGGATCATGTCAGCCTCCTAGTTCTATGAGGGGCAGGGTGATGTCGAGGCGGGCGCCACGCTCGCTGGAGTCGATGACGAGCTTTCCGTTCAGCGCGTCGATGCGCTCCCTCAGTGTTACCGGCCCGCGCTTCAGGTCGCATAACTGGTCCTGGTCGTAGCGCCCCTGGAAGCCGAAGCCGCACCCGTCATCGGTCACGCTGATGCGCGCCCACTGTGCGTCGAAGCGGATCTCGGCGTACAGGGTGGTCGCCTCAGCGTGGCGCACCGCGTTGATGAGTGCCTCGTGCACTACGAAATAAATCTCGCGGGCCATGCTGCGCTGCAGCCGCGGTGCGGGGGTGTGGCAGGTGACGGAGCAGGCGACCTCCCACTGCCGCCTGATGCGGCCGGCCAGCTCCTCCAGCCTCCTGGGGAGCCCGAACTCCTCTGTGTTGCGCCGGGAGAAAAGCCGCTTCATGTCGTTGATCTGGGACCTCAGGTCACGCTGCTCCGAGGCGAGCAACTGCTGCACCTGCAGGATGTTGTCCTTGGCGGCGGCTGGGTCGGTCTCGACGAGCCGGCTCGCCGCGGCGAGTTGCAGCCCCGCGCCGGCAAGCGACTGGAGCAGCCCGTCGTGCAGATCGTGGGCGAGCCGCAGCCGCTCGTCGGCCGCAGCACCCTGCTGCAACTGTTTCAGTAGCAGGGCGTGGTCGAGCCGGGCCGCTATCTCGTGCGCCACGATGCCACCTAAGACCAGGTCGTCGGGGGTGGGCTGCTGCCGGTCCAGGGCAAGCAGGTACCCGGAGATCTTCTCGCCGTGCAAAGGCGACACGCAGGCAGAGCAGATGTTGAAGCGCCGCACCAGCGCCGTGTCGAGCGGGGCGCAGTAGCGCTGCTGCAGTCCGGCGACGGTATTGCAGACAACGGGAAAGTGGCCGGAGCCGGCGTCCCGGGTGAAGAAGCTCGCCTGCTCCAGCCCATCCGCCACGATGTCGCCGAAGACGCCGGGTTCCTTCCACTCGTAGCTGCAACCCTCGGCCGTCCAGCAGAGCAGGTGCAGCCACGGCTCGTCTTCCTCCTCCCACAAAAGCACCACCCGCGGCGCCTTCAGTATGGCCGCAGCGTGACCCAGCATCCCCTGGCCATCCGTCCCCGGCTCCTGGGGCAGCGTTTCCCTGGGCCACTGGGACAGCATAGCGAGGATCTCGCGCATAGACTCCTCGTAGGCGCCGAGATACCCCAGCAGTCCTGCGACAACGGCGAGGTAGCCGATGCGGATGATGAAGCGGTTCAACTCGAAATTCCGGTCCAGGAGCAGGTTGGAAGGGTACCAAGCCAGCAAGAGCGTGATGCACATGGCCGCGGCCGCGGTCCAGAGGGTGCCGCGCCACTGCCAGCGGAAGGTGGCGCAGACCAGGATGAAGATGAAATAGACGAAGAACGGGCTGTTGGGGCCGGTGGTGAGGAACATGAGGCAGGCAAAGACCAAGAGGTCGATGCTGTGGGTGACCAGGTGCAGCCAGGTCCAGCCAAAGCCCTGGCGCCAGGTGAGGGCTCCGATAACGAGAGAGTAGCCGAGGTAGCCGGAGAGGATGCCGTAGGTGGTGGCCGCGTAGCGGGTCGGTTCGGACGGGTCGAGCCAGACCGCCACCAGGAAGAAGGTCGATAGGATGACGCGCCCGGTGGCGATGAGGTACTCCGCCCGGGTTTTCGAGTGGTATCTCGGTTGCGTGATCACCATCGTGCTCCTGCGTTAGAAGGGCGGCGGCCAAAAATGAGACCGGCAGCCGTTCCACGCGGTGTAGGACCCGACTTCGGTGCGGCATTTTATACACTGGCAACGCGCTACGTCAATGGTTTAGATGAGTTGTTACGGATTAAAGGTCGGAAATGTTTACCAGGGGGTGAAACGGTGGATTATCGACCACCGTTTCCTCGGGAAATGGCGACGGAGCTGGCGCGGTTACTCCAGGGATTTGCGGAAGCGGAGCACGCTCACGGTGAGCATGACTACGGCGATGAGCGCCATGGCCGCCATCTGGGGCCAGAGCACCTCGAAGCCGACTCCCTTCAGGTAGACGCTTCTCAGCACCACCTCCTGGTAGCGCAGGGGGTTCAGGTAGGTGAGCCGTTGCAGGAATACCGGCATGCTGGAGATGGGTGAGCCGAAGCCGGAGAAGATGACGGCGGGCATGATGAAGAAAAAGCTGGTCACCATGGCCTGCTGCTGGGTGGCGGAAACGGTGGAGATGAAGAGGCCGACGCCGAGCATGCACAGGATGAAGCAGACGGTACCGGCGGCGAGCACCAGGAAACTCCCGGTGAGCGGCACGTGGAACCAAAGCGTTCCGGCCAGGCTGATCAGGGCCGTGTCGAGGAGGCCGATCAGGAAGAAGGGGATGGTCTTGCCCAGGATGAACTCCGTGCGCCGGATCGGGGTCACCATGATCTGCTCCAGTGTGCCGATCTCGCGCTCGCGTACCACGGCAAAGGCGGTCAGCGTCACCACGATCACCAGCACCAGGTTGCCGATGACGCCCGGCACGAAGAACCACTGGCTGCTCATGTCCGGGTTGTACCAGGGGCGGCGCTCCACGACGATCTCGGGGAGGGCGGCGGCGATACCGGGAGCCTGCCGGTTCAGCCCCTCCACACGGTATTGCCGCGCGAACCCCTGGGCCACCTGGTTAACGTACCCCAGCCCCACCAGCGCCGTATTCGAGTTGCTGGCGTCCACTATCACCTGCAGGTGGGCGGTTTCTCCTTTACGGAGGTTGCGTGCGAAGCCGGAGTCGATCTGCAGCGCCATAATCACCTGGTCCCCGTCGATCAGCTCAGGGATCTCGCGCCGGTCGGCCAGGCGGCGCACCTGGAAATAGCGACTCGCTTCAAATCGGGAGACGAGGTCGCGGCTCACCTGGCTGTTGTCGTAGTCGACAATGGCGACAGGGACGTGCTTGATCTCCAGCGTGGCGGCGTAGCCAAAAACCAGCGTCTGGATGATAGGAGGGGCGAACAGGAAGAATCTCGCTCTCTTGTCGCGGATAACGTGCAGGAACTCCTTGATCAGCATCTGGCGCAGGCGGCCCAGCATGTTTCCCCCTCAGGCGAGCTTCTTGCGGAATACCCGCGTGGCCGCCAGCCCGAGCAGGGCGGCGAAGATGGCGAGTCCCACGAAATCCTGCCACATGGTGACGACGGACGAGCCTTTCAAAAACACGTTGCGCAGAATCGCCATGTAGTATCGGGCCGGCACCACGTGGGTGATGCCCCGCACCACGGTCGGCATCTGGTCGATCGGGTACACGAACCCGGATAAAAGGAAGGCCGGCAGGAAGGTGGCGATCAGCGAGATCTGGCTCGCCGCCAACTGCGTCTTGGCAACCACCGAGAAGAAGTACCCCAGCGAGAGCACCACGACCAGGAACAGGAGGGTGCTCAGCAAAAACACCCAGATGTGCCCCCGGAACGGGACGCCGAACCACCACACCCCCATGACCGCGCAGAGGCTCGTATCGGCGAGGCCGATCATCACATAGGGGGCCAGTTTCCCGAGCATGATCTCCAGCGGCGTCACCGGGGTCGAAATGAGCTGTTCCATGGTGCCGCGTTCCCACTCGCGGGCGACGGTGAGCGAGGTGAGGAAGGTCCCCACCACCGCCATGACCATGGCCACGACGCCCGGGACGATGGTCACCATGCTTTCCAGGTTCTCGTTGAACCAGGTGCGGGCGTCGACGCTCAGGGGAAGCCGCGGCTGTCCCTGGCCGCGCCCTTGCAGCCACTCGAGCTGGAGCTGCTGCGAGTGTGCCTGCGCCACCGCTTCGGTGTAGCTCATCCCCAGGCTCGCGCTGTTGCTGTCGGTCCCGTCGAAGATAGCCTGCACGCTCACCTTCTGCCCGGAGCGGAGCTTCTTGGAGAAATCCGGGGGGACGACGAGGCCGATCTGGCAATCCCCCTTGTCGATGGCTCGCACCAGTTCCGGGTAGCTCGTCACCGTCCTGACCACGTTGAAGTAGACCGAGGCCTGGAAGCGTTTGACGAAGTCCTGGCTTTGCTGGCTCTTCTCCTGGTCGTAGACGTAGACCGGGATGTGCTTGGTATCGAAGCTGACGCCGTAGCCGAAGGCGAACATCATCACGATGGGCATGGCGATCACGATGCCGATGCTGCGGGCGTCGCGCCGGATCTGGATCATTTCCTTGCGCGCCATGGCGCAGAGTCGGTTCCAGTTCATCATTGCCCCTTCTCCTTGTCGCCCTTGCCTATCGCTTCCGGCGTATCCCTGTTATCCCTGTTATCCCTGTTATCCCTGTTATCCCTGTTATCCCTGTTATCCCTGTTCAGGCTGGTGAGCGATACGAAGACGTCTTCCAAGGAAGGGCGAATGCGCTCGATGCGGGAGGCCTCTATGCCGCGTGCCGTGAGGAATTCCTTTACCTCCGTAATAGCGCGCTCCGCGGAGTCGACCACAAGGTGCAGCGCGTTGCCGAAGATGGCGGCGTCGGTCACCCCCGGCGCGCCTTGCAGTTCCTCCAGGGCTTTGCCCACTTGGTCGCACTCGACCAGCAGGAGATCCCCGGCCATGCTCTTTTCCTTGAGTTCCAAGGGGGAGCCGGAAGCGACGATCCTGCCGCGGTCGATCAGCACCAGGCGGTTGCAGTACTCCGCCTCGTCCATGTAGTGGGTGGTGACGAAGACGGTGACGCCGTCGTCGGCCATGCGGTGGATCAGCTCCCAGAAAAGCCGCCGCGAGATGGGATCGACGCCCGAGGTGGGCTCGTCCAAAAAGACGATGGGGGGGCGGTGCAGCACGGCGCACCCTAGCGCCAGGCGCTGCTTCCACCCGGCGGCGAGCGTTCCGGTCAGGAGCTGCTCCCGCCCGGAGAGCCCCGCCATGTCGATGGCCCAGTCGATGCGCTCCTTCAAATCGGCGGCGGGGACGCTGTACATCCCGGCGAAAAAGCGCAGGTTCTCGATCACCTTCAGGTCGTTGTACAGGGAGAATTTCTGCGACATGTAGCCGATGTTCTGCCGCACCCGCTCCGGCTCGCGCGCGACATCCAGGCCGGCCACCAGCGCCTCCCCCGAGGTTGGCCGCAACAGCCCGCACAGCATCCTGATGGTGGTGGACTTGCCGGCACCGTTGGGCCCTAGGAACCCGAAGATCTCCCCCGGGCTCGCCTCCAGGGAGATATTGTCCACCGCCACGAAGTCGCCAAAGCGCTTCACCAGGTCCCGTACCACCACTGTCGGAGCTACGCCGTTCATCGCTCGCCCCCGTGGTCTGCCTTGTCGCCCTGTACCGCCTCGACGAAGAGATCCTCGATACTGGGGGCCACCTGCTCGATGGCGTCGCAGGAGAGGCCGGCGGCGGCGATCCGGCTGCGCAGTTCCGGGATCATGCGCTGCGGGTCGCGGACCACCAGGTGCAGGCCGTCGCCCACGATCATGACGGTGGAGATCCCATCCATCCCGGCCAACAGGTCGCGGACCGGGCGCGGGTCGGCGCAGACGATGGAGAGGACGGCGCCGGGGAGGGATGCTTTGAGGTTGGCGGGGGTGTCGCAAAAAAGCATGCGCCCCTCGTGCAAAAGGGCCACGCGGTGGCAGCGCTCGGCCTCGTCCAGGTAGGCCGTGGTGGTGAGGATGGTGACCCCCTGGTCCAAAAGGGTGTAGAGGATGCGCCAGAAGTCGCGCCGGGAGACCGGGTCGACCCCGTTGGTTGGCTCGTCCAGGAGGAGCACCTCCGGGGTGTGGATCAGCGCGCAGACCAGCCCCAGTTTCTGCTTCATGCCGCCGGAGAGCTTGCCGGCGAGGCGCGAGCGAAACTCGGCCATCCCGGCCGCCTGGAGCAGCTGCGCGGAGCGCTCCTCCCGCTCCCGGCGCGGCACACCGAAGAGGTCCGCGTAGAAGCGGATGTTCTCGTCCACGGTCAGCTCCTCGTAGAGCCCGAAGCGCTGCGGCATGTAGCTGATGTGGTGCTTGGCTCCCTCGGCGTCGCGGTTCAGATCGAAACCGGCGACCACCGCGCTCCCCTCATCCGGGGCCAGCACGCCGGCCAGCATGCGCATGGTGGTGGTCTTGCCGGCGCCGTCCGGGCCGACCAGCCCGAAGATCTCGCCGCGCCGGACGGAAAAGGTCAGACCGTCCACGGCGCGCACGCCGGGAAAGGACTTGGTTAGCCCGTTGAGCTCTATGGCGTTCTCGGAGCCGCTCATCTTACCTGGCCGGCGCCACGGCGAGGGTCGCGTCCGCCGGCATACCCGGCTTTAGCTCGTGCCCGGGGTTCTCCAGCTCGATCTTGATGCGGTACACCAGGGTGACCCGCTCCTTGTGGGTCTCCACCGACTTCGGGGTGAACTCGGCTTGGGAGGAGATGAAGGAGACCCGCCCCCGGTAACTTTTGCCCGGGTAGGTGTCGGTCTTCACCGTGGCGACCTGGCCCAGCTTGACCCGGCCCAGGTCGGTCTCGCTCAGGTAGCCGCGCATCCAGAGGTGGTCCAGGTCCGCGATGGTGGCCACCGGCGTGCCGGCCGTCAGCACCTCGCCCAGTTCGGCCTGGCGCACCAGCACCACGCCGGTGATGGGGGCTAGGAGCGTGGTGTAGGAAAGCTTGATCCTGGAGAGTTCCAACGCCTGGCGCGCCGAGCGGACCGTGGCGCGGTTGATGTCCACCTGCTCCTTGCGCACCCCCTCCAGCACCTGGTCGTAGTTCTGCTTGGCCCGCTCCAGGGCGGCCTGGCTCCGCTTCAAGGCGGCCGCGGCGGTGTCGCGCACTTGCGCGGACACCTCGTCCTTTTCATAGAGCGCCTGGTAGCGTTGCAGGTCGTGCTTTTTCAGCTCGTAGTCGGCCTGGGCGTCCAGCACCGACTGGTGCGCGGCCTTCTTCTCCTGCGGCCGGCTGCCGGCCGTGGCGAGCCCAAGTTCGGCCTCGCGCGCGCCTACGGTCGCCTCGTCGATCTGCACCTGCTGCCGGTAATCCCCCTGGTCCAGCCGGGCCAGAACGTCTCCCGCCTTGACCAATTGCCCCTCCTCGATCGGGAGTTCCGCCAGTCGCCCGGGCACCTTGAAGCCGACCACGCTTTCGTGCGCCTCGATGTTGCCGGAGAGGGTGATCGAGGTGGCATCGGCGTCGTTCCTGGCGCGATGGGTGAAGAAGTATGCGGCACCGACCAGCACGGCGACCAGCACAAGGATCAGGATCAGTTTTCTTTTCATGGCGTGCATGACCTCGCAGTTATTCGATGCCCAGGAAGAGCCGGTACACCTTTTCCGTGTCGCCCAAAGCGCGGGCGAGCGCTATCTTCGCCTCGGCGTGCTGGGCCAGCGCGTTCAACTCGTTGTCGCGGGCCCGCGACAGCGCGTCCTGCGCCGTGACCACCTCGATGTTGTTGGCGATCCCGTTTCTGAAGCGGTCGCCGGCGTACTGCAGTTCGCGCTCGGCGAGCTGCGCCCCCTCCCGCGCGGTGGCAACCTGATCCGTCGCTGAGGTCAGGTTCAAAAGGGCGGCGCGGATGTCCTGCTCCACCCCGAGCTTCAGGTCGGCGAGTTGCCGGGCGTTGCGCTCCAAGCGGCTTGCCAGCTCCAGGCGCTCCCCCTTGCGGTCGTAGTCGAACAGGTTCAGCACCATGTTGACCTGGAGCATCCCGGTCGGGTCGAGGTTGCTCATCTCCTGACCGCTGGTGCCGTAGTTGCCGCTCACCACGATCTTCGGGAGGTAGCGCGATCGGGAGGCCTTGGCCTGCTCCTCCAGGGAGGCGCGTTGGGCAAAGAGCGAGCGGTAGTCCGGACGGCTTTGCAGCGCGGCCTCGATCCCCTGCTCGATCTGGGGCGGATCCAGGGGCTTGAAGGAGAGCTGGTCGGCCAGGGTGATGGGGGTGCCGAGGTCGACGCCGACGCTGCGCGCCAGGGCGAGCAGGGCGAGTTGGGCGTTGTTCCTGGTCACCAGGAGGGTCTGGCGGTCGTTGGCGAGCTGCACCTGGGCGCGCAGCACGTCCAGGCCGTCCGCCACCCCGGCGGCGCGCTGGTCCCGGGCGAGCTTCTCCAGTGCCTCCGAAGTCTGCACCCGGCTCCGCGCCGTCGCCACCCGCGCCTCGGCGTAGGCGGCGTCCAGGTACCGCACGGTGACCAGCCGGATCACCTCGCCGCGTGCGTCGGTGTAGTCGGCGAGCCGCGCCTTCTTCTCGTGTTCGGCCGCCTTGATGGCGTGGTAGCTCTGCAGGTCGAGGATGCTCTGCTCGCCGTAGATGCGGAAGTCGTAGCTGGTGAAGGGACCGACCACGGCGGGGGAGTTGGGGAGGCTGATCCCCTGGGCGCGCAGGTTGCGGGTCTGCCAGGCGAAGGGGGTCTCGATGCGCAGGTGCGGTAGGTAGCCGGCGAGCCTGCGCTCCCGCGTCCCTTCCGCCTCGTCCACCCTCGACCGGGCCACCACCGCGTTCAGGTTGGTCTCCAGCCCCCGGGTGATGGCCTGATCCAAAGACAGCGCGAGGGGAGGGGAGTTGTCGGCCGACGCCTGCCTCCCCGCCAATCCGGCCAGCAGTAAAACCGTTAACACTTTCAAGCTCTTTGCGATCATGGCGTGTCCTTTGTTGCCTATTGCTACTTCGAGCGGGCCCCGTCCACGAACACCTGGATGCTCTTCTTCAAGTTCTCTTCCAGGGGATCGACCGGGTTGAGCGACCAGGTGATCATGGTGCCGAAGATGATGCGCTGGAACGACTGGGCGATGCTGAAGGCGTCCAGGTCGCTACGGATTTCCCCTGACTGCTGGCGTCGCGCCATGATAGTCGCGAGTTGCCGGATGTTCCCCTCCATCGCCTCTGCCATCCGCTTCTGGACCGTTTCGTTACCGAAAACAGCGGTCATAAGGCTCTGGATCAGCCCGGGGCTTTTCTCCTGCTCCATGGTCAACGTCAGTGCCAGATGCAACAAAAGCGGCGCGAGCGACCGGTCCGAGTCCCGGTTGGCCGCGACAAAGTCGGCGACCCGCTCCATCTGCAGCTCCCGGTATTCCAGCAGGACGCTTGCCTTGTTGTCGAAATAATTGAAGAAGGTCCCCTTGCCCACGTCCGCGGCGGCGGTGATCGCCTCTATGGTGGTGGCGTTGAAACCTTTTTCCCCGAAGAGATTGAGCGCGGAGCGGAAGATCCTCTCCCTGGTCTCCTCGCTCTTTTTGGCCCTGCGGCCGGGCTGGCGGCCGGACGGCGAGCGCTCCTTCTCGGTGCTGGATGTCATGATGTGGCCTCCGATATGACCGTTAGTCATGTTTGACTTTAAGTCATGTGCGAGGCGATGTCAAGAGCCGGGAGTGAAACAAAGGGTGCGGTTGGAATCAGGGGTGACAGGGGCGGGGGGAGTTTTTAAGATCGGGTCGATTAGTTTACAATGGAGCTGGCAGATGGTGCCAAGCTAAGGAGAAATGATCATGAAAAAGATCAGGATGTCCGTTGGTTTGCTGCTTCTTGCCACGGTGCTGGCCGGATGCTGCCCTTGCTGGTGGCATGATCGGGGTGACGGTTACTACCGTAATGACAGGCACTATGACGACCGCGGCGGGTACCGCGACCGCAGGTACTGAAACGGGATGAGTTGCACCAAAAAACAAAGGGGGCTGTCGTCAGGCAGCCCCCATTCTTCTTCCTTTCACTGCACCGTTCAGTCGTCCTCTTCATCCTGGTGCTTCGGTCCGCGCGGCAGTTCGAGCAGTTCCGCCCCGAGCGCCTCGGCGATGAACTTCAGTTCGCACATGCGCATGTGCTGCCCGTACACCTTGAGATCGAGGTCCGCCACCGCCACCAGCACGTGCCGCGGCTGGTGAGCCCCATCCTGCATCTTCGTCCTGTGCCGATAAAAGATTTTTCCTGCCATGAAAGGGTGCCTCCTTTCCTTTTGTTCCTCCATGAGGAGGGGGTACACTTTCATTATACTGTTTCATCATGTGGAGGGCCAGTCCAAGCATCACATTAGTTTCGCGACATCCCATAATTCCCTCGCGCATAGTGTCCACATCCCCTCTCCCTTCGGGAGAGGGCTAGGGTGAGGGGGGGTAGCTCTTGTTTATATGCGGATCAAGGTGCCCACCTTCTCCTTGCGGATCGCCATCCCCACCGTGCCGCGCTTGTGGCCGTTCACGATGCGGATCTCTTTCACGTTGGCCATGTCCCGTAAGAGGTAGAGCATCTTGCGCTCCAGGACCATGTCCTCCATGTCAAGCTTGATGAGGTCCTCTACCGTGATCTCCTCGATCAGTTCCGCCTTCGGGTTGACGCGCGGATCTTCGGTGAAGAGCCCGTCCACGTTTTTCACCAGGATGCAGCTCTTGGCGCCCAGCACCTCCGCCATGAGCAGGGCGCCGGTATCGGTGCGGTGCGGAGGGATCAAACCCGTCTCCGGCGGGTGCTCGTAGAGCCCGTAGGGCGGGGTGCCATGGATCACCGGCAGCAGCTTCAAGTGCAGCATGGTAGGGAGATCGAGGAGGTCGCCGGTCTTCACCCGGCTGCCGCCCCACTTTGACAGAAGCAGGGTCACGATCTCGGCGTTCTGCTCGCTTATCTTCCCGGCGAGCTCGGCGAGGACGCCGGTCGGCATGCCAAGATCGATGCCGATATCCAGGATGTGGCGCACCCGCACGCCGCCGCCGGTAACCACCATGACCTGGTTTTCCCGGGACAGCTCGCCGATCTCATCCAGAAGCGGCAGCACCACCTCGCGTCCGTAGTCGATGATGCCGTGCCCGCCGATCTTCACGACGTTCAGTTCCGGGACGAGGCGCAAGGTCGCGGCTCCCGCGCCACGTTTGAGCCCCTTGCGGACCAGGGTCTCCCCCTTGAGGTGTGATTCGATTTCGTGCCGTGAATTCATGAGTAATCCTCCTCGTGATGGAGCTTTCAATGAATAACATGTCCGTCGCTGCAACCGGACCGGTCAATAGTCCCGCAACATCCTTCGGGGCAGTGTCTCCCAGGCGGCTCCGCCGACGACCTGCTCCGCGGGGCGTACCAGCAGCACCGAGCCCCCGTCGCGCATAACCGTCTTCGGCTTGTCCCCGATCCGGACCAACGCGGCAAAGTCCACGGTGCTCCCGTCGGGGGAGCGCACGGAATCGACGTCCGGCTGTTCCAGTAGTTCGCGCACGGTCAGCACCTGTCCCGGGCGGACGGCGGCAAGGCTCCCCCGCATGCGCCCGTCGTTGCCCCACAGCCTGAGTCCCACGCCGGCAAGAGCGCCGATCACGCCGTGGCCGGTGCCGCCATGCTCGGAGAGATGCACGTGAAGCCTTTGGGCCAGTTCCAGTGCCTCCTCCTTCCGGATCACCTCTTGCTTGGCCCGCCGACCGAAGGCGACCAGCTCCGCGGCGGAGTCGATGTTGTCGGTGACAACGACGCACAGGCCCGGATCCGAGCCGTCGGCACATTCGCGCTCCAGGAAGTCGCAGGCAAAGGTGATCGTCCGCTCCAGGCATTGTTCCGGCATTTCGACCGGTAAGCACATGGCGCTGTTGTGCGAGGTGTACGGGATGTCGGGATGTACCAGCAACTGGTGTCGCGTGATGAAGCCCGGCTTTCCCCAGCCATTTGCCTCAATGGCATCGGCAATCAATGCGGCAATTTCTCCTGTACCCCTACTGACAGAATTGTCCGTGTCGTCGATAGCAATCAGTACTCTCATGACGGTCACTCTCTCTAGAGAAGGTTGCAGAAGATTACTATAGCAGGAAATTTGCAGTGTTCACTGTTTCGGGATGAGGTTGCGGTACTGAGAGAAATGTGGCGGCTTCAATGTGGGGGGGAGGTGGGTTGAAACAGGCGACGGAATGAAAAAAGGGTCGCAGCTTGCGCTGTGACCCTTACAAAATTTGGCTCCCGAGGTAGGACTCGAACCTACGACACACGGATTAACAGTCCGCTGATCTACCGACTGATCTACTCGGGAATATTGGTTTCTTCGCCCCTGTGCCGCGAAGAGATTACGTGTATAGCATAGCGGTTTTTCACTGTCAATAATATTTCTGCAGCAGCCCGCGCCGTATCTGCCATTTTTTCAATGACACTAATTACCCTTTTTAAGGGGGCGACACTGGACTACTTGCATCCGGTGCGGTTTGCGAATGTCGACAAAGCAAGGCGGCGTGGGCGCGCGCCGTTGACATTCAAAGCCCCTGCACGTTATATTCAAAACTTTAGATGCCTGCCACGCAAAGGACCCCAATGAACCAGCCGCTCGATAAGTTGTACCGTACCGCCCTCCTCCTGGCGCTGATCACCATCCTTTACAACATCGTCGAAGGGGTGGTCTCCGCCTGGTTCGGCTTTGAGGACGAATCGCTTGCGCTGTTCGGTTTCGGCCTGGACTCCTTCGTCGAGGTCGTGTCGGGGGCAGGCATCTGGCACATGGTGCGTCGCCAGCGCGGCAACCCGGACCAGGCCCCGGACCAGTTCGAGCGCGGCGCGCTCAGGATCACCGGCGGCGGCTTTTACCTCCTCGGGGCTGGTCTCCTGCTCACCGCCGTCTACGACGCCTTTCACCGCCACGCGCCCACCACCACCTTTTGGGGGATGGTGGTCTCCTGCGTCTCGATAATGTCGATGTGGCTGTTGATCCAGCAGAAGGTTAAGGTGGGGAAGGCGCTGGGGTCCCAGGCGATCCTGGCCGATGCCGCCTGTACCAGGGTCTGCCTGTACCTTTCCGTCATCCTGCTCGTCTCCAGCGCAGGCTATTATCTCACCGGCATCGGCTGGCTTGACTCGGCCGGCGCCCTCGGCATCGCCTGGTTCAGCTTCAAGGAGGGGAGGGAAGCCTTCGATAAGGCCCGCGGCATTCCCTGTTCCTGCAGTTGAAGCTCCGCAGGTTAGCCGGAGGCTAACCCCGTTTTCTTCTCCCGCAGCAGACCTCTATTTCCGCCTACCAAAAGAACCTCGCCTTGTTGCGCACCGTAGCAACTGGTGGTAGTGTTCTCATGTGTAATGCGGAACCTTAATCTTAATGGGAGGAGGGAAGCTCACCATGCTGGAGGAATTCAAGAAGTTCGCCGTCAAGGGTAATGTCATCGACCTCGCCGTGGCAGTTGTCCTCGGTGCGGCCTTTGGCAAGATCGTCACTTCTTTCGTCGCCGACATAATCACCCCACCCATCGGGAAGTTGCTAGGCAATATTGACTTCGCCTCCCTCTTCCTCAATCTGTCCGCTACTCCCGTTCGCTCAGTCGCCGAGGCGAAGGCCGCCGGTGTCCCGGTGATCGCCTACGGGCTCTTTCTGAACACCATCTTTGATTTCATCATCATCGCCTTCGCCCTCTTTCTCGTGGTGCGCCAGATCAACAGGCTGATGCCGGTGCCTCCTCCCCCCGTTACCACCAAGGAGTGCCCGCGCTGTTGCACCATGATCCCGGTCAAGGCGACCCGCTGCCCCAACTGCACATCTGAGCAGGAGTGAATCCTGAAATAACAAGGAGGTAAGAAATGAAGAAAAGAGCACTGTTGCTTCTCGCTCCGGCCATGCTGCTGGGCGTCTGCACCGTTGCCCGCGCCGAGGTGAAGGCGGAGAGCTTCTCCCTGTCCCCCTACATCGGGGGGTATACCTTCATCGGCAAGGACCATCTGGAGACTAAGCCGGTCTACGGTCTGCGCGCAGGCTACAACTTCACCAAGCAGTTAGGGGTGGAGGCCGTCTTCGACTACGTCAACACGGAAGGGAAGAAAAACACCGGCATCGGGACTGGCGTGGACGTTTATAACTACCATCTGGACGCCCTTTTTCACTTCATGCCCGAATCCCAATTCGTGCCCTACCTCGCAGCCGGCTTTGGTGGGCAGTCGCGGAAGTATCCCGGAGGTGTCGGCACCGACTACTCCACCTTCAATTACGGCTTGGGTGCCAAATATTTCCTACAAGATGCTCTCGCACTGAGGGCGGATGTGCGGCATCTTATGCCGGTGTCGGACGGCGAGAGACTCCACAACCTGGAATACACTGTCGGCATGGACTTCATCTTCGGCGGCGTGAAGGCAGCCCCTGTCGCAGTCGCCGCCCCGGCTCCCGCACCCGTAGTGGTGCCGCCGCCCCCCGCGCTTCCGACCGACCAGCTGACCGTCACACCTGCCTCGGTCACCAAGGGTGACGTGGTGACCTTGACCTGGGCTTCCAGCAACGCGACCTCGTGCGCGATCGAGCCCGGTATAGGTCCTGTGCCGGTTTCCGGTTCCATGACTGTCACTCCCGCACAAAGCGCCGACTACACGCTCGTTTGCGTCGGTCCCGGCGGGGCGGCAAAGAGCCTCGCCAAGGTTGATGTAGTTGCCCCGCCCCCGCCGGCTCCCGCCCCGGCACCCGTCGTGGCCCCGGTCCCGCCTCCGCCTGTCGTGATCCCGGCTCCCGAACCGGCCAAGCTGTGCAAGCCTGCGGTGATCAACATCAAGTTCGACACCAACAAGTCCAACATCAAGCCGCAGTACCACGATGAACTCAAGGCCGTGGGCGCTTTCCTCAAGGAGTTCCCTCAGGCCAAAGGGACCATCGAAGGGCACACCGACAACGTCGGCGACAAGGCGACCAACATGAAGCTGTCCCAGCGTCGCGCCGAGAGTGTGCGCGACTACCTGGTCAAGAATTTCGACGTCGCGCCGGACCGTATCAAGGCAGTTGGTTATGGTCCCACCAAGCCCGTTGCCAGCAACAAGACCGCAGCCGGCAAACAGCAAAACCGCCGTATCGAGTCCAACTTCAGCTGCGAATAAAAGCAGACCGAGTAGCAACAGATAAAGGCGCTCCTGTTCGGCAGGAGCGCCTTTTTACATTTTCCCTTCTGTCTGTTTTCACAGCATCACGTTCTTGCACACCGGTAAATGAGTGGTAGCCTTTGCGATGTGTTTTTTTGGGGCTGCACAACAAAGCCCTCTCAGACTTACCTCGCCTTCAGTTGCATCAGCATAGCCGCGTCGCTGTCGGGCGCTCCCCCAATGCATCCATCACAGTGAAGCCTAACAACATAGGAGGTGTCAGATGAAAAAGTACCTGCTGTTGCTTGTTCTGGTTCCCGCATTGTTGTTCACGCTGCTCCCGCAGGCCCACGCCGAGATCAAGGCAGAAAGTTTTTCCGTGTCACCCTTCGTAGGCGGCTACACCTTCATCGGCAAGGAGCATCTGGAAACAGCTCCCACCTTTGGCTTGCGCGCCGGCTACAACTTCACCCGGCACTTCGGTGTCGAGGCGGTATTCGACTACGTTCCCACCGAAGGCAAGAAGAACAGCAACATAGGTCACGTCGACGCGTACAACTACCATCTGGACATGCTCTACCACTTCATGCCGGACAATAAACTGGTCCCGTACGTCGCGGCTGGCTACGGCGGGCAGTCACGCGAAGCGAGGGGCCCTTTTGAAACCACCCGTTCCGCCTTCAACTACGGGGCGGGCGTCAAGTACTTCCTGACCGAGGCCATGGCCCTCAGGGGCGACCTGCGGCATCTCATCCTCCGGGATGACGGCGAGTCGTTCCACAACCTGGAGTACAGCGTCGGCGTCGATTTCGTGTTCGGCGGCGTGAAGGAAGCCCCGGCTGCCGTCGCCAAACAGGAGCCCCCGGCGGCGCAGCCCGCCCCCGCGGAGCCGCCGCTGGAGCCGGTCCCCGCGGCCGAGCCGACGCCGGGACACTACAAGTACTGCGTCACCCTGCATGGCGAGTTCGACATCGACAAGGCCGCCATCCGCCAGGAAGACAAGGAGCAGATCGCTCCGGTTTGCGAGTTTATGAAGCAGTACCCGACCACCACCGCCGTCATCGAAGGGCACACCGACAACGTGGGCGCGCCCGAATACAACCTCGACCTCTCCAAGCGCCGCGCCCAGGCCGTCGTCGACTACATGGTCGCCAACTGCGGCATCGACCGCTCCCGTCTGGAAGCACGCGGCTTCGGTTTGGCCCGCCCGGTGGCGTCCAATGCCACCGATGAGGGGCGCCAGGCAAACCGCCGCATCGAGGCGATCATCGACTGCGCCTTCGACGTGAAAGAGGTCAAGCCCCCCGAGCGTCTATGCATGGCCCTGGTGGTGGAGTTCGACACCGGCAAGGCCGCCATCAAGCCGCAGTACAAGGATGAAATGGCCAAGGTCGCCGACTACATGAAGAAGTACCCGACCACCACCGCCATCATCGAAGGGCACACCGACAACGTCGGCGGCTACGAGTACAACATGAAACTGTCCCGCGAGCGCGCCGAGAGCGCGGTGCGGTACCTGGTTGACAACTTTGGCATCGAAAAGAGCCGCCTGACTGCCAAAGGGTATGGCTACACCAGGCGCGTCGCGTACAACAGCACCGCCGAAGGCCGTGCCAAGAACCGCAGGATCAACGCCATCATCGACTGCGTTGTGACAAAGTAGAATAAGATTAAGATTGAGATTAAGAAAGCGGAGCAGTTGCTAGTCACTGACTGCGTAAATAAAAAGGGGAGGCCGTATGGCTTCCCCTTTTTTCTGCTCTGTTCGTCTCTATCTTAATCTCAGCCTTAATCTTGGTCTGTCTCTATCCTATCTCCTTGGCGATGAAGCGCTGCACGGTGCGCAGCATCTCGTCCACGTCGGCCGTATGGTACCTCTCCCCCTGGCCTGCCAGGAAATCCGCCTTCATGTAGCACCAGTCTTTGACCCGCTGGTAGGTCCCCACCTGGTACGCCTTGGCCTGGTAGAGCGCCTCGTTCATCTCCTCGGTGCTTCCGGTCGGGATCCCCTTGTTGGTGCAGACCAGCATCAGCACCTGCTCCAGCAGCACGAAGGCGAGGATGCAGGCCGTGTGGTTGTCGCCGCGCTTCAAAAACTCGGAAGTCCTGCCGGCGAGGTATTCCAGCACCGCGTGGTCCAGGTACAGACGGATCTCGGTGAGGCCTCCCGCTTCATACTCCTCGCGGGCGGAGTTCACGATGGCGCGGCAGTTGTCGAAGCTTTCCTTGTAGGTGATGTTGATGATCTTGGAGTAGATGGATTGGAAGTTGCGGTAGTAGGCGCTTTCTTCACCGAATATCTGCTGCAGAAGGCTCAGCGCCGAGTTGGCCCAGTCCTGGAACAGCTTGGAGTCGACGGTGGCGGCGATGTCGTTGATGAGCTGCGAAGAACTCACCTTTTTCGCCTTCTCGGCGAGCTCATCGAACTTGCGGGTGACGGTGTAGTCCAGTTTCAGCATGACGTCTTGCCCCCCTTGGGGTCTGCGGGTCGGTAGCGTCTGCCAAGTTATAGTTTTGCCAGTGAAAAGTCAAGAATGGCTTGTTCATTAAGCCGGTGTGATACTGATGCGGGGGGCCTGCAGACGCCGGGCCACGATGGCGCCGTGCCGTGAGCGCAGGGACGCCAGGTTTCCCTCCAGAAACTCCAGCGCCGATCGATCCGGGATGGTCTCCAGGTAGCGGTCCACCAGTTGTCCCATCAACAGGTTGTAAGCCTTGGTCGAGGAGCCGTGGGCGTAGTTTCGGCCGGGAAAGCGGCGGATGTCGCCGTCGCAGGCAGGGGAGATGTGGTACAGCTCGTGGAAGATGGTGATCATCTTCTCGCGGAAGGAGAGTTCCAGGAAGCGGGGGATCAGGAAGTAGATGACGTAGAGCATCTCTTCGCCGCGGTGGGTGATGCTGGGCATGGTGCACAGGACGCTGCGCCGGCCGCGCCGGCTCCGGACCGATTTCTCGCCGCCGGCAAAGCGCAGCGGGTGGATCTTGGCGAGGCTGCCGCCGCGGCTGGTCCTGCCGGTGGAGACGCAGACCAGGAGCTTTTCGGGGATGATGTGGTGCAGTTCCGGGGAGCGGAGCGTGATGTCGTAGATCAGCCGCTCCAGCTCCCCGGTAAGGTTCAACGTGGTCATTACACTCCGGCGAGTTTGAGCTTGTGGCAGAACAGGCAGCGCATCGGCCCGTCCTTGGGTTTCACGGGGTGTTTCGCAGGGAAGGGGACGCCGCCCGGCGCGGTGTTGTGGCAGGCGGGGCATCCCTTGTCAGCTTCCATCTTGCTGCCGGTCTTCTTGAACAGCTCGTAGGAAGGCTTGTGGGTGTCGTCCAGCGGGACGCGCTTGGTCTTTTCCTCGCCGGAAATGACGTAGAAGATGATGAAAACGGCAGCGATGATGCCGATGAAGATCCAGTCTTTTTTGCCGATACGCATGTGCCCTCCGGGATCAAATCTAAGCGGCGAGGTTAAACGCGCCGCGAGGAAAATTCAAGCGAAAATTGTGGGAGATGGAAAAGCAATTTTTTCACGCAAAGGCGCAAAGGCGCAAAGAAAATCTTTGAAGGATGAAATACCCGCTTTTCTTGCTTCTGATGGTGTCTTTGCGTGAAATTTGCTTTTAAAGGTTTGCGGCGCAGCCGATGGCACCGTTGTGCTGGGGGTGCTTGGGTATCACGACCTCCATGCCGCACTGCCCCCGCAACAGGTTCACCATGGCGCCGTTGAGCGCGACGCCGCCGGTGATGACCAGGGTGTCCGAGGGAAAACGCTTCAGCATCGGCATCACCCGCTTCACCAGCGTGAGGTTGACGCCGGCGCAGAGCCTTGAGACCGGATAGCCGCGCAGGATCTGGCCGATCAACTCGCTCTCCCCGAAGATGCCGCAGGTGGCGTCCAGCGCCACCGGCTCCTCGGCATGGGAGGAGAGCTCGTCCAGGCTGACTTCCAGGACCGCCGCCATGTTTTCCAGGTAGCGGCCGCTGGAGGCGGCGCACTTGTCGTTCATCACAAAGTCGGTCAGCCGGCCCGCCACCACCTGAGCCACCTTGGTGTCCTGTCCCCCCATGTCCAAAAGGGTGAAGTTGGCAAGCCCGGTTTGGGTGCGCGCTCCGGCGACGTGGGCCTTGATCTCGGAGATGACGCGGGCCCCGTGCAGGTTGATGCTGTTGCGGCCGTAGCCGGTCACCGTGATCTGCGCCTGCGCCAGTTCGTCCCCGCTGAAGATGCCGCTTCCCAACAGGTCCAGCGAGAGCTCGTCGTTGACGATGCTGCCGTATTTCTTGTAGAAGGCGATGGTGTCCAGGTCCGCCAGCCTGACGATCTCGTCGCCGCGCATCAAGGCGAACTTGGCCTTCCTGCTGCCGAGGTCAATTCCTATTTTCAAAGTGTCTGACACCTGAATTTCTTCTCCTGTCATTGCCGACCGCACCGATGCTTTTGAGAAAGTATCCGGTGCGGTTTTATCTTGTGGCGCTGCTTGCCAATTGCAACGGCCATTGTATATTTGGTCACGGGTTTGGCACAGCCGAGGGATTTTCAGTTCCGGTCGTCGAGCAACTCCAGAAAACCTTCCAGCCTGATCTTCGTCCTGGCATCCACATCACCCGGCTTGTCACCTTCCAGCGTCAGAATCGGGAGCTTGATGCTCTTTCTGAGTACCATGTCTTCGATCTGCCTGAAGCAGAAGGATTGAACATAGTGGATCACCCCATCCACCTTCCGTCGCTCCAATTCCCGGCTGATATCGCCGATCCGGTGGAAGATGTCGTAGGGGTAGCTGTAGGTGCGGTACTGCTCCACGAGGTCCTGGATACCGTAAGGCATGGAGAACTGCCGCTGGGTCTCGTTGAATACCACCCGGGCACCTATCTCCTCCACGAAATCGTAAAGACCCGAGACGATGGGGGGGACGCCCAGGTAGGCAAGCCTCATTCGCTCCTTGCGCTCGGGCCGTTGCGCCGCCTGCTCCAGAAAGGCGTCCACCTCGGCCTCGAAGGCATCCAGGTCGCCGTTCATGTCCGAGGTGCAGACCTGAAAATAATGGTTCTCCTCGCCGGTGACCCGGTTCTCCTGCCAGGTGAGGCGGTCGATCTCGTGCACCTTCGCCCTGATCCGGTCCAGGCGGGTTTTCGCCTCGCCCACCTCGGCCCAGCCGACGCCGAAAACGGACATGAGCTTTTCGATCTCCGCCTTGAGCGGCGCCGCTTCACGCCCGGCCGGGTAGGCGAAAGGATAGACCCGCACCCCGTCCAGTGACAGGACCTCCATGAGGGCCTTGGTGTAGCTGCAGTCCCCTTCGGTAACGGCGATCATCTCCTTGACGCCGCTGGCGACCACGGCGCCATAGATCCCCTTGATCCAGGCGCAGACATTGCGGGGGAAGCCGGTCAGTTCGGCATCTTCTATCAGTGAGGCCTTTTCGGGGTGGGTGATGAAGACGTTGTTGAGATCGATGGGGACCACGCCCGCCGCGATCAATACTTCCAGCGGGATGGTGGTGGTAAAGCCTACTCTGCGCAAAAGTTCTACTCCGTCTTGATGAAAAATAAATAGATGAGGAACGCTCCGATGGCGAGGCCGCCGAAGGCGAAGGGGAGAGTCGTGGAGAGGTTCAGCGAATCGCCTTCCGCCGGCATGGTGTAGCGGAGCAGTAGCAGCAGCGAAATGGTGGTGAAAAGGACTGCCAGCACGAACTTGGAGCGCACAATCACGGCATAGAAGGCGATGATCAGAAAGCCGCAAACGATCCACGGGCTTGAGAGGGCGCTCTTCACAGTCAGGTGCCGGACGAATTCTACCATGTGGGCCGTCTCGAACGGCGAGAGCTTATCCGCGGTTTTTTGTAACAGCTCAGAGTTATCCATGCAATTCTCCTTCAAGGGCTAGATTATATTCATATCGACGAATTTAGCAACAAGTTAAAGAGATAGGGTGTTTAGCCGTTACTTTCCGCTTTTGTTTGTTAGTGATAGCCAATCATTGTCCAGGTGAAAGGAGTCCATGTATGGAAGAACTGAAGGCAACTCCGCTGCGTACGGACCACGAGAACCTCAAGGCGCTGATGGCGCCCTTCGGCGGATGGCTCATGCCGATCCAGTACTCCGGGATCATCGCCGAGCACAAGTGGTGCCGCGAGCGGGCCGCTCTCTTCGACATCTGCCACATGGGAGAGTTCATCTTCAAGGGGGACATGGAGGGTGTCTTCACCTTCTCGGTCAGCTCCATCCCCGTCGGGCGCTCGCGCTACGGATTCCTCCTGAACGACGTCGGCGGGGTGATCGACGACCTCATCGTGTTCCGGCTGGCGGAAGATGAGGCGATGATCGTGGTCAACGCCGCCACCACCGACAACGACTTCGCCGTGATCCGCTCACGGCTCAAGAACCCCGCCGCCCTCACCGACATCTCCGCCCGCACCGGCAAGGTGGACCTGCAGGGGCCGCTCTCCCGCGAGATCATGGTGCAGCATTTCGGGGCGGCGATCCAGGGCATCCCCTTCTTCAAGTTCATCAAGACCAGCATCCTGGGAAGCGACGCCATCGTCAGCCGGACCGGCTATACCGGGGAGCTGGGCTACGAGATCTTTCTCCCCGCCGACAAGGTGGCCGAACTCTGGCGCCTGCTGCTCCAAGACCCGCGCGTGGCTCCGGCAGGCCTGGGTGCCCGCGACCTGCTGCGCCTGGAGATGGGATATTCCCTCTACGGCAACGACCTCGACGAGCAGATCACGCCGATTACCGCCGGGCTCTCCACGTTCGTCAACATGAACAAGGAGTTTGTCGGCAAGGCGGCCTTGGAGCGGGAGGTGGAGCAGGGCTCGCAGCGGATGAAGGTCGCCTTCAAAGTGGACTCGCGCCGCGCGCCGCGCCACTTTTACCAGATCCTGCTGCAGGACCAGGAGGTGGGCGTGGTGACCAGCGGCGCCTTCTCCCCCATGCTCTCCTGCGGCATCGGGTTGGGGCTGGTCAAGCCCGAGGCGGCGGCATTGGGGACGCGCCTCACCATCAGGCACGAAAAGGTGGAGATGGAGGCGCAGGTGGTCGAGCTTCCCTTCTACACCGGCGGGTCCCTAAGAAGCTGACAAACCTTTAACAGGGATAAAAGGGATACAAGGGATGAAAAACACGTCCTGCAGTTATCCCTTTTATCCCCTTTATCCCTGTTCGTATTGTTTTTCATCCTTAAAACGGAGGTCGCATCATGGCAAAGTTCTACACCAAGGAGCACGAGTGGGTCGAGATGGCGGGGGCGCAGGCGACGGTGGGTATCAGCGAGCACGCGGCCCATGAATTGGGTGACATCACCTACGTGGAGCTCCCCAAGATCGGCAAGAGCGTCAAACAGTTCGAGGCGCTGGCCGCCATCGAGTCGGTCAAGGCCGCCAGCGACATCTATGCCCCCGTTTCGGGTAAAGTCGCGGCAGTGAACCAGGCGCTCGACGAGGCGCCGGAGCTGGTGAACCAGGGTGCCGAATTTCAGGGATGGATCTGCAAGCTGGAAGGGGTGACTGAAGCCGAACTGGGCGCGCTCATGGATGCCGCCGCCTATGACGAGTACCTGAAAGGACTGTGACATGGGATACTGCCCGAACACACCGGATGACATCCGGGACATGCTGGCGGTGATCGGCGCGGCCAGCGTGGAGGAGCTCTTCGCCCCCATTCCCGCGGACCTGCGCGCCAAATCATTCGACCTCCCGCCCGGCATGTCCGAGTTGGAGCTCATGCGGCTCATGAGGGAAAAGGCGGCCTCCTGCGGCGCCGATATTACCCCCTTCATCGGCGGCGGCATCTACGACCACTTCATCCCCGCCGCCGTTGATCACCTCTCCTCCCGCGCCGAGTTTTACACCGCCTACACCCCGTATCAACCGGAATGCGCGCAGGGGACGCTCCAGGCGCTCTACGAGTACCAGACCACCATCTGCCGCCTGACCGGAATGGAAGCCTCCAACGCTTCCCTCTACGACGGAGGCACCGCGGTGGCCGAGGCGGCTCTCATGTCGCTGCGCATCACCGACCGGCACAAGGTGATCCTGGACGGCTCCGTGAACCCGCTGCACCGGGAGATCGTCACCGGCTACCTGCACGGCCTCTCCGCCGAAGCGGTGGCGGTCGCCCCCGACGGCTGCGCCTCCGACCTCGCCCACCTGATGGCCGCCATCGATGACGAGACCGCCGCGGTGATCGTGCAGAGCCCCAACTTCTTCGGGTCGGTTCAGGACTTCCGCGAACTGGCGCAGAAGGCGCACGACCACGAGGCGCTCCTGATCGTCTCCTGCTACCCGATCGCCATGGGCCTCGTTGCCAGTCCCGGTGAAATGGGGGCGGACATCGCGGTGGGGGAGGGGCAGAGTCTCGGCAATCCCCTTTCCTTCGGCGGACCCTACTTCGGCTTTATCGCTACCCGCAAGCGCTTCATCAGGAACCTCCCCGGGCGCATCGTCGGCGAGACCGTGGATCACCAAGGTCGGCGCGGCTTCGTGCTCACCCTGCAGGCGCGCGAACAGCACATCAAGCGGCACAAGGCGACCTCCAACATCTGCAGCAACCAGAGCCTGTGCGCCCTGCGCGGCCTTATCTTCTGCGCCTCCCTAGGGGAAAAGGGGTTCGGGGAGTTGGCCCAGTTGAACTACGACAAGGCGCAGTACGCCAAGTCCGTGCTCGGTGCGGTACGCGGGGTGGATCTCCTAAACGACGGCGCCACCTTCAACGAGTTCACCTTGGCCCTTCCCAAGGATGCGGCCGAAGTGGTACAACGGCTGCTCGACCAGGGAGTGGCGGCGGGAGTCCCGCTGGGGCAGTACTATCCCGGCATGGAGCGGGCGCTGGTGGTGACCGTAACCGAAAAGCGGACCAAGGACGAGATCGACCGTCTGGCGGCGCTGCTTGAGGAGGTGTTATGGAGCTGATCTTCGAGAAATCCGTCTCCGGACGCACCGGCGTCAGGGTTCCCTTGAGCGACGTTCCCAAGGCCGCACCGCTCGCGGATGCGGTGAGACGCCGTGATCCGGTGCGCCTGCCCGAGGTCGGCGAACTGGACCTGGTACGGCATTACACCAACCTTTCCCGCAGGAACTTCTCGGTGGATACCAACTTCTATCCGCTGGGCTCCTGCACCATGAAGTACAACACCAAGGTGACCGAGAACGCCGGCGGGCTCTTCGCCTCCTGTCATCCCATGCTCGCGCTGCTCCCGGGCGGCGACAAGCTGGTGCAGGGACCGCTGGCCATCGTGTACGAGCTGGAGCGCCAGTTGGCCGAGATCACCGGCATGGAAGAGGTGACCACCCAGCCTTTAGCCGGCGCCCACGGCGAGATGACCGGCATCATGGTGATCGCCGCCTATCACAAGGCGCGCGGGGACCAGAAGCGAAAGTACGTGATCGTGCCGGACTCCTCGCACGGCACCAACCCGGCCAGCGCCGCCATGGCCGGCTACGAGATCGTCACCATCCCGACCGCCCCCTACGGCGACATGGACCTCGACCTGTTCCGGCAGGCGATGAGCGACGAGGTTGCGGCGGTGATGCTGACCTGCCCCAACACCCTGGGGCTTTTCAACCCGCACATCGCCGAGATCTGCGCCATCGCTCACGAGGGGGGCGCGCTTACCTACTACGACGGCGCCAACCTGAACGCGATCTTGGGCAAGGTGCGTCCCGGCGACGTCGGCTTCGACGTCATCCACGTCAACCTGCACAAGACCTTCGGCACGCCGCATGGCGGCGGCGGTCCCGGCAGCGGCCCCATCGGCGTGCGTGGCGATTTGGTGCGCTTCCTCCCCACCCCGCGCGTGGTGCGCAGGGGGGACGGCAGCTATGGAGTGGAAGACCATCCGGAGGGGATCGGCCGCGTTTCCGACTTCTTTGGCAACTTCGGGATCATGGCCCGTGCCTACGCCTACATTACGCTTTTGGGGCGCGAGGGGCTCATTGAGGTGAGCGAGCAGGCGGTGTTGAACGCCAATTACATGATGGCGCGGTTGAAGGAAGAGTACGAGCTTCCCTTCGACCAGACCTGCATGCACGAGTGCGTCTTCTCCGCGAGCCGCCAGCTGGAGCATGGCGTGCATGCTATAGACGTCGCCAAGTACCTGATCGACCGGGGCTTCCATCCGCCGACCGTGTACTTCCCGCTCAACGTCAAGGAGGCGATCATGATCGAGCCGACCGAGACCGAGAGCAAGCAGACCATGGATGCTTTCATCGAGGTGATGCTGGAGGCGGCCAGGATGGCCAAGGAGAATCCGGAGCGGCTGCACCAGGCGCCGGTGACGACGCCGGTGGGGCGGCTCGACGAGACTCGGGCCGCGAGAATGCAGCAGGTGTGCTGCGAGTAAACCAATAAGAAAGACAAAACCATTGGCCGCGGAGAAAATCTGAGAACATCTGAGGAAAGACCAAAGCCTGAGAAAGGCTAAAGATCTTAGCGGGAAGGCTCTGCGGCCTAAGGGCGCCACCGTATGTCAGGTTTGCTGTACCCCTAAAGTCTTTTGGTTTTCTCAGATTTTCTCAGATTTCCTCCGTGGCTAATGGTTTAGAGGTTTTGATGTGTAAGTGGCGTTTGATAGACACCGGGCCCTTGGACGGACCGGGCAACATGGCGCTCGACGAGGCGCTACTCAACTGTTTCCAGAAGGACCCCACCCGGCCGATCCTGCGCCTGTACGGTTGGAATCCGCCGACACTTTCGGTGGGACGTTACCAGGACGCGGCCGCCGCGCTCAAGCTCGACCTCTGTCGCGAGGAGGGGGTGCCGGTGGTGCGCCGCATGACCGGTGGCGGCATCATCTACCACGCCGCCGAGGTGACCTATAGCGTGGTCTGCGCACCTGAACACCTGGGCGACCGGACCGGCGTGAAGGACGGCTTCCGCAAACTGTGCGGATTCCTGCTTGGCACCTACCAGCGCCTGGGCCTCGATGCCCGCTTCGCCGTCGACTGCAACCCTGGCGAGGAGCGGCTGGGCGAGCGGACCTCCTACTGCTTCGCCGGCAAAGAGGAATTCGATGTCGTCATCGACGACCGCAAGATCGGCGGCAACGCCCAGCGCCGCCTTTCTGGCGCCATCCTGCAGCACGGATCTATCCCGCTGGAAAACCGGGTGCAGCAGGGGCTGCGCTACCTGAAAGAGCCGGCGCCGGGCGCTGCGCGTTCAGTGAGTTTGTCGGAACTGGACCGAACGCCCGAGCCGGATGAGCTGAAACGACTCCTGGTCGAGTCGTTCCAGGAGCGGATGGGCGTCGATTTGGTGCCCGAGTCGCCGACGGACCAGGAGATGGTGACGGCGGGGAAGCTCGAGGAGCACAAATACCGCTGCCCAAGCTGGACCTTTGAGGGGCGGAGTTAAAAGCTGGCCAAGTTTTTGGGGGTGAGATGGAAGTTCTACGCAAGCCGGAATGGTTGCAAAAGAAGGTAAACCCGGCTGCACACGCGGAGATGGAAGGGCTTTTGAAAGAGCTCAACCTGAACACCGTCTGCCAGCAGGCCCGCTGCCCCAACATCACCGAATGTTTCCGGCAGCGGCAGGCGACCTTTCTGATCCTCGGGCGCGCCTGCACGCGGCTGTGCTCGTTCTGCTCCGTCTCCAAAGAAGTGCCCCTGCCGCCCGAACAGGGGGAGCCGCAGGCGGTGGCCGAGGCCGTCTGCCGCCTAAAGCTCTCGCACGTGGTGATCACCAGCCCCACCCGTGACGACCTCCCTGACGGTGGTGCCGGGCAGTATGCCGAGACCGTCGCCGCCATTCGCGGGGCCTCACTGGCAACGAAGATTGAACTGCTGATCCCGGATTTCCAGGGGGACCTTGAGGCGCTGAAGAGGGTGCTGGCGAGCGAGCCTGACATTCTGGGGCACAACCTGGAGACGGTGCCGAGGCTGTACGCCATCCGTTCCGGCGCCGACTACCAAAGGTCTTTGCGCCTTTTGGCCGACGCGCACCGGCTGGCACCTGAGTTGAAGACGAAATCGGGATTGATGCTCGGGCTGGGTGAGGAGGAGGACGAACTTTTCGATGTGTTTAATGATCTGGTTGCAGCGGGGTGCAGTTACCTCAGTATGGGTCAGTACCTCGCTCCCAGTCGGCAGCACTATCCGGTGCAGCAGTTTATCGAGCCGGAGCGCTTCGACAGGTTGAAGCAGCAGGCCCTCGCCGCCGGTCTTCTCCACGTCGAGAGCGCCCCCTACGTGCGCAGTTCGTACATGGCAGACCGCTACAGGGATGGGCTATGACTTCGCGGGGGATGGCAAATAGAGTGCTGATCACTAGCTTTAGCGGTACACGCGGCCTAGCGTTCCCCCCCCTTCGCAAAGGGGAGGACGCGAGTTCTCGTGCAGTGCTTCGTGGACAGCTATAAGCTGCTTCGGGTTTTGTCATTGCATCCTCCGTGGTGCGGCTCGTCATGCCGCCTCCGCCACGCCCAACTTGCGCAGCCATTCCGACAGTTTCTGCCCGGCCTTGTGAACCTCCCCGCCCCGAATCGCCATACCTTCGAGGACTGTGGCGCCGGGGCAGAGCCCGCTTATGTCCCTCGCGCTTTGCCCTAAGCCGGTGCCCTCATGAGTGATGAACGGTATGATCGCCTTGTCGCTGAAGTCCTGTCCGGCAAGGTAGGTCATGACCGGCGGCGCCACGGTATTCCACCAGTTTGGGGAACCGACGAATATGACGTCGTAATCGGCGGCATCATGACCTTTTGTCTTCAACTCCGGCCGATGCCCCGCCCGCAGCTCCCGCTTCGCCTGGTCAACGACGGTATTGTAGTCTTTGGGATACGGCTGTAGCGTCTTCAATTCGAGCAGATCGCCCCCCACCCTCTCGTTTATCTGTCGTGCACATTCCCGGGTGTTACCCGAATGCGAGAAGTAGACGGTGAGGACCTTCCACCCGCCAAAACCTGCCTTGTTGCTTTTACTGGTCATCAAAAACATCCTCTCGTCACTGCGTTCTCTTATTGGCCCCGCAAGGGGAGGCAACTTCCCCCTCCCCTTGCGGGAGGGCGCTCAAGTGCTACTGCTGCGTGTAGAAGGAAGGCTTATTTCTGTCAGACAAACTCCAGTCCCAATTCCTTCAGCTTGACCTCACCCGGCTTGGTGGTGATGGGATCCCAGCCGCGGTCCTGGTAGTACTTGGTCAGCATCTCCTCGAACTTTTTCCGGTCGAGCACGGCACCTTTCTTCGCGCCAATGGTGAAGGCGTCCTCGAAGAAACGGTTCGGCAGCTTGTCGTCACTACGGCGGAAGCCCTCCCGATAGTTGAACATTTTCTCCAGGTTGAAGATCCGTTCACCTGCCTTTTCGAACTCGGCCTTGTCGTACTCGTGGCCAGTGATCGCGCTCAAGAGCTCAAGCATGGGCTGTTCGAGCGCCGGCTCGAAGGTCGGGAAGAAACACATCCCGGTCGAATCCAGCATGGCGCGCCTGTTCTGCATGGCGATGTCGTCGCCGCTCATGTGGCAGGCACCCCGCGACGCCGTCACGTAAGAGAGCGCCCTGGGCTGGTTCCCCTGGATGTTGTGCGCCGCCAGTTCCAGTCCTTTCACGTGGATGGCGAATTTCTCGCTTCCCTGTCCGATATGGCGGGACAGTGTTGCTACCCCCTGGGCGGCGAGAGCGCCCACGCCGTCCTTAGCGGCGATCTTCTCGATCATGGCCAGCGTCGCGTCCACGCTCCCCCATTTGAGGTCGATGCCGTCCAGGAACTTCCGATCGATCATCCCCTTCTCGTAGGCCTCCATCAAAAAGCCGATCACATTACCGGTGGAGATCTGGTCCAAGCCCAGGTCGTCGATGTTGTAGATAGCCCTCAACAGGCCGGGCATGTCGGAGATCATCAGGTTGGAGCCGAGCATGACGCCGGTTTCGTACTCGGGGCCGTCATGCACCACGCCGCCGTATTTCCCCTTGGTGACGCCGCTCTTCTTGCAGGCGAGCGGGCAGCAGTAGCAGGCGAAGTCCCTCACCCAGACATCACGCCGTGCGGCGTCGCCGCCGATCTTGTCCGCCTCGGTGAAGGTCCCCTCGCGGTAGTTGCGCACCGACTCGGTCCCGGCGTTACTGTTGCCGACGATGGCCCTAGCCGTCCCCTGTTCCGCCCATGACTTGGCGTACGAGGTGCCGTAGAGCGCGCGCCGGGCCTTTTCCAGCGCGGTGAGAAACCGCTCGTGATTGGCAACGCCCGGCTGACCTGAACCTTTAACCGCGATCGCTTTCAGGTTCTTGGAGCCCATGACGCAGCCGGATCCCCCGCGCCCGGCGGCCCTTCCTGCCGTGTGGATGATGCTGGAGTAGGGGACCAGGTTTTCGCCGGCGGGGCCGATGTACACCGTCTTGTAGTTCCGGTCGCCCAGTTCTTCCAGGAAGGCTTTGTCGAAGGCATCGGTCCGCATTCCCTTGAACTTCCTGGCGTCCCGGATGGTCACCTTGTCATTGTCGATGACGATGTAGGAGAAATCCCTGGCCTTGCCGATAACCACCAGGCCGTCGTAGCCCGCGAACCTGATCTCCGGGCCGAAGAAGCCCCCCATGTTGGAGTAGGTGACGGTGGAGGCATGGTGATGGTCAGATTTGAGCGGAGCCGTGATGGGGGATTTTGTTACCACGCAGGTCCGGGACGAAGAGGGGACGGGAAGTCCCGAAAAGGGTCCCGGTATGAACATGAGCGGGTTCTCCGGGGAGAGCGCGTCGACTCCAGGCTTTTTCAGCCGGTCCCAGAGTAGCTTCATGCCCAGTCCCTGTCCCCCAACGAACTTGTCCAGGTCCTCGGGAGGGACGGCTACCGTCCTGGACTTCCCGGAGCTCAAATCTATTTCAAGTATCCTGCCGTGGTATCCCGGCTTGCCACTCATTTCACACCTCCCAACGTTGCCGTCCCGTACCAGTTGCTGGCCAGTTCAGCCGCTATCTTTTCCGGCCCGAGGCCATAGAACTTCCTGTCGCGCCGCACCTCGACAAGGGACAGCGCCCCGAAGGGGCAACACTTGACGCACTGCGGATCGCCCCCGCACAGCGTGCACATGTGCTCCGGTTTCCCCGTCTCCGGGTTGGGGCGGATAACGCCGGTGCGCAGCGAGGCGCAGGCCTTGGCGCAACTGCCGCAGCCGATGCAGCGGCTAATATCGTTGTGCATGGTGTGACTCACGTCGTCCCGGTAGAAGGCGCGCCGGCCCGTCTTTGCATCGGGGGGCACCGGGCACGCTTTGGCGCAAGGAGTGTCGGCGCACATGGCGCAGATGTTGGGGACGTCCACGTCCGGGTTGAAGTTGTGGACCTTGATGTTGGCGAAGTGGGGATTGCCCAGTCCCGGCAGATCCTTGCCCGCGACCGCTGCTGGCCTGTTGCGCGATGAGCACGCCGTCTCGCAGGTCCGGCATCCCGTGCACTTGTTGTAATCCACCACGACCATCTTCAGGGTCGGTTCGCCCGACAGCGCCCACGCTGCCGAGTGGATCCCGAACTGCCCGAACAGCACCAGCGCGCCGCCACCAACACTGATTCCCTTCAGGAATTGCCGGCGTGAGAATGCCGCATCGTGCTGCCGCGTACCCTCGTGGTTCCTCGTCATATCAGCCTCCTAAACCTTCTCAGATGCCCACCAATGGTTTTGCTCCTTCCCTGATCCCTGCAGGAGTTGCTGTACGGACCTCATCTACCGATGCCCACCATGGCCCGTCTTGCGCGGTTTCTGATGGGGAGACCGGTTCACCGATAACGGGCAGGGCCACCTCGACGTTTCGCGCCCGCGCCAGCGCCAGCATTTTGTCGAACGGCTCGCGCCATGCGTGCATGGAAAGGTCGAAGGTGCCGTTATGGATGGGCAGCATCCTTTTTCCCTTCAGGTCGACGTGCGCCTGGACCGTTTCTTCCGGCATCATGTGCACGCCGGCCCAGTTCATGTTGTACGCTCCCGCCTCGAGTAGGGTCAGGTCAAACGGGCCGTACTGCTCGCCGATCCTCTTGAAACCCTGGAAGTAGCCGGAGTCCCCGCTGAAAAAGATCCGGAACCCGGGAGCGAGGATGGTCCAGGAGTTCTGGAGTGTCTGGTTCTTTCCGAACAGGCCGCGGCCTGAGAAGTGCCTGCACGGCGTTGCCACCACGCGGACCTCGTCCACCTGCGTCGACTGCCACCAGTTCAGCTGCCGTACCTTCGCGGAGGGGACGCCCCAACCGGTTATGATGTCACCTACCCCGACCGGCACCAGGAAATGCTCAGTCTTGGCCGACAACTTCATTATGGAATCCCGGTCCAGGTGGTCGTAGTGATCATGGGATATGATTACCGCCTTGATGGGAGGTAACTCCTCGATGGTAATCGGCGGCTGGTGGAACCTCTGCGGACCTGCCCACTGTACCGGTGAAGCCCGCTCCGAAAACATCGGATCCGTGAGCCAGAAGTTGTCTTGTAGCTTGAGGAGCACGGTGGAGTGCCCGATCCTGAAGGCAGTGTTGTCGGGTGCGGCGAGCAACTCATCGCGGGTCATCTTGTGGATCGGGATGTTGCCGGTGGGGCGGGTGTCGGTCGGCTTGTTGAAGAAGAAATTCCACATCACTTGGGCTGACTTCAGTACTCCTCCGGTCGTCATCACTTCTCCTGCTGATTTTTTCGCGGCTTCCGTTGATCCTTCCCGGGCAACTTCGCCGCCGCTGCGTACTGCCATGACTGTCAAGCCTCCGATGATGATTGCCGCGATGGTCGTTCGCTTCAGGTTCATTTTTGCTCGTGGTGGCGTTTCCCCCCTCCCGCAAGGGGAGGGGGAAGTGCATTGTTTTACTCCGCTTTCAAGGAGGCCATGTCGATCGAGAAGCGGTACTTCACGTCCGACTTGACCAGCCTCTCGTAGGCCTCGTTCACCTTCTGGATCGGAATCACTTCCACGTCGGAGGTGATGTTGTTTTTTCCGCAGAAATCAAGCATCTCCTGGGTCTCGGCGAGTCCGCCGATGAGGGAGCCGGAGACGCTGCGCCGGCCGAAGAGGAGCGCGAAGGAGGAGAGAGCGAGCGGTTTGTCCGGTGCGCCGACCAGGGTGATGTTCCCCTCCAGACCCAGCATCTGGATATAGGCGTTGAGGTCGTGATCAGCGGCGATGGTGTCGAGGATGAAGTTGAAGGTCCCCGCATGTTGCTTCATCTGCTCGGCGTCCTTGGAGATGATGACCTCGTCGGCGCCCAGGCGCAGGGCATCATCTTTCTTGCCGGGCGAGGTGGTGAAGACGACGACGTGGGCGCCGAACGCCTTGGCGAACTTGACCCCCATGTGTCCGAGGCCACCTAGACCGACGATACCGACCTTTTTACCCTTGATGTCGCCCCAGCGGTGGATCGGGGAGTAGGTGGTGATCCCGGCGCAAAGCAGCGGCGCGACGCCGGCCAGGTTCAGGTTAGTGGGAACGCGCAGCACGAAGTGCTCGTCGACCACGATGCTGTCCGAGTAACCGCCGAAGGTGACCCCGCCCAGGTGCTTGTCAGGCGAGTTGTAGGTGAAGGTCGCGTTGGTGCAGAACTGTTCCAGGTTGGCCTCGCAACTGGGGCAGCTGTGATCGGAATCGACCAGGCAGCCGACGCCGGCCAGGTCCCCCGCCTTGAACTTGATTACCGCCGAACCGACCTTGGTGACCCGTCCCACGATCTCGTGTCCGGGCACGCAGGGGAACATCGTCGGCATGACGCTGTTCCACTCGTCGCGCACGGTGTGCAGGTCGGAGTGGCAGATGCCGCAGAAAAGGATTTCGATCTGGACGTCGCGGTCGGTCGGCTCACGGCGCTGGATGGTGGTCGATGCCAGCGGGGCGGTCGCGCTGGCGGCGGAATATGCTTTTGCCTTATACATGGTTGATCCTCCTGTTCCTTGTTACCTGTTGGTGAGCTTTTCCAGCATCTCGGGGTAGCGGCCCCCCTCCACGTGAATCTTCGCGGCGGCGGACTCGATTTGGCGCAGGTCGTCCGCGCTCAGGTTGATGTCGACGGCGCCGTTGTTTTCGTCCAGGCGCTCCAGTTTGGTTGTTCCCGGGATCGGTACGATCCACGGCTTTTGCGCCAGCAGCCAGGCCAAGGCGATCTGCGCGGGCGTCGCTTTTTTCTGCGCCGCGATCTCCCCCAAGAGGTCCACCAGGGCCTGGTTCGCCTGCCGCGCCTCAGGAGTGAAGCGGGGAAGGGTGGTGCGGAAGTCGGTGCTGTCGAAGGTGGTGCTGGCGTCGATCTTCCCGGTCAGGAAGCCTTTACCGAGCGGGCTGTAAGCGACCAGGCCGATGCCGAGTTCCTCCAGCGTGGGGAGGATCTCCGCCTCGGGACGGCGCCACCACAGCGAGTATTCGTTCTGCAACGCGGCGACCGGCTGCACTGCATGGGCGCGGCGGATGGTCTGCACGCCCGCCTCGGAGAGGCCGAAGTGCTTTACCTTACCCTCCTGGATCAACTGCTTCACCGCTCCCGCCACCTCTTCGATCGGCACGTCGGGATCGACCCTGTGCTGGTAGAAGAGGTCGATGACGTCGGTTTTGAGCCGCTTCAGAGAGGCCTCGGCGACTTCGCGGATGTGCTCCGGCCGGCTGTTCAATGCCGGAGTCGCGCCTTTCATGCCCCTGGGGTCCTTGCCAGGGGCGATGTCGAAGCCAAACTTGGTCGCGATTACCACCTTGTCTCTCAGTGGCGCGAGCGCCTCGCCGACCAGTTCCTCGTTGATGAACGGGCCGTAGACTTCAGCGGTATCGAAGAAGGTAACGCCGCGCTCCACCGCCGTTCGCAGCAAGGCGATCATCTCCTGCTTATCCTTTGGGGGGCCGTACGAGAAGCTCATCCCCATGCAGCCTAAACCCAGGGCGGAAACTTCCAGCCCGCTTCTCCCCAGTTTGCGCTTTTGCATTGTGGTCTCCTTTGAGTCATTGTGTAGTAGTTGATGCCGTAGGGACCGATGCTATGACAGAAGACGTTCCGGCAAATTCTATCGCATCGTGCGCCATGCTCCAGCGCGGGGCATGATCGCGTGTCCCTTTGCGATGATCAGATCCTAGCGCTTAAAGAGGAAAGGGGGGTAGACCGATCCTGTCTGATTTTTGCCTGATCCTCCGGATGATTCAAAAAAAGTTGTAAAACAGGCGGAGCTTGGCTAGGATGGATCTGTTCAAAGAGTTGTTAAAACAGCCGTTTGAGCTGATGGTTGGAGGCTGACGCAATGGAAGAAGCGATTGAAAGTTTGAAGCGGAGCGTTGCCCGATGGACCGAACAAGCGGAGATCTTCGATACGCCGGTCCCCGGGTTGTCGCTGTTCAGAAGGGAAGAAGTCACCGAGCCGATGAGTGGCATCTACGAGCCGAGTGTTTGCCTGGTTGCCCAGGGAGCCAAGCGCATTCAGCTCGGTGATGAAACCCTGATCTATGACGCCAATCACTTCCTGATCACATCGGTGCACTTGCCCACGGTGGTGCAGATCATCGAGGCGAGCCCTGAAAAGCCGTATCTTGGGCTGCGGCTGATGCTCGACCTGCGCGAGGTCGCGCAACTCATGCTGGACAGCAACCTGCCCCAGTCTCGCACCCAGCAATCCGGTTGCGGCATGGCTGTCGGCGAGGTGACTCTGCCGCTCATCAGCGCCTTCCAGCGCCTGCTCGACCTGATTGACGAGGAGAAGGATGTCGCCATCCTTGCGCCGATGATCCAGCGTGAGATCATCTACCGGCTGCTGGTGGGCGACCAGGGGGCGCGCCTGCGGCAGATTGCTTCGGCGGGAAGCCAGAGCCAGCAGATCGCCCGGGCGATCGACTGGCTCAAGGGCAACTTCGCCAACCCGCTGCGCATCGACGAGTTGGCGACCAAGGTCAACATGAGCACTTCCACCTTTCACCACCACTTCCGGACCCTGACGGCGATGAGTCCGCTGCAGTACCAGAAGATGCTGCGCCTGAACGAGGCCCGGCGCCTGATGCTGACCGAGCGCCTGGACGCGACCACCGCCGCTTTCAATGTCGGCTACGAGAGCGCCTCGCAGTTCAGCCGGGAGTACAGCCGCCTCTTCGGGACGCCGCCGCTTAGGGACATCACCCACCTCCGCCGCATGGCCACCGGTGATCTTCCAAGCTCGGTTTCCGCATGACCCGCACATCTCCCTAGAACTTTTGCCGTTATGTGTTGATGACCATCACCTGAAGTGCGAAGCCCTTCACCCAAAGTGCGAAGGTCTCCACCTAAAGTGCGAAGGTCACCACCCAAAGTGCGAAGGTCATCACCTAAAGTGCGAAGGTCACCACCTAAAGTGCGAAGGTCACCACCTAAAGTGCGAAGGTCACCACCTAAAGTGCGAAGGTCATCACCCAAAGTGCGAAGGTCATCACCCAAAGTGCGAAGGTCATCACCCAAAGTGCGAAGGTC
>NZ_JAEMHK010000017.1 GCF_016458235.1 Geomonas propionica | reverse complement strand
AGTTCGAACAGCAGGAGTTTAAGATGGCAGCATAAGGGTTTTTAACGTGTCCTCTATTGCGAAGACAGGTCACGTGCACGGAAAACGGGCGAATGATTATTCGCCCCTACAGGGCATACCGATGGGGGAGTCTCGGGTCAGGCTGGCAAAAGTGCAATCCCTGTCTGGCCACGCTAATGGAGATGAGAAAATGTGTTGACAGGCAGCAGCGGTAGGGTTATATACAAGTCTACAAAAGCTATCGAGTAAATTATGATATCGAAGAAAACGAAATACGGGCTCAAAGCTCTCATCTACCTCGCACGTCAGAACGAACAGGGACCGATCCTGATTGCGGACCTGGCGCGTGACGAGAATATCCCCAAGAAGTTCCTGGAAGCGATACTGCTTGCTCTGAAAAACAGCGGTATCCTGCAGAGCCGGAAAGGGAAGGGGGGCGGCTACTACCTGGGCCGTTCACCCAAACTTATTACGATGGGACAGGCGATCCGCGTCATGGAAGGACCTCTGGCGCCGGTGCCCTGCGTCAGCGAAACCGCCTACGCGGAGTGCACCGAGTGCGGCAACGAGTACACCTGCGGCATTCGGTTGGTCATGAAGGATGTGCGCGACGCCATCGCCCAGATCCTGGACAATACGACCCTGGCTGACGTGCTGGACCGCATCGACCACGCCGAACGCTCCGAAAACAACGTCATCGATTTTTGTATCTAAACCAGCAGCGCTTTTTTTTATCTCAAAAATCTACCAAATCTGTAGACTAAACAGGAAAAGGAGAACGACCATGAACAAATTCATCCGCATCGCTCTTGTCACGCTGCTCACCGCGGCACTTCCCCTCAGCGCTTTTGCAGCGCAGGAGTTCCTCAACGTCTCGTACGACCCGACTCGCGAGCTGTACCAGGACTTCAATAAGGCCTTTGCGAAAAAAGGGCACCAGAACGTTACCTTCAAACAGTCCCACGGTGGCTCGGGTAAGCAGGCGAGGGCGGTGATCGACGGGCTCGAGGCCGACGTGGTGACCCTGGCTCTCGCCTACGACATCGACGAGATCGGCGACAAGGCGAAGCTCATCCCGGCCGACTGGCAGAAGAGACTCCCCAACAACAGCTCTCCCTACACTTCGACCATCGTGTTCCTGGTGCGCAAGGGGAACCCCAAGCATATAAAAGACTGGAACGACCTGGTGAAGCCGGGTGTCGCCGTGATCACGCCGAACCCCAAGACCTCCGGTGGCGCACGCTGGAATTACCTGGCGGCCTGGGCCTACGCGCTGAAGCAGAAGGGGGGTAACGAGGCTAAGGCGAAACAGTTCGTCAACGAGCTGTTCAAGCATGTGCCGGTCCTTGACTCCGGTGCCCGCGGCGCCACCACCACCTTCGTGCAGCGCGGGCAGGGGGACGTGCTCCTCGCCTGGGAGAATGAGGCCTTCCTGGCAGTGAACGAGTTGGGCCGCGACAAGTTCGAGATCGTGGTGCCGTCGGTGAGCATCCTGGCAGAGCCGCCGGTAACCGTGGTGGACAAGGTGGTCGACAAGAAGGGAACCCGCAAGCTGGCCGAGGAGTACCTGAAATACCTCTACTCGTCGGAAGGACAGGAGATCGCCGCCAAGCACTACTATCGCCCGCGCGACAAGAAGGTAGCGGCCAAGTACGCCAAGGTGTTCCCGAAAGTGAAGCTGGTCACCATCGACGACACCTTCGGCGGCTGGCGCAAGGCCCAGAAGACCCACTTCGCCGATGGCGGCGTCTTTGATCAGATCTACTCCGCCAAGTAACCTGGCGCAGATACCATCACGTTCTGGAGGGAACATGGCCGCGACAACCGAACAGCCCGGCAAATTGAGCGAGGAGCTTGAACAGAGGCTCCGCATGGCTCTCAAGGAGATCCGCTTCGGCACCGTGACCTTGGTGATTCAGGACGGCAAGGTGATTCAACTCGACAAGAGCGAGAAGATCAGGATCCAGTAGAAAGAGAGCATGAAGGCGGCGGTTCGTAGACGGGACTGCCACGCCTCAATACCGACATACACCTACAGCTGACCAGACAAACTGGAGGCCAGGTCGTAACCGGATGCACGGTTATGCCCTGGCCTTTTTTGTTGGCGCCGGGGCATGAAAGGAGGCCCGTATGGCAGGAAAACATTTCGTCATCACCGGGAAAAGCGGCGTCGGCAAGTCCATGGTCGCCGCCAACCTGGGCGCCGCGCTGGCCGAGGCGGGACACAGAGTTCTGCTCATCGGTTACGACAACCACAGAAGTTCCGCGCGCAACCTGAGCGGGGGAAACAACTTCGCGCGGCTCCCAGGTTGGCCGCAGGGAGATGACACGCCGCTTTACGCCCGCGGCTATCGTGGTGCCCTCTGTCTCGAAGCGGGCACCACGGTAACCGCGGGCAAGGAAGCGGCGGAAGTGGCTCTGGCAGCTCATCCCCTGGTGGCGGCCTACCAGCCTGAGTACGTGCTGCACGACCTCCCTTGGGAGCCCGGCCCCGGGTTCAGGCTTCCCGCCGGCGTCGACGGGGGCGGGGTAGTGCTGGCCGTCACCTCCGCCGACCGCTGCTCACTTCATGTGTTGAACGGGCTTTTCGCCTGGCTCAACACGGTCGCCGCCGCGGACACCCGGCTGGGCGGGGTGGTGGCGAACAACCTCTCGGGGCCCCTGCACGAGGCGATCGTCTCCGATTTCGCCGGGCAAACCGGGGCTTCGGTCACGGCGGCCTTGCCGCACTCGATCATGGTGTCGGTGAGCGACTTCTACAGTCAGACCTTGCTGCAATCCGCACCCTTCTCGCACGTCAGCTATGCCTATCGCAAGCTGGCGCGGACGTTGACCGAGGGTGGGGCGCAGCGCCGTCCCAGGCCGTTGGAGGAGGATGCCTTGAAACGGTGGGCGACCAACTGGGGGGACATCATCGCCGAACTCGAGACCGGGGTAGTGCATGGCGGTCTGGGGATCTGAGCAGCTGAAGTACCCGGCAACAAAGCGACAACCCGCAGGCGCTGGCCGCGGGGCAGGTTCAGCATATATTGAAAAAGGAGCTAAAGACATGTCCGGCAAGAAAGTGAAAACCATCGCCATCTACGGCAAGGGTGGCATCGGCAAATCCACCACCACCTCCAACATCAGCGCGGCCCTCGCCGCCTCCGGCCTTAAGGTAATGCAGATCGGCTGCGACCCCAAAAGCGACTCCACCACCACCCTGCGCGGCGGCGGCTACATCCCGACCATCCTCGACACCCTGCGCGAGAAAAAGAACGTGAAGGTGGACGAGGTCATCTTTCGCGGCTTCGGCGGCATCTACTGCGTCGAGGCGGGCGGACCCGCCCCGGGGGTCGGGTGCGCGGGGCGCGGCATCATCACCTCGGTTGAGCTGTTGAAACAGCTGCGCGTCTTCGAGGAGCTCGACCTCGACATCGTGGTCTATGACGTTCTGGGCGACGTGGTCTGCGGCGGCTTCGCGGTGCCGGTGCGCGAGGGTATCGCCGACCATGTCTTCACGGTCTCTTCTTCGGACTTCATGGCGATTTACGCGGCCAATAACCTGTTCAAGGGGATCCAGAAGTATTCCAACAACGGGGGCGCACTCCTGGGCGGCGTCATTGCCAACTCCATGAACTCGGACTATCACAAGGCGATCGTCGACGACTTCGTGGAGGTCACCCAGACCCAGGTGGTCGAGTACGTTCCCCGGTCGGTTACGGTGACCCAATCCGAGCTGCAGGGCAAAACGACCATCGAGGCCTTTCCGGATTCGGAGCAGGCCAAGGTGTACCGAGCTCTCGCCGAGCGGATCTACAACCATAACGATTCCAAGGTGCCCACGCCGCTCAACGACAAGCAACTGCACGAGTGGGCCCTCAAGTGGGCCGACACCCTGCTGGCCATCGAGACCGGCGAGGTGAGAAGCAGCGGTGCCAGCATATAGAACGGCACAGGCGACGGCAGCGAAGGGAGGGGGCATGGCAAGTTCAAGGACCAGGGAAAGGGTGGCCCAGGGGCATCCCTGTTTTGGCGGAAACCGGCACAAGAACGGACGGATCCATCTCGCCGTGGCGCCGCGGTGCAATATCACCTGCGGCTACTGCGACCGCAGGCATGACTGTGCCCACGAGACGCGCCCCGGTGTGACCAGCAGGCTGCTCACCCCGACGGAGGCGCTGGCACAGGTGCGGGACGTTATGGCCCGCAGCGACTACGGCCCCATCATCAAGGTGATCGGCATCGCCGGGCCCGGTGACCCCTTGGCCAACGAGGAGACCTTTGAGACCTTCAGGCTGGTCCAGCGGGAGTTTCCGGAGTTGCTCTTCTGTCTGAGCAGCAATGGGCTGGTGCTCCCTGACCGGATCGGGGAGCTCGCAGACATCAACCTGCACAGCCTTACCGTCACCATCAATGCCGTGGACCCCGAGGTGGGGGCGCGCATTTACCGCCAGGTCTGCTACCGTGGCCGCGTCACGACGGGCAGGGAAGGGGCCGGGATCCTTATCCGCAACCAATTCGAGGGGATGCGGCTCGCGGCGGAGCGGGGCATGGTCGTCAAGGTGAACACGGTGCTCATCCCGGGGGTGAACGAAGGGCAGATCCCGCTCATCGCCGAGAAGGTGAGCGAGGCGGGAGCCTTTTTGATGAACGTGATGCCCATCATCCCGCAGGCGGCGTTCGCCCACGTGCCTCGCCCGACAGGGGAACAACTGGAGCAGGTCCGCCGCGCCAACGAAGGCACCATCGCGCAGTTTCGCGGCTGCCAGCAGTGCCGCGCCGACGCCATCGGACTCATCGGCGGCTGCGCGGATAGTAAAGCGGCAGTGAAGGATGACGTCAGAAGGAGCGGACAATGGTGAAGGTGGCGGTTGCTACGACAGATGGTCTTACCATCAACGAACATTTCGGGCAGGCACGCGAGTTCCGCCTGTACCGGGTTGAGGAGGACGGCTGCTATGAGCTGCTCGAAGTTCGGCCGATCGCAAATGCCCCTCGTGACAACGCTCGCGTCCACACGGCCGAGACGACCGTGGAACAGCTGGCGGACGTAAACGTGGTCCTCGTGAGCCAAATCGGACCACATGCCGCTGGGAGCCTGGCCGGGCGCGGCATCAAGTCGTTCACCGTAAAGGGGTCCATCGACAGCGCCTTAAGGGCGTACGGGAAGCGGCACAAGTTGCTCGACCAGGAGATCGCAGCTGTGACAGGATGTCGGCCCCGGAGCGGTTCCTGCGGCTGCGTGCAGAGGTGGGGCAAATGAGTGACACCTTCGCGGAAACCATGTCGTCGAAAGAGCGCACCGTCGCGGCGCTGACCGGCAAGCCTTTCGACCGGATACCGGTCAACCTCCTGATCAGCGATCATGCCGCGCGCGTCATCGGCGTGACCGTTGGGGAGTACAACAATTCCGCCCGGTTGCTCGCCAAGGGGCAGATCGCCGCCTGGCGCCGTTACGGCGCGGACAACGTCAACACCGGCCCAGGGCTTACCGGCGTGGCCGAGGCGATAGGAAGCAAGGTCGCCTTTCCGGACAGCACGCCCTATATCGCGGAGAACGTCGTGGTTCACGAGTCGGTGCTCGACACGCTGCGTATCCCCGACCCGGAGCGTGACGGGCGGCTGCCGCTCTTTCTCGAGGCGGCGACGTTGGTGCTCAAGGAGATCGGCGACCGGGTGCCGCTGGGCATGACCTGCGCCGGTCCCTTCACCACCGCCGCCGGCATCCGCGGCACGGAGCCTTTCCTGCGGGACCTGCGCAAGAACCCGGCCTTCGCCCACCGCCTGCTGCAACACTCCACCGCGAGCATCATCCGCTTCGCCAAGGCGGCGCTGGAGCGGGGGGCGCGGATCGGTCTCGCCGATCCGACCGCCTCCGGGACCATGATATCGTCGGCGCTTTTCAAGGAGTTCGCGCTCCCCTACTTGAAGGAGGTGTGCACCGCCATAAAGCAGGAATGCGGTGCCGCCCCGTCCCTCCACATCTGCGGCAACACCACGAAGATCTGGCAGGAGATGACCGACACCGGCGCCTCGGTCTTGAGTCTCGACGACGCGGTCGATCTCGCCGAGGCCAAGCACCAGGTCGGGGAGCGGGTGGCGCTTCTGGGCAACATCCGGCCCACCGCCGCCATGTACCTCGGCACTCCGGATGACGTCACCCGTAACGCCAGGGAATGTCTCGCCAAAGGGTGGGACAACCCGAAGGGGTACATTCTCGGCTTGGGGTGCGGCCTTCCCATCGACACCCCGCCCGCCAACATCGACGCCCTGGTCGCCGCGGCCAGAACCTATGGACGCTGGCCCCTGGATCAGTCGCTCTGGGCGGAGGGGAGCGCGGCATAGGAGGGGGGACAGTCCGGCTTTGCGTAACTGGGTGTCTGGTTTGTTTACCTGGCTGCCGATGAATACTCGTCCTATTACCATACCGATTAGGTAGATTTTTCTATTGACAACGAAAACCCTGAGTGGTAAAAATCAACCCACCAATTCGATGGACTTATAGTGCTATCCGAGGGCGCAGCGTGACTGTCCCTTTGGGAAGCGGGTAGGTATTGGCGGTTGTACTACAGGGGGGACCCATGGCTCGGTCCGGCGGCAAAAATAATGTCTTACCCGGATTCACTCCGGCGCTTGGTTACACCATCTTTTACCTGAGCCTTATCGTGCTCATCCCCCTTTCCGCGCTCTTCTTCAAGACCGCCACCCTCAGCTGGGACGGATTCGTCGCGGCGGTCACCGCTCCGCGCGTGCTCGCCTCCTACCGCGTCACCTTCGGCGCGTCGCTCGCGGCGGCGGTCATCAACGCCTTCTTCGGCGTCCTGGTGGCGTGGGTGCTGGTGCGCTACCGTTTCACGGGCAAAAAGCTGATCGACGCCCTGGTGGACCTCCCGTTCGCGCTGCCGACCGCAGTCGCCGGCATTACCTTGGCCAGCATCTACTCCCAGAACGGCTGGCTCGGGCGTTACCTGGAGCCGCACGGCATCAAGGTCGCCTTTACGCCGCTTGGCATCGCCGTCGCCATGGTCTTCATCGGCCTCCCCTTTGTGGTGCGGACGGTTCAGCCGGTCCTGGAGGAGCTGGACCAGGAGATCGAGGAGGCCGCTTCCTGCCTCGGGGCCAACCGGTGGCAGACCTTTCGCCGGGTGCTTTTGCCCACCATGCTCCCCGCGATCCTGACCGGCTTCGCCCTGGCTTTCGCCCGCGCCGTCGGCGAGTACGGCTCCATCATCTTCATCGCCGGCAACATGCCGATGGTTTCCGAAATCACGCCGCTGCTCATCATCACCAAGCTGGAGCAGTACGACTACGCAGGGGCCACCGCCATCGCCACGGTCATGCTGGTGGTCTCCTTTCTCATGCTCTTGTGCATCAACCTCTTGCAGAAGTGGAGCAGGCGTTTTGCTGAATAGGGACCATAACCCGGGAGGAAGCGACGATGCAGGCAGGTAAGTTGACCCAGAGATCGGAAGGGAAGGGCGCGATCACGGAACCGGCGTGGGTGCGTTACCTGCTGATTACCGCGGCGCTCGCGTTCCTGGCGCTCTTTCTCCTGATGCCGCTGGCCGCGGTCTTCGTGCAGGCCCTCGACAAGGGGTGGGAGGCCTACCTCGAAGCGCTCAAGGAACCGGACACCATCTCGGCGATCCGCCTCACCCTGATCACGGCGGCGGTCTGCGTCCCGCTGAACCTCTTCTTCGGTATCGTCGCCTCGTGGGCCATCGCCAAGTTCAGCTTTCGCGGCAAGAGTTTCCTGATCACGCTGATCGACCTCCCTTTTTCGGTCTCTCCCGTGGTGTCGGGTCTCATTTACGTGCTGATCTTCGGCCTGCAGGGATGGCTCGGCCCCTGGCTGCAGGCGCACGACATCAAGATCATTTTCGCGGTTCCGGGCATAGTTCTCGCCACGGTGTTCGTCACCTTCCCCTTCATAGCCCGGGAGTTGATCCCGCTCATGGAGTCGCAGGGGCGCGAGGAGGAGGAAGCGGCCTTGACCTTGGGGGCAAGCGGCCTGCAGACCTTCTTCCGGGTCACCTTCCCCAACATCAAGTGGGGCATCCTCTACGGCGTGATCCTGTGCAACGCGAGGGCGATGGGGGAGTTCGGCGCGGTCTCGGTCGTATCCGGTCACGTGCGCGGCTCGACCAACACCATCCCGCTCCAGGTGGAGATCCTTTACAACGAGTACAACTACGCGGCGGCCTTCGCTGTCGCCTCCCTGCTGGCCCTGCTTGCCCTGGTGACCCTCGCCATCAAGACAGTGTCCGAGTGGAAGCTGCAGCAGTCGATTTCAGTCGCGGGAAAAGAAAGGTAGAGCCATGAGCATCGATATCGAAGGGATCAGCAAGACATTTGGCGGGTTCACCGCCCTGGACAACGTGAGCCTGAAGGTTCCTTCCGGGGAACTGGTGGCGCTGCTCGGGCCGTCCGGCTCCGGGAAAACGTCTCTTTTGCGCATCATCGCCGGACTGGAGGCGCCCGACAGCGGCAGGATCCTCTTCGACGGCGAAGAGGCCACCAAGCGCCAGGTGCAGGAGCGCCAGGTCGGTTTCGTGTTCCAGCACTACGCCCTGTTCCGGCACATGACCGTGTTCGACAACATCGCCTTCGGCCTCACGGTGAAGCCCAAGAAGATTCGCCCCGGCAAGCAGGAAATCCGTGACAAGGTCAACAAACTGCTCCATCTGATCCAGTTGGAAAACCTTGCCGACCGCTATCCCGCTCAGCTCTCCGGCGGACAGCGGCAGCGCGTGGCGCTGGCCCGGGCCCTCGCCGTGGAGCCTCAGGTGCTCCTCCTGGACGAGCCGTTCGGGGCCCTGGATGCCAAGGTGAGGCTCGAGCTGCGCCGCTGGCTCAGGCGCCTGCACGACGAGATCCACGTCACCAGCGTCTTCGTGACCCACGACCAGGAGGAGGCGCTCGAAGTCGCCGACCGCATCGTGGTCATGAACAACGGGCGCATCGAGCAGCAGGGGACGCCGTCCGAGGTCTACGACCACCCGGCCACGCCGTTTGTCTACGACTTCCTGGGCAACGTCAACCTGTTCCAGGGGCGGGTGCACGAGGGGACGGCGCAGATGGGGGGGCTCAACCTGTCGTCGCCGGAAAACGCTTCGGCCCACGACGCACCCGCGGTCGGCTACGTCCGCTCGCACGACATCGCCATCGAGCGACAGGCGGGCGACCCGGGCGCCATCAAGGCCGAGGTGCGCTACCTCCTCTCCGTCGGTCCCCTGGTCCGGGTGGACCTGTTACTCCCCGACGGCAACCGCACCATCGAGGTCGATCTGACCCGGGAAGAGGCTGAACGGCTGCAGCTCACCATCGGCGAGCAGGTCTTCGCGCGGCCGCGCAAGATGCGGGTGTTCGTGGATGACTACCAGATCTGACGCCTGTTCTCTTGCGGAATAGTATTAGTCTATAAAAGTTATGGGCTAACTAGAAACATACTTGACTTGTGCCTTCACAGGCGCTATGATCGGCCCCAACATTTTGGAATAGCTCCCATAGGTGCTCTTCCACCCCACATACAACTGGTTGACCAGACAAACTGGAGGCCAAGGTTCGCGATTCCGTACGGAGTTGCCACCTTGGCCTTTTTTATTTTCCGGATCGGAAACGGAGGTGCGGCGTGGAACTGAGAGTGGCCTTGGCAACCAGTGATGGAACGTCGGTGGACCTGCACTTCGGGCGCGCCGACCGCTTCGCCATCTACCGGCTGGCCGACGGCGGGTGGGAGCACCTGGAGGACAGGCTCAATCAACCTGCCTGCGCGGGAGGCGAACACGCCGATGGTCTGCTCGAACAGGCCGCGGGGCTCATTGCCGATTGCAGGGGCGTCGCCGTGGCACGGATCGGCGTCACCGCCATGGACGTCCTCCTTGCGCGGCGCATCATCCCGTTCGTCCTGGAACTTCCGGTGACCGAAGCCCTGGCCACCCTGTGCAAATCGAAGCTGCTAACCAGATACATCAACCACTAAAGGAGGCTCTATGTCCAGAATCGCCAACAGCATCACCGACCTCATCGGGAGAACGCCCCTGCTGCGCCTCTCCGCCCGCCAGTCCGGCGGCAACGCGGAACTGGTCGCCAAGCTCGAATCCTTCAATCCCGGGGGATCGGTCAAGGACCGCATCGGCTTCGCGATGATCAAGGCCGCCGAGGAGCAGGGGCAGATCAACAAGGACACGGTGATCATCGAACCGACCAGCGGTAACACCGGCATCGCCCTCGCCTATGTCGCGGCTGCCAAAGGATACCGGCTCATCCTCACCATGCCCGACACCATGAGCATCGAGCGCCGCAACCTGTTGAAGGCCTACGGCGCCGAGCTGGTGCTCACCCCCGGTGCCAAAGGGATGAAGGGGGCCATCGAGAAGGCGACCGAACTCGCCGCGGCGACCCCCAACTCCTTCGTGCCGCAGCAGTTCAACAACGGCGCCAACCCCGCCATCCACCGCGCCACCACCGCCGAGGAGATCTGGGAGGATACCGCCGGCAGGGTGGACATCATCGTCGCAGGTATCGGTACCGGCGGCACCATCACCGGGGTGGGCGAGGTGCTCAAGGAAAGAAACCCGGCCATAAAGGTGATCGCCGTCGAGCCGCTGGACTCGCCGGTACTCTCCGGTGGCACGCCGGCGCCCCACAAGCTCCAGGGGATCGGCGCCGGCTTCGTGCCGGCCGTCCTCAACACCGAGATCTACGACGAGATCTACAAGGTGAAGAACGAGGAGGCGTTCGAGACGGCGCGCGCCCTGGCACGCGAAGAGGGGCTACTGGTCGGCATCTCCGCGGGAGCCGCGGCCTTCGCCGCACGCCAGGTCGCCCGGCGTCCGGAGAACCAGGGGAAACTGATCGTGGTCATCCTCCCCGACACCGGTGAGCGCTACCTCTCCACCGCCCTGTTCCAGGATGCCTGATCACGTCACCAAAAAACCGAGCCGGAGATACCGACATGCACGAGATAGCTCTACACAACGTCACCTTTTCCTACGGAAGCCAGATCGTTCTGGAGGAGATCAACTTCACCGCCTACGCCGGTGAGTTCGTCTGCCTCCTGGGCCCCTCCGGTTGTGGCAAGAGCACGCTGTTGCGGCTGCTGGCAGGTTTGGGTCAACCGACCTCCGGCCGCTTGACCCTTGACGGCAGCCCCATCACCGGCCCCGGCCTCGACCGTGGCGTCGTGTTCCAGGACTACAGCCTGTTCCCCTGGATGACCACGGGGCAGAACGTGATCCTGGCACTGAACCAGGCCTTCCCGGGCAAGTCAAAGGCGGAGCAGGCCGAGACCGCCCAGGCCTACCTGGAGATGGTGGGGCTGAGCGACGTGTTCGACAAGCTCCCCGGTGCTCTTTCCGGCGGCATGCGCCAGAGGGCCGCCATTGCCCGGGCCTTCGCCATCAACTCGCCGGTCCTTTTGATGGACGAGCCCTTCGGGGCGCTCGACGCCATCACCCGTGCGCGCCTGCAGGATCTGCTTTTACAGCTGTGGCAGCACAACTCTCGGGAGCGCAAGACCGTCTTCTTCGTGACCCACGACGTGGAGGAGGCGATCCTGCTCGCCAACCGCGTGGTCGTGATGGGGCTCAACCCCGGGTCGGTACGTGGCGTCTTCGAAGTGGACATCCCGCGCCCCCGCCAGCGCCAGGACCTGTACAGCGACCCCGCCTTTACCAGGCTGCGGGATCAGCTGATCCGCGAACTCAACGCGGACGTGCTCCAGGAACTGGACGGCGGCCGCACGGTGCAAAGCGCCGGCGAGGCGATCTAAGCATGCGGCGCCTCTTCGTCGATTCTTCTGCCACGCAAGCCCAAGGACAAGGTGTACCAGCAGATGCTGGTCTTCTACAAAAAGAACAACTGATACGCGCCAGCCGGCGCACAAGGAGCCATACCATGAAACGCATCGTTACCATCATCCTCTCCCTGGCGCTGCTCGCGCTGGGCGGAGTGACCGCGGGGGCCGCGGAACTGCACAAGTTCAAGGTGGGACATCTCCCCACCTCCGGACACCTGCTCTACTTCGTCGCCAAGGAAAAAGGGTTCTTTCAGCAGGAAGGGCTCGACGTGGAACTGTTCCGCTTCACCAACTCCGGCGAGGGGCTGACCGCCATCAAGAGCGGCAAGCTCGACATCGGCTCCTTCGGTACCTCGGCTCCCTTAGCCTTCATCGCCAACGGCGCCGACTTCACCATCTTCGGCGGCCAGATGGGAGAGGGGCACGCCCTGATCGCGAAGCCCGAGAACGCGGCCCGCTTCAAGGATCTCAAGAATTACCGCGGCGCCACCATCGGCGCCATCCGTCTCGCCACCGGCGACGTCGTCTTTCGCGCCGCGCTGCACCAGGCCGGGCTCGACTGGCGCAAGGACCTGACCATCAAGGAGTTCGACTCGCCCGCGGCGGTGCAGGAGGCGGTGAAAAAGGGCGCGGTCGACGCGGGCCTCACCTGGATCCCTTACTACACGATGGCCGAGAAGCAGGGGCTTGCGGTGGTGAAATACTCCGGCGACGTCATCAAGTCGCACACCTGCTGCCGCCAGGTGGCCCTGACCTCCACCGTGAAGGCGCGCCAGGCCGATTTCGAGAAGTTCATGGTGGCGCTGTTGAAGGCGTACCGCTTCTACCAGGGGAACCACAAGGAAACCGTGGACATCGTGGCCAAGTACGTCCAGATCGACAAGGCGGACCTGAACAAGGACATCTACGGCGGACACCTGCTGGTGAGCCCGGACCCGCACAAGGAGAGCGTGGTGCAGTTCTGGGACTTCATGAAGAAGGCCGATTACATCAAGTCCAGGGACGCCATAGAACCGCACATCAACACGGCCCTTTACGCACAGGCCCTGACGAACCTCTCCAGGCGCGAGCCCAAGGAGAAACTCTGGGCCAGCCTGGACCGGGATTTCCGTGACGGGGACCCGACCCTGCACATCAAAAAACACTGAGGTTGCCATGGAAGCCGTCCTATCAGCGGGAGCCCGCGTCGAGCGGGCCAGCATCGCCAGACGCCTGATCCTCTCCCCGGCGAGCGTCGTTTTCGTCCTGCTCCTTGCGGAACTGTTCTGGCCGGTACCGGGCGAGGCATATCCCGCTTACCTGCTGGCCCTGACCGCCGCGGTGGAGCTGGTTTACCTGGTGCGCCTGAGCCTGGTGCGGCGCGACAAGGGCGTGGCGGCCGCCGGTGACGTCGCCGCCATCATCTTCGGGATCCTGTTGGCCTGGCACCTCTGCACCACCCGCTTCGTGCTCGTTGACAAGATGCTCTTCCCGAAGCCGGAACCGGTGCTGCGTCTGTTCGTGAGCGAACTCCCGGACATGCTGAAGGGGCTCGTCAACTCCCTGATCCTGCTGGTGAGCGGTTACCTGATCGCGCTTGGCACCGCCATCCCTTTAGGACTCCTGGTCGGCTGGCGCGTGCGGGTCTTCAAGGCGGTGCACCCCTTCACCAAGGTGCTCGGGCCGATCCCGCCCATCGTGTACATCCCCTACGCGATAGCGCTCCTGCCGAGCTTCAGGGCCGCCTCGATTTTCGTCATCTTCATCGGCGCCTTCTGGCCGGTCTTCATCAACACCGTGAACGGGGTCTTCAACATCCACAAGGGGCTCCTCGATTCGGCGCGGGTGCTGAGCCTTTCCGAGCGGACCCTGCTCTTCAGGGTGATCCTCCCCGGGGCCATGCCGTCCATCTGCACCGGCGCCACCTTGGGCCTTGTCTTCGCCCTGGTGCTTCTGACTGCCGCGGAACTGATCGGCGCCAACTCGGGCATCGGCTGGTACGTGAAGAACTTCGCCGACTTCGCTGATTACCAGCGCGTGGTGGTCGGCATCATCTTCATCAGCATCGTCGTTACCGTCATCACCTGGGGCACCGAGCGCCTGGAGCGCCGCCTGCTGCGCTGGCGCAACTGAACACGCTACAAGGAGCTAAGACATCATGAGTTATTTCGACAACAAGGTCCCGCCCAAGCGCGAGGACCGTCTCAACGCCGTGATCGCCCACCAGGACAGCATCTGCGGCCTGGCCCGGAAAGGGAAGGGGGGCAAAAGCTGCCTCATCGACGACGGCGAACGCGGCTTCACCCAGGGGACCATCTGCCTGTTGCTGCCGGCCCTCGCCATGCTGAACTCCCTGCCGGACAACGTCGTGCTCCTGCACAGCGCGCTTGGTTGCGGCTCCTGCACCCATTCCCAAAACGCCAACGTTCGCATGGGGAGTAACGCCCGCAGGGGCAAGGCGCAGGACGGCATCTGGCTCTCCACCGCCCTCGACGAAACGGACGTCATCAGCGGCGGCGAGGACAAGCTGGAGCGGGCCATCATCGAGGCGGACCGGCGTTACCGCCCGGCGAGCATCACCATCGTGGCGGGATGCGTCCCCGGGATCATTGGCGACGACATCGACGGGGTGGCGCAGAGGCTGCAACCCCAGGTGAGCGCGAAGCTCCTTCCCGTGCACTGCCAAGGTTTCAAGACCAAGATCTGGGCCACCGCCTACGATGCGGTCTATCACACCATCGGCCGCAACCTGCTGGTAGAGAAGGGGGTGGCGGAGTACACGCCGCAGGACGAGCTGGAAGTGCTCCGCGAGCAGGAGCGGCTGGCGCGTACCGTCAACCTCATGAACGTCTCGTCCATGGGGCGGGTGGACGAGCAGGAACTGGAGCGCTTGCTGGCGAGCCTTGGCCTGGAGGTGAACGTCTTTCCCGTGTTCGCCCACCCGGATTCCTTCGTCAAGGCGACCCGCGCGGCGCTTTCCATCAGCACCTGCCCGACCCATGACGACTACTTCCTGGGCTACCTGCAGGAGCGCTTCAACGTCCCCTCCATCATCAAGCACATGCCGATCGGCATCGAGAACACGAGCCTCTGGATCAGGGATGTCGCCAAGGTGTTCGGCTTCGAGGAGCAGGCAGAGCGGCTGATCGCAGCCGAGGAGGCGGAACTGAGAGAGGCGCTTGCTGAGTTCCGTCCGCTCTTCCAGGGGAAAAAGGTCTTCGTCAGCGCCGGCGAGTTCCGCGCCCTGGCGACCGCGCGCCTGCTCCAGGAGATCGGCCTCGAGGTGGTCGGGATACGCTCCTTCCACCACGACCATTTCGCAGAGGTGGAGTACGAGAAGCTCGCCCGCGAGGCGAAGACGGATTACGTGGTCGACATCGCCAACGTGCAGCCCTTCGAGGAGGCGAACCTTCTGAACCGGCTCAAGCCTGATCTCTTCCTCGGGCATGCCAACGGCAACATGACCGCGGCGAAGCTCGGCATCCCCACCCACGTCATCTACAACACGGGGCTTGCCTACATCGGCTACCGCGGCGTCTACGAGCTCGCGCGCCGCCTGCACCGCCAACTCTCGAACCCGGCCTACAACAGGAACCTGGCCGAGAACCTGCGGCTCCCCTACAGCGACGCCTGGTACGAGGCCGAGCCGTTTTCCTATCTCAACACCCGCGGGAGGAGCGTCAATGAGTGAGAATTTTGTAGAAAGGGCACGCTATCTCTGCTCCCTGGGCGGGGCCGCCGCCACCGTGACCGCCCTGCCCGGGGGGATTCCGATCCTCCATTCCGCATCGGGGTGCGCCGGCAACTTCGCCTGGACCCAGAACGGCGGCAGCGGCCTGCAGGTGGGCGGGTACTGCGGGGGACTCACCGTCCCCAGCTCCAACGTCCAGGAAACGGAGGTGGTCTTTGGCGGCGAGGACCGGCTGCGCGAGGAGATCACGTCGACCCTCAAGGTGATGAAGGGCGGCCTCTACGTGGTGCTTACCGGCTGCGTCCCCGAGGTGATCGGCGACGACACCTTCGCGGTGGTTAACGATTTCCGCGGGGAGGGGGTGCCGATCATCGGCGCCGTCACCGGCGGCTTCCGCGGCGATTCCTACTGGGGCTACGACCTGGTGCTCCAGGCGTTGGTCAAGGATTACGTGGCCAAGGGGGCCGCCAAGGTAAAGGGGCGGGTGAACCTTTGGGGCGTGGTGCCGTACATGGACCCGTTCTGGCGCGGCAACCTCGAAGGCGCGCGGCATCTCTTGGAACTGCTGGGCCTTGAGGTCAATTCCTTCTTTACATCCGCGGACACGCTGGGAGGAATAAGGGAGGCCGGCTCGGCGGAACTCAATATCGTCCTCTCCGACCTCTACGGCCAGGGGGCGGCCCAGGTGTTCCAGGAAAAGCACGGCACCCCCTTTGTCACCACGTCGCTTCCCATCGGCGTTTCCGCTTCGGAGGCTTTCCTGCGCCAGGTCGGAGCGGCGCTGTCGCTCGACCCTGAACTGGTGCAGCGGGTGATCGACCGGGAAAAGCGGCACTACTACCAGATCCTGGAGCCGCTCACGGATTGCTATAACGACCTTGACCTGCAGCGTTACGCCGTGGTGGTCGGCGATGCGAACTACGCCGTGGCGCTGACCCGCTTTCTCGCCGACGACCTGGGGTGGTTACCGGTGCTGACCGTGGTCACCGACAGGGTGCACGAGAGCGGCCAGCCGGCCATCGCTACCCGCGTGGAGCGGCTTGCCTCCGGCTTCAGCACCAACGTCGTCTTCGAGTCCGACGCCTCGCAGGTACTCGGGCACCTGAACCGTGTCTGGCCGCGCGCGGCGGGGCAGAAGTATTACAACTCCTTCAGCCCGGCCTTCGTCGTTGGCAGTTCTCTGGATCGAGAACTCGCGCTGCAGCTCGGGGCGCCGCATCTCTCGGTCTCCTTCCCGGTTGCCAACCGTGCCGTGCTCGACCGTGGCTACACCGGCTTTCGTGGCGGCTTGAGGCTCGCCGAGGACGTCTTCGGGCAGATAGTGGCGAACAGGTAATCTCTTTGCCACCTTCCACAGAGGCCTGCACCCCCTCTCCCCCCGGGAGAGGGATAGCAGATCGGCCAGACGCAACAACTAAAGGAGGAAAGATAATGAGTGCTAGCGAGCGGGAACTTTTCCAGCGGCTTTCCGATGCCGTAGTGGAAATGGACGAGGATGAGGCGGTAGCCGTTGCCAACGAGGTGGTAGAGCGCGGCATCGACGCCTACCGGGCCATCGAGCAGGGGCTGTCAGCCGGGATGGAGCGGGCCGGGCAGCTCTTCGACGAGGAGGAATATTTCATCCCCGAACTCCTCATGTGTTCCGATGCCATGTACGCCGGCATGGACGTCCTGAAGCCGCATCTGCGCAGCGACGAAGTGGCCGAGAAGCGCAAGGTGGTGATCGGCGTGGTCGAGGGGGACACCCATGACATCGGCAAGAACCTGGTGAAGATCATGCTGGAGACCTCCGGTTTCGCCGTGACCGACCTCGGACGCGACATCCCGCCAGGCCGCTTCGTGGAGACCGCCAAGGAGATCGGTGCCGACATCATCGCCCTCTCCACCCTGATGACCACCACCATGGAGGGGATGGGGGCGGTGGTGCGCCAGTTGAGCGAGGAGGGAATCCGGGATCGCTTCAAGGTCATCGTCGGCGGCGGCCCCATCTCGCAGGGATTCGCCGACCGCATCGGCGCCGACGGCTACGCGGTCAACGCCGCGGACGCCATTCGCCTGGCCAGGTCGCTGGTAGCACCCGCTGAGGCCGCCGCCTGATGCGTCGCGACCAGATGACACCGCTTGAACGCCTGGCGGCCTACGGTGCGGGCGCGCCTGTCGACCGGCTCCCCTGCGTTCCGATCGTGGGGAACACGGCGGCGCGGGTGATCGGGGTGAAGGTCGGCGATTTCAGGGGCAACGGCGCATTGATCGCCGAGGCGCAGGTGGCGGCGTACCGACTCTTCGGCTACGACATCATCAGGATCTTCACCGACCTCTACACCCAGGCTGAAGCGATGGGTGCCAAGGTGACCTATCCGGAGGACGAGACCGCCTTCCTCGCGGCCCCAGCCATCGACGACCTTGGGGACATCGACCGCCTGCGCCCGGCAGATCCCTATCGGGACGGCTATTTGCCTCAGCACCTGGAGGCGATGCGCCGCGCGGTGGATCAGGTGGGGAACGAGGTGGCGGTGACGGGAGCGGTGACCTGCCCCTTCACCAACGCCTCCTTCCTGGTCGGAGCCGACAAGCTGGTCCGCCTCATGATGCGCGCGCCGGAAAAGGTGCACCACCTGTGCGAGCTGTCGCTGCAGACCAACATCGCTTACGCCGGCGCCATCATAGACGCCGGCTGCACGCCGAGCCTGACCGATGCCATGTCTTCCATGTCCGTGATCAGCCCGCGCCAGTTTAGGGAATTCTCCTTTCCCTACCTGGAACGGCTCATCGACTACATTCATGGCCGCGGCACGAGCGTCACGCTGCACATCTGCGGCAAGACCGCCGGCATCTGGGAAGCGATGGTGGAGGCGGGTGCCGATTGCCTCAGCATCGACAACGATGCCGACCTGGGCGAGGCGCGTCTCGCCGTCGGCGACCGGGTGCGCCTCATGGGCAACGTGCACCCTTCCGAGGTGATGCTGCAAGGGATCCCCGACGCGGTGGGCCGGGCGACGCTCTCCTGTCTCGCCCAGGCGAAGGACAGTCCCAAGGGATTCATCGTCGCCTCCGGCTGCAGCCTCCCCACAGAGACCCCCTTCGCCAACATCCACGCCATGCTCGACACCGTTCGCGCCGCCGGTTGGCCGGCACGGACTCTCCCCCTCCCTTGACGGGAGGGGGCCGGGGGGTGGGTGACGCTGCCATGACCAATGAAGGTGGCACCTTCCCCCACCCCCTCACCCCCTCCCGAAAGGGGAGGGGGGACCAAAGGCAGCTTTGCCCGTCTGAGCCGCTGCGCGCCCCCTCCCTGGCCCTCCCCCTCCGGGGGCGGGGACGCTGGGGTGAACATGATTGCCAGAATGACACAGGAGTTCCCGATATGAGCCTAAGCCCAAAAGAGCGGCTGCTCGACACCCTCGCCAAGAAGAAGGTAGACCGACCGCCGGTGATCTGCACCGGCGGCATGATGAACGCCGCCGTGGTGGATGTCATGACCCGCACCGGCCACACCCTCCCGGAAGGACACTTCCGCTCCGACCTGATGGCGGAACTCGCCACTGACGTCAACCACGACACCGGCTTCGAGAACTTCGGCATCCCGTTTTGCATGACGGTCGAGGCGGAGGTGCTCGGCAGCGAGATCGACTTCGGCACCCTTGCCTGCGAGCCGAAGATCACGCACGAATCTTTCGCCTCGAATGCCCTGGTGCAGTTTCGCGATATCGACACGATGCTCGACTCCGGGCGCATCCGGCAGGTGGCCGAGGCGGCGCTCCTTTTGAGCCGTTCCAACCCGGATGTCCCCGTCATCGGCAGCATTACCGGACCGGTCAGCACCGCCGCCTCCATCGTCGATCCCATGACCTTTCTGAAGGAGTTGCATAAAAAGCGGGAAGATTCCCACCGCGTCCTCGACTACGTGAGCGAGTTCCTGATCTCCTTTGCACGGCTACTGGTCGAGGGTGGCGCCAGCGCCATCTGCATCGGCGACCCCACCGCTACCGGCGAGATCCTCGGGCCGCGCCTGTTCCAGGAGTATGCCGTCACCTACCTGAACAAGGTTATCGACGGCATCCACGCCACCGGCGTGCCCGTCCTGGTGCACATCTGCGGCGAGATGAAAGCCGTGACGCCTTCCATCCCGAAGCTGCACAGCGACGCCATCAGCACCGACGCCTTCGTGAACCTGAAACTACTGAAAGAGGAATACCCGCAGCTCACCACCATGGGCAACCTGAGCACCTTCCTGCTGGAACTGGGCGATCCCGACAAGGTTTCGCGGCACACCGCCGGGCTCGTGCGGGACGGCATCGACATCATCTCGCCCGCTTGCGGCCTGAGTACCGCATCCGCGGTCGGCAATATCCAGGCGATGACTCAAACGGTGAAGGATGGAGGCCGCGGATGGTAACGGTCCAGTTTCTACCGGATGATAAACGGATCAGCGTGCCGGCGGGTTCCACCATCCTTGAAGCCGCTCGCGCCGCAGGCGTCACCATCGATTCCCCCTGTAATGGCGCGGTGGTTTGCGGCAAGTGCGTGGTGCAGCTCTCCCCTGATGATCTGGCGCGGGTGGTCGAGAAGGGGGCGCATCAGCTTTCCGCCGAAGAACGATCGCGCGGGCAGGTGCTCGCCTGCGCGGCCGAGGTGCATGGCGATATCACCGTCGTGGTTCCCGAGGGGGCGTCGCTGCGTGATCTAAAAATCCGCAGTCACGGCGAGGCTGCCGCCGTCGAACTGGCGCCGCACATTACCAAGGCATACCTGCCGGAACTGAACGCGACGCGGGTGTACGCGGGTGGAGCGCTGTTGATCGAAGAGGAGGGGGATACTGTCGACGAGAGCTATGGCGTGGTCGTGGACATAGGTACTACCACCCTGGTCGTCGCACTGGTGAGCCTGACATCGGGAAGCCAATTGGCAGCGGCCTCGGCTCTCAACCCGCAGAGCCGCCACGCCCAGGACGTCCTGTCCCGCATCAAGATCGGATCGGAGCAGCGCGGACTCGAGGAGTTGCGCAGCGGAGTCATCGGCGAGATCAACGCCCTCATCGGCCAGACTGTTGCCGAGGCCGGAGTCGACAGGGACCGGATCTACGAAGTGATCTTCAGCGGCAACACCTGCATGCTGCACTTGGCCGCCGGGGCAGACCCCGCGCCTCTCGGTAAATATCCCTACACCTCGACCCTGACCTGCGTCGCCTGGCTCCCAGCGCAGGCCACCGGTATCGAGATCGCCCACGGCGGGCTCGTCTACCTCCCCCCGGTCATCTCCGGGTACATCGGCGCCGACATCACGGCAGGGCTGCAGGCGGTCCGGTTGCACGAAAGCGAGGAGACCGTGCTCTTCGTGGATATCGGCACCAATGGCGAGATGGCGATTGCCCGCGACGGCAAGCTCTGGGCAACCTCGACCGCAGCTGGACCCGCGTTCGAGGGGATGAACATCCGCTTCGGCATGAGAGCGGGGGAGGGGGCCATAGAGCGCTGCAGCTTCCAGGCGGACGGCTCGCTGGAGCTCCGGACCATTGCCGGGACAGAGGCCGTCGGCATCTGCGGGTCCGGTCTGATGGACATCGTGGCGGAACTGGTCGCGCATGGCGTGGTCGGCAAGAACGGCAAATTCGTGCGACCCGACAGCGGGGGGCTCCCCGCCAAGCTGGCCGAGCGGCTGGTGGAGCGGGATGGCAAACCGGCGTTCCTGCTTACCGAGAAGGTCTGGCTGACGCAGAAGGACGTGCGCCAGGTGCAACTCGCCAAGGGGGCGATCCGCGCCGGCGTGGAATTCCTGTTGCGCGAGGCGTCCGTCCCGGTGAACGAACTGCAGCAGGTCTTGATCGCGGGTTCCTTCGGCTACCATCTCACCGCCGAAAGTCTCACCACCATCGGATTACTCCCCGCCGGCACCGCCGGACGGATCAGTTTCGTCGGCAACACCGCCAAAAGCGGAGGGGAAGCGTTCCTGTTGAACAGCGCCTCCCGCCGCGAGATGAGCGATCTTGTGCAGCAGGTCCAGGTCGTGGAGCTGGCTAACTGCAAGGACTTCGACCAAGTCTTCGTGGCGGCCCTGTCGTTTTGAGCGCCGCCTGAAGATTACACTATAAAACTTATAGGCTTTATATTTTTATTGTTGACTCCGGTCGCGGCCGGTGCTATGTTTGCCACCACAGTTCAATAGTGGTGGCTGACCAGAGACACTGGAGGCCAGGCAAGTACGGTGATGAAACCGTCTAGCCTGGCCTTTTTTATTTCCACGAACAAAGGAGCGAACGATGAGATCGATATGGAAGAGACTGATGGTGGTGGCAGTTGCCGCCCTGGGCTTGGCGGCGCAGGCTGACGCCGTGGTTGCCAAGACAAAGCTGAAGGTAGGGTACGCGCCGGGCGGGGGGAGCGTCCTCACCTTCCTGGCGCAGGATCAGAAGCTGTTCGAGAAAGAGGGGGTAGAGGTGGAACTGGTGCAGTTCGCCAGCTCTTCGGACGGGCTCAACGCGCTCAACAGCGGCAAGATCGACATCGGCGTCTCTTTCGGCACCGCCGGTCCACTTACCTTCATCTCCAAGGGAAGCGATTTCTCCATCATCGGCGGCCACCTCTCGGGCGGGCACCCGGTCATCGCTCTGCCGGGAAAGGCGCAGAACTTCAAGACCATCGGGGACTTCCGCGGCAAGACCGTCGCGACCCCGCGCATCTACACCGCCGACATCGTCTGGCGCGGCGCCCTGAAGCGTGCCGGCCTCGACCCCAACAAGGACGTCAAGATCATCGAACTGAAGAACCCCTCGGCGGTACTCGAAGCGGTCAAATCCGGCAAGGCTGACGTCGGCATCGGCGCGTCGTCGATACTTCTCAAGGCGAAGGAATCCGGCGTCGCGGTGGTCGGCTGGAGCAACTACTTCTTTCCCCAGCACCCCTGCTGCCGCATCGTCGCCAGGGGCAAGGCGGTCAAGGAAGATCCCGAAGCCTATCGTGCGTTCCTGAGAGCGATCCTGCAGGCGGAAAAGATCAAGACCCAGAACCCGGAACTGGCGGTGGAGGTGAACAAGCGCGTCCTGAACATCGACGACAAGATGGCGCGGGAGTTCACCCTGGAGCCGCACCAGGAAACCCATGCCGACCCGAACCGGAAGGGGGTCGCGCAGATGTGGCACGACATGAAAAGCATCGACTACGTGGAAGGGGACATCGACCTGAACCGCTACGTGAACGTCGATCTCTACCGCAACGCCCTTAAGGAACTGCAGCGGCGCAACCCCAAGGACAAGTTCTATCGCGAGGCGAAAAAGCGCTTCGACCGCCAGAATTGAGGCAATCGTCATGGTTGAGCAACTGATCAAAAAGTACAGCGGATCGGCGGCAGTCATCCTGCTGCTGGTGCTGCTCTTCGAGGCAGCCACGGACTGGTCCGGTTGGCTGGAGCCGGTGCTTTTCCCGGGACTATCCAAGATCCTGCCGGCATTCGGTAAATCGTTCCCGAAACTGGTGCTGGGTTTTGGCAACTCCATGGGAATGCTGGCACCGAGCTATTTCCTGGCGCTGGCCCTGGGTATTGGCGGCGGGCTGGTTATTGGCTCCTCGTCATGGCTGCGCGGCCTGCTCATGCCGGTTTTCCGCGGCGTGAGCCCGATCCCGCCGACCATGCTGATCCCGTACGCCATCGCCATACTCCCGACCTTCTGGCTTTCCTCCGCCTTCATCATTTTCGCCGGCGCCTTCTGGCCCATCCTGATGGGAACCATTCATGGTGTGGTGCACCTGGAGGAGCGCTACATCGAGAACGCCAGGACTCTGGGGCTGGGTGGATTCCGCCTCTATCGCAACGTCATCCTCCCCGGCGCGCTCCCCATGATCTTCAGCGGCGCCGGCATGGCGCTGGTCTTCAGCTTCATCCTGCTGACCGTCGCCGAGATGTTCGGCGCCAAGTCCGGCATGGGGCATTTCATCCAGTACAACGCCGACTTCTCCGATTATCCCAAGGTCCTGGCGGGCATGCTCTTCATGTCGCTGGTGATCATCCTGATCATGGAACTTTTCGACCTGGTGCAGCGCCGCATGCTGCACTGGACCGGCAAACGCTGACGAGAGGCACCCGATGAGCGAAAATACCGACACCAGCAAGTCCCTGTTTGAAAACGAGATCCCTAAATGGGGCGAGCCGTATCCCCGCAAGCTGGACCGCCAGTCGGTGCTGGAGGCCCTGACGGATTATATTCTCGGGGCCAACTACCGTGGCTACCGCCCCGATTCCCGCAAAATGTTGGCCGTGCGCAGCAGCGACCGCACCGCCACGCTGCGCAACTTCGCGGCGCCGCTGCGGCAGGAGGTGTACTACTTCATTGAAGGGGAGATCTTTCCGGAGCCGGGGATGACCAAACTAGGGGAGGGGGAGACCCCGGGCGAACTCGCCTCCCGACTTTTGGATGGGACCTTCGAACAGCTCTACATCTGGGTCGCCTACGATCTCACCAAGGGTTCTCCTCCCGGCTTCCGAAAGCCCTTCGACCAGCCGGCGATCGTCAAAGGATCTCTGCACGCGAATCCGGAGCAAGTGACCCGGGACGAGGCGCGGCGTGAAGGGGTCAACCCTGACTTCTACCTTCCCGATCCAGCTCCCGTCTCGGTCGTGGAACGGGAAGGGGCGGATGATGTCGCGCTGGAGGAAGTGCTGCGCCACGTGACTGACCTGGTGCGCAGGGACTTCCGCAACGCCCTGCCTGAGGGAGATAACCCGCCCATATGGGACCTCCCCCTGATCGGCGTTGCCTCGGCCGAAGATCCGCTCTTCGAGCGGTTCCAGGACCCGGAGGTGGTCGGCCCGATGCACCGGTTGCCGCAGGAGTGGCTCCCCGGCGCCCGTTCCATCATCAGCGTTTTCCTCCCCTTCACTGGGCACATCACCGAACACTACGCCAAGGATCAACGCTACTCCGCCATCGAGTTCTCCTCAGGGAAGTGGAACGGCTCCAAATTCCTGAACGTGGTGCGCCGGTCGTTGATCCGTTTCGCCGAGCGTCACGGGGGGAGGGCGGTCGCGCCCAATATCGATCCCCGCTACGATTCCGACGATTGGCGCCCGTTCTGGTCCGAGCGGCATACCGCCTTCGCCGCCGGCCTCGGCACCTTCGGGCTGCATCAGAATTTCATATCCGAAAAAGGCGCGCTCGGGCGGTTGTGCAGCGTGATCACCGATTTGAAACTCACCCCAACGCCACGTCCCTACACCGAGGTTTACCAGTACTGTCTCTACGCTTTCGACGGGAGCTGTGACGCCTGCATCAGGCGCTGCCCGACGGGAGCGATCACCAAGACCGGCAAGATCCCGGGGCGCTGCGAAACGCACGGCAATAAGGAGCACTTCTCCGCCTGGAACTACGGTTCCTGCGGGCACTGTTCCACCCAGATTCCGTGTGCCAGGCAAATTCCGCCCCGCATCAGGAAAACCCTTCAACTCAAGCCGCGGTTGTGACCGGATGATCCGCTGTCACCGCCGTATCAGGAGCACATATGGCGACCGCAGCAATAAGTGTCAGCAAATACCTGGAGTTTTTCCGCAAGAAAGAGGTGCGCTCGGTCCTCGATTACGGCGCGGGCACCCTGCGCAATTCGGCCTTCATGGCCGAGGCAGGTTTCCGGGTGTATGCGGCGGACCTTCCGGTACAGGTAGCCCGCATCGTGAAGATGGATAGTGCCAGGAAGCTTGCCGGTGTTCTTGCCGTCGATGAGCTAAGCCACGGCACGCTCGATGTGGACTTGGTGCTCTCCAGTTACGTCTTGAACATCATCCCCGACGGCACAGAGAAGAGCCGGTATCTGAAGAACATAGTCCTCAACCTGCGCCCCGATGGGTACCTCCTGGTCGAGGTGCGCTGCCGGAATTCAGTGCCCCAATGCAGCAGTGGCTGCGCGCACGGGGCGAGCTGCCCGAACTGCATCAAGACCTACTCCCATCTGGAACTCGATCAACTGGTCGAGTCGCAGGGATTCAGGCGCGTTAGCCACTACTACCGCCGCCACTCCGTCGCGGTTCTGTATCAAAGGTTTTCGTAGTTGGTGTTGGGACCAGAATGGTCCCCTTAAAAGCTGTCGATTGAGGAGAGGGCACATCCGAACCGGACTCCGGCAGTTAGGTGTTTGACACGCTTATCTTAATATGGTATTGAAGTACTTCATTACTATATTATGCGGCTTTGCACAGGTACGGAGGGCAGTACAGAGGAAGCCAATCATGACAAAGGGCAGGGAAAAGACGAGCTATAACCGAAGTGTCAGCCGGGCGCTGGATGTTCTGGAGCAGTTTCTTGGGGAGGATCACGAAGTCGGCTTGACTGACCTGAGTCGACGCCTCAAGTTGCCTAAGAACAACGTGTTCCGGTTGCTGGCCACGTTGCAACTGCGCGACTACATCAGCAAGGACGAGGTGACTGAGCGCTACCGCCTTGGGTACAAGACGGTAGAACTGTCTCAGAACGCCTTCCGGCAGCGAGGCCTGGGACGATCTCGGGCGGTGATGGAGCGGCTTGTGCGCGAATGCAACGAGACGGCGTGCGTCTCCATCATGGCGGATTACAGCGTGATCAATCTCGATGCGGTGCAGTGTGACCACAACCTGCGGGTCATGCCTGCTCTTGGTGTGCATTTGCCGGCCTACTGCACAGCACCCGGTAAGTCGCTTCTGGCCCACTTCGCGGAGGAGGCCATCGTCAAATACGCCTCCACCAACAAGTTCGAGAAGCACACGCCGCACACCATCGTCGATCCGGTGCGCTGGAAGCGCCAACTGCGGGTGATCGCCCAACAGGGGTACGCGGTGGAGGTTGAGGAACTGGACCTGGGCGTTACCAGCGTGGGCGCCCCCATCCGCGACTACACGTCGCGCGTCATCGGCGCCCTCAGCATCCTGGGACCTTCGCAGCGTTTTCCGCTCGAAAGGATGGAGCAGGAACTGGTGCCGCTGCTGAAACAGGGGGCCGCCGATATCTCCGCCAGGTTCGGCTATTAATCGAGGAGCGTCACGGCTCTTCAACGCCAAGGCATTGGCTGCAGGTCGATGCTCACAGGGAACAACATGAACGACATGAAATTTGCGGGAACTGAGTCTTACATAGCGACGGAAGACCTGAAGCTTGCCGTCAACTCGTCCATGGTGCTGGGGAGGCCGCTGCTTGTGAAGGGGGAACCGGGAACGGGGAAAACCATGCTCGCGGAAGAGGTGGCCCGCGCGCTGGATAAGCCGCTGTTCCAGTGGCACATCAAGTCGAGCACCAAGGCGCAGCAGGGGCTCTACGAGTATGACGCGGTGTCGCGCCTGAGGGATTCGCAACTTGGCGACGCGCGGGTGCACCAGATCGGGAACTACATCGTGAAGGGGAAGCTCTGGGAAGCGTTCGAGTCGGAACGGCAGGCGGTGCTGCTTATCGACGAGGTGGACAAGGCGGACATCGAGTTCCCCAATGACCTTTTGCGCGAGCTGGACCGGATGGAGTTCTATGTCTACGAGACCAAGGAACTGGTGCAGGCGAGACACCGCCCGGTGATCATCATCACCAGCAACAATGAGAAGGAACTTCCCGACGCTTTCCTGCGCCGCTGTTTCTTCCATTACATCACTTTTCCGGACCGGGAGACGCTGGAGTCCATCGTGTCGGTGCACCATCCCGGCCTGGACCGAGCCCTGGTGACGGAGGCCCTGGAGGTGTTCCTGGGCGTCAGGGAGATGCCCGGCATGAAGAAGAAACCGTCCACTTCCGAGCTTCTCGACTGGCTCAAGATCCTGGCAGCGGAAGGGATTTCTCCCAAGGCCCTGCAGGCTGCGGCAAAGGAGCGGGGGATGCCTCCCCTGCATGGGGCGCTTTTGAAAAACGAGCAGGACCTGCAGCTGTTCCAGACGCCGGCCCGGCGCGCGGGACTGGGCTTCCGGGCCTGACGACGTGCTGATCGACTTCTTCCTGGGGCTGAAGCGGGCCGGAGTCCCGGTCACGCTGAACGAGTTCCTGACCCTGCTCGAGGCACTGGAGAAACGGCTGGCGTTTGGCAGCGCCGAGGAATTTTACTTCCTGGCGCGCCTTATCCTGGTGAAGGACGAGGTCAACTACGACAAGTTCGACCGCGTCTTCATGTTGTTCTTCGAGGGGGCAACGGTGGGGGAAGGCGAACTTTTCGCCGAGATTCCCGAGGAGTGGCTGCGCAAGATCAAGGAGAAGTTCCTCTCCGAGGAGGAAAAACGCCAGATCCAGGCGCTGGGGGGGCTGGACAAGCTCCTCGAGACGCTGAGGCAGCGCCTTGCCGAGCAGAAGGAGCGGCACCAGGGGGGAAGCAAGTGGATCGGCACCGGCGGCACCTCTCCCTTCGGCGCCTACGGCTACCACCCCGAGGGGATCCGGATCGGGCAGGCGGAGTCGCGTCATCGCCGCGCGGTCAAGGTGTGGGATAAGCGGGAGTTTCGTAACCTCGACGGGTCAGCCGAACTCGGCACCCGCAACATGAAGATGGCCCTGCGCCGCGTGCGCGATTTTGCCCGCGAGGGGGCCAAGGAGGAACTCGACCTTCCTGCCACCATCCGGGCCACCGCCAAAAACGCCGGGTACCTCGATCTGCGCATGGTCCCGGAGCGGCACAACAAGGTGAAGGTGCTTTTGTTGCTGGACGTCGGCGGGTCGATGGACCCCCACGTCGAAGAGTGCGAGCAGCTCTTCTGCGCCGCCCGCAGCGAGTTCAAGCACCTGGAGCATTTCTACTTCCACAACTGCGTCTATGAAAAGCTCTGGCGCGACAACAGGCGCCGTCACCAGCATCATCTCCCCACCCTCGATTTGATCCACCACTTCGGGCCGGACTGGAAGCTGATCCTGGTCGGGGATGCCACCATGGGACCCTACGAGATCGAGTGGCCGGGGGGGAGCGTGGAGCACGACAACGCCGAGGCGGGGTCGGTGTGGCTGTCCCGGCTGCTGGCCCAGTACCAGCGCGCCGTCTGGCTGAACCCCGTGCCGCAGCGCGAGTGGGACCTCACCAGTTCCGTCCGCATCGTCCGCCGGCTGATGGAGAACCGCATGTTCCCGCTGACCGTGGACGGGGTAGGGCAGGCCGTCGAGCTGCTGAACAGGTAACGCCCCCTTCAGGAGGTTCCCATGACACCATACGCCGGGTTCGAGCAGGGCCCGATCCGCCCCCCCAGCGAGGCCGACAGCCTCTTAATCCGCGTGAACCGGAACTGTCCCTGGAACCGCTGCACCTTCTGCTCCCTCTACAAGAAGCGGAAGTTCTCCATCCGGCCGGTCGAGGACGTCATCCGTGACATCGACACCATCCACCATTTCACCAAAGAGATCGCCGCGGGGGCGCCACCGCAATCCCTAAGAGGGGACCAGCAGGAAGTGCTCGCTGCCTGGAGCTGGTACTGCGCCGGCATGGAGTCGGTATTCCTGCAGGATGCCGACAGCTTCACCTATCGGCCGGAAAACCTGCTGCGGATCCTCCACCACCTGCGCGAGAGGTTTCCAGGGGTGAAGCGGGTCACCTGCTATGCCCGCTCCGCGAGCCTCGCCCGAACCCCTGACGGCGCGCTGAAGGAACTTGCCGCGGCCGGGCTGAACCGGATTCACGTGGGGATGGAGAGCGGTTCGGAGACGCTGCTCAAGCTGGTGCGCAAGGGGGTGGGGAAGGAGGAGCAGGTCGCGGCGGGGCTCAAGGTAAAGGGTGCGGGGATGGAACTCTCGGAGTATTTCCTTGCCGGTCTGGGGGGGACGGAGCTTTCGCGCGAGCACGCCGAAGAGAGCGCCGACGTCATCAACCGGATCAACCCGGACTTCATCCGTTTCAGGGCGCTGCACATACTGGACGGGCGGGACCTTTTCCCGGACAGCGGCGACATACGCTTCCGTCCGGCGCCCGACCTGGTGCTGGCACGGGAGATCCGCACCTTCCTGGAACGCCTCGACGGCATCACCAGCGCGGTCAGAAGCGACCATGGCTTCAACCTGTTCCAGGAGATCAACGGCGCCTTTCCCGGCGGCAAGGTGTGCATGGTCGCCGTCCCCACGAGGTTCATGGAGCTGGAACCGGAACAGCGGGTGCTGTACCAAGTGGGAAAAAGGACGGGACACCTGCAGCGGCTCGACGACCTGCAGCGCCCCGAACGGGTCGACCCGGTGCGGGAGATGTGCCGAAAATCCGGGATCACTGCGGCGAACGTGGATGAGCGGGTGCACGAGATGATGCAGGAGAGGATGAGACGGGGGATCTACTAGTGACCCTCAGCAGACGTCGGGGTTGACAAAAGGATCCTGGAGGCGGAACGAGTCCTCCCCCTTCTGCTGCAGGCTCCCCAGGCGGTAGGCAAGCTGCGGGCGGGTGAGCCCCAGCGCACGCGCCGAAGCGGCAAGATTGCCCCCCTCCTTCTCCACGGCTGCCCTGATAATCATGTTCTCCAACTGCTCAAGGGGTAGACCGCCTTCCAGAACCGCCTCGCACAGCGCCTTTCCCGCCGAACTGCGATTGAGGTCGAGGTTGCCGGTGCTGTTGAGGCTATACTCCTGGTTTGCTTCCTCCACGGTCGAGGAGAACATCTGCTCCAGCTCGATGCGGGCGCCGTGCTGCGCCAGGATCACCCCGCGCTCCACCATGTTCTGCAGTTCGCGGATGTTGCCGGGCCACGGGTACGCCAGCAGGGCCCGCTTCGCCTTGTCGGTGAAGCCCCGCAGCTTCTTTCCCTGTATCGCCGCGTATTTCTCCATGAAGCGCTCAGCGAGCAGCAGGATGTCCTCCTTCCTCTCCCTGAGCGACGGGATCTTGACCAGGAACGCGTTGAGACGATAGTAGAGGTCCGAGCGGAACTTCCCTTCACTCACCAGCTGTTTCAGATCGATGTTGGTGGCCGCCACCAGCCTTACGTCCACCTTGCGAATCTTGTGGTCTCCCAGCCGCTCTATTTCCCCCTCCTGCAACACGCGCAGAAGTTTCGCCTGCGCCGGCAGTGGCAGATCACCGATCTCATCAAGGAACAGGGTGCCGCCGCTGGCCCGCTCGAAGCGCCCGGGGCGTGATGCGAGCGCGCCGGTGTAGGCCCCTTTTTCCACGCCGAACAGCTCCGATTCCACCAGGTCATGGGGGATAGCGGCGCAGTTCACAGCGATGAACGGGGCCTTGCTCCTGCTGCTTCGCTCGTGCAGGGTGCGCGCGAACACCTCCTTGCCGACCCCGGTCTCCCCCTGCAAGAGGACCGTGATCTGACTTCCCGCCGCCTGCTTGAGCAGGCCGTAAGCCGACAAAAACGCCGGTGATTTGCCCACCACGTCCGCGGGGAGCTTCTCCTTCTCGTTAATGGCCGAGCGCAGCTCCACCACTTGGTTCTGCAGTTCCCTGAGCTCTTCGGCTATCGGATCGGGGTGGAAGATCCTTTTGAACTCCTCCGTGTCATCCCATTCCTCCAGGGGCTTGCCGACGGTGCGGCAATGCTTGTCCCCCTTGCCGATGCACTCCACCTCCTTGTACAGGATGGGGCGCCCCATGAGCGCCGAGGTGTAGCCGCAGGCATAGCCGATTTGGCTCCAGCAGGTCGGGGCTGAGTGGGGACCGTAGTGTCTCATGTGCCAGTTCCCTTCCCAGGAGTTCTCCCACATGAACTGACCGGAGAACTTCCCCGCGGTACGGTCGACCTCCAATTCCAGCGTGGTGACCTTGGCGACCCCTTCCAGCGTGTGCAGCTGAGTCCCGACCAGGAACGCCTCCTGGTCCGAGACCCCTTCGAGCTGTCTTTTGAACACCTCCGCGTCCTGAACGCCGGAAGCGAAACCCATGCGCATGAGCAGGGCTCTGGCGCGGGCCATACCGAGGGTGTCGATCAGTTCCCGGCGCATGGCCCCTTGCGCCTCCGCGTGGATCAGCAGCATGCGGTGTTCGTGCAGCCAGATGTTGCCGGTATCGGCGCAAAAGTGCACCAGGGAGCGTACCTTGTTCCTGGTGGCATCGCCGGGAATGTTTTTCTTTTTCTGCGATTTGCTCATCTTCGTCCTGCCCTCCAGATCGGTCCAATTACAACAAAAATGCGACCAGGACCTGCCCTTACTCTCTGACCCTCTCCCGCTACCGGAGGGGGGGGTATGAGTAATGGTATATCAATACCAAAATACGAAGAACAATGTTATATTCATTTGTAGACATTTGCAAGCCGCTTTCTGCGGTGCGCGCGTAACCATCCGTAGCTCGCTACTTTTTTCCCGCCGCTAGTGTTGCTCAACTTCCTTCCCATCTGCTCGCGCAGGGTGCCCTGTAGGGGCTAATGCACGTCTCTTTACTATTGTTCAGTGATATCAAATTGATAATGAAATCTTGCCGGGTTGCGCCGCTGCGGTGCTTACCACATGGAGTTCATCAAATGATGAAAACCGCCGGGGCACCACCCTCGAATTTCATCAATTGGTGAACAGCTGCGCGGGCCTTTTCGCCGCAGATAAATCGCGTGCGACAAAAATTACGCCCCTCGCATATCCGCACCTAACCGATTTCACATGGTTTTTCCAGGAACGATAATCTTGCATACAAGCGATAACGATGTTTTGGCATTGCCCGTGCTTTTGGAAGGGGGTGTCAGCGGGCAAACGATGACTGCAGGTCCTGGTACGGTGGCTTGTCCCGTGCCGGTCACAGTATTAGGTGTGTAAGTAACTGTAACAACGATAATAACAAATGAACAAACTGGTGGCTGTCACACTGGCGTTGCCAGATGCGAACCGATTTTAGTCTCACATAAAACTGTTTGTGGAAGATATCCATAAGGGAGGACGCGCCATGAGTATATCGGGGGATGGGCAGGACGGTGTGACCATGGAAGCAATCGAGACGGCCTGCTTGGATGCCGGGGAGAGTCGCGTGGCCGCAGCCCCGGGATTCGGGCAGCTCGTGGTCTACCTGGCGGTGTTCATGGGGATCAGCTGGTCGATGATGTACTTCATCCCCACCGGGGCGCTTTTCACCGTGTTCCTCCCCGCCTCCTTTTACGTGCTGTTCGGCATCGTCGTCTTCTCCCCGCTGGTTTCGGGTGGCTGGCCCTTCGCGCCTCCCTTGGGGAACTGGAAGCCGGGCGACGGCATCTGGAAGCCCGGCCTCTCCACCACGGCGCTGCTCACCGTGGTCGCGATCGCGGGCCCCCTGGCCACCACCAACCTCTACCCCCGCTTCCCGCTGTTCCCGGTCGGGTTCTGGTGGGGCATCATCCTCTTCACGGTGACCCTTTGGTACGCCTTCTCGTGGAACGGGTGGCCGCTGAACCAGAACTGCTCCCCGGCGGTGCGCGGCATCGGTGGCGGGGCGGTCATCGTCGGCATCACCGCACTCTTGTGGCAGCTGGTGAATCTCTCCGGCACCCCCTTCGCCGGCGCCTCCTACGACCCAAAGGGTCCTTTCCAGGCGGAGTGGTTCTTCGGGTTGCTGGTCTGGATCATCGTCTGGATCCAGGCATTCTCCAACGTGCTCACCTTCCAGCAGTGGCCCTTCTACAAGATGCGGCAGCCCCTGGGGGAAATCGCCAACACCGCCGTCTGCGTCGTCCTCGGCTGGCTCTGCTGGACCGTGAGCCTCAAGTTCATGGCGCCGACCTTTTCCTTCGCCGCCTTGGGTGGCTCCATCATCGGGATGCAGAACTTCCACGGCGCCATCTTCGGCTACTACCCCTTCGCGAAGTACAAGCAGCCCAGGCGCGGTCTCTGCAATTTCGTCACGGAGATCGTCCTGGCCTTCGGCTGGATTGCCCTGATGCGGCTCATCATGCCTCCGGTGGTGGCCAGGGTCCAGGCGGCGGGGCTTCCCTTCGACCTGAACGTGGTTTCCGTGCTGTTCACCCTCCACTTCGTGGCCCTTTTGACGCTGATTCACAACTTCTATTTCCTGAGGGCGCCGCTTCCCCCCAGCGGTCCTCCTCCCGCGCCCCAGTAGCCGTCCGCACGTGAGTGATCCGGAAAGAACGCACCACCTGCCAAAGAGGAGTCGGAAATGGAACAACAAACCGGCAAGTACCAGGTGAAGATCCTGGGTATCGAGGAGTACCGGGCGCTGACCGCGTGCCAGAGCGCCTGCCCTGTGGGGACGGACACCAAGCGCTACGTGAGCGCCATCTCCAGGGGTGACTACGAGAAGGCCTACCTGATCGCCCGGCAGACCAACCCGCTGGTCTCGGTCTGCAGCAGGGTCTGCACGGCGCCCTGCGAGAAGTCCTGCCGCAAGGGGGAGACCGGCACCCCGGTGGACATCCGGGCCCTGAAGCGCTTCGCCTGCGACCAGCACGGCGCCGCTTCCACGAAACGCGTGGTGCAGCGGCTGGACGAGCTGTCCCGGCGCGCCGACTGGGTGAGCGACCGCGCGGGCAACCACGTGCTGAACCTCTCCAGACAGGTCGAAAAGGCCAGGACCAAGCAGGCGACCGCGGCCCAGGGGGCGCGAGTGGCCATCGTCGGTTCCGGCCCCACCGGGCTTACCGCGGCCCACGACCTGGCGCTGTTGGGGTACGCGGTGACCATCTTCGAGGCGGCTCCCCACGCCGGCGGTCAGCTCCGCTCCGGGATCCCGGCCTTTCGCCTCCCCAAGGACGTCCTGCAAAAGGAGATTGACGCCATCCTGGAGCTCGGGGTGGAGCTTCGGCTGAACACCGTGGTGGGCGCCGAGCTGACCCTTGCCCGGCTGCGCGAGCAGGGGTACCAGGCGGTGCTCCTCACCATCGGCCTGCAGGACCCAATGCGCATCGAGATCGAGGGGACCGGACTGCGCGGCGTCTACAACGGCATCGATTACGTCAGAAACCATGACCAGATCGAGCTGGGGAGAAGCTGCCTGGTGATCGGGGGGGGCGGGGTCGCCATTGACTGTGCCCAGCACGCGGTGCGCCAGGGGGCGCAGCAGGTGATGATCGCCTGCCTGGAATCGTGGGAGACCATGCCTGCCAGCCGTGTCGAGATCGAGGACGCGCAGGAAGAGGGGATCACCTTCCACCCCTCCCTGGGGCCGCAGCGCTTCCTGGGAGAGGACGGCAGGGTGACCGGGGTCCAGTTCATGAAGGTGGCCTCGATCTTCGACGGCGAGGGGAGGTTCAAGCCCACTTTCGAACCCGACTCGGAGCACGTGATCCGGGTGGACTCGGTGATCCTCGCGGTGGGACAGGCCTCGAATCTCGCCTCCCTGAAGGGGCTCGAGGGGCTGGAGGTCACCCCGGCCGGGCAGATCAAGGCGGGCGACGACATGTCCACCAGCCTCCCCGGGGTCTTCGCCGGAGGGGACGTGCGCTGGCGCTTCGCCCGAAACGCCACCGAAGCGATCGCCGACGGGCAGAAGGCGGCGCGCTCCATCCACGGCTACCTGCGGGGCGAAGCATTGCAGGTCAGGCAGAGGGGGTACATGAGGGCCCTGCCGGCGGACTTCGTCAACACGCGCTGCGACACCATCGCCGCCGCCAAGATCCCCAAGCGGGAGGCGGAGGAAAGGGTGAGGACCCGGGAGGAGATCACCCTGGGTTTCCAGGAGAAGGAGGCCCGCGAGCAGGCGGCGCGCTGCCGGCAGTGCAGCATCCAGACCGTCTTCGACCGCTCCCGCTGCCTTTTGTGCGGCACCTGCGTCGACACCTGCACCCAGGGGACGCTGAAGCTGGTGCGCCTGGAGGAGGTCGAGGGGGACGAGAAGCTGGTGCAGCTTACCGCAGCCCTGGCAAAGGGGGCGCCGGGAACCAGGGCGAGGACCGCGATCATCAAGGACGAAAGCAGGTGCGTCTCCTGCGGCATGTGCGCCCGGCGCTGCCCCGGCGGCGCCATCACCATGGCGGAGTTCAACCTCGACGAGGAATGGGAATAGGAGGAGAAAACCTATGAGCGCAACGGTCTACAGCATCAGAGATTCCATCAAGAACCTCCCCAAGAACATCAGGAGTTCCGTGCTGCGCCCCGTGGAGGGGACTCCGGAACAGGCGCGGGCGGCGGCGGTCTTCGGCAACGTCTTCTTGCACATCCACCCGGCGCGGGTGCACGAGAACTCCCTGCGCTTTGGCTACACGCTTGGGCTTGGGCTGATCTCGTTCTACCTGTTCCTGATCCTGGCCATCTCGGGGACGCTGCTCATGTTCTACTACACCCCGTCCACGCAGCTCGCCTACCACAACATGAAGGACCTGGAGTACGTGGTCTCCTTCGGGGTGATCCTGCGCAACATCCACCGCTGGTCGGCCCACGCCATGGTCGCCGCCGTGTTCCTGCACATGTGCCGGGTCTTCTACACCGGCTCCTACAAGGCCCCCCGCGAGTTCAACTGGGTGGTGGGGATCTGCCTTTTGCTGATGACCCTGTTCCTGAGCTTCACCGGTTACCTCCTCCCCTGGGACCAGCTCGCCTTCTGGGCCATCACCGTGGGCTCGAACATCGCGGCCTACGCCCCCTGGATCGGGGAGAAGATCCGCTTCGTGATGCTCGGGGGTAACGAGGTCGGGCAGATGGCGTTGATCAGGTTCTACGTGCTGCACGTGGCCCTGCTCCCCGTGGCGGCGCTCGTCCTCATGGGGGTGCATTTCTGGAGGATCCGCAAGGACGGCGGCCTGTCCCGCCCGGCGGACCGTTAATGCGGCATCGAATTCAGACCGAGAGGAGGTGCAGCCATGCACGTGGTTAAAAAACAAGAGATTTTCCCGAGGGACCCGAACAAGACCTACTCGCTGATGGCCATCGTGGACGGGGACTCGCTCCAGGTGGACAAGGACCCCGGCGACACCGTTTCCAGCTGGCCGCACCTAGTGCTGCGCGAACTGCTGGTCTTCCTGGTGGTGGGGATCGCGGTCGTCGCCGTGTCGCTTCTGTTCAACGCGCCGCTCGAGGAACCGGCCAACGCCCTGCACTCCACCAACCCAGCCAAGGCGCCCTGGTACTTCGTCGGGATCCAGGAGCTGGTCAGCTACTCCGCCTTCCTGGGGGGAATCGTGGCCCCGGCGGCCATCGTGCTGTCGCTTTTGTTTCTCCCGTACCTGGACCGTAACCCTGCCGGCGTCGGGGTCTGGTTCGCCAAGGAGCGCAGGGTCGCCACCAGCATTTTTACCGTCTTCGTGGTGGCCATGGGGATCCTGATCGTGATCGGGCAGTTCCTGCGCGGGCCGAACTGGACCCTGAACCTCCCCTGGCATTGACGGGTTTCCCCCTTCGCAAAGGGGGACTTCAACAGCGAAAGACAACAAGGAGGATACGTCATGGAACTGAACAACTTCGGGGGTGCGGCGACCATGCCCGACGGGCTGGACGAGGGACGCAGGAGTTTCGTGAAGAAGGTGACGGCGACGACGCTTGCCCTGGGGGTGGGCGGCATCGCCCTGCAGACCGGGCGGTTCCTGAAGCCCAACGTGCTCTACGAGCCGGCCCGGGCCTTCAAGGTGGGGGACCTCTCCATCTTCCCCATCGGCAGCCGCATCGTCATCGAGGGGCGCGGGGTCGAGATCGTCAGGGAGCGCGACGGCATCCACGCCGTTTCCCTGACCTGCACCCACCTGGGGTGCCTGGTGAAGCAGGTGGAGAACGACCCGGACGTGGCCTACGCCTGCCCCTGCCACGGCTCCACCTTCGCCCACAAGGGGGAGGTGCTGGGCGGGCCGGCCCCCAAGGACCTCCCTTGGTACGAGATGTACATGGACCACACCGGCGCCCTCGTGGTGGACACCTCCAAGGTGAACCGCGAGCGGACCAAACTCGTCGTCTAGGGAGGGCATGGAGATGGAAAAAGCAGTCTTGCGTAAGCTCACCACACTCTGCGTCGTCTGCGGGCTCGTCTGCCTGGTCCTCCTGGGAGTGGCGGGGTTCCGCGACACCAACCGGGAATGGAAGTACTACCAGGAGGATTACCGGGAAAAGCTGATGGGGAAGCTGGGCCGGGACAAGAACCCCGCCATGTACCAGCGGGTGGCCGAGATGAAACCGGAACTGAAACAGGTGGTGGTGACCGAATGGCAGACGGTGGACCGCTGCGTCACCTGCCACATCTCGATCGAGGACCCGCTCTTCGCCCAGGCCGGCCAGCCGCTGAAGACCCACCCGTACCCGGAGCTTTTGAAGCAGCACCCGGTGGAGCGGTTCGGCTGCACCATCTGTCACGGCGGCCAGGGGCTCGCCACCACCTACTACGGCTCTTCGCACGAACCGATCCACAACTGGCCGGTGACCCTGGTGACCAAGGGGCTGATGCAGTCGCGCTGCGGCTACTGCCACAAGGACTTCGAGGCGATCAAGGCGGACAAGCTCATCGCGGGGCGCGCCCTCTACCAGGAGCTGCACTGCGCCGGCTGCCACCAGATCAACGGCCAGGGGGGCGCGGTCGGCCCCGACCTGAGCTCCTTCGCGGACAAGGACCCCAGCAACTTCTCGCTGGAGAACCTGAAGGGGAGCCGCTCCAAGCAGAACTGGGTCATCGAGCATTTCCAGGACCCGCAGCGGGTCTCCCCCGGCTCCCCCATGCGCGGCTACGCCATGAGCGACAAGCAGGTCGAGGCGCTGGCGAGCTACGTGCTGAGCCTGAACCAGAGGGAGTTCACCCGCAAGTACACCCCGAAACTGCGCGCGGGCTACCTGCCGCCCCGGGTGGACACGGTGCTCCCCGAGCCGGAACTTGGCACCACGTCCAAGGTGGAAGCTGACGGCAACCGGGACCTGCGCCTTTAACCGGACCAACACAGGAGCGAGATATGAAAAAAACCATCTTATCGGTAGCGGCGGCGCTCTCCCTGGTGGCCGTCACCACGCCGGCGCCGGCCGTGACGGGTCCGCCCAAGATGCCGTACGCCTTCGAGATGTACTGCGTGATGTGCCACCAGCAGGGGGTCCAGATCGGCCCCACCGGCATCTTCGACATGCAGAGTAAAAGCGGCAACCCGCTGCACGAGCAGTACATAAGGAACAACGTCCGCTTCGGGATGAAGGCCATGCCCGCCTTCAGGCTCTCCGAGGTGCCGCCCAAGGAACTGGACGGCTTCGTGGCCTACCTGAAGGAGGTCGCCGCCTACAGAAAGATCAACCCCACATACCGGCCGGTTCCGGCCCAAAAAGGAGGGGCAAAGAAATGATCAGCCAGAACAGAAGGTCCTTTTTCAAGACGGTGATAGCCGCCGGAGCGGCCATGGCGGTTTCCGGTACCGGCACCCTGGCAGGAAGCGCGCACGCCGCCACCGCGGGAGCGATCAACGGCGTCTGCGTCTACGCCCCGGGCCTGGGCAGTGCCCGCGATTTCGTGGAGAGCATGCAAAAGAGCGCGCCGGGAGCGTGGAACGTGCAGCCCCTGTCCGGCTCCCTCACCGACTGCTACTTCCAGGCGGCGCTTCTCTTCGAGGACGCCAAAAGGGGGAGCACCAACACCTTCGTCGGGGTGCTGGACCAGGCGAGCTTCGCCGTCGTGCACGAGGCCATCGTCGATCGCGGCGGCCGCTTCCACTACGTGACCCAGAACGGGGCGGACCGGGTCACCTTCTCCGTAGAGGTATAGGACGCCACAGACCAGGAGGTATCAGATGAGCCGTTTCGTTGCGCTTCCCAAGGGAGTATCGGAAGAAACCTTCGCCCGGGCGATCAGCGAGTACCGCGCCCTTTTGGGCGAGGGGAGGGTGAGGACCGACCCCGCTTCCCTGCAGTCCTACATGAAGATCATGATCCCGGAGTCGGAGGAGCTGCACAAACCGTCGGCGGTGATCTACCCGAAGTCGGTGCAGGAGATCCAGAAGATCGTCGGGATCGCCAACAAGTACAAGACCCCGCTCTGGACCGTCTCGACCGGGAAGAACATGGGGTACGGCACAGCGGCTCCCGCGACCCGCGGCCAGATCGTCCTGGACCTGAAGACCATGAACCGCATCGTCCACGTGGACGAGGAACTCGGGTACTGCCTGGTGGAACCGGGGGTTACCTACTACGACCTGCAGCAGCACTTCAAGAAGAACCGGATGAACCTCTGGGTCGACGTGCCGGCTCCGTCCGCGATGGCGAGCCCGGTGGGCAACACCGCCGACCGGGGCGTCGGGTACACCCCCTACGGCGAGCATTTCCTGTTCTCCTGCGGCATGGAGGTGGTGCTGGCCAACGGTGACGTCATCAGGACCGGCACCGGCGGGCTCGCCAACTCGAGCTCCTGGCAGACCAACAAGTGGGGCAACGGCCCCTACGTGGACGGCCTGTTCACCCAGTCCAACCTGGGGATCATCACCAAGCTCGGGGTGTGGCTCATGAAAGGGCCCCCGCCGGGCGGCTACTACCCGTTCCTGATGAAGTTTCCCAAGGTGGAGATGCTTCCCGACATCATCAAGACCCTGATGCCCCTGCGCATGAGCCAGATCATCCCTAACGCCTGCATCGTGGTGAACGCGGGGTGGGAGGCGGCCGGGTACTTCACCTACGACAAGAACGGCAAGGGGACCAACCGGGAGACCTTCTACAAGGGGAAGGGTTCGCTCCCCCCCAAGGTATTCCAGCAGATCATGGACAAGTACGACGTGGGGGCCTGGAACTTCTACGCGGCGCTGTACGGTTCCCCGGAGCAGGTGGCGCTCAACTGGAAGTACGTCTCCGGGGCCTTCAAGCAGAAGTTCGGCAAGGACGTTCGCATCATCACCGAGAAGGAGGCGAAGGATGACCCGATCTTCGAGTACCGCCGCCAGCTGATGATGGGGGGCTCCACGCTCCAGGAGTTCGGCCTGTACAACTGGCGCGGCGGCGGGGGCTCGATGTGGTTCGCCCCGGTGGCGGCGCGCCCCTCGGAGTGCGAGCAGCAGATGAAAGTGGCGACCGACATCCTCAACAAGTACGGCTTCGACTACGTCTCCGAGTTCATCGTCGGGTGGCGCGACATGCACCACATCATCGACCTGCTCTACGACCGCACCCAGCCCGAGGAGATGAAGCGCGCCTACAAGTGCTTCGACGAGCTCCTCACCGTCTTCACCAAGAACGGCTACGGGACCTACCGGACCAACACCGCGTTCATGGACAAGGTCTCCCGCAGCTACGGGGAGGGGATGCGCGACATCCACCACAAGCTGAAGCGGGCGCTGGACCCCAACAACATCCTGGCGCCGGGCAAGTCCGGGATCAACCTGCAGGCCTAGCGCCGGCACCGGGCAACAGACCACCACAGTCGAGGAGGCATCCAGATGAGCAGCTTTATGGCACTCCCCAAGGGGATTAACGAAGACACCTTCGCCAAGGCGATCCGGGAGTACCGCTCCCTTTTGGGGGAGAACCGGGTCCGGACCGACGCGGCGTCCCTGCAGCGCTATCTCAACAACGCGCTGGCGCCGACCGCCCAGCACCGCCCCTCGGCGGCCCTGTACCCGGCCAGCGAAAGCGAGGTGCAGGGGGTGGTCAGGATCGCCAACCGCTACAAGACCCCGCTTTGGACCTGCTACGGCGGCGAGAACCGGGGCTACGGCGGCGCGGCGCCGGCCACCGACGGACAGATCGTCCTCGACCTTTCCGGGATGAAAAAGATCATCGAGGTGGACCGCGAGCTGGGCTACTGCCTGGTGGAGCCGGGGGTCACCTATGACGACCTGCAGCGCTACCTCGCTAAGAACAAGATCGACCTCTGGCTGGACACGCCGGCGCCGGCGGCCGGGGTGAGCATCGCCGGCAACATCCTCGAGCGCGGCACCGGCTACACCCCCTACAGCGAGTCCTTCCTCTTCTCCTGCGGCATGGAGGTGGTGCTGGGTGACGGCAGCCTGATCCGCACCGGCATGGGGGGAATCCCCAAGACCACCAGCTGGCAGGTCTTCAAGTGGGGCTTCGGCCCCTACGTGGACGGCCTCTTCTCGCAGGGTAACAGCGGCATCGTCACCAAGGTGGGAGGGTGGCTCATGCCCCCACCGCCGCCGGGCGGCTACAAGCCGTTCTGCATCCGCTTTCCCAGCAGCGAGATGGTGGGGCACATCGTCAAGCCGCTCATGTTCCTGCGCGAGACCCAGATCGTCCCCAACGCCTGCGCCCTGGTCAACGCCGGGTGGGAGGCGGCCACGGTGGCCCAGGGGAAAAAGAGCGGCTTCGTGAACGGCGGCAAGGGGACCCTCGCCACCCGGAAGGTGCAGGAGCGGTACGGCGTGGGAGCCTGGAACCTCTACGGGGCGGTGTACGGCTCGCCGGAGCAGGTGGAGCTGAACTGGAAATACGTCTTCGGCACCTTCACCAAGGCCTTCGGCAACAAGATCAAGATCATCACCGAGAAGGAGGCGAAGGGGGACCCGGCCTTCCTGTACCGCGCCCAGCTCATGAAGGGTGAGGTGACCAGCAACGATCCGCTCGACTCCTGGCGCCCCGGCGGCGGTTCCATGCGCTTCCAGCCGACGGCGGCGGCCCGCCCCGGCGAGATCGCCCAGCAGGTGAAGCTCGCCACCGAGATCGTGAACCGGCACGGCTTCGACTACCTGAGCGAGCTGGTCTTCTTCTGGCGCGACGCCCGCCACGTCATCGACCTGCGCTTCAACCCAGCCGACGCGGCCGAGTCCCGCCGGGCGCAGCAGTGCTATGAAGAGCTGACCAGGTCCTTCACCAAGCGCGGCTGGGGGATCAACCGCACCACCCCGGCCTTCATGAACCAAGTAGCGGACACCTACGGCCCGGCCATGCGGCGCTTCAACAAGACCGTGAAGAAAGCCCTCGACCCGAACAACATCGTGGCCCCGGGGAAGTCCGGTATCACCCTGGCCTGACCCTTTACTTGCAATGAACGACAGGAGGCACCAATGACGCACGCACGGATTTCGATCTTCGCCCTGTTTCTGGCGGCACTCTTCATCTGCCCCCCGGCCCACGCCTTCAACAGCAGTTCCTTCAACGGAACCGCCGACTTCTACGCCGGGGCCGCGCCGCCGCCGGGGCTGCACCTGATCGATTACAACGTGTTTTTGGACATCAAGAAGGTCCAGAACAAGGGGCAGGGAATCACCGACGGCGAGGGGACGCTGACCGCCATCGCCTTCCGTCCCATCTACGTCTCGGACAAGGGGCTCTTCGGGGGGAACTTCCTGGTGCACTCCATCATCCCGATCCTTTCCGTGGAGGCCAACGTGACCGCCCAGACGCCCGGCGGGCCGGTAAGCGTCAACGGGCATGACGGCGGGCTGGGCGACATCTACTTCGGGGTCGGCATGGCGTGGCACACCAAAACCTGGCACTGGCTGACCGTGCTGGACGTGATCACCCCCACCGGCGCCTTCGATCCCGCCAAGCCGATCAACGCCGGCAACAACGCCTTCATCATCGAGCCGGTCGTCGCGGTGACCGGCCTCTTCGACAACGGCGTCGAGGCGAGCGCGAAGCTCATGTACTCCTACCACACCAAGAACTCCGACTACATCGAGGCCGGCACCGGCCTGCGCGGCTACCAGACCGGCCAGGCGGTGCACATGGACTACATGCTGAACTACGCCGTCACCCCGAGCCTCAAGCTCGGCGTTACCGGCTGGATCTGGCAGGGGTTGCAGGATGACAAGATCGGCGGCGTCAGGCGCCCCGACACGAGAGACCGCGAATTCTCCATGGGCCCCGCAGTGCGCTACCAGAACGGGAAGTTCGGCCTCGTGGGCAAGTACGTGATACCGGTGACGGCCGAGAACCGCATCGAGGCGAACCAGACCTGGATCGACCTCGTCTATTCCTTCTGACAAGGAGCCAACCATGAACAGCACCAAGATATTGATCATCAACCCCGGTTCCACCTCGACCAAGATCGGGGTGCACCTGGACGGCGAGATGAAGGTGAACGAATCGGTGAAGCACGCGGACGAGGAGCTGAGGACGTTCCCGACCATCTGGCACCAGTACGACTACCGGAAGGACGCCATCCTCGGGGTGCTGTCCGAGAACGGGCTCTCGGTTAGGGACATGAACGCGATCGCCTGCCGCGGCGGCAACGTGAAGCCGCTGCCGGGGGGGACCTACCGGGTCTGCAACAGGATGATCGAGGACATGAAGAGCGGCATCTACGGCGCGCATCCGATCAACGTCGGTGGGCTCGTGGCCTACGATCTCGGCAGGCAGCACGACATCCCGGTCTTCACGGCAGATCCACCCATGACCGACGAACTCTGCGCCTCGGCCCGCTACTCCGGCATCCCGCAGATCGCGCGGCAGAGCAGCTTCCACGCGCTGAACCAGAAGGCGACCGCCCGCAAGGTCTCGGTGGAGCTCGGGAGAAGCTACCAGGAGCTGAACCTGATCGTAGTGCACCTGGGGGGGGGCATCTCGGTCGGCGCGCACAAAAACGGCAAGATCATCGACGTGAACAACGCGCTCGACGGTGACGGCGCCTTCTCCCCCGAGCGGGCCGGGACGATTCCGGCCGGGGACCTGGTGAAGCTCTGCTTCAGCGGTGAGTACACCAGGGACGAGGTCTTGAAGCTCCTCACCGGGCGCGGCGGGCTCTACGCCTACCTCGGCACCACCAACGCCATCGAGATCGAGAGGCGGATCGCCCAGGGGGACCAAAAGGCCGCCGAGGTGTACGAGGCGATGGTGTTCCAGGTGGCCAAGGAAGTGGGCGCCGCCGCGGCGGTCCTGGAAGGGAAGGTGGACGCCATCGCGCTTACGGGGAGCCTGGTTTATTCCAAGGTGCTCCTGGAGAGCCTACTGAGAAAGATCTCCTTCATCGCACCGGTGCACCTGAACCCGGGGGAGAACGAGATGGAGGCGCTGGCCGACGCGGTGCTCAGGTATTTCAACAGGGAAGAGGAGCTGGCCGTCTATTCGTAGCATCACCAATAAACCAACCTAAAAAGGAGATACGACCATGGGAAGACTCAACGGAAAAGTTGCCATCATCACGGGTTCCGCACAGGGGATCGGGGCTGCCTACGCACTGGGGTTCGCGAAAGAGGGGGCGAAGGTCGTGATCGCCGACGTCATTGACGGGCAGAAGGCAGTACAGGACATCCAGAAGGCGGGGGGCGAGGCGATCTACGTCAAAACCGACGTCACCGACCAGGCCCAGTGCGACGCCATGGCCGCCGCCGCCAGGGAACGTTTCGGCAGCGTGGACATCCTGGTCAACAACGCGGCCGTCTTCGGCAGCATCGTCATGAAACCCTTCACCGAATACACCACCAAGGAGTTCATGAAGGTGCTGGAGATCAACGTGGTCGGGCAGTTCCACTGCATGAAGGCGGTCTTCCCGTTCATGAAGCAAAAAGGGGGCAAGATCGTCAACATCGGCTCCTCCTCCGTCAACGAGGGGGTCCCCGGGATGCCGCACTACGTCGCCTCCAAGGGGGCCATCATGGCGCTCACCCGTTCCATGGCCCGCGAGATGGGGGACTACAAGATCAACGTGAACACCATCGCCCCGGGCTTCACCCACTCGGAGGGGGGCAACAACTTCGACAAGAACAAGGCCATGGACATCCCGCCGCTGGAAACCCTGCAGCTGAACGCCCGCTGCATCAAGCGCGAGGCGGTGCCGGAGGACCTGATCGGCCTGGCGCTCTTTCTCTCCACCGACGACTCCGCCTTCATCACCGGGCAGATGATCGTCCACGACGGCGGGCTCTCCTTCCACTAGGGGAGAACGGCGGGGGGAGCGCGGGGCGGTACCTGGGCCGTTCCGCGCTCCCGGATGAAGCCAAAAGGGGCTTTCGAGGACTCCGGGGCCATGTTTCCATGATCTCCCCCTCCCTCGACGGGCCTGCGCGCCGTAGCGCTTCGGTCCGCGAAGGCGGGAGGGGGCTGGGGGGTGGGTGAAGCCGCAAGCAGGGGAAACGATGGCTACTTCCCCCACCCCCTAACCCCCTCCCGCAAGGGGAGGGGGGGGCAGTTCACCCGGAGTTTGAGGAAGTACCCTGGAAACGCACTTCCCCGGGACATTCGCAGCAAAGGAGAGGATAGCTATGGACAAAATCTACCGTGTGAACATGTCGTCTTTGCAGTGCTCCGTCGAGCCGGTCCCGACCCCGTGGGCGGGGCTTGGAGGGCGTGCTCTCACCTCGGCCATCGTGGCCAAAGAGGTCCCTCCCACCTGCCACGCGCTCGGGGAGAACAACAAGCTAGTCTTCGCCCCGGGAATGCTGAGCGGTACCACCGCCGTTAACAGCGGCCGCCTGTCGGCCGGCGCCAAGAGCCCGCTCACCGGCACCATCAAGGAGAGTAACGCCGGCGGCACCGCCGCGCAGGTGCTGGCGCGCCTGGGGGTGAAGGCGCTGATCATCGAGGGTATCCCCAAGGGGGACGGCTGGTACGGTCTGCACGTGAACAGTGACGGCGTCACCATCGTCGAGGAGACGGAGCTGATCGGCAAGGGGAACTTCGCGGTGATCGAGGCGCTGGAAAAGCGCCTGGGCAAGACCGGCGTCCTCACCATCGGCCCGGCCGGCGAGATGAAGATGCTCGCCGCCAACATCTCGGTGCGGGACATCGACGGCAAGCTCAGAAGCCACGGGCGCGGCGGCCTGGGCGCGGTGATGGGGTCCAAGAGGATCAAGTTCATCGCGCTCGACGGAGAAGGCACCACGGCGGTCTCCCTGGCGGATTCCGCCAAGTTCACCCAAGCGGCGCGCACCTTTGCCCAGGCCATCATGAACCACCCCGGCACGGGGCAGGGGCTCCCCACCTACGGCACCGCCGAGATGGTGAACATCGTCAACGCGGCCGGCGGGCTCCCCACCAGGAACTTCCTGCACGGCCAGTACCATGACAACGAGAAGATCTCCGGCGAGACCCTGCGCGAGACCATCATCGAGCGCGGCGGCAACCCGAGCCACGGCTGCCAGTCCGGCTGCGTCATCAAGTGCTCCCAGGTCTTCGTGGACAAGAAGGGGAAATACGTCACCTCCGGCCTCGAGTACGAGACCATCGAGATCCTGGGCGCCAACGCCATGATCGGCGACCTCGACGTGATCGCCGAGGCGGACCACCTCATGGACGACATAGGCATCGACTCCATCGAGACCTCGGTCGCCATCGGCGTGGCCATGGACGGCGGCGTGCTTCCCTTCGGCGACGGACAGGGGGTGCTGAGGCTGCTGCGCGAGGATCTGCGTGCTGGGACCCCGCTTGGGCGCACCATCGGCAGCGGCGCGGGGAATGTCGGAAAGTTGTATGGGGTGACCCGGGTGCCGGTGGTGAAGAACCAGGCTATTCCCGCCTACGACCCAAGGGCCATCAAGGGGATCGGCATCACCTACGCGACCAGCACCATGGGCGCCGACCACACCGCGGGCTACGCGGTCGCCACCAACCTGATGGGCGTTGGCGGCGGGGTGGTCGACCCGCTCAAGAAGGACGGGCAGGTGGAGCTGTCGCGGCACCTGCAGATCGCCACGGTGATGCTCGACTCCCTGGGGCTGTGCCTCTTCATCGGCTTCCCCTCCGCGGATGACCCGACCTGTGTTCCGGCCATCGTGGACATGCTCAACGCCCGCTTCGGGTTGGAGCTGACCCCGGAGTGGTTCGGCGGACTGGGGATCACCACGCTGAAGACCGAGCGCGCCTTCAACCAGGCCGCCGGCTTCACCAGCGAGCACGACCGGCTCCCCGAGTTTTTCCGCGAGCCGCTTGCTCCCAGCGGCGCGGTGTGGGACTTCACCGGCGATGAGATCGACCAGTTCTGGAACTTCTAGAAAGGGGGTAGAGCCATGATCGAGGTGACCGTGAATCTTTTGGCGACCTTCAGGACCGATCGCTTTAAGGAAGAGCAGCAGCAGGTTCCCGAGGGGACCACGGTGGGAGCCGTGGTCTCCGGCATGGGGATCACCGAGAGGGAGGTGGGGATGGCGCTGGTGAACGGCCGCCATGCCCCGATGGCCCACCCCCTAACCCACGGCGACGTCCTGCACCTGGCCCCCTGGATCGCGGGAGGGTGAATCCCCTTCACAAAGGGGGACTGTATGAAAAACAAAGGAGACATGACCATGATCAGATGCCTGGATGACCTCTACGCCGCGGTGAGGGAGAAGGAGGTCAAGTCGATCGCCGTCGCGGTAGCCGAGGACGAGGCCATCATAAAGCTGGTGCAACAGGCGGTGCAGAAAGGGATCGCCCGCTTCATCCTCACCGGCGACGCCAAGCGCATCACCGAACTGCTGCGCCAGCAGGGGCTGGAGCCGTCCGACTTCGAGATTCACGACTGTGCCAGCCACAAGGAGGCGGCGGAAAAGGCGGTGAGCCTCGTGGTGCAGGGGAAGGCGCACCTGGTGATGAAAGGTGAGCTGCAGACGGCGCTGTTTCTGAAGGCCCTCCTCGACAAGGAGAAGGGGCTGCGCGGCGGCAACCTGATCAGCCAGATCACCGTGACCGAGAAACCGGAAGGGGACGGGCTCCTCATGTTCACCGACTGCGCCATGAATATCACGCCGACCCTCGAGGAGAAGAAGCAGTTGATCGAGAACGCGGTGGGGCTTGCCATGAGCCTTGGCTATCAGCAGCCCAAGGTGGCAGTGCTCTGCGCGGTGGAGGTGGTGAACCCGACCATGCCCGACACCATGGACGCCGCGGTGTTGAGCAAGATGGCTGAGCGCGGCCAGATCGCCAACGCCCTGGTCGACGGTCCCTTCGCACTGGATAACGCCATCTCGGTCGCGGCGGCGAAGCAGAAGAAAATCGGCGGGCCGGTGGCGGGGCAGGCGGACATCGTGCTGGTCCCGAACCTCCAGGTGGGCAACGCCATCCACAAGGGGCTCACCTATCTGTCGCAGAGGAAGGTGGCCGCCGCGGTGGTCGGGGCGAAGGTTCCCATCGTGATGACGTCCCGGGCCGACACCACCGATACCAAGCTCTACTCGATAGCCATCGCCACCTACGTTTCCTGATCTAAGGCCCCCGCAAGGGGGGGATTTCGAGCCACCGCCGCAAGAAAGGAGAATGCCATGTTCGGATTCGGAGTGCCTGAATTGATCATAGTCCTGGCCATCCTGGTCATCGTTGCGGGCCCTGCCCGGTTGGCGGGGGTCGGGGGAGCCGTCGGGGGCGCGCTGAGGAGCTTCAAGAAGGGGGCGCAGGGGGAGGAACCCAGGGAGATCGGCGGCGGCGAGGCGCATGGCGGGGAGGGGAACAGCCGTGTCTGACCACCTCCCCCTCACCGAGAACATCGTGTTCCTGGTGGCGAAGGCCCACCAGAGGACCCAGGGGGTGCTCAAGGGGCACCTCCAGCCCCTGGGTATCACCCCGATGCAATGCCTGTTCATGGAGTCGCTCTGTTCCGAGGAGGGGCTGAGCGTCGGGGAGATCGGGCGCCGCATCGCCCTCGACACCGCCACTTTGGCGGGCATCCTGGACCGTCTGGTCAACGGCGGCTGGGTGCTCAGGGAGAGCGACCCGGCGGACGGGCGGGTCGCCCGCGTTTACCTGACGCAGAAAGCGCGGGAGGTGATCCCGCAACTGTGCAGCGCGGTAAACCGCACCAACGACGCGCTGCTGCACGGCTTCTCGCTGGAGGAGAAGGTGCTCTGCAAGCGTTTCCTGCGCAGCATCAAGGAGTGATCCGTTCCCTTTTTTGCCGGTATCCCTCGCATGCAAGAGATTATGTCCCCCCTTTGCGAAGGGGGATTTAGACAGAAAAACCACCAAGGAGACAACCATGTACGTGCCCGATTTCGAGTATCACGCACCCAAGAGCGTCGCGGAGGCCTGCGCCATCCTGGCGGAGCTGGGGGACCGCGCGACCGTGCTCGCAGGGGGGACCGACGTCCTCCACAAGATGAAGGTAGGCAAACTCGCACCGGAGCACCTGGTGTCGCTGAAACACCTGGACGAGCTGCGCGACATCCGGGAGGAACCGGGCCGCGTGGTGATCGGCGCGCTGGCGAGCCACAACCAGATCTACACCTCGAGACTGCTGCAAAGGCGCTACCTGTCGCTTCCCATGGCCGCCCACACCATGGCCTCGAACCAGATCTGCAACCTGGGGACCGTGGGGGGCAATATCGTGAACGGCGTCCCCTCGGCCGACCTCCCCCCGATCCTGATCGCGCTCAATGCCTCGATCCGCCTCACCAGCGCCCACGGCGAGCGGACCATGCCGCTGGAGGATTTCTTCCACGGCTCGGCGCAGACCCGCATCGAGCAGGGGGAGATCCTCACGGAGATCGAGATCCCGGACCAGGCCAGCACGGGGAGCACCTACCTCAAGTTCGGCCTGCGCCGCTCGGGAGCCCTGGCCGTTGCCGCTGCCGCGGTTTCGGTGCAGGTGGCCGGGGAGACCCTGCACGGCGTCCGCATCGTGCTCGCCTCCGCCGCACCCACCGTTATCAGGGTAACCGGCGCCGAGCGAAGCCTCGTGGGACGCAGGATCGACGACGACCTGCTGGCGGAGGCGGGGTACCTGGCGGCCCAGGCGAGCAGCCCCAGGGACAGCATCCGGGGCTCGGCGGAGTACCGCAGGAACCTGGTCGAGGTATTGACGAAACGCGCGCTCAGAAAGGCGATCGACGAAGGTCACGCCTAGAAAGGAGGGATATATGGCTCAGGCAATTACGGACAAGGACGGGGTGAAGCGTTATCTCATCACCCTCAATGTGAACGGCGACGCCCACACTCTGCTGGTGAAGGGGAACGCGATACTCACCAACGTGCTGCGCGAGCAGCTGGATCTGACCGGCACCAAGAAGGGGTGCGAGCTGGGGGACTGCGGCTCCTGCACCGTGCTGTTGGACGGCAAGCCCGTCGATTCCTGCCTGGTCCTCGCGATCGAGGCGGACGGGCGGGAGATCACCACCATCGAGGGGGTGATGGAAAACGGCCGGCTCGACGCCATCCAGGAGTCGATGATCAACCACGCCGCCGTGCAGTGCGGCTACTGCACCCCCGGCATGGTGCTCTCGGCCAAGGCGCTTTTGACCAGGAACCCGAACCCTAGCGAGCAGGAGGTGCGCGAGGCGATCAGCGGCAACCTCTGCCGCTGCACGGGGTACGTTCACATCGTGGAGGCCGTCATGGCCACCGCCCAGGGGCGGCTAACGCCGGACGACCACTAAGGAGATAAAGATGAGCGACAACCACAAGGTAATCGGCCGCAGCGTGCCCCGCATCGACGGCCCGGAGAAGGTCACCGGGGCGGCCAAATATACCGGGGACCTGAAGTTCCCCAACATGCTCTACGGCAAGATCCTGACCAGCCCCCACGCCCATGCCCGGATCCTCTCCATCGACACCTCGGCGGCGGAAAGGCTCCCGGGGGTGAAGGCGGTGATCACGCACAAGGACGTGCCCACGCTGAAGTACGGGCTGAGCCCGGCGCGCTGGGATGAGAGCATCTTTTGCAGCGACAAGGTCCGCTTCGTCGGCGACAAGGTGGCCGCCGTGGCCTGCCTCGATGAGGACACCTGCTACCGGGCACTCAAGCTGATCAAGGTGGAGTACGAGGTGCTTCCCGCCGCGCTCGACTTCCTGCACGCCATGGACGAGGGGCAGCCGCAGGTGCACGAGGAGTACGCGAGAAACATCAACACCGAGATCCACCAGGAATTTGGCGACGTGGAGAAGGCCCTGGCCGAGGCGCACCACGTGCGCACGGACACCTTCGTGGGGCAGAGGACCTACCAGTCCCCCATCGAGCCGCACTCCGCCATCTCTATGTGGGATGGGGAGAAGTTGACGATCTACTCCAGCACCCAGTCGCCGCACTACTTCCAGCACTACATCGCCCGCGAGTTCGACATGCCCATGGGGGACGTGCGCATCATCAAGCCGTACCTCGGGGGCGGTTTCGGCGGCAAGCTGGAGCCGACGGGGCTGGAGTTCGCCGGCGCGGTGCTGGCGAAGCTGACCGGGCGGCCGGTGCGGACCTTCTACGATCGCGCCGAGATGTTCGCCCACAACCGGGGCCGCCATGCCCAGTACATGGAGATCACCACCGGCGTGGACAAAGACGGCAAGATCCTCGCCGCCAAGGCCAACTTCATCATGGACGGCGGCGCCTACACCAGCCTGGGCATCGCCAGCGCCTACTACGCCGGCGCCCTGTTGCCGCTCACCTACGAGTTCGACAACTACCAGTTCGACATGTTCCGGGTCTACACCAACCTCCCGGCCTGCGGCGCCCAGCGCGGCCACGGCGCACCGCAGCCCAAGTACGCCTTCGAGAGCCACCTGGACAACGTGGCGGCGGACCTGGGGATAGATCCCATGGACATCAGGATCATCAACGCCCGGCGCCCCAACACCGTGACCCCCAACGATTTTCGGGTCAACTCCTGCAAGATCAAGGAGTGCCTGGAACGGGTGCGGGTGATGTCGGGGTGGGACGAGAAGAAGAAAAACCTCCCGCACGGCAGGGGGATCGGCGTCGCGACCGGCAGCTTCGTCACCGGCGCGGGATATCCCATCTACCGCACCGACCTGCCGCATGCCGCCGCCTTCATCAAGGTCTGCGAGGACGGCACCGCCGCCACCCTCTACACCGGTTCCGTGGACATCGGCCAGGGCTCGGACACGGTGCTCTGCCAGATGGCAGCCGAGGCGATGGGGTACCGCTACGAGCAGATGAAGATCGTCGCCGCCGACACCGAGATCACTCCGCTCGACTTCGGCGCCTATGCGAGCCGCCAGACCTACATGTCCGGGGCGGCGGTGAAGCAGGCCGGCGAGGAGGTGAAGCGGCAGATCCTGGACATGGCATCGTCGATGCTGGGGCTCCCGGCCGATGACCTCGACTGCGGCGACGGCATGATCTTCTCCAAATCCCGCGGCGGCAAGAGTCTCACCTTCGAGGAGGTGGCGCGCAAGCACTTCGTGCTGAGAGGACCGCTGCTTGGACGCGGCTCCTACACGCCGCCCAAACTGGGGGGGAGCTTCAAGGGGGCGGCCGTCGGCACCTCACCCGCCTACAGCTTCGGGGCCCAGGTGGGAGAGGTCGCCATCGACGAGGAGACCGGCGAGATATCCGTGGTCGGGATCTGGGACGTGCACGACTGCGGCAAGGTGATCAACCCGCGCCTGTTGCACGGCCAGGTGCACGGCGCCCTCTACATGGGGATGGGCGAGGCGGTCTGGGAGGAGGTCCTCTTCGACGACAAGGGGAGGATCAAGAACGCCGAACTCGCCAACTACCGCCTGCTGACCGCGGTGGACATGCCCCCGATCACCTCCGAGGTGGTGGACAGTTACGAGCCGAGCGGCCCCTGGGGGGTGAAGGAGGTGGGCGAAGGTGCCACCAACCCGACCCTGGGGATGTTCTCCAACGCCATCTTCGATGCCATGGGGGTGCGGGTGAACTCGCTGCCGCTTTCCTACGAGAAGGTGTGGCGCGCCCTGAAGGAAAAGCGCGAGCGGGAGGAGGCGGCCCAACGGGAACAGGATGCCCGGCGCGAGGCGCAGGGCCGGCGGGCGGACGCCCAGCGGGAAACGGACCCCGCTCTGCCACCGCTTTACGCCAATCCAGCTTGAGATAGGAGGAGATATGTGGGACTGGGTAGCAAAACTCGATGAACTGCGGCGCCGTGACCAACTGGCGGTGCTGGTCACGGTCACCAAGAGCGCGGGATCGACCCCCGGCAAGAAGGGGGCGAAGATGATCGTACTCCCTGACGGCACCTTTTTCGGCACCGTCGGCGGAGGGGTGCCGGAGCACTTCGCCCTGGAGGACGCCAGGAAGTGTTTCGAACTGATGCGCGACACCACCACCACCGTTCCGCTCGAGCAGCGGGGCGAGTTTCCCGCCTGCGGCGGCACCATGGAGCTCTACATGGAACTGGTGAACGACAACCCGCGCCTGTACCTGTTCGGCGCCGGCCACATCGCCCAGTCGCTGTGCCACGTGCTGGACGGCACCCACTTCCGGGTCCACCTGGTGGACGAGAGAAGCGAATGGATCAACGCCCCGTCGCTGCCGGCCGGCGTGATCCGGCACCAGCGGCACTACAGCGACTTCATCCGTGAGGCGAACTGGTGCGACCAGAGGACCTACACCACCATCCTCACCTACAACGGCGCGGTGGACCAGCAGGTGCTGGCGGAGGTGCTGCCGAAGCCTGCCCGCTTCATCGGCATGGTGGGGAGCAAGTCCAAGTGGGCCAAGATCCAGACGAACCTGGAGGGGCTGGGCCACGACCTGTCCCGGGTGCGTTGCCCGGTCGGACACGACAACGGCGGCAACTCACCGCGCGAGATCGCGGTGAGCATCGCCAGCCAGCTTTTCGCTACCAGCCATGACCGCGAATAGCAAATCAGGAAAGCGCCTCTCCGAGCGGGTGGTGGTGATCCGGGGCGCGGGGGAGCAGGCCAGCGGCATCGCCTGCCGGCTGTACCGGGCCAACGTGCGCCGCATCCTGATGCTGGAAACCGGATTTCCCCTCGCGGTGCGCCGGCTGGTCTCCTTCTGCGAGGCGGTGCACGACGGGGAGATCACGGTGGAGGGGGTCACGGCCGTCAGGGCCGACCGGGTCGAGGATGTCGCCGGAATATGGAGCGCCGGCAGGATCGGCGTCCTCGTGGACCCGGCAGCGGAGAGCCTTTACACGGTGCGACCCGACCTCCTGCTCGATGCGACCCTCGCCAAGAGAAACCTCGGCATTTCCATTGGCGACGCGCCATTGGTGGTGGGCCTGGGACCCGGCTTCAGCGCCGGGGTTGACTGTCACCTGGTGGTGGAGACCAACCGCGGCCACGATCTCGGCCGGGTGATCGGGGCCGGGCCGGCGGAGGCCGATACCGGCATTCCCGGTGCCATTGGCGGCTATACCAGCGAGCGGGTGCTCCGGGCGCCGGTTGCCGGCCGCTTCGAGAGTGAGCGGGCTATAGGCGACCTGGTGCAGCTGGGGGAGACGGTAGGGCGGATCGGTGAGGTCGAGGTACGGGCCGCAATCGACGGTGTCCTGCGCGGGATGATCAGGCCCGGCGCCGTGGTTAAGGCCGGATTGAAGATCGGGGATATCGACCCGCGCGGTCGCAAGGATTACTGCGTGACCGTCTCGGAGAAAGCCCGCGCGCTGGGCGGCGCGGTCCTGGAAGCCCTGCTGGAGCGCTACAACTGCTAGGCGACGTTGATAACACCCCCTCCCTTGACGGGCCTGCGCGCCGTAGCGCTTCGGTCCGCGAAGACGGGAGGGGCTGGGGGGGAAGCCGCAAGCAGCAGAAATGATGGCACCTTCCCCCACCCCCTTACCCCCTCCCGCAAGGGGAGGGGGGGACTGCAGCGTGGACCCAGGTGCTGTTGCCACGCAGGACGTGACAACCCCTCACGTCCCCCCCTTTTGCGAAGGGGGGACAGGGGGGATTTGCTCCTTGTTTCTGCCTCCGAGCTTTAGTGGCAGTCCCAGGGCACATCCCCCACCGGTTGATATCTCGCGTGCGAGGCATTTTCAGCGGGACGGGCGGAAAAAGGAGGCACCATGCAACCGATAGAAGACGTACTCTGCCCGGCACCGCGCGGGGTAGTGAGCATCACCGGAGCCGGGGGGAAGACGAGCCTCATGTTCTACCTGGCCCGCGTCCTGTCGCAGTCGGGGAAACGGGTGCTGGTTACCACCACCACCAAGATCTATCCCCCCACCGCCAGGCAATGCTGCAGGGTGCTGGTAGATACGGACCTGGAGGCGATCGGGCGGTGGGCAGCAGGTCACTCCGCACACGAACCGGTGACAGCGGCGGCGCGACACGACACGGAATCCGGAAAGCTGCTGGGGTTCGCGCCGGAGGACATCGACTCCCTACACCGCTCGGGCCGGTTCGACTGGATCATCGTGGAGGCCGATGGCTCGGCGCGGCGCCCGCTCAAGGCTCACGCGAGCCACGAACCGGTGATCCCATCCTGTAGCACCGTGCTCGTGGCCGTGGCCGGTCTTGACGTACTGGGGCAGCCGTTGAATGAAGAGTGGGTCTTTCGTCCCGAGCTCGCCGCGCCCTTGATGGGACTGGCCATAGGCGACACCATTGGCGCGGCGGACTTGATCCGGATCATCCTCCATCCCGAGGGGCTCTTCACCGGCGCCCCCAAAGATGCGCGCCGTTTCCTGTTCCTCAACAAGGCGGACACCCCGCAGCGCAAGGCGCTCGCCGCCGAGATCGCTGCCGCCGTGCAAGAGGAGGCGCCCCCGGTTGCGGAGGCGCTGCTGGTGGGGACGGCACTGGAGGGCGTCACCCTGCACGCCCTCTACCCCCTGGTGGCGCCATGAGACGGGTCGCGGGCATCATCCTGGCGGCGGGGGAGGGGAGCCGCATGGGGACGACCAAGCAGCTCCTCCCCTTCAGGGGGAAGAGCATCCTAGAGTGGGTGGTGCAGAGCGCGCTTGCCTCGACGCTGCACAGGGTCGTGGTGGTTGTGGGGCACGAAGCGGAGCGGATCGTCCCGCTCATCGAGGGGGGCGGCGTGGAGGTGGCGCTGAACCCGGAGTACCGCCGGGGGCAGAGCTCCTCGCTCAACTGCGGGCTCCGGTCCCTCGGGCCGGAAACCGATGCGGCGCTCTTTCTCCTGGGGGACCAGCCGCTCATCACGCCGGCGGTTATCGACTCCCTGATCCGCGCCTACCGATGCTCGGCGCACCCCATCGTGATGCCGGTGTACCAGGGGCGGCGCGGCAACCCGGTCCTCTTCGACCGCGAGACTTTCCCCGCCATGATGGAACTGCCGGCCGACTGCGGAGCGAGGCCGCTCTTCGAGAAGTACCGGGAGCGCCTGCTGAAGGTCCCAGTGGAGGATGTCTCCATCCATTTCGACATAGACACCGCCGCCGATTACCGTCGGCTCTTGGAACTCGATGGGGGTGGCGCCCTGGCAACTTTCACCTGCAGAGAAAGGATCCCGTCATGAACCTGGAAACGTACATCGTTCTTTTCAGCGCCGTCCTGACCGTTGCCGTCCTCTACTCCTGCGTCGGCCACGGCGGCGCCTCGGGCTACATTGCGGTACTCGCCCTTTTCAGCGTAGCCCCGGAGGTTTTCAAACCGACGGCCTTGCTGCTGAACATCATGGTGGCCTCGGTCGCCGCCTACTCCTTCCGGCGCGCCGGACATTTCTCCTGGCGCCTTTTCTGGCCTTTCGCGGTCACTTCCATACCGTTTAGCTTCCTCGGTGGATACCTCAGCCTTCCGCAGCATCTGTACCGCCCGCTGGTGGGGGTAGTCCTGCTGGCTTCGGCCTGTCGGCTCCTGGTGCACCGTGAACCGGACGCCGCCTCGCTGCGCCGTCCGTCGCTGGCGGCCTCTCTGCTGCTGGGAGCCGTGCTGGGGATTCTTTCGGGGCTGACCGGGGTGGGAGGGGGGATCTTTCTGAGCCCCATCATGATGCTGCTGCGGTGGGGGCGGGCGCGGGAGGTTTCCGGGGTGGCCGCCCTGTTCATCCTGGTCAACTCCAGCGCCGGGCTTCTGGGGCACGTGAGCAGCCTGCAGCTCGTGCCGGGGTTCGCTCCGCTTCTGGCGGTGGCCGCCATCGCCGGGGGATGTGTCGGCTCGTTCCTCGGGAGCAGCTTCCTTCCGGTGCGCCGGATCGTCAAGGCGCTGTCGTTAGTGCTAACGGTGGCCGGGGTCAAGATGTTGCTGGTGTAAGGGGCGCTCCTTGCACCGGAGTGTACGCGTGAAATTGAGCTTGACCGAAATGATGTAATAAGGTACCACTATACCATTATTTGCTATGGTGGCCTTTATCCCCTTTGCGACGGGGGATAAAGGAACGAGCTGAGACGAGCTTGCTGTACCTTTTAATCAGGCGATGTTCCCCAAGGGATTGCTCATGACCGCGTTTTTCCGCACACTCAAGCTCCCGCTCGCCCTGGCGCTTATCGTCGCCCTGACCGTCAGCGCCGTCATCACCATCCGCCGCGCCAACAGCGCCGTTCGCGCCGAGGCGCGGGCCCGCTTCTTCGAACAGTACAACCGGCAGCAGTACCTCGTGGCGGAACTCACCGCCCATTCCCTCGATGAAATGTTCGCCACCTTCAGCCGCAACCTGGAACTGGTCGCCAGCCTTTTCGACGACAAGCAGGTCGACCGCAGGCAGGCTCAGCGGGTCAAGGCGCACCTGGAAAAGGTCTATGGCTCGCTTCTCGGCACGCCGGTCATCGACCTGGTCGTCTTCGACAAAAACGGGGTCGCCGTTGCCATAGAACCGCACGACGACTTTACTTTGGGGCGCAGTTACGCCTGGCGCGACTACTACCGGTGGGTACGCGACCAGCGCCAGCCGGGACGGATGTACATCTCGCCGTTCATGCGGATGGAGGGGGGGCGCTACCGGGGGGTGAAGGAGCTGATTGTCGCCCGCGGTATCTACGGCCCGCGCGGGGAGTTCAACGGTGTCGTCGCCTGTACCCTTAATTTCGATCAGTTGGCCCGAAAGCATGTCCTCTCCGTGCGGGTCGGCAGGCACGGCCAGGCCTGGCTCATGGACAGTACCACCAGGACCGTCCTGGTCGACCCCAACGGCAGGATTGCCGGGCAGACCTTCGAGGAGGCTCTGCGCCAAAAGTGGCCGCGTCTTTACGACCTGCTGATTTCCGCCGGTAACGGCAAGCCCGGTAGCGGCTGGTACGAGTACGAGGACCCGGCCGATCCGCGCCTGCAGGTCCGCAAGCTGGTGAGTTACCACCCCGTGCGCCTGCAAAACCGACTCTGGACCGTCGGGGTGACCACACCGGAAAGGGAGGTGGAGGCGCTCCTCTCCTCGTTCCTGCAACGGCAGGAGGCCATCTCCACCACGCTGCTCGTGACCATAGTCGGGGTGGCGACGCTCCTTCTGGCGCTCCTTTACCACTGGAACCGGACCTTGGCCGCACAGGTCGGTCTGCACACGCGCGCGCTCACGCAGGCGCACGCCCGCCTCAAGTCAACCTTTGACGAGCTGCTGGTAGCCAAAAAGGTGGCCGCAACGGGCCATCTCGCGCTGGGGCTCGCCCACGAGATCCGAAATCCCCTCTCCGCCATCAGGATGAACATGCAGATGATCCGCAAGAGGATCGAACCCAGCGGGGTCATGTACGAAAACTTCTCCATCGTGGAAGGGGAGATCAAGCGGCTGAACCGCCTGCTGAAGGACGTGCTGGATTTCGCCAAGCCGCGCCCCCTGAGGCTGCAGCCGGTGTTGGTGGCCGAAATGGTCGGCCGCCTCCTGCAACTGATGTCGCAGCGCCTGCAAGATCGCGGCATCGGCGTCAGTACGGATATCGATCCCGGCCTGCAGCTGGTTTGCGACCCGGAACAGGTGCACCAGGTGTTGTTGAACCTCGTGCTGAACGCCATGGAGGCGATGGAGGAACGTCCGGAGCGGTCCCTTCGGATAACGGCCCTGCGCCAGGGGGGGCAGGCCCTGATCGCGGTAAAGGATACCGGGGCGGGGATCCCGCGCGACAAATGTGAGCAGCTATTCGATCCCTTCTATACCACCAAGGCCTCGGGGGGCGGGCTCGGGTTGTCAATCCTGCAGACCATCGTGGTGAACCATTGCGGGGTGGTGTCCGTCACCAGCGAGCCCGGCGAAGGAGCCACCTTCACCATAACCCTCCCGCTGAGCCCCCCGGGAAACGGAGAAGTCACGTGAAAACGATTCTGATTGCCGACGACGATGCCGCCATCAGGCGGACCCTGGAGCTGCACCTTTGCGAGGAGGGGTACTCGGTGGTCACCGCCGCCAACGGCCGCGTGGCGGTGGATATCGCGGCCGAGAGCCGCATCGACCTGGTGCTCCTGGATCTCCGCCTGGGAGTGATGGATGGCTTCGAGGCGCTGCGGCTCATGAAGGAGCACAGGGCGGAGTTGCCGGTAGTGATGATAACGGCCTACGACGACATGCAGACGGCGATCGAGGCGATACGGTTGGGCGCCATCGACCACCTCGGTAAACCGGTGGACCTCGACCTGCTGGACAAGGTCATCACCCGCATCTTCCAGATGAGCGCCCTTTCCAAAAGCGGCGTCGCCTTCTGCGATTCCCTCGATCCTCCTTTCGAGCCGAACATCATGGTGGGGCGCTCGCTGGCCATGAAGGAGGTCTACAAGGTGATCGGGGCGGTGGCGGACTCGCGCGCCACGGTGCTGATACAGGGGGAGAGCGGGACCGGAAAGGAGATGGTGGCCAGGGCGCTTCATTTCAACAGCAGTTTCCGCAACCGTCCCTTCGTCGCGGTGGCCTGCTCCTCCCTGGCTCCCACTGTTTTGGAGAGCGAGCTCTTCGGTCATGAGAAAGGGGCCTTCACCGGCGCCTACCGGACCAAGCCCGGCAAATTCGAACTGGCCCAGGGGGGGACGCTTTTTCTCGACGAGATCTCGGAGGTGAGCCAGGAGATCCAGGTGAAGCTGTTGCGGTTTCTCCAGGAAAGGGAATTCGAACGGGTGGGGGGCGTGGAGACCATCAAGGCCGACGTGCGCGTCGTCGCCGCGACCAACAAGGGGCTGGCGGGACTGGTGGCGGCAGGGGAGTTCCGCCAGGACCTTTATTACCGCCTTAACGTGGTGACCCTCGACCTGCCGCCGCTTCGGGAGCGCAAGGACGACATCGTTTTGCTGGTCCGGTTCTTTCTCGGCAAGATCAGGCAAGAAACCGGGAAGAACGTGGACGTGGTGCCGCAGGAAACGCTCGACCTGATCCTGTCCCATTCCTGGCCGGGTAACGTGCGCGAGCTGGAGAATGCGCTGCGCCGTGCCGTACTCCTCTCTCGAAGCAACGTCTTATTGCCGGAATACCTGCACCTTTGGGGGGGGCGCGAAGAGGGGCGGCTTGCCCTGGTGATGAAGCCGCTCCACGTCGTGGAACGGGAACACATCGAGAACGTCCTTATGTACACCAGTTACGAGAAGAAAAAGGCGGCCGAGATACTGGGGATATCTCGGCCGACCCTGGACCGGCGGCTCAAGGAGTACGGGCTGGAAGAGCCGGCGACGTGAAATACAGACGAATCAGCAGTTCCCCTCTTCGGCCGTCGTTACTCCGGGGACTGCGGCGGGGGAGAGCGCCGGCTCGGGCACACTTCTCACCAGCGGCCATTTGTCGAAGAAGGTATTCAGGAAGAGCAAGGTCATGAGCAGGGCAAACTGCCCGGCCAGGGCCCCCAGCGGGGGGACCCCCATGCCGAGATCGTTGGCACCGTAGGGGATGAGCTTGAAGCTCTTCAGCCAGGCAACCCCGTACAGCGTCCCGCCGCCGAACCAGGCCGCCATGCGGCACAGTATCCTCGCGCCGGTCCCCGGCACCAGCGCGGCGTTGGGGTAGTCGTCAAAAAGGTGATGCCAGGCCAGCATGAAGACGATCACGGAGAGTTCCAGGGACGCGACGATCACGTCGGGGGGGAGCCCCGGCACCAGGTTGAGCGGCACGACGATGCTTTTGATGAGGGGCGGCATCACAAACCCCGCGGCCAGGGCGATGGCGAAGCCGGCGATACCCATGAGGGGCTGCTTCTTGGCCAGCAGTTTCATGGGGTAGAGTTCGCCACCCTCCACCGGCATGATCGCGAAAATGACGTAGGCCTGGCAGAAGGCGGCGAAGGCGGGCCAGGAGCCAAACGGTGGGGTGACGATCTGTTCCGGGCCGATGGCGAGCTTCATCCAGCTCGGGACGATCATCGCCATCCAGGCGATCCAGGTGAGGGCGGTACCAAGGGCGAGGGTCGCCCAGCTCTCGAACGGCTTTTCCCCCTTGCCGGCAAAGGGCCACTTCTGGAACAGCGAGACCAGCGGGATCTGGGCCACGATCACGGCGAGCGCGTAGAAGTTCGAGGCTTCCCACGCCTCGAGGGCCAGGTGCACCTCCTGGGCGGATCCTGGGGTGAACATGACGGCGAAGCTGAACGGTTTCCACCAGATCCCGAGAAAGCCGATCAAGGCGGTGAAGCCGGCCACTCCAGCGCTCCAGGCCACCAGGGTGTAGCCGATCCCGGTCCAGGGCTGCCGCGTGGTGAGGGCGTTCTTGCCGTGGTTTCCCATTACCAGGGTAAGCCAGATCCAGGTGTTGATGACCATCCAGAAGAAGGTGCCCCGGGCGACGGCGCCGACCAGGTTGCCGGCGGTTTTGGGGTCGGCGGCGGCGAGACCCTCGCCGGCGAGATCGAGGTAAAGGGCCTTGACGGTGAGGGACCAGGCGGGCCAGATCAGCATCGCCGCGACGAAACTGAGCGCGAGGGCGGCGACGCCGGTCCCGAGCTGGCTTTTGAACTGCCTCTTTGTCGTGTACTGCTCCATGCGATTCTCCTTTTTAAGGCGTGAAGTTAGAAGAAGTAGAAGGCGGAGAGGCGGTAGACGTTAGCCATTCCTGTGTCGGAGCTTCCCGCCGTGTTGTTGCCGTAGCGGGTGTCGAGGTGCTGGTATTCGGCGCCGAAGCGGATGGCGGCATTGATGTCGTAGGAGACGTTGGCAAAGAGCTGCGAGCTCCATTTCTGGTAGTTGGCAATTCCCGCGTAGCTGCCGTAGTCGTAGGCGTTGCGCCTGCCGTAGCCGGCGGTGACGCCCAGGTCCTGGGTCGGGTAGAAGATCCCCTGCCCGAACATGCCGTACCCTTTCGCGGGTCTCTTGTCCCCGGCGGGCCCGATGAGGGGCGAGGCGGTGGCGTAGTTGAAGGACATGTTCGCGGCCTGGTACGCCTGGGCCTCGAAGCTCGCCGTCATGGCGCGGGACTTGCCATCCTTGGAGGGCAAAACCGGCACGAACAGGTAGCCGCCGTATCCCCAGGAGTCGAGGCTCTGGCTGTTGCCGCCGACATCCTCCCGGCCGTACAGGCCGAAGAAGCCGGCCTGCAGCGGGTTCATGGAGAGCCCCCAGAAGCCCGGGGCAACGCCGAGACTTTTACTGAGCAGCATGGCCTGCCCGGCGCCGTTGACCATCCCTCCCCAGCTGTCCGTGGCGCTGCCGGTCTGCTGGTTCGAGTCCTGCACCGGGTTTTGCACCGACAGGCTCAGCTTCAGGAGGTTCTGGTCGGAAAGCTTCACCTTGTGCGTGACCCTCACCTGCGCCACGCGCGGCTGTTGCGGGTTGCCGGCGGTGGCCCCGAGGCCGAAATCGAGGGTGGAGGCGGAGGCGACGCCGAAGTTGTCCCAGTACTGGCCGAACAGAAGCTGGGTGTTCTCCCAGTCCATCGTCCCGTAGGCATGGCGCATCCTCAGGTTCCCGGATTCGTTGGTGCCGTTGGCGCCGTAGAAGTCGACCTCCACCAGCGCCGAGGTCTTCGCTCCCAGCACCGGCGGCCCCGCTACCTTGAACCAGAGGCGCGACTGGCGCGCGGTGAAGATCGACTGGTCCTGCTGCCCGGCGGGCGAACTCGACTTGGGGATCCCCCCCTGCTGCAGGGTCGCCAGGGCACCGTTGGAACCGAGGTTCACCGAGTTGTGCACGTAGTCGAGCTTCACCATACCGCCGAAGCTCATGTTGAACTTGCTCATCACCGGGGAGGCCATCTTGCCGTAGAAGCCGGGGGCCACCTCGCAGGAGGGGTTGAAGTCGCAGTTGTAGCCGGGTGCGCCGCTCGGGGCGAGTTCCTGCCCCAGTGCCGGGGCGGCCAGAAGCAGCATTGCAGGTAACAGGATTCTTTTCTGGAGCACGTGGCCCTCCTTTTGGTTGGCAGCCGCTCTCAGGCGGCCTGTTGTTGCTGCAGCAGGTTGCGCAGCTCGAAGCGTTTGATCTTGCCGGTGGCGGTCTTCGGGAGTTCATCCATGAAGCGGATCCAGCGCGGGTACTTGTAAAGGGCGAGGGACGACTTGACGAACTCCTTCAACTCCGTCTCCACCAGTTCGGACGGTTCCTTGGTGGCAGAAAGCACCACGAATGCCATCGGCTTGACGAGGTTGTCCTCGTCACAGGCGCCGATGACGGCGCACTCCAGGACATCGGGGTGTTCGATCAGGCAGGATTCCACTTCGTTGGGTGAGACCCAGATTCCGCCTACCTTGAGCATGTCGTCGGAGCGGCCGGCGCAGAAGAAGTACCCTTGGCGGTCGCAGTAATACTTGTCGCCGGTGTTCAGCCACTGTCCCATCATGGTCTCGCTGGTCTTGCCATGCTTGTTCCAGTAGTAGGCAGCGGCGCTGTCGCCCTTGACTAGCAGCGTCCCGATCTCGCCGGGGGGGACGTCGTGCATGCTCTCGTCGACGATGCGCGCTTCGTAACCCGGGACCACCTTCCCGGAACTGCCCGGGGTGATCTCGCCGGGGCGGTTGGAGACGAAGATGTGCGCCATCTCGGTTGAGCCGATTCCGTCCAGGATGTCGAGCTGGAAACGGGCTTTCCAGCGGTGCAGGTAGGCGGGGGGGAGCGCCTCTCCGGCTGAGACGCAAAGGCGTACGCCGGCCATGGAACCTTCCTGTTCCAGCATCTGGCCGTAGAGGGTCGGGACCCCGAAATAGAGGGTGGGGCTGTGCCGGCGCACGGTGGCATAAACCTGCTCCGGAGTTGGTCGTTGGGGGAGGTACACGGCCGTGGCGCCTACGTGGAACGGGAAGTAGATGCCGTTGCCGAGACCGTAAGCGAAGAAGAGTTTCGCCGCCGAGAAGAAGACGTCGTCCTCCTTGATGTCGAGGACCTTCATCCCGTAGGTGTTGGCCGCGTACACCATGTCGTGTTGCAGGTGCACCGTCCCCTTGGGGGAACCGGTCGACCCTGAACTGTAGAGCCAGAAGCAGGCGTCGTCGCGGCAGGTAGGCGCCGTGTCGAGCCGGTCCGACTGGGCCGCCAAAAGCGCGTCGAAGTCCAGATCTCCAGTGCGCATGCCGTTCACAGAAGGCTCGCCCGAGCAACAAGGGGCCTGCCCCCCGTAGCCTTGGCGAAGGGGGGAGCCTTGGCGAAGGGGGACGATCACGTGCTCCAGGAAGGGGAGGTTGCCCCGGATCGGCTCGATCATCTCAAGAAGGGGCGCATCCACAACCAGGACGCGTGTCCTGGAATCGTTCAGGTAAAACTGGAAATCCTGCGAGCGGTTCATCGTGTTCAGGCAGACCGGGACCGCCCCCATCTTGATAGCCCCGAAGAACGCCTGCGGGTAGACCTCGGTGTCGAGAAGCAGGAGGGCTACGCGTTCCTCCATGCGGACACCAAGCGATTTCAGGGCGTTGCCGAAGCGATTCATCCCGGCCTGTATCTGGGCGTAGGTGAAGGAGCGGTCCTCGCAGAGCACGGCCACTTTGCCCCCTCTCCCTTCACGCACGTTGCGGTCAACGAAATGATCGGCGGCATTGAAAGTGTCCGGCAGGTTCAGACTGTACGGCATGTCGGCCTCCTTTTGGTGCAGGTGTGAATTTTGTAAAATAGTGTTTTGCACCAGATGGGCCAAGCGAGTATGCTGTGGTGATTTTAATGGTATGTTGCTGAATGTGTGACGTTATTTGTGGCCTGAGTATTGATAACAGTGTTAACTTGTTAATGTCGGGCGCGGCGTGCGTGTAACGTTCTGAGGATGGGTTGTAAAGGTTTGAGGGGGGAGGGGATATGGACGTACGACTCATGGAGCAGTATCGGCAAAAGCTGACGACGGCCGACGAGGCGGTGCGGCAAATCCAGTCCGGGTGGCGCGTCTTTCTGGGGTCCGGCTGTGCGGTACCGCAGACGCTTCTGGCCGCGCTGGTGAGAAACGCCGGCTCTTTCCACGACCTGGAGCTGATTCAACTCCTCGCCTTCGGCACCGCTGACTATTTCACCAGCCGCCATCTCGGGCACCTGAGACACAACTCCTTCTTCATCAGCAGCCAGATTCGTGAGGCGGTCTGTGACGGCCGTGCCGACTACACCCCCATATTCCTGAGCGAAATACCGGAACTGATCCGTTCGGGGCAGCGGGGAAACCAGGTGGCTCTTCTGCAACTCACCCCGCCGGACCGACACGGCTACTGCAGCATGGGGATCAACGTGGATATCCAGCGGGCGGCGCTGGACCGGGCACGGCTGGTGATCGCAGAGATCAACCCGCGCATGCCGCGTACCTTCGGCGAGACCACCGTCCATCTCGACCAGATCAACGCCATCGTGGAGTCCGACGCACCCATCCTCGTCTCCGAGCCCAAAGAAGCCGACGAGGTGGAGCTGCAGATCGGCTACCACATCTCCAGGCTCGTCGAGAACGGCAGTTGCCTGCAGATCGGGATCGGCGCCATCCCCGGGACGGTCCTCAAGTTCATCGCCGACAAGCGCGACTTGGGCATCCATACCGAGATGTTCAGCGAGCAGCTTTTGCCGCTCATCGAGCAGGGGAACATCACCAACCGGCTCAAGAAGGTCCACCCCGGCAAGAGCGTGGCGAGCTTCGTGATCGGCAGCCGCTCGCTCTACGACTTCGTCGACGGCAACCCCGGCGTCGAGTTCTATCCCTCCGACTACGTCAACGACCCGCGTGTGATCAGCGCCAACGACCGCGTGGTCGCCATCAACTCAGCGCTGCAGGTCGACCTCACCGGGCAAATCTGCGCGGATAGCATCGGCTACAAGTTTTACAGCGGCATCGGCGGCCAGGTCGATTTCACGCGCGGCGCGGCCATGAGTCGCGGCGGCAAGCCGATCATCGCGATCCGAAGCCAGGGGAGGGACAACAGCGCGAGCCGCATCGTGCCGCGCATCGACGACGGCACCGGGGTGGTGACCAGCCGTGGCGATGCCCACTACGTCGTTTCCGAGTACGGCATCGCCTACCTGCACGGCAAGACGATACGGGAGCGCGCGCTCGCCCTCATCTCCATAGCCCACCCCGATTACCGCCGTGAGCTGCTTGATTTCGTCAAGAAGAAGCACTACGTCTACGAGGACGAGCAGGTGTGGCAGCAGGCGCTCGACCGTTACCCGAGGGAGTGCGAAGAGGCCCGCCGGTTCGCGGGTAGGGAGCTTCTGGTCCGCCCGCTCAAGGCGGTCGATGAACGCCTGCTGCAGGAGTTCTTCTACAGCCTCGACCCCGAGAGCGTGTACAACCGGTTCTTCGGCAGCAAGGTCCAGATGGCGCACCGCGAGGCCGCGAAGCTCGTCTGCATCGACTACGACAGCCGGATGGCGCTCGCGGTGTTTGATACCGTGGAGGGGGACGAGAGGATGGTGGCGGTGGCGCGCTACGCAGTGAACCCTCGCACCGCCATGGCCGAGACCGCCGTCGTCGTGCACGAGGATTATCGTCGCCAGGGGGTCACCCGTTATCTCATGCGCCGGCTCGAGCAGTACGCCAGGGGGCACGGTGTAGAGGGATTCCAGGCCGAGATTCTACCAACCAACGAGGCGATGCTCCGCTACCACCGCGAGCTCGGGCATTCGGTGGTCTTCTCCCAGGAAAGCGGGAACTTCCACATGGAGTACCGCTTCGAGGCGTGATCTGGTGATTGGATAACGCTGTTACTTCCATTGCTGTGCCGGTTGTCTGTCCTTCCCTCGGGATTCGTTCTCCGCGCTGCTTCGTTGCAACACAGCACCGGTTACAACGGATTCTATTCCCCCTTTCCAAAGCAACGTCCCCGCAAAAAAAATGACTAAATGAGCTTGACACCTAAATTGGTATTGTGGTACCTATTTACACAAAACAAAGTTTTGCTGATCCGTATACCACCCGGACAGCCACTAACGAAGGAGGAGGTTTTATGTCCAAGCAAGCGTATCGCTGGTCTATGATGGCCGTTGGTGAACCTATGGCGAAGAGCGAATTCACCCCGACCCCGGGAGCCGGTGAGGTCGTGGTCGAGGTTGCCGGCTGCGGCGTCTGCCATACCGACCTCGGCTTTTACTACAGCGGAGTCCGTTTCAATCATCCCGCGCCGCTCACGCTGGGGCACGAGATCTCCGGCCGCGTTATTTCCACCGGCGAAGGCGCCGGCACCTGGATGGGCAAGGCTGTCCTCATCCCGGCCGTCATGCCGTGCGGCGAGTGCGACCTCTGCCTCTCCAGCCACGGCACCATCTGCCGCGCCCAGCAGATGCCGGGCAACGACATCCACGGCGGTTTCGCGTCGCACATCGTGGTGCCGGCCAAGACCCTCTGCCCGGTCGACGAGAAGCGCCTGGCCGCTTCCGGCCTTACCCTGGCCGATATCTCCGTTGTCGCTGACGCGGTGACCACACCGTACCAGGCCGCGGTCCAGGCCGAGGTGCAGCCGGGAGACGTCGCCATCGTCATCGGCGTCGGCGGGGTAGGCGGCTACGCGGTTCAGGTCGCCAACGCCCTCGGCGCGACGGTGATCGCCATCGACGTCGACCAGGTGAAACTGGACAACATGGCACAGCACGGCGCCGCGCTCACCCTCAACTCCCGCCAGATCGCCGGCAAGGAGCTGAAGAAGGCGATCAACGCCTTCGTGAAAGAGAAGGGTCTCAAGGAGACCTGCTGGAAGATCTTCGAGTGCTCCGGCAGCGCTCCCGGCCAGGATACCGCCTTTGGTCTCCTTACCTACGGCGCCACCCTTTCCGTAGTCGGCTTCACCATGGACAAGATCGAACTGCGCCTCTCTAACCTGATGGCCTTCCATGCCCGCGCGCTGGGGAACTGGGGCTGCCTGACCGAGCTCTACCCGGCCGCGCTCGACCTGGTCCTGGACGGCAAGGTCAACCTGGCCCCCTTCATCGAGAAGCACCCGCTGGACAACATCAACGAGGTCTTCGCCTCGGCGCACTCGCACCAGCTCACCAGGCGCGCCATCCTGGTCCCCGGAGGTGTGCAATGAGCCAAGCCGCCGCAGCCGCACCGACCATGACGGCGCCGGCCGAGTCCCCGCTCAAGGTGAGCCTCGAGCGCGACGGCCGCCTCCTGAAACTCACCCTGGCGCGCCCGAAAGCCAATATCGTCGACGCCGCCATGATCGCCGCTTTGCAGGCTGCCCTGGACGAGTATCTTGTCCGTCCGGAGCTGAGGGCCGTCCTGCTGAACGCGGAAGGGCCGCATTTCAGCTTCGGGGCCAGCGTCGACGAGCATATGCCCGACTCCTGCGGGCAGATGCTGAAATCGCTGCACGCCCTGGTGTTGAAGCTCGTGGAGAGCCCGGTGCCGGTCCTGGTCGCGGTGCGCGGGCAGTGCCTGGGCGGGGGGCTCGAGGTGGTCGCGGCGGGTAACTTCATCTTCGCCGCACCCAACGCGCAGCTCGGACAGCCGGAGATCAAACTTGCCGTCTTCGCGCCCGCTGCCTCCTGTCTCTTGCCGGAGCGGATCGGGCAGGCGCAGGCGGAGGACCTCCTTTTCTCGGGTCGCAGCGTGAGTGCGGAGGAAGCGCTCCTTCTGGGTCTCGTCTCGGTGGTTGCGGAGGATCCGGATCAGGCGGCCTACGACTACTTCGACAAGCATCTCGCGGGCGTGAGCGCGAGCACCCTGAGGTTCGCCGTCAGGGCCGCCCGCAGCCAGTTCGCGCAGCGGGTGCGGGCGAAGATCGAGTTCGTGGAGAAGCTTTACCTGGAAGAGATGATGAAGACGCACGACTCCGTCGAAGGGCTTATGGCCTTCGTCGAGAAACGTCAGCCGACCTGGCTCGATCGTTAGGCGTGCGATAAGGAACTCACCTCCCTCAAGGGGGGAAGGGGGATTGCCGTTCTCTCGGACAGGCGGCAATCCCCCGGAGTCCAACAATGCAAAGATCAAATCCCCCCTGTCCCCCCTTCGCAAAGGGGGGAACCCGATGGCTCGGTTGCCCGCCCTTTACGGGAACACGAGCCTGGTTGGGGGGAGTACATCCAGCAGGTTTATAGGGGGCGACATGAGCAGCTTTTTGAATTTCAAGGGACGCACCGCGGTGGTCACCGGAGGCGCGCGCGGACTGGGGCTTTCCATCACCCGCATGCTCCTGGAGCACGGCGCGAAGGTGCACGTGTTCGACGTGGCCGATGGTGAAGCGGGAGCCGGGTACCAGTTCCACAAGGTCGACATCACGGACCCCGCCAGCGTCTCGGCCGCCGTGGCTGCCATCCCGGACCAGGTGACCCTTCTGGTCAATAACGCTGGCATCACCCGCGACCGCAGCGTGTTCAAGATGTCGGACGACGAGTGGCAGTCCGTGCTCGGGGTTAATCTCACCGGGGCCTTCAACGTGGTCAGGGCCTTCGCTCCGGGCATGAGGGATGCCGGCTACGGCCGTATCGTGAACATCACCTCGATTAACGGCATACGCGGCAAGTTCGGCCAGGCCAACTACTCGGCCTCCAAGGCGGGCCTCATCGGGCTTACCAAGACTTTGGCGCGCGAGCTTGGGCCCAAGGGGGTGACGGTGAACGCGGTGGCGCCGGGCATGGTGCTAACGGACATGGCGCTCGCCCTCCCCGCGGAGATCCTCGACAAGGCCAGGAACGAGTGCCTGCTCCCGGACCTCGCCAAGCCCGAGGACATCGCCAACGCGGTGGCCTTCCTCCTGTCGGACGCGGCCGGCAAGATCACCGGTGAGGTGATACGGGTGGATTCAGGGCAGTACATCTAGAACAGGCGCTCCTCCCCCCGGAGGGGGGAGGTCGGGAGGGGGGAGGTCGGGAGGGGGGAGTCGGATCGAGCCACTACGTTCCCCCTCCCTGTCCCTCCCCCTCCGGGGGCGGGGACGCTTTGGCGACTTACCCGGATGGCAGAATCATCGATGTACTTCCAAAGGCGGTAGGGGGCTTAACGGTGACGACGATCAGGGGAACCAATCAATCAGCTAGACCCGCCGGCGAAAACTCCCGGCAGGCATGGAGGTTCATGTGCGTGAAGCGGTGATTATCGATGCGGTAAGGACCCCGGTTGGAAAATTCGGCGGCGCCCTTGGCAAGGTCAGGCCGGACGACCTGGCGGCGTTGTGCATAGCGGAACTGGTCGAGCGCAACAACCTCGATCCCTCCCTGGTCGAGGACGTCATCCTCGGCTGCACCAACCAGGCGGGCGAGGATAACCGCAACGTGGCGCGCATGGCCGCCCTGTTGGCCGGATTGCCGCACAGCGTGGGGGGGCAGACCATCAACAGGCTCTGCGGATCCGGGCTTAACGCGGTCAACGCCGCCGCACTCGCCATCAAAGTGGGCGAGGGGGATGTCTTCATCGCCGGGGGAACCGAATCCATGACCCGCGCCCCTTTCGTCTTCGCCAAGGCCGACTCCCCGTTCTCCCGCGACATGAAGGTCTTCGACTCGACCATCGGCTGGCGCTTCACCAACCCGAGGATGACGGAGCCTTACGCCAAGGAGGGGATGGGGGACACGGCGGAGAACGTGGCGCTGCGTTACGGGATCACGCGCCAGGAGCAGGACGAATTCGCCCTCGCTACCCAGAGAAAATGGAGCGCCGCCCATGCCGCCGGCAGGTTCGCCGACGAACTGGTGCCGGTTCCCGTCCCGCAAAAAAAGGGAGACCCGCTCCTGGTCGAACGGGACGAGTTTCCTCGGCCTGACGTCACCATGGAGCAGCTGGGGAAGCTCCCCACAGCCTTCAAAAAGGACGGCACCGTCACCGCCGGCAACTCGAGCGGCATCAACGACGGGGCCGCCGCCGTCCTTCTCATGGAAGCGGAGCGCGCACGCCAGCTCGGATACCGGCCGCTGGTCAGGGTGGTCTCGAGTGCCGTTGCCGGCTGCGACCCGTCCTACATGGGGCTAGGTCCCATTCCGGCCATCCGCAAGGCGCTGGAGCGCGCAGGGCTTTCCATCGACGACATCGATCTCTTCGAGCTGAACGAGGCGTTCGCCGCCCAGGCCATTCCCTGCATGAGGGAACTGGGGATCGATCCGGAAAAGGTCAACGTGAACGGCGGCTCCATCGCCATCGGGCACCCTTTGGGGTCCACCGGCGCCCGCATCACCGCCACGCTGGTGCACGAGATGAGAAGGCGCGGCTCGCGCTACGGGCTCGCCTCGCTCTGCATAGGCCTTGGGCAGGGGATTGCCACCATCGTGGAGCGGGTCTGAAGGTAAAGGGAGAAAAACCATGCCGGCGCCGGGCGAACAGAAACCGCGGTCTTTGCGGATAGATTTCCACGTACACCTCGCCACCTACGACGGCTCTATGCACCCCTGGGTGGCGGACTGGATTGCGCAGTCCCATCCCGGCGGTTACGAGGAGTACGCCGCGCGCTACAGCGATCCCGGCGCCTTCGAGGCGCTTCTTGAAGAGGAGGGCGTGGACTACGCCTGCATCCTCGCCGAGTTGAACCCGGTCACCACCGGCGTTTGCAGTAATGACTCCGTGCGTGAATTCTGCCGCGGCAGGAAGAAGCTGATCCCTTTCTGCGACCTGAACCCCCACCTGCATACCGACCTGGGGGGTGAGCTGCGCCGCAAGGTCGAAAGCGAAGGGTTCCGGGGCCTCAAGCTGTACCCCAGCTACCAGCACTATTACCTCAACGAGCCGAGGATGTACCCCCTGTACCAGGCCGCCGAGGAACTCGGCATCCCGGTCCTGATCCACACCGGTTCCTCCATCTTCAAGGGGACCAGGCTGAAATACGCCAACCCCCTGCACCTCGACGACGTGGCCGTCGACTTTCCCTCGCTGAACCTGGTCATGGCACATTCCGGGCGCGGTTTCTGGTACGACCGCGCCTTTTTCCTCTCCCGGCTGCACCCAAACGTCTACATGGAGCTTTCCGGGCTACCCCCCGCGAAGCTTCTGACGTACTTCCCCGAGCTTGCGCGCAATACCGGCAAGACCATTTTCGGCAGTGACTGGCCGGCGATGCCGCGCATCCGCCACAACATGGAGGCGATTGCGGAACTGCCGCTGCCGCCGGAAGGCGTCACCGCGGTCCTTGGAGGGAACGCGGCCAGGATCCTTAAACTCAAAGTTTAGGTTGTAGGCTCAGTTCCCTCCCCCGGAGGGGGAGGGTTAGGGAGGGGGATTCCCAATCAGAGGCACCCCCCTCCCAGCCTCCCCCCTCCGGGGGGAGGAGTGTGCCGGAGATGTGGCGGGTCATTTACACTGTGACGACGACACGTTCCCTAGAAGGAGGCTGACCATGTCGCTGATCGATTCTTACGGCAGACGCATCAACTACCTCCGGCTCTCGGTCACGGACCGCTGCAACCTGCGCTGCCGCTACTGCATGCCGGCCAAAGGCGTTCAGATGCTTCCTCACCACGAGATCCTCTCCTTCGAGGACCTGCTGAGGGTCTCTGAACAGGCCGTCGCTGCCGGGATCTCCAAGATACGGGTGACCGGAGGCGAACCGCTGGTACGCAGGGGGATCCTCCCATTCCTGGCCCGGCTGGGGCGGCTCCCAGGCTTGCAGGAACTGGTGCTTACCACCAACGGCATCCTCCTCGGCGAGATGGCCCGGGGGCTCAAGGACGCGGGAGTGCGGCGGCTTAACATCAGCCTCGATTCGCTGAAGCCGGAGATCTTCGCCAGGATCACCCGCGGAGGAAAGCTCTCAGATGCGCTTTCCGGCCTCGAGGCCGCGGAAAAAGCGGGTTTCCCGCCGCACAAGATCAACGTGGTCCTGATGCGGGGCGTGAACGACCACGAGATCATGGATTTCGTGGAGCTCACCAGGGAGCGCCCCTACAATGTCCGGTTCATCGAGTACATGCCGACCGGCCACTCGGCCAACTGGCGCGCCTTCTCCATCCCGGGTACGGAGGTCCTGGAGCGGATCGCGGAGCGCTACCTTATCGAGAAACTGGAGCGGACCGAGCATTCCGGCCCTGCCAGCAACTTCCGGGTGCGCGGCGCGCCGGGGTCGCTCGGGATCATCTCCGCCATGACCGGGCACTTCTGTGGCAGCTGCAACCGCCTGAGGGTGACCGCGTCGGGAATGGCGAAGGGGTGCCTGTTCTCGGGCGAAGGGGTGGACCTGAGGCCGCTGCTGGCGGCCGGGGACGACACCCTGCTCAGGCAGGAGATACGGAACATCGTGCAGGCGAAGCCCGTGGGTCACGAGATGAGGGGGCGGCCGGCATTTCCCCCGGCCTCCTTCCACATGTCAGGGATAGGCGGGTGAAGACGGTAACAAGCAGAACCGGAGCGGAGGATTCATGAGCTGGGTCTACAGGTATGAAAAGGGAACGTTGTCGGCACGGGAGCGCGAGGTAGTCGAGGAGGTCCCGGTGGTTCTCAACGTGAACGGCAGGGAACTCGCCACGCTGATCGCCTCTCCGCACGACCTCAGGTTCCTGGTGGCGGGTTTCCTGCGCATGCAGGGGCTGGTGGAGCGGGCCGAGGACTTTTACCTCCTCTCCGTCTGCAACGACTTCGGCATGGCCAAGGTGCAGATAAAAGGGGAGCTGCCGGAGAGCCTGAAGCCGGTGCTGACGTCGGGGTGCGGCACGGGAATCAGCTTCACCATCCCCCAGGCCCGCCGGATGGGCCCGAGCTGTTCCAGGGGGTACCTGCCGGCCGATGTCTTCACCATGATGGACGCACTGGCGCAAAAGGCCGATGCCTACGCGACCCACGGCGGCATCCATTCCGCCGCCGTCGGGCATGGCAGCGTCGCCCTTTTCTCCGAGGACCTCGGGAGGCACAACACCATCGACCGGATCGCAGGTGAGGCGCTCTTGAAGGGGGTCGACCTGACGGGGATGATGCTGGTCACGTCGGGGCGGATTTCCACGGAGCTGGTGGCGAAAGCGGCGCTGCTCGGTATCGGTCTCGTCGCCTCCCGTACCTCTCCGACGTCGACCGCGGTGCAGATGGCCGGGGAGGCGGGGATCACCGTGATTGGGTACGTGAAGGCCGACCGCTTCGAGGTGTATTCCCATCCGGACCGGCTGGACGTCGTGGGAACCGTCACCCTGCAACATCAAGAAGGTTGACATCGGCTCGTGGTATTGCGTATACACAATAAGCTGGGTGCTTGGGCCGGTGCAGGTCTCCCGGCGGCGGCTGACCGTCTATGATCCGGGTACAAGCGAAAGGTAAGACCATGGAGCAGGCCACAGAAATAGCCGGACCGGCGGCAGTGAAGGCCGCAGGCGAGGGGGGCTCTTCGGGGATCCTGCATCTCGACCCCCAGCTCTGCATAGTCTCCCTGGACGAGGCCGCCGGTACTCTCCTTGGGGCTGAGCCGCACGCTCTGCTGGGGCGCAGGCTGGACGAGATCGCCGATCTGGCGGATCTGGGCGCCTACATGAAGAGCGGCACCGTCTTCAACGGCCAGCCCATCGAAGTGAACGGCCGCCGGATCCTGTGCGACTATCTCCCTACCGTGGAATCGGACCAGGTCGTCGGCGGCGTACTCTCGCTGCAGCGGGTTCTGCCGGAGGCCCATGACTGCGAAGTCGACCTGAAGGAGTTGCTGCAGTCGGCCGGCGCCTATCTTGACCTCAACTATGACGGGATCGTCATCTGCGACCGCGCCGGCGTCATCGTCATGGTCAACCAGGCCTTCGCCGACCTCCTCGACACCACCCCCCATGCCATCATCGGCAAGCACCTGAACGAAGCCTACCTCAACTCGCAACCCTCGCGCCTTCCCGGCGTGATGGAGACCGAGACTCCCCAAGTCGGCATCACCCACTACATCAACGGGAAGCAGGTGTACGCCTCGCTCTACCCGATCCATAAAAACGGCAACGTGGTAGGGGGGATCGGCAAGATCCTCTTCAAGGACATCCGAGAGATCACCCTGATCGCGAACCGGCTGCAGACGGCGCCCGAGACGCGGGCCCTGGCCGGGAGCGTGACCAGGAAAGAGACGAGTTCGCGCTACGACGTGAACAGCATCGTCGGGCAGAGTAAGAAGATCCTCGACCTAAAGGAATCCCTGCTGCGGGTCGCGGGAAAAAATTCCAACGTCCTGTTGCTGGGGGAAAGCGGCACCGGCAAGGAGCTCTTCGCGCACGCGATCCACGCGGCCAGCAACCGGCGCTACGCCCAGTTCGTCAAGGTGAACTGCGCGGCCATCCCGGAGCACCTGCTCGAGTCGGAACTCTTTGGCTACTCCGAGGGGGCCTTTACCGGGGCCCGCAAGGGAGGGCAGCTGGGGAAATTCGAGCAGGCGCACCTGGGGACCATCTTTCTGGACGAGATCGGTGACATGCCGCTCTACATGCAGGCGAAGATGCTGCGTGTCCTGCAGGAGCGGGAGCTCACGCCACTGGGCGGCGGGGCTCCCAAGATGGTCGACGTCAGGGTCGTCGCCGCCACCAACTGCAACTTGGAGCACCTGGTCCGCGAAGGGAAGTTCCGGCAGGACCTTTACTATCGCCTCAAAGTGGTCACCCTTAGTATTCCATCGCTGCGGGAGCGCAAGGAGGACATTCGTCCCCTTGTCATGAACTTCATCCACCAGTTCAACGAAGAGTTCGGATTGGAGGTGCAAGCTTTGAGCCTCGAGGCCAGGGAAGTCATCATGCGCTATGACTGGCCCGGCAACGTAAGGGAGCTGCGCAACGTCATTGAAAGCGCCTTCAATCTGGTGACCGGGCCTCTTATCCTGCGCGATCATCTTCCCGACCAGCTCGCCCGGATGCACGACTCTTCGGCTGCCGAAGCATCAGCTGCACAGGACATCGGCGGTTACATCCACCAGCGCCTGGGTGCCATGCCCCTGTCCGAGATCGTGGACGAGTTCGAGCAACTCCTGCTGGAAACGGCCCTGCAGGTGAGCAAGGGGAACAAGCTCCAGGCCGCCGACCTCCTGGGCATCTCCCGCCAGTGGCTCTACAAGAAACTGCACAAGTACGAGTCCGGCGAAGATTCCTGATCCCGCTGCATCCTCCCTTTCCGCCTCATTCCCCCATCCCCGTCAACCTCTCCTGTTTTCCTAAACGTTGTTTTGTCATTCGAAGTGGCGCCAGCTTCAAGCGTGGTCTCATCCGCAGTTTCGGCTTCTGAGAGGACCGGCCGCGCCACACTGTAAACGTTTTGTATACATTACGTGTCAGCGGCTAATTGCACGTAATTTATATATATTTTCTCAACTGTCGCCATCCAGTGTCAACGGCTGTTGACATGGCACTCCCGGCGTCGCTTCCGTACATGCGTATTTCTAATAACATTGTTTTGGTAAATTTACGGACACTTGCGCGGGGTTCCATGACTTTTGTCAAGGAAAGGAAGTTTTTGGTATCAGGGTTGCTTTACTGTCCATCAACACACGAGCCTGTAGTCAGGACGTTCAACCTTAAAGGATGGAGGAGCCACCCGTGAAGAGTATCGCTCTGGCAAAAAGCAATTTTGAACAGGAATACCGGCAAAAACTCTGTACCCCCGCTGAAGCAGCCTCGATCGTCAAATCGGGCGACCACCTGTGCTTCCCGCTCGGAGTCGGCGAACCGACCCTCTTCGTGAAGGCGCTGGCGGCGCGCAAGCGCGAGCTGGAGGGGGTGGTGGTGAACCAGCAGCATCATCTGTGTCCCGACTATTTCACCGAGGACTCCGTGCCGCACATCAAGGTGAACGCGTGGTTCACGAGCCACGTCTCCCGCGAGGCAGTGCAGAAGGGGTGGGCGGACTTCGTCCCCAACCACTTCCACGAGGTTCCCAAGCTCTTGAGGGAGTATTGGCCGGTGGACGTGGCGGGGACGGTGGTGTCGCCCATGGACGAGTTCGGCTACTTCACCTGCAGCCTTTCGGTCGGCTACACCATGGAGGCGGTGAAGAAGGCGGAGAAGGTGGTGGTGCAGGTCAACCCGCACGCCCCGCGCACCCACGGCAACTGTCACATCCACATCTCCGAAATCGACCACATCGTCGAGTGCAACGAGCCGCTCAAGGAACTGCAGATACCGGAGATCTCTCCGGTGGAGGAGGCCATCGGGCAGCACCTGGCCGAGATGATCGCGGATGGCTCGTGCCTGCAGCTTGGCTGGGGTGGCATTCCCAACGCGGTCACCCGGGCGCTGCTGAACAAGAAGGACCTGGGCATCCACACCGAGCTCATGTCCGACGGCATCGTCGACCTCATGCTCGCGGGCGCGGTCAACAACTCCAGGAAGAACATCCACCGCGGCAAGGCGCTCGCGACCTTCGCCCTCGGCACCAAGCGGCTCTTCGACTTCATGAACGAGAACCCGATGATCGAGATGCACCCGGTCGATTACGTCAACGACCCCGCCGTCATCGGCTCCATCGACAACGTGGTAGCAATCAACGCCACCATCCAGGTGGACCTCCTGGGGCAGTGCTGTTCCGAGTCGTTCGGGCACCTGCAGTGGAGCGGGACCGGCGGGCAGGCGGACTTCGCGCGAGGCGCCAACCGTTCGCGCGGCGGGAAGGCCTTCATCACCACGGCGTCGACGGCGAAAAACGGCACCATCTCCTGTATCGTCCCGACCCTGACCCCGGGAGCCTCGATCACCACCAGCAAGAACGACGTCGACCACGTGGTGACGGAGTTCGGCGTGGCGAAGCTGCGCGGCCAAACCGCGAAGCAGCGGGCCATGAACCTCATCAACGTGGCGCACCCGGACTTCCGCGGCGAGCTGATGGAGGCGGCGCGGAGGATGAACAGGATCTAGAGGCGAGCGGCGGAGAGTAGTCCCTCAGGATACGGCGAATGAAATCCCCTCCCCCGGAGGGGGAGGGCTAGGGAGGGGGCGTGCAGCAGCTTGCTCTGGCGTCCCCCCTCCCAGCCTCCCCCCCTCCGGGGGGGAGGGGCACTTTATCGGTGAGAGCAGGGGGCATCTGAAGCAGGTTCTTTTGCAGGCGGCCGGACTGGTGTCAGCCTTTCGGCGCTTCCTTCTGCGCGGCCAGTTCGGCGCGCAGGCGGGTGTTTTTGAGGGCGGTGGCAAGGGTGATGGTGTCGAGGATGGCCCGGGTCACCGTGTCGATCTCGTTGGTGATGGCGTGCAACTCCTCCACGACCGGATCGGCGGCCTTGCTCCAGTGCGGCAGGTCGAGGTCCGATTCCAGTGATTCGAAAAGCCGGATGATGTCGAGCAGCGTGGTGCGGTTGACGTTGCCGGCGAAGCGGTAGCCGCCGCCAACGCCGCGCATGGCTTGCACCACGCCCTCGTGCACGAGGTTGCGCATCACCTTGGCGAGGTGGTGCGAAGAGATGCCGTACTTGTCGGCGATGTCCGCGGTGGAAAGTTGCCGCTCCGGCTCGCTTGCGAGTTCGAGTACCGAGATCAGCGCGAAGAGGCTTGCCTTGTTCAGCTTCATGATGTGCTCGCTCCAGTGGGGCGGTGGTCGTCCCCTCAGTCGATTTGCTTTTCCAGTTCGATGTAACGGCCGGTGCGCAATCCCATGCCGCGGAAGAAAGAGAGGGTGAGCTTGCTGTCGATGTCCACCATGGTCCGGACGGTGGAGACACCGGCTGCCTTGAGCCGTTGGCAGATCTCGTCGAACATCTTCTTGCCGATGCCCCCCTCGCGGACGGAAGGGGAAACGGTGAGGGCGAAGACCCAGCCGCAGGGGGGAGAGCCGAACTCCCAGGCGCGGACCTCGCCGATGATGAAGCCGACCGGCGTCTTCCCCTGCTTGGCCACCAGGAACACCCGGTCCGCGCGTCCGCTCTCGACGTAGCGCTGGAACACGCCGCGCCAGTAGCCGATCTTGTCTTCCTTGAGCCCCGCCCGGTCCAGGGCGATGACCGCTTCCAGGTCGTCTTGGACCGCGTCTTCTATGATTATCTGCTGGTTCATGTCGTTCTCGCTCGCGGCGCGTGCCGCCGTTTTAGCGAAGGCGGACGGCGCCCGGGAAGTGGGCCCCGAGATATGGGGACGGATTAAAGTGGTAAATTAGTACCATAAATACTGCCGCCTGGCAAGTGCGGGAAAATAATGCCGGATCAGCAGCAAAAAAGTCTTGACACTAAATCGGTATAGTGATACCAATTTATCCAACGTAACGCTGTTCTGTTAAATCGTAGACGAGGACGCCCGAACCGGGCGGTCGTCGGCTGCCGAAGTTGCAGAGGGTCGGACCGGTTAAGCGGGGTTTCCCATGAACGACATGTTCCGTTACTACATGAGGGTGCGCTACTACGAGTGCGACGCGCAGAAGGTGGTGTACAACGCCAACTACGGCAACTACGTCAGCGTCGCGACGACCGAGTTCCTGCGTGCCCTGCCGGGAAGGGACCTGCTGCATGGCGATCTCGACTACAAGGTGGTGAAGCAGGAAATGAAGTGGCACGCGCCGGCGCGCTACGACGAGGTCCTGGAAGTCTCGGTGGCCGTGAAGCAGCTGGGACGCAGCTCGGTCACCATCTCGACCGACTTCCGCATCGCCGGCACCACCGAGGTGATCGCCTCCGCGGAGACCGTCCGCGTCCTGGTCGACGCCCGGACCATGGAGAAGATGGGGATCCCGCAGGACGTGCGCGAGATGCTCAGAACCGGAGCGCCGGGCATCGTGGTCGACCACGCCGGCTACATCAACCTGGACGATATCGTCTTTTCTTAAAACGCTGATATTTTTTTGGTCCAATAATCGTATTACAGTACCGTAATACAACAAAAGGGGCGGGAGCCCACAAACAGAAAGCAAAGGGGGAAGCCGTGGCAACTACAGACGAAATCATAAAGAGAACCGCACCGTCCCATCTCATCGACCACAACCTGATCGACCGCGACGTGGAGAGCCTGTGCGACGGCATGGTGCGCTACGAGAAAAGGCCGGCCCAGCGTCGCGACGGCAACGCGGTGGAGGGACTCTACAACGCCTGGATCATCTTCAACAACCCCAAGCAGTTCAACTCCTACACCACCGACATGGTCAAGGCGACCATCCTCGCCTTCCGCCGCGCTTCCGCCGACCGCCAGGTGAACGCGGTGGTCTTCACCGGGGTGGGGGAGAAGGCGTTCTGCACCGGCGGCAACACCAAGGAGTACGCCGAGTACTACGCCGGCAACCCGCAGGAGTACCGCCAGTACATGCGCCTTTTCAACGACATGGTCTCCGCGATCCTCGGCTGTGACAAGCCGGTCATCTGCCGGGTGAACGGCATGAGGATCGGTGGCGGCCAGGAGATCGGCATGGCCTGCGACTTCTCGGTCGCCCACGACCTCGCCAACTTCGGCCAGGCCGGCCCCAAGCACGGCTCAGCGGCCATCGGCGGCGCCACCGACTTCCTCCCGGTCATGATCGGCTGTGAGCAGGCCATGGTCTCCGGAACGCTGTGCGAGCCGTTCTCGGCGCACAAGGCAGCGCGCCTGGGCATCATCGCTGACGTCGTCCCGGCGCTGAAGATCGACGGCAAGTTCGTTGCCAACCCCACCGTGGTCACCGACCGCTTCCTCGACGAGTACGGCCGTGTGGTCCACGGCGAGTTCAGGACCGGCTCCCAGTTCAAGGAAGGTCAGGCCATGATCAAGGACGGCGAGATCGACCTGTCGCTTCTGGACCAGAAGGTCGAGGAACTCTGCGCGAAGCTCCTGGATACCTTCCCCGAGTGCATGACCAAGAGCCTCGAGGAACTGAGAAAGCCGAAGCTGAACGCGTGGAACCAGAACAAGGAAAACTCGAGGGCATGGCTTGCGCTCAACATGATGAACGAAGCGAGGACCGGCTTCAGGGCCTTCAACGAGGGGACCAAGGAAACCGGCCGCGAGATCGATTTCGTCAAGCTGCGCCAGGGCCTTGCCGTCGGCACGCCGTGGACCGAGGACCTGGTCGACAGCCTGATGCCGGCCGCGGCCAAGTAGGACGCCGCTACTTCCCGCGCCGGGCGCCGCCGGGCGCGGGAAGGGTTCAGGGGGGGCGCCCCCGCGTAGCACCGGTCCCGATCGTCGGAGTCCGAACTCAAGGCAATCAAAACCAAGGGGTAACACTATGAGGTACGCAGAGACAGGATATGTGCTGGAAGTCGACCTTACCAAGGGGAACATCGAACGGGTAGCGACCGACCCGAGGGATACCGAGCTCTACTTAGGCGGTCTGGGCACCAACGCCAAGATGCTGTGGGACAGGGTCCCCGCCGACGTCGAGCCCTTTTCACCGGACAACCTTTTGATCTTCGCCGCCGGCCTTTTGTGCGGCACGCCGGCCACCGGCTGTAACCGCACCATCGTCTCCACCATCTCGCCGCAGACGAGGCTCATGGCCTTCTCGATGATGGGAGGCTTCTGGGCGCCGGAGCTGAAGTACGCGGGATACGACAAGGTGGTCCTGCGCGGCAAGTCCAAGGACCTGGTCTATCTCTACATCAACAACGACAAGGTCGAGATCCGCGACGCCTCCCACCTGAAAGGGAAGGGGGCCATCGAGACCGCGGAGATCATCAAGAAGGAGCTGAACGAGCCCCGGGCCCAGGTGGCCGCCATTGGCCTCGCCGGTGAGAACCGGGTCTTCTACGCCTCCATCGAGCAGGGTCGCTCCTCCGCCTCGCGCGGCGGCATCGGCGCGGTGATGGGTGACAAGGGGGTCAAGGCTGTCGTGGTGCGCGGCACCAAGGACATCGTGGTCGCCAAGCCCCAGGAGTACATGGACCTCTGCAGCGAGGTGCTGGACTACATCAAGCATCGCGAGGATAACCCGATTCCGGACGTGATGCCGATCCTGGCCGGGCTTGGCAGCCCGCAGGAGATGAAGGTCCACGACGAGAAGTGGCACACCGAGAACTTCAACTGGGGTAACGCCCGCACCCGCCGCAAGGACTTCTGGACCGAGGAGGTTGACCACGCCTGGGCCAAGACCATGGAGAAGGCGCGGACCAGGCTGATCAGCTGCTACAACTGTCCCATGAAGTGCGGCGCCACCATCTCGATGGAGGGGCTCCCGACCTACATGATGAAGTGCTTCACGAAGCTCACCTACACCATGGCCGCCTTCTCCGACCTCGACTTCGGCCTGAGGATCGCCCAGAAGGCGACCGAGTACGGCCTGGACGGCTTCTCGGCACCCCAGGTGATGGCCTTCGCGATGGAGCTCCTGGAGAAGGGGATCCTGAAGGATTCGGACTTCCCCGGCCTCCCCGAGGACAACGAAGGGAAGTTCTTCTACCTCCTGGACATGATCGTGAACCGGCAGGGGATCGGCGACATCCTCGCCAACGGCACCTACTGGGCCGCGCGCGAGATCGGCAACGGCGCCGAGGAGTTCGCCCACAACAATATCAAGAAGCACGAGCAGCTCCCCTTGAAGCTCTCCATGCTGAACCCCATCTACTACCTCATGTACTGCACCGGGGAGAAGATCAACATCACCCAGATCGAGGGGCAGTTCCCGCAGGCGCCGTACCCCACGGTGGAGCAGCGCGAGGCCTTCGTGAAGGACTGGGTCCAGGTGCCCGACGACAAGTTCAAGGACATCTTCCTGCAGTGGGAGCCGCGCGGCGAGAAGTCGATGCCGAACTTCCCCACCGTGGACATGTGCTGCGACATCGTGGACTGGCAGGAGATGATGCACTACATCGACGACGCCCTCGGGCAGTGCGCCGGGCTCTCCTCCTTCCCGCTTAAACCGCCGTACCACATCCACAACTACCCGAAGTTCATCTCCGCCGGCGCGGGGATCGACATGGACAAGGACAAGCTCATGAAGGCGGCCAAGCGCTACCGCACCCTGGTCCGCGCGAACAACATCCGCCGCGGCATGAGAAGGGTGGACGAGCAGCCGCCGGCGAACCACTGGAAGAACAGGTTCCCCGAGCTGGAGAAGAATCTCCTCGACTCGTACTACCAGCTGAAGGGGTGGAACGAGGACGGCATCCCCACCAAGGAGACCCTGGAGGATCTGGGACTTGGCTACGTCGCCGCGGAATTCGAGCGGACCGGTGTGTACGGCGGCGGCTCCGCGGAGCCGGCCAGCGCGCCGCGCCAGCAGGAGACACTTAACGTCGGGGGGGTACAGCCGTGAGCACCGAGACCAAGAAAAGAACCGTCAAGACCATCAATATCGACGCGGACAAATGCAACGGCTGCCGTGCCTGCGAGGTGATCTGTTCCTCCTTCCACGCGGCGCCCAGGTACAGCAGCAACAACCCGGCCCGCTCCCGGGTGCGCGTGGTGCGCGATCCGCTGCGCGACATCTACATCCCGCTCTACGCCGGTGACTACACCGAGAGCGAGTGCATGGGGCGCGACAAGTTCATCATCGACGGCAAGGAATACGACGAGTGCGGCTTCTGCCGGACCTCCTGCCCTTCGCGCGACCTCTTCCGCGAGCCGGACTCGGGGCTTCCCCTGAAGTGCGATCTCTGCGACGGCGAACCCGAGCCCCTGTGCGTCAAGTGGTGCCTGGTCGGGGCCCTTTCCGTGACGGAACGGGAGGTGGAGGAGCCTGCGGAGGAGACCAAGCGGGGCGAACTGGAGATAGGCCTGGAGTCGCTGGCGAGAAGGTTCGGCGCCGACAAGCTCCTTGATACCGTTGCCCAGATTACCAAAGGACGCTGACGCGAAAGGACGGTGCATCGTGGAAACCGTGACTCCATTCAAAGAGATCATAGATGTCATCAAGGAGAAGGGTGGGGACTCGCTCAAGTACTGCTACCAGTGCGGCCTGTGCGACTCGGTCTGCCCCTGGAACCGGGTGCGGCAGTTCAGCATGCGCAAGGTGGTGCGGCAGGGGGTCTTCGGCCTCACCGAGATCGAGCAGGAAGAGATCTGGCGCTGCAGCACCTGCGGGACCTGTCCCTCCCGCTGCCCCAGGGGGGTGAACCAGATCGAGGCCGGCGTTGCGCTTCGGACCATGGGGGCGGAGTACGACGTCTACCCCGGTCACGCGGCCACGATCAGGAACGTGGTGGCGAGCCTGACCAGCGAGGGTAACTCCATCGGTGGTGAGCGCGCCAAGAGGGGAGAATGGGCCAAGGACCTCCCGGTGAAGCCGTACGAGGAGGGGATGGAAGCCCTCTACTTCACCGGCTGCTACTTAAGCTACGACCCCCGGATGAGGAGGGTCGCCCAGGCCACCGCCACGATACTGAACAAGGCGGGGGTGAAGTTCGGCATCCTCGGCGACAAGGAGAGCTGCTGCGGCGAGAGCATCAGGAAGACCGGCAACGAGGAGCTCTTTAAGAAGCTCGCCAAGGAGAACATCAGGAACTTCATCGACCGCGGCGTCAAGAAGGTGATCGTCTCCTCGCCGCACTGCTACCACACCTTCAAGAACGAGTACCCGGAGTTCATGGTGAACTTCGAGGTGGTCTTCATCTCCCAGTTCATTCAGGAGCTGATCGAGACGGGAAGGCTCACCATCAAGGGTGAGTTTGCCAAAAAGGTCACCTACCACGACCCCTGCTACCTCGGGCGCCACAACGGCGTCTACGACGAGCCGAGGAACGTGCTGAAAATGGTCCCGGGACTTCAGTTCACCGAGATGGCCGACAACCGCGAGTTCGCCCTTTGCTGCGGCGGTGGCGGCGGCAGGATCTGGATGGAGACCCCCAAGGAGGAACGCTTCGCCGACTTGAGGCTCAGGCAGGCGGTTGACGCCGGAGCCGAGGTGCTGGCCACCTCCTGTCCCTACTGCATCACCAACTTCACCGACTCGAGCCTCGACCTGGCCGACCACGAGAAGGTGGAGATAAAGGACCTGACGGAGATCATCGCCGAGGTGATCTGAGGCAAGAAACCCTGAGGGGAAGGATAACTTCTATGAATAGCGCAGAGAGAAATATAGGTGACGTACTCATCGTGGGCGGGGGGATCAGCGGCATTCAGGCCGCCCTCGATCTCGCCAACTCAGGATTCAGGGTCTTCCTCGTGGACAAGTCCCCGGCGCTCGGCGGCAAGATGTCCCAGCTGGACAAGACCTTCCCTACCAACGACTGTTCCATGTGCATCGAGTCCCCCAAGTTCATCGAGTGCTCGAGGAACCCGAACATCGAGATCATCACCTACACCGAGGTCGACCGGGTCGAAGGGGAGGCCGGCGACTTCAAGGTGACCCTCACCACGAAGCCCAGGTACATCTCGGAGGAGAAGTGCACCGGGTGCAACATCTGCGTGGACTACTGCCCGGTCAAGATCCCGGACCCGTTCAACCAGAACCTCTCCGAGAACAAGGCGGTGCACATCTACTTCTCCCAGGCGGTGCCGCTGGTCACCTACGTCGACCCGGAGACCTGCCTCTACCTGAAGGAAGGGAAGTGCCAGATCTGTGTCGGCGCCTGCAAGACCAACGCGATCGACCTGCACCAGAAGCCCAAGACCTTCGAGATCGAGGTGGGTGCCATCCTGCTTTCCCCCGGCTACTCGACCTTCGACCCGAAACTGCGCGGCGATTTCGGCTACGGCCGCATGCAGAACGTGGTGACGAGCCTCGACTTCGAGAGGATCCTCTGCGCCACCGGCCCCTACGAAGGGGAGGTGCTGCGTCCCTCGGACAAGAAGCACCCGCACAAGATCGCCTGGATCCAGTGCGTCGGTTCGCGCCAGGTCACCCCGGGCGGCAACAACTACTGCTCGGCCGTCTGCTGCGCCTACTCGCAAAAGCAGGTGATCCTCGCCAAGGACCACAGCCCGAGCCTCGAGGCCACCATCTTCCATAACGACGTCCGCGCCTACGGCAAGGATTTCGAGCGCTTCCACCAGCGGGCCGAGAAGCTCTCCGACGTGCGCTTCATCCGGAGCTACGTCACCGTGGGGAGGGAGATCGAGAGCAGCAAGAACGTCACCATCAGGTACTCCACCGTCGACCAGGGGGTCAAGGAGGAGGAGTTCGACATGGTGGTCCTCTCGGTGGGCCTGAACCCGCCCAAGGACGTGGAGGCGCTGGCCGCCAAGTTCGGCATCGAGCTCACCGACCAGAAGTTCTGCAAGAACAACCCGTACAACCCCATCGAGACCTCCAAAAAGGGGATCTTCGTCTCCGGCGCCTTCCAGGGCCCCCTGGACATCCCCGAGTCGGTCGTGACCGCCAGCGGCGCCGACGCCCTGGTCGGCCAGCTCCTCTCCGCCCGGCGCCACAAGCTGGAGCGCGAGAGGGTCTACCCGGTCGAGAAGGACGTCTCGCAGGAGGAGCTGAAGATCGGGGTCGTCGTCTGCTACTGCGGCGCCAACATCGGCCGCGTGGTCAACATCCCCGAGGTGATCGAGTACGCGGCGACGCTCCCCAACGTCTCCTGGGCCGGTGAGAACCTCTTCGCCTGCTCCACGGAAAACGCCAAGCAGATCTCCGACGCCATCGTCGCCAAGGGCCTGAACCGCGTGGTGCTCGCCGCCTGCACGCCGAGGACGCACGAGCCGCTCTTCAGGGACACCTGCCGCGAGGCGGGCCTTAACCAGTACTTCTTCGAGTTCGCCAACATCCGCGAGCACTGCTCCTGGGTCCACTCCCGCGAGAAGGAGAACGCGACCGAGAAGGCGAAGGAAATCATCCGCATGTCGGTGGCCCGCGCCGCCCACCTGGAGCCCTTGCAGGAATTCCAGCTCCCGGTTGACCACACCGCGCTTGTCGTCGGCGGCGGGGTCGCGGGGATGACCGCCTCGCTCAACATGGCCGAGCAGGGCTTCGAGGTCTACCTGGTCGAGAAGGACGACGACCTGGGCGGCATGGCGAGACGCCTGCACTACACCCTCGAGGGAACCGAGGTGCAGCCCTTCCTCACCGAGCTGGTGAAGAAGGTGTACCGGCACCCGTCCATCCACGTCTGGACCGACGCCACCATCGAGGACGTCACCGGCTACGTCGGCAACTTCACCACCCGTGTCACCTCCCAGGGGAGGGCGCGCGAGGTGAAGCACGGGGTCTCGGTGCTCGCCACCGGCGCCGCCGAGCTCAAGCCGACCGAGTACCTCTACGGCGAAAACGAGAACGTCGTGACCCAGCTCGAGCTGGAAGAGCGGATCGCGGCCGGGGATGAGAAGGTGAAAGCGGCCCAGAGCGTGGTCATGATCCAGTGCGTCGGCTGCCGCCAGGCCGACCGCAACTACTGCAGCCGGGTCTGCTGCAGCCAGGCGATCAAGAACGCCTTGAAGCTCAAGCAGATCAACCCGGAGGTGGAGGTCCAGATCATCTTCCGCGACATGCGCACCTACGGCCTCAAAGAGGTGTACTACCGCGAGGCCGCCAACCAGAACGTGAAGTTCATCCGCTACGAGGCGGATGGAAAACCGGTGGTGGAGGCGACAGGCGCCGGCTTCACGGTCACCGTCCCCGATCCGGTCCTGGGCCAGAAGATGGAGCTGGAAGCGGACCTCGTGGTGCTCGCGGCGGCGGTGATCCCGTCCGAGGCGAGCCAGGAGGCGGGGAAACTCTTCAAGGTCTCCAACAACCCGGACGGCTTCTTCCAGGAAGCCCACGTGAAGCTGAGGCCGGTCGATTTCAGTGCCGACGGCGTCTTCCTCTGCGGCACCGCCCACTATCCCAAGCACCTGACCGAGACCATCAGCCAGGCCCTGGGGGCGGCGGGACGCGCGGTGGGGATCCTCTCCAAAGAGACGGTGACCGCCTCCGGATCGGTCTGCGACGTCGACGAATCGAGCTGCGTCTCCTGCGGCGCCTGCATCACCGCCTGCAAGTACGGGGCGATCAGCTTCGCCGACACCCCCAAGGGGAAGAAGGCCCGCGTGGAACCGATCCTTTGCAAGGGGGACGGCCTGTGCAACGCCAAGTGCCCGACCCGCGCCATTTACCTGAAGCACTACACCGACGACGCGATCTTCGCCCAGATCGATGCGGCGCTGCCGCCGGCCCGGGGCTAGATCACACGAACAACTCCAGGGCAAACCTGGGAAGGAGGTAACAATGACAACCGGAATCGAGCAAAAGCCCAGGGTCGTCGGGTTCCTGTGCACGTGGTGAGCGTACGGCGCTGCCGACCTGGCTGGAGTTTCCAGACTGCAATATACGACAGAGACCAAGATTATCAGGGTGATGTGTACCGGCCGCGTGGACATAGGGTTCGTGCTGCGGGCCTTCCAGAAGGGGGCGGACGGGGTGTTCATCGGCGGCTGCTGGCCGGGCGAGTGCCACTACGTCACCGAGGGGAACTACGATGTGCTGAAGAACGTGCACATCGCCAAGAAGATCCTCGAGAAGATCGGGGTGAACCCGAACCGCCTGAGGCTCGAGTGGATTTCGGCCTCGGAGGGGATGCGCTACGCCGAGGTGATGAACGACTTCGGGCGGGTGCTGAAGGAACTGGGCCCGTTGGGCAAGGGTGAGGGGATCGACCCCAGCGCCCTGACCATCAGGATGGAGGCCGCCAACCGGCTGGTCCCCTACGTGAAACTGGTGGAGCGCGAGCGGCTCAGGCAGCGCTTCAAGACCGAGGAAGAGTACACCCGGTACTTCGCAAGCGACGAGCTGAACCGGATCTTCGAGGACCTGGTGGTGGACAAGCTGGCGGTGAGCCAGATGACCCTGCTGTTAAGGGACAACCCGCTCACCAGCGCCGAGATCGCCCACGCCCTGGGCCTTAATCCGGCGGACGTCTCCCGGCACCTGAAGGATTCGTCGCGAAAGGGATTGGTGAGGTACGACGAGGGGGAGAAGCGCTACGCGCTGGCCCTGCCTTAGTCACAACGAAGGAAAATGAGGACCGCTGCCATGTGCATGGATATTACGAGAATCGACCAGATCATTGACGACCACAACGCCGAGCAGAGCTCGCTGATCCAGATCCTTTTGGACATCCAGGCCGAGCACCACTGGCTTCCCAAGCAGGCGCTGGACCGGGTGGCCGAGAAGCTGGATGTCCCGATGAACCGGATCCAGCACATCACCACCTTCTACAAGGCGTTCAGCCAGGTTCCCAAGGGGCGCCACCAGATCCATGTCTGCATGGGGACGGCCTGCCACGTGCGCGGCGCGCAAAGGGTGCTCGACACCATCTCCGATGCGACCAGGATCAAGGCGGGAGAGACCGACGCCGAGCTCAAGTTCAGCCTCGAGACGGTCAACTGTCTCGGGTGCTGCGCCCTCGGGCCGGTCATGGTGGTCGACGGTGAATATCACGGCAACGTGGCGCCTGCACAGGCGGCAGACGTGCTGAAAAACTACGAGTAAGGGGCGCTTATGCCAAGGATAAATTCGCCAGCGGAATTGGAAGAGTTCAGGAGGAGCATCCTGTCGAAGCGCAGCGACGACAGGCCCTGCATCACGCTCTGCTCCGGCAGCGCCTGCCACGCCACGGGAAGCGAGAAGGTTGCCGCAGCCGTCGTCGCGGAACTGGAGAACCACGGGCTCACCGGCCAGGTCGATTTCAGGAGGACCGGCTGCCACGGCTTCTGCGAGCAGGGGCCCATCGTGGTCATTTACCCGGAGGGGATCTGCTACCTGAAAGTGAAGCCCGAGGACATCTGCGAGATCATCTCCCACACCTTCAAGGAAAAGAAGCTCGTCGAGCGACTCCTCTACGTCGACCCGACCAACGGGGAGAAGTCGAGCTACGAGCACGACATTCCCTTCTACAAGAACCAGCAGCGGCTCATCCTGGGGCTTAACCGCAAGATCGACCCCAAGAGCCTCGAGGACTACCTCGCCGTCGGCGGCTACAAGGCGCTCACCAAGGCGCTCTTCGAGATGAGCCCGGACGAGGTGATCGGCGAGGTCAAGGCCGCGAAACTCAGGGGGCGTGGCGGCGCGGGCTTCCCCTCCGGCCTGAAGTGGGAGTTCGCCAGGAAGGCGCAGGCAGACCAGAAGTACGTGGTGGTGAACTGCGACGAGGGTGACCCCGGCGCGTACATGGACCGCTCCCTCATGGAGGGGAACCCCTTCACCGTCCTCGAAGGACTCATGATCGGGGCCTACGCCATCGGCGCCACCGAGGGATACATCTACGTGCGCCAGGAATACCCGCTTGCCGTCGACAACCTGTCGGTGGCGATGAAAGAGGCGGAGCGGCGCGGGCTTTTGGGTAAAAACATCATGGGCTCGGGCTTCGACTTCACCGTCAAGGTGCACCGCGGCGCCGGCGCCTTCATCTGCGGCGAGGAGACTTCGCTGCTCGCCTCGCTGGAAGGAAGGCCGGGTGAGCCCAAGTCCAGGCCGCCGTTCCCCGCCAACAAGGGCCTTTGGGGCAAGCCGACCAACATCAACAACGTGGAGACCTGGGCCAACATCCCGGTGATCATCAACCAGGGGGCGGAGTACTTCTCCTCGGTCGGTACCGAGAGCAGCAAGGGGACCAAGATCTTCTCGCTGGTCGGCAAGGTGAACAATACCGGCCTCGTCGAGGTGCCGATGGGGATACCGCTGCGCGACATCATCTACAAGATCGGCGGCGGCGTTCCCAAGGGGAAAAAATTCAAAGCGGTGCAGACCGGCGGACCGTCGGGTGGCTGCATCCCCGAGGCGTACCTCGACGTCAAGGTGGACTTCGACGAGCTGATGAAGATGGGCGCCATGATGGGCTCGGGCGGCATGATCGTCATGGACGAGGACACCTGTCTCGTCGACATCGCCCGCTACTTCCTCGAGTTCCTGAGCGACGAGTCGTGCGGCAAGTGCGTTCCCTGCCGCGAGGGGATCAGGCAGATGCTCAAGGTGATGACCGACATCACCCAGGGGAGAGGGAAGGAAGGTGACATCGAGCTCCTCGAGAACATGGCGATGGCGACGCAGGGTGCTGCCCTCTGTGCGCTGGGCAAGACCGCGCCGAACCCGGTTCTCTCGACGCTGAAGTACTTCCGCGAGGAGTACGAGGCCCACATCAAGGAGAAACGCTGCCCGGCCCTGTCCTGCAAGGAGCTGATCGCCTTCCACATCGCCCCGGACAAGTGCAAAGGGTGCGGCAGCTGCTTGAGGAAGTGCCCCGCCAACGCCATCGAGGGGGGCAAGAAGACCATCCACGTCATCGACCAGGAGAAGTGCACCAAGTGCGGCACCTGCATCGAGGCCTGTCCGGCGGCCTTCCAGGCCATCGACAAGCTCTCCGGCGTGCCGGTCCCGGCTCCGATCCCGCAGGAAAAGCGGGCCTTGGCGTAAGCGTCGACAACATTACTCCGACACTCCCTCTCCCCCCGGGGGATGGCCGGGGTGAGGGAGTCTCTACCAGGCACCATCACACACTCCCTCTCCCACTGGGAGAGGGTCGGGGTGAGGGAGTCCGTACCAGGCACAATCAAGCATCGTGGCAGCGCCCTCACCCCCAGCCCCTCTCCCGAAGGGCGAGGGGGGAAAAGGCCTCTTGAAAGGAATACAACATGAGCGAATTCGTCCTGCAGATAGATGGGAAAGAGGTCACCGCCCGGGAAGGGATGACCATCGTAGAGGCCGCGAAAACGGCGGGGATCAGGATCCCGACCCTTTGCCACCACGACCAGTTGGAGCCGTACGGCGCCTGCCGGATCTGCACGGTGGAGGCGGAGGCCAACGGAAGGAACCAGCTGGTCGCCGCCTGCGTCTACCCGGCGGAAAAGGGGATGGTGGTACAGACCAAGACCGAGAAGCTGGCCAAGATCCGCAAGGTGCTGGTGGAGCAGATGATGGCCCACGCCCCGGACGCGCCACAGCTTCTGGAGCTGGCCGAGGAGTACGGCGCCGACCGCGACCGCTTCGACAAGGACCCCTCCTTCTGCATCCTCTGCGGCCTGTGCGTCAGGTACTGCAACGAGGTCAAGAAGAAGAACGCCATCGGCTACATCGACCGTGGTCCGCGGCGCGAGATCAGTTTCATCCCCGACGTCGCCGGCAAGGAATGCTGGGACTGCAAGGAGTGCTTTCCCCTTTGTCCGACCTCCGCGCTACAGGCGGCCTACGTGTTGACCGAGGCGCTGGCCACACCCCCCGAAGAGGCGGCGCAGGAGGCCGGTTGCGCCGGCTCCTGCTCCTGCTCGGGAAGCTGCGGCTAGCGGAGTCGGGTCACGGGAGAGCGTGAATCTCTTGCCCCCGGGGGCCGCGGTGGGTGTTTATCGTTGGGGTGCGAGTTCCCCATCCGGTCCTCGGGCCACCCCCGGGGGCGAGGGAAATCTTAGATGCAAGGGGCGGTGCGCCCCTCACCAAATAAAAAAAACCAGGAGGTCGTCATGCGGTTCGGATTAACGGATGAACAGAAAATGATGCAAGAGATGGCGAGGGACTTCGCCCAGAAGGAGATCCTTCCCACCCTGAAGGAGGACGAGGCCAACCACACCTTCCGTCCCGAACTTGTGAAAAAGATGGCCTCCCTGGGGTTCTTCGGCTGCGGCCTGCCCGAGGAGTACGGCGGCAACGGCTGCGGCTTCCTCGAGTCGGTGATCCTGGCCGAACAGCTCGCCACGGTGAGCGGCTCGTCGCGGCTCCCCCTCAACATGCAGAACATCGGCCCCTCCCTCACCGTCAACAGGTTCGGCAGCAAGGAGCAGAAGGAACGCTTCATCCCGGACTGGGTGAGCGCTGAGTCCTTCGGCTTTTTTGCCATTACCGAGCCCAACTCCGGCTCGGACGTCGTGAGCATGGGGACCACCGCCACCGACCGCGGCGACCACTGGGAGATCAACGGCCAGAAAATGTGGATCTCCAACGCCCACGTGGGTGACTGGGGCCTGCTCTACGCCGTCACCGACCGGGCCGCCAAGCACAAGGGACTCACCTGTTTCATCATCAACCTGAAAGGGAATGAGGGGATCATCACCGCCGCCATCGAGAGCAAGGTCGGTCTCCACTGCGCCCCGACCGGCGAGATCTCCTTCAACCAGGCCAAGATTCCCAAGGACTCGGTGCTGGGTGAAGTGGGGCAGGGTTTCCAGATCTGCATGTGGCAGCTGAACAACACCCGCATCAGCTGTGCGGCCGGGGCCCTGGGCATCGGCGCCGGCGCCATCGAGGCGGCCATCGGCTACGCCAATGAGAGGACCCAGTTTGGCAAGAAGATCGGCTCCTATCAGATGGTCCAGGCCTCCATCGCCGAGATGGTTGCCGAGCACGAGGCGGCACGCCTTCTCGTCTACCAGGCCGCTTGGCTCAAGGACCAGGGGCTCCCGAACCAGTACCAGACCTCGATGGCCAAGCTGTTCGCCTCCGAGGCGGCGGTCCACGCCGCCACCGAGACCATGAAGATCTTCGGCAGCTACGGCTTCTCCACCGAATACCCGGCCGAGCGCTGGCTGCGCGACTCCATGTCCCTCAGGACCGTGGAAGGTACCAGCAACATCCAAAAGACCATCATCGCCGGCTTCGCCCTAGGCGACGTCGTCAACCGCTAGAGAAGTCGTGGCGCGAACCCCTTCCTGGCCGTTTCCAACTCCCCCCCTCCCTTGACGGGAGGGGGCAGGGGGGTGGGTGAACTTGCCACCAGCGCACATGTGGCACCTACCCCCACCCCCTAACCCCCTCCCGCGAGGGGAGGGGGGGATACGGACAACCCTGGTAGGGGGGATTTGCCTTGCTCATCCAAATTCAACGAAAAGGAACCCACCATGGCACGAAAGCAGACACCGCTGCGCCCCTACTTCGAGAAGATGGCCGACATCGGCAAGGCGCTGAGCGATGCGGAAGTGAAACGCTCGCAGGAAAACGTGGCGCTGGTCGACGAGCAGGTACAGCTCCTCGCCCAGGAGACGGAACGGGTGAAAAACGCAGGCATTCCGGCCAAGAAGATCCATGAGCGCGGCGGGATGACCATATACGACCGCCTCGATTACCTGGTCGATGCCGGGACCTGGGCGCCCCTGCACACGCTCTACAACCCCAAGAACAACGAGGAAGGGTGCACCGGGGTCGTCAACGGCATCGGGCGCATCGAAGAGCGGTGGGCGGTCATCATCGGCTTTGACAACAAGGTGATGGCGGGGGCCTGGATCGCCGGGCAGTCCGAGAACATCCTCATGGTCACCGACATGGCCAAGCGCCTCAACGTCCCGCTGGTCTGGCTCACCAACTGTTCCGGGGTGAAGCTCATGGAGCAGGAGACGGTGTACGCCGGTCGCCGCTCCAGCGGTGCTCCCTTCTACCGCCATGCCGACCTGAACCACCTCGGTATCCCGATCCTCAACGGCATCTACGGCACCAACCCCGCCGGGGGCGGCTACCAGGGGATCAGCCCGACCATCCTGCTCGCCCATGACGGCGCCAACATCGCGGTAGGCGGAGCGGGCATCGTCGGCGGCATGAACCCCAAGGGGCACATCGACGCCGAGGCCGCGCAGGCGCTCATCGACGCCACCCGCAACTTCAAGGCGAAGGACCCGGGGCGCGTCGAGACCCATTTCGACCAGACCGCCTACTTCCGCGAAGTGCATGACACCGAAACCGGGGTCCTGGACGGCATCAAGGACTACATGCGCATGATGCCCGCCTACGACCCTGCCATGTTCCGCGTTGCCGCCCCCGCGCCCCCCCGCTTCCCGGAGCAGGATCTCAACATGATCCTGCCGGCGAACCAGAAACGTCCCTACGATGCTATCCAGATTCTGGCGCGCCTGACCGACAACAGCGAGTTCATGGAATACCGCCCGGACTACGGCCGCGAGGTCTACACCGGCATCGCCAAAGTGGACGGCTTCCCCGTCGCCTTCATCGGCAACCGCCAGGGCGTCTTCCCCGGGTACCCCGAGTACGCCAAGGGCGCCTATCCGGCCGTGGGGGGCAAGCATTACCGCGAGGGGCTCATCAAGCAGGCCGAGTTCGTGACGCTGTGCGGTCGTGACAACCTTCCCATCGTCTGGCTCCAGGACACCACCGGCATCGACGTTGGCGACCTCGCCGAGGAAGCGGAGCTCCTGGCCCTGGGGCAGTCGCTGGTCTACTCCATCGAGCAGACCGAGCTCTCCATGATGTGCGTCGTGCTCAGGAAGGGGACTGCGGCGGCCCACTACATCATGTGCGGCCCGCAGGCGAACAACAACAATGCCTTCACCCTGGGCACCCCGCTTACCGAGATCTACGTGATGCACGGTGAGACCGCGGCCGCCGCCTCCTATGCGCGCCGCCTGGTGAAGGAGCAGGATGCCGGCGGCGATCTTGCACCGGTCATCGGCAAGATGAACCAGATGATCCAGGACTACCAGGAGAAGTCGCGCCCGGCGTACTGCGCCATCAGCGGGTTCGTGGACGAGATCGTCCAGCTCCCCGATCTGCGCAGGTACATCCAGGCCTTCACCGGCGCCAACTACCAGAACCCGAAGTCGATCACCCCGGTGCACCAGCTGCTCCTGCCGAGGATCATCAGGGGATAGGTGCGGAATGCATTCCTAAGAGGGAGGGGTAGCAGAAGGGACTGGCTCCGTTAGGTGCCTGTCCCTCTAGCGGAACGCTCCATTCCGCGATAGCCGCCTTACCCACCCCAAAAGGGGGGTTAGGGGGATTTGCCTTTCGCCCCCAGCAGCTTAACAGGCATCTTTTAAACAAACACTTCAGCAGCTTAACTTCACAGATATTTACGGAGACGAAGATGGCCAAGACAACGAAACCGTTAGGGATCACCGAAGTCGTCCTCAGGGACGCCCACCAGTCCTTGTTCGCGACCCGCCTGCGCCTGGACGACATGCTTCCCATCGCCGCGAAGCTGGACCAGGTTGGCTACTGGTCGATCGAGATGTGGGGAGGGGCGACCTTCGACTCCTGCATCCGCTTCCTCGGCGAGGACCCCTGGGAGCGCCTGCGCGAACTGAAGAAGGCGATGCCCAACACGCCGCAGCAGATGCTGTTCCGCGGGCAGAACATCCTGGGCTACCGCCACTACGCCGACGACGTGGTGGAGAAGTTCGTGGAGCGCTCCGCGGTGAACGGCATCGACGTCTTCCGCGTCTTCGACGCCATGAACGACCCGCGCAACCTGGACACCGCCATCAAGGCGGTCATCAAGCAGGGCAAGCACGCCCAGGGGACGCTTTCCTACACGGTGAGCCCGGTGGACACCATCCCGAAGTGGGTCGACCTCGCCAGGAAGATCGAGGACATGGGGGCGCACTCCTTGTGCATCAAGGACATGGCCGGTCTCATGGCCCCCTACGCCGCCTACGATCTCGTGAAGGCGCTCAAGAAGGCGATCAAGATCCCCATCCACATGCAGTGCCACGCCACCACCGGCATGTCCACGGCGGCCTACGTCAAGGCGATCGAGGCGGGGGTGGAAAACGTCGACACCTCCATCTCCTCGATGAGCATGACCTACGGCCATTCCCCCACCGAGACCCTGGCAGCCATCTTTGCCGATACCGACCAAGCCACCGGCCTCGACACGGTGCTTTTGCAGGAGATCGCCGACTACTTCACCGTGGTGCGCAAGAAGTACGCGAAGTTCGAGGGCTCCCTGAAGGGGGTCGACGCCCGCATCATCACCGCCCAGGTCCCCGGCGGCATGCTCACCAACATGGAGAGCCAGCTGAAGGAGCAGAACGCCGGGCACAAGATGGATCTGGTGCTGGCCGAGATCCCGAAGGTCCGCCAGGATCTCGGCATGATCCCGCTGGTCACCCCGACCTCGCAGATCGTCGGCACCCAGGCCGTCATCAACGTCCTGACCGGCGAGCGCTACAAGTCGATGACCAAGGAGACCGCGGCGGTACTCAAAGGGGAGTACGGTGCGACTTCCGCCCCGGTGAACAAGGAGCTGCAGCAGAAAGTTCTGGCGGGCGCCGATCCGATCACCTGCCGCCCGGCCGATCTCCTCAACGCCGAGATGGACAAACTCACCGCCGAGCTGCGCGAGATCTCAAAAGAGAAGCACCTGAAGTTTGGCGATCACGAGGTGGAGGACGTGCTCACCTACGCGCTGTTCCAGCAGGTTGGACTCAAATTCCTCGAGCATCGCGATAACCCTGGCATGTTTGAGCCGGTACCGACCGCCGAGGACGCGGCCCCCAAAAAAGCGGCGGCAGCCGAGATCTCCGGCGGCGATACCTATACCGTTACCGGTGGCGGTCAGACCTTTGTGGTGCAGGTTGCCAAGGCGACTGGCGCGGCAGCGGCCGCAGCCGCGGCGGCCTCCGCCGTCGGCGGCACGGCACCGGCAGCGGCCCCAACCGCTGTCGCCGGCAAGACCATCGTGTCGCCCTTGGCCGGCAACGTCTGGAAGATCGAATGCGAGCCGGGCCAACAGGTGCAGGAAGGAGATCTGCTCCTGATCCTCGAAGCGATGAAGATGGAGAACGAGATCTTCGCTGACCGCGACGGGGTCGTGGGCGCCATCCACATCGAAGAGGGTACCGCCGTCGACATCGGCGCTCCCCTGGTGACCATCGTGGGCGCCGATGACGCACAGGCCGCCGCTACGGCCCCGGCCGCAACCGCAGCTGCCGCCGTTCCCGCCGAGGGTGGCGTCGTGGCGCCGCTGGCCGGCAACGTCTGGAAGATCGAGGTCGAACAGGGGCAGGCGGTCCAGGCGGGCGATCTGCTCCTGATCCTCGAAGCGATGAAGATGGAGAACGAGATCTTCGCCGAAAAGGACGGTGTCGTCGGCCAGATCATGATCCAGGAAGGAAACGCCGTCGACATCGGCCAACTCCTGCTGGTCGTTCAGTAGTGCGGAACCGCCGGTTCCCATTTTCTGAATGGGGAGAATGGCTCCCTCTCCCTCTGGGAGAGGGTTGGGGTGAGGGAGGTGCCATGGGATACTGTCTGCTTGGTATCGGCGCCCTCACCCGGCCTCCGGCCACCCTCTCCCAAAGGGAGAGGGGATCGACTTCCCCCTTCGCAAAGGGGGGAATTGATTCGTCACCGATCCTGTTGTCAATGCCACTTGCCTTGGAGGGGATGCTGCTATGAAGAAGATGTCTGATGCACTGGAATACCACGCCACCGGTCGCAAGGGGAAGATTGAGGTAATCGCCACCAAGCCCTGCCAGACCGCCCAGGACCTGTCATTGGCCTATTCGCCCGGCGTCGCCGAGCCCTGCCTCGCCATCGAGAAAAACCCGGAGGATGCCTACCAGTACACCGCCAAGGGAAACCTGGTTGCGGTGGTCTCCAACGGCACCGCGGTCCTTGGCCTGGGCAACATCGGTGCGCTCGCGGGCAAGCCGGTCATGGAAGGGAAGGGGGTCCTCTTCAAACGCTTCGCCGACGTCGACGTCTTCGATATTGAGCTGGGGACCGAGAACCCGGACGAGATCATCAAGGCGTGCCAGCTGCTCGAGCCGACCTTCGGCGGCATCAACCTGGAGGACATCAAGGCCCCGGAGTGCTTCTACATCGAGGAAGAACTCAAGAAGACCATGAACATCCCGGTCTTCCACGACGACCAGCACGGCACGGCCATCATCTCGGCGGCGGGCCTCATCAACGCGCTGGAACTGGTCGGGAAGAAGATCGATGAAATAAAGATGGTCGTCAACGGCGCCGGCGCATCGGCAAACGCCTGCGCCAACCTCGCCATCTCCCTGGGGCTCCGGACGGAAAACCTCATCATGTGCGACACCAAGGGGGTCATCTACAAGGGCAGAACCGAGGGGATGAACAAGTACAAGGAGCGCTTCGCCGTCGACACTCCGCTGCGCACGCTGGAAGAGGCCGCCGTCGGGTGCGACGTCATGTACGGCCTCTCCGCCAAGGGGGCGATCACGCCGCAAATGGTGCGCTCCATGGCGCCCAACCCGATCATCTTCGCCATGGCGAACCCGGACCCGGAGATCACCCCGGAAGAGGCGCACGCGGTCCGCGGCGACGTGCTGATCGCCACCGGGCGCTCGGACTACCCCAACCAGGTCAACAACGTCCTCGGCTTCCCGTTCATCTTCCGCGGTGCCCTGGACGTGCGGGCCACCACCATCAACGAGGAGATGAAAAAGGCCGCGGTCTTCGCGCTCGCCGAACTGGCCCGCGAGGAATGCCCGGACTCGGTCTGCCGCGCCTACGGTAACGTCAAGTTCAGCTTCGGGCGTGACTACATCATCCCTAAGCCGTTCGACCCGAGGGCCCTGTTGAGGGTCGCCCCGGCGATCGCCAAGGCGGCCATGGATTCGGGTGTCGCGCGGCAGCCCATCGCCGACATGGACAAGTACGTGGAGCAGCTCGAGTCGCTGCAGGGAAAATCCAAGGAAACGCTGCGCCAGATCATCAACAAGGCCAAGTGTGATCCTAAAACGGTGGTCTTCCCGGAAGGGGAGAACGAGAAGGTCCTGCGCGCGGCCCAGATGCTGGTCGAGCAGGGGATCGCTAAGCCCATCCTCCTTGGGAACGAGGACAAGATCCGCTGCACGCTCAAGTCGCTGGAGATCGACCTGAACGGCGGCGTCACCATCATCGATCCGGCCAACCACGAGCACCTCGAGTCCTACGCCAACGAGTTCTTCCTGCTGAGGCAGCGAAAAGGGGTCACCCTCTCGGAGAGCCGCAGGCTCATGGCCCGCAAGTCGCGTACCCACTTCGGCTGCATGATGGTCCGTCGCGGCGACGCCGACGCGCTCCTTGCCGGGGTCGATGCCAATTACGCGGACACCATTCGCCCCGCCTTGCAGGTGATCGGCAAGCAGGAAGGGCTCTCCAGCGTGCACGGCCTCTACATGATGGTCTTCAAGCAGGAGATCTATTTCCTTGCCGACACGACCGTCTGCATCGATCCCGATGCGGCGGAACTGGCGGAGACGGCGATCCTGGCCGCGGAGAAGGCGCGCATGCTCGAGATCGAGCCGAGCGTCGCCATGCTCTCCATGTCCAACTTCGGTTCCGTGCGACATCCGCAGGCCGACCGGGTGAGAAGCGCCGTCGAGATGGTGAAAAAGAGGGCGCCCGGGCTCGATATCGACGGGGAGATGCAGGCGGACACCGCGGTGGTCTCCGAGCTGCTGCAGGCGAATTTCCCCTTCACCACGCTCAAAAAAGCTGCTAATGTTCTGGTCTTCCCCGACCTCACCTCGGGGAACATCTGCTACAAGCTCCTGCGGCAACTGGGCGGGGCGGACGCCATCGGCCCCATCCTCATGGGGATGAACAAGCCGGTGCACATCCTGCAACAGGGCGACGACGTGATGGACATCGTCAATATGGCGGCCATCGCCGTCGTCGATGCCCAGAACTGCGGCAAGTCGGCCACCGCGGCCGGCATGCCGGCTACCGGGAAAGCGCATCCCGCCCCTATGTCCGAGGGGGTCTACGCAGGAGCCTGAGGAGGCGTCCATGATGCCAGCGCGCGAACCAGCGGGAGCAGCCGCAGCTGTTGCCGGCCACTACCGCTCCCCCGATCTTGAAAGCAGGGTTCTGGCGGCGCTGGTTGCGGCGGGAATGGACCCGGACCGGCTGCGGCCGGAAGAGTTGGCCGCGATCGATGAATTCCACGTGCGCGGGGCCGCCGCGACCAGGGAACTCGCGGCGGTGCTCGAACCCCGGCCCGGGCTGCGGGTGCTCGATGTGGGGTGCGGGGTGGGAGGCGCGTCCCGGTACCTCGTCCGTCATTTCGACTGCCGCGTCACCGGTATCGACCAAAGTCCCGACTACTGCGCGGTGGCGACCATGCTCGCGGCAAGGCTCGGCATGGGCGACAGGGTCAGCTACCTCCAGGCCGACGCGCTGGCGCTCCCTTTCGAGGACGGTGCCTTCGATCTGGTCTGGACCCAGCACGTCTCGATGAACATCGAGGACAAGCGCCGCTTCTACCACGAGATCCGTCGCGTGCTGGCGCCGGGCGGCAGGCTTGCCTGCTACGAGGTGTTATCGGGACCGGGAGGGGATGTCCATTTCCCGGTGCCGTGGGCGCGGTACCCGTCGGCCAGTTTCCTCGTGAGTCGGCAGGAGTTCAGCCAACTTATCTCGCAGGCGGGATTCGAGACCGTGGTGAGCCAGGACGTGACAGAGGAGGGGCTGGCCTGGTTTCGCGGCAGGCAGCGAAAGAGCAGCGGCGCGCCGCCAAACCCGTTCGGGCTGCAACTGCTCCTTGGCGAAGATTTTCCCCGGATGGCCGGGAACCAACTGCGCAACCTGGAGGAACAGCGGATCTCCCTGGTGCAGGGAGTTTTCCAGGCGGCGGGAGGGGTGATGGTTTTTTCACAGCAGGGCAGCAGGACAGGAGGTTCACCATGAAAAACACCGCCAGGAGGTTTTCGCTCTTAACCAATCCGAAGGAGGGTCCGGTCATGCCGCAGCTCAAGGATTGCACCCTGACCTTGGAGGACAGAGTCGCCGTTCTGACCTTCCAGCGCGACGATGTCCGCAACGCCCTCACCGGAACCGCCCTCACCGAAGACATCATCACCACCGTCAACTGGGTAAACGCGGAGGACCGCGTCTCCGTGCTGGTAATGACCGGCGCCGGATCGGCGTTTTCCTCCGGCGGAAACGTGAAGGAAATGCAGTCCAAAGGCGGCATTTTCGGCGGGTCGCCGGTGGAGGTCCAGGACAAGTACCGCCGCGGCATCCAGCAGATCCCGCTACTTCTGCACAAGGCCGAGATCCCGGTCATCGCCGCGGTCAACGGCCCGGCCATCGGGGCCGGTTTCGATCTTGCCAACATGTGCGACATCCGCATCGCCTCCACCCGCGCCAAGGTCGGTGAGACCTTCATCAACCTCGGCATCACCCCCGGCGACGGCGGCGCCTGGTTCATGCAGCGGCTGTTGGGATACCAGCGGGCCGCGGAACTCATCTTCACCGGGCGGGTCATCGACGCTGTCGAGGCGCTCAAACTCGGCATTTTCCTCGACGTTGTCGAACCGGAAGAACTGCTGCCGCGCACCATGGAGCTGGCGCGGGAAATGGCGTCCAAGCCCCCGGTGACGCTCCGACTCACCAAGCGGATGATGAAGCTTGCCCAGCGTAGCGACCTCCCCGACTTCCTCGACCTCTGCGCCTGCTTCCAGTCCTTCGCGCATCACACCGAGGACCACCTGGAAGCGGTTGACGCCTTTTTGGAGAAGCGGAAGCCCACCTACAAGGGGCGCTGACATGAGCACATCGGAGACCACGATGGGGGAGGGGGGAGGCGGCGCCGGCATCATCGACGTCCATGCCCACTGCTTCACCTCCAAGTCCCTGGCCGGAGACGTTTTGCGGCAGTTGGCGATGCTTCGCGAGCGGGGGATCACGCGGATCGCCGTGGCGGGCATGGTCAACGACCGCTTCGATGCCGAGCAGATCTGGGGCCTTGTCCCTGACTGGGTGGAGAACCGCGGTGACGGTCTCTTCGATGAGGCCAGCGATCTCCTGGAGCACGCGCGGCTCTCCAAAGGTGCCATCGTCCCGCTGCTCGACACCCGCTACCTCTGGGGAGACGTGCCGGGCACCCTGGGTCGATACCTGCGGCAGGGGTTTCGCGGCATCAAGGGGATCTACCTCCCCGATTCCGAAAACGACCTCGGCGTAAAGGGGGTCCCCGACACCTTCGGCATCACCGTGGCCGAGTACCGCAAGAGGGAATGGGAGATCTTCGCCTTCGCCGAGGCCAACGACCTCCCGGTCCTGTACCACATCGATGCCAGGCGCTACGGCGACACCATGGCGGCGCTACTGGCCGATTTCCCGCGGGTGCGTGTGAACTTCCCCCATTTCGGCATCGGCAGGAAGGCGTTCAGTCCCTTCCTCGACCGGTATCCCAACCTTTTTACCGACTTCTCCGGGCTCCTTGCCCACATGAGGGAGAACCGGGAGAGCTACCGCGACTTCATTGAGCAGTACCAGGACCGGGTCTGCTTCGGGAGCGACGCCATCCTCTACAAGGTCGAGGGCGCGGCCCACTACCTGGACGCGCTGCACGACCTGGGGCTCTCCGAAGAGGTCCTGCACAAAGTCTGTGTCGGCAATCCGCACCGGCTGATGGGTAGCGCCCTTGGCGCAAATCCCTCCCAGCCCCCCTTCGCAAAGGGGGAGCCTGCCCCCCGTAGCCTTGGCGAAGGGGGGAGCTTAAAGGCCTCCCTTTTCTGAAATGGACGCCGTGAAATTACCTGAATCACCTTGTTCACAAGAATTCCCAGATGAATCTCCGAGTTAGGAAAGGGCGCTTCGTGTCCACACCTACTTGTTCCCCGGCATTCCCAGCATCAACTTCAAAATTCGTGTAACACCGTTCTCTTTTTTTGTTGACAGTAAATTGGTATTGTAGTACCTATTTACCAACTAGCGCCGGCGTAGCCCACCGGAGACGCCGTACCCAGAGGAGAAACACCATGTCCGAGGTCTACCTTGTCGAATCGTTGAGAACACCGCTTGGATCGTTCGGAGGAGCTCTCTCCGATGTCGAGGCCCCACGCCTTGCCGCTGCCGTGATCAAGGCAATCCTTGAGCGCACCGGGCTCCCCGCGGAGGCCGTCGACGAGGTCATCGTCGGCCAGGTCCTCTCCGGCGGGAGCGGGCAGGCGCCGGCCCGTCAGGCGCTGCGTTACGCGGGACTGCCTGACAACGTTCCGGCCCTCACCATCAACAAGGTCTGCGGCTCCGGCCTGAAGGCCATCATGCTGGGCGCGGGTTCCATCCGGTTGGGTGACGCGGACCTGGTGCTGGCGGGCGGCATGGAAAACATGTCCCTCGCCCCCTACGCCCTCAGCAAGGGACGCTACGGCTACCGGATGGGCAACGCGGAGATGCTCGACCTCCTGGTCCACGACGGCCTCATCGACCCCTACAGCGGCAGCCATATGGGCGTCATCGCCGAGGCGAGCGCGGAAAAGAACGACCTCAGCCGCTCCACCCAGGACACCTACGCGCTGGCCTCCTACATGAAGGCGCAGGCGGCGCTGACGGACGGGGTGTTCGCGGACGAGATCGTGCCGGTCACCAAGAAAACCCGCGGTGGCGAGGTGGTGGTCAAGGACGACGAGGAGCCGTTCAAGGTCGATTTCAAGAAGCTCCCCGAGCTCCGCGCGGCCTTCAAGAAGGACGGGACCATCACGGCGGGGAACGCCTCGACCATCAACGACGGCGCCGGCATGACCCTTCTGGCCAGCGCAGCCGCGGTCAAAAAACATGGGCTGAAGCCCAAGGCCCGCCTGGTGGCCTACGCGACCAACAGCGTCCACCCCGACGACTTCACCGAGGCGCCGGTCGGGGCGATCGAGAAGGCCTGCGCCAAGGCGGGGCTTTCCGTTGCCGACATCGACCTCTTCGAGATCAACGAGGCCTTTGCGGCGGTGCCGCTCATCGCCTTCAAAAAGCTCGGCCTCGACCCGGACAAGGTGAACGTCAACGGCGGCGCTTGCGCCATCGGCCACCCCCTGGGCGCCAGCGGCGCGCGTATCACCGCGACCCTGGTCCGGGAGCTCAACAAAAGAAAAGCTCGCTACGGTCTCGCCACCCTCTGCATCGGCGGCGGCGAGGCGGTCGCGGTAATCCTGGAACGGGTTTAGGAGGGGATATGATCAAGAAGGTCGGAGTACTCGGCGCGGGGCAGATGGGCAGCGGGATCGCACAGGTGCTGGCTCAGCGCGAAACTGAGGTTTATCTCTACGACATAGCAGAGGCCCAGCTTTCCAAGGCTCGGGCGGGCATCGCCAAGAACCTGGAGCGCCAGGTGCAGAAGGGGCAACTCGACGCCGCCGCGGTGGACCAGGTGCTGGGGCTTATCCGCACTACCCGTTCGCTGAGCGACCTGGCCGGCTGCGACCTTGCCATCGAGGCGGTCACCGAGAAGGAGTCGCTCAAGCTGGAGATTTTCAGGCAGTTGGACGAGACGCTGAAAAAAGAAGCGATCCTCGCCTCCAACACCTCCTCCATCCCCATCACCCGCATCGCCGCCGTGACCCGCAGGCCGGACCGGGTGATCGGCATGCATTTCATGAACCCGGTGCCGGTCATGAAGCTCGTCGAGGTGATCCGTGGGCTGGCCACCAGCGAGGAGACCTTCCAGGCCATCTCGCATCTGGTGACCCGGCTCGACAAGGAGATGGCGGTTTCGGCCGACTACCCCGGTTTCATCGTGAACCGCATCCTCATCCCGATGATCAACGAGGCCGCCTTCGCCCTGTTCGAGGGGATTGCCACGGTGGAGGACATCGACAAGGCGATGAAACTGGGCACCAACCAGCCCATGGGACCGCTCACGCTGGCCGACTTCATTGGGCTCGACACCTGCCTGGCCATCATGGAGGTCCTGTACCAGGGCTTCAAGGATCCCAAGTACCGTCCCTGTCCGCTGCTGGTCAAGATGGTCGAGGCCGGCTATCTCGGCAAGAAGTCCGGCAGGGGCTTCTACAACTACGCTTAGGGGGCACGCCATGCCATACCAGAATCTGCTCTTGGAGAAAAAGGACGGGGTCGCGCTGCTCACGGTGAACCGCCCGAAGGTGCTGAACAGTCTCAACGAGGAAGTACTGGACGAACTGCTGCACGCCTTCGAGGTACTCGACCTGGACCGGTCGGTGCGCGCCGTGGTACTGACCGGCGCCGGTGAGAAGGCCTTCGTGGCCGGCGCCGACATCGCCGCCATGGCCGACTACAACGTCGAGCAGGCGCTTGCCTTCGCCAGGAAGGGACAACAGCTGATGGCGCTGATCGGCAGGGTGAGAAAGCCGGTCATCGCGGCCGTCAACGGTTTCGCCCTGGGAGGCGGGCTGGAACTGGCGCTCGCCTGCGACTTCGCCTACGCCTCCGATACCGCGAAGCTCGGCCTTCCCGAGGTCACCCTCGGCATCATGCCCGGTTTTGGCGGCACCCAGAACCTGCCGCGGCTGGTGGGAAGGAGCCGTGCCAACGAACTGATCTTCCTGGGCAAGGTCGTCAACGCCGTCGACGCCAAGAGTTGGGGGCTGGTCGCGGCCGTATTTTCGCCCGACCGACTGCTGGACGAGGCGCTGGAGACCGCGGCGAAGATCGCCGGCAACGGGGTACTCGGCGTTGCCCGCGCCAAGGACGTGGTGAAGAGTGGCCTGGACATGTCGCTGTCGGACGGGATGAACCACGAGGCGATCAGTTTCGCCTCCCTCTTCGCGAGCCAGGACCAGAAAGAGGGGATGACGGCATTCGTGCAAAAGAGGAAACCCACCTTCACCGGAGTTTAAGCAGCAAGAAACGTACGTCCACATCCCCTCTCCCCCTGGGAGAGGGCCAGGGTGAGGGCGTTGCAATCGGCAAAATTACGGTAGCCTGCAAGCCCCTCACCCGCCCTTCGGGCACCCTCTCCCGGAAGGAGAGGGAACAGGCGAAAGTATCGGCAATCAGGAACGGCAAAACGAGGTGAGTCATGGAAGCGACGCGCGAACTTTATTGGAACATAGGCCACGGGGCTGCGGTACTGGTCCCGATGTACCTGGTCACAGCGGCCGCCTTGGCCCTACTCGGCTACTACGGCTACCAGCGGCTGCGGATCTACGCCAAGGGGAAGCCCCTGGACAGGACCGACAACCGCTCGGAACGGATCTCGATGCTGGTGAAGAACGTCCTTTTGCAAAGTCGCGTGGTCAAGGTCAAGGGGCCCGGCTTCGCCCACGGCTTCTTCTTCTGGTCTTTCGCCACGCTCTTCGTCGGCACCATCCTCGTGGCGCTGCAGGCCGACGGCACCGACCTGCTCCTTGGCGTGCGCTTCCTGACCGGGAGCTTCTACAAAATCTTCTCCCTGGTGCTCGACGTAGCCGGCCTCGCCGCCTTCATCACGCTGGTCGGGCTCTTCGTGCGACGTTACCTGGTGCGCCCAGCCGGACTGGAAACGACCCGCGATGACGCGGTGATGCACGGCCTTCTCTTCGCCATCATCGTGACCGGTTTCCTCATCGAGGGAGCCAGGATGGCCGTGACGGAAGTGGTGCAGCAGCCCGATCTGGCGCTCTGGTCGCCGGTGGGCCTCATGGTCGCCAAGATCCTCGCGGGCTCGCAGCCTGAGGACCTGGCCCAGGTGCACCGCGGCCTGTGGTGGTTCCATTTCGTGCTGGTCGCCGCCTTCATCTGTGCCATCCCCTTCACCAAGTTCCGCCACATCTTCACCACCTCCGCGAACTACTTCTTCGCGCCGCTCGGCCCCAAGGGGGCGCTGGTGACGGTGGACATGGAGGGTGACGCAGAGAGCTTCGGGACGGCGAAGATCGGCGATATGACCTGGAAGGACATCTTCGACACCGACGCCTGCACCAAGTGCAAGCGCTGCCAGGACCGCTGCCCCGCGCACGCCACCGACAAACCACTCTCCCCCATGAAGGTCATCTCCCAACTGGGCGAGGTTGCCCGCGAGACCGTCGAGGACAACCTGGTCGAAGCGGTCGGCAAGGACGCCCTCTGGTCCTGCACCACCTGCCGCGCCTGCCAGGAGATCTGCCCGGCCGCCATCGAGCACGTCAACAAGGTGGTCGACATCCGCCGCAACCTGGTCCTCATGGAAGGGGAGTTCCCGGGCGACGAAGTGGTCACCGCGATGGGGAACGTGGAGGTGAACGGAAACCCGCTGGGCATGTCCTTCGCCTCCCGCGGCGACTGGGCCGAAGGGCTGCCGGTCACCCAACTCTCCGAAGGGGCCGAAGTCGACATCCTGTACTTCGTCGGCTGCTATGCCTCCTTCGACAAGCGCAACATCAAGATCGCCACCAGCTTCGTTAAGCTCTGCGCGGCGGCCGGCATCAAGGTCGGCATCCTCGGCAAGGAGGAGAAGTGCTGCGGCGAGCCGATGCGCAAGCTGGGCAACGAGTACCTGTACCAGACCCTCGCGACCGAGAACATCGAGACCATCAAGGGGTACGGGGTAAAGAAGGTGGTCACCGCCTGTCCGCACTGCTTCAACACCCTGGCCAAGGACTATCGCGATCTCGGCTTCGACATCGAGACCGAGCACTACACCACCTACCTGGAACGGCTCATCGCGGAAGGGAAGCTGAAGGTCGAGCAGGGCGCCTTCGAGTGCACCTACCACGACTCCTGCTATCTCGGGCGCTACAACGAGACCTACCAGGCGCCGCGTGCCCTGGTGCAGGCGGCCGGGGGCACCATCAGGGAGATGGAGCGCAAGGAAGCGGAAAGCTTCTGCTGCGGCGCCGGCGGGGGACGGATCATGGCCGAGGAGAAGCTGGGGAGCCGCATCAGCGTGAAGCGCGTGCAGATGGCCGCCGCCACCGGTGCCGGGGTCCTGGTCTCCAACTGTCCGTTCTGTCTCACCATGTTCGAGGACGGCGTCAAAGGGGCCGAGTTGGAAGGGCTCCTGGTGGCACGGGACGTTTCCGAGATCCTGCTGGAAAGGCTTTCCCCGCAGGCCGGGTAACGCAAATCTGCCCCATGACGTCCACACTCCCATCTCCCTCTGGGAGAGGGGCAGGGTGAGGGGCGGCGGCAGGATGAAAGAACCACAGCAGTCAACGGTAGAGGTAGAGCCGGTAGCGGCAGGTACCGCATCCGACTCCGGGCAGGCGAAAATCTGACGGAGGACACCGATGAGCCGAATTCAATGTGCAGATGGCCCCAGAAGGGGCAATGGAATCCGTGGCAGCAAAGAGATCGAGTTGTTGAAACCCCCATGATCAGGTGCCGATAGGCGGTTCTTCAGGGGGTCCTGATGAACCTGAACGCACCCCTGCCGCCAAGCGGCACGGGACCTTGACGCGACTGACGATGAGCGCGATAGGCGAGACCAGGAGGCGCCACGCGCCTGGGAGGATAAAAAGGATGAACATTCACGAGTATCAGGCCAAAGCGATACTGAGGAAATTTGGGGTGCCGGTTCCGGACGGCCACGTCTGTTACAACGGCGCGAGTGCCAGGGAATGGGCCAAGCGGCTCGGGGAGGGGCCCTGGGTGGTCAAGGCGCAGATCCACGCCGGTGGGCGCGGCAAGGGGGGCGGCGTCAAGCTCGCCAAGACCTCCAGCGAGGTGCAGTTGATCGCCCGCGACATGCTCGGCATGACACTGAGAACGCACCAGACCGGGCCGGAAGGGAAGGTGGTGCACCGGGTGCTGGTTGAAAACGGCTGCGACATCGCCCGTGAACTCTACGTGAGCCTCGTCGTGGATCGCTCCACCTCGAAGGTGACCGTGATGGCCTCCACCGAAGGTGGCATGGACATCGAAGAGGTGGCGGCGAAGACGCCCGAGAAGATCTTCACCGAGAAGATCGAGCCGCTGGTTGGACTCACCCAGTTCCAGGGGAGGAAACTTGCTTTCGCCCTCGGCCTGGAAGGGAAGCAGATCGGCAAGGCCGCCAAGATGTTCGAAGCGCTCTACACCACCTTCATCGCCTGCGACTGTGCGCTGCTCGAGGTGAACCCGCTGGTGGTTACCGGCGCGGGCGAGCTCCTCGCCCTGGACGCCAAATTCGGCTTCGACGACAACGCACTCTTCAGGCACCTGCAGATCGGCGACATGCGCGACTTCGACGAGGAGGACGCCAACGAGATCGAGGCGAGCCAGCACGACCTCTCCTACATCTCGCTCAACGGCAACATCGGCTGCCTGGTTAACGGTGCCGGTCTCGCCATGGCCACCATGGACATCATCAAGCACTACGGCGGCGACCCGGCCAACTTCCTGGATGTCGGGGGCGGGGCCACTATCGAGCGCGTCACCGAGGCCTTCAAGATCATCCTCTCTGACAAGAACGTCGAGGGGATCCTGGTCAACATCTTCGGCGGCATCATGAAGTGCGATGTCATTGCCACCGGCGTCATTCAGGCCGCCAAGCAGGTATCCCTCAACGTACCGCTGGTGGTCCGCCTGGAAGGGACCAACGTCGAAAAGGGCAAGCAACTGCTGGCCGACAGCGGGCTCGACATCGTGGCCGCCGACGGCATGGCCGACGCCGCCCAGAAAATCATCATGGCCGTTTCCGCCAAAGGGGGTAGAGCATGAGCATCCTGGTCGACAAGAACACCAAGGTTATAACCCAGGGGATCACCGGGGCCACCGGCCTCTTCCACGCGCAGGGCGCCCGCGAGTACGGCACCCAGATGGTGGGGGGCGTCACACCCGGCAAGGGTGGGACCACCGTGGACGGCTTCCCGGTCTACAACACCGTGGCCGAGGCGGTCCGTGAGACGGGCGCCACCGCGAGCGTCATCTACGTCCCGCCGCCGTTTGCCGCCGACTCCATCATGGAGGCGGTCGACGCCGGGCTGGAATTGGTCTGCTGCATCACCGAGGGGATTCCGGTCCTCGACATGGTGAAGGTGAAGCAGTTCATGCAGGGCAAAAGCACCAGGCTCATCGGCCCCAACTGTCCCGGCATCATCACCCCGGGACAGTGCAAGATCGGCATCATGCCCGGCTACATCCATAAGCCCGGCAAGGTCGGCGTGGTCTCCAGGAGCGGCACGCTCACCTACGAGGCGGTCTGGCAGTTGACCGGCTACGGCCTGGGTCAGTCGACCTGCGTCGGCATCGGGGGCGACCCCGTGAACGGCACCAGCCACCTCGATTGTCTCAAGATGTTCGAGGAGGACCCGGACACCGAGGCGGTCATCATGATCGGCGAGATCGGCGGCTACGCCGAGGAAGAGGCCGCCTACTTCGTCAAGGAGTACATGACCAAGCCGGTCGCGGGCTACATCGCCGGCCGTACCGCTCCCCCGGGCAAGAGGATGGGACATGCCGGCGCCATCATCTCCGGCGGCAAGGGAACCGCCGCGGAGAAGGTAGCCGTGCTGGAGTCCTGCGGCATCAGTGTCGCCGCGACCCCCGCCGAGATGGCCCAGGCGCTCATGAAGATCTACCGTCCCGGCGTCAAGAACACGCACCACTACGTCACCGCCCCCGCAGCCGCCGCTGCGGTTTAAGGCGGATTAGCAGGGAAAGCATAAGGCACCACAGCTGAAGCAGCTTTGAAACACCGCACAACCCCAAGAGTTCCCCCCTTTGCGAAGGGGGGACAGGGGGGATTTGCTTCTGACCAAACAGCACACCGAAGTCAAACTGAAGGAGAAGATCATGCTCGTGATCTCCTGTATCAAGCAGGTACCGGACACCACCCAGGTCAAGATCGACCCGGTCACCAACACCCTGGTGAGGGAGGGGATTCCCTTCATCGTGAACCCCTACGACACCCACGCCCTCGAGGAGGGACTGGCGCTCAAGGACCGCTACGGGCTGCGCTCGGTCGCCATCTCCATGGGCCCTCCCAACACGGTCGCCACCCTGAAAAAGGCGTGCGCACTCGGGGTTGACGAGGCAATCCTCCTCTCCGACCGGGCCTTCGGCGGCGCCGATACCTTGGCCACCAGCCAGGTGCTCGCCTCCGCCATCGAGCGCCTGGCGCAGCAGGAGGAAGTGGGCATCGTCTTCTGCGGCAAGCAGACCATCGACGGCGATACCGCCCAGGTGGGACCTGGTATCGCCACCCGGCTTGGCTTCACGCAGCTCACCCTCGTCGACCGCATCGAGTGGCTCGATCTCGACCAGAAGAGGATACGGGTCCGGAGAAAGCTCGAGGGGAGGCACGAGATCGTCGAGGCCCCGCTGCCGGTGGTGATCACCGCGGTGCGGGAGCTGAACCGGCCGCGCTACCCAACCGTTCCGATGCGCCTTAGCGCCGAACTGACCGAGGTGACCGTGTGGGACAACCAGGTGCTGAACCTGGACGTCGAGACGGTCGGCCTCAAGGGGTCGGCGACCTGGGTCAGCAAGATCTTCTCTCCCGAGCGTGACCAGGGGGAGATCATCGGCGACGGTATCAAGGATCCCGTCGGAACCGCCCATTTACTGCTCGACAAGATGCTCAGCAAAGACCTGTTAGCGTTGTAGCCCGCAAGGAGTTGACATGGACAGCAAGAAGATCAAGAAGCCGCGCGGCATAGCTCGCGTGGTCGCCGGCAAGTGCATAGCCTGCGGCGCCCGCTGCGAGAGCTCCTGCCCGGTGAGCGGAATCCTCATGAACGAGGCGGGGGAACCTTCCATCCACGCCGAGAAGTGCATCGGTTGTGCTAAGTGCGTGAAAGTCTGCGCCGCCGGCGCCCTCGAGATGTTCTACACGCCGGAAGAGTTGGAGCTTCTCAAGCAATGGGAGGCGCAGCACGGCGCGGCCGAGGAGGAGCTCGACCCGGCGGAAAAGAAGCTGCGGGAGATGCTGGCCACCTATCGCGGCGTCTGGGTCTTCATCGAACAGTTTGAGGGCGAGGTCGCCAAGGTCTCCTGGGAGCTCCTGGGTGCCGGTGCCGAACTGGCGAAAAAACTCCAGGTGCCGCTGTCGGCGGTGATCATCGGTCACGGCGTGGCCGAGCTCTGCGAGGAGGCCTTCAGCTACGGTGCCGACCAAGCCATCGTGCTGGATGCCCCGGTCTTCGAGCATTACCGCACCAAGCCCTTCTGCGACGCGCTTTGCTACCTGGTCTACAAGCATCGGCCCGAGGTGATCCTCATGGGCGCCACCGGCCAGGGACGCGATCTCGCCGGGGCGGTCGCCACCGTGGTCAAGACCGGCCTTACCGCCGACTGCACCGGCCTCGGCATCGACGACAAGCGCAACCTGATGCAGACCCGCCCGGCCTTTGGCGGCAACATCATGGCGACCATCATGTGCGACCGCTTCCGCCCCCAGATGGCGACGGTGCGCCCGCACGTGATGGCCATGCCGGAAAGGCTCCCGGGGCGGACCGGCATCGTGGTCAGCGAGGAGTACGACCTCTGCGAGGAGAACATCCTTGCCAAGGTGATCGAGTCCATCAGCGACAAGGGGGGCAAGGACATCGACATCGCCGGGGCCGAGATCATCGTCTCCGGCGGGCGCGGCCTGATGGGGAAGGAGAACTTCGCCATGCTGCACGAGCTTGCCGCGGAACTGGGCGGCGTGGTCGGCGCCTCGAGAAGCGCCGTCGATGCCGGCTGGATGCCGCACAGCCGCCAGGTGGGGCAGACCGGCAAAACCGTGCGTCCCAAGATCTACATCGCCTGCGGCATTTCCGGCGCCATCCAGCACCTGGTCGGTATGCAGGACTCGGACGTGGTCATCGCCATCAACCGCGACCCGGAGGCACCCATCTTCCAGGTCGCCACCTACGGCATCGTGGGGGACGTCTTCGAGATCGTCCCGGCCCTGACCAAGAGGGTGCGCACCATGAAAGAGCAGCGCGGCGGGAGACTCCCCGACCGGCTCGCCGTCTGACGAATCGATGACCGCTTGAGTTGAAGGGGACCGGCACCTGCGGAGCCAGTCCCCCTCAAGGAACAGATAACCGCTTGCGAGGTATCACATGCAAAGCCACCCGTACTTCATGCCGTTGTTATTCGTCGCCGTTCTGACCTTCTGCTACAGCTGCTACCAGCGGCTGCAACTGGTCACCGTCGGCGCCGCCGAGAACCGTTTCGACCGCCCGGGGGAGCGCCTGGCCGGGGTCTTGTCCTACGCCTTCGGGCAAAAGCGGGTCCTGTCTCGCCCGTTCGGGGTCAACCACTTCGTGCTGTTCTGGGCATTCCTGCTCCTTCTGGTCGCCAACGCTGACTTCCTGTGGCAGGGGCTCTTCCCGGGCGGCGGACTTTCCGCCCTTCCCGAGGGGATCCGCCACCCGCTCGAGTTCGCCTTCGACCTGGTGTCGCTCCTGGCGCTGGTGAGCGTTACCGTGGCCCTGGCGCGCCGGCTCTTCTTCGCCCCCAGCTACCTTGGCAACGAATACACCAAGCCCCGCAGCGGCGAGGCGCTCCTCATCCTCGGCATGATCGCGACCCTCATGGCGGCGTACTTTCTGATGAACGCGGCCCGCCTCGCTCCGGGGGAAGGCTCCTGGCAGCCGGTCTCACGGGCGGTCTCCCTTGTAATGCAGGGTCTCCCTGCGGCAACACTGGAAGCGGTGGCCCTGACCTCGTGGTGGGTGCACGCCATAGTGTTGCTTCTTTTTCTCAACCTGCTGCCGCGCAGCAAGCATATGCATATCCTGACCGCCATCCCCAACTGCTACTTCAGAAGCCTGGACCATCCCGCCGTTCCGCCGCGCGAGGAGTTCCAAATGGGGAACAGGTTTGGGGTGAGCGGCGTCGAGCAGTTTTCCTGGAAGGATCTGCTGGATTCCTTCTCCTGCACCGAATGCGGGCGCTGCCAGGACCTCTGTCCGGCGCATAACACGGGGAAATCCCTGAATCCGCGCCGCGTGGTGCATGATCTCAAGGTGAACCTCCTGGAGAAGGGGGGCAAGCCGCTCATCGGTCCCAAAGAGGAGGGGACGAGCTGCGAGGAGGCCCTCTGGGACTGCACCACCTGCGGCGCCTGCCTCTCGGTCTGCCCGGTCCTCATCGAGCACCTCCCCAAGATCGTCAAGATGCGCAGGCACCTGGTGCAGGAAAAGGCCCGGTTCCCGGAGGAGCTTTTAAACCTCTTCGAGAACATGGAGCAGCGCAGCAACCCCTGGGGCATCGCCCCCTCCGAGCGCGGCAAGTGGATCTCGGTCCTGGAGGAGCGCGACTTCAAGCCGGGCGAGACCGAGTATCTCTTCTTCGTCGGCTGCGCCGGTTCCTTCGACAGCCGCGCCAAGCAGACCACACTCGCCCTGGCCACCACCCTGGACCGGGCCGGCATCAGCTGGGGCATCCTGGGCAAGGACGAGATCTGCTGCGGCGACAGCGTCCGGCGCCTGGGCAACGAATTCGTCTTCGACAAGATGGCCCGCGGCAATGTGGAGCTGTTCCGCGAGCGTGGGGTGAAGAAGATCGTCACCGCGTGCCCGCACTGCTTCAGCACCTTGAAGAACGACTACAAGCAGTACGGCATCGAGCTGGAGGTGGTGCACCACAGCGAGCTGATCGCCCAACTGGTCCGGGACGGGAAGCTCAAGGCTCCCAAAAAGGCGAGCCAGGGCAAGGTTCTCTTCCATGACTCCTGTTACCTCGGGCGCCACAACGACACCTACACCGCGCCTCGCGCCGTCATCGAGGCGGCCACCGGGGGAACACCCGGCGACTTCGAGCGCAACCGCGAGAACGGCTTTTGCTGCGGCGCAGGCGGCGGCAGGATGTGGATGGAGGAACAGACCGGAGCGAGGATCAACCACGAACGGGTCAAGGAGGCCCTCAAGCAGGAGCCCGACACCATCTGTGTCAGCTGTCCCTATTGCATGACCATGCTGGAGGACGGTCTGAAGGACCAGGGTGCGGAGAAGGTACGGGTAAAGGACATCGCAGAGGTAATGGCCGAGGCACTAAACGACCGATAGGGAGGCGCACATGAACATTCTAGTCTGCATCAAACAGGTTCCTGACATGGAATCCCGCTTCAAGGTGAACGGGACGGGGGATTGGTACGACGAGGCCGATCTGGCCTACAGGATGAACGAATACGACGAGTACGCCGTCGAGCAGGCGGTGCAGCTCAAGGAGCAGCTGGGCAACCAGCCCGAGATCACGGTCCTCTCCATTGGCGCCGACCGCGTCGGGGAGGCCCTCAAGAAGGCCCTCGCCATGGGGTGCGACAAGGCGGTCCAGGTCCAGGACAACGACAGCGCCCGCAAGGACCCCTGGCAGATCGCCAACATCATCGCCGCCTTCGCCGGTGACAAGAACTTCGACGTCATCTTCACCGGGATGCAGTCGCAGGACCGGGGCTCGGCCCAGGTCGGCGTCACCGTGGCCGAAATTCTGGGGCACAACTGCGCCAGCACCCTGGTCGGCTTCGAGTACGCCGACGGCGTGGTGACCGCGAAGCGGGAGCTGGAGGGGGGCGTCAAGAGCGTGGTGAAGGTTCCGGTCCCGGCGCTGGTCACCTGCCAGCTGGGCCTCAACGTGCCGCGCTACCCGACCCTGCCCAACATCATGAAGGCCAAGAAGAAGGAGCTGCAGCTGGTACCGGTGGCGAGCCTCTTGAAAGAGGAAGCAGCGACGGGGACCGAGAAACTCTACCCGCCGGTGAAAAGCGGCGGCGGCATCGTGCTCGAAGGGGATCTGGGGGATATTGCGGACCGCCTGCTGGGCATTCTCAAGGAAAAGACCACGGTCATGAAATAAGGAGGTGAGCCATGAAAGCACTGCTTGTCTGTGAACAGCGGGAAGGAAAATTACTGGACACCAGCTACGAGCTGGTGGCGTTCGCGGAGCGCCTGGGGGCTGAGGTGAGCCTGGTCCTGGTGGGGACGCCGGCGCAGGCCCCGCAGGTAGCCGCGAAGCTGTACCTGGCGGACGTCAACAAATACGGGGAGTACAGCCCCGAGCTGCACAAGCACATCGTGCTGGCCGCGGCGCTCAAGGAGAACCCGGACTACATCATCTTCCCGCACTCCTCCTACGGCTGGGACCTGGCTCCCCGGGTGGCCGCAACGCTCAGGGTGGGGCAGGTTTCCGAGGTCGTCAACATCGTGGACGGCAAGCTGGAGGTGAGCCTGTGTAACGGCAAGCTGCGCCGCACCGTGAGCCCGAAAGCGGCGCGCGCCGTCCTCACCGTCCAGGCCGGCGCCTTCAACTACGCCGGCCAGAAATCCGGCGCCCCGCAGGTGGAGGCGATCGAGATCTCGCAGGGGAGTTCGGCGCTGCAGTTTGTCGGCTACGAGCCGGCCGAGAAGAAGGACGTCGACCTGGGACGCGCCGAGATCATCGTCAGCGCCGGTCGCGGCGTCGGCAAGAAGGAGAACGTGGGCGTCATCGCCGATCTGGCCAAGGCTTTCGGCGGCGAACTCGGCGCGAGCCGCCCGGTGGTCGACGCCGGATGGGTCGGCCACAGCCACCAGGTCGGTACCACCGGCCAGACCGTGTCGCCCAAGCTCTACGTCGCCTGCGGCATCTCCGGCGCCATCCAGCACCTGGCCGGCATGAAGAAATCCGACTTCATCGTCGCCATCAACAAGGACAAGGATGCCCCCATCAGCGAGGCCGCCGACGTCATGGTGGTAGCCGACGTGCTGGCGCTGGCGCCGGTCCTGGCCGAGAAGCTGCGCGCCGCGTAAGGCTCCAAAAGTAGCATCTCTTCATACGGGAGAGGCTACTTTGAGGCAGTGGCTGACTGCTATCCCCTCTCCCGGAGGGAGAGGGTGGCCGAAGGCCGGGTGAGGGCGTTGCCACGAAGTGAGACATAGCCTGCCGCAGCGCCCTCACCCCGTCCCTCTCCCGGAGGGAGAGGGGGACACGCCGCCTGCCGACAGGGTGGCCACAAAAACGAAGTTTTCTCCAGAAATGGCTCGGGACTCAGCGCCTGGGACCATCAGCACCACGCGCAGGGTTTTCCTGGCTTCCCTGCGCGTGGTGCGACCTACATCACGTCCGATTAAATCAAGGAGGGTGTCATGTCCGTGGCGAGCATAGAGGAAGCCATTGAGGAGATCAGGGCGGGCAGGATGGTCATCCTGGTGGATGACGAGGACCGTGAGAACGAAGGTGATCTCACCATGGCGGCGCAGTTCGTAACCCCGGAAGCGATCAACTTCATGGCCCGCTTCGGCCGCGGCCTCATCTGCCTCACCATGACCGAGCAGCGCTGCGACCACCTGGCGCTCCCCCCCATGGTGCGGGATAACACCTCCTCCTTCGGCACCGCATTCACCGTCTCCATCGAGGCCCGCTCCGGAGTGAGCACCGGGATCTCCGCGGCGGACCGTGCCCACACCATCCTGACCGCCGTGGCGCCGGACGCCCAGGCTTCCGACCTCGCCAGGCCGGGGCACATCTTTCCGCTGCGCGCCCGTGACGGCGGCGTCCTGGTTCGCTCGGGCCAGACCGAAGGCTCGGTCGATCTCGCTCGGCTGGCCGGCCTGGAGCCCGCCGGGGTCATCTGTGAAATCATGAAAGAAGACGGCTCCATGGCGCGGATGCCCGACTTGAAACGCTTCGCGCTGCAGCACGGCATCAAGATCTGCACCATCGCGGACCTGGTCGCCTACCGGCTCCGGCACGAGTCCCTGGTACGGCGCTCGGTGGAGGTCGCCCTCCCCACAAAGGCAGGCGCCTTCCGCGCCATTGCCTTTGAGAACGACGTCGATCACCTCGAGCATATCGCCCTCGTCAAGGGGGACCTCGCCGGCGACGAGCCGGTCCTGGTGCGCGTCCATTCCGAGTGCATGACCGGCGACGTCTTCGGCAGCGTCCGCTGCGACTGCGCCGACCAACTGCACCACGCCATGGAACTGGTGGAAGCGGAGGGTAGGGGGGTAGTCCTCTACATGCGCCAGGAAGGGCGCGGCATCGGCCTCACCAATAAGCTGAAGGCGTACGCGCTGCAGGACCAGGGGAAGGATACCGTGGAGGCGAACCTCGCCTTGGGCTTCAAGGCCGACATGCGCGACTACGGCATCGGCGCGCAGATCCTGGCCCACCTGGGGCTCAAGAAAATCCGGCTCATGACCAACAACCCGAAGAAGCTGGTTGGGCTGCAGGGTTACGGCATAGACATCGTCGAGCGCGTGCCTCTGGAGGTAGCGCCCGGCAGCAGCAATATCGAGTACCTGCGCGTTAAGCGGGAGAAAATGGGACATATGCTGCAGTTCATCTGAGGATGCGGGAGAAGGCGCTGCGGCTCGTGGGGGAAGTATGAACGAATTAGGAGACCTTGATTGCAGGCGCTACATCATCTCGGTCAGGATCACCGATGCCGAGCGGAAGTTTCTTTTGCGCCTGCTGAACGGGCAGAACATGACCATCTCCGACCTGGTGCGCGAAGCGCTCGGACGCTTGGCGGTCTTCCCGCCTACCACGCTTCGAAAGCCGCGCCGGGTAAGCCAGCGCCGCAGCACGGCCGAAAAATCCTGAAGCGATAACCGCCGCCAGAAATAGATAGCAATATAATAGATAGTATGCTATCTATTTTTCATGACCATTGAAACCACAAAGGTAGATAGAGAAAACCTCCTGTACCGCCTTGGCTTTCTGACCCGGCGTTGGCGCCAGGTCCTCGACTCGGCATTCCAGTCTTTGGGTGTCACCGACGCCGCATGGCGCCCGCTGCTGCACCTGCACCACATGGGTGACGGCATCCGGCAAAAAGACCTCGCTGCCTCCCTGGGCATAGAAGGCCCCACGCTGACACGCATCCTCGACCAGTTGATCGTGAAGCGGCTCATCGACCGCAGCGAGGATGCCAGCGACCGGCGTGCCAAACTGCTTGCGCTCTCTCCTCAGGGGCGCGCGATGGTGACACAAATCACCGCCAAGGTCGCTACCCTCGAGCATGATCTCCTGAGTGAGTTCAGTGACCTGGAGATCGACCAGATGACCCTTTTCGTGGAACGACTGGAGAAGAGGCTGCAGGAAACCCGCTCGAGACTGAAAGGATGAACCCGTCCCACCGCGTGAAACTTGTCCTCGCCCTGCGCGGGACCCTGTCCGTACTGACGGCCCTGTGCGTCGCCGAGTTCCTCGGCATCGAGAACCCCTACTGGGCCGCGATGACCGCACTGATCGTCATCCAGCCTACCCGCGGCCTCTTGTTCGAGAAAAGCTTCTACCGTCTGGTCGGCACCGTCTTCGGCTCCCTGGCTGCATTGCTGCTTCTCCAGTACACTACATCCCCCTTTTGGGTTACAACCGCGCTCGTCTTCTGGATCACGGGTTGCGTCGGCATCGGAAATCTCTTCCACGGCCTGCGCTCCTACGCCTTCCTGATGGCAGGCTGCACCTGCGCCGTCATCGCCATGAGCGGCTTCATGAATCCCGCCCGCGTCTCCGAGATCGCCTTTGGCCGCATCGCCTGCATCGTCGTGGGCATCGTCGTCACCACGGCGGTCACCGCCCTTTTCACACCGCGCGCCCCCCGCGAGGAGCTGGAGCGGCGTCTCCATGAGGTGATCGGGGATGCCATGCGTTGGCTCTCCGCGCTGTTCAATCACGGCCGCAGCGACGAGGTCGCGAGGCTTGAGCGGGTGATGCTCATCGAATTGGCGGACCTGGAGCTGCTTCTTGAGACCGCCGCGGCGGCCTCACCCGGGTTCAGGCAACGGCAGCGCCACGTGAAGAGCCTGATTGCGGCACTGCTTTCCCTGTTGTCGGTGGGAAGGCTCGCCGCGGAACACCTGGACCGTCACAACGACGGCGACGGCAGGCATGGTGCTGCATGGCGCGAGCTGATCTCCCGTCATCTTCTTGAAGTGGCGTCGACCTTCGCATCCTCCCCTGGGGCCGCGATCTGCTCCGAGCTTGCGGCCCTGGCCGCCGAAGCGCGTTCCCACCTGCCACTTCTGGGCGAAACCTTCGCCGGGGTGGTGGTTGCCATGGAAGAAGTGCTCTCCGGATTGGAGGCCGTCGCCGACGATGCGGCCCATGAGCCGCGCCATCGCCTGATTCGGCACCGTGACTGGGTTGAAGCGGGCAGGGCGGCCTTTCGGTCCGGGCTCGTCATCGCGGCTGTGGGCTTCACCTGGAGCGCAACCGGCTGGAGCAAGGGGCCGCTCATGCTGATGGCCCTGTCGATCATGACCACCATCTTCTCCAACAAGGATCATCCCGCCCATTTTGTCGGCAACATCTTCGTCGGTGCGGCGGTCGGATCGGCTGCCGCCGTCTTCTGCCGGATATTCCTGCTCTCCGCTGTCCATGACCCATACCTTACCGTAGCCATCATCGCGCCTTTCGTGCTGCTCGGGCTCGCCGCCATGCAGTACCCGCGAACGATGATAGCCGCGACCGATGCGACCCTTTTCTTCATCTTCGTGGTCCAACCGGGTGTCGCGGTCAGCGTCGCCCATATCGACCTTGCCATCGGCGCCGTAGCCATGGTGGCCGGCGTCGGTACCGCCTGGCTCTCCTACACCGTGCTGGTCCCCATCAACCCCGGCGTGCGGATGCGCTCGGTTCTCGCTGCCGTTTCCCGCGACCTTGTGCACATGGCGCGGAACGGTTCGCCGCAGGTGCTGGGCCGGGTACAGGAAAGGCTGCAGCACAGGGTGATCAGGCTGGTGGATATGGCCGCGCGTCACGACCCGGAACATCTGAGGACGGTCGAGGGGGGAGTGACCGCGCTTGGCATCGCGGCCTGTATCAGGTCGCTGTGGGAAAAACTGAATGGTAACGACCTCCCCCCTTCCTCCGAGCGGATCATACGAGAAGCGCTGATGACGATAGCGGTCCTGGCCCCGCAACCGGACAATGCCGGTGAGCTCTTGAGGCGTGCCGCACGAGCCCTGTATGCCGTTTTGGAAGAGGGGGCCGTCATGAAGGGAGTGGTGAGTGAAGCTGCAGGAGCGGCCGGGCATCCCGGCCAGGTGCGGCAGCCGCGTAACCGGCTGTTGTGGGCGGAAAGACCGTAATAAAAAGAGGAGAAGGAAAGAATGGACCTGTCAGGTAAAGTAGTTCTTGTTACCGGTGCCAACGGTGGCATCGGGTGGGCGCTGGTGAAGGAGTTGCTGGAGCGTGGAGCCGCCAAGGTATATGCGGCGGCCCGCAACATTCAGGCGGTAGCGGAAATAGCCAAGTTCGACCCGGGGCATGTGGTGGCGCTCAGGATCGACGTGACTCACGAGACGAGCGTGGCAACGGCCGCCGCGCAATGCCAGGATGTGGACCTGGTGATCAATAACGCCGGCGTCAACCATTGCAAAAGCCTGCTTGGCCCCGATAGTTTGGAGAGCGCCCGCCAGGAGATCAAGGTGAACTATCTCGGCACCCTCTCCATGTGCCGGGCCTTCGCGCCGCTTTTGGCATCCCGCGGGGGGGCGATAGCAAACGTCTGCTCCATCCTTGGTCTTGTGAACCTCCCCGTTAACGGCACCTACTCAGCCTCCAAGGCCGCCGGTCATTCCCTGTTGCAGGGGGTGCGCGCCGAGCTGGCGTCGCGCGGCGTCAAGGTGTTCGGAGTTTATCCCGGTCCGGTCGATACACGGATGACAGCCGGCCAGGAAATGGACAAATCCACCCCGGAGCAAGTCGCCAAGATGATCCTCGATGGCATTGCAGAGGACGAAGAGTACATCTTCCCGGACCCGATGTCCCAGGACGTGTATCGCGGTCTGCTCAACGCCCCGAGAGAGGTCGAACAGCAGTTCGGCGCGATGGTGCCGTAGATGTCCGGCAAGACCCCAAGTTAGAGGGCGAGGAACATCGGAAAACCGCTAGCCATGGAGGTGGTCTGAGCTGTCCTGCTTGACGCGAGCAGGTTCCGGCAGTTGCTGTCAAACCTCGGCTGACGGTTGACCAAAGAAGGGCGGAGTTTGATAAGGATCCGGAAAACCTTTCACACCGGCGGCCGATGTTGGTGACGTTCATCGCGAACTTGCATCCGCCGCTGGCGAAAGTTGGCCCCCGGGCGCGAAGGTTTGACAAGGATTCCATTCGCCTGCACCATCCCGTCCGGAACCCTGAAAAGGTCGGCCGGAAGTTTGTCAAACTTTTCCTAAACCTTGCGAACCTTTTACCAAACATTGACAACCACTGGTCGTCCTGCCAAAACTCCTCGGGATACCAGGTGGTTATGGTGGTGTATTTTCGTGCTAACCTTGCGAAGGAATCGGAAAAGCTTGTGAAGGGTTTTCCGAACTTTGGACGACCTTAGCTCCGGCTCAAAGAAGGGGCGGCAAAGGTGTTCCAGGAAATCGGCGATGTTGCCACAAACGGCCGACCGCTTTGCACGCCTTCGGCTGTTTTGCACCAGGCTTCCCGGAAGCGAGGCTGCCTTTCGGCAAAGATCGGTAAAAAAGTAGTTGCTTGTAATTAAATATATTTAATATATGCTCCTCCTGAAGACGAGATCACATCAGCCCCAGGAGGAATTTATGCAGCCAGTGCTAGCCCCTGAATACGGTTCCACCCCTCGGGAGACGGCAGAAATGATGAGGACCGTCAAGGTCATGCTGCTCAATCATGATCACCCAAACCTAAAGCCGTGGCCCCCATGGTTGAGGTCCTTCGATGGGTTAGGGGAGGACGCGGACCTTCTGGATGCCGCGATACTCCGGGCGCAGAACCACGATGTGACGATGGTGAAGGAGAGGGACGAGTTTCACCAGGCGAGCAAGAAGCGGATGGCGAGGATCGGGCAATATGTCGAACTGGCCGTCGAAAGTGACCGGGACGCCCTGAAGAGGGCGGGGTTCAAGGTTCGCCCGCTGCAGGTGAAGAAGACCGCTTCCGGACCTCCGCCGTCCCCCGATCTCTCAGTCACACATGGCAAAGCGTCCGGCACCTTATCGGGCAAGATCACCAGGTATCCGGGTGCCAAGAGCTACCGGGTTCAGATCACCGACCAGGATCCGGCCACCAACCCAACGTGGCTCGACGTCGATGACTTTCCCCTGGCCTCCAAGATTCACATTCCCGGCAGGGAGCCCGGGAAACTATATTGGCTTCGTGCCAGCATCCTCACCTCCGCCGGCCGCGGCCCTTGGTCTCTGCCTGTAAGCATCAGGTCGCTCTAGGATACCTTCCCATGAAAGCATTCCCGCGCCCCGTCGTCTCCCGGACGGGGGCGTTTTTTGCCTTATGCGGGATAGCACCGATGTGAGGTTGCGGACGGCCAAAGGGTGAATTATGAGAAAAGCTGTCCTGTTCGGTGGAAGGAGTCGAAAGGGGGTGAGCTGCGGCGGAATCCAGGCGGGGGATGAAATCGACCCTTTGAGATAATGCGGTAGGCGATGGCGGAAGCACATGGGAATCGAATAGGTGGTACAAGTAAGTGTAATTGTGAGGCAAAGCAGTAATAAATAATTTCTGATACCCCGGTGGCTACCCCGGTTCTGGGGCCGATCCAACGGGTTAGATCCGAAATTCGTGCTCTTCCTGTTGGGAAGCGGGGGGCGTTTCCTCCCCCCCATATTTTCTAACGGCTCACGGCGTGACCTGTGCGACGTTTTTTGAGGCGTCAGAATCTACCTCGTTGTTAGCCGTGAATGTTTAGATATGAGGAATTTTTCGTGTAATTGGTCATGCAATTGAATCCGTGTCAACAATTCTTCCAACTTTTCGATTATTTCCTCAATTTTTTTCGGAGACAAGTATTTTAGGTAATTTAGATATTCAATGGTGACAATGATTGCGTGATAACATATAGCATTGCCGAGTTGCGGGCGAGGCGTATGCCAGTCAAGAGACGGAACAAAGCCATGCTCACTGAACTTGATGTTGTACTCAAGCATCTCTTGCCAGTTACCATGAACACTGTGGGAAGGCCCACCAATTGCGGCCAAATATGCTTCTTCAAGCCCGACATCCCTGGCTTTTTCAAAGAGATTTTTCCCACCCCAATTTTTCAGTTCCTTAGATTTTATCTCATCAGGGTCCACTTCTGAAGTCTTGAATGAGTTTTCGATTGATCGTAGCATTCTTTTCTCTATATTGAGAATTTTGCCACCTCGCTTTTCAATATTCAGGAGGATTTCTGATCTCAGCCGCTTTTCATGTTTTAAAGAGTAATAGATATACGATTTGAATAAGTCAGTTGAGGCATTTTTAAGGAGAAATTTAAGGTTTATAATGCATTCAAATGCCATTCGACCGATAACAACGGTCATTTCTCTTCTTCGCTGGCAAGTCTGGTCTAGGAATGCACTTGTAAGTTTAAATAGGCGGACAAGATGTCCTCCCAATATCGCTTCGTCTCGTGACCACGTTTTCCGGTCACCTGGAAGAATTGAGGCGGCCAAACAAATATACTGTCCAACTTCAATCGTCAAATCTACGGACAACTCCATGAAATCATACTCGGATTCAAATCCTATAATTGCTGTCTCGTCAATCTCACACCGTTTTATTTCCGACAAAATATCATCGACCATATTTCATCCCGTGACCGTTTCTGTGTTGAAAGACGCCACCCGTTCGGGGGGGCCTCTTCTTCTCATGTTCTAGATCATAAAATTAATCAATATAACGCGGACTAGACTAACCATAAAACCACTGGATAAAATCATACTTAAAAGTCCCTCACTAACTGCAAAGATCCGCCTCTACCCGCGGGCTACCAATTGTTTTGATCTTTTGGATGCTTTTTCCTTAATGTTATTGGTTCTTTATAAAAGCCTTGATGTTCAGCGAGATGATATTCTCTCAAATACCCTAGCCCACTTCTATTTGTGTAAACCCTTCCATTGATTCTCCAGCCTATAACACTTGGCCATGTTGCAGGCCGATGGTGAATAGTTTCAGTATGAATAATGGCTTGTTGATGTCCATCTGCTTCAGCGAGATCAACAACCTTGTATGTAGAGTACTTGCCATTGCTACAGTCCAGAACTGCATAATTTATTCGATGTCTTTCATGTGGCCGATGGTGGGAAATTTCATCAAATGACTCGCATACGAAAGATTGGTGCTCGACATTTTTTAAAAATATATTTGCTCTACAGTTTAAGAATTGATGTTCATTGAAAGCTTTTACGTCATTTATATGTGAAATAGTTGCCCAACCATCTTTGTTAGAAATGCTATAGACATCGCTATCATATGCAATGCACATAATCTTTGGTGTTAAAGGAAGAAACAACAGATCACCACAGGTACTTAAACCAAATGATCCGAACCTAGTTCTCCAGTCATTCAAATGCCATTTATTAGAAAGAACTGCTGGATCATCAGAGGTCACGAAAGGAAAGTCCGTTTTATTATAAATTAAGCAAATTTTTAAATCATCAATGACGTTCATATTGCTAGCATATGTTTTCATTGCCATCTGCACAGCTTCTTTTATTCCTAAACTGAAATCATCTCCTTGTAGTCCAGCTACCTCTGTTAATCCTTTATTTGTTTCGACTGAGCGCCTGGACGCAGCTTCAGTCCTAAGATATTGGAGTAACCAGAAACGCTTTAGTACGTTTGTTTGGCCGTCGGTTAGCTGTCGTGGACCATTAATGATGTCGCGCAATGCATATGCATATGCACTCTCAACAAGTTGAATTGCGCTCTCTAACTTTTCATCTTTTCCATAAAAGTAATCCCTAGAACATTGATTTTTAACAGGTGCTTTAGGTATGCACCTATTTGTATCTATGTTATACACATTGATTGCCTTATTTTCAGAACTGAGTGTAAATTCTCTTAGATAGCATCTGGGAACAAAATGTTGGTTTTTGTTTGAAGCCATATACCTCAATCTTCCTATTGGTTATATTGCCAGCGACGCAGAGCGTACCGGGTTTACCGGTGCTGCACTTCGTGGAACTTTGGATTCATGTGGCTATTTCTGAACTTCCTGTTTTAATTCCAGTTCAGGTAGAAAATTAATTGTTTCATTTCTCTCTTTGTTGCGTCTGCAAATCTCAAAATCTCAGCAACGTCCCCCGGTGACTCCGTCTCACTAGGTATGAGCGCAGGCCACGCCGGAGGGTATTTCTCCAGGGAGGACTACTACATCCGAGGGCCGAGGACGGGTGCAGTTCCTGGTTCGGTTCTGGGGCTCTCGGGAGCTGTCGGTGAGGAGGAGTTCCGCGCGCTTTGTGCAGGGACTGCGCCGGACGGGAACGTGCTGGTGCGCTGCAGGCCGATGCGGGACCCGGAGACCGGGGAGGTTGTGGAAACCCGCCGGGCCGGGAACGACTGCACCTTCTCCGCCCCCAAGTCGGTATCGGTCGCCCACGTGGCCGGGGTGGAGGGGGGGGAAGGAGGCGCACGACGCTGCGGTCCAGTCGGTCTTGAAGCACATGGAGTCCCACTACTGCCACTACCGCCTCACGAGTGAGGCAGAGGGTGACGCCCATGAAATTACGCGTTACTCATGCCATCTTCGCTGAAGAAACGCATAAAATCAGCCGATTAGCGCTAATCTTCAGCAGATTGCTTTTTAAGACGTTTTCTGTCGCACCTAAACAGTAGGATTGCCGTGA